>NZ_CATKQW010000055.1:0-340563 GCF_949767865.1 Pseudomonas sp. IT-P294 | reverse complement strand
TACCAACGACGAAACCCTGCTGGTCAACGCCTGTGAATCCCTGGCGTCGGCGAGCGTGATGCTGAGTAATTTCGCAGGATTGATCGAGGGCTCCCATCGCCACACGGTGCTGGGGATTCAGCAAGTCGTGATGCTGGGTGAGTTGGCGGTGAACCGGATGCTGGACAGGCTTGATCCGCAGAATGCAGCTGGCTAACTGATCGTTCCCACGCTCTGCGTGGGAATGCAGCCCGGGACGCTCGGCGTCCCTTTCCAGAGCTGGAACGCGGAGCGTCCCTTGAGGCATTCCCACGCAGAGCGTGGGAATGATCAGTGAGTTTCAGTTCTCTTGCGCGCGGTAAGCACCCGGCGTCACCCCGGTCCATTTCTTGAACGCCCGGTGAAACGCCGAAGGTTCGGAAAACCCCAGCTGCTCGGCGATCTGTTGCAACGACAGATCCGCACGCCCCAAGTGATAAATCGCAATGTCGCGGCGCAACTGATCCTTCAATTCCTGAAAACTCGCCCCTTCTTCACGCAAGTGCCGGCGCAAGGTCTGCGGACTGATGTGCAGGTGTGCCGCCACCGCTTCCAAGTCCGGCCAGCGCGAACTGTCGCGGCTGAGCAAGCGGCGCAATTGGCTGCTCAGGCTGTCGCCGTCATCCGGGCGCGAGAGCAGGTCGGCGGGGGAGTGTTCAAGGAAGTGCTTGAGGGTGCGCTCGTCCTGTAACAACGGCATGTTCAAGTAACGACTGTGAAACAGCAGGCTGCTTTGCGCCGAGGAAAACACCATCGGGCAGGGGAACAGCAAGTCGTATTCCGCGCCGTGCCCGGGCTTTGGGTAACTGAAGGTCGCCTGCTCCAGCCGGATACGCTGACCGATCAGCCAGCTGCCGAGGCGATGCCACACCATCAATTGGCTTTCGGTCAGGAAATGGTCCGGGTCCTGGAACTTCGAATCGTCGAGGCTCAGGCGGATCATTTCATCTTCGCGGGTCAGGGTCAGACGCGGGCCGTCGGGGAATAGGCTATAAAACAATAAGCCGCGATGCAGTGCTTTTTCCAGGCTGCGGCAGTGAATCACGGCATGGCACATCATCGCGAAGGTGCCGGTTTTGCTGGGCACCGGCCCGAAGCCGAGGTATTCGTCGTCCAGTGCCAGCCACAAACCCTGGATCAAACGGGTGAACTGCTCAGGGGCAATACGCGCGCGCGGCTCATCCAGCAACTCGGAGCTGATGCCCAGTTGTTGCAACAGATTGGAACAGTCATACCCGAGGCGTTGCGCGCCACCGAGGGCGGCACGGGCGAAATGACTGGCGATGGTGCGTTCGCGCATAGGAGGCAGGTCCGTCCATTGAACGGCGGATGGTAGCCGCGGTGGGTGGCGACGAACAAGGCGGATATCCGCCAAATTGCAGGATGAGGTCGGGTCGATGGGCGGAAACCCGCCACATTTTCTCGCCGATGGGTGGCAAGAAAAAGCTGTAACCCTTGATGTCAAAAGACATGCGGGGATTTTGCAGAAGGTGGCACGGGCCTTGCGATACAACCGGCAGATGCTTGCCGATGCGCAGCTCGACAAAACAAATCCCTCCAGTGCAGGAGGGTTCGCAATTGAAGTGTTCAGGGCAACAGATGGATGTTGTCACCGGGCACTCTTGAGGAACTTTGCAATGACGACTCGTCAGCCACTGTACAAATCCCTGTATTTCCAGGTGATCGTTGCCATCGCTATCGGCATTCTGGTCGGTCACTTCTACCCCCAGACCGGTGTAGCCCTCAAGCCGCTGGGTGACGGGTTCATCAAACTGATCAAAATGATCATCGCCCCGATCATCTTCTGCACCGTTGTCAGCGGTATCGCGGGCATGCAGAGCATGAAGTCGGTCGGCAAGACTGGCGGTTACGCGCTGCTGTACTTCGAAATCGTGTCGACCATTGCATTGCTGGTCGGTCTGGTTGTGGTCAACATCGTGCAACCGGGCGCCGGCATGCACATCGACGTGACCACGCTGGATGCCTCCAAAGTCGCTCAATATGTGGCGGCCGGTGCTGATCAAAGCGTCGTTGGCTTCCTGCTGAACGTGATCCCGAACACCATCTTCGGCGCGTTCGCCACTGGCGATATCCTGCAAGTGCTGATGTTCTCGGTGATTTTCGGTTTCGCCCTGCATCGCCTGGGTGCCTACGGCAAGCCGATCCTGGACTTCATCGATCGCTTCGCCCACGTCATGTTCAACATCATCAACATGATCATGAAGCTCGCGCCACTCGGTGCCCTGGGCGCCATGGCGTTCACCATCGGTGCCTACGGTGTGGGTTCGCTGGTGCAACTGGGTCAACTGATGGCGTGCTTCTACATCACTTGCCTCGTGTTCGTACTGGTCGTGCTGGGCGCTATCGCTCGCGCTCACGGTTTCAGCGTGCTGAAAGTGATTCGCTACATCCGTGAAGAACTGCTGATCGTGCTGGGTACTTCTTCTTCGGAATCGGTACTGCCACGCATGCTGATCAAGATGGAACGCCTGGGCGCGCAGAAATCCGTGGTAGGTCTGGTGATCCCGACCGGTTACTCGTTCAACCTCGACGGCACTGCGATCTACCTGACCATGGCGGCGGTGTTCATTGCTCAGGCAACCGACACCCACATGGACATCACGCACCAGATCACCCTGCTGGTAGTGTTGCTGCTGTCCTCCAAAGGCGCTGCCGGTGTGACTGGTTCGGGCTTCATCGTCTTGGCCGCTACCTTGTCCGCCGTTGGCCACCTGCCGGTTGCCGGTCTGGCGCTGATTCTGGGTATCGACCGCTTCATGTCCGAAGCTCGCGCACTGACCAACCTGGTGGGTAACGCTGTTGCCACTCTGGTTGTGGCCAAGTGGGTCAAGGAGCTGGACGTTGACGTGATGCACGCCGAACTGGCTTCTGGCGGTCGCGGTATCTCCGACGAACGCGTTGAAGACGATCTGGGCGTGGCCGAAGGCGCAACCCCAAGCAACGTCAAGTAAGACTTGCTGCAATGAAAAACCCGCTTCGGCGGGTTTTTTCATGCTCGGTATTTGAGCGTAACGGTCACAGCCGCTGACACTTCAGGTGATTGCTGCAACGCCATTGCCTGCCTAGGCTTGAAGCATCGCTCACGGAGATTGCTCATGCTCGGTCCACTGGCATCACTCAAGGTTCTGGATTTCTCGACATTGCTGCCGGGGCCGTTTGCCTCGTTATTGCTGGCGGACATGGGCGCCGAGGTATTGCGCATCGAATCGCCGACCCGCATGGACCTGCTACGGGTATTGCCGCCGCACGATCACGGCGTGTCCGCCAGCCACGCCTACCTCAATCGCAACAAGCGCAGCCTGGCGCTGGACCTCAAGCAACCCGAGGCGCTGGAGGTGATCAAGCAGTTGCTGGCGGACTACGACATCGTGCTGGAGCAATTCCGTCCCGGCGTGATGGAACGCCTGGGGCTGGGGTATGAAGCGTTGAAGGCGATCAATCCAAGGCTGATCTACGTGTCGATCACCGGCTACGGGCAAACCGGCCCCTACAAGGATCGCGCCGGTCACGACATCAATTATCTGGCGCTGGCAGGGTTGGCGAGCTACACCGGTCGCGCCGACAGTGGGCCGTTGCCGCTGGGCATGCAGGTGGCGGACGTCGCTGGCGGTTCGTTGCATGGGGTCATCGGCTTGCTGGCGGCGGTGATCGCCCGGCAACAATCCGGGGTGGGGCAGCACCTTGACGTGAGCATGACCGACTGCGCTTTCAGCCTGAACGCCATGGCGGGTGCCGGTTACCTGGCCTGCGGCGTGGAGCCGGGCAGGGAAGATCAAATGCTCAATGGCGGCAGCTTCTACGACTATTACCGCTCGCGGGACGGGCGCTGGTTGTCGGTGGGCAGTCTGGAGCCGGGTTTCATGAAGCAATTGTGTACCGCGCTGGGCCTGGAAGAACTGTCGGTGCTGGGCTTGTCGCCTCAGCCAGCCCAGCAAAAGAAGCTCAAGGAAGCGCTGAAAACTGAATTCGAGAAGCACGACTTTACCGAGCTGTGCTCCCTGTTTGCCGAACTCGATGCGTGTGTCGAACCGGTATTGAGCCTGGGTGAGGCGGTGCGGCATCCGCAGCTCAAGGCACGCGAGCTGGTGACGGAGGTGCCGCGTGGGGACGGTTCGACCCAGTCGCAGATGGCCTGTCCGTTGAAGTTTTCAGATGGATTGCCAGAACCCCGGCATGTTGGCGCGGCGCTGGGGCAGCATACGGATCAGGTGTTGGGGGAATTGGGGTTTGGTGCCGAGCGGATTGAAGCATTGCGGCGCGCCCAGGTGATTCTCTAGCGCCAGTGGCTGCCTCTTCGCGGGCAAGCCCGCTCCCACAGGGGATTTTCGGCGTGACATAAATCCAGTGTGGGAGCGGGCTTGCCCGCGAAGAGGCCAGACCAGGCACCGCAAATGTGATCGTTTCCACCCAGGAGCGTGGGAACGATCGTGCGGTTACTCGACCCGCATCTCCCCACTAAACACCAACGTGCTGCGGCATCTGCGACACAAATACCGCCGCCCTTGCCGCACCAGGCTATGGCGCTGGGCCGAGAACGGAAAGTCACTGTCGGCGCACGGGCATTTGTAGATATAGCGCGTCACGCTGCGGCGTTTGACGTCGTAGGTGTGGCAGCGGTTGGGCGGCAATTCATAGACGCCGCGCATGATCAATTGCCACTCTTCGCCGTGCGGCTGGATGCTGTCGCCGAACAGTTGATGGGCGATCAGGTGCGCGACTTCATGGGCCACGGTCTGCTTGAGGAAATCTTCGGCGTTTTCCCGGTACAACTGAGGATTGAAGCGCAGCAGGTTCTCGTGCAAATGCGCGACACCGGCTTTTTGACCGCGCAGCTTGAGGCTCACCACGGGGCGTTTGAAAGAGCGTTTGAAAAAGGATTCGGCGAGTTGGTAACAGTCTTCGACGCGGGTATTGAGTTGCTCGGGCATGCTTGATGGATCTCCAGAGACGTCGAGTATGCCGCAACGCCGGGGCCTTGCGAATGGTCGATGTGCCGAGTGGTCGTCACCTTCTTTGTGCTTGGGCATTAGAAGGCCGCCTTGCGGCGGCCTGTATTGGCAGATCTGGTTATTAGTGGGTGAGTTGCTAATTGGTATAGACCGGCCCCACGCCGAGTCCCCAGACAATAACGGTAAACGCCATGATGGCTACCAGCACCACCAGGCCTACGGCAAGTACTGAACTGGAAAACAGGAATCCCTCGTCTGATGGAATGTTCATGAAGGTAGGTAAGCCCACATACAGCAGGTAAACGGTGTAGCAGATGGCCGCTGTACCGACGACCATCCCCAGCCACATGTGTGGATACAGCGCCGCCAGACCGCCAATGAACAGCGGAGTCGCGGTATAGGTCGCAAACGCAACACAACGGGCCAGGCTCGGATTGGCGTCGTACGTGCGGGCCATCCAGTGGATGAATGCGCCCATCACCGCGACACCGCCGAGCATCGCCAGGTACGACATGACCGTCATCCATAGCGCGCTTTCATGGGTCAGCATCACCGGAGCCCGGCTGCCAATGACCCAGCCGACTTGAGTGGTGCCGATAAATGCCGACACGGCGGGGATCGCCGCCAGAATCAGCGTGTGCGTCAGGTACATGTGGCTGATGCTTTCCTCTTGGTCGCCACGGATTTCTTTCCATTCCTGGTCGGGGTGGGTGAAGAGCCCCACTACGTGATGGATCATGCCAGTCACTCCTCTTGTTTTTACCGTCGCCCCCCAGTGGAGCGCCTACAGGCCAAAGTGGCCAAGTAAGTAATAGGTCTGGATATGTAAGCGACCTTATGTCGCAGTATAGAAAGGACTTACCCGCACAGGTGATAGGGGCTTAGAGCAAATCGCGCTGTAAACACTTGCGTTAATCGCCGCAGGGTCTGTCACCGCCCACCGGGGATCGGGGGCTCTTCGCCCGTGACCGGTTTTTGCGTAAAATGCCGGCCTTTCGTCACACTCACGGATTCGCGTCATGGGCACACTCACGGTCAACCAGAACAAACTGCAAAAGCGCCTGCGCCGTCAGGCCGGTGAAGCTGTTGCCGATTTCAACATGATTGAAGACGGCGACAAGGTCATGGTCTGCCTGTCCGGGGGCAAGGACAGCTACACCATGCTCGACGTGCTGCTGCACTTGCAGAAGGTCGCACCGATCAAGTTTGAAATCGTGGCCGTGAACATGGACCAGAAACAGCCTGGCTTCCCTGAGGAAGTGCTGCCGGCGTACTTGAAAACGCTGGGCATCGAGTACCACATCGTCGAGAAAGACACCTATTCGGTGGTCAAGGAGCTGATCCCGGAAGGCAAGACCACCTGCTCGTTGTGCTCACGCCTGCGTCGCGGCACGCTCTACACCTTTGCCGACGAAATCGGCGCGACCAAAATGGCCCTGGGGCACCATCGCGACGATATCGTCGAGACGTTCTTCCTCAATATGTTCTTCAACGGCTCGCTCAAGGCCATGCCGCCCAAGTTGCGCGCCGACGACGGCCGTAACGTGGTGATCCGTCCGCTGGCCTACTGCAACGAAAAAGACATCCAGGCCTACTCGGACTTGAAGCAATTTCCGATCATCCCGTGCAATCTCTGCGGTTCTCAGGAAAACCTGCAGCGCCAAGTGGTCAAGGAGATGTTGCTGGAGTGGGAACGCAAGACCCCGGGCCGCACCGAAAGCATCTTCCGCAGCTTGCAAAACGTCATCCCGTCGCAACTGGCGGACCGCAACCTGTTCGACTTCACCAACCTGCGTATCGACGAAACCGCCGCGTCGCGGTTCGTCAATGTCGTGAACCTCTAAACGCAATCACTGTGGGAGCCAGCCTGCTGGCGATGGCGGTGGGTCAGGCACATCATTGTTGACTGACCCACCACCATCGCCAGCAGGCGGCTCCCACAGGGGTCTATTTCACTTATTCATCAGGAGAGGGCATGCGCGATTACAAGTGGCTGCACGAATACTGTCTGAACCGCTTCGGTTCGGCGGCTGAACTGGAAGCCCATCTGCCCGTTCCCAAGACCCCGGCGCAATTGCGCAAGATCAGCGATGATCGCTACCTCTCGACCATGGCGTTGCGCGTGTTCCGCGCCGGTCTCAAGCACAGCCTGGTGGACGCCAAGTGGCCGGCCTTTGAAGAAGTGTTCTTCAAGTTCGATCCGGAAAAAGTCGTGCTGATGAGCGCCGAGCACCTGGAGCGCCTGATGCAGGATGCGCGGATCATCCGACACTTGGGCAAGCTCAAAAGCGTGCCGCGCAATGCGCAGTTCATTCTGGATGTGGCCCATGAAAAGGGCAGCTTTGGCGAATTGATCGCCGACTGGCCTGTGACCGACATCGTCGGCTTGTGGACCTTTCTGAAAAAACGCGGGCATCAATTGGGCGGGCTGTCGGCGCCGCGCTTCTTGCGCATGGTCGGCAAGGACACGTTTGTACCGAGCTACGACGTAGTCGCGGCGTTGAACGCGCAGAAGATCGTCGACAAGGTGCCGACCAGTCTGCGCGATCAGGCGTTGGTGCAGGATGTGTTCAACCAGTGGCATGAACAGAGTGGCGGGCGGGCGATGAGCCAGATTTCGATGATGCTCGCGTACACCGTCAATCATTAAGACCGAGTCGCGGCAATCGCCAGCAGGCTGGCTCCCACATTGGATCTGTGGCGTACACAAGTCCCCTGTGGGAGCTAGCCTGCTAGCGATTGCAATCTGTCAGGCAGCGGACGTCTCGCCTTCGCCCGCCAACTTGCGATTCAACTGAAACCGCCACCGCACATACAGCAACGCCGAGCAAAACACCGCCAGGCTTGCGCCCATCTCCAGCAAACCGAACAACTGCCGGTTCGGGTCATACGCGGCCAACGCGCCCTTGATGAAATACAGGTTCACCACAAAACACATCCACGAATGCCCGCGTGCGCTGCCGACTATCATTCCCGGCGCCAATAACAGCAGGGGCACCAGCTCGATCAGCAGAATCACCCAGGGCCGCGCGCCATGCAGGTCGGCGATCAGCAGGTAATAGACGCACAACAACCCCACCAGGCCGAAAAAGCACAACAGGCTGACAACCCGCATCGCCCGGACTCGCGGTTCGAGCCATTCAATCGCGGGCAGAATCTTTGGCTTCTTCGCCATGTCAGCCCTCCAGCTTCAGTGCAGTCTTCGCCAGCCGCAGGCCCAGCGCCCGGCACAGCGCGACTTCATGCTGATTCAATCCCTGTTTGCCATCGGCCCCGGCGTGATGGCTGGCGCCGTAAGGCGTGCCGCCGCCGCGGGTTTCCAGCAGGGCCGATTCGCTGTAGGGCAGGCCGGTGATCAGCATGCCGTGGTGCAGCAACGGCAGCATCATCGACAGCAGCGTGGTTTCCTGGCCGCCATGCAGGCTCGCGGTCGAGGTGAAGACGCCAGCCGGTTTGCCCACCAGAGCGCCGGTCAGCCACAGGTTGCTGGTGCCATCGAGAAAGTACTTGAGCGGCGCCGCCATGTTGCCGAAACGGGTCGGGCTGCCCAGGGCCAGGCCTGCGCAGTTTTTCAAATCGTCGAGGCTGGCGTACAGCGCGCCTTCGTCGGGAATGTCCGGCGACACGGCTTCGCATTCGGTGGAGATCGCCGGCACGGTGCGCAACCGCGCTTCCATTCCGGCCTGTTCGACACCACGGGCAATCTGCCGCGCCATTTCATTGGTCGAGCCGCTGCGGCTGTAATACAGAACCAGAATGTACGGTGCGCTCACGGCAGCAACTCCAGCACATTTTCCGGCGGACGGCCGATGATGGCTTTGTCGCCGACTTCCAGGATCGGTCGCTCCATGAGTTTCGGGTGAGCGGCGATGGCAGCGATCAATTGCGCCTCGCTCAGGCTGGCGTCGGCCAGGTTGAGGGTTTTGTACTCCTCCTCACCGGTGCGCAGCAGTTGCCGGGCACTGATGCCGAGCTTGGTCAGCAGACCCTGTATTTGCGCGGCGTCCAGCGGCGTTTCCAGGTAACGGACCACAGTCGGGGCCAGGCCACGGGCTTCGAGCAGTTCGAGCGCACCGCGGGATTTCGAGCAGCGCGGATTGTGATAAAGCGTCAGATCGGTCATGTGCGGGTCGCATCTTGCGTAAGGTGGCGGCTATTCTAACTGGGCAGCGCGTAATCCAGAACCTTGCGAGGCGATGGGTCGCAGGCGCATTCAATTTTGAACAAGGAACACGACATGACAAGGCGACTGGCAGCGGCATTGGCAATCATTGGCGGGTTGATGCTGGGGGGCTGTGGCAACGACTATGGGATCGACCAGAATGGCCACAAAGTCGCCGCCGAACGCTTGGACAAGCAATGGGTGGTGCTCAATTACTGGGCCGAGTGGTGTGGCCCATGCCGGACCGAGATCCCGGAGTTGAATGTGCTGGCCGAACAGCTCAAAGACAAAAAGATCGGCGTGTTCGGGGTCAATTTCGACAATGTGCAGGGTGAGGAGCTCAAAAGCGCCAGTGAAAAACTGGGGATCAAGTTCACGGTGCTGGCGTCGGACCCGGCCGATCTTTTTGAACTGCCACGCAGCGAGGCGCTGCCGGTGACGTACATCATCGATAACCGGGGCAAGGTGCGTGAACAACTGATGGGCGAGCAGACAGCGGCGGGGGTGATGGCCAAGCTCGAGGCGTTGCAGGCGGTCAAATGACCCGCCGATGATGATCGTTCCCACGCTCTGCGTGGGAATGCCGCCCGGGACGTTCCGCGTCCCTTCGCAAATCGTGACGCAGAGCGTCACAGGATGCATTCCCACGCAGAGCGTGGGAACGATCAGCACGCCTCGACGGGGGAACGATCACCAGGTTCAGTCAGAGGATCAACCCTCTTCCAGCCACCAGCGCAACGGCTTGCCCTCGGCCGGCCAGAAGCGCATCTGCTCGATTGGCGATACGTCCCAGCGCTGTACGCCTTCCAACGCCTGCAAGAAGCGCTGTTCCTGCTCCATGACTGCCGGCGCACACAGCTTGCGGGTGCTGCCGATCTTGCCGAAGCTCAGTTTCTCGCCGTCGAGCGTGTATGGCGCGAACCAATGGTTGCAGCCGCCGTTACCGTAGGCCCGACCGTCTTCACCCAGGGTGATGGTCAGGTGGCTGTAATCCATCAACGGACGTTCGCCGATCCATTCCAGAATGTAGCTGCGATTTTGTTCAAGTTGTACCGGCTCGGCAGCGCAGCCCATCAGGCTGGCACCAACGATTGCGGGTAGAGCGAGGCGTTTCATTACGCGGGCTCCTGGCATTTCGGGCACAGGTGCTTTTCGCCAACGGCGGTCCAGCCCAGCTCGGCAATCCGCGCGGTGGCCGCCGGTTTTTCAGCCTTGTTACCCAGCTTGGCGTCGACCGCGAACTCGAAACTCAGCTCTTTGGCGCAGCTGTCGCAATTGACTTTCCAGGTGTGGATCGCCAATTCGCCAAACACCGGACCACTGGCCACTGCGACCCATTGGCCTGGCGGATTGATCAAGTGGCGAACCGTTTCAACGGTCAGGCGCATGGACAAGTCCTTGGCACCTTTGAGGGTCACGACCAGCACGTCGTTATTACGAATCGAGCCGCCGTTGCCGGTGACTTGATAACGCCCCGGCACGAGAGCGCGGCATTCGGTGAGGGTGTGTTGCGGGTTCATCAGGCTGTAGCGGAAATCGTGTTCGACCATGGGTCCTCCAAATATGCGCGGTATGCTATCACGGGCCTGCACGCAGCATGGCGCGGGCAGATGACCTTCGATCAGGTTCAAATTACCCACCGACTCATGGCAAACTGCCGCTTTTGCATCTCTAGGGAACGGACATGGCGTTAATCGAATGTTATGAGTGCAAGCAGAGCATCAGCTCCGCGGTGTCTGCTTGCATTCATTGCGGTGCACCGGTGGCAAAGGTGCAAGCAACCACGTCGACGCCTGCAGCGGCACCGCTTTCTTTCGGGCGTTTGCCTGCGGATGAGAAAGTGGCGAGGGTGACCCCGGCTGCATTTGGACGCAAACGCAAAACCCAGGGCCCGGTCGAGGTTCAGGCCGCAACACCAACACCGGTTCTCAACGGGCCGCGTCCGGTGGAACTCTGGCTGAAACTGATGATTTTCTTCATGCCGCCGTTTTTTGTCTGGTTCCTGCTGCGTCGTGGGCATTCATTGGGGCAGCGTTTGCTGGGCTTCGGCTGGCTGGGGCTGATGATCCTGTTGTCCAAGGCCTGAGAACAGTCAGCCCTCGACCCGATTCTGCGGTGCCCCGGCGGCCCACGCTGCGATGTTCTGCAAGGTCGTCGCGGCAATTGCCGCCAAGGCTTCGCGGGTCAGAAAGGCCTGGTGCGCGGTGATGATCACGTTCGGAAAGGTCAGCAGCCGCGCCAGCACGTCGTCCTGCAACGGCAAGTCGGACCGGTCCTCAAAGAACAGCTGCGCCTCTTCTTCATACACATCCAGCCCCAGATAACCCAGTTGGCCGTCCTTCAGTGCGTCAATCAGCGCTGGCGTGTCTACCAGGCCGCCACGCCCGGTGTTGATCAACATGGCGCCGGGCTGCATGTGCGCCAGTGATTCGCTGTTGATCAAGTGTTTGCTCTGCTCATTCAGCGGGCAGTGCAGGCTGATGATCTGCGACTCGGCCAGCAGTTGCGGCAAACTGAGGTAGCGGGCGCCAAGGGCTTCGACCTGGGGATTCGGATAGGGATCGTAGGCCAGCAACTGGCAGCCGAAACCGTTCATGATTTTGGCGAATGTCGCGCCGATCTGCCCGGTGCCGACCACGCCGACGGTCTTGCCCACCAAATCGAATCCCGTCAGCCCATGCAAGCTGAAATCCCCTTCGCGAGTGCGGTTGTAGGCGCGGTGCAATCGGCGATTGAGCGCCAGGATCAGCGCCACCGCGTGCTCGGCCACGGCATGCGGCGAATAGGCCGGGACCCGCACAATCGAAAGTCCCAAGCGCTTTGCTGCTGCCAGATCAACGTGGTTATAGCCGGCAGAGCGCAGGGCGATCAGCCGTGTGCCACCCGCCGCCAAACGTTCGAGCACCGGGGCGCTGAGGTCATCATTGATAAAGGCGCAGACCACCTCGTGAACATCGGCCAGCGCCACCGTGTCGAGGCTCAGCCGTGCGGACTGAAACTGCAGTTCAATACCGGCGGGCAGATCGCAGCTCAGAAAGCTGTCGCGGTCATAGGTCTGGCTGCTGAATAGAATCGTGCGCATGGTGGCCTCCTGGATAACGGGTGCAGTCGCGCTTATGTAGCAGGACCCAGTGAGATTAGCGTTGATGGAGATCAGCGCCATTGCGCTGCATCAAGCGTTAATACGGGCGTGGGCGGCCAGGCGATTGATCGCGCGGTCGAGTTCTTCCAGCGCGCCGGTGGCTTTGGGGTCCTGTTGCTTGAGCAAGGTTTCGCTGCGCTGGCAGGCGGCACGCAGTTGCGGGACACCGCAATAACGCGTCGCGCCATGCAAGCGGTGAACGCGCTCGATCAGGGCGTTGTGGTCTTTGGTTTCACGAGCAACGCGAATCGCTTCGCGGTCCGCTTCCAGGGACGCCAGCAACATCGCCAGCATGTCCGCCGCCAGATCGGCTTTGCCGGCGGCCAGGCGCAAACCTTCGTCGTGGTCGAGCACCTGCAATTCATGAGCGCCGCCGAGGCTGTCGCTGGAACGCTCCGGACCGTGATTGCGCAACGCCAGGCCGGTCCACTTCAGCACCACCTGCGCCAGTTGCCGTTCGCTGATCGGTTTGGTCAGGTAGTCGTCCATGCCGCTTTGCAGCAGGGCGCGTTTTTCGTTGGCCATGGCGTGGGCGGTGAGGGCGACAATGGGTAGCGGCGTGCAGTGCCGTTCGGTTTCCCATTGGCGAATCGCTTCGGTGCTTTGGCGTCCATCCATGCCGGGCATTTGCACGTCCATCAGCACCAGATCGAAGGTTTCGGTTTGCACCGCCTTGACCGCCGCGTAACCGCTTTCCACCGCAAGAACCTTGGCGCCCATGTCTTCGAGCAGGGTTTGCACCAGCAACAGGTTGGCCGGGTTGTCGTCGACGCACAGCACTTTTGGCGCGCGGCTCGACACCGGCTCGCCAGGCTCGCTGCGCTGCTGGCGCGGGTTGACCAGGTCGGACAATGCCCGACGCAGCTTGCGGGTGCAGGCCGGTTTGGCCTGAAGCTGGCTGTGCGGATTGGGCACCGAAAGATGAAACAGCGTCTGTTCGGTGGTCGGGCACAGCACCAGCACTTTGCAGCCCAGGTGTTCGAGGTCCCAGATGTGCTGGTTGAGGCGCTCGGGCGGCATGTCGTTACTGGTGATCCCGAGCACCGCCAGGTCGATCGCCTGATCGGTCTGATGCGCGCCGGTTACACCATTGGCCAAGCTTTCCAGTGTGTTGAACGGTGTCACCGCGAGGCCGCAATCTTCCAATTGATGCTGCAACGCCTGACGCGCCAGTTCGTGGTTTTCCAGCACCGCCACGCGGCGCCCGAGCAGCGGCGGGCCGGGCAGGTCTTCGGCGTCATCGCGGGTTTTGGGCAAGCTGAGGCTGATCCAGAATTCAGAGCCTTCCCCCGGCGTGCTGTCGACACCGATCTCGCCCCCCATCTGTTCGATCAACCGCTTGGAAATCACCAGCCCGAGGCCGGTGCCCCCCGGCTGGCGCGATAGCGAATTGTCGGCCTGGCTGAACGCCTGGAACAGTGCACGCACATCCTGGTTCGACAGGCCGATGCCGGTGTCCTGAATGCTGATACGCAGTTGCACGCTGTCTTCATGCTCTTCTTCAAGCATGGCGCGGGCGACGATGGTGCCCTCGCGGGTGAACTTGATTGCGTTGCTCACCAGGTTGGTGAGGATCTGCTTGAGTCGCAGCGGATCGCCCACCAGCGACAACGGCGTGTCGCGGTACACCAGGCTCACCAGTTCAAGCTGTTTGGCGTGGGCGGCCGGGGCGAGGATGGTCAAGGTGTCTTGCAGCAGGTCGCGCAGGTTGAAGGGGATGTTGTCGAGCACCAGTTTGCCGGCCTCGATTTTCGAGAAGTCGAGGATCTCGTTGATGATCCCCAGCAGGCTGTCGGCGGATTTCTCTATGGTGCCCAGATAATCGAGCTGGCGCGGGGTCAATTCGCTTTTTTGCAGCAGGTGGGTGAAGCCGAGAATACCGTTGAGCGGCGTGCGGATTTCATGGCTCATGTTGGCCAGGAACTCGGATTTGATCCGGCTCGCTTCCAGCGCTTCCTTGCGCGCCAGGTCCAGTTCGATGTTCTGGATCTCGATGGTTTCCAGGTTCTGGCGCACGTCTTCGGTGGCCTGATCGACGCTGTGCTGCAATTCTTCCTGAGCGTTTTGCAGCGTGCCGGCCATGCGGTTGATGCCGGACGCCAGCTCATCCAGTTCCTGGCTGCCAAGCGGTGGCAGGCGGGTTTCCAGGTGGCCGTCCTTGAGTTGCGCCACCGCCAGTTTGATCTGGCTGATCGGTCGGTTGATCGTGCGGCCCATGCGCAGCGCCAACAGCGTCGCACCGGCGAGGCCCGTGCCGATCAACAGCAGGCTGGCGAACAGGCTGCGGTAGCCGCGCAGCAGCATGCCGTTGTGGGACAGTTCGAGTTCGACCCAGCCCAGCAGGCGATCGGCTTCTTCGGGAATCAAGTCACCGGCCAGGTTGCGGTGTTTACCGAACACCGGCAGCAGGTAACGCGTGGCATCGTTGCCGCTGCGGCGCAGCATCTGCGAGCCGTTGCCCATGGGCGCCTGATTGAGCATGGTCGGGCCGGCATGGGCCAGCGGCGTGCGGTCGGGGGCGAGGAAGGTCACGGCGCGAACGTCGGCGGTTTCCAGCGACTGGGTAGCGATGCGCTCCAGCAGCTCACTGTCTTTGTGGCTCATGGCCGGAGCGACCAGCGGCGCGAGCTGTTCGGCGATCATTTCACCGCGCTGCATCAGTTGGGCTTGCAGGTCCGATTGCTGCATCCAGGTGAAATAGCCGCCCAGGACCAATGCCATCAGGGTGGTCGGCAACAGGGTCAGCAACAGCACGCGGCCTTTAATTCCCAGTTTCGTGAGCACGCATCTCTCCTGCATCCAGCTATTGATTGACCTGCGCGTACATCCGGCACGCGCCACTTGGGCAGTGTAGCGATTTGCATGCGGGCAATCTTCGTAAAATTGATGTCGTCATTCGTCCAGCGCAACGGCGCTTTAGCGTCGGGGGCAAACCTTGGGTTGCCCATCGGCAGGCAATCTTGAATAATCTACAACTGAGAATTATTTGCAGATACTCATGACTCCCATGTCTGTTGGCCACCCCCGAATCCTGTCCATCGAAGACGACCTCGTACTCGGTGCCTACGTGCATGAGCATTTGGGGCGCTGCGGATTTCAGGTGACCTGGTGCCAGAACGGGCGAGAGGGCCTGGCCATCGCGCGTGCGCAAACCTTTGATGTGGTGTTGATGGATATTCTGCTGCCGGGGCTGAACGGTCTGAACGTGCTGACGCAATTGCGACAGAGTCATTCCACCCCGGTGGTGCTGATGTCGGCGCTGGGCGCCGAGGCGGACCGTATCAGCGGTTTTCGTCTGGGGGCCGACGATTACCTGCCCAAACCTTTCAGCATCGTCGAGTTGCGGGTGCGCATCGAGGCGATCCTGCGCCGGGTGGCGCTCGACCGTCGACCGCAGCCTTCACCGCTTGCACTTTCCCTGGATAGCCTGCGTTTTGACGATGAGCGGTGCGAGGTTTTCCATGGCGAGCATGCCGCGGGCCTGACCCGCAGCGAGTACCGTTTGCTGGAAACGCTCAACCGCAATGGCGATGAAGTGTTGAGCAAAGCCTTCCTTTATCAGCACGTGCTGCAACGCGGGTACGCGGCCCATGACCGCAGCCTCGATATGCATATCAGCCAGATCCGTCGCAAGCTAAACGCCATCGGTTACACCGAACGCAAAGTGCGCACGGTCTGGGGCAAGGGTTATGTATTGAGTGCCGGCGATGAAACGGTCTGACCTGCCGGGCCGGCATTCACTGTTCTGGAAACTGGCATGTCTGTTGGTGGCGTTCTGTCTGCTGATGATCTGGCTGAGCTGGTCCTGGGGTCGATACATGGAACAGAAGAACCTGTTCCTCTCCGACGAGGCCCGGGGCACGCTGACCCGCTACGCCGCCGAAGCCGAGCATGCCTGGAATCAACGCCAGAGCGCAGGCATCGATGTCTGGCTGCAGGAGCTGGGCACGCGTGAAACCACATGGGTCGGTGTCATCGGCGGCGATTTGCAGTCCTTGAGCAGCTACCCGCTGACCGACAAGGAAGTCCAGCGCCTGACCTTTTTGCGCGGGCTGGATTGGCCCACGAGTCTTCATACCAAGGGGCTTCCCTGGTTGAGAATCCCTTTTCCGAACGACCCGGCGGTCGGAAGCCTGGTGATCGAACTGCCCCAGCGCTTCATGCCCGGCCAATACCGGGTGTTCTGGCGCGTGATCACCAACGGCATCATTCCTGGGTTGTTCACGTTATTGCTGTGCGTCGGTCTTTATCGGCTGCTGGTCGTACCGTTGAACAGCTTGCGTGAACAAGCCAACGCCTGGCGCGCCGACCCGTTGAATGTGCGCCTATCAAGCAACACCACCAATCGCCCGGATGAACTGGGTGAACTGGGCCGGGCGTTCGATCACATGGCCGAACGACTGCAAAGCAGCGTGGCCCTGCAACAGCAATTACTGCGCGACCTGTCCCACGAGCTGCGTACGCCGCTGAGCCGCTTGCGGGTCGCCAGCGAAAGCGAGCAGGGGCTGCCGCAATTGCGTGAGCGTATTGGTCGGGAAGTCGATGGCATGCAGCGTCTGGTGGAGGACACGCTTCAACTGGCATGGCTCGACACCGAGCGCGCGCCGCTGCCCGACGAAGCGATCCAGCTTCAGGCACTGTGGGAAATGCTCACGGAAAACGCCTGCTATGAAAGTGGCTGGCCGGCCAGTCAGTTGCACTGTTCGGTGGATTCGTCTTGCTGGGTTCGCGGCCATCTCAACACCTTGGCGCAGGCGCTGGAAAACATCCTGCGCAATGCCATTCGTCATTCCCCGAGTGGTGGCATCGTCCGTCTTGGCGCAGAGCGCGATGGCGACTTCTGGCATGTGTGGCTGGAGGATGAAGGTGGCGGGGTGGCTGACGCGGATCTTGAGCGGATCTTCAGTCCGTTCATTCGCCTCGACGGCTCACGGCCGGGGAATGGCGGGTTTGGCTTGGGATTGAGCATCGCCAGAAATGCGGTAAAGCGCCAAGGCGGGAGCCTTTGGGCCGAAAATACCAGGACCGGGTTGCGGTTGAATATGCGGTTGGTAGCGGATGATGACGTTGCCAGTGATGACGCCATCGCGAGCAGGCTCACTCCCACATTAGATGTGTGTGGCCCACAAATGGTGTGATCACCCCAATCCCCCTGTAGGAGTGAGCCTGCTCGCGATGAGGCCCTCCCAGCCACCAAAAAGCCGGTTTCGCCGGAGCGTTCCCGTTTTTTTGTACGACGTTTCCTAAAGCGTATTACCGACACCTTCAGCCTGACTCGACTGAATAGACTCGCGTTTTTCCTCTTCCTCAGGAGTCCGGCATGAATGCATCCAGCGTCCCCGACAATGCAAACGACGACCGTTTCAATGAAGTGCTTGCGCTGATTCAAAGTGCCAAACAGCAGGCCATGCAGGCGGTGAATACCCAACTGATTGAGCTGTATTGGCAGGTGGGTGCTTACATCAGTCGCAAGCTGGAACGGGCCGAGTGGGGGGACTCGGTGGTCAGTCAATTGGCCGAGCATCTGGCCAAGACTCAACCGGGGTTGCGTGGTTTTACTCGGCGTAACCTGTTCCGAATGCGTCAATTCTACGATGCGTACCGCAGCAATGAAAAAGTGTCAGCACTGCTGACACAATTACCCTGGACCCATAATTTGCTCATCCTGACTCAGAGCAATATCCCGGAAGAACGCGAGTTTTACCTGCGTATGGCGATTCAGGAGAGGTGGTCGTCGCGCTGTTTTACCCGGTCGAACTTGTTTCGCATGCGCTACCTCTACGAGATTTATCACGCTGAAGAGAAAGTCGCACCACTGGTGCGACAATTATCCTGTTCGCACAACTTGATCATTTTCAGACAGAGTAAACGGCGAAGGAGCGGGAGTTTTACGTCCGTTTGGCAGTTCAGGGAAAATGGTCGAAGCCCGAACCGAGCGTCAATTCAAGAATGCGCTGTTCGAACGAAGCGTGACCCCAACCAGCAAAAAAATCTGCAGGGCTGACACAAGTGCACCCTTCAGCGCGAAGCATAATAAACTGACCATGCATGGCGCCAGAAATAGATATATTCTAAAAAATACTTCCAAACGTTTTTTAATCAACCGCTCAGTAACCCGTTAATTTCGGTGATATCGACTTCGCTTAATGTACCTGTCGCAGCCTTAAGCTTTAATTGGGCTAGCAAGATGTCATAACGTGCGCGTGACAGTTGCTGAACTATATCACTGTATTTTCTTTGGGCTTCTAGCACGTCTATTCCAACTCGCACTCCGATTTTGTATCCGATCTGATTGGAAGTCGCTGCCAAGCGTGCGGATGATTTTGCAGCCTCAAGCGCTTTTTCCTGCGCAATGCCGTCCATTACACCCGACCAGGCCTGTGCAGCTGTCAGCGCAGCCAAACGGCGTGCATCCTCTAATTCAAATTCTGTTTGCTCTTGCATCGCTACTGCTTGCCGAGTAGCAGAACTCAGTCTGCCTCCGCTATACAGCGGCATACTAAAACGCAGTCCAATACTAGTTGAATCAATACTATTTGTGCTGGCGTTAGGGTTCTGTTGCATACTTTGATTTAAAATCAAATCTACAGATGGCAGGTGTTCTGCTTTGCGTATACGTACTTCGTTGCTAGCGATGCCCAGAAGAAGTTCCTGTGCTTGTACGTCAAGGTTGAATCGCTCGGCCATCTTAATCCACATGGCCAGCTCTGATGGCTGCGGCGGTGAGAAAGTGGCATTGGCATGTAAGCCCTTCAATATGCCCGGCTGCTGCCCAATGATTCCGACTAAGGCGTATTGGGCCAGATGGAGATCGCTTTTAGCTTTTATAAACTGCGCCGTGCTTTGATCAAAACTGGCCTGAGCCTCATTGACGTCGATGATACTGATGTTGCCTAGCTCAAAGTTTTTTTTGGCAATTGCCAACTGCTCCCCATTAGCAGTTCGTAAATCTCGAACGGCTTGAAGCACATCGGTTGAATTCAGGACTTCAAAATAGGAGTGAGCAACACGCAACAACAAGCCCTGCGCAGCACTTTCGAGGTGAATTTGTGCCTGCGCACGCTGGAGTTCACCCTGCTGGAACTGAACCCAATTCTGCCAGCGAAAGATTGGTTGTATCAATTGGATGCTATAACTTTGATTCCGTCTTTTTTGCTCGGTATTAGCGCTAGGTGTATGGTGATTTGACTCAACCCAATGGCTTTGAGTGTCTAGAGATATTTGGGGAAGAAGCCCTGCTCTGCCTTGTAGCCAGTGTTCCTGACCTATACGTTGATGAGCTTTCGCCGCTGTGTACTGAGCATCATGTAATAATGCTAGTCGATATATCTGTAAAAGATCACTCTCTTGAGCCTGCGTTGCTGTAGCCTCCAACAAAAATATTGCACTCATGAAAAATTTTCTGATGCTCATTAGTTGTCTAGCCTCGTCTCATCGAGACGAACATCTTCCATGATGATCCCATTGTTCAAGCATATAAGACGCTTAGCAAAGGCGATTGTTTCACGGCGGTGAGCAATTATGATTCGGGTCATTGGCATCTCACACAATGTCCTTACTATATGCTGCTCGCTGTGTAGATCCAAGTGGCTGGTTGCCTCGTCAAGTACAAGTATTTTAGGGTTTCTATATAAAGCTCTCGCCAAAAAAATTCGCTGTTTCTGTCCGCCTGAAAGCCCTGAGCCCATCTCTGATACAAGTGTTTGATAGCCCATGGGCATATCGGAAATGGTCCTGTGGATGTCAGCAAGGCGAGCTACTTCAGTTACGCGATCCAGACAAAAGTCAGGGTCGAAACACGCAATATTTTCGGCCAGTGAACCAGCAAGTAACTGGTCCTCCTGCATTACAACACCTACTAAACTGCGACATGCCTGAGAGCCGAGATGACGCATAGGTATTCCGCCAATCAGAATTTCCCCTTCTGTCGGTGTGAGCAAACCAAGTATTAATTTAAGTAGTGTAGTTTTGCCGCAACCAGAACGTCCGACGATAGCCACAGAATCCCCGGCGTGGATCGTGAGTGATAAATTGTGTATGACCGAGGGCTCACCCAACGCGTATCGGTATGAAACGTGCTTAAGTTCGATGCTGGGCTCTATGCGAGCAATATCAGTTTCCATCTGTCCGTCAGACTCTGGCAATTCCAGAGCAATATCGGCCAATCTTTCAGCATGTAACGAAAGCATCCGGATTTCGATACCCAAGTCAATAAGCTTGCTTGCACGTCCAGAAAACTGAGTCTTGTAGGCGATGAATGCTAGCAACATACCCATTGATAGTGCGCCCTGCAGTACGGCGGAGCCTCCAAAATAGAGCAGAAGCATCCCTTCCAATCCAAAAATTAAGATGTTCAAGCATGAAAATACCAACAATATTTTTTGTGTTGTCACATCTCGGTTTTGGACATCCGCAATTAGATTTTGCCACGTTGCTAATCGCAACGTGGTGCCGTTAAAGAGTTTGATAGGCAAAACTGCTTTTATTGTTTCTAAGAAGTAAGTGTTTTCTCGGGCTCCTAGCACAATGCGCTCTTCAGAAGCGTTGCGGAGCGGGTGGTAAAAAATAAGTCTTAGGGCGCCGTACAATACCAATGCAATCAACACTATCGATGAAAGTGTGGAGCTATAGAAAAACATCATTGTCAGTGTTGCTATTGCGACTAATCCATCAAGTAATCCTGTGATGGCACCGTTTGTCATTATTTTGCGAATGACAGCTAATGATTGAAAACGGGCTGCAATATCTCCGAGTTGACGTTTTTCGAAAAACGACCAGGGTAGGCGTAGCATATGGCTGAACAAGTTTCCCGACCACTGAATTGCCACTTGCTGGCCTAAACGCAACGCCATCCAGCCTTGAGCCATTCGAAGGACAAAATCAATTACCATCAATAGACAGCCCCCAAGTACGGCAAGTAATAGTAAATCGTGATCGGACGACACCAGTGCCCCGTCAATTACCCATTGAGTTACTTGGGGGGAAAGAAGTGCTACCAATTCCAGCGCTAACGCGAGTGCAAAAATGTTGCCTAAAGCGCGCTTGAGTCCGGTGATACGACCAATCAAGTCACGCAGGCGGACTCGAACTTTCTGTGATTGGGGCTGAAATGTTGCGTTAGGTGTCAATTCCAGCGCAACACCTGTGAAATGCCTCGAGACTTCAGACAATGCCATCACTCTACGACCATATGCAGGGTCCAGCAGAGTCAGGCTGCTTCCTTTTACTCTCTCCAACACCACAAAATGGTCCATATTCCAGTGCAAAATGCAGGGTGTACGCAAAAGGTGTAATTCCTCCAACTCCAACCGCAGAGGCCTGCAGGAGAAATTTAGTGACTGAGCGTGACGCATTAACTGGGAGAGGGTAGTTCCCTTTAGAGAAATGGAGAATTGTCTTCGCATGGTCGTTAGATCCAGCTGCAATCCGTGAAATGCGGCAATCATGACTAGGCATGCAAGACCACACTCTTGGCTCTCTACTTGCAACGTAACTTTCATGAGTTAGAGTGTCCTTAGAAATGAGCCTAATTTAATCAGGTTCTGGAGAATTCCAGTATGTCTAAATGGCATAGTTGACTAATCAGTTTGCGTAACTTGTCGGCGGGTATTTCTGGGTGTCCTATGATGAGCGCCCCAATGCAGATGTTGGGGAGTTTTACTATGTGCTGAATTATTTTTTTACTTTGCTCGTCAAGATTTAATCGGGTGCCGTTCGCAATGATGTAATCATCAGTTATGCTGTAGCAACTACTTGTACACAGTCGAACGCCAAAATGTTCGGAAAGCGTGCCTGCGTTAGGGTCGCCGAAAATATCTAAAGCCAGCGCAGACTCAACCCGTATAGCACCATTAAATTCATCAAGAAAACATTGGTAATTATCGCGATTAGTGATCAACTCATTGAGTTGTCTGCCGGCCAATGAAAGATGTTCTTTGTCATGCTGCCAAATATGGAGCGAGCGGCGTAGGTCGGTGTGGGTTTCAATTCGTTTAAATAACCATGAAAGGTAGTCAACTGTATATGCCGGGAAAGTCCCTATCGCAAGATGGAATGTCGCCTCTCCAAGTGGCAAAGGGTTATGCCACCAGCCTCGGGGGAGATAAAAAACATCGCCTGGCTCTAGAACGATATCCATGAACGGACTGGTTGGGCATGGGTGTTCGTGTTCGTAGTCTTTACTTTGTTGGGTGTATAAAGGCGACTCCATCGATGGTTCGTAAACAATCCAGCGTTTACGGCCTATTAATTGGATCGCAAATACGTCTCGAGTATCCCAGTGGCATCGAAAGGAATCCTTGTTGCCAAAAGACAAATACGCACTACTTACGACCTGTCTGCCGGTGAATGTCGAAATCTGTTTTGAAATATGGCTGACTTTTTTTGAATTCTTGATCTTGTTGGTGATTAGCGTGGCTCCGTTTTTTAAGTGTTCATAAATTGCGGGTTTAATAAGTCGGTGACGTAAGATTCCGATGTCGTAATAGCTTTCTATGTATTCAGATTTGGGTCGTATGCCGTCCAGAGAGAGTTTGAAGTCGTTGGACGAGACGTCGCTATTATCAAAGATTTCATTCACGTCGCTCCAAGAGAACTCATTGTTGGCTAATGCCTTCTTGATGAGTAGAGGTTTTCTTTCTTGGTGACTTTCAAAGAAGTCATCAAAAGACATGTTGAATTTTATGCTCATAAAAATAGACCTGAAGGACCTAGCTGTAGGGGAGTAGCTAGGCCCTCTATTGGTTGATTATTTAGTTGTAGTTAGTGCCGCCGTAGTTAGTTCCTGCTGCATTAATCGCACTTTGAGCCTGTCCTCCCATCATGCCGGAATAAAAACCTACTTCAGCGCCAAGAATGGTTGCCGCAGTAGTTTGAGCAACACCCATGCCGGCAGGGCCTAGCAGAAAGCCAGCGGCACCTCCAGCCACAGCACTTGCAGTAAGGCCTGCCACGTCGCCCTGTCCGGTAGCCATTGCGCCTCCAATATAAGTTGCTGCCCCTGTAACCGCTCCAACAACAGCCCCTGGCGGGCCGACTGCTCCAGAAACTAACTCAAAGTCACATATCGTCAATTCACGCATGATTACTCCCTGTTTTATGTGGGGTGGGTTGTGGTGCTAAAGTTTGTTATTGGTGGAGAGTTTGTTTTATTATTAGTAGTATTATGATAGGAAGTATGTGAAGTAAGAGAAAGGTTGCGCATAAGCTTTGGTAAACTCCCCATCGTAAGCGCAGCAATCTGTAGATTAAGTAGCAAAAAATAAAAAAAATACCGATTTTAAAAGCAGACATTAGTGCGCTAGATACAGTGCCTTCTGCAAAGTGTATTCCCAATGCTTGCATGTTCCAGCCGTCACTAGGTTCTCTAAGTTTATGATCGGTCATGGGGTTTACCTGTGGCTGAAGATAAGATTGTATGGGTTGCGCACTAGCCGTTTGCCGGGGTAGGCGGGTGGCCGTTGGTTGATGATCGAATCGTAAGTTTGGAGCTGAGCGTGACATGGGGTGTGATGGAGAGTGTAATTTTCTTGGATGTTTTTTTAAATCCTATAAATGTAGGGGTTAGAGCGTCTTGTTTTTAATTTCAGCTGCCAACAATTCTGCCCTTGATCCAACTCCTTTCTTGCGAAGAATTGAGGAGACATGATCACGTACGGTGAAGTCGCTTATGCCAAGTGACGTAGCTATTTGTTTGTTGGTTAGTCCTTGGAAGAGTGAATTCAGGACTTCAGATTCCCTTTTTGTCATGCGGTTGTCGCCTCCTGCTGTTTTCGTTTAGATTCTGTTCAATGTATTTTTTTGCCAGTCACAGAGTAAATAGGTTCCAGAGCCCACTCATAAAGTCGACGTTCGTCCTGAACGATATCAGCTTCCAATAGCATTCCCGCCTGCAGCAGGTGCGGAATTCCGTATGCGGCAATCGTCTGTGAGTCCAGTGCAACAGTTACGCGATAAAAGAGCTCAGATGGTAGGGCTTTGCTATGAACAGCACTTGCGATGTGAGCAGGTAACTCCTGAACTGCGTAGGGGCTCTTCGCCAGCTCTACAATCTGTCCTCGGGCCATGCCGAATTTTTGATATGGATAGGCGGCGTATCGCATTAATACGGTCTGGCCCGTCTCTATAAACCCCGCCTGACGAGAAGCGACATATAAATGAGCAGTAAGACTTGCTCCTTGAGGGATCAGACTAGCCAGCAGTGAGCCGACCTCGACTTGTTGACCTTTTTGCACGTTCAAACCAGTTACGGTGCCAGCAAACGGTGCCACGCTTATCTGTTTGCGGCGAACATCATTTTCCGCCTGCTCCTGCCTGACTAAGGAGACGCTGTTATCTATCTCTGCAGTCTCGGCGCGATACCGCAACTCGATCTCTTGTCTTTGTGCCTGCAGTTCCATCCGTTCGCGGCTGAGACTCGCTCGGGCGCGTTGAATACTTTTTTGTTGCCCCCGCAATGCTAAAAGATCTCCCTCTCCTTTTTGAAGCTGTGCGAGGGAAATAAAATCAACTGCTGCCAATTCTTGCTGTCGCTGTTGTTGAGTTTCCGCCAATGCTACGCGCCGTTTAAGCATGCGTATTTCTTCTCGAAATTGAATTAATTCTTCGGTTATTGCAGCGAGGCGCCCATCAAGCATGAGTAGCTGTCCTTTACGGCGCTCGTTCGCCAAGTGAAGGTTGCGTTCAATTATCAGCATGCGCTGAGTGAGTTGTTCCGAAATGAGATTTTGTATACCGCCTGTTGAGCCAAAGCGTTCACCGGAAACTACGAATAACGCTTGACCGGTCCCAACGGTTTGCCCTTCCTTCGTAAGAACCTCTGTCAGTAATCCAGTGCCAACTGAAGTTAAGCGCAACATTCCCTGCTCTGGCATAAGCAAGCCATTAACAGTTGCTTTTCGGGTATAGGTCCCGAAGTAGGCGTAGCTCATCAATAGGAGTATTAATATGCTAGCTAGGATGGCAGCTACACCATACCCCCATGGTTGATGGATCAGAACGCTGCCAAAGCGGTTTTCGTTTTTCGCGTTAGTAACTTCGGAACGAAATAAAGCCGAGTTTTCGGACATTGATTTAGAGTCTTCAGGAAGTTTGGTGGTGCTTTACCTCGCCAAGTAGCGTGGAGTGCGACCAAAAGACTATCAATGAAACTTATTACTCACCAGTTCATCGATGCCACCAGAACCTGCGGGAAATATCCTAGGAGGATGTCCCGAAACATCGTCCTGTATTACAGAATCGTCGAGCGCAAGCCGTGTTCCTACAGGTCCATTACTCTTATGCGTAGGATTCTTCCTCGGCCCACTCGCCCGCTTATTCCCATAAGCCATAAGCACCACACTTTGCGTGATATGGCCTGCGCACGTTTGCCGGTATGATAGGCGCCCCCGCAGTCTGGATTGCGAATACGCCATGACCTTGCAGTACCCAACCATCGCCGATTGCGTCGGCAACACTCCGCTGGTCCGTTTGCAGCGCCTGCCTGGCGCCACCAGCAACACCCTTTTGCTCAAGCTCGAAGGGAATAACCCGGCGGGTTCGGTCAAGGACCGTCCGGCGCTGTCGATGATCACCCGCGCCGAACTGCGCGGGCAGATTCACGTCGGCGATACGCTGATCGAGGCGACCTCGGGTAACACCGGGATCGCCCTGGCGATGGCCGCGGCGATCAAGGGTTACAAGATGATCCTGATCATGCCGGACAACTCCAGCGCCGAGCGCAAGGCCGCGATGACGGCGTATGGCGCCGAGCTGATCCTGGTCACCCAGGAAGAAGGCATGGAAGGCGCTCGCGACCTCGCCCAGCGCATGGAAGCCGAAGGCCGGGGCAAGGTGCTGGACCAGTTCGCCAACGGCGATAATCCGGAGGCGCATTACACCACCACCGGCCCGGAAATCTGGCGTCAGACCGAGGGCACCATCACGCATTTCGTCAGCTCGATGGGCACCACTGGCACCATCATGGGCGTCTCGCGCTACTTGAAAGAGCAGAACGAGAACGTACAGATCATCGGCCTGCAACCGATGGAAGGCTCGGCAATTCCGGGCATCCGTCGCTGGCCGCAAGAATACCTGCCGAAGATTTACCAGGCGGATCGCGTGGACCGGATCGTCGACATGGCGCAAAGCGAGGCCGAAGACGTGACCCGTCGTCTGGCCCGCGAAGAAGGCATCTTCTGCGGCGTTTCTTCGGGCGGTGCGGTGGCAGCAATGCTGCGTCTTTCCAAAGAAGTTGAAAACGCGGTGATCGTCGCGATCATCTGCGACCGAGGCGACCGTTACTTGTCGACCGGCATTTTCGACGCGCCCAACTGATGGCCAAGCAAGAGAGAGGCCTGCGCTTCCAGCCCACCGGCGGTAGCAAGGCCCCGCAAATCCCGACCGGCAAAAAGCAGCGCTTGAGCATCGAGCGCCTCGCCAATGACGGTCGTGGTATCGCGTTTTTCGAAGGTCGTACCTGGTTCGTCATCGGCGCATTGGCGGGTGAAGAGGTTGAGGCGCGCGTGTTGGGTGCCCGCGGCAAAGTGGTCGAGGCACGCACCGAACGTGTGCTCCAGGCCAGCGAATTGCGTCGTCCGGCGCCGTGTCCGCATGCCGGTCGCTGTGGCGGTTGCAGCGTGCAACACCTGCCACACAACGAACAACTCGCCCTCAAGCAGAGCATGCTCGCCGAACAACTGTCGAAGGTCGCCGGTGTCGAACCCCAAGAGTGGGCGGCGCCGTTGAGCGGATCGGAATTCGGCTACCGCCGTCGCGCCCGCGTGGCAGTGCGCTGGGACATGAAAGCGAAAAAACTCGAAGTCGGTTTTCGTGCGGCGGGCAGTCAGGACATCGTTGCGATCAATGAATGTCCGGTGCTGGTTCAGCCCTTGCAGCCGATCATGACCGGCTTGCCGCAGATGTTGCGGCGCTTGAGCAAACCGCAAGCGCTGGGCCACGTGGAGTTGTTCAGCGGTTCGTCATTGGCGGTGTTGCTGCGGCACATGGCGCCGTTGTCCGATGCCGACCTGACCATTCTCAAGGAATTCTGCGCCGCCCATGAAGCCCAGTTGTGGCTGCACGGTGAAGGCGAACCGCAACCGGCCGAGGCAGGGCAGTCCCTAGGCTATCGCCTTGAACAATGGGACTTGAACCTGGCTTACCGGCCAGGGGATTTCATTCAGGTCAACGCCGGGGTCAACGAAGCGATGGTTGCCCAGGCACTGGACTGGTTGAAGCCGACAGCGCAGGAACGGGTTCTCGATCTATTCTGTGGGTTAGGCAACTTCGCCTTGCCGCTGGCCAAAGCCGTTCGCGAAGTGGTGGCGGTCGAAGGCGTGCAAGCGATGGTCGAGCGGGCGGCCGAAAATGCGGCTAGCAATAATCTTCATAATGCGCATTTTTTTCAGGCCGATTTATCCCAGCCTTTGACCGATGCCGAGTGGGCGCGCGAAGGCTTTTGTGCGGTACTCTTGGACCCACCGCGTGACGGTGCTTTCGAGGTCGTGCGCACGCTGGCATCGCTGGGTGCCAAACGGTTGGTGTACGTGTCGTGCAATCCGGCAACGCTGGCGCGCGACACGGTTGAATTGATCAAGCAGGGCTACCGGTTAAAACGTGCCGGGATTCTCGATATGTTTCCTCAGACGGCACATGTCGAGGCCATGGCGTTATTTGAAGCGAGCTAGGATGGCTCGTCTGGTCCGACTGGCCGCCCGTGCAGCTCTCGCATTAGCCCAGTGAGGGCAAATCGGGGAATGAAGGTCAGCGATTTGACGCATTGAATCTGCGTCGTAGGGAAGGTAAGCAAGATGGTACAGGTGAGAGCACACCAGCCGATCAACACCGACGGCAGTATCAATCTCGAGGCTTGGCTCGATCATGCGGTCAGTGTCGATCTGGCACTGGATCGCGAAGCCTTGAAGGAAGCGTGCGAGTTCGCTCGTACGTCTGAACAACAAGCCAATGCGGCGAAAAACCTGTGGTCCGAAGGGACCTCAAGTTTCCGCACGGGCCTTGAGATCGCCGAGATTCTCGCCGACCTCAAACTTGATCAGGATTCGTTGGTCGCGGCGGTCTTGTACCGCGGCGTGCGCGAAGGCCAGATCGAACTGCCGGCCGTGAGCCAGCGCTTCGGTCCGGTGGTCGCCAAACTCATCGACGGCGTGCTGCGCATGGCGGCGATCAGCGCCAGCCTGAGCCCCCGTCAATCGCTGGTGCTGGGCACTCAGGGTCAGGTCGAAAACCTGCGCAAGATGCTCGTGGCGATGGTCGACGACGTTCGCGTCGCGCTGATCAAACTGGCCGAACGCACCTGTGCGATCCGTGCGGTGAAAACCGCCGATGATGAAAAGCGCAATCGCGTGGCCCGTGAAGTCTTCGACATCTACGCGCCGCTGGCTCACCGTCTCGGTATCGGTCACATCAAGTGGGAGCTGGAGGACTTGTCCTTCCGTTACCTCGAGCCCGATCAGTACAAGCAGATTGCCAAGTTGCTCCACGAGCGGCGACTGGATCGCGAGCGCTTCATCGCCGATGTGATGAGTCAGCTGAAGAATGAGCTGACCGCTACCGGCGTCGACGCTGACATCAGTGGCCGGGCCAAACACATCTATTCGATCTGGCGCAAAATGCAGCGCAAGGGTCTGGAGTTCAGCCAGATCTACGACGTGCGTGCCGTGCGCGTGCTGGTGCCGGAAATGCGCGATTGCTACACCGCGCTCGGCATCGTCCACACCTTGTGGCGGCACATCCCGAAAGAATTCGACGACTACATTGCCAACCCGAAAGAGAACGGCTACCGCTCGCTGCACACCGCAGTGATCGGCCCTGAAGGCAAAGTGCTTGAGGTGCAGATCCGCACCCACGCCATGCACGAGGAAGCCGAGCTGGGCGTTTGCGCGCACTGGCGCTACAAGGGCACCGACGTCAAATCCGGCTCCAATCACTACGAAGAGAAAATCTCCTGGCTGCGTCAGGTGCTCGAGTGGCATGAAGAGCTGGGCGATATCGGTGGTCTGGCCGAGCAGCTACGCGTCGATATCGAACCGGACCGGGTCTACATCTTCACCCCGGACGGCCACGCCATCGACTTGCCCAAGGGCGCGACGCCGCTGGACTTCGCCTACCGCGTGCACACCGAAATCGGTCACAACTGCCGTGGCGCGAAGATCAACGGACGCATCGTACCGCTCAACTACAGCCTGCAAACCGGTGAACAGGTAGAGATCATCACCAGCAAGCACGGCACGCCGAGTCGCGACTGGCTGAACCCGAACCTGGGTTACATCACCACTTCGCGGGCGCGGGCGAAGATCGTTCACTGGTTCAAATTGCAGGCCCGCGACCAGAACGTCGCGGCCGGTAAAACCTTGCTCGAACGTGAGCTGAGTCGCCTCGGTCTACCGGCGGTGGACTTCGACAAGCTGGCCGACAAGGCCAACATGAAGACCGCCGAGGACATGTACGCGGCGTTGGGCGCCGGCGATTTGCGCCTGGCGCAACTGGTGAACCTGGCGCAGCAACTGGTCGAGCCGGAACGCGGCAACGAACAGCTGGAACTGATTCCGCGTAAAGCCACCGGCTACAAACCGGGCAAGCGTGGCGACATTCAGATCCAGGGCGTCGGCAACCTGATGACGCAAATGGCCGGCTGCTGCCAACCGTTGCCGGGCGATGCGATTGTCGGTTACATCACCCAGGGCCGTGGCGTGAGCATTCACCGTCAGGACTGCGCCTCGGTGTTGCAGCTGGGCGGGCGCGAGCCCGAGCGGATCATCCAGGTCAGCTGGGGCCCGGTGCCGGTGCTCACCTATCCGGTGGACATCATCATCCGCGCCTACGACCGCTCCGGTTTGCTGCGCGACGTGTCGCAAGTGCTGCTCAACGAGCGGATCAACGTGCTGGCGGTCAACACCCGCTCGAATAAAGAGGACAACACCGCGTTGATGTCCCTGACCATCGAGATTCCCGGGCTGGATGCACTGGGGCGGTTGCTGGGACGGATTTCCCAGTTGCCGAACATCATCGAAACCCGGCGTAACCGGACACCTTGAAGATGTCCCCGTGTGGGAGCTGGCCTGCCAGCGATGCAGGCACCTCGGTCTTTCAGTAGCATCGAGGTGATGCCATCGCTGGCAGGCCAGCTCCCACAGGTTCTTGTAGAGACTGATTGATGTATTCACTCGAAGACTTGCTGCACCTGATGAGCCGCTTGCGTGACCCGCAATTTGGTTGCCCGTGGGACATCAAACAAACCTACGCCACCATCGTCCCACACACCCTTGAGGAAGCCTACGAGGTCGCCGATGCCATTGAGCGCGGTGACTTCGATCACTTGCAGGGCGAGCTTGGCGATTTGCTGTTCCAGGTGGTTTATTACAGCCAGTTGGCCCGGGAAGAAGGGCGCTTCGAATTCGCCGGCGTGATCGACAGCATTACGCGCAAGCTGATCCGTCGTCATCCGCACGTGTTTCCGACAGGCGATCTGTACGCTCCACTGGATGTCCCGCGTCTGAGTGAAGAACAGGTCAAGCATCGCTGGGAAGAGATCAAGGCCGAAGAGCGTGCCGAGAAATCCATCGCGCCGCAGCAGCTGTCATTGCTCGACGACGTACCCGCCGCGTTGCCGGCGTTGTCTCGTTCGGCCAAATTGCAAAAACGCGCAGGGCAGGTCGGTTTCGACTGGCCGCACGCCTTGCCAGTGCTGGACAAGGTTCGCGAAGAGCTCGATGAAATACTCGAAGCCATGGCCGATAACGATCCGGTAGCGATAGCCGATGAAGTCGGCGACTTGCTGTTTTCCGTGGTCAATCTGGCGCGTCATTTGAAGGTCGATCCGGAAACTGCATTGCGTGGCGCCAACAGCAAGTTCGAAAGACGCTTCCGTTTTATCGAACAGGCATTGCGCGACACCCATCGTCCCATGGAAGATTGCACCCTCGAAGAGTTGGACGCCTTGTGGGGCGAAGCCAAACGACAGGAAAAGAATGTGTCCAGCTGCGGTTGAGCAGTGGCCTAAGTGAGAAATAAGCACCATGAGCATTTCCCTTCGCGACCAGTTGCTCAAAGCAGGGCTGGTCAACCAGAAGCAGGCCAAACAGGTCGGCAAAGAGAAGCAGAAGCAGCAGCGCCTGGCCCATAAAGGTCAGATCGAACTCGATGACTCGCAGCAGCGTGCGGCCCAGGAAGCGATGGCCGAGAAGGTCAAGCGTGACCAGGAGCTGAACCGTCAGCAACAGGAGAAAGCCGAGGCGAAGGCCCGTGCGGCCCAGGTCAAGCAATTGATCGAAGTCTCGCGCCTGCCAAAGCTGACCACCGAGGACTACTACAACTTCGTCGATGACAAGAAGGTCAAGCGCATCTGCGTCAACGCCCTGATGCGCAACAAGCTCAGCAACGGTTCGCTGGCGATCGTGCACCATGCCGGCGGCTATGAAGTGATCCCGCGTGAAGCCGCCCTGAAGATTCAGGAGCGCGATCCGCAGCGCATCGTGCAGATGAACGTGAAGACCGAAGACGTCATCGCCGAGGACGATCCGTATGCGGCCTATCAGATTCCTGATGATCTGATGTGGTAAGGCTGTAGAGCTCGCAATAACGACAAACCCCGCTCATGGCGGGGTTTGTCGTTTTCAATGCTGTCATTGCTTATGCGGATCGGAGCTCTCGTTGCTGCTCCAGTTTTTCCAGTTCGGCCTTGTAGCTGTGGGCGTCGGTCTCGGAGTGGAACATCCCCACCAGCATGTCTTGTTGATGCACGTCCCAGATGCGGATACCGGCGGCTACGCCTTCGTGGGACTTATGTGAATCGTCGCGTTCAGTTACTTTTACAGTCATCTGCTAGCTCCAATCTCTGTTATCTGCAGCAAGGCATGTGCAGGACTCCGTTATATGTTTTGTTAGCCTGCTAAGTAAATAACCGGGTTTTGTAATGGACAATTGCCAATTCTGCAAAAGTCCTGCAGCCCTTCAAGCCCGCGGCATTGGGTCGCAGGGTGCTGAGTTTCATGACAAAAGCTTCATGTTTGCGGTGAGCAAAATCGCAGGTTCAACACCGAAACTGTGGGAGTGAGCCTGCTCGCGATTGCGGTGTTTCAGTCGACAGATGTGTTGTCTGGTAATCCGCTATCGCGAGCAGGCTCACTCCCACACGGTTGGTGGTGTTCTCCATTACTCAGGCACAAAAAAAACGCCCCGAACCAGTCGGGGCGTTTTTTTGTGTTGCGAGACGGCGGAGTGTCTTACTTGCCGGTCCAGCGCTTCAGTACCAGCGTGGCATTGGTGCCACCGAAGCCGAAGCTGTTGCTCATCACGGTATTGATGGTGGCGTCTTCGCGCGTCTTGGTCAGGATCGGCATGTCTGCCACTTCCGGGTCCAGTTCGTCGATGTTGGCGGAACCCGCCATGAAGTTGCCTTCCATCATCAGCATGCAGTAGATCGCTTCGTGAACGCCGGCGGCGCCCAGGGAGTGACCCGACAGGCTCTTGGTGGAGCTGATGGCCGGTGCCTTGTCGCCGAACACTTCACGCACACCTTTCATTTCCATGACGTCGCCGACCGGAGTCGAGGTGCCGTGGGTGTTCAGGTAGTCGATCGGAGCATCGACGGTGGACATGGCCATCTGCATGCAGCGGATGGCGCCTTCGCCACTTGGAGCGACCATGTCATAGCCGTCGGAGGTCGCGCCATAGCCAACGATTTCCGCGTAGATCTTCGCGCCGCGAGCCAGAGCGTGTTCCAGCTCCTCGACCACGACCATGCCGCCACCGCCGGCGATGACGAAACCGTCACGCTTGGCGTCGTAGGCACGGGAAGCTTTTTCCGGGGTTTCGTTGTACTGGCTGGACAATGCGCCCATGGCGTCGAACAGGAACGACTGGCTCCAATGTTCTTCTTCACCGCCGCCAGCGAACACGATGTCCTGCTTGCCCATCTGGATCTGTTCCATGGCGGTACCGATGCAGTGAGCACTGGTCGCACAGGCAGAAGCGATGGAGTAGTTCAGGCCCTTGATCTTGAACGGGGTTGCCAGGCAAGCGGAAACGGTGCTGCTCATGGTCCGCGTGACGCGGTATGGGCCAACGCGCTTCACGCCTTTCTCGCGCAGGATGTCCAGCGCTTCCATCTGGTTCAGCGTGGAGGCACCACCGGAACCGGCGATCAGGCCGGTACGCGGGTTGGAAACCTGCTCTTCGGTCAGACCGGAGTCGGCGATGGCGTCTTTCATGGCCAGATAGGCGTAAGCCGCCGCGTGGCCGACGAAGCGATAAATCTTGCGATCGATCAGCTCTTCGAGTGGAAGGTCGATGGAGCCGGAAACCTGGCTACGCAGACCCATTTCAGCATATTCCGGGTTGAACCGGATGCCAGGGCGGCTTGCACGCAGGTTAGCGGAGACGGTCTCTTTGTCATTGCCCAGGCACGAAACGATGCCCAGACCAGTGATAACGACGCGGCGCATGCGGATAACCCTTAGAAGTTGTCAGTGGAGGTGAAAACGCCGACCCGAAGGCCTTCGGCGGTGTAGATCTCGCGGCCGTCGACACTGACCGAACCATCGGCGATGGCCAGGTTCAGCTTGCCCTTGAGCACGCGCTTGATCTGAATGTTATAGGTGACTTTCTTGGCGGTTGGCAGGACCTGGCCGAAGAATTTCACTTCGCCCGAACCCAGCGCACGACCACGGCCCGGCAGACCCTGCCAGCCGAGGAAGAAGCCGACCAGTTGCCACATGGCGTCGAGGCCCAGGCAGCCTGGCATCACCGGATCACCTTCGAAGTGGCAGGCGAAAAACCACAGGTCCGGAGTGATATCCAGCTCGGCGACCAATTCACCTTTGCCGTACTTGCCACCCTCGGCACTGATATGGGTGATGCGATCCACCATCAGCATGTTCGGGGCGGGCAGTTGTGCGTTACCTGGGCCGAACAGCTCACCGCGACTGCAGCGCAGCAGGTCTTCCCGAGTAAAGGCGTTTTGTTGGGTCATGCGAGCTCCTCAATAGTCCCATGCGGCAGGGTGGGGCAAATCTTCCCGGCCGATCGAGGCGTTCATGCCTCGAGTCAGCAGCCTACTCATAGACTATTGCGTTGTGGTGAAAGTCACAGCACCAAGGACATGAATGTACACTTGTGCACTGAAATTATTATTCAAGCCCCTTTTCGGGCTTGTTCGGGTGCCTAAGACTGCCGCACTTTCGCCTTTCACGCCAGTCGCAGATGGTCGAAAGGCCTGCACTACTGCACCCAGCGCTGCAGAATTTGCTGCAGATCCGTGCGTTTGAACGGCTTGGCCAGGTAATCGTTCATTCCTGCCGATAAACATGCTTCCCGGTCGCCCTGCAAGGCATTGGCGGTCAGGGCGATGATCGGCATGTCCGCGCAGCCCGGCAATTGGCGGATCTGGCGAGTGGCCTCATAGCCATCAATGATCGGCAGCCGGCAGTCCATCAGAATCGCTTCGAAAATCAGGCTTTCGGCACTGCGCACCGCTTGCGCGCCATCGGTGGCGACGCTGACAGTAAAGCCCAGGCTGCGCAACATTGCTTCAATGACGGTCTGGTTGACCGGGTTGTCTTCCACCAGCAGCACATTGCGCCCCTCGCCATGTCCGTCTCCGGTCAGGGGCCGCGGCAACCGTTCCGGCAACGACTGCTTATAAAGAGCCAGCGGAATTTCCAGGGTGAACACCGACCCTACGCTTTCTTCGCTCTGCGCACGCAAGGTGCCGCCCATGCGTTCGGCCAGGGTACGGGCAATCGGCAGTCCCAGCCCGGTGCCGCCGTAACGCCTTGAAATAGAACTGTCGGCTTGCTGGAACGCGTCGAACATCAATTCCAGTCTTTCGGACGAGATGCCAATCCCGCTGTCGCGCACGGTGCAGGTAAACCACAGCAATTCATGGTCCAGCGATTGCCACTGCGGCTCGATGCTGACGCGGCCGTGCTCGGTGAATTTCAGCGCATTGCCCATCAGGTTGACCAGAATCTGCCTGATTCGTGTGGGATCGCCCTGGACCTGCAACGCACGCATGTCCTCGGGGATCGTCAACGCCAGGTCGAGCCCGCGTTGCGCCGCGCTGTGCGAGAACGACTGGGCGCAGCTGGCGATCAGGTCCGCGAGGTTGAACGGAATGTGTTCAAGCTCAAGTTCCGAGCGCTCGATGCGCGAGAAGTCGAGAATGTCATTGATCACTTTGAGCAAGTGTTCGGTGGACTCCGAAGCCAGCGCCGCATATTCCACCTGCTCCTCGGTCATGTCGGTGGTTTCCAGCAGTTGCAGCATGCCAAGCACGCCGTTCATCGGGGTGCGCAGTTCGTGGCTCATCATCGCGAGGAAGTCGGACTTGGCGTTGTTGGCTTTTTCCGCTTCTTCACGCGTCTGGATCAGCTGTGCCATGGCCTGGTGCTGTTCGCGGCTGGCTTGTTCGAGGCCGTGGGCAAGGTTATTGATGTGTTGTGACAGCGCGCCCAGTTCGGTGTCGTCGACGATCGGGAGCGGCGTCTTGTAGTCGCCTTGCTGGATCGCTTTCACGGCGTGGCCGATGTCGCGAATCGGCTGTGACAAGCTGCCGGCCAGGCGTCGGGCTAACAGAAAGGTAAACAGCAGGGCGAACAAGGCAAGGATCCCGGCCTTGAACAGGATTTCCTGCTGGCGCTGGCTGAAGGCATCGTTGGACAAGCCGACAATCACCCGGCCCAGATAGTCCTCGGGCGATGCTGTGTTGGCCACTTTGCTGCCCTGGAAGAAATCATTGTTCAGGGCAATCCGTTGCAACCGTACCGGTGCCTGGAACACTTCGACCTGGTGCGAACGCGAGTGGGTTTCCGACGGTTGCTCGACATACACCAGAATCCGGTTGGCGCTGTCCTGAACCTCTAGAAAGCGCACGTTTGGCGTGGCCAGCGTCGCCTTGAGCAAGCTTTCGAGGACGTCGTTGTTGCCTGAAATCACCCCGTATTCCGTGGCCGGTGCCAGCTGATTGGCGATCAGTTGTCCGGTGTGATTGAGTTCCTGACGCAGGTCCTGAAGGCGCACGAAGGTGAAGAAGCTGATCAGCAGCAGCGTCAGCAACAGGGCAGGGCCGAGGCTGATCATCTGGGTGCGGGTGTTGATGTCCCAACGGCGACGGAAGGTCATGGACGGCTTTCTCCTTCAGCCAACAGGGTGGCGACAGACGCATCATTCATCGGCTCAATACCTAATGAACGAGCCACCTGCGGGTTGCTTAAGACTTTGAAGTGTTGCGGGTAGAGCACGCTTGGCCAACTGCGGGGTGGACGGTCGAGTAGTTCGTTAAGCACCGCCAGCCAGTCATTTTGATCGCTATAGGTGCTGGCCAGGCTGCCGGCCTTGACGAAGGCGGCGTTGGGTCCGATCAGCGCCAGTTGGCGCGTATAGCTGCTCAGCAGCAGGTTTTTTGCAGTTTTTGGGTTGTACACATCGGGGTCGTCGAGCCCCAGCAGCACGTCGCTGTTTTTCAGCAAGGTCTGCAAGGGGCGGCTGTCGCTGGTGTTATCCCAGCGCTCGCTGACCAGTTCAAGTCCCAAAGGCTGGGCGGCCTGATGCAGTTCTTGCAAAAGAAATTCACTGTGACTGTCGTACAGCACGCCGACCCGGTGGGCCTGAGGCAGGATGAGCTGGATCAGGCGCAATTGCCGATCCAGTGGCGGATCACTCCAGAGCAGGCTCAAGTGCGGCGGCAGGTGAGTGCCAAAGCGTTGGTGAGCCTGCAAGCGGCTGATGCGCAGGACCAGCGTCGCCGGGCCCAGTGCGTCTTGCAGGCGCCAGTCGAGACTCGGCAGATCGAGCAGGATCAGCCGGGTGCCAGCGGGCAGTTTGCCGGGGACCGGAAGACTCGCCAAGGTCTGGAAACGCACGGTGTCGGCGGGGCGAAGTTCGCTCAGTGCGTGGACGAAGGATTGCACGCCGGGGCTGTCTTCGGTGCCGGTCAGCAGAATGTCGGCAGCCTGGGTTGGCAGGCAGCCAAGCAGGCCGGCCAGAAGCAGGCACAACCCTGCCAGCAGACGGCCAAGGCCTGGCGACTTGCGTGGCAGGCGATGCGGCATTTAAAACGTCAGCTCCGCGCTGAAGTAAAGCACCCGGCGTTCGTCGTAGTTGTTCTCGAGCATGTCCGGCGAGCGGACGGCTTGCGAATACACGGCGCGCAAGCCGTGGCGCGGGTTGATCAGATAGTTGACGGCGACCCGTGGGGTCATCGAGCTGCCAGTCAATTGCGTGTCTTCGAACATTGCTCCGCCCTGCCGCAACCAGTGTTCGGTGGCACGGCACTCGAGTTGGCCGAATGTCCGCCAGGTGGTGTCGTCGAGCGTGCCGTTAAAGTAGGTCTCGGATTCTGCCCGGTCGTAACGATAGTTCATGCCGCTGACCCGTCGCAGGCTGTCGGACAGGCTGAGAGTGTCCTGCAATTCAAGGTCGTAGCGCGACTCCCGGGTGCTCTGGTCTTGTCGAGGAACAAGTCGTCGGGCAGCGCTGGCGAGCTGAAAATCAGTGCCAGGACCAGCGGCGAGCGAGGTGAAGGAGTGCCAAACGACACGAAACATCCCTGATAGCGATTAGTTGGCCCGCATGTTAACCGAGCTCTACTACTTTTCCAGTCACGATGAAGGCATTTTCCTCGTGTTTGTTGGTCTTCTTCCTACAAATACCGGTAATTGATGCGGGGACTGGCCGCCACTGGGCTGCTCCGTATAATGCCGACATTGCCACTGGTATGGATTAACGGATTACATATGACTGAACAGCGCCCAATTGCGGTCCTGGGAGGCGGAAGTTTTGGTACCGCCGTGGCCAATCTACTGGCCGAGAACGGGCATCAGGTCCGGCAGTGGATGCGTGACCCTGAACAGGCCGAGTCCATTCGGGTCAATCGCGAGAACCCGCGTTACCTCAAAGGCATCAAGATTCTGCCGGCCGTGGAGCCGGTAACCGACTTGCAGGCAACCCTGCAAGCCTGCGACCTGTGCTTTGTCGCGCTGCCGTCCAGCGCGCTGCGCTCGGTGCTGGCCCCGCATGCCGAGCTTTTGAGCGGCAAATTGCTGGTGAGCCTGACCAAAGGCATCGAAGCCCACACCTTCAAACTGATGAGCGAGATTCTCGAAGAGATCGCACCGCAAGCGCGCATCGGCGTGTTGTCCGGGCCGAACCTTGCCCGTGAAATCGCCGAGCACGCGCTGACCGCCACGGTGGTGGCCAGCGAAGACGAAGAACTGTGTCAGCGGGTCCAGGAAGCGCTGCACGGCCGCACCTTTCGTGTCTATGCCAGTGCGGACCGTTTTGGCGTGGAGTTGGGCGGGGCGTTGAAAAATGTCTACGCGATCATCGCCGGCATGGCGGTGGCGCTGGGCATGGGAGAGAACACCAAGAGCATGCTGATCACCCGCGCACTGGCGGAAATGACCCGTTTTGCGGTCAATCAGGGCGCCAACCCGATGACGTTCCTGGGGCTCGCCGGTGTCGGTGACTTGATCGTGACCTGCTCATCCCCCAAAAGCCGTAACTATCAGGTCGGATTTGCCCTCGGTCAGGGCTTGAGCCTTGAGGAGGCGGTGACTCGCCTTGGCGAAGTGGCTGAAGGGGTGAATACGCTGAAAGTGCTCAAGGCCAAGGCTCAGGAAGTCGGCGTCTACATGCCGCTGGTCGCCGGATTGCACGCGATCCTGTTCGAAGGGCGCACGCTTGATCAGGTGATTGGGCTATTGATGCGTGGCGAACCGAAAACTGATGTCGACTTCATTTCCACCAGCGGTTTCAACTGATTACGCTTTCCAGAAAAAGCAGGGAGTTGCACATGAACGATCCGAAAACAGAGGCCAAATACGAGTCCATTCTGCTGCGGGTTTTATGGATGATCGTCTTTGTGCTGGTCTGGCAAGTGGCCCAGTTCATCCTCGGGGCCGTGGTGCTGGTCCAATTGATCTATCGTTTGATTTATGGCGCCCCGAGCGCCAGCCTGATGAACTTCGGCGACAGCCTGAGCCAGTTCCTGGCGCAGATCGGTCGTTTCGGCAGCTTTCACAGCGACCAGAAACCCTGGCCGTTCGCCGACTGGCCGACGCCGCGTACCCCGGAAGGTGAAGCGCCGCACGTCGTGGCGCCTGCGCCACATCCGGCCCGAGATGAGGAGCCCAAGCTATGAAACTCTGGGTATTGCGTCATGGTGAAGCCGAGCCACACGGTTCCAAGAACCACGATTCGGAGCGGGCATTGACGGACAATGGTCGTCAAGAAGTGCTGCGCAGCGCTGCCGAGTTAATGGGCGAGCCGCTGACCGCGATCTATGCCAGCCCGTATCGCAGAGCGCAGGAAACCGCTCAACTGGTGCGAGAAGCGCTGGGTTTCGAGCCAGAGATCCGCACTGTCGAGTGGCTCACCCCGGAAATCGACCCGGACAAGGTGGCCGAGCAGTTGGTGTCAGTGAGTAACGTCCTGTTGGTCAGCCACAATCCGCTGGTGGGTAACTTGCTCAGCTATCTGCAACATGGCGCTGGATATCCGCCGGAAAAGGTCAGTACTGCCGGACTGGCCGAGCTTGAAAGCAATGAACTGGTGATTGGATCAATGAAGCTCAACGGCATCAAGCACCCCTAGTCACTTCAAAAGCCGTATCCCTGTGGGCGCGGGCTTGCTCGCGATGCAGGCACCACGGTCTTCTAGAAAGACCGGGTCGATGCCTTTGCGGGCAAGCACGCTCCCACAGGGTCGGCGATGTTGCTGAATTTCTAGTGAAATAGTTAACCAAGCACTTGCTTGGTTGACTACGCTTGCTCCAGAACAAAAAAGGAGCGAGTCGCATGCCTGCTGCTGTTCGTTTGCCGCTGGACGTCTTTTACGAGCGTGAAGCCCGTCATCCCCGCCAGCGTTTTCTGGTCCAACCCACGGGCGGCGGACACGTCGAGACCCTGACCTGGGCCGACGTCGGCCATCAGGCCCGCTGCGCTGCGCACTGGCTGCGAGCCCGCGAACTGCCCCAAGGCAGCCACATTGCCCTGATCTCGAAAAACTGCGCCCACTGGATCATCGCCGACCTGGCAATCTGGATGGCCGGCCACGTTTCGGTGCCGCTGTATCCGAACCTCACTGCCGAGTCCGTGGCGCAAGTGCTCGACCACTCCGAAGCGGCGCTGGCGTTCATCGGCAAGCTCGATGACTGGCCGAGTATGTCTCGCGGTGTCAGCCCTGATCTGCCGACGATCAGCCTGCCGTTGCACCCGCCCGGGCGCTTCGATTTCAGCTGGGACGATCTGCAAAAAAGCTCGCCGATCCAGGACGATCCCAAACCGGCGGCCGATCAGTTGGCAACCATCATCTACACCTCAGGCACCACCGGGTTGCCCAAGGGGGTGATGCACAGTTTCGGCAACCTGGGGTTCGCCACCACGCATGGCACCCAGTTGTTTGGCCTTAATGAATCAGACCGTTTGTTGTCCTACCTGCCGCTATGCCACGTCGCGGAGCGCATGTTCGTCGAACTGGCATCGATCTACACCGGCCAAACTGTTTTCTTTGCCGAGAGCCTCGACACCTTCCTCACTGATTTGCAGCGCGCGCGTCCGACCGCGTTGTTCGGTGTGCCGCGCATCTGGACCAAGTTCCAGATGGGCGTGTACAGCAAGATCCCGGCGAAACGCCTCGACTTTCTGCTCGGCCTGCCCTTCATCGGCAAGCGGGTAGGGCACAAAGTACTGGCCGGGTTGGGGCTGGATGAATTGCGCATCGCCCTGTCCGGTGCCGCGCCCGTGCCGCAGACCTTGTTGCTGTGGTACCGCAAACTGGGGCTGGATGTGCTGGAGGTCTACGGCATGACCGAGAGCTGCGGGTATTCCCATATCTGCCGCCCTGGCGAGAACAAACCCGGCTGGATCGGCAAACCCTGCCCGGAGGTCGAAGTGCGGATTGCCGAATCAGGCGAAGTCATGGTGCGCAGTGGCGCGACCATGCTTGGCTATTTCAAGGAACCTGAGAAAACCGCTGAAACCATCACCGAGGATGGCTTCCTGCGCACCGGCGACAAGGGCGAGCAAGACGCCGAGGGCAACCTGCGCCTGACCGGGCGGCTGAAGGAAATCTTCAAAACCAGCAAAGGCAAATACGTTGCTCCGGCGCCGATCGAAAACCGTCTGGCGGTGCATTCGCGGATTGAACAGGTGTGCGTGGTTGGCGATGGCTTGAGTGCGCCGCTGGGGTTGTGCGTGCTGTCGGCGGTCGGCCAGCAGGACGCCAATGGAACGGCGCGTGCGGGGCTGCATTCAAGCCTGGAAAAACTGCTGGAGGAGGTCAACGCTATGCTCGACAAGCACGAACGCCTGCGCCGGTTGGTGGTGGTCAAGGACAGTTGGGCGGTGGAAAACGGCTTTCTGACGCCGACGCTGAAGATCAAGCGCAACGTGATCGAGGCAGCTTACGGCGCGCGCTTCGAAGAATGGAGCGAGCGTAGCGAGGCGGTGCTGTGGCAGGATTGAGCCACGAACAAAATCCAATAAAGGAAAGCAACGATGAGTCTGTGGCGTACTACTCCCAACATCGAGCAGTTGAACGCAATCCAGAAAAACACCATCGGCGAAGTGCTGGATATTCGCTTCGAAGCCTTCGACGAAGAGTCCCTGACCGCCAGCATGGTCATCGACCATCGCACCCACCAGCCTTACGGGTTGCTGCACGGTGGGGCGTCGGTGGTGCTGGCCGAATCGGTGGGTTCTATGGCCAGCTACCTGTGCATCGATGCGAGCAAGTTTTATTGCGTGGGCCTGGAAATCAACGCCAACCATTTGCGCGGCCTGCGCAGTGGGCGGGTGACCGCGGTGGCCAAGGCGATTCACATTGGGCGCACGACGCATGTCTGGGATATTCGCCTGACCAGCGATGAAGGCAAGGCCAGTTGTGTGTCCCGGCTGACCATGGCGGTGGTGCCGTTGGGTGAGAATCCGCCCGCGCGTTGAACAATGATTCCCTGTAGCCGCCGTCGCAGGTTGCGTCCGACGGGGACCGGGAGCTGCATCGCCAATCCTGTTGACCGGACTGTCATCATTCATGTCACTTACAGTCATTGCCGCAGCTCTCCGTCTTACGGACAATCAGCCTTTGTTTTCGTTGATGGATCGACCGGTATGTCGCAACAGATCTTTTTCGCCCACGCCAATGGCTTTCCTTCGGGGACCTACGGCAAGTTGTTCGCGGCGCTGGCGCCCGAGTACCAGGTGACGCATCTGGAACAGCACGCCCACGACCCGCGTTTCCCGGCGGACGATAACTGGCACAACCTGGTGGACGAACTGATCCATCACCTCAAGCAACAACCGGAGCCGGTGTGGGGCGTCGGCCATTCCTTTGGTGGCGTGCTGCACCTGCACGCCGCGCTGCGTTGCCCAGAGTTGTACCGCGGTGTGGTGATGCTCGATTCGCCGGTGCTGACCCGCGCCGATCAATGGGTGATTCGCGCCGCCAAGCGCTTCGGTTTTATCGATCGCCTGACGCCCGCTGGCCGTACGCTGGGGCGGCGGGAAGAGTTCGCTGATCTGGAAGCGGCACGACTTTATTTCGCCGGCAAAACCCTGTTCCGCGGCTTTGATCCCGAGTGCTTCGACGCTTATCTGCAACACGGTTTGCAAAAGGTGGGCGACAAGTTGCGTCTGCGCTTCGATCCGGCCACCGAAATCAGCATCTACCGCGGCGTGCCGCACACCAGTCCCGGCCGGGCCCGGCAGTTGAAAGTGCCGCTGGCGGTGGTTCGCGGGCACAAGAGCCGCGTGGTGATGCGCCATCACGCAAGCTCTGTCGGCCGCATGCCGTTGGGTGAGTCCTTGACGATGCCCGGTGGCCACATGTTTCCCCTCGAACGTCCACAGGACACCGCCACGCTGCTGAAAAACCTGTTCAGCCGCTGGGAAGGTCGTCGTCAGCAGGATTGCGCATGAACCATGTCGTCGAAGAAGTTCGCCTGAGCCTGCCGCACATCGAACTGGCGGCGCACCTGTTCGGCCCCGAAGACGGTTTGCCGGTGATTGCCTTGCACGGCTGGCTGGACAACGCCAACAGCTTCGCCCGGTTGGCACCGAAGCTCAAAGGCCTGCGCATCATCGCGCTGGACATGGCCGGCCACGGTCATTCCGGGCATCGACCGCCCGGCGCCGGTTACGCGATGTGGGACTACGCCCATGACGTGCTGCAAGTCGCCGAACAGCTTGGACTGAAGCGATTTGCCCTGATGGGGCATTCCATGGGCGCGATCGCTTCGTTGATCATCGCCGGGTCAATGCCGGAGCGCGTTACGCACCTGGCGTTGATCGACGGAGTCATTCCTCCTACAGACAAAGCCGAAAATGCCGCCGAACGCATGGGCATGGCCCTGCAGGCGCAACTCGATCTCCAGGAGAAGCGCAAACCGGTCTACACCACGCTGGACCGTGCCATCGAGGCACGCATGAAAGGCCTGGTGGCGGTCAGTCGCGAAGCGGCCGAACTGTTGGCCCAGCGTGGACTGATGCCCGTGCCGGGCGGTTACACCTGGCGCACCGACAATCGCCTCACGCTGCCATCGCCGCTGCGTCTGACGACCGAACAAGCCATGGCCTTCGTCCAGCGGGTCAGTTGTCCTGCACTGTTGGTGGTTGCAGCCGATGGCATGCTCGCCAAACATCCCGAGTTGCTGGAGCGTCTACCCTTTAGCCGTGAACAGCTGCCTGGCGGCCATCATTTGCACCTCAATGATGAACCCGGCGCCGACCTTGTCGCAGACTGTTTCAATCGGTTCTTCGCCGTTCCTTGACTTGCGCCGGGCAACTGTCGAGGCTGGGCGGGTTGAAATGGGAGACAACCATGATAGATCTCTACACCGCTGCGACCCCGAATGGCCACAAGGTCTCTATCGTGCTCGAGGAACTCGGCCTGCCCTACACGGTGCATGCCTTGAGTTTCGACAAAAAGGAACAGAAGTCCGAGGACTTCCTCAAGATCAATCCCAATGGCCGGATTCCGGCGATTGTCGACCGCGCCAACGGCGATTTCGCCGTGTTCGAATCCGGCGCCATCCTGATTTACCTCGCAGAACTCAGCGGTAAGCTGATGCCCCAGGACCCAAAGGGGCGCTCGGTGGTGTTGCAGTGGCTGATGTTCCAGATGGGCGGAGTCGGTCCGATGCAGGGCCAGGCCAATGTGTTTTTCCGCTATTTTCCGGAAAAGCTCCAGGGCGCCATAGATCGTTATCAACATGAAACCCGTCGCCTCTATGAAGTGCTCGACACGCGTCTGCAAACCGTCGAGTTTCTGGCCGGCGAGTACAGCATTGCCGACATCGCAACCTTCCCGTGGGTCCGCGGCCATGAATGGTCCGGTGTCTCGGTGGACGGCCTGACGGCCTTGCAACGCTGGATGGCGACCCTGGAGGCGCGTCCGGCGGTGCAGCGTGGTTTGCTGGTGCCGGAGCGTACGGATGACGCCAGTATCATCAAGGGTGCCCAGGCCATGCTGATCCGATGAGTCTATTCATGCGTTCATTCAGTGTGCTGGCGCTGTGTTGTTTCAGTCCCTTGTTGTTTGCCGCCGATGTCCCGGGCAGTCAGGACTTGCCGATCGTGCCGCGTCTGGCCGATGCGCAGATCGTCGACTATCGCCCGGCGGTGGAACTCGAGCGGATCTATCCGCTGGGCTCGATCCGCAAGATCAGCGGTCAGTTGCGTTTCGACGGCCAGGTCAGCGCCCGGGGGCAAACCACGTCGGTGACCTACGAGCTGCCGGCGGAACACACCTCCACGGAAGCCTTTACTGCCGCCCGCGAAGCCTTGCAAAAACAGGGCGCCGAGCTGCTGTTCTGGTGCCAGGCGCGCGATTGCGGCGAAAGCAGCCTGTGGGCCAATGAAGTGTTCACCAACGCCAAACTCTATGGGGCCGACGACCAGCAGGCCTACTTGCTGCTGCGACTGGCCGCGCCAAAGGACAATACGCTCGTCGCGCTTTACGGCATCACGCGCGGCAATCGCAAAGCGTATCTGCATGTCGAACAATTCGACGCCGCAGCCCCGCTGGGTGATTTGCAGCCGACCTCGGCGACTTTGCTGCGACAGCTCAAAAGCACGGGTGAGCTCGATTTTCCCAAGCTGAGCGCCGATCCGGATGAGACCTGGTTGCGTTTGATTTCCCGTGGGTTAAATCTGGACACCACGTTGCGCATCAGTGTTTCAGGGGCCAAGGCCGAAGCCTGGCGCCAGGCGCTGATCGGGCAGGGCGTGCGTGCGGCACGGATGGAAACCGGTAGCGCCGAAGGCTCTGGCCTGCACATCGAACTGTTGCGATAAGCTTCACAGGCGAACGCGCACCTGGCGTTCGCCTACTTTTGTTTGACTGACTTTTCTCGAGACTCTACATGCCCAATAACGATCGGCTGTTGGTGCAGATTCTGCTCCTGGTGCTGTTTGGCGCGAGCTTCTGGGTGATGGCGCCGTTCTGGTCGGCGCTGTTCTGGGGCGCGGTGCTGGCGTTTGCCAGTTGGCCGTTGATGCGTTTGCTGACCCGCTGGCTCAACGGTCGCGAGTCCTTGGCGGCGGCGCTGCTGACCCTCGGCTGGATGTTGCTGGTGGCAGTGCCGCTGGTATGGCTGGGCTTCAACCTGGCAGACCATGTGCGCGATGCCACGGCATTCATCAAGGATGTACAGGTCGATGGTCTGCCTGAAGCCCCCGTGTGGCTGGGCAGCGTTCCCCTGGTTGGCGCACGGCTGGTGGTGATCTGGAACAGTATTGACCAGCAGGGCGCGGCGGCGATGGTGGCCGTTAAACCTTATCTGGGTCAGGTCGGCAACTGGTTGCTGGCGCGCAGTGCGCAGATAGGTGGCGGGATTCTCGAGCTGACGCTGAGCATTGTCTTCGTGTTCTTTTTCTACCGGGACGGGCCGAGGTTGGCGGTATTTGTTCATGGCTTGCTGGAACGGCTGATCGGAGATCGCGCCGGTTATTACATCGAGTTGGTGGCGGGGACGGTGCAGCGGGTGGTGAATGGGGTGATAGGGACAGCAGCGGCGCAGGCGGTGCTCGCGTTGATCGGGTTCCTGATTGCCGGTGTACCCGGTGCGCTGGTGCTAGGCATCGTGACGTTCTTGCTGAGCCTGATTCCGATGGGGCCACCTCTGGTCTGGATTCCGGCCACCGCGTGGCTGGCCTGGAAGGGCGAATACGGAATGGCGGTGTTCCTCGGGATTTGGGGGACATTCATCATCAGCGGCGTCGACAACGTGCTGAAGCCATACCTGATCAGCCGGGGCGGAAATTTGCCGCTGGTGATCGTGCTGTTGGGCGTGTTCGGCGGATTGATTGCGTTCGGGTTTATCGGGTTGTTCATCGGGCCGACGCTGCTGGCGGTGGCGTACAGCCTATTGACTGACTGGAGCAAGAGTCAGGCGCGGGTAGAAGATCGCCGGCCTTGAGGTTTTTTGTTGAGGCTTAGGGCTTCATCGCGGGCAAGCCAGCTCCCACAGTATTGCGCGGTTTCATCCGCAGACCTGTGGGAGCTGGCTTGCCCGCGATGCTTTTGGCTCAGGTCGACACGTTCAGGTACTTGCCCACACTCGCCACATTATCGAGCGAATACTGCTTGCTCAGGTTGGCGATCATCTTGTTCAGCGCTTCATTGACGTTGAACTGATCGGTGGAACTGTCGCTGGTTTTTTCGCGGCCTGCTTGCAGCGCCGCTTTGAGCTCATCGCTACTGACGCCACCGCTGCTGTCACTGTCCAGCGCTTTGAGTAATGCAGCGCTGGTGTCGGTGCTGGTCGATGACGTGCTGTTGCTCGCCTGCAACGCGCTGCTCAGTTCAGTGGCGGTCACGCTGCCATCGCTGTCGGCATCGAGCTGGCTGAACAGTGCGTCGCTGGACACCTGTTGGGCCGGTGGAGGCGGCGTCAGGCTGGCGGCCAGTTCATCCTTGCTGACGGTGCCATCTTTGTTCTTGTCCAGGGCCGAGAAGATCTCTTTGCTGTCGGCACTGCTACCGGCGTTGCTCAGGCCGTTGCTCAGTTCATCGCTGCTGAGGGTGCCGTCACCGTTGGCATCCAGGGCGCTGATCAATGCGTCGGCCAGTTCGGTGCTCGGTGGCTGGTCATGCTGCGGTGGCGGCGGCGGAGCCATTGCGGCCATTTCTTCGCTGCTCAGGTTGCCGCTGCTGTCACTGTCGAGGTCGGAAAAGTTTTTGCTCAGGCTGACCAACAGGCCATCATCGGCTTTTTGCGACAGGGCGCTTTTCAATTCGTCCTGATCCACCGCCCCGTCGCTGTTGCTGTCGAGCTTGGCAAACAGGTCTTTCTGGAATTGCTGGCTGCGGGCGCTATTGGTTGTGGTGCTGCTGGTGCTGGTATAGGCGGTGTAGTTGCTGACGCTACCGATCATTGGACTCACTCCCTGGAATGGAAAACCGGTGGGCACACCGGCTTATGCAGCCTCAAGGGGCAAGTTGTCGTGGGTATGTGGGATTTGTACCGTTCGCAACACGCAAATCTCAGGTTAAACCCCGCCCCCACAGGGGATGTATGTTTGGTTCAGGTGCGAGGCAGGTGGATGACGGCGGTCAGGCCACCGCCGGGGGTTTCTTCCAGGCTCAATTGCCCACTCAGCCGTTCCGCTGCTTCGCGTGCGATGGTCATGCCCAGGCCGACGCCACCAGAGTTGCGGTTACGCGATCCCTCAAGGCGAAAGAACGGTTCGAACACCGCTTCACGTTTATCCGCCGCAATTCCCGGGCCGTGATCGATGACCCGGATCACCAGAAGGTCGCGATTGTCTTCAAGTGTGATCAGCGCCTGCCCGGCATAGCGCAAGGCGTTGTCCAACAGATTATTGATGCACGAGCGCAAGGCCATTGGCTGCACTTGCAACGGTGCGCAGTGGCCGCTGGCCTGGACGTCGGCACCCTGGTCCTGGGCGTTCTCGCTCAAGGATTCCACCAGCGCTTGAACATCCATCCACTGCCGAGCCTCACTCGTGCGCTGCTCGTGCAGATAAGTGAGAGTGGCATCGAGCATGCCGATCATGTCATCGAGGTCCTGACGCATCTGGCCCTGCAACTTGTCGTCGTCGATTTGCTCCAGCCGCAGCTTGAGGCGAGACAGCGGCGTGCGCAGGTCATGGGACACCGCACCGAGCATCCGCGAGCGCTGCTGCACTTGTTCGATAATGCGTTTTTGCATCAAGTTGAAGGTGTAGGCCGCTTGCCGGGCTTCCCGTGGCCCGGACTCCTCCAGCGGTGTGCTGTCGAGGTTTTCACTCAGGCGTTCGGCGGCATCGCTTAAACGCTGGATAGGCCGGCTGAGCAACTTGGCGCCGTACCAAGCGGCAATGATCAACGAGACACACTGGAAGGTCAGCGGCACCAAGGGGCCGCCGAACCACGGTCGCGGTGGCCGGTTTTCGAAGCGCGGGGCCATCGGTGGACGCGGCCCCTCGACGCCTTCGGAAAACTCGGGCGGCGGTGGGGGGGGCGGCGGGCCGTAATGGTGAAACCAGGCAAACGCCAACAGGTGCGCCAGGATGATCGCCAGCAGCAGCACGCCAAACAGACGGCCGAACAGCGTATCGAAGCGCGCCCGCATCAGCCGATGTCTCTTGCATCGAACAGGTAACCTTCGCCGCGAACTGTTTTGATCAACTGTGGGGCTTTGGGGTCATCGCCCAGCTTCTGGCGCAAGCGCGAGACCAGCAAGTCGATGCTGCGATCAAAGGCTTCGATCGAGCGACCGCGTGCGGCATCGAGCAGTTGCTCGCGGCTGAGCACCCGGCGCGGGCGTTCGATGAACACCCATAGCAGGCGGAATTCGGCGTTGGACAGCGGCACGACAAGGCCATCGGCCGCGATCAGTTGGCGCAGCACGCTGTTCAGGCGCCAGTTGTCGAAGCGAATGTTCGCACGCTGTTCAGTGCGATCATCGCGCACCCGACGCAGAATGGTCTGAATCCGCGCGACCAGTTCGCGTGGTTCGAACGGCTTGGCCATGTAGTCGTCGGCACCCAGCTCCAGGCCGATGATCCGGTCGGTGGGTTCGCAGCGCGCGGTCAGCATCAGGATCGGAATGTCCGATTCGGCACGCAGCCAGCGGCACAACGATAATCCGTCTTCGCCAGGCAGCATCAGGTCGAGCACCACCACGTCGAAATGCTCGGCTTGCAGTGCCAGGCGCATCGCTGCCCCATCGGTGACGCCGCTGGCGTGAATGTTGAACCGTGCGAGATAGTCGATCATCAACTCGCGGATCGGGACGTCATCGTCGACGATCAGGGCGCGAATGCTCCAGCGCTTGTCGTCGCCGGGCGCTTTTTGATCGTCGTTCAAAGGTGCTGGGGTGCTGTGCATGCGTGCGTTCATCTGCCAGGTAGGCTGCCAACCACAAAGATAGGCTGCGAGGTTGTGGCTTCAGCATAGGCGTCCGGCCCGGAGGCGGGAAGTGCTGTAAGGACGTGTTGCGGCTGCCGAAGGTAATGATGAAGGGTATTGTGGGCGTGTCGGGTGTGTATCAGGCTCGACACAATCGGCGCAGCAGCTAGTCTTGCCTGAGTCTTCGGGACGATTTACCGATCATCGGGTCCCGCAGCGGCGCTGGTTCCGCTACAATGCGCGCCGATTTCGTCCTGCCTGAGAGCCCGCACATGTCCGCCTGCCAGACTCCTATCATCGTCGCCCTGGATTTCCCCACCCGTGACGCCGCACTGAAGCTGGCCGACCAGTTGGACCCGAAACTGTGCCGGGTAAAAGTCGGCAAGGAACTGTTCACCAGCTGCGCCTCGGAAATCGTCGGCACCTTGCGTGACAAGGGCTTCGAAGTGTTTCTGGACCTCAAGTTCCACGACATTCCGAACACCACCGCCATGGCCGTGAAGGCGGCTGCGGAAATGGGCGTGTGGATGGTCAATGTGCACTGCTCCGGCGGTCTGCGCATGATGGCGGCCTGCCGTGAAGTGCTCGACCAGCGCACCGGCCCCAAGCCGCTGTTGATCGGCGTGACCGTGCTGACCAGCATGGAGCGTGAGGACCTGGCGGGTATCGGTCTGGATATCGAACCGCAGGAGCAAGTGCTGCGCCTGGCGGCACTGGCAGAAAAAGCCGGAATGGACGGTCTGGTGTGCTCGGCCCTGGAAGCCCTGGCCTTGAAATCGGCTCACCCGTCGCTGCAACTGGTGACCCCGGGGATTCGCCCGGCGGGCAGTGCGCAGGACGATCAGCGCCGTATTCTGACGCCGCGTCAGGCGCTGGATGCCGGTTCCGATTATCTGGTTATCGGCCGTCCGATCAGCCAGGCGGCCGATCCGGCCAAGGCGTTGGCAGACGTTGTGGCTGAAATCGCCTAAACACCGCTAAAACCTGTGGGAGCGAGCTTGCTCGCGATGAGGGAATGTCAGCCGATATCAATATTGGCTGATACACCGCCATCGCGAGCAAGCTCGCTCCCACAGGGGATTGTTGCTGTTGGGAGATAGCGGGTTAAACCTTCAACACCAACTTCCCGAAATTCTCACCGCTGAACAATTTCATCAGCGTCTCCGGGAATGTCTCCAGGCCTTCAACGATATCTTCCTTGCTCTTGAGCTGCCCCTTGGCCATCCAGCCGGCCATTTCCTGTCCGGCGGCGGCAAACTGGGCGGCATAGTCCATCACCACAAAACCTTCCATCCGCGCGCGATTGACCAATAGCGCCAGGTAGTTGGCCGGGCCCTTGATCGCTTCCTTGTTGTTGTACTGGCTGATGGCACCGCAAATCACTACCCGTGCCTTCAAGTTGATGCGGCTCAGTACGGCGTCGAGAATATCGCCGCCAACGTTATCGAAGTACACGTCGACGCCTTTCGGGCATTCACGCTTGAGTCCGGCGTGGACGTCTTCGTTTTTGTAGTCGATGGCGCCGTCGAATCCCAGTTCGTCGATCAGGAACTTGCACTTGTCCGCGCCGCCCGCGATGCCGATTACGCGACAGCCTTTGATCTTGGCAATCTGCCCGGCAATGCTGCCCACTGCACCGGCCGCGCCGGACAGCACCACGGTGTCACCTTCTTTGGGGGCGCCGACATCGAGCAGGGCGAAATACGCGGTCATGCCGGTCATGCCCAGGGCGGACAGGTAACGCGGCAGTGGTGCCAGTTTAGGATCAACCTTGTAGAAGCCCCGTGGCTCGCCGAGGAAATAATCCTGCACACCCAAGGCGCCGTTGACGTAGTCCCCGACCGCAAAGCCGGGATTGTTCGAGGCAACGACTTTGCCTACGCCCAATGCGCGCATGACTTCACCGATACCGACCGGTGGAATGTAGGATTTGCCTTCGTTCATCCAGCCACGCATGGCCGGGTCCAGGGACAGGTATTCGTTTTTGACCAGGATCTGACCCGCGGCCGGTTCGCCGACCGGTACTTGCTGATAGGTAAAGGTCTCGCGGGTCGCCGCGCCCACCGGTCGTTTGGCGAGCAGGAATTGGCGATTGGTCTGGGTAGTCATGACAGGCACTCAAGATGAATGAAGCCTTGTTGATAGACCTTCATGATCGAAGCCGCAAGTTGGGCTGACGCGGCGAATGCACATCAATCCAGTGCAGTGATAGTTGTTGCGGCACTTCTATCACTGCAACTCATGGGCACCCAACCGGGCCTCTGATAGTGCTGCCGTGCCGAAAGCGCTGTGCCTAGACTGGGAACACGCGATGCCCCGCATTCTTCTTCCAGAGGACATAACAATGAGCATGACGTTTTCCGGCCAGGTCGCTGTAGTGACAGGCGCTGCCAATGGTATTGGCCGCGCGACCGCCCAGGCATTCGCCGCTGAAGGGTTGAAAGTGGTGGTGGCCGACCTCGACACGGCCGGAGGCGAAGGCACCGTAGCGTTGGTTCGTACGGCGGGCGGCGAAGCGACCTTCGTGCGCTGCAATGTCACGGTGGAAAGCGAAGTAAAACATCTGATGGACGAAGTGGTGAAGACTTACGGCCGCCTGGACTATGCCTTCAACAACGCGGGCATCGAGATCGAGAAAGGTAAATTGGCCGACGGCACCCTCGACGAGTTCGACGCGATCATGGGCGTCAACGTCAAAGGCGTCTGGTTGTGCATGAAGTACCAGTTGCCCTTGCTGCTGGCCCAAGGCGGCGGTGCGATCGTCAACACCGCTTCGGTAGCCGGTCTCGGGGCTGCGCCGAAGATGAGCATTTATGCGGCATCGAAACATGCGGTGATCGGCCTGACCAAGTCGGCGGCCATCGAATACGCCAAGAAAAAGATTCGCGTGAATGCGGTCTGCCCGGCGGTGATCGATACCGACATGTTCCGCCGAGCCTACGAAGCGGACCCGAAGAAGAGCGAGTTTGCCAATGCGATGCACCCGGTCGGGCGCATTGGCAAGGTTGAGGAAATCGCCAGCGCCGTGCTCTACCTGTGCAGCGACGGCGCGGCATTCACCACCGGTCACTCGCTGGCGGTGGATGGTGGCGTCACGGCGTTTTAAATACCTGGATTTGCCGAGTAGGAAAAAGCCCGCATCCGTGCGGGCTTTTTCATGGTCGCGGGAAAAGGCCTGGCAAAGTGTTTCAAATGGTTAGAACCGAGGGTTTTGGCGGCGTTGTCGCACTGCCGATCCGGCACACCTGTGATTAACTGTTTCCCGCAAATGGACAGGAGTTTGCTTGCTCATGGAATTGAGAATTGATCGACAGGCATTGGTGCCGGTCGTACAGCAAATCGTCGACGCGTTGGCCGGCTGGGTGCGTCATAACGAGCTGCTGCCCGGAGCGCGTCTGCCTTCGGCACGGCACATCGCGAGGGTCAATCTGCTCAGTCAGTCTTGCGTCGTCGAAGCTTGCGAGCGCCTGGTGGCTGAAGGGGTTCTGGCATCGCGTCATCGCGCCGGTTTCATTGTTGCCATTCCAGCGCCAGTCACTCAGGAACAACAGGATTGCCGGTGGTTCGAGGGCGCAGACTTTCAGCACGGCGGCGTTGCGGGCGAACTCAAACTGGGTTGCGGCGGGTTGCCCGAAAGCTGGCGGGAATCGGACGACCTTAGCTATGCGATTCGTCAGGTCAGCCGTACCGACATGGCCGGATTGTTCAGCTACAGCACCTCCCTGGGGTTGCCGGCCTTGCGCCAGCAGATTCGCAAACGCCTCGAACTGCTCAGCATTGAAGTCGACGAGAACCGCATCCTGACCACCGCAGGAGCCAGTCATGGCCTCGACCTGATCGTGCGGACCTTGCTCAATCCCGGCGATTGCGTGGTGGTGGAACGTCCGGGTTATTCGCTGTTGTTCGATCTGCTCAGGCTGCACGGTGTGCAGATGATCGAGGTGCCGCGAACCCCGTTCGGGCCAGATGTACAGGTGCTTCAAACGCTGTTGGCGACGTACAGGCCCCGTGCGCTGTTCATCAACAGCTTCTGCCAAAACCCTACGGCCAGCAGCCTGACACCCGTGGTGGCGCAGCAGATTGCGCAACTGACCAAAACCCATGGCGTGCTGGTGATCGAAGATGACGTCTACGCGGACTTGCACAGTGGCCCCGGCACTCGCCTCGCCGCGCTGGGTATCGATGACCACGTGATTTACGTCGGCAGCTATTCCAAAACCCTCAGCAGTTCATTGCGGCTCGGCTTTGTCGTAGCCGGTGCCGGAGTTATTTCGAAGCTGGCCGAGGTCAAGATGATCAGCAGCATGGGGGCCTCAAGGTTCGGCGAATCGGTGCTGGCCTGTCTATTGGCCAGCGGCGCCTATCGCAAACTGGTTCAACGCCAGCGCCTGCGTTTGACCACTGACAGGCAGGCCGCCCTGCAAGTGCTCGAGGACGCCGAATGGGAGGTCTTCGGCAAGCCCGACGCAGGCTTGTTCATCTGGGCGCGATCACGGATGTCCGACTATGCTCAGGTGCTTACGCTAGCCCGGCGTTTTGGTGTGTTGCTGTCTTCTCCCAGCGCATTCAACCCTGGCGGCGAAGCTGGCGACTGGCAACGTATCAACGTGGCGTATGCCTGTGATCCTCGTGCCCGGGCATTTTTTCAGGCCACAGCTCTTAATCGACCTTAAACGTTCTGAAAACGACGTGGGCGTAGCTTTTTGCCATTATTCCGACGCCAGAGACTTGTGTTGGCGTATGCCCATTGCGAATCTGCGACAACAGACTATGTCAGGGGACTAAGCGCAATGATTTCGGCCGTGCAAGGACGTTTTGCCAACCTCGGTATGGCGAAAAAAATGGGTGTCGGGTTTGTATTGGTGCTCTTGCTGACAGCACTGGTGGCAGCCATCGGCGTATGGTCCCTGCAAACCATCAGTCAACGTTTCGATGGGCTCAAGCAGATGTCGTCGCTCAACAGCGGCTTGCTCAAGGTGCGACTGCTGGAGCAGGAGTACGCCTTGCACGGCAACCCGAAAACTGCTGATGCGCTGCGCCAAGGCGTCGACGCCCTGATCGCCCTGGCGAATCAGCTCAAGGCTCAAACGGCCGCCAATGTGCCGGTGATGAACGACGTCGAGCAGTCTCTGGGTGCTTATCGCAAGGCGTTTGATGAGTTCGTCTCGCTGAGCCAGGCCAAGGACCTGGCGCTGGAAATGGCCAGTTGGTCGGTGTCCAGCGTGGCCAATAACCTAGATGTGCTGCAGTCCGGGCTGGCCGATGACGGTGCCTATACCTTGAAACAGTCCGAGGGCAAGGACGGCGGGCAGTTTATCGAGCAGGCCAGTCAGGTCAGCCAGGTGTCACGGTTGATGCTACAGGCCATGAATGAAGCGCGCGTGCGCCTGGACCAGAGCCGCAAGGGTGATGACAGCGCCGGCCAGGGCAAGATCGAGCAGGCCGATCAGGCGCTGGCTCAGGCCGAGCAGCTGAAAAGCACGGTCAAGGATGAGGGCTATCTGACAGTCCTCAATGAAGTGTCCGGCCATATCGGCGGTTTCACCGAAAAACTGGCTGAGTACACCGGTCTGTTGGCCCAGGAAAAAACTGTCTACGAACAGTTGCACCAGCGCGCCGCGCAGGTGATGGAGCGGGTGGATCAGGCCTATGTCGCTGAAGACCAGTCGATGCAGACCGAACTGAAAAAGAATTCAATGCTGATCATCGGGTCTTCGGCACTGGCGTTGCTGGTGGGGTTGATTGCGGCATGGGTAATTACCCGTTTGATCGTGGCGCCGCTGCGCAGTGTGATCCGCGTCGCTCAGCAGATCGCCGCCGGCGACTTGAGTGCAACGGTTGAAGTGACTCGTCGTGACGAGATCGGCCAGTTGATGCAGGCGATGCAACAGATGGGGGCGGGCCTGAGCACGATTGTCAGTGGCTTGCAGGCCGGCATCGAGCAGTTGGCGAGCTCGGCACAATCGCTGTCGGCGGTGACCGAGCAGACCAACCTTGAGGTCAGTAGCCAGAAGGAGGAAACCGAGCAGGTTGCCACGGCGATGAATCAGATGACGGCGACGGTTCACGACGTTGCGCGTAATGCCGAGGAAGCTGCGCAAGCGGCGCAGACGGCGGATGGCAAGGTTGAAAGCGGCCAGCAGGTGGTGCGTCAGAGCATGGCGCGGATCGAGCAGTTGGCGGATTCGGCGACGTCGGCCAGTTCAAGTATCGAAAGCTTGAGTGCGGAAATTCAGAACATCGGTACGGTGCTCAGTGTGATCAAAAGTGTTGCCGAGCAAACCAATCTGTTGGCGCTCAATGCGGCTATCGAGGCGGCACGGGCCGGTGAGCAGGGCAGGGGGTTTGCGGTGGTGGCTGATGAGGTTCGGGCACTGGCCAAGCGGACTCAGCAATCGACCGAGGAAATCGAGCGTCTGGTGAGTGCCTTGCGTTCGGCGGCGCAGTCGTCGGTGCAGCAGATTCAGAACAGTGGTGAGTTGGTGAAGCTGGCTGTGAGTGACGCGTTGCAGACTGAGAGTGCGTTGGGGAGTATTGCGGCGGCGGTGTCGTTGATTCAGCAGATGAACCAGCAGATTGCTGCGGCAGCCGAGGAGCAGAGTTCGGTGGCTGAGGAGATTAATCGCAGTGTGACGAGTATTCGGGCGAGTGCCGATCAGTCTTCGTTGGCGATGCAGGGGAATGCGGCGTCGAGTATTGAGCTGGCGCAGTTGGGGATTGAGTTGAAGGGGATGGTCGGGCACTTTCGGCTCTGACCGTTTGCGCGGTGTAGTGGCGGCCTTTGGGCCGACCATGTTTTGGGTTGACTGGGTACATATCCGTTGCTGCGGTAGCGGCGGCTTAGGGTTTCGCCCTGACGGCGAGTCCCTTTTGCAAACGCCCAAAAGGAACCAAAACGCTTTGCCCCGGCGTCCGGCCCCTCGCTGGGGCTCGGTGTTCCTTCGCTCCGGCATTCATCTGGGGGCATCGCCTCCGGTCTGCTTCGCGACGACCTCCTCTCGATGTGTGCGGCTTCGCCGCACGGCGCTACGCGCCTGCCCCCCAGATGAACGCCTCCACTCAGCCTTCCGAAGGGGCGGGTAGGTCAAAAGCCAGATCAAAAGCTGCAGGCGAGCTAACGCTCGGCCTGTTGAGTGGTGAGGAGCGGGCGGTACGCCTCGATTTACTGTGGGAGCTGGCCTTGCCGGCGATGGCGGCCTGACAGCCGACCAGTTTCTCTCAGATGCACCCCATTCCCCTGTGGGAGCTGGCCTGCCAGCGATGGCGGCCTGACAGCCGACCAGTCTCTCTTAGATGCACCCCATTCCCCTGTGGGAGCTGGCTTGCCAGCGAAGGCAGCTTGCCAGCCGACCAATCTCTTGCAGGTGTACACCGAACCCTGTGGGAGCTGGCCTGCCGGCGATGGCGGCCTGACAGTCGCCCAATCTCTTGCAGGTGTACCCGGTCCACAGTGGGAGCTGGCCTGCCGGCGATGGCGGCTTGCCAGCCGACCCTTTCTCTTCGGATGTATTTCCCATTCAAATCCAACCCCAAAAAAAGCCACCTTGCGGTGGCTTCTTTAATTCTTTTGATCAGTCGTAGATCACTTTCTTCTTCCAGTCTGCATCCGCCTCGACTTCTTTGAGGCCTTCGTTCAATTGGTTTGTTTCGCTTTCAACCGCTGCGATGTTGTCCATCACCATGGCGTTGGCGCGGGCCAGGAGTTTTTCCAGGTATTCGAGTTGTTCGGCGTAGGCCTGGGGTTCCTGTTGTTTGCGCAGGTATTGCACGCCGCGTTCGAAAGCAAGACGGGCCTGGCCTGGCTGGTTTTGTTGCAGGCATTGCTGGCCAAGGTTGTTGAAGAACTCGATGTGCAGCAGCACCAGAATGTGGCGCACTTCGCGGATCCAGCGCTTGGCTTCGTTGGTCGGCAGGAAGCCGTCCTGGGCGGCGCGGGTGATTTGGCCATGCAGGGCTTCGAGCAGGAAGCGCACGTCTTTGGCTTTGGCTTCGGTCTGGATGGGGGCCGGGGGGTTGTTGACCGGGATTGAGTCGCCTTGGGCGACAAGGGCTTGCAGTTCGCTGACGCGGGCTTTGAGGTTGCTACTGGTTTTTTCCAGGTTGAGCAGGCGCTGGCAGACGTTCAGTTCCAGGCGAGTCAGCAGCAGCTTGAGCGCCGGTGTCATCAGCTGGCCAGGGAAGGTTTCGGTAATTTCACCACAACGACGCAGGCGGTCGTTGAGTTCAACCTTGGTACGGGCCTTTTCCAGCTTGTTGTTTTCCACCACATGGTTCATGTAGCCAATGGCGATCAATAGTGCGATCCCGGCTACGACTAGCAGGGTGATCATGAGTGGTGTCACCGGTAAGACCTCTTTATAGGGTTCGCGATCGAGTGTAGTAGCTTGGCATTTGGACGCATAGGGCCGCTCGACGAGTTGAATCGGTTGTGGCTCTATCTGTATCGGCCGCGATTGCGCTTATATAAGTGGTGGCAAATATGAAGCACATTGCCATCACTTCGTTGCCGTCGACTATAACGTCTTGCCGGGTATCGGAATATAGCCACCCAAGGCCGTCAGACGGAAAAGCCCGAATCGCCTCGCAAAGCAGGGCGAAGTCATTGATTTAAATAAATTTATATCAGGGGGTTGACGACCCCTCAATCCATCCATAGAATGCGCGCCACTTACAGCGTAAAGCACACAGCGAAACGCGGTAGGGAGTGAATGTTGTACGTGTGTCCCCTTCGTCTAGTGGCCTAGGACACCGCCCTTTCACGGCGGTAACAGGGGTTCGAGTCCCCTAGGGGACGCCAATGCGGGAATAGCTCAGTTGGTAGAGCACGACCTTGCCAAGGTCGGGGTCGCGAGTTCGAGTCTCGTTTCCCGCTCCAATTTTAAGCAGCGTTGCTTTCGGGCAGGGCTGAGTGAAGCCAGAGCCGACATCTTCGGATGCGGATTTGGGCACTGAAATACACACCATGTGTTTCAGTTAGCGTGTCCCCTTCGTCTAGTGGCCTAGGACACCGCCCTTTCACGGCGGTAACAGGGGTTCGAGTCCCCTAGGGGACGCCATTTGCGGGAATAGCTCAGTTGGTAGAGCACGACCTTGCCAAGGTCGGGGTCGCGAGTTCGAGTCTCGTTTCCCGCTCCATATTTAACGAAAACGCCGCTCAGCAATGAGCGGCGTTTTTGTTTGTGCGTTTTTTGCCTTTTGCTGATCGACTGTCTGTCGCAATCAGGTCGATCAAATCATTGGGCCTGCCAGAGCGGCGGGCCCAACAAGGCCATCAGAGCGTCGGCAACTGCCCGATACGCCCCATCATTTCGGTCACGATCTGCAGGTCAAGCAGGAACTGGTCGACGGTCTTGAACTCATTGTCGGTGTGACCCGTGTATTTATTCTCGGGTCTGGCCAAACCAAATTGCACGCCATTGGGCAGCTCATGAACCGAAGTGGCGCCGGCGGAAGTACCGAACTTGTGTTCCATGCCCAGGTTTTCGCTGGACACGGCCAGCAAGGCCTTGACCCATTCGCCTTCAGGGTTGCGGTACATCGGCTCGGCAATCGAGTAGTCGATCGTCGGAGTAATGTGGGTCTTGTTGCTCCACGCACCCAGCTTGTCGGCGATTTCGGTCTTGAGCGTTTCCGGGGACTTACCCTTCGGCACCCGTAGATTGACCGCGAGCTTGAAGACTTTTTCATCCATGGCGACGTAGGTCAGGGAAGCGGTCAGAGGCCCCATGAACGCATCGGAGAAGCCGACGCCCAGATTTGCACCCAGGTAATCCAGTCCCCAGTTGTCGGCGGCATAGCGGGCAGCGTCGGTGATGTGGTTGTGCTTGAGCGCGACTTTGCCGTCAAGGCTGTTGATGAAGCCCAGCATCCTGGCCACCGGGTTAACGCCTGACTCGGGCTCGGAGGAGTGGGCTGAAACGCCGGTGACCGTCAGCTTGACGTCTTTGCCGACGACTTTTGCGCTGACCTCGAAGTTACCGCCATTGTGCTTGGCATACGCAGCGCCAGCCTTGTTCAAGCGGGCAGCCAGTTCGGCAGGCTTCTCGCTCAAAAGGGTGGCCACCGATGTCGATGGAATCTGGTTGGTGGCCATGCCGCCCGTCATCAATATGATTTCAGCTCCGTTGCCATCCGCCTTGCGTTTGGTGAAGTTCGCCATGACGGTGCCGTAGCCTTTCTCGGCAATTACCACCGGATAGCCGCCGTCCAGCGCCAGGTTGTAGTTGGGCGTTGGGTTATGTTCGAAGTAATAGGGAATGGCGTCGCCGGTGGTTTCTTCGGTGGTGTCGACCAGCAGCTTGAAATTCCTGGCCAGCGGCAGCTTCTCTTCCTTGATCACTTTCATGGCGTACAGCGCCACCACAATGCCGTTTTTGTCATCCTCGGTGCCGCGGCCGTACATGCGGTCGCCGATCAGCGTGACCTTGAATGGATCGAGTTTGGTGCCGTCTTTCAAGACCCAGTTCTCCGGCGTCACGGGTACTACGTCGGCATGGGCGTGAATGCCCACGACTTCGTCGCCACTGCCTTCGAGGGAAATTTCATAGACGCGGTTGTCGATGTTGCGAAAGTTCAGGTTGAACGCTTGGGCCAGGCCCTTGATCTTGTCGGCGATCTTGATGAATTGCGGATTGTCGTGCTGGGCAACGCCATTCACTTGGAAGGTCGGGATGGCCACCAATTCGCGCAGGGTCTCGGTGGCGGCTTTGCCATATTTCACCCGCGTATACAGGCCCAACAGGCGATGGATTTCGTTCTGCTGTTCAGCCGAAAGGGTCTTGTTGTCGAGGAACGCACTGATGGCAGGATTGAGGTCACTGGTGTTGGCCAGGTCGCTTTTGGCCAGCCCACCCAGGAACTGCCTGAAATCCGTGACTGATGCGTCACTGAATGTTTTGAGGATGGCCGCGCTCTGTTGCGGGGTGATGTTGGCGTGTGCGGTCAGTGTGAACGACGACAGGCTGGCCACTATCAGGGTTGACGCAGCCAGGTGCTTGAATGAGAAATTCATTGTTGAGGGCATTCCTTTGCAGGCAGTTTGTGAGAGATTTCTGATCGATAAGACAGAAAGTTTTCCAAACTAACACCCTGAATGCGCGATAGGGGAGCCTTCAAGCGGGATCTGTCGCACAAAAATGCAAAAGCGACGCACAAGCGAAAAAGGCCCGCCAGTCGGACTGAGCGGGCCTTTTTCGTGAGCGCAGGTCTTACATCGACAGCATCAGGCGCCCGGCGAACAAAATCAGAATCACCCCCATGGTCCGTTCAAACCAGTGCCCCATGCGCATGAACAGCAAGCGCACCCGGGCACTGGAAAAGAACAATGCGACGATCACAAACCACAACGCGTTGACCAAACACATCCACACGCCGTAGAGCGCCTGGATCTTTAGTGGCGTCGTGGCACTGATGATGGTGGTGAAAATCGCCAGGAAAAACAGCGTCGCCTTTGGATTGGTCGCGTTGGTGAGAAATCCAGTGGTGAACGCCTTCAGTAGCGTTTGCTCGATGACCGGTTCGTCGGCAACCTTGTCACCCTCAAGCGCCGACTTGGGTTTGCTGCGCAACAGGCTGACACCGAGGTACAAAATGTAAGCGCCACCGACGACTTTGGCCACAGTCAGCAGCCAGGGCGTCGAGTGCATCAGCGCGCCGACCCCGAGCAGGGTGTAAAGCACGTGCACGGAAATGCCCGCGCCAATGCCCAGCGCCGTGCAGATTCCGACCAGCCGACCGAAGCGCACACTCTGACGGATGGTGACGGCGAAGTCCGGCCCGGGTGCGACGACTGCCAGGAAGTGAATTGTCGCCAGCGCCAGAAACTCGCCCAGGTAATTCGAAAGCATCTCAACTCCAAAAAGTAAGGGGTGACGCATTGCCGCGATAGCCGACAAAGAACGAAAGGCTCAAGCGCGGATCTTCCAGCCCCGGCGTCACTGAGTGCATGCGGCGCGAATTGAACATGATGAAATCACCCGGCTCGGGACGAATCTCCAGGGTCGGAGCGCCCAGCAGGTTGGGGTCGATGCCGTAACTGTCGCCGCGCATTTCGTCGAACTGGTCCGCAGAAATGTCGTGGTCCCACATCTGCAATGCACCGCCCTCGGTCGGCATGCTCAGGTAGACGTTGCAGGCGAACTGCGCTTCCAGGCTCCTGGCCTGATAACTGTCCGGGGCGTCCTTGGCGAAAATGTCGTGATGAGCAAGGAAGCAAACCCCGGGTTTCACCACTCGGGACAGCCCGACATACATTTTGCGACCGTAGAGATTTTCCAGGTGCGCACCCGCAGGCCAGGTCTCATCAAGCATGCAGCGCAGGGTGTCGACCGGGGACGAGTAAGGCGCGCAACGGTTGCGCAACTCGGCGATGTTGCGCGAGGCACGCTCGAAGTAATCTTCGATCAGCAGCGGCTGGTTTTCCGCTTCATAGAACGCCATGCCGATACGGCCAATGCTGGGCGCGTTGATATAGCCTTCGAAGCCTGGCGCAAGGATCTTGTCGCCAATCTGCTTCGCCAGCGGCTGGGGCAATAAGCCTTTGACGCGGATCGCGAGGACTTCTTCGTTGGCCAGTTTTTTTATGCACGTCTCATCGAGACGCTCGACGTCAAGCATCATGTCTTAGGTCCATCTATCAGATAGTCAACAGAGCCCACGAACGCAGGCTCCCCCGGCGTCAGGCGATGACGGGGACGGCATCGCCCAAAAGCTCAATCCACGCTGTAGTGGACTGACAGCGTTCCCTTCTTCAGTGAAAGGGAAGCGATCGTGACCGTGCCCAAATCCTTCAGGCTACGTACATGGGTGCCGCCGCAGCCGTAGGCGGGCAGTTCACCGAATCCAATTTCCCGGGAGCCTTCGCGCAAAGACGTCAGGCGTGGCATGTCATCGGCCACCCATTGCGCGATGCCCTGTTGAATCATTCCGGCATCAACCTCTTTTGCCGACTCGGCCGGATTGAACTGCACGCGTCCTTCGCCCGGCCAGTGATGAGCCTTGATCGGCATCCAGCCCTGGGCCTGGACAAAATGGCCGATCAGATGCCCGGCCGAATGCATGCGCGAATTGAATTGGCGACGTTGCTCGTCAATCCGGATCTGGGTCATGCCCGGTTTTACCGGGCGGTCGACAAAATGAATGATGCGGTCCGGGTCCTGCACCACGCGCAGAACCTGGCTTTCGCCAATCCACCCGGTGTCGCACGGCTGACCGCCACCTTGGGGGTGAAACAACGTGGCGCGCAGCACCACCGCGAATTCGTTCTCCTGGGGGGTGCAGTCCAGGACTTCCACATTGGCCTTGAGGTCATCACTATGGAAAAAGAGGCGAAGCGTCATATTCCATGTCCTCATTAGAGTTTCTTTTTTTATTATATGAAGCGTGGAATTGCGTGATAATCCGTTCAAACATCAAAGGACTGTTGCGCTGTGAGCATAAATCTTCCACTGCCGCTGCTGGGTGAAATGGCGATTTTCGTCAAGGTTGTCGAGACCGGCAGTTTTTCCGAAGCCGCGCGTCAGTTGGGGTCGTCACCCTCGGCGGTCAGTCGCAGCATCTCGCGACTGGAAAAGGCGTTGGCCACACGTCTGCTGCAACGAACCACGCGCAAACTGCGGTTGAGCGATGGCGGCGAAGAAGTGTTCAAGCGTTGCCAGGAGATGGTCAGCGCAGCCAGGTCGGTGATGGAAATCAGCGGGCAGTTCACCCATGAAGCGGAAGGGCTGGTGCGGGTCAGCGTGCCCAAGGCTGTCGGTCGATTTGTGATTCATCCGCACATGCCAGAGTTTCTGCGGCGTTATCCCAAAGTGGACGTGGAGTTGTTGCTGGAGGATCGACAGGTGGATCTGATCGATGACAACGTCGATCTGGCCATTCGCATTACCGATCGACCACCCGCCGGCCTGGTCGGGCGGCAGTTGCTGACCATCGACCATCTACTTTGCGCGACACCGCAATATTTGGCCGAACATGGCACGCCCACCCATCCCCACGACTTGCTCAACCATAGCTGCATCTACCTGGGTGAAACCCCAAGCGATGCGCGCTGGAAGTTCAAGAAGGGCACCAAGGCCGTCACTGTCGGTGTGCGCGGACGCTATGCGGCGAATCACACGGGCGTGCGATTAGGCGCGGTGTTGCAGCACATCGGGATTGGCAGCCTGCCATACTTCACCGCGCGCTATGCGCTGGAACAGGGCTTGATTGTGCAGGTCTTGCCGGACTGGACCTTTCTGGCGTCTTACCATGGCGGCGCCTGGTTGCTGCATTCGCCAACGCGTTATCTACCGCCGAAGTTGCGGGTGTTTATCGATTATCTGGTGGAATGCCTGGAGAAGGAGCCGACGCTGGGCAAGCGGGGGAAACCGGGAAAGGTCGCGGCGGAGTATGAATTGCCTGAGAGTGACGGGTTGCTTTGACCGGCCCCATCGCGAGCAAGCTCGCTCCCACATTAGATTTGTGACCGCCGCAGAGCCAATGTAGGAGCGAGCTTGCTCGCGATGGCGGCCGTCCAGGCACTGCATCACTGCGCTATGCCACAAAAAAAAAGGCCCGCATGAATAACCATGCGGGCCTTTTGCGCTTCCAGCCGGGAATCAGTGCTTCGGTTCGTCGTTCGACATCGCCAGCAGCTGTTTTTCCTGGTTCCAGTCGAACGGTTCGTCGTTCTGCTCGGCTTCGAAACGACGTTCTTCCAGCGCCTGGTACAAGTCGATTTCGTCATCGGGCATGTAATGCAGGCAGTCTCCTGCGAAGTACCACAGCAGGTCACGAGGGACCAGATGGGCGATTTGCGGGTAACGGGTGATCACCTGGCAGAGAATGTCCTGGCCCAGGTATTGGCTTTCGATCGGGTCGACCGGCAGTAATGCACGCAGTTCGTCGAAGCGCTCCAGGAACAAGGCATGGCTTTCTTCGGGAACCTGTTCGGCCTCACCCACGGCGACCAGGATGCTACGCAAGTGGTCAAGCAAGACGAGATGATCGGCAACGACGTTGGACACGAGATAAGTCCTCAAGAGCAAAACGGGCGCGGGAGTATAAAGCCCCCGCGTCCATTTTTACATGATAGTCGACTTGATCAGCGGACCTTTCCGTCAGCCAGCGCCAGTTCTTCCTTGGCGAAATCATCGACGTCGATCACCTTGCGCCGCGCCGCCTCGGCATCATGCAGGGACAGCGCCTCACCCGCCTGCAAGACCCCGGCTTCCAGCGCCGCGTCGATGGCGTGTTCCCCGGCAGCCGGTTTGACCTGGCCGCTCTTGAGTGCCATGTGCAGCTTTTTCTGCAACGGCTGCACCGCGTTCAACAAGTTGCACGCTTGTTGCAGTGCTCCGACCGCGTCATCGGCCGATTGCGGACGGTAGCAACCGGCCAGCAACTCTTCGAGTGTCGGATCGCCTTTGGCCCGGCCAATCACCGCGGCCACTTCGGCAGCGAGTTTGTCCGATGGGCCTTTGTGACGACGACCCAGCGGGAACACGATCACCCGCAACAGGCAGCCCAGCACTTTGTTCGGGAAGTTGCTCAGCAACTCATCCAGCGCTCGTTCCGACTGGCCAAGACTTTCTTCCATGGCCCAGGTAAACAGTGGCGCCATATGTTCCGGCGAGTCGAGGTCGTGGTAACGCTTGAGCGCGGCGGAGGCGAGGTACATGTTGCTGAGCACATCGCCAAGCCGTGCCGACAGGCGTTCGCGACGTTTCAGCTCACCACCCAGCAGCATCATGCTCAGGTCCGCGAGCATGGCGAATGCGGCGGCCTGACGATTGAGGGCGCGGAAGTAACCCTGGCTGAGCTTGTTGCCTGGCGCGTGTTCGAAGTGCCCGAAGCCGAGGTTCAGTACCAGTGTGCTGGCGGCGTTGCTCACGGCGAAACCGATGTGTTTGAGCAGCAGGCCATCGAATTCGGTGAGGGCCTGGTCCTTGTCTTCACGACCGGCGAGGGCCATTTCCTTGAGCACGAACGGATGGCAGCGAATGGCGCCCTGACCGAAGATCATCAGGTTGCGCGAAAGAATGTTGGCGCCTTCCACAGTGATGAAAATCGGCGCGCCATTCCAGCTGCGGCCGAGGTAGTTGTTCGGGCCCATGATGATCGCCTTGCCACCGTGAACATCCATGGCGTGGCTGATGCATTCGCGACCGCGTTCGGTGAGGTGGTACTTGAGAATCGCCGACAGCACCGACGGTTTCTCGCCGAGGTCTACTGCGTTGGCGGTCAGCATCCGCGCCGCGTCCATCATCCAGGCGTTGCCGCCGATACGCGCCATGGCTTCCTGAATGCCCTCGAATGCGGACAGTGGCACGTTGAATTGTTCGCGAACCTGCGCATATTGGCCGGTCACCAGGCTGGTGAATTTGGCGGCGCCGGTGCCGACCGCCGGCAGGGAAATCGAACGCCCGACCGACAGGCAGTTCATCAGCATCATCCAGCCCTTGCCGAGCATTTCCTGGCCGCCGATAAGGAAGTCCAGCGGCACGAAGACATCCTTGCCGGAGTTCGGGCCGTTCATGAACGCTGCGCCTAACGGCAGGTGGCGGCGGCCGATTTCAACACCGGCCGTATCCGTGGGGATCAACGCCAAGCTGATGCCCAGGTCTTCCTTGTCACCGAGTAAATGGTCCGGGTCATAGGCCTTGAAGGCCAGACCGAGCAGGGTCGCCACCGGGCCCAGGGTGATGTAACGCTTTTCCCAGTTGAGGCGCAGGCCGAGGGTTTCCTTGCCTTCCCATTCACCTTTGCAGATCACCCCGGTGTCGGGCATGGCTCCGGCGTCTGAACCCGCCAGTGGCCCCGTCAATGCGAAGCAGGGAATGTCGTCGCCGCGGGCCAGCCGTGGCAGGTAATGGTTGCGCTGTTCCTCGGTGCCGTAATGCAGCAGCAGTTCGGCCGGGCCGAGGGAGTTGGGGACCATCACGGTGGACGCGAGGTCGCCGCTGCGGGTCGCCAGTTTCATCGCCACCTGGGAGTGGGCATAGGCCGAGAAACCCTTGCCACCAAACTCCTTGGGGATGATCAGCGCAAAGAAACCGTTTTCCTTGATGTGAGCCCAGGCCTCGGCAGGCAAGTCCATGTCTTGCCCGATCTGCCAGTCGGTGACCATTGCGCAGAGCTCTTCGGTCGGGCCGTCGATAAAGGCTTGTTCTTCTTCACTCAACTGCGCTTTTGGATAAGACAGCAGCTTGTCCCAGTCCGGGCGACCGCTGAACAGTTCGCCGTCCCACCACACCGTGCCGGCGTCTATTGCATCGCGTTCGGTTTGTGACATGGGCGGCAGGGTTTTCTGAAACCAGTTGAACAGCGGCGCGCTGAAGAATTTGCGACGCAGGTCGGGCAGCAACAACGGCGCCGCGACGGCTGCGATCAACACCCAGAGAACCAGCAGCAGCCAGCCAGGCGCGCGGCTGAAGGCACCCATCGCGACGACAAACACCGCGACGATACACAGGGCGGGCAGGGGGGCGATGCGGCGGTGCGCCAAATAGGCTATCCCGACAACCAGAACCAGTATCCACAACAGCAGCATATTTAATCCTCCGTGAACCAGGGCAAAACCAACCTTCAGAGCTTAGACGGCATCCGCAAAACAGGGTGGTCGGAGCGAGGTGATTGAATTCGTGGGAAATCATGGGTGAGTTTTGTAGGTTGGGTTGGCAACACCCTCGGGAAATCGTTCGCTTCCTACGCGGCTATACGCCCATGTTTGGCCGAAACGTCGTTATGTCTGTGCTAATGGTCTCGCTAGACTCGTGGTTTCCCCCAGGAGATCGTTCTCATGTACGAGTACCTGACACCCGGCCGCTTCATCGATAGTGACCATCCGTCGGTGGTGGAGTTCGCCGAAAAACATCGCGGTGCCAGTCGCGACCCGCTCGAGCAGGCGATCAATCTTTATTACGCCGTGCGCGAAGCTGTGCGCTACAACCCCTACACCTTCAGTCGCGACCCGCAGACCTTGTGCGGCAGTCATGCGTTGGCGACCGGGGAGAGCTATTGCGTGCCCAAAGCCACGCTGCTGGCAGGCGCCGCGCGCCATTGTGGTATCCCGGCGCGTATCGGCCTGGCGGATGTGCGCAATCATTTGTCGACCCCGCGTTTGCTCGAGTTGCTCAGGAGCGACGTGTTCGCCATGCATGGTTATACGGAGTTGTACCTGAACGAACGCTGGGTCAAAGCCACACCGGCCTTCAACCAGAAACTCTGTGAACTGTTCAATGTGGCACCGCTGGAGTTTGACGGGATCAACGACAGTGTTTTCCATCCGTTCAATCGCGATGGCGAGCAGTTGATGGAGTATCTGGTTGATCACGGCCAGTTCACCGATGTGCCCGAGGCATTCTTTTTCGAGCACCTGGAAAAGTGCTATCCGCACCTGTTCAGCGACACACTGCCCGTGCTCCTGGGTGATATGCAGAGCGATTTGAGCCGCGCCTGATCCGGCGTATGCTGCCTGCGCATTCATCCATAAAGAGGCGGTCATGCTGAAGATCTGGGGTCGGAAAAATTCGTCGAATGTCAGAAAGCCATTGTGGGCCGCCGAAGAGCTGGGCCTGGCTTACGAGGCTATCGATGCGGGCGGTGCTTTCGGTGTGGTCGATACGCCCGAGTATCGCGCGATGAATCCCAACGGCCGCGTGCCGGTGATTGAGGACGACGGCTTTGTGCTGTGGGAATCCAACGCCATCGTGCGCTACCTGATGGCTCGGCACGCCAGCGGCACGGCCTGGTATCCAGCGGATTTGAAAGTCCGCGCCTCGGCTGACAAGTGGATGGATTGGGCCACCTCAAGTTTCGCCGGCCCGTTTCGCACGGTGTTCTGGGGTGTGTTGCGCACGCCGAAGGATCAACAGGACTGGGCTGCGATCAACGCAGCGATCAAGGAATGCGATGGCCTGCTGTCGATGGCCGATCAGGCGCTGGCGACCCAACCTTACCTGTCGGGTGACGCCATCGGCATGGGCGATATCCCGCTCGGCAGTTTCATTTATGCCTGGTTCGAGATGCCGATCGAGCGCGCGCCACAACCTCATCTTGAAGCCTGGTATGCCCGGCTGAAGCAGCGGCCGGCGTATCAGAAAGCGGTGATGACCGCGTTGACTTAATACTCACTATCGACACGCTTGACTGTACTTGTGGGGCGGCGACACGCACCATTGCGCTCATGCGCCGTGGTTGTATTAGTCGCCGCCCGCCCTTATTTATCCCTTTCTTCCCTTCTTGGTGCGTAATCAGATATGAGTTCCGCTCTGTCCATCCGGCAGCTAACCAAAACCTACGGCAACGGTTTCCAGGCCTTGAGTGGTATCGATCTGGACGTCGCCGAAGGTGACTTTTTCGCCTTGCTCGGCCCCAACGGCGCGGGCAAATCCACGACCATCGGCATTCTCTCGACCCTGGTGAACAAGACCAGCGGCACGGTGAACATCTTCGGTCACGACCTGGACAAGGAACCAGCGGCACTCAAGCGCTGCATCGGCGTGGTGCCCCAGGAATTCAACTTCAACCAGTTCGAAAAAACCTTCGATATCGTCGTGACGCAGGCCGGTTACTACGGCATCCCGCCGAAAATCGCCAAGGAACGCGCCGAGCAATACCTGACTCAGCTCGGGCTGTGGGACAAACGCGATACGCCGTCGCGTTCGCTGTCCGGCGGTATGAAGCGTCGATTGATGATCGCTCGCGCGCTGGTTCACGAACCGCGCCTGTTGATCCTCGACGAACCAACGGCGGGGGTAGACATCGAACTGCGTCGCTCGATGTGGACGTTCCTCACCGAGCTGAACCAGAAAGGCATCACCATCATCCTCACCACGCATTACCTGGAAGAGGCTGAGCAGTTGTGCCGCAACATCGGCATCATCGACCACGGCACCATCGTCGAGAACACCAGCATGAAACAGCTGCTGGGCCAGTTGCATGTTGAGACCTTCTTGCTGGATTTGAAGAACGGCTTGGGCGTGACACCGCAGTTGATCGGTTACCCGACGCGGTTGCTCGACGGTCACACGCTGGAAGTCCAGGTGGACAAGGCCATGGGCATCACGTCGCTGTTTACCCAATTGGCGCAGCAGAACATTGAAGTGCTGAGCCTGCGTAACAAAACTAATCGCCTTGAGGAGTTGTTCGTGTCCCTGGTGGAGAAAAATCTGTCGAAGGTGGCGGTATGAGTTCCGAGCTGCAACCCAACCTCGTCGCCCTCAATACCATCGTTTACCGTGAGGTCCGCCGCTTCACCCGGATCTGGCCGCAGACATTGCTGCCCCCAGCCATCACGATGGTTCTGTACTTCGTCATCTTCGGTAACCTGATTGGCCGGCAGATTGGCGACATGGGTGGTTTCACCTACATGGAGTACATCGTACCGGGGCTGATCATGATGTCGGTGATCACCAACTCCTACGGCAACGTGGTGTCGAGTTTCTTCGGCAGCAAGTTCCAGCGCTCCATCGAGGAATTGATGGTCTCGCCGGTGTCGCCGCACACCATTCTGATCGGCTACACCCTCGGCGGCGTCCTGCGTGGCTTGATGGTCGGGGTCATCGTGACGATGCTGTCGCTGTTCTTCACCGATTTGCAGGTCCATCACCTGGGCGTGACCATTCTGGTCGTGGTGCTCACGGCAACGATCTTTTCGCTGCTGGGGTTCATCAACGCCGTGTTTGCGCGCAACTTCGATGACATCTCGATCATCCCGACTTTCGTGCTGACACCGCTGACTTACCTGGGCGGGGTGTTTTACTCGATCAGCCTGCTGCCGCCGTTCTGGCAAACCGTGTCCCTGGCCAACCCGGTGCTGCACATGGTCAACGCCTTCCGTTACGGCATTCTCGGCGTTTCGGATATCAAGATCAGCGTGGCGATTACCTTCATGCTGGTGGCGACCGTTGCGCTGTATATCGGTTGTGCGCGGTTGCTGGTCAGTGGGCGCGGCATGCGTACCTGATCAAGACCGAGTCGCCCCTTTCGCGGGCACAAAAAAACGGCCTCCCAAGTGGAGGCCGTTTTGCATGTCTACATCCGGTTTTTCTTGCGCCGCGTCCATTGCCGCGCAACCCACCAACGCCAATACAGCATGGTCAGGCAATAGGCGAGGGCGCCCAGCACCAGCCCTGTCACCACGGATCCGAGCAGGAACGGTTGCCACAGCGTCGATAGCTCACCGCTGATCCATTCCCAGGTCAACTCGTCCGGCAAATGCCTGGCGGGAACGTCCATCAACCACGCCCCGGTCTGATAGGTGCAGAAAAACACCGCCGGCATGGTGATCGGGTTGGTCAGCCAGACCAGGCTCACGGCAATCGGCATGTTGCCGCGCACCATGATGGCGAGGATGGCGGCTACCAGCATCTGCAACGGAATCGGCAGAAAGGCCGCAAACAAACCCACCGCCATGGCCCGTGCAACCGAGTGACGGTTGAGGTGCCAGAGGTTCGGGTCATGCAGCAGGGTGCCGAGAAAGCGTAAGGATTTGTGTTCCCTGATGCTGGTCGGGTCTGGCATGTAACGTTTGAATAAGCGCCGGGGCATAAGGCTTCTCGGTCGGTTAAGGCGGCAAGTATGTCTGGATTCTATGAGCCGCCCATTCAGACTTTGTGACAATTAATAACCGTGCCTCTGCGATCCGCCCGCTATGACTAGGGAGGGGACTCTCAAGGACGGGCTTATGCGCACAGGGATGATGGCGCTGGCGACGGGTTTGCTGGCGTTGCGTTTTTTACCGGAATTACCGCCGGTCTGGGTTTGGATGTTGCTGCCTGTTGTCGGGCTGATGCTGCTGCCGTTTCACACTTACGCATTGGCGTTCTTTATGTTCGGCTTCAGTTGGGCATGCGCGAGTGCACAGTGGGCGCTGGATGATCGTCTGCCGCTGAAGCTTGATGGTGAGACGCGCTGGGTCGAAGGGCGGGTGACGGGTTTGCCGCAGAATGCCGACGGTGTGGTGCGTTTTGAACTGTCGGACAGTCAATCGCGACGCACCCGGCTGCCCAGGCATTTACGCCTGGCCTGGTACGACGGCCCCGCCGTCAATGCCGGCGAACAGTGGCGGCTGGCGGTCAAGTTGAAGCGTCCCGCCGGGCTGCTCAATCCGCATGCGTTCGACTACGACGCCTGGTTGCTGGCGCAACGCATCGGTGCCACCGGGACGGTCAAGGCCGGTCAAAAGCTTGCCGATGCTCAATGGGCCTGGCGTGACAGCATTCGTCAACGCCTGCAGGCGGTGGATGCCCAGGGTCGAACGGGGGCGCTGACAGCTCTGGTGCTGGGGGATGGCGCCGGGTTGAGTCGCGAGGATTGGCAAGTTCTGCAAGACACCGGCACCGTGCATCTGTTGGTGATTTCCGGGCAACACATCGGGTTACTGGCGGGATTGGTGTATCTGCTGATCGCCGGGCTGGCCCGTTATGGCTTGTGGCCGAATCGTTTGCCCTGGCTGCCATGGGCGTGCGCGCTGGCGTTCGCGGCTGCGCTCGGGTACGGGCTGCTGGCCGGTTTCGAGGTGCCGGTGCGGCGCGCGTGCGTGATGATCGGCCTGATGCTGTTGTGGCGGCTGCGGTTTCGTCACCTCGGTGCCTGGTGGCCGTTATTGCTGGCGCTCGACGCGGTGTTGCTGATGGACCCGCTGGCCAGCCTGCAACCGGGTTTCTGGTTGTCTTTCGCCGCAGTGGCTGTGCTGGTCTTCACTTTTGGTGGACGGCTGGGCCCTTGGCAATGGTGGCAGACCTGGACCCGTGCGCAATGGCTGATCGCGATCGGCCTGTGTCCGTTGCTGCTGGTGCTCGGCTTACCGATCAGCATCAGTGGCCCGTTGGTCAACTTGCTGGCGGTGCCCTGGATCAGTCTGGTTGTGTTGCCACCGGCCTTGCTGGGCACGCTGCTCTTGCCAGTGCCTTATGTGGGCGAGGGGCTCCTGTGGTTGGCGGGTGGTCTGATTGACTGGCTGTTCAAGGGGCTGGCGTTGATGGCGGACCGGTTGCCCGCGTGGGTGCCGGTCGCCATCCCTTTGTGGAGTTGGGCGCTTGGCACGCTCGGGGCCATTTTTCTCTTGCTGCCCAAAGGCGTGCCGATGCGACCGCTGGGTTGGCCGTTGCTGTTGCTGCTGGTTTTTTCACCTCAAGAACGGGTGTCCGACGGCTTGGCCGAAATCTGGCAACTGGATGTCGGCCAAGGGTTGGCCATTCTCGTGCGCACGCGTCATCACACTTTGCTGTACGACACCGGCCCGCGTTTCGGCGATTTCGACCAGGGGGCGCGGGTGGTGCTGCCGTCGTTACGCAAACTGGGCGTGGACGGGCTCGATCTGATGCTCATCAGTCACCCCGACGCCGATCACGCCGGCGGCGCACGCGCGGTGGCCAACGGATTGCCGGTGACCCGGGTCCTCGGCGGCGATCATCAGGCGCTGCCGGCCGAGTTACAGGCCGAAGCCTGTGAAAGCGGTCGGCAATGGACCTGGGATGGCGTGAACTTCCAGCTCTGGCAATGGGCATCCGCCAGCGACAGCAATCAGAAATCCTGCGTCTTGCAGATCGAAGCCAACGGTGAGCGATTGCTGTTGACCGGTGATATAGATGTCGCTGCCGAACGGGCGCTGCTCGACAGTCCACTCGCCGTGCCCACCGATTGGCTGCAATCACCGCACCACGGCAGCCGCAGTTCGTCGTCAATGGCGCTACTGGCCGTGCTTGAACCCCATACAGTGCTGATCTCCCGTGGCCAGGGCAATTCCTTTGGTCATCCGCATCCCACGGTCATGGCGCGCTATCAAAAACGTGGCATGGCGATCTATGACAGCGCCGACCACGGCGCCATTCGTCTGCAACTCGGACGCTTCAAACCGCCCTGGTCGATGCGTCTGCAACGGCGTTTCTGGCGTGATTCGCCGCCGCTTACCCAATAACCCGCAGTTATTACAGACCGACCGGATGCGACATCACGGTCTTCGGTGCATCCACCCCCTATGTTAGAGTGGCGCACTTTTTCGAGGGGACTGTCACTGTGTGGGAATTGGTCAAATCCGGCGGCTGGATGATGCTGCCGATCATTCTGAGTTCCATCGCGGCCATGGCAATCGTCGCCGAGCGTCTCTGGACCCTGCGTGCCAGCCGTGTAACCCCGGAGCATCTGCTCGGGCAGGTCTGGGTGTGGATCAAGGACAAGCAACTCAATAAAGAAAAGCTCAAGGAACTGCGCGCCAACTCACCGTTGGGCGAGATCCTGGCGGCGGGCCTCGCCAACTCCAAGCATGGTCGCGAGATCATGAAAGAGTGCATCGAAGAAGCTGCTGCGCGGGTGATTCACGAGCTCGAACGCTACATCAATGCGCTGGGCACCATCGCCGCCATGGCCCCTTTGCTGGGGTTGCTGGGCACGGTGCTGGGCATGATCGATATTTTCAGTTCGTTCATGGGCACGGGCATGACCACCAATGCCGCAGTGCTGGCCGGCGGTATTTCCAAAGCCCTGATCACCACGGCTTCGGGCCTGATCGTCGGTATCCCGTCTGTCTTCTTCCACCGGTTCCTGCAACGGCGCATCGATGAGCTGGTGGTGGGGATGGAGCAGGAAGCGATCAAACTGGTCGAGGTCGTGCAGGGTGACCGTGACGTGGACCTGTCCGAGGGCAAAAAAGCGTGAAATTCCGCCGCAAGCAACGGGAGAACGTGGACATAAATCTCGTGTCGCTGATCGACGTAGTGTTTGTCCTGCTACTTTTTTTCGTTGTGACCACCACCTTTACCCGTGAAACCCAGCTACGTGTCGAGTTGCCGGAAGCGGTCAGCGGTTCGCCGGCAGAAGATCAGCAGATCAAGCAACTGGATATCGCCATCAATGCCGAAGGCGCGTTCTCGGTGAACAATCAGGTGTTGCAGAAAAACGATCTGGCAACCCTGATGGACGCGTTGCAAAAAGAGTCCAATGGCGACACCAACCTGCCGCTGTCCATCAGCGCTGACGGCAAGACCCAGCATCAATCCGTCATCACCGCCATGGACGCTGCCGGCAAGCTCGGTTTCAGCCACTTGCGCATGACCACGGTCGAGGCGGCGCCCGCGCCCTGATGGCCATGTCCGATCGGTTGCTCGCCGCGTGGTACGAAGGTCATCCGGCCCTGAAGCTGTTACAGCCACTGGAGTGGCTGTATCGGCGCGTGGTCATGAACAAGCGCAAACGCTTTCTGGCGGGTGAGGGCGAGATCTATCAGCCGCCGGTGCCGTTGATCGTGGTCGGAAACATCACGGTCGGCGGCACCGGCAAGACCCCCCTGATTTTGTGGATGATCGAACATTGCCAGCGCAGTGGCCTGCGGGTCGGTGTGGTCAGCCGGGGTTACGGTGCCAAGCCGCCGCAGCTGCCGTGGCGCGTCGAGGCGGATCAAGCCGCCGAAATGGCCGGCGACGAGCCGCTGTTGATCGTCCAGCGCACGGGTGTGCCGTTGATGATCGACCCGGACCGCAGCAGCGCCGTCAAGGCTCTGCTGGCGAGCGAACCGCTGGACCTGATTCTCTCCGATGACGGTATGCAGCATTACCGCCTGGCTCGCGATCTTGAGCTGGTGCTGATCGACGCCGCGCGTGGCCTGGGCAATCGCCGTTGCCTGCCCGCCGGGCCGTTGCGCGAGCCGGTCGAGCGTCTGCAAAGCGTCGATGCGGTGCTGTACAACGGCGCGGCCGATGATCGCGAGAATGGTTTTGCCTTCCAGCTGCGACCCACCGAATTGATCAATCTGCACAGCGGCGAACGGCGTCCTCTGGACCACTTCCCCGCAGGCCAGGCGCTGCACGCCGTGGCCGGGATCGGCAATCCCCAGCGTTTCTTCAAAACCCTCGAAACGCTACACTGGCAGCCAATCCCGCATGCGTTTGCCGACCACGCCGAATACAGCGTGCAGGCCTTGAATTTCAAACCGTCATTGCCAGTGGTGATGACTGAAAAGGACGCGGTGAAGTGCCGTGCCTTCGCCGCGACCGACTGGTGGTACCTGGCGGTCGATGCTGCGCCATCGCCGGCTTTCGTGGCCTGGTTCGATACGCAGCTGATGCGCCTGTTGCCGGATCGTCTTCTGCCTTAACCGTTTTTTTCCAGGGAATGTTCATGGACACCAAATTGCTCGATATCCTCGCTTGCCCGGTCTGCAAAGGCCCCCTCAAGCTCAGCGCCGACAAAAAGGAGCTGATCAGCAAGGGCGCAGGTCTGGCCTACCCGATTCGTGACGGTATTCCGGTCATGCTCGAAACTGAAGCCCGCACCCTGACCACCGAAGAGCGCCTGGATAAATGACCACAGCCTTTACTGTTGTCATTCCATCGCGTTATGCCTCGACCCGCCTGCCGGGCAAACCGCTGCTGTTGATCGCCGGCAAGCCGATGATTCAGCACGTCTGGGAGCAGGCGAGCAAAAGCAGTGCCCAGCGGGTCGTGGTCGCCACGGATGATGCGCGCATCGTCGAGGCCTGCAACGCCTTTGGTGCGGAAGTGGTGTTGACCCGTGAAGATCATAATTCCGGCACCGACCGTCTGGCCGAAGTGGCGGCGAAACTGGGCCTGGCGCCTGACGCCATTGTGGTCAACGTTCAGGGTGACGAGCCGTTGATCCCGCCGAGTGTGATCGATCAGGTCGCGGCCAACCTGGCGGCGCACACCGAAGCGCGCATGGCCACGTTGGCCGAGCCGATCGAAGACGTTGAAACCCTGTTCAATCCCAATGTGGTCAAGGTCGTCAGCGACCTCAATGGCCTGGCGTTGACCTTCAGTCGCGCCACGTTGCCGTGGGCCCGGGATGCATTCGCCAAAACACGCGAGCAATTGCCGCACGGCGTGCCGTATCGCCGCCACATCGGCATCTATGCCTACCGCGCCGGTTTCCTGCATGACTTCGTCAGCTGGGGCCCATGCTGGCTGGAAAACACCGAATCCCTGGAACAGCTGCGTGCGCTGTGGCACGGCGTGCGAATTCACGTCGCCGATGCGCTGATCGCACCGCCAACCGGTGTTGATACCGTCGAAGACCTTGAGCGCGTTCGTCGCCTGCTGGAGGCCTGATGCGCGTTTTGTTCGTGTGCCTGGGCAACATCTGCCGGTCTCCCACGGCCGAAGGTGTGCTGCGCCATAAACTGCGTGAAGCAGGGCTGGCCGATCAGATCGAAGTCGCTTCCGCCGGCACCGGCGACTGGCATGTCGGCAAGGCGCCGGACAAACGCAGCCAGGCGGCCGCAAAGCTGCGTGGTTACGACCTGTCGGCCCAGCGCGCCCAGCAAGTGACCCGCGCTGATTTCGCCGCCTACGACTTGATCCTGGCCATGGACAACAGCAACCTGCGCCACCTCAAGGCCCTGCAACCGGCAACGGGCAAGGCCGAATTGGACCTGTTCCTGCGACGCTATCAATCGGAACTCGATGAAGTGCCGGATCCCTATTACGACGGCGACCAGGGTTTCGAACAGGTGCTGGACCTGATCGAGCGCGCCAGTGATTTGCTGGTGATCGAATTGAAGGGGCGGTTATGAGTTTGCAGGTTCGACCTCAGGTTTCGCTCAAGCCGTTCAACAGCTTTGGTGTCGACGTCAAGGCGCGGTTGTTTGCCGAGGCGCACAGCGATGCCGATGTGCGCGACGCCCTGGCCTATGCGACAGCGCATGACGTGCCACTGTTGGTCATCGGCGGTGGCAGCAACCTGCTGCTGACGGCCGATATCCCGGCGCTGGTGCTGCGCATGACCACGCGCGGGATTCGAATCCTGAGCGATGATGGCAACAAAGTCGTCATCGAAGCCGAGGCCGGCGAGCCCTGGCACCCGTTTGTGCAACACACCCTGGCGCAGGGTTTGGCGGGGCTTGAAAACCTCAGCCTGATCCCCGGCACCGTGGGCGCGGCACCGATGCAAAACATCGGCGCTTATGGTGTCGAGATCAAGGATGTTTTCGCCGGCCTGACCGCGCTGGATCGCCAGAGCGGCGAGCTGCGGGACTTCACCTTGGCGCAGTGCAACTTCGCCTATCGCGACAGCGTGTTCAAACAGGAGCCGGGACGCTGGTTGATCCTGCGCGTACGTTTCACCCTGGACCGCGCCGCACACCTGCACCTGGAATACGGCCCGGTTCGCCAGCGCCTGACCGAGCAAGGCATCGATCATCCGACCGCTACCGATGTCAGTCTGGCGATCTGCAGCATTCGCAACGAAAAGCTCCCGGACCCGGCCGTGCTGGGTAATGCCGGCAGCTTTTTCAAGAATCCTCTGGTGCCGGCCGCGTTGGTCGCACAGCTCAAAATCGAATACCCGGACCTGGTGGCCTACGCGCAGCCCGACGGGCAGATGAAACTGGCGGCGGGTTGGTTGATCGAGCGAGCGGGCTGGAAAGGGTTTCGAGACGGGGATGCCGGCGTACACAAGTTGCAGGCTCTGGTGCTGGTCAACTACGGCACTGCCACCGGCCTGCAATTGCTGAGCCTGGCGCAGCACATTCAGCAAGACATTTCAGAACGATTCAAGGTCGATCTGGAAATGGAGCCAAACCAGTATTGAAGCTACGCTTCTATGACTGATTTCAGAGCCCTGCACACCTTCAAATGTGCAGGGCTTTTTTGTTAATGCTGAGTTAACTTAGCCACCTAACGATGCAAGCATTTGCTCCATCAAAGGCCCGATGCAGACCTTCCCGTCCGCATAAGAGAGCCTCATTAGCCTGAGTCGATCTGCGTAATGCCAACCGCCAACCCCAGGCGGCAGATTGCTCGACCCCATAACCTGAATAAATATGCGGGCGTGCCCATGATTACCCTGAAACTCAATGGTCAAGACCATCAACTCGACGTCACCGAGGACATGCCGCTGCTCTGGGCAATCCGCGATGTGGCCGGCTACAACGGCACCAAGTTTGGCTGCGGCATGGGCCTGTGCGGCGCCTGCACCATTCATATCGACGGCGCTCCGGCGCGCAGTTGCATCACGCCGATCGGTTCGGTGGTCGGCCAGAACGTCACCACCATCGATAACTTGCACGTCGACCCGGTCGGGCAAGTCGTGCAACAGGCCTGGCTCGACACCGCCGTGGCCCAATGTGGTTTCTGTCAGGGCGGGCAAATCATGTCGGCCACCGCGCTGCTCAAGACTCATCCGAACCCCAGCGACGAACAGATTGAAGAGGCGATGGTCGGCAATATTTGCCGCTGCGGCACCTACAACCGTATCAAGACCGCCATCCGCCAGGCATCCACTCACCTGAAGGAGGCCAAGGCATGAGCCAGTTGCCGAATGATTTTGCGCTGAGCAACCTCAGTCGCCGTGGTTTCCTTAAAGGTGTCGGTGCGACTGGTGCATTGGTGCTGGTGGCGAGCTGGGGCTGGCAAGACGCTTTCGCCGAAGAAAAAGAGAAGAAATTCGGCGCCGACGGCATGCCCAATGGCTGGATCGACGATCCCAAGGTTTACGTCAGCATCGCCGCTGACGGCATGGTGACCGTCGTCTGCAACCGTTCGGAAATGGGCCAGGGCGTGCGCACCAGCCTGACCATGGTGGTGGCCGATGAACTGGACGCCGACTGGGCGATGATGAAAGTGCAGCAGGCGCCGGGCGACGAAGTGCGCTTCGGCAACCAGGACACCGACGGCTCACGCAGCATGCGTCACTGGTACGAACCGATGCGCCGCTGCGGTGCTGCCGCGCGGACCATGCTGGAGCAGGCCGCCGCCGATCAGTGGAAAGTGCCGGTCGGCGAGTGCCATGCGCAACTGCATAAAGTGCTTCACCAACCCACCGGCCGCGAACTGGGTTATGGCGCCCTGGCCGCCGCTGCGGGTGCGCTGGACGTGCCGGCTCGCGACAGTCTGCGACTCAAGCAGCCATCGGAATTTCGCTACATCGGCAAAGAGGGCACCAAGGCCATCGACGGCGCCGACATCGTCAATGGCCGTGCCGTTTACGGTGCCGATGTGCATTTCGACGGCATGCTCTACGCCACGATTGCCCGTCCGGCGGTCTATGGCGGCACGGTTAAATCCGTCGATTCCAGCGCTGCGCTGAAAGTCCCGGGGGTGATCAAGGTCATTCAGATCGAAGGCCGTCCGCTGCCGTCAGAATTCCAGCCATTGGGTGGCGTGGCCGTCGTGGCCAGCAATACCTGGGCCGCGATCAAGGGCCGCGAAGCGCTGAAAATCGAGTGGGATGACGGTCCCAACGCCAGTTATGACTCGATTGCCTACCGCAAGGAGTTGGAAGCCGCGTCCCTGCAACCCGGCAAAGTGGTGCGCAATACCGGCAACATCGACGAGGCCATGAAAGGCGCCAGCAGCACCGTCGAAGCGTCCTACTACCTGCCACACCTGGCACAGGCGCCAATGGAGCCGATGGTCGCCATCGCCCGCTTCAAGGATGGCGTGTGCGAAGCCTGGGGGCCGAGCCAGGCGCCGCAAGTCACCCGCGAGCGCATCGGCGAACGCCTGGGCATTCCCTTCGATAACGTCACCTTTAACGTGACCCTGCTGGGCGGCGGTTTCGGTCGCAAGTCCAAACCGGATTTCATCATCGAGGCGGCCATTCTCGCCAAGGAATTCCCGGGCAAGGCTGTGCGTGTGCAATGGACCCGTGAAGACGACATCCATTGCTCCTACTTCCACACCGTGTCGGCCGAATACCTGAAAGCCAGCCTGAACAAGGACGGCCTGCCTTCCTGTTGGCTGCACCGCACCGTCGCGCCGAGCATCACGGCGCTGTTCGCGCCGGGGATGAACCACGAAGCGGCGTTCGAGTTGGGCATGGGGTTCACCAACATGGCCTATGCCATTCCCAACGTGCGCCTGGAAAACCCGGAAGCCGCGATCCACACCCGGGTCGGCTGGTATCGCTCGGTATCGAACATTCCTCACGGCTTTGCGATTCAGAGCTTCGTCGATGAGCTGGCGTACAAGGCAAAGCAGGATCCGCTCAAGTACCAGATCAAATTGCTCGGTCCGGACCGCCAGATCGATCCGCGCACGTTGAGTGAAGAGTGGAACTACGGCGAGTCGCCCGAGCGTTACCCGATCGACACCGCCCGGATGCGCACGGTGTTGGAAACCGCTGCCAAGGCGGCTGGCTGGGGCCGTGAAATGCCCAAGGGCCGAGGTTTGGGGCTGGCGGTGCATTACAGCTTTGTCACTTACGTGGCAGCGGTCATCGAGGTCGAGGTCAAGGACGATGGCACGTTGATCGTGCATAAAGCCGACATCGCCGTGGATTGCGGTCCGCAAATCAACCCGGAGCGGATTCGCTCTCAGTTTGAAGGCGCCTGCGTCATGGGCCTGGGCAATGCGGTGCTGGGTGAAATCAGCTTCAAGGACGGCAAGGTCCAGCAGGACAACTTCCACATGTACGAAGTGGCGCGCATGTCCCTGGCGCCGAAGGAAGTCGCCGTGCATCTGGTGACACCTCCAGGCGTGGTACCGCTGGGCGGTGTCGGTGAGCCAGGCGTGCCACCGATTGCGCCGGCGCTGTGCAACGCGATCTTCGCGGCGACCGGCAAACGCATCCGTACGCTACCGGTTCGCTATCAGCTGCAAGGTTGGCAGAAGGCTCAAGCCTGATGGACAGCGCAGATCTGAACGTCCTGCGCAGCGTCCTCGAATGGCGCCGTGCCGGTCAGCGGGTGGTGTTGTTCAGCGTGGTCCAGACCTGGGGCACCGCGCCCCGGGCACCTGGCGCCATGCTGGCGTTGCGTGAAGACGGCGTGGTGATCGGTTCAGTGTCCGGTGGTTGTGTCGAGGATGATCTGATAGCGCGGCTGCACGACGGACGGATTGCGACTGACGGGCCGCCCGTGCAATTGATCACCTACGGCGTCACCCGCGAGGAAGCTGCGCGGTTTGGTTTGCCGTGTGGCGGCACGTTACGCCTGACCGAAGAGCGCGTGGGCGATCCGGAATGGGTGGCGCAGTTGCTGGCGCGTTGCGAGGCGCATGAAATCGTTGCCCGCACACTTGATCTTGAGACGGGCGAAGTGGCTTTACAGCCGGCGAACAAAAGCGATGTGCTGACGTTTGATGGCAAGACGCTGCGGGCCATCTACGGTCCTCGTTGGCGGCTATTGCTGATCGGCGCAGGGCAGCTGTCCCGGTACGTCGCCGAGATGGCGCGGTTGCTGGATTTCGAAGTGCTGATCTGCGATCCGCGCAGCGAGTTCGTCTACGGGTGGGAAGAGCAGCACGGGCGTTTCGTCCCGGGCATGCCGGATGAAGCGGTGCTGACGATCCAGACCGATGAGCGCACGGCCATCGTCGCCCTGACCCACGATCCGCGTCTGGATGACATGGCGCTGCTGACAGCACTGGACTCCAAGGCTTTCTATGTCGGTGCACTCGGCTCACGGGTCAACAGCCTCAAGCGTCGGGATAACCTGGCTCAGCTAGGCTTGTCGCCACAGGCCATCGACCGGCTGCACGGCCCGATTGGGTTGCACATCGGCAGCCACAGCCCGGCGGAAATCGCCTTGTCGCTGTTGGCCGAAATTGTGGCGATCAAGAATGGCGTCGAACTCAAGCAGAAGAAGCCGTTGCAGGAGGTCGTATGAGTGAATCCATCGGCATCATTGTCCTGGCGGCGGGACAGGGCAGTCGTTTCAGGCAGGTGGCGGGGGCGGATAAGGACAAGTTGCTGGCTGATTGCACGGGGCGAGACGGCGCGGTTCGCTCCGTCATCGAGCAAGTCCTGGTGAACCTGCCTGCTTCGCGGGGGAGGCGCGTGCTGGTGACCACCGAAGATCGTCCCCAGGTGATACGCATGGCTCAGGCGTACGGCTTCGAGATTGTATTGATCGAGTCTGCCGGGATGGGCGACAGCATTGCTGCCGGGGTGACGGCGTGTCCGGAGCTTGATGGCTGGTTGATTGTGCTGGGGGATATGCCGTTTATCCAGCCGTCGAGTATTGATCAGGTGCTGACAGGGATAGCTGACGATTGCGTCAGTGTTCCGGTGCATGAGGGCAAGTTTGGGCATCCAGTGGGGTTTGGTCGCCGCTTTGGTCCGGGGTTGATGGCGTTGTCCGGCGATCACGGTGCCAAGCCGTTGTTTGCGCAGGGCAGGGTGGTCGAGGTGGTCGTGGATGATCCCGGGGTGTTGTGGGATGTGGATGTCCCGGAGAAATTGATCTTCAAGTAGCGCCAGCACAAATTCCCTGTGGGAGCGAGCTCGCTCGCGATTGCTGTTTTACATTCAACATTTATGCAAGCTGATCCTCCGCCATCGCGAGCAAGCTCGCTCCCACATTGGATTCTGGTGATTTACGAACAGGTATAAAAAAGCCCCGCCTGGATTACCAGGCGGGGCTTTTTAGTGGCCGATGGAATCAGACGAGAGGTTTAGGCTCGTGTTCTTTTTCCAGGGCTTGTTCGTGTTGCTCTACCGCTTCCTGTACGGAGCGTGGTGCCTCTTCGATGACCGATTCGGCAGCAGGTGCCGATTCGATCACTTCAGCTGCAACCGGTGCAGGTTCGGAAGCCGGAGCCGCTTCAGCCGGAGCAGCAGCGGCAGCCAGTTCGGCTTCCTTCTTCAGACGCTCTTCTTCACGCTTGCGACGACGCACTTCACGCGGGTCGTTGGGCGCACGACCGCTCGGGGTCAGGGCGCTGACAGGGGCAGCTTCGACTTGCGGCGCAACCACTTCAGCCACAACCGGCGCTTCCACGACCGGAGCAGGCTCGGCGGCAGCAACCACTGGCTCGGAGACTATCGCTTCAGCAACCGGGGCTTGCGCAACAGGTGCTGGAGCTTCGACAGCTACCGGCTCGGCAACCCAGTTGAACGCGGTTTGTTCTTCGCGAACTTCACGAACAGCTTCGGTTACGGTTTCGCTGGAGGTTTCGACAGCTGGCTCGGCGGCAAACACTGGTTCGGCGACAGCGGCAGCTTCAACCACAGGCTGTGCTTCTTCGCGAACCGGAGCCACTTCGATTTCCGGCGCGGCGGTGGCTTCGACCGGAGTCGTTGCTTCAACCACAGGTGCTTCAACCGCAGCTGTTTCCAGAGTAGCGGCAGTGGCGCGTTCGGCTTGCTCGTGGGCTTGTGCTTCAGCCGGAGCGCTGATCACGGTGCTGGCAACGGCTGCGGTAACAGCCAGGCCGGCGGCCAGATCGGAAGTGCTTGGCGCTTCGTTGCGTTCAGCAGCTTCGTTACCTTCACCGGCTTCGGACTCTTCCGAACCTTCGATCACGTTGCCGTTGGCATCACGCTGACGCTCGCGACGGTTGCTGCGACGACGCTGGCCACGGGAGCGGCGGCGTGGACGATCGCCTTCGGCGCCTTCCTGACCGTCTTCCTGCAGTTGCTCTTCGTTGGTCACCAGTTCTTCTTCGGCAACGGCAGCCGCTTGCTCGGCACGTGGCTGACGTTCTTCACGCGGTGGGCGTGGAGCGCGTTCTTCACGTGGCTGGCGAGCTGGACGCTCTTCAGCGGTAACGGCAGCAGTCGCGACGGCGGCAGCGACAGCTGGAGTGGCATCCAGAGGCTCACGCAGTTCACGAACCGGACGCTCTTCGCGGTCGCCTCGTGGCTTGCGATCTTCGCGTGGAGCGCGCGGGGCACGTTCTTCACGAGGGGCGCGTGGTGCGCGCTCTTCACGAGGTGCGCGTTCTTCGCGAGCAACAACCGGCGTTTCTTCACGAGCTTCACGTGGCTCACGTGGTGCACGTTCTTCGCGCGGTGCACGTTCTTCACGAGGCTTGCGTTCTTCATCGCGGCGACCGTTACGGTTGCGGCTCTGCTGACGACCGTTGCGACGCTCTTCGTTGCGGGCCGGACGCTCGGTGGTCGCTGGTTTTTCAACCACAACCGGAGCTACGGGCTCTTCCTTGGTCGCGAACAGGCTGACCAACGACTTCACCAGGCCCTTGAACAGGCTTGGCTCTGGCGCGGCGACCGGTGCAGCCACTGGCGCAGGAGCAACGACTTCGGTCGGAACCGGAGCGTTGGCGCGGGCCGGAGCGGTCTTGACCGCAGCTTCCTGGCGAACCAGGGTGCGGGTCGCGGCGGCTGGCTGGACTTCTTCGACTTCGGCAGCGGCAGCAGCGATTTCGTAGCTGGACTGGCCGACCGCGGCTTCCGGGCTGTCATCGCGCAGACGCTGAACTTCGAAGTGCGGCGTTTCGAGGTGGTCGTTCGGCAGGATGACGATGCGGGCACGGGTGCGCAGTTCGATCTTGGTGATCGAGTTGCGTTTTTCGTTGAGCAGGAACGCAGCGACCGGGATCGGCACTTGGGCGCGAACTTCGGCGGTACGGTCTTTCAGGGCTTCTTCTTCGATCAGGCGCAGGATCGCCAGCGACAGCGATTCAACGTCACGGATGATGCCGGTGCCGTTGCAACGCGGGCAGACGATGCCGCTGCTTTCGCCAAGCGATGGACGCAGGCGTTGACGGGACATTTCCAGCAGGCCGAAGCGCGAGATGCGACCGACTTGTACGCGAGCGCGGTCGGCTTCCAGGCATTCGCGGACTTTCTCTTCCACGGCGCGCTGGTTCTTGGCAGGGGTCATGTCGATGAAGTCGATGACGATCAGGCCGCCGATGTCGCGCAAGCGCAACTGACGGGCAATTTCTTCGGCGGCTTCAAGGTTGGTCTGCAGGGCGGTTTCTTCGATGTCGCTGCCTTTAGTGGCGCGCGCCGAGTTGATGTCGATGGACACCAGGGCTTCGGTCGGATCGATAACGATGGAACCACCGGAAGGCAGTTCGACGACGCGCTGGAAAGCGGTCTCGATCTGGCTTTCGATCTGGAAACGGTTGAACAGCGGAACGCTGTCTTCGTACAGCTTGATCTTGCTGGCGTACTGCGGCATCACCTGACGGATGAAGGTCAGGGCTTCGTCCTGGGCTTCAACGCTGTCGATCAGCACTTCGCCGATGTCCTGGCGCAGGTAATCGCGGATGGCGCGGATGATCACGTTGCTTTCCTGATAGATCAGGAACGGCGCGGAGCGATCCAGCGAGGCTTCTTTGATGGCGGTCCACAGTTGCAGCAGGTAATCGAGGTCCCACTGCATTTCTTCGCTGCTACGGCCAAGGCCGGCAGTGCGCACGATCAGACCCATGTCAGCCGGGGCAACCAGGCCGTTCAGGGCTTCACGCAGTTCGTTGCGCTCTTCACCTTCGATGCGACGGGAAATACCGCCGGCACGCGGGTTGTTCGGCATCAGCACCAGGTAACGACCGGCCAGGCTGATGAAGGTGGTCAGGGCGGCGCCCTTGTTGCCACGTTCTTCTTTTTCGACCTGAACGATGACTTCCTGGCCTTCGCTCAGGACGTCCTTGATGTTGACGCGGCCTTCAGGGGCTTTCTTGAAGTATTCGCGGGAGATTTCTTTGAGGGGCAGGAAGCCATGGCGCTCAGAGCCGAAATCGACAAAGGCAGCCTCAAGGCTTGGTTCGATGCGAGTAATCCGGCCTTTATAGATGTTGGCCTTTTTCTGCTCGCGTGCACCGGATTCGATGTCCAGGTCGTAGAGGCGTTGGCCATCTACCAGTGCAACACGCAACTCTTCGGGTTGAGTTGCGTTAATCAGCATTCTTTTCATGTAGTACCGTCGGTTTCCGGGCTGCCGGAAACGGCGTTCGGCACACACGACTTCTCATGGTCGGTGTCAGGTGCGTCGGGAGTGGTTGGCCATTCCCGTGTCCAGCGATGTCTGGCCAATTGGGCCGTTATCGCGACGTACGCGTCCTGCTTGCTGTGGCTACTTAAGCACTCAGTCAGGAGGAGGAATCAACCAGCGGCTGTGGACGAGATGAAGCGTCTTGATAAAGCCTATTGCTACACAGTCCAGCGGTTGTGCATCTCCACCCTACACGTATCCCTGATAATTCGGGTGCTGCCGCGCGCAGAATCCGCAGCGGGTTGGCATTTACCGTGAGCTCCGAAGGGGGAGGTCACGCATCATGGCTAATTTAGGCGGTGTTTCCGAAGCGTTCGCTCGGGGTCGTTCGTCGCTGACTGCACTTTGTGAACTGGCCGTGAATATTGGCTCGCAAGGCGAGTGAAAACTCTGCTTTGCCGCTTGATTCAGGCCTCATGTCACCTGCGCTCGTTACAGCTGCAAACTCCACCGTTACGTAGCGAAAGCCCCGTAGGACGGCCTTGCGTCCTGGTGAATTGCGTTGGTCAGGGCCGGTTTTTGACCGTTAGTCCGCTGTCCAGGCCGCTTTTGGCGGCGTTCGCGACTATAGCAGCAATGATTAAGTGCTTCAATTCCATAAAAAATTGTTATCATCCGCGACATGACGACTACTGCCCCTTCGACCCCAGCCGTACAACTGCTGGAGGTCTCGCCGGAATATGCCGGCCAACGTATTGATAACTTCCTTCTCGCTCGGCTCAAAGGCGTGCCCAAGACCTTGATTTACCGCATTTTGCGCAAAGGCGAAGTGCGAGTGAACAAAGGTCGGATCAAGCCCGAATACAAGCTGCAGGCGGGCGATATCGTGCGCGTGCCGCCTGTTCGCGTGCCTGAGCGCGACGAGCCTGTCCCGCTGGCCCAGGGCCTGCTGCAGCGCCTTGAGGCGTCGATTGTCTTCGAGGACAAGGCGCTGATCGTGATCAACAAGCCTCCCGGCATCGCTGTTCACGGCGGTAGTGGCCTGACTTATGGCGTGATTGAAGCCTTTCGTCAGTTGCGTCCCGATTGCAAGGAGCTCGAGCTGGTTCACCGTCTCGACCGTGATACCTCCGGCCTGTTGATGATCGCCAAGAAGCGCAGCATGTTGCGCCACTTGCACACGGCCTTGCGCGGCGACGGTGTCGACAAGCGCTATATGGCGCTGGTTCGCGGTAACTGGGCGACATCGATCAAGCAAGTCCGGGCGTCGCTCGGCAAGAGCAATCTGCGCTCCGGCGAGCGTATGGTCGAGGTCGACGAGGAGGAGGGCAAGGAGTCCGTGACCGTGTTCAAGGTCCTGCGTCGCTTCGGTGACTTTGCCACCATGGTCGAAGCCAGGCCGATCACCGGTCGGACTCACCAGATTCGCGTTCACACCTTGCACGCCGGACACTGCATCGCGGGCGATACCAAGTATGGCGATGAAGCGTTCAGCAAGGAGATTCGCGACCTGGGCGGCAAGCGCCTGTTCCTGCACGCCTACATGCTGACCGTGCCGCTGCCCGATGGTGGTGAGCTGAAGTTGCAGGCGCCTGTCGATGAAATGTGGGCCAAGACCGTGGAGCGCCTGAGTGCACCCCTCTGATTACAAGCTGCTGATTTTCGATTGGGACGGCACGCTCGCTGACTCCATTGGTCGGATTGTCGAGGCGATGCATGTCGCCTCCGAACGGTCCGGATTTCAGTTGCGCGATGATTTTGCCGTCAAAGGCATTATTGGCCTGGGCTTGCCTGAGGCCATTCGCACCTTGTATCCCGACATTGGCGATGCTGAACTCGTGGCGTTCCGTCAGCACTATGCCGATCATTACATCGCCTCCGAGGCCGTGCCTTCACCGCTGTTCGAGGGTGTGGTGGAGTCGATGGAGGCGTTTCGCGCCGAGGGTTATCATTTGGCCGTGGCGACGGGCAAGGCGCGTCGCGGGCTGGATCGGGTGCTCAAGTCTCACGGTTGGGAAGATTATTTCGATATCACCCGCGCCGCTGACGAAACCGCCAGCAAGCCCCATCCGCTGATGCTCGAGCAGATTCTGGCGCATTGCAGCGTTCGCCCGGAGCAGGCGCTGATGGTCGGCGATTCTTCGTTTGATCTGCAGATGGCGCGTAACGCCGGTATGGATTCGGTGGCGGTCAGCTATGGCGCGCAATCGATCGAGGCGCTGAAGGTGTTCGAGCCGGCACTGGCCATTGACCATTTTTCAGAATTGCATGCCTGGCTGAGTCAGCGGGCTTAATCGTTTTTTGCTGGGGTAGATGTCATGACCGACGAATGGAAAGCGCCCGCCAAGGCGAGCGCGGAGAGCGGTGACGAGAAAAGCTGGAAGCTGCTGGAAAAAACCTTGCTGGCCAGTGTGCAGGAGCAGCGCCGGTCTCGTCGCTGGGGGATTTTCTTCAAATTGCTGACCTTTGTTTACCTGTTTGGCGCGCTGGTCCTGTTCACGCCGCTGATGGACATGGAAAAAAGCGCCACTCGCGGGTCCCATTACACCGCATTGATCGACGTGACCGGCATGATTGCCGACAAGGAGCCGGCCAGCGCTGACAACATCGTCGGCAGCTTGCGTGCGGCGTTCGAGGACGAAAAGGTCAAGGGCGTAATCCTGCGCATCAACAGTCCGGGCGGCAGTCCGGTGCAGTCGGGTTACGTGTACGACGAAATCGTCCGTTTGCGCGGTCTGCACCCGGATACCAAGGTGTATGCGGTGATTTCGGACCTGGGTGCGTCTGGTGCCTACTACATCGCCAGTGCGGCAGATCAGATCTACGCCGATAAGGCGAGTCTGGTGGGTTCCATTGGTGTGACGGCGGCCGGGTACGGTTTTGTCGGCACCATGGAGAAGCTTGGTGTTGAGCGTCGGACCTATACGTCGGGGGAGCACAAATCGTTCCTCGACCCGTTCCAGCCGCAGAAACCCGAAGAAACCCAGTTCTGGCAGGGCGTGCTTGATACGACTCACCAGCAGTTCATCAACAGCGTCAAGAAAGGGCGCGGGGATCGCATCAAGGATAAGGAACATCCAGAGCTGTTCTCCGGTCTGGTCTGGAATGGCGAGCAGGCGTTGCCGCTGGGCCTGATCGATGGTCTGGGCAATGCCAGTTCGGTTGCGCGCGATGTGATTGGCGAGAAGGAGTTAGTGGATTTCACCGTTCAGGAGTCGCCGTTCGACCGCTTCTCGAAAAAACTCGGTGCCAGCGTTGCCGAGCAATTGGCGATGTGGATGGGCTTTCACGGTCCATCGCTGCGCTGATCCTCTGCGGCATAAAAAAAACCGGCCTTCATGGCCGGTTTTTTACATTCGCGCGGTCTGTTTTGCGGTGCTCAGGGTATTTGCACACCTTCGGCCAGCAGCATGTCGATCAGGCGAATCAGCGGCAGGCCTATCAGGCTGGTGGCGTCAGGGCCTTCGGTGCTTTGAAACAGGCTGACCCCTAAACCTTCGGCCTTGAAGCTGCCAGCGCAGTCGTAGGGCTGTTCGGCGCGCAGATAGCGTTCTATGCGCACCGGGTCGAGAGTGCGCATGTGAACGGTGAAGGGTACACAGTCGACCTGGCAATCGCCGGTCTGGCTGTTGAGCAGCGCCAGGCCGGTGAGGAAGGTGACACTGGCACCGCTCGAAGCCAGCAGTTGTTCGCGGGCTTTATCGAAGGTGTGGGGTTTGCCGATAATCCTGTCGCCGAGTACGGCGACCTGGTCGGAACCGATAATCAGGTGATCGGGGTGGCTGTCGGCAAGCGCCAGGGCTTTCTCTTTGGCGAGGCGCTTGACCAGATCAATGGCAGGCTCGTCCGGACGATGGCTTTCGTCGATGTCCGGTGAGCTGCAAGTGAACGGCAGCTGCAGGCGGGCCAGCAATTCCCGGCGATACACCGAGCTTGAAGCGAGTAATAAAGGCAGCATGCGCATCTCCAAAGGGCAGGTGCGAATTCTAGCGGAGGCGTGCAAGTGACGGACAGGGCTGAATTTCCTTTGACATGGCTGGGGGCATCCCTATAATGCTGCGCCTATGTTGAATGACCCGATTCCACCTCACGTTGACCCGCGCAAATTGGCTGATCGTGGCACCACCCTTCAAGGTGAATTGCTGCTAGCCGATTTGGAGAGACTCTGCGACCCGCTTTCCGATACTGTCGGTACGGTGCAGGCTAAATTCGTTTTTGAACGAGATGAACGTAAATCTGTGGTAATTCACAGCTTTATCGACACCGAAGTCAAAATGGTTTGCCAGCGTTGTCTTGAGCTGGTCACCCTGCCGATCCATAGCGAATGCAGTTATGCTGTGGTGAAGGAGGGTGCGAATACCCAGTCGTTGCCGAAAGGTTATGACGTGCTGGAACTGGGCGAAGATCCATTGGATCTGCAGTCACTGATCGAGGAGGAGCTTTTGCTCGCCTTGCCCATTGTGCCTGCTCATCATCCGGAAGAATGCCAGCAGCCGGCGGGTCTCGATGAGCCCGAACCGAGCGAGGACGAGGTAACGCGGTCCAACCCGTTCAGTGTATTGGCGCAGTTAAAGCGTGACCCAAACGTTTAGGAGTTAATCAATTATGGCTGTTCAGCAGAACAAAAAATCCCGCTCTGCCCGTGACATGCGTCGTTCGCACGACGCCCTGACGGCAAGCACTCTGTCTGTAGAAAAAACCACCGGTGAAATTCACCTGCGTCACCACGTATCGCCAGAAGGCGTATACCGTGGCCGTAAAGTGATCGACAAGGGCGCTGACGAGTAATCACTTGTCTGCTCAAGTCATCGCGATTGACGCAATGGGCGGGGACTTCGGTCCCCGCAGCATTGTTCAGGCCAGCCTTGCTTGTCTGTCTGCTACGCCCTCGCTGCACCTGACCCTCGTCGGTCAACCGTCCCTTCTTGAAGAACTGCTCTCTGGCCAATCGGCTGTGGATCGCGCGCGCCTGTCGATTGCTCCGGCATCCGAAGTCATCACCATGGACGAAAAGCCTGCCCAGGCACTGCGTGGCAAGCCCGATTCGTCGATGCGTGTGGCGCTCGAGTTGTTGCGCGATGGCAAGGTCCAGGCGTGTGTCAGTGCCGGCAATACCGGCGCGCTGATGGCGTTGTCGCGGTTTGTGCTCAAGACATTGCCGGGCATCGATCGTCCGGCGATGGTGGCGGCAATTCCGACGCAGAAGGGTTATTGCCAGTTGCTCGACCTGGGCGCCAACGTCGATTGCAGCGCCGAGCACTTGTTGCAGTTTGCGGTGATGGGCTCGGTGGCGGCAGAAACCCTGGGCATCGTTCGTCCGCGCGTGGCGTTGCTGAACATCGGTACCGAAGACATCAAGGGCAATCAACAGGTCAAGCTGGCCGCGACTTTGTTGCAGAGCGCTCGCGGTATCAACTACATCGGCTTTGTCGAAGGTGACGGTTTGTACCGGGGCGAGGCGGACGTGGTGGTGTGTGACGGCTTTGTCGGCAATATCCTGCTCAAGTCCAGCGAAGGCCTGGCGACCATGATTGCCGGGCGTATCGAGGCCTTGTTCAAGAAAAACCTCGCCTCAAAAATGGTCGGCGCGCTGGCGCTGCCGCTGATGAAGCGCCTGCAAGCCGATCTGGCGCCTGCGCGGCATAACGGCGCCAGTTTCCTCGGGTTGCAGGGGATTGTCGTGAAGAGCCATGGTTCTGCTGGCGTTCAGGGGTTTCAAAGTGCGATACAGCGTGCGGTGATCGAGATCCAGGAAAACCTGCCGGAGCGTATTCACGGCCGTCTGGAGGATTTGTTGCTTTAGGCGTTTTCGTCGGACAATGCTTAAATGTGACTGCTCAGTTCAATTGGCCATCCAACTGTCAGTTTCTTGCGTCCCCAAGGTGGGGCGTCAATTCTCCGACGACAAGATCATTAGGGGCTCGTTACATGTCTGCTTCCCTCGCATTCGTCTTTCCAGGACAGGGTTCGCAGTCCCTCGGCATGCTGGCCGAGTTGGGCGCGCAACATCCGATTGTCCTCGAAACATTTAAAGAAGCTTCCGATGCTCTGGGTTACGACCTGTGGGCACTGACCCAGCAAGGGCCGGAAGAGCAACTCAATCAAACCGATAAAACCCAGCCGGCCATTCTGACCGCCTCGATTGCCTTGTGGCGTCTGTGGCTGGCTGAAGGCGGCGCGCGTCCGGCTTACGTTGCCGGTCACAGTCTGGGTGAGTACAGCGCACTGGTTGCCGCGGGCAGCCTGACGCTAGGCGATGCCGTCAAACTGGTTGAGCGTCGTGGTCAACTGATGCAGGAAGCCGTTCCGGCCGGGCAGGGTGGCATGGCCGCTATCCTCGGTCTGGACGATGCTGATGTGCTGGCCGCCTGTGCTGAAGCGGCACAAGGCGAAGTGGTCAGCGCGGTGAACTTCAACTCCCCGGGCCAGGTTGTTATTGCCGGTGCCAAGGCGGCGGTCGAGCGCGCCATTGAAGGCTGCAAGGCCCGTGGTGCCAAGCGCGCCATGCCATTGCCAGTGAGCGTGCCATCTCACTGCGAGCTGATGCGTCCGGCAGCCGAGCGCTTCGCCGAGTCGATCGCTGCGATCGACTGGCAGGCGCCGCAGATCCCTGTGGTACAGAACGTCAGCGCCGGCGTGCCGGCCGATCTGGAAACCCTCAAGCGCGATCTGCTCGAGCAGCTCTACAAGCCTGTGCGCTGGGTCGAATCGGTCCAGGCACTGGCCGCCAAGGGCGCGACCCAACTGGTCGAGTGCGGTCCTGGCAAAGTATTAGCCGGCTTGAACAAACGTTGCGCCGAAGGCGTGTCGACATCCAATCTTAATACCCCAGACGCTTTCGCTGCCGCCCGTGCAGCGTTGGCCTGAATCAGGAGAAACTTGCATGAGTCTGCAAGGTAAAGTTGCATTGGTCACCGGTGCGAGCCGCGGTATCGGCCAGGCCATTGCCCTGGAGCTGGGTCGTCAAGGTGCCATCGTTGTGGGTACTGCGACTTCCGCTTCTGGCGCCGAGCGTATTGCCGCCACCCTGAAAGAAAATGGTATTCAAGGCACTGGCATGGAACTCAATGTCACCAGCGACGAATCCGTTGCGGCGGTGCTGGCGAGCATTTCTGCGCAGTTTGGTGCGCCGGCGATCCTGGTCAATAATGCCGGTATCACCCGCGATAATCTGATGATGCGCATGAAAGATGACGAATGGCATGACGTCGTCGATACCAACTTGAACAGTCTGTTCCGCCTGTCCAAGGGCGTTTTGCGCGGTATGACCAAAGCCCGTTGGGGACGAATTATCAGTATTGGTTCGGTTGTGGGTGCCATGGGCAACGCAGGCCAAGTAAACTACGCAGCCGCCAAGGCCGGTCTGGAAGGTTTCAGTCGTGCACTGGCGCGTGAAGTCGGTTCGCGTTCGATTACGGTAAACTCGGTGGCCCCAGGGTTCATCGACACCGATATGACCCGTGAACTGCCTGAGGCACAGCGTGAAGCCTTGCAGACGCAGATTCCGCTGGGTCGTCTGGGACAAGCTCAAGAGATCGCGTCTGTGGTCGCTTTTCTTGCATCCGACGGTGCGGCTTACGTTACTGGGGCTACAATCCCGGTGAACGGCGGGATGTACATGAGTTAAATGTGACGGATTGCTTCAAAAAAATGTCATACGAGCTGTCTAAAATCCGTTATAAAGCTGCAATCTATTTATAGGCAGAGGGCCGCCGGGTTTGAGGAGTGAAGCTTTCAGTTGAAATGCTGAAAAGTCTTTCTATACACTTACCCACTGGCCAGCTGCCTGAATTTGTCCATTAGGAGTGAAAACAAGGTATGAGCACCATCGAAGAGCGCGTCAAGAAAATCGTTGCCGAGCAACTGGGCGTTAAAGAAGAAGAAGTGGTCAACACTGCTTCCTTCGTTGAAGACCTGGGTGCTGACTCCCTTGACACCGTTGAGCTGGTGATGGCTCTGGAAGAGGAATTCGAGACCGAAATCCCTGACGAAGAAGCTGAGAAGATCACTACAGTACAAGCCGCAATCGATTACGTTACTAACCACCAGGCTTAATAGCTTGTAATCGTTGCTAGCTGTCATGGAAAAACCGCACTGCCATCACGGCGTGCGGTTTTTTCTTTAGGCCTGATGCAAAGTCGTCATTTGAAAAAGGAGAGTGCTGTGTCGCGTAGACGCGTCGTAGTCACCGGTATGGGTATGTTGTCGCCACTGGGCACGGATGTGCCGAGCAGTTGGCAGGGCATTCTGGCTGGCCGCAGTGGCATTGGTCTGATCGAACACACCGACCTTTCTGCCTATTCCACCCGTTTTGGCGGCTCGGTAAAGGGCTTCAATGTCGAGGAATACCTGTCGGTCAAGGAAGCTCGCAAGCTCGACCTGTTCATTCAGTACGGTCTGGCCGCAGGTTTTCAGGCTGTACGCAATGCCGGTCTGGAAGTCACCGACGCCAACCGTGAGCGCATCGGCGTGGCCATGGGTTCCGGTATTGGCGGTTTGACCAATATCGAAGAAACCAGCCGCACGCTGCATGATTCCGGCCCACGACGGATTTCTCCGTTTTTCGTGCCTGGCTCGATCATCAATATGATTTCCGGTTTCCTGTCCATTCACCTGGGTGCACAGGGACCTAACTACGCCATCGCCACAGCCTGTACCACCGGTACGCACTGCATCGGTATGGCGGCACGCAACATCATGTACGACGAAGCTGACGTGATGATTGCCGGCGGCGCCGAGATGGCGGCTTGCGGTCTGGGCATGGGCGGCTTCGGTGCCTCCCGCGCGCTGTCGACCCGCAACGACGAGCCAACCCGCGCCAGCCGTCCATGGGACAAGGGCCGTGACGGCTTCGTGTTGTCCGACGGTGCCGGTGCTCTGGTTCTCGAAGAACTGGAACACGCCAAGGCGCGTGGCGCGACCATCTATGCCGAGCTGATCGGCTTTGGCACCAGTGGCGATGCCTACCACATGACTTCGCCGCCCGCCGATGGCGCCGGTGCCGCGCGTTGCATCACCAATGCCTTGCGCGACGCGAAGATCAATGGCGATCAGGTCCAGTACATCAATGCCCACGGCACGTCCACTTCGGCCGGCGACCTCGCTGAAGCGTGTGCGATCAAGTCGGTGTTTGGCGATCACGCCTACAAACTGGCCGTCAGTTCGACCAAGTCCATGACCGGTCACTTGCTGGGTGCGGCGGGCGCGGTCGAGGCGATCTTCAGCGTGCTGGCGATCAACAGCCAGGTGGCGCCACCGACCATCAACCTCGACGAACCGGACGAAGGTTGCGATCTCGATTTCGTACCTCACACCGCGCGCAACATGGACATTGATGTGGTGCTGTCCAACTCCTTCGGTTTTGGCGGTACCAATGGCTCGCTGGTGTTCCGCCGGTTCGCTGACTGATGGACAGCTGGGTCGACGGTCAGCCGGCTGACGCTTTGTCGCTGAAGGATCGCGGCCTGGCTTACGGCGATGGTCTGTTCGAGACAATTGCGGTCAAGGGCGGGCAACCGTTATTGCTGGACCGGCATCTGTCGCGTCTGGCCGATGGCTGTTCGCGCCTGGCAATCACTGCCGATCACGAACTGATCCGCAGTGAGCTGCTGGCCTACGCCAAAGCGCTGGGTGAAGGCGTGCTCAAGCTCATCCTTACGCGCGGTGACAGTCTGCGTGGGTATGCGCCCGATCCCTCGGCTCAGGCCCGACGCATTCTGCAGGGCAGTCCTCCCTCAGCTTATCCTGCCGTGCATGGCGAGCAGGGCGTTCGCCTGTTCCCCTGCGCGACACGATTGTCCGGGCAGCCATTGCTTGCAGGACTCAAGCACCTGAACCGTCTCGAACAAGTGATTGCTCGCGCTGAATGGCAAGATACGGATCACGCTGAAGGATTGATGCTCGATCAGGCCGGTCGGGTGATCGAGTGCGTGTTCAGCAATCTGTTCCTGGTGCGCGAAGGCGTGTTGATAACGGCCGATTTGAAACGCTGTGGCGTGGCCGGCGTGATGCGTGCCGAATTATTGTTTCAAGCCAAATCATTGGGGATCCCCACCCAAATCACTGACATCAGCCTTGATCAGCTGCAATGGGCTGACGAAGTCTTTGTCTGTAATAGCGTGTATGGCGTTTGGCCGGTGCGCGCCTTTGCAGCTCTGAGCTGGCCGGTTGGGCCGCTCACCCGTAAACTCCAAACCATTGCCCGCGCGCTACTGGATGCTTGATACGTGAGACGTAAACTCTTGCTGCTGCTGGAAACCGGATTGGTTCTGGCGGGACTGTGTCTGGGCGCTGCCGCCTGGAAAATCCATTCGGCGCTGGAACAGCCGCTGAATATTTCCCAGGAACAGTTGCTGGATGTGCCCAAGGGCACGACGCCGACCCGCACTTTTTATCGACTCGAAGCCGATGGCATCATCAAGGATGCTTTCTGGCTGCGTGTGTATTGGCGATTCAATCTGAACCGGCAGCCTTTGCATAAGGGCGAGTACCGCATGCAGCCTGGCATGACCGTAGAAGGGTTGATCGATGAGTGGAAGCGCGGTGACATCGTGCAGTACAGCCTGACACTGGTTGAAGGCTGGAATTTCCATCAGGTCCGTGCGGCCCTGGCCAAGGATGAAAAACTCGAGCAGACCCTGAACGGTTTGAGCGATAGCGAAGTGATGGACAAGCTTGGTCACACCGGGATTTTTCCGGAGGGACGATTCTTTCCCGACACTTACCGCTTCGTGCGCGGGATGAGCGACGTCGAGTTGCTGAAAAAAGCCTACGATCGTCTCGACGAAGTCCTTGCCAAGGAGTGGGAACAGCGCGCCGCGGATGTGCCGTACACCGAACCCTATCAGGCGCTGATCATGGCCTCGTTGGTGGAAAAGGAAACCGGTGTGCCGCAAGAGCGCGGGCAGATCGCCGGTGTGTTCGTGCGGCGTATGGCGATGGGCATGTTGCTGCAGACCGATCCTACGGTGATCTACGGACTCGGTGAGCGCTACAGTGGCAAGCTGACTCGCGCCCACCTCAAGGAAGCGACGCCTTATAACACCTACATGATTTCGGGCCTGCCGCCGACACCGATCGCGATGGTCGGCCGCGAGGCGATCCATGCGGCATTGAACCCGGTGGCCGGCAACAGTCTGTATTTTGTTGCGCGCGGTGACGGCAGTCATGTGTTCTCCGATGATCTGGAGGCCCATAACAATGCGGTGCGCGAGTTCCAGCTCAAGCGCCGTGCCGATTATCGCTCCAGCCCGGCACCGGCCTCGGCGCCCGAAACGTCGAGTGGTGAAACCCCGAATACCGGTACCCCGGACGCGCAGGCTCCGATTCCGGCGGCTTCCCCTAATCCCGATCCCGAAGCTTTGCCACCATCAGCGCCACAAGAGGCGCAGAAAGAACCCGCTGCTGTACCCGCTCCGGCACCTGAGCCCGTGCCGGATACCGCGGCGCCGCAAAACCCGCAATGACTTTGATTAAGGACCGCCTGTGACTGGCTTGTTTATTACCCTGGAAGGCCCGGAAGGCGCCGGCAAGAGCACCAATCGCGAATACCTGGCCGAGTGCCTGCGCGCTGCCGGTATCGAGGTCGTGCTAACCCGCGAGCCCGGAGGCACGCCTTTGGCCGAGCGTATCCGCGAGGTGTTGTTGGCCCCAGTCGATGAAGTCATGAACCCGGACACCGAGTTGTTGCTGGTGTTTGCCGCGCGAGCCCAGCATCTGGCCGAAGTAATTCGCCCGGCGCTGGCGCGGGGTGCGGTTGTTTTGTGTGATCGATTTACCGATTCGACTTATGCGTATCAGGGAGGCGGTCGCGGCTTGTCGCTTGCGCGCATCGCGACCCTGGAAACCTTTGTCCAGGGCGATTTGCGTCCGGACCTGACACTGATCTTCGATCTGCCGGTGGAAGTAGGCCTGGCCCGCGCCAGCGCGCGCGGCCGGCTGGATCGCTTCGAGCTTGAAGGGCGTGCGTTTTTCGATGCCGTGCGCAGCGCGTTCCTGGCGCGTGCCAAAGCGGATCCTTCGCGTTATGTCTTGATCGATGCCGCTCAGTCGTTGACACAGGTCCAACGCTCTCTGGACGCCTTGTTGCCACGGCTGCTGGAGCTGACCCGTGGCTGAAGCCTATCCATGGCAGGACGGCCTCTGGCAACAGTTGGCCGGGCGCACGCAACATGCTCATGCCTATCTGCTGCATGGCCCGGCCGGGATCGGCAAGCGGGCGCTGGCCGAACGGTTGATGGCCAGCCTGTTGTGCCAGCGTCCGACTGCTCAGGATGCGTGCGGCGAATGCAAATCGTGCCTGCTGCTCAAGGCCGGCAGTCATCCCGACAATTACATCCTGGAACCGGAAGAGGCCGACAAGGCGATCAAGGTCGATCAGGTGCGTGATCTGGTGAGCTTTGTGGTGCAGACCGCACAAATGGGCGGGCGCAAGGTGGTGTTGATCGAGCCGGTCGAGTCGATGAACATCAACGCCGCGAACGCCTTGCTCAAAAGCCTTGAAGAACCGTCCGGCGACACCGTTTTGCTGCTGGTCAGCCACCAGCCCAGCCGTTTGTTGCCGACCATCAAGAGCCGCTGTGTGCAGCAGGCCTGCCCGCTACCGAATCAAGCGATGAGTCTGGCCTGGCTGGCCAAGGCCTTGCCGGACAGCTCGGAAGAAGAACGCGTCGAACTGCTCACCCTGGCTGCCGGTTCGCCGCTTGGCGCGGTCAAATTGCAAACCCAGGGCGTGCGCGAACAGCGAGCGTTGGTGGTCGAAGGGGTGAAGAGGTTGCTCAAACAGCAACAATCGCCGACGCAGTTGGCCGAAGAATGGAAAACCATTCCGCAGTTGCTGTTGTTCGACTGGTTCTGCGATTGGTCGAGCCTGATCCTGCGCTATCAGTTGACCCAGGATGAAGAAGGCCTCGGGTTGACCGACATGCGCAAGGTCATTCAATACCTGGCGCAGAAGTCGGCTCAGGAGAAAGTCTTGAGTATTCAGGACTGGATCCTTGCCCAGCGTCAGAAAGTCATGAGCAAAGCCAACCTCAATCCGGCGTTGCTGCTGGAGGCGCTGCTGGTGCAATGGGCATCCTTGCCTACCCAGAAGTGATCGTCTGGGCATAGACTCAGGTCATCAGTAACGGAGGTGCGCATGAATGAAGCCGTGAATCCGGGGCCGCGCAACGGCATTTTGTCCCTGACCATCAAGGACAAGTCCGTGCTTTATGCGGCTTACATGCCGTTCATCAAGAACGGCGGCTTGTTTATTCCGACCAACAAGAGCTACAAGTTGGGCGATGAGGTATTCATGCTGCTGAACCTGATGGATGAGTCGGAGAAGATTCCGGTGGCCGGTAAAGTCGCCTGGATTACGCCCAAAGGTGCACAGGGCAACCGGGCTGCCGGGGTCGGCGTGCAGTTCAACGACGGCGACAACACCGCGCGCAGCCGAATCGAAACTCATCTGGCCGGAGCCCTGAAGTCCGACCGTCCCACTCATACGATGTAAGTTGCAGCCCTTTTATGCTCGTAGATTCCCATTGTCACCTCGATCGTCTTGACCTTGCCGCCCACGACGGCTCACTCGATGCCGCGCTCGATGCGGCCCGGGGGCGCGGGGTCGGTCACTTTCTATGTATCGGTGTCAGCGTCGACAACGCCGCGGACGTCAAAGCCCTGGCTGAACGTTATGACGATGTCGATTGTTCGGTAGGCGTGCATCCTCTGGATGTGCAGCCGGGTGCCGCGCCGGCGCTTGACTGGCTGTTGCGCGAACTCAATCACCCGCGTGTGGTGGCGATTGGTGAAACCGGTCTGGATTATCACTACGAGCCAGAAGCGGCAGAGTTGCAGCAGGAGTCGTTCCGTCTGCATCTACAGGCGGCCCGGCAAACCGGCAAGCCCGTGATCATCCACACCCGCGGTGCCCGCGCCGACACGCTGAACCTTCTGCGCGAGGCGGCGTTGCCTCAGGCGGGTGTGCTGCATTGCTTCACGGAAGATTGGGACATGGCCAAAGCAGCGCTGGATATGGGCTATTACATTTCCCTGTCCGGCATTGTCACTTTTCGCAATGCCGATGCACTGCGCGATGTTGCCAGCAAGGTGCCGGCTGATCGGTTATTGGTGGAAACCGACTCGCCGTATCTCGCGCCGATCCCTCATCGCGGCAAGCCGAACCTGCCGCAGTACGTTCGCGAGGTAGCGGAATTTCTGGCAATGTTGCGAGGCGAGTCCTACGAGCGTTTTGCCGCGCAAACCACTGAAAACTTCAAGCGGCTGTTTCCGCTGGCGCATGTGAAAGGTTAAATCGCAGGCAAAAAAAACCCGGGTTCTGGGGGGTGAATCCGGGTTAAGACCATTAGGAGTAAAACAAAGGCACGCGGTCCGTTGGTACCTATATCGGCGCGACACTTGGGGGAGATGCCCCGCCGACAGTTGAAGTATTGATCAGTATTGCGCCGAGTCCAGTTTACCGGCCCTGATTTTTAAACAATTTTGGAATACGGGCGCTTCAGAAGAGTTCTCATCAATGGACGATCCTTTCTGAAATCATCAAGAAACACAGATATGGTCGGATGATCCGTGCATTTTTGCGTAAGTTAGGCATAATACGCGGCTTCGAATTTTGACCCCTACAGACCTTTTCTTATGCATAAAGAACCTCGTAAGGTCCGTGAGTTTCGTCGCCGCGAGCAAGAAATTCTCGATACCGCGCTCAAGCTGTTCCTCGACCAGGGTGAAGACAGTGTCACCGTCGAGATGATTGCTGATGCCGTCGGTATCGGTAAAGGCACGATCTACAAGCACTTCAAATCCAAGGCCGAGATCTACCTGCGCCTGATGCTCGACTACGAGCGTGATTTGAACGAGCTTTTGCATTCGGCCGATGTCGACAAGGACAAGGAAGCCCTGTCCCGGGCTTACTTCGAATTCCGCATGCGCGACCCGCAACGCTATCGTTTGTTCGATCGCCTGGAAGAGAAGGTGGTCAAGGGCAATCAGGTGCCTGAGATGGTCGAGGAGCTGCACAAGATCCGCGCCTCGAACTTTGAACGCCTGACCTTGCTGATCAAGGGCCGGATCAGCGAAGGCAAGCTTGAAGACGTGCCACCATACTTCCATTACTGCGCATCCTGGGCGCTGGTGCACGGCGCTGTTGCGCTGTATCACTCGCCGTTCTGGAGCAACGTGCTGGAAGATCAGGAAGGCTTTTTCCAGTTCCTGATGGACATTGGTGTGCGCATGGGCAACAAACGCAAGCGCGATACCGACACGCCGAGCAGCTGAACCATTCAGTCGCCTTATTGCGCCATGTTTTTGCTATATGGCGCAGTACCTCAGGAATATACTCAGGTATAGGACTTGCTAAAACTTGATTTGTGAGTCAAGTTTTGTGCGTTCAAATTCCTTTTGCCGGAGTGATCCATGATCGTTGACCGTCAAGGCAGGCGTTTTCGCAATTTGCGGATCAGTCTGACTTCAGCCTGCAATTACGCTTGTACCTATTGCGTGCCTAACGGCAAGCGCCTGGTGGCTGCGCAGGATGAATTGTCGGCCGAGGCCATGGCGCGCGGCGTGGCTTATTTGATCGAAGCCGCCGGCATCGAGCGTCTGCGTATCACCGGTGGCGAACCACTGGTCAGCCCCAAACTCGAAGCCTTCATGACAGCTGTCGGCAAGATGGGCCTGGAAGACATCAGTCTGACCACCAATGGTCAGCTGCTGGCGAAAAAACTGCCCTTGCTGGTGGATGCCGGCATTCGCCGCATCAACGTTTCCCTCGATACCCTGGATGCCAGTGCCTTTCGCAGCATTGCCCGTGGCGGCGATCTGGCGACCGTGCTCGATGGTATGGATCAGGCCAAGTCCGCCGGCCTGAAAATCAAGGTCAACATGGTGCCGTTGCGTGGCCAAAATCTCGATCAGGTGATGCCGCTGCTCGATTACTGCCTTGAGCAGGGCTATGAGTTGCGCTTCATCGAACTGATGCGCATGGGTCACCTGGCCAGCGATAACAACGCCTTCCTGCAACAGTTCGTCAGCCTTCAGCAGTTGCTGAGCCTGATTGGCGAGCGCTACGAATACCTGCAAGCTGACGCCCCTGTGGACGCCACTGCCGTGCGTTATGAAATTCCAGGGCTTGGGCACTTCGGCGTCATCGCCAACGAAAGCGTTCCCTTCTGCCGCACCTGCTCACGGCTGCGCCTGTCGTCCACGGGCTGGTTGCACGGTTGCCTGTCGTCGAGCAACCGTCACTATGTCGGAGACCTGCTGGACAAGCCGCGTCATCAGGCATTGCCTGCGTTGCAGCGCCTTCTGGTCAAAGCCTTGGGGGACAAACAGGAAGTGGCGTTCTCCGGCGGCGCGACCATCATGAAGATCATCGGCGGCTGATGCGCCCTGTGAGGCACCCATACGCTTGAGCTGGCGCGGAAGCTGCATCCAATGGCCATTCGCCGGTTTTCCGTCACCGGCCTCTGGAGGGTAGGATGCGTAGCCTGGTTTTGCTGCTGGCCGTTTTGGCGCTTGGTGGCTGCATGAATGTCAGCGACATGGCTGAAGGGACTCGCTACCACATGAGCGATGCGGGGCTGTTGGATCACAGCGACAATCACCGCTCCAATAACCTGCGCATTCAGCCGGATTCATTCATCTACATCGCCCAGGGGGCTTTTGCACCGCCAGGCAGTACCTACCCGCGGCCCAACGTGGTTGCTGAAGAAGCCTTCAATGGCTTTATCGAATACTTCCCGATGGTGCGCCGCGCCCGTGCCCCTGAAGGGCTCGACCAGGCCATGGGCGAAGCCCGTGCTGCCGGTGCCCATTATCTGCTCTACACCCGATTCGCCAAGGCCGACGACCGGATTGGCAACTCGGATGATTGGCTCGATCAGGAATACGTGGATCGACTTGGCATCGACAGCGGGGTGATTCAGATCATGTTGATCGAGACCAGCACCCAGTACTTGATTGATACTGCACGCATCAAGAGTCGTGGCGGTTTACTGACGTTCTACGACAACAAGCCAGAAGATCTGATTAGCCGGCCGCTGGAGCAATACGCGCGCGGCCTGATCGGGCTCAGCGACCAGTAATTCAAGGAGAACGCCATGAGTGGCCCGCAAAAAGCCAACGACTTGTTGGGGCAAATCCCCAAAACCAAAGGCTTGCCGCCGGTTCACTTGTGGAACCCCGACTTTTGCGGCGACATCGACATGCGCATTGCGCGTGACGGCACCTGGTATTACCTGGGTACGCCGATCGGACGCAAGCCGATGGTCAAGCTGTTCTCCACTATCATTCGCCGCGACGGCGATGATTATTTTCTGATCACCCCGGTCGAGAAGGTGGGCATCAAGGTTGATGACGCGCCGTTTGTGGCGATTGCCCTGGAAGTGGAGGGCGAGGGCGAAGCCCAGCTCCTGCGCTTCACCACCAACGTCGACGAGGTTACCGAAGCTGGCGCCGAACATCCGATCCGTGTGGTCATCGATCCGGTCACGCAAGAACCTGCGCCGTATGTGCATGTGCGCACCAACCTCGAAGCGCTGATCCACCGCAATGTGTTTTACCAACTGGTGGAGCTGGCGGTGAGCCGCGACATCGACGGACAACGCTGGCTCGGGGTGTGGAGCGGCGGTGAATTCTTCAAGATCGGTCTCGAACCGTAATCGCTCCCAGTTTGATTTTGTTCAAAAATCAAATTGACACCAAATCGTATGATGATTAGCGTGGACTCCCATCGCGAACGGCTTTTTGCCGTTCCTGCTTCGAGGTGCCCATGTCCAGCAGTTTTCATGCATCGACCGTCGATTGGCTGGGTTGCTGGATAGCCGCCGGCCAGGTCAAACCCGGCGAAACCATCAAGGTCGAAGCCGATCTCGGCGAACAACTCGGTGTTAGCCGCACGGTTATCCGCGAAGCCATCAAGACCCTGGTCGCCAAAGGCATGCTCGAAGTCGGGCCGAAGGTTGGCACACGGGTGTTGCCGGTGCGGCGCTGGAATCTCTTTGATCCGCAAGTCGTGGGCTGGCTGTCACGCAGCGGCTTGCCGGAAAACTTCGTCGACGACTTGCTCGACCTGCGCCGCACCATCGAGCCGATGGCGGTGCGCTGGGCCTGTGAACGAGCGACCGTCGAACAGGTGCAAGCCGTGCTTCAGGCCTATAACGCGTTGGAGCGAGCCGTCGACAGCGGCATCGATTACAACCGCGCCGACCAGTTCTTCCACGAATGCATCCTCGCTGCCAGCCACAATCAATTCATCGAGCAAATGGTCCCGGCCCTCGGCGCACTCTTGGCCGTGTCGTTTGAAGTATCTGCCGCCGACCCGGACGAACTGCGCCGCACGCTGCCCATTCACAAAGACATGGCCGACGCCATCGCCGCCCGTGACTCCGCGCGCGGTGTCTGGGCGTGCATGACGCTGATCGATAACGCTGACCTGGCGATCAAGCGTTTCTACCCGAAAGTCATGGCCGACAAAAAAGCCAGCTGACAACAACGAACCTTGTGGGAGCGAGCCTGCTCGCGATAGCGGTTGAACATTCAGCGACCAAGTTGCCTGACACACCGCCATCGCGAGCAGGCTCGCTCCCACCTACAGTGCAACGCAGGAGGCTTCATGACGTGGAATGCGGTTACCGGACACCGTGCGCAACTGGGCGAAGCCCCGTTTTGGGATGCGCCGACGCAAGCGTTGTACTGGGTGGACATCGCCGGTCAGCAGGTGCTACGGCTGATCGGTGCCAATGTGCAGATCTGGCAGATGCCGGAGCACGTGTCCGCGTTCATTCCCTGCGAAAGCGGCGATGCGCTGGTGACGTTGAGCAGCGGAGTCTATCGACTCGATCTGGATTCGCCGGGACTTGAGCCGCGCCTGACGTTGTTCTGCGTCGCCGATCCACAACCCGGCAATCGCGCCAACGAAGCGCGCTGCGATCCCTTGGGTCGGCTCTGGCTCGGCACCATGCAAAACAACATCGGCGAGCAGGGCGAAGACCTGCCGATCGAACGGCGCAGTGGTGGTTTGTTTCGCATTGACCGCGATGCCCGGGTCACGCCGCTGCTGCGTGGGTTGGGCATTCCCAACACATTGCTGTGGAGCGATGACGCAACGATGCTGTATTTCGGCGACAGCCTCGACGGCACGTTGTATCAGCATTTCATTCACACCGACGGCAACCTGGATGCCGCGTACGTCTGGTTTGGCCCCCATGCGCGTGGGGGCCCGGATGGTTCGGCGATGGATGCCGAAGGTTTCATCTGGAATGCCCGCTGGGACGGTAGTTGTCTGCTCAGGCTGGCGCCGAGCGGGCATGTCGACCGTGTTATCGAGCTGCCGGTCAGCCGTCCGACCAGTTGCGTGTTCGGCGGCGAAGACCTGAAAACCCTGTACATCACCAGCGCCGCCAGCCCGCTCAACCATCCGCTGGATGGTGCATTGCTGTCGATCCGCGTCGATGTGGCTGGAAAACCCTGTACCCGATTCGCTGGATAGATCCCAAAATATGGGATGTAAAATTATATATTGAGATTATTCGGTGGTCGGGTTTATAGTCGGCCATCAGTTACACGCACTCACACTTAAAAAAACAAAACAGGTGAAGTGATGCAGCGATTTTCCGAAAAGCCTTTTGGCCGGTCATCGACAGATGCCCGGTTTTTGTCGTGCCTGCAAACAGGAGCGCTGAGCCATGGCTGAGCCTCTTTCCTTGCCGCCGGCGCCAGAACCGCCCAAGGGCGAGCGCCTGAAAAACAAGGTCGTGCTGCTGACCGGCGCGGCGCAGGGGATTGGCGAGGCCATCGTTGCCACCTTCGCGGCGCAACAGGCCAAGCTGGTGATCAGCGATATTCAGGCTGAAAAAGTCGAGCAAGTTGCAGTGCATTGGCGTGAGCAGGGTGCGGATGTGGTCGCCCTCAAAGCTGATGTGTCACGCCAGCAAGACCTGCACGCCATGGCCAGACTGGCGGTCGACCTGCACGGGCGCATCGACGTTCTGGTCAACTGCGCCGGGGTCAACGTGTTCCGCGATCCACTGGAAATGACCGAAGAGGACTGGCATCGCTGCTTCGCCATCGACCTTGATGGCGCCTGGTACGGTTGCAAAGCGGTGTTGCCGCAAATGATCGAGCAGGGTATCGGCAGCATCATCAATATTGCCTCGACGCACTCCAGCCACATCATTCCGGGTTGCTTTCCCTACCCGGTGGCCAAACACGGTTTGCTTGGCCTGACCCGCGCCCTGGGCATCGAATATGCGCCGAAGGGCATTCGCGTCAACGCGATTGCACCGGGCTATATCGAAACCCAGTTGAACGTCGATTACTGGAACGGCTTTGCCGACCCTCACGCCGAACGTCAGCGGGCCTTCGACCTGCATCCGCCGCGCCGCATCGGGCAGCCGATGGAAGTGGCGATGACCGCCGTGTTCCTGGCCAGCGATGAAGCGCCGTTCATCAACGCCTCGTGCATCACCATCGATGGTGGGCGTTCGGTGATGTACCACGACTGAATAAAACAGGTTTCAGACGCCGAACTCCGTCTGAAATCCAATCATCATACGATATGACTATTTGCTCTACCGGCTTTCAAATAACGCCTCAAAAAAAAATAACAAGGAGTCAGCTTATGAATCGTCGTCGTGGGATCCGTTCCCTGTGCTGTGCCGCTTTGGCGGTCACTGCGGTCAGCTTGAGCAGTACGTTGCTGGCGGCAGAGGAAGTGAAGATCGGTTTTTTGGTCAAGCAGGCGGAGGAGCCCTGGTTCCAGACCGAATGGGCGTTCGCCGAAAAGGCCGGGAAAGACAAAGGCTTCACCGTCATCAAGATCGCCGTGCCTGACGGCGAGAAAACCCTCTCGGCCATCGACAGCCTGGCCGCCAACGGCGCGAAAGGTTTTGTGATTTGCCCGCCAGACGTCGGCCTCGGCCCGGCTATCGTGGCCAAGGCCAAAGCCAATGGTTTGAAAGTGATCGCGGTCGATGACCGTTTTGTCGATGCCAGCGGCAAGTTCATGGAAGACGTGCCTTATCTGGGCATGGCCGCGTTTGAGGTCGGCGAGAAACAGGGCAGTGCCATGGCCACCGAAGCGAAAAAACGTGGCTGGGACTGGAAAGAAACCTACGCGGTGATCAACACCTTCAACGAACTCGACACTGGCAAGAAACGCACCGACGGTTCAGCCAAGGCACTGCAAGACGCCGGTTTTCCAAAAGACCACATTCTCTTTACCGCGCAGAAAACCCTCGACGTGCCAGGCAGCATGGACGCCACCAACTCGGCGCTGGTGAAACTGCCGGGCGGGGCGAAAAACCTGATCATCGGCGGCATGAACGACAACACCGTGCTGGGCGGCGTGCGCGCCACCGAAAGCGCCGGTTTTGCAGCGGCCAACGTGATCGGCATCGGCATCAACGGCACAGACGCCATCGGCGAATTGAAGAAGGCCAACAGCGGCTTCTTCGGTTCCATGCTGCCAAGCCCGCACATTGAGGGCTACAACACCGCCAGCATGATGTACGAGTGGGTCACCACCGGCAAAGAGCCACCGAAATACACCGCGATGGACGACGTGACACTGATCACTCGCGAGAACTTCAAGCAGGAACTGGAAAAGATCGGCCTGTGGAACTGAGGCTTGGTTGATTTCATCGGCGGCCCTGGTAATAGGGCTGCCTGATCTGTGTGATGAGGTGGTTTTATGCACGCGCAAGTACAGACACACGAGCACAGCGTCGGCGGTAGCCTGCGTTTCAACGGTATCGGCAAAACCTTTCCCGGAGTGAAGGCGCTGGACGGCATCAGCTTCGTTGCCCATCCGGGCCAGGTTCACGCTCTGATGGGCGAGAACGGCGCCGGTAAATCCACGCTGTTGAAAATCCTCGGCGGTGCCTACACGCCGAGCAGCGGCGACCTGCAGATCGGCGAACAGTCGATGGCCTTCAAGTCCACCGCCGACAGCATTGGCAGCGGCGTCGCGGTGATCCATCAGGAGCTGCATCTGGTCCCGGAAATGAGTGTGGCGGAGAACCTTTTCCTGGGGCACTTGCCGGCCAGTTTCGGCTTGATCAATCGCGGCGCGCTGCGCCAGCAAGCACTGGCCTGCCTCAAGGGCCTGGCCGATGAAATCGATCCGCAGGAGAAAGTCGGGCGCCTGTCCCTCGGCCAGCGGCAGTTGGTGGAAATCGCCAAGGCGTTGTCCCGTGGCGCGCACGTCATTGCGTTCGACGAACCCACCAGCAGCCTGTCGGCGCGCGAGATCGATCGCTTGATGGCGATCATCGGGCGCCTGCGCGACGAAGGCAAAGTGGTGCTCTATGTTTCCCATCGCATGGAAGAAGTGTTCCGCATCTGTAATGCGGTGACGGTGTTCAAGGACGGTCGCTACGTGCGCACGTTCGAGGACATGAACGAACTGACCCACGATCAGTTGGTGACGTGCATGGTCGGTCGCGACATCCAGGACATCTACGATTACCGCAGCCGCCAGCGTGGCGCGGTGGCACTCAAGGTTGAAGGTTTGCTCGGGCCGGGTTTGCGTGAGCCGGTGAGTTTCGAGGTGCACAAGGGCGAGATTCTCGGGCTGTTCGGCCTGGTCGGCGCGGGGCGTACCGAGTTGTTCCGGATGCTCAGCGGGCTGACGCGCAATACCGCTGGACGCCTGGAGCTTCGCGGTCATGAAGTGAAACTGCGTTCCCCCCGCGATGCTATCGCGGCCGGCATTCTGCTGTGCCCCGAGGACCGTAAGAAGGAGGGCATCATCCCGCTCGCCAGCGTCGCCGAGAACATCAACATCAGTGCTCGCGGTGCGCATTCCACTTTCGGTTGCCTGTTGCGCGGCCTGTGGGAGAAGGGCAATGCCGACAAACATATCAAGGCGTTGAAGGTGAAGACGCCGAGCGCCGAACAGAAAATCATGTACCTGTCCGGCGGCAATCAGCAGAAGGCCATTCTCGGTCGCTGGCTGTCGATGCCGATGAAAGTCCTGCTGCTGGACGAGCCGACTCGCGGCATCGACATCGGTGCCAAGGCCGAGATTTACCAGATCATCCATAACCTGGCCGCCAGCGGCATCGCGGTGATCGTGGTGTCCAGCGACCTGATGGAAGTGATGGGCATTTCCGACCGCATCCTGGTGCTCTGCGAAGGCGTGATGCGCGGCGAGCTGTCTCGCGCAGAGGCCAATGAATCCAACCTGCTGCAACTGGCTTTGCCGCGCCAACGCGCTGACGGCGTGGCGAACTGAGAGGTGACTATGATGACAACCCAAAACAACGCCCTGCCCACCCAGCGCAAACCTCTGGACCTGCGGCGCTTTCTCGATGACTGGGTGATGCTGCTCGCAGCCGTCGCCATCTTTGTAGCCTGCACCTTACTGATCGACAACTTCCTCTCGCCGCTGAACATGCGCGGTCTGGGCCTGGCGATTTCGACCACCGGGATCGCGGCCTGCACCATGTTGTATTGCCTGGCGTCCGGGCATTTCGACTTGTCGGTAGGCTCGGTGATTGCCTGTGCCGGCGTGGTCGCGGCGGTGGTCATGCGTGACACCGACAGTGTGTTCCTCGGTGTGAGCGCGGCGCTGTTGATGGGCCTGATTGTCGGGCTGATCAACGGGATCGTGATCGCCAAACTGCGGGTCAACGCATTGATTACCACGCTGGCGACCATGCAGATCGTGCGGGGGCTGGCTTACATTTTTGCCAACGGCAAAGCGGTGGGCGTGTCGCAGGAATCGTTCTTCGTCTTTGGTAACGGCCAGTTGTTTGGCGTGCCCGTGCCGATCCTGATCACCATCGTGTGCTTCCTGTTTTTCGGCTGGTTGCTGAACTACACCACCTACGGCCGCAACACCATGGCCATCGGCGGCAACCAGGAAGCGGCACTGCTGGCCGGGGTCAACGTTGACCGCACCAAGATCATTATCTTTGCCGTGCACGGCTTGATTGGTGCGTTGGCCGGGGTAATCCTGGCGTCGCGCATGACGTCCGGTCAGCCGATGATCGGCCAGGGTTTCGAGCTGACGGTGATCTCTGCTTGCGTGTTGGGCGGGGTGTCGCTGAGCGGCGGGATTGGCATGATCCGGCATGTGATTGCCGGGGTGTTGATTCTGGCGATCATCGAGAACGCGATGAACCTGAAGAACATCGACACGTTCTATCAGTACGTGATTCGCGGTTCGATCCTGCTGCTGGCTGTCGTGATCGATCGTCTCAAGCAACGCTGAGATTTGCGCCCACCCTACTGGCGCCATCGCGGGCAAGCCCGCTCCCACAGGATCCATGCATGACTTGTGGGAGCGGGCTTGCCCGCGATTGACCGCGCAGCGGTCGCTCCTCCTTCCGTCATTTCCCCTAAATATTCCTTGCTTGCGCCATCCCGTTTCGGTTATCAATTTGTACATGATTAGACAGGTACGATTTGACAAGAAACAACGGGTGGTCGACGAACTCATCCGGCGCATCGAAAGCGGCCTCATGGAGGACGGCTTTCTGTTGCCTGGCGAGCATCAATTGGCTCAAGAATTCAAAGTCAGCCGCGGCACGCTGCGCGAAGCCCTGGCCGAACTGAAAAGGCGCAAATACATTGCCACGCAAAGCGGAGTTGGTTCCATTGTCACCTTCGACGGAGTGGTGCTCGACCAACGCAGCGGTTGGGCCCAGGCGCTGGCGGACAGCGGGGCGCTGATCAATACCGAAGTGCTGCGGCTGGAGGCGGTGACGCGTCCTGACCTGCTGCCGCGCTTTGGCACCGACCAATTCATTACCCTCGACCGGCGCCGCCGTTCCACCGACGGCAAACTGGTTTCCCTCGAACGCTCATTGATGCCCGCTACCGGAGGCCTGGAAAGCCTGCCGCGTGTTGGCCTGATCGACAATTCCCTGACCATTACCCTGGCCGCTTACGGCTACATCGGCGAGCGCGGCGATCAATGGATCGGTGCCGAACCCTTGAACGCCGAAGACGCCGAGTTGCTCGGACGTCCCGAAGGCACCGTCTTTCTAAAAGCCTTGCGCACCACGTACGACCGGCAAAATCGCTTCATGGAGCAGGTCGAAAGCCTGCTCGACCCGGTGCATTTTCGCCTGCACCTGCAATTTGGAGAGTCGAGATGACCGCGCTCAACCGTGCACTTGGCGCGTTCTACGGACTCGCCCTGGGTGACGCGCTGGGCATGCCGACTCAATCCCTGAGCCGCGCCGAAATCAAGGCGCGCTTCGGCGAAATCACTGACTTGCAAGACGCCGGCCCCGATCAACCGATCGCTGCCAACATGCCTAAAGGCTCGATCACCGACGACACCGAGCAGGCGATCCTGGTCGGTCGATTGTTGATTGAAGGCAAGGGCTGGATCGAACCGGCCATGCTCGCTCAACGACTGATCGAATGGGAAGCCGCGATGCAAGCCAAAGGCTCGCAGGACTTGCTCGGGCCGTCGACCAAGCGCGCGATCGAGTTGATCCTCGACGGGTACTCGCCGGAGGAGGCCGGGCGCTATGGCACCACCAATGGCGCGGCGATGCGTATCACGCCGGTGGGGATTGCGGCAGATGTCGCCAACCCCGAACGTTTCATCAGAGCTGTGGTGCAAGCCTGCCAGGTCACCCACAACACCACGCTGGGTATTTCCAGTGCCGCGGCGGTGGCGGCGGTGGTCTCGGCCGGAATCAACGGCATGGACTTGGGCGAGGCATTGAACCTCGGCCAGCAAATAGCACAGCAAGCCGAGAGCCACGGTCACTGGGTGGCTGGCGGCAGGATCGCCTCGCGCATCAGCTGGGCACGAACCATCAGCGTCGACAGTGACAAAGAGTTACTGGCGGATTTGTTGTACGACGTGATCGGCACGTCGGTGGCATCGCAGGAATCGGTGGTGGTCGCATTCGCCCTGGCGCAACACGTAGCCATCGGCGAAATGAACGCCTTCCAAGCGTTGTGCATGGCCGCCAGCTTAGGCGGCGACACCGACACCATCGCGGCGATTCTCGGTGCAATGCTCGGGGCCTGCCTGGGTCTTGAGAGTTGGCCGGTGGCGATGATCGACACGATCAAAGCCGTTAACGATCTTCAACTGGAACCATTGGTGCAAGGACTTCTCGCCCTGCGTTGACTGGACCGACGCCATCGCGGGCAAGCCCGTTCCCACACTGGATCTGTGAACAATACAAATCCCCTGTGGGAGCGAGCCTGCTCGCGATTGGCGCGCCGCTTGTTTGAATGAATACAATCCCGCAATGGAACGCGCGAATACGGCCAGGACGGCCGGGATGTAGTTTCGTCTTCCGTCATTGCCCACAACCACAACAAAGGCAACAGGAGCATTTCACATGAGTTCATCGAACGCCGGGCAAAGCGCCGGGCAACTGGAAACCCGTGGCATCGAGCCGGTGCCAGAAGCGGAGTGCAACGGTCATCCGCTGCAGCTGTTCTGGGTCTGGTTTGCCGCCAACATTTCCATCCTCGGTCTGCCGCTGGGTGCCACGCTGGTGGCGTTTCGCGGCTTGGCGATCTGGCAGGCGATCATTGTCGCAATCCTCGGCGCCGCCGGTTCCTTTGCGGTGGTCGGGATCATTTCCATCGCCGGTCGCCGTGGTCGTGCACCAAGCCTGACGCTGTCGCGAGCGATCTTCGGGGTACGCGGCAATATCGGCCCGACCCTGGTCTCGCTGATGTCCCGGCTGGGTTGGGAAACCGTCAACACCACCACGGCCGCTTTCGTGTTGCTGTCGCTGTGTTCGATCCTGTTCGGCTCACCGGTGGAAGCCAAAAGCGCCCCGGTGCTGACCCTGATCTTCATCGCGATTTTCGTCCTGCTGACCTTGTCGGTGTCCGGCCTCGGTCACGCCACGTTGCTGGTGATCCAGAAGTGGGCCACCTACGTGTTCGGCGCGCTGAACATTGTGGTCGGCGGCTTTCTCTGCGCCACCATCGACTGGAGCGCGGTGTTCAACGCCACGCCAGCACCGTTGAGCGCAATGATCATCGGCGTCGGCACCATGGCCGCAGGCACCGGGATCGGTTGGGCCAATGCCGGTGCCGACATGTCGCGCTATCAGCACCGTAGCGTCAAAGCCGTGCGCCTGGTGGCCTCGGCGGCGTTCGGTGCGGGGATTCCGCTGGTGTTGCTGATCACCCTTGGCGGCTTGCTGTCAGTGGGCAACAACGACTTGGCTTCGGCTACTGACCCTATCATCGCGATCCGCGACATGCTGCCGACCTGGATGGCCGTGCCGTACCTGATCACGGCGTTCGGCGGGCTTCTGCTGTCGAATAACCTGTCGGTGTATTCCGCCGGTTTGACCACGCTGACCCTTGGCCTCAAGGTCAAGCGCGTCTACGCCGTGGTGGTCGACATCGTGGCGATCTTCGCCGGTTCGATCTACTTCATGCTGATTGCCGACAGTTTCTACGGCCCGTTCATCACCTTCATTTCACTGTTGGCGGTGCCGATCACGGCGTGGGTCGGGATCTTCGTTGTCGACCTGATTCATCGTCATTACTACAGCCCCAAAGACTTGCTGGACGTCACCCCGAGCAGCGCCTACTGGTACAACGGCGGCATCGAGTGGCGCGCGTTCGGTGCGTGGGCGCTGGCAATCGTGCTGGGCTTCAGCTTCACCACCATCGGCACCACCGAACAGACTGTCTGGTTCCGTGGCTTCCTGTCCGACTCGTGGCTGGGCCATAACGGCCTCGGCTGGATCGTGACGTTCCTGGTGGCTGGCGGGATTTATTTTGTACTCGGTGGGGCGAAGGATCGTCGCGCTGCGTTGACCGAGAATGCTCATGCCTAAGCTGTTGCACACCGGCCAGGTCATCATCGACCTGGTCATGGCCGTCGATAAACTGCCCCAACCGGGCGGCGATGTGTTGGCGCAATCGGCCAGTTTCGAAGCCGGCGGCGGCTTCAACGTGATGGCCGCCGCTCAGCGTAATGGCTTGCCGGTGGTTTACCTCGGACGTCATGGCACCGGTCGTTTCGGCGATCTGGCCCGTGAGGCGATGCAGGCCGAAGGTATTCGGATCGGCATCGCGCACAAAGCCGAACGGGATACGGGATTGTGCGTTGCGGTGACCGACGCATCGGCCGAGCGCAGTTTCATTTCCTATATCGGTGCCGAGGGTGAGTTGACGGCGCAGGATCTGGCTAGCGTGTCGGCCGAAACGGGCGACTACGTTTACGTCAGCGGCTACAGCCTGTTGCACAGCGGCAAGGCCCAGGCGCTAGTGGATTGGGTGCTGGCATTGCCACGCACAATCAACGTGGTGTTCGATCCGGGGCCGTTGGTGGAATCACCGGACGCACCATTGATGCAAGCGTTGGTGCCGCGCATTGATCTGTGGACCAGCAACGGTGTCGAAGCGCTGCGGTTCACCGGGGCGGCGGACATTGCCGAGGCGCTGGACAGGCTGACCGATCATCTGCCGGCCGGTGTGCTGATGGTGGTTCGCGATGGGCCGCAAGGGTGCTGGATCAGTCAGCGTGGCGACCGTCAGCATGTGCCGGGCTTCAAGGTCGAGGCGGTGGACAGCAATGGCGCCGGCGATGCGCATGCCGGCGTGTTTATCGCCGGTCTGTCGCAAGGCTTGTCGACAGGTGAGGCGGCCAGGCGAGCCAATGCAGCAGCGGCGCTGGCCGTGACTCGTTGGGGGCCGGCGACTTCGCCTGGGATGGCTGAAGTGGATGGGTTGATCCGCAAGACTTTTGGCGGCTGATCCGCCGCCATCGCGAGCAGGCTCACTCCCACAGGGGATGTGTATCGTTCACAGATCCAGTGTGGGAGCAACCTGATTCAGAGTGCTAAACGTCCAGCTTGCGCGCCGCTTCCACCCCGGCGGCGCTGAGTTTGATCGGCAGGTTCAGCGAGTGCTCGCCGGCCTCGTTACACGTCACATGCCCGTGCTGGATCAGTCCACGGTCCTGCAAAGTGGCGAGGGTGCTGGCCACGACTTTCTCCCCCCGGTAATTGTCCAGGACTTCCTTGCCCAAGCCCCCAGGGTGGGCGTGCAGCAGGCGGGTCAGGACTTCTTTTTCCAGGTTTTTATCGACGTTCATGCTTACCTCTTCATGGATGTGGATAGGTGCAACTCGCATCGGCGAACTATTGGCTGACACCGCCCTCGGAACCCGAACCACCGGTGGTGGTTTTGGCGCCGATGCCGCTGCCGGCGTTGTCGGGCGTCTGGGTATCGGGCAGGTTCATTCCACCTTGACGGCCCGCGTCGTTGCCTTGGGTCCGTGGGTCGATGCCCGTGGAGGGAGGCAAGCCGCTGTCGACGCCCGAGCCGTTGATGTTCAGGCCGGGCAAGCTTTGTGTCGTCGGGGATTTATGGCTATCGACCGGGTCGGTCGGGCCGGTATCCGAGGTGCTGGTCGCGGCGATGGCGGCAGAGGACAGCAGCGTGGCGAGTGCGAGGGCAGTCAAGCGGAATGTGATCATGGTTGGTTCTCCATTTAATAAGAGTCCTTACCTGATGTTGGTCCGCCCTCGATTTAATTTGGTGCCTGATGAACGACGAACGGTTCAGGCCTTTTGCAAGGCTCTCGCGCTGACAACCCGGCGCCAGATCAGGCGACCGACAGTGATCGACCAGTTCAGCAGCGCTATGGCGAAAACAGTCAGCAGCAGTGTCATCATCCCGTGTTCGACGATGATCCTCCCGGCCAGCCACGGAAAGCCAAACACGCCAATGAAGTACGACAAACTGAACAACAACAACGCTTGCGAGGTGGTGCCGGACGGCGCTTCATTCGCTGCCAGGCCGTTGATCACCGAGTACGTCAGCCCGTAGCCGACCCCGAGCATCATCGCCGCCAGCACGTAGCTAAACCCGCTGTCGACCACTAAACCGAACAGCACGATCGACCCCATCATCACACCCGACAGCAAGCAGGACGCGCGGAGCGGGTCGCGTTTGACCACCACGCCGGCAATCAACATCCGGCTACTGATCGCCGCCCCCATGAAGCCAAAAAAGAACAACGAGTAATCCAGTGAACGCGACGCCGCATAGCTGGTTTGAAAACTCGACAACCCACCGAACACGGATCCGCCGAGGCCGACCATGATGATCGGGAACACCGCTCTGGACGACAGCACCCGGGCCGTTGCGCGCCAGGAGATGCGCGCGACGGCGGTGGCCGGCGATGGCGTTTTCTTGAGCTGCACATCCAGCCGCCAGAACAGCAACACACCGATCAGGCTCGCCAGCGCGGCGAGGTAAAACGCGGCGGTGACAGGATAACCAAGGGCACTGGCCGCGCGACCCAGCAACGGAGCACTGCCGATGCCGGTCATCATGCTGCCCGACAGCAACGCAAAGTATTTCGCGCGCTGAGCGGGCGTCACCAGACTCGCCACGATAATCGGCCCCAAGGTGTAAAAAACGCCCCAGCCCAGGCCGAGCAACAGACCGAAAAACAGCAGCAGATTGCCAAAGCCTGGCGTAAGCGCGAAGCCCAGGCTTGCTGCCACCAACAGCACGCCAAACAGCGCAATCGAACGCGCCGCGCCGAGTAAATCGGACAGATGCCCGGAGACGATCACCGCCGCAAACGTACTGACCATCGCCGCCGAGATCACACTGCCGGCATCGTGTTCGTTGCCGCCGCGCGAGCCGATCAACAGCGACAATAAAAACGTCGAGCCGTAGGACAACGACAGCAAGTAACTGGCGAGGCAAAACAGGCCGAACAACCGGCTGGAAACTTGAGGTGTAGCGCTAGGCATGACGCGGTTCCTTGACCCGATAGAGGTGCAGCACATCTATCTACCATGCAAGACGCTGATGTTAGGTCTGAGGTTATCGATTCCAGGGTTAGTGCTGGCCGGAGTAATGCTTTCAGTCAATGCCGATTTCTTCCTCGAACAACTCCATGAAGTCTTTCAACCGATCATGCCGGATGCGCGCCAAGCGCTGGCCAGTGGTCGTCTGGAAACCGTCCGCCAGATGCAAGAGCTTGGTCTGAAAGTGATCCAGGCAAAAACGCTTGTCATCGTAATCCCGCGCCTTCGCTTGCGGGTCTTGCGGATCGTACAGCGCGCTGCCCATGCGTCCGGCGATATAGAACGTGCGCGCGACACCGAGCATGCCGAGGGAATCGAGCCGGTCGGCGTCCTGCATGATTTTCGCTTCGAGCGTGAAGGGGGCGATGTTGGCGCTAAAGCTGTGAGCTTCGATGGCGTGGGCCACCGCGTTGATTTTTGCGCTGGGCCAATCCATGTCGGCCAACACGGCAGACGCTTTCTCGGCGGCCAGTCGTGACGCCTGCGAGCGCAACGGCGAGTTCTTCTCCACCGCCACGCAGTCATGCAGAAGCACTGCCGCCAGCAACACATCAAGGTCGCCCGCTTCTTCAGCATGAAGCGTGCGCACGTTGTGCCACACCCGTTGCAGATGGGATAAATCGTGAGCGCCATCCTCTGAAGGCTCCAATGCGTGGGGCAGCAGTTGCGCTGCGAGGGATTGCAGCGGCGCGAAAGCATCAGTGGTCATAAACATCCTGTTAAGTGAAAGCGTTTCTGGCAACGACACATGCTCCATGGATCAGCTTTGCATTTCCAGTGTGACGAGTCCCTCGCGCCGACTTAGTATGGCGTTTTCAACCTATGACGAAGGCACGTCCATGACGATCGAGATCCGCCCGGCGACCCCCAGCGATGCACCGCAAATCCTCGGGTTCATCACTGAATTGGCCGACTACGAACGTGCCCGCCACGAAGTCATCGCCAGCGTCGCCGACATCGAGCGCAGCCTGTTCAGCGAAGGCGCCACCGCCCATGGCCTGATCTGCCTGCGCGACGGCGTGCCCATCGGCTTCGCCGTGTTCTTCTTCAGTTACTCGACCTGGCTGGGCAGCAATTGCCTGTACCTCGAAGACCTCTACATCACCCCCGAGCAGCGCGGTGGCGGCGCCGGCAAAACCTTGCTGCGCCACCTCGCCAAAATTGCCTGCGCCAATGACTGCGGACGGTTTGAATGGAGCGTGCTGGACTGGAACAAACCAGCCATCGAGTTTTACAAGTCGTTGGGTGCGCAGCCGCAGGAAGAGTGGGTTCGGTATCGGATGGACGGGGCGGTGTTGCGCGAGTTCGCCGAAGGCAACTGATTCCCTGAACGATCGCAGCTTTTGCCAGCTTTTACATCCAGGTGTAGGGGCTGACGAAGGCTGCGGTTTTTTTTGCCTGTATCCCATAATATGGGAGTGATATTTATATATTGAGATTTTCCTGCGTCCGGGTTTATAGTCCTGCTCACTCACTGCCAATAAACAAAACAGGTGAAGCGATGCTGGCGCAATTGATCGCGCTCGATTGGGGGACAACCTCATTACGTGCTTACAAACTCGCCGCGGGCGGCCAGGTACTGGAACAGCGTTCGCTGTCGTCCGGGATCATGCAGCTGCCCCGGACGCCGCGAATCATCAACGGCCAGGAATGCACCGACGGTTTTGAACTGGCGTTCGATGAGGCTTGCGGTGACTGGCTCGACGCTCAGCCCGATTTACCCGTGATCGCCTGCGGCATGGTTGGCAGCGCACAGGGCTGGCGCGAAGCGGCCTACTGCGACACGCCGGCGAACGTCGCCCATCTCGGCAACTCCCTGCAATCGGTTCGCAGTCTTCGCGGTGTCGATGTACACATCGTGCCGGGCGTGATTCAGCGTTCGCGCTTGCCGAATGTGATGCGCGGTGAAGAAACCCAAGTGCTGGGTGTCCTGCAAAATCTGCCGGTCGAGCAGGGCGCTGACCTGTTGATCGGCCTGCCGGGCAGTCATTCGAAATGGGTGGAAGTCGCAGGCGGGTGCATTGTCCATTTCGACACGTTCATGACCGGCGAGATCTTCGCCGTGCTCAGCGAACACAGCATTCTGGGACGCACACAGCAACGCGGCGCGTCCTTTGATGGCGAGGCGTTTGACCGTGGTGTGCAGGTGGCCCTGTCGGCGGACGGCGAGATCGGTCCGTTGTCGACACTCTTCAGTGCGCGCAGCCTCGGGCTGACCGGCAAACTCAGTGCCTCTGCACAACCGGATTATTTGTCCGGGCTGCTGATCGGCCATGAGCTGTCAGCGCTGGCCAGCGTTCAGCAGCGCCGGCGCAATAGCGCGCCTTTGCCCTCGGTCATCCTTATCGGTAATGCCCAGCTCTGTGACCGCTACCGCCGGGCACTCGATGCCTGCGGTTTTGCCCGCGTGACACTGGCTGAAAACGCCACCGAGCGCGGCTTGTGGCAGTTGGCGGTGGCCGCCGGACTGATCACTCCAACCTCATCCCGTTAAACCTGACTGGAGGTCTGACATGCTCAAGCAAGCACTGGCGCAAAACGGTCTGATCGCGATCCTGCGTGGCCTGCGTCCGCAAGAAGCGGCCGCCATTGGCGAAGTCCTTTACGCCGCCGGATTTCGCGTCATCGAAGTGCCGCTCAATTCCCCCGAGCCGTACGACAGCATCCGCATCCTGCGCAGTACGTTGCCCGCCGATTGCCTGATCGGCGCGGGCACGGTGCTGACGCCGGAGCAGGTCGAACAAGTGAAAGCGGCGGGCGGACAAGTGATCGTCATGCCGCACAGCGATCCCAAGGTGCTACGCGCGGCGAAAGCGGCGGGACTGTACCTGTCGCCGGGCGTTGCCACGCCGACCGAAGCCTTTGCCGCGCTGGCTGAAGGCGCGGACGTGCTGAAGATGTTCCCGGCCGAGCAAATGGGCCCGGCCGTGGTCAAGGCCTGGCTCGCGGTACTGCCGGCCGGAACTATTCTGGCGCCGGTCGGCGGGATTACACCGGACAACATGCAGGTGTTTATCGACGCGGGCGTCAAAGGTTTCGGCCTCGGTTCCGGGTTGTTCAAACCGGGCATGACCCCGCAGGAAGTGGCCGTAAACGCCAAGGCGTATGTCGCTGCATGGAACGCTCTGCGTTAAGACTTTTTGGCGCCGAGCGCGCTGCATCTAATAAGAGAGGCAATAGATGAAAATCACCAAACTCACCACCTTCATCGTTCCGCCGCGCTGGTGCTTCCTCAAGATAGAAACCGACGAGGGCGTGACCGGTTGGGGCGAGCCTGTGGTCGAAGGTCGCGCGCACACTGTGGCGGCTGCCGTTGAAGAATTGTCCGACTACCTGATCGGCAAAGACCCACGCAACATTGAGGACATCTGGACCGTGCTGTATCGCGGCGGCTTCTACCGTGGCGGCGCGATCCACATGAGCGCGCTGGCCGGCATCGACCAGGCGTTGTGGGACATCAAGGGCAAGGCCTTGGGGGTGTCGGTCAGCGATCTGCTCGGTGGTCAGGTGCGGGACAAGATTCGCGTCTATTCGTGGATTGGCGGCGACCGCCCGGCAGACACCGCGCGTGCGGCGAAAGAGGCGGTCGAGCGTGGTTTCACCGCCGTGAAAATGAACGGCACCGAAGAGCTGCAATTCCTCGATTCCTTCGAGAAAGTCGACCTGGCCCTGGCCAACGTCGCCGCCGTGCGTGACGCGGTCGGCCCGAACGTCGGCATCGGCGTGGATTTCCATGGCCGGGTGCACAAGCCCATGGCCAAGGTCCTGATGAAGGAACTCGACCCGTACAAATTGATGTTCATCGAAGAGCCAGTGCTCAGCGAAAACTACGAAGCGCTGAAGGAACTGGCACCGCTGACCAGCACCCCGATTGCCCTCGGCGAGCGCTTGTTCTCGCGCTGGGACTTCAAGCGTGTGCTCAGCGAAGGTTACGTCGACATCATCCAGCCGGACGCGTCGCACGCCGGTGGCATCACCGAAACCCGCAAGATTGCCAACATGGCCGAAGCCTACGACGTGGCATTGGCGCTGCATTGCCCGCTGGGCCCGATTGCACTGGCGGCGTGCCTGCAACTGGACGCGGTTTGCTACAACGCGTTCATCCAGGAGCAGAGCCTGGGCATTCACTACAACGAGAGCAACGACCTGCTCGATTACGTGAAAGATCCACGGGTGTTCGACTACGACAAAGGCTTCGTGAAGATCCCGAATGGCCCAGGCCTGGGCATCGAGATCAACGAGGAATACGTCATCGAACGCGCCGCCGTCGGCCACCGCTGGCGCAACCCGATCTGGCGTCATGCCGACGGCAGCTTCGCCGAGTGGTGAGTTTTATCTGACCCACCGCAAACCCCTGTGGGAGCGAGCTTGCTCGCGATAGCGGCCTGACATTCAGCATTGATGTCGACTGACTCGCCCTCATCGCGAGCAAGCTCGCTCCCACATTTGATCTCCATGGTTAGCGAGATCTGCGTTTCACATCGACCTCAATAAACATAAGAAGAGGCATCCCTCATGCAACCGCAATCCCTCGCAGGGCAGGCGTCGTTGGTGACGCCCAGTCGCAAGCGTTTTTTCATCATGGTCCTGCTGTTCATCACCGTGGTGATCAACTACCTGGACCGCAGCAACCTGTCCATCGCCGCCCCGGCACTGACCAGCGAACTGGGCATCGACCCGATCCATGTCGGGCTGATTTTTTCAGCGTTCGGCTGGACCTACGCCGCCATGCAGATTCCCGGTGGCTGGCTGGTCGACCGGGTGCCACCGCGCATTCTCTACAGCGTTGCCTTGCTGCTGTGGTCGGTTGCCACCGTGATGCTCGGCTTCGCCGCCAGCTTCATTGCGCTGTTCGTGTTGCGCATGGCGGTCGGTGCCCTGGAAGCGCCGGCCTATCCGATCAACAGCCGCGTGGTTACCACCTGGTTCCCTGAGCGCGAACGCGCCACGGCCATCGGTTTCTACACCTCCGGGCAATTCGTCGGCCTGGCGTTCCTGACACCGGTGCTCGCCTGGCTGCAGCATGAGTTCGGCTGGCACATGGTGTTCGTCAGCACAGGTTTAGTCGGCATTCTCTGGGCGGTGATCTGGTACGCGGTGTATCGCGAGCCACGGGATTTCAAAGGTGCCAACGACGCCGAAATCGACCTGATCCGCGAAGGCGGCGGGCTGGTGGATATCCAGGCCGAGCAAGCCAGGGTCAAGGCCAAATTCAGCTGGACCGATCTCGGCATCGTGCTGACCCAGCGCAAGTTGTGGGGCATCTACCTCGGTCAGTTCTGCCTCAACTCGACGCTGTGGTTTTTCCTGACATGGTTCCCGACCTACCTGGTGAAATACCGCGGCATGGACTTCATCAAGTCCGGCCTGTTGGCGTCTCTACCGTTTCTCGCGGCCTTTGTTGGCGTGCTTTGTTCCGGTTTCTTCTCCGACTTCCTGATCCGTCGCGGCTACACCGTGGGGTTCGCTCGCAAATTGCCAATCATTGGCGGTCTGTTGATTTCCACCTCGATCATCGGCGCCAACTTCGTCGAGTCGACGCCACTGGTGATTGCCTTCCTCGCGTTGGCGTTCTTCGGTAACGGCCTGGCCTCGATCACCTGGTCGCTGGTGTCCACGCTGGCTCCAGCGCGCCTGCTCGGCTTGACCGGCGGGGTGTTCAATTTCATCGGCAACCTGGCGGCGATTACCACGCCGATTGTCATCGGTTTCCTCGCCACCGGTGATTCGTTCGCTCCTGCGATCACCTATATCTCGGTTCTGGCGTTGATTGGCGCGCTTTCCTACATCTTGCTGGTCGGCAAAGTCGAGCGTATCAAGTTGTAGTGACCGCCGTCGGGCGACCATAATGCCGCCCGTTCACTCGCTCAACGGTAAAGGCTGGATATGCAGGAAGACGCCCCAAAAATCGCCAAGGATGCCGCGCCGACCGGCACCCAGACACTGCTTCGCGGTCTGGGTGTGGTTCAGGCTGTGGCCAGTGGCGCCCGCGACCTCAAGGAAATCGCCCGGTTGATCGGCACGACACGCAGCACCACCCATCGTCTGGCCAGTTGTCTGGTGGACGAGCGCTATCTGCGCGTGGTGCCGCAGGTCGGATATCTGCTGGGGCCGAAGCTGATCGAGCTGGGTTTTCAGGCGCGCGAAGAACTGCCGTTGGTGACGTTGGCGGGTCCCTATCTGGATGAGTTGTCGGCATTGACCGGCGACACCATTCACTTGGCGATACGTGAAGGCGACGAGGTGCTGTATCTGCACAAGAATCCGGGGCGCAATGGCCCGGAAATGCGCTCGCGGGTCGGCCATCGGATGCCGTTGGCGCGTACCGGGATCGGCAAGGCACTGATGCTCGATGACACGCAGGAAGATTGGAAAAGGCTGTACGAAGTCAGTCTGCCAGCGGGTGGGAAAAATCAATTCTGGCCGCAGCACCCGGAGCAATCCTGGGAGCAGTTCCAGCAGCGCATGATCGAGTATGTCGCGGGCGGTTATGCCTTCGACCTCGAAGACAACGAACCGTCGATCCGCTGTGTCGCGGCACCGATCCGCGATGCCAGCAAGCGCATCGTCGCTGGCATCAGCATTGCCAGCACCGTGCCGTACATGCCGCTGGAAAAAATGGCCGAGCTGATTCCCCTGATCAAAGGGGTCACGGCCCGGCTCTCGGCGGAGCTTGGCGCTAAGGTTTAGACTTTCAGCGTCGCCATGTCGATCACGAAACGGTACTTCACATCACCGGCAATCATGCGGGTGAACGCTTCGTTGATCTGATGGATGTCGAGCATTTCGATGTCGCAGGTGATGTTGTGCTCGGCGCAGAAATCCAGCACTTCCTGGGTTTCGGCGACGCCACCGATCAGCGAACCGGCCAGTACGCGACGACCCAATACCAGTTTGGCGGCGTGGACGGGTGGATCGATCGGTTCGATCAATCCCACCAGAATGTGCACGCCGTCGAAACGCAGGGTATCGAGGTAGGGGTTGAGGTCGTGCTGCACCGGAATGGTGTCCAGCAGGAAGTTGAAGTGCCCGGCAGCGGCTTTCATCTGTTCGGCATCGGTGGACACGATCACATGGTCGGCGCCTTGGCGACGACCTTCTTCAGCCTTGCTCGCCGAGCGGGTGAACAGCGTCACTTCCGCGCCCATTGCCTTGGCAAACTTGATGCCCATGTGGCCGAGGCCGCCCATGCCGAGAATCCCGACCTTATCGCCCGCTTTCACGCCGTAATGCTTGAGCGGCGAGTAGGTAGTGATGCCGGCGCAAAGGATCGGCGCGGCGCTGGCCAGGTCGAGTTTTTCCGGGATTCGCACCACGAAGTGTTCGCTGACCACGATGCTGTCGGAGTAACCGCCCATGGTGTTGCTGCCATCGACCCGGTCCGGGGTGGCATAAGTCATGGTCGGACCTTCGAGGCAGTATTGCTCCAGGTTCGACTGACAGGCTTCGCAGCTGCGGCAGGAATCGACCATGCAGCCGACGCCAACCAGATCGCCGATTTTGTGCCGGGTGACATTCGCACCAACGGCGGTAACTTTGCCTACGATCTCGTGGCCAGGCATCAGCGGGTAAACGGCAATGCCCCACTCGTTGCGGGCCTGATGGATGTCGGAATGACAGACGCCGCAGTAGAGAATGTCGATGGCAACGTCGTCAGCGCGAGGGCTGCGGCGTTCGAATTTTACCGGGGCGAGGGGAGTGGTGGCCGACTGGGCGGCGTATCCGATGGCGGTGTACATGAGGAACCTCGCAAGAGCAGTGACAGGTGAGGCGACGCATTTTGGGCGCCGTGCCGGCTACCGGCCATGGCGATTCCTCCGGGTGTCATGCCTAATCCTCCGGCATCAGCCTTTGATGGGGTGCATTGGCGATCAGACCTGCGATGATGCTTTCATCCCTTTTTCCGCGACTTTTTTGGTGCAGAGCTCTCATGTTGTTAACCCGTCATCTCGACGCCAATGCCACCTTGGTTTCGTTGATCCAGCCGCTGACCACCCGCGACGGCTTCGCCCCTACGGCGTTGCCGGGCGTGCAGGTTTTGCGGGCCAGTTGTGATGTGGCGCGTGGTCCACAGATCTACGAGCCGAGCCTGGTGATCATCGCCCAGGGCAGCAAACTGGCGTACCTGGGCCCGCGAACCCTGGAGTATGGCGCCGGGCATTATCTGATCCAGGCGTTGCCGGTGCCTTTTGAGTGCGAAACGTTTTCAGCGCCGGATGGGCCGATGCTCGGGGTTTCGATTGCCATTGATCGGGTTTTGCTCGGTGAATTGGTGTTGGCCATGGGGTTGGCGCCTAGGCGCAATATTGCTGCGCAAACGCCAGACTCGATGACCTCGGCCGTGCTCGACGATGACATGCGCGGTTGCGTGGAGCGGTTGTTGCGTTGCCTGCACGATCCGCAGGAATGCCAGATCATGGGGCCGGCGCGATTGCGCGAATTATTGTTCGTCGCGTTACGCGGTCCGCAAGCGGATGTATTGCGGGCACTGGTGGAGCAGCAGGGGCAGTTCGCCCGGATTGCGGCCTCGCTCAACCATCTGCACGGGCACTACACCGAACCGCTGAACGTCGAGACGCTGGCCAGTTGCGCGAACATGAGCGCGTCGACTTTCCATGAGCATTTCAAACGCAGCACCTTGTTGTCGCCGGTGCAGTACTTGAAGCGCTTGCGCTTGCTCAAGGCGCAGCAATTGTTGCTCGCCGAAGGCCTGGGGGTGGCGCAAGCGGCGCATCGGGTGGGGTATCAGAGCACGTCGCAGTTCAGTCGCGAGTACAAGCGCTACTTCGAGCGCAATCCAGGCGATGAACGCGCTGCTTGAGTAATCGATTAACCCTGTGGGAGCGAGCTTGCTCGCGATAGCGGTATATCAGTCGACATCTATGTTGAATGGTCGGGCGCCATCGCGAGCAAGCTCGCTCCCACAGGGGATTTGTGGTGTGGATAAAATATCGGGCAACAAAAAGGCCCCCGTTCGGGAGCCTTGATGTTCAGGCGTTCGGCTTACATGTTCGGGTAAGTCGGGCCGCCGGCACCTTCCGGCGCCACCCAGGTGATGTTCTGTGCAGGGTCCTTGATGTCGCAGGTCTTGCAGTGAACGCAGTTCTGGGCGTTGATCTGGAAGCGTTTTTCGCCGTCTTCCTTGGTCACCACTTCGTACACGCCGGCCGGGCAATAACGCTGGGCTGGCTCATCGTACAGCGGCAGGTTCTTGCCGATCGGGATGCTCGGGTCGGTCAGCTTCAGGTGGCACGGCTGTTCTTCTTCATGGTTGGTACCTGAGATGAACACCGAGCTGAGTTTGTCGAAGCTGATCTTGCCGTCGGGTTTCGGGTAGTCGATCTTCTTGCAGTCCGCCGCGAGCTTGAGGCAAGCGTAATCCGGCTTGGTGTCGTGCAAGGTGAACGGCAGTTTGCCGCCGAAGATGTTCTGGTCCAGCCAGTTGAAACCGCCGCCGACGATGGCGCCGAACTTGTGGATCGCCGGGCCGAAGTTGCGGCTGGCGAACAGTTCGTCGTAGAGCCAGCTCTTCTTGAACGCGTCGACGTAGGTGGTCAGTTCTTCGGTGCCGTCTTTCTCGGCGAACAATGCGTCGGCCACGGATTCAGCGGCGAGCATGCCGGACTTCATCGCGGTGTGGCTGCCTTTGATCTTGGCGAAGTTCAGAGTGCCCAGGTCGCAACCGATCAGAGCGCCACCCTTGAACACCATCTTCGGCAGCGAGTTCAGGCCGCCTTTGCAGATGGCGCGTGCGCCGTAGCTGATGCGCTTGCCGCCTTCCAGGTACTGCTTGAGCACCGGGTGATGCTTGAGGCGCTGGAACTCGTCGAACGGCGACAGGTAGGTGTTGCTGTAGGAAAGATCGACAATCAGGCCGACGACCACCTGGTTGTTTTCCAGGTGATAGAGGAACGAGCCACCGGTGTTTTCGGTGCCCATGATGTCCATCGGCCAACCGGCGGTGTGGACCACCAGGCCAGGCTGGTGCTTGGCTGGATCGACTTCCCAGATTTCTTTCAGGCCGATGCCGTAGTGCTGGGCATCAGCCTCGCTGTCGAGGTTGAAGCGCTTGATCAACTGCTTGCCGATGTGGCCGCGGCAACCTTCGGCGAACAGCGTGTACTTGCCACGCAGTTCCATGCCCGGGGTGTACAGGCCTTCTTTCGGGTGACCTTCGCGGTCTACGCCCAGATCACCGGTGATGATCCCGCGCACCACGCCGTTCTCATCGAACAGCGCTTCCTGGGCAGCGAAGCCCGGGTAGATTTCCACGCCCAGGTTCTCGGCCTGCTGGGCGAGCCAGCGGCACAGGTTACCCAGGGAGATGATGTAGTTGCCTTCGTTGTGCATGGTCTTGGGCACAAAGAAGTCTGGAATTTTTTGCGCGCTGTCGGCGTTCTTGAGAACGAAGATGTCATCGCGGGTGACTGGCGTATTCAGCGGAGCGCCGAGTTCTTTCCAGTCCGGGAACAATTCGTTCAGGGCGCGGGGTTCGAAAATCGCGCCGGAGAGGATGTGAGCACCGACTTCGGAGCCTTTTTCGACCACGCAGACGCTGATTTCCTTACCGGCTTCAGCGGCCTTCTGCTTCAAGCGGCAGGCGGCGGAAAGACCAGCGGGGCCGGCACCGACGATGACGACGTCGAATTCCATGTATTCGCGTTCCACAGGTTATCTCCTACTCAAGGCTCAACAGTTTTTTTTCTAATTGGAGGTTTGGTGTCGCATCCATGAATGACTGCTCAACGCGCAGCACGGACAATCGATTGACCACCTTTCTCTTTGGGTGGCGCATTATATCTACACCACTCCTAGCGTCCAATACAAACGTTTGTTTGAATTGGCTCAAAGCCAGAGAAATCAAAGTCACGCGGCTTATGAACGGCCATTTTGCCGTATTGACCGGAATAAGCGTTCCGGTCAAGATACGGTCGGTTTTGCGCTCGCCGTAGGCTGACTGTTGGTATCAAGAGCACCTCTAAAGACAGGGCGATGGCAGTACAAGGTGATTTGTTGCGCAGGTTTGGCGCGCAGTTTACACGCCACGATAATAAATGACTTGTCGGTCACTACTGACGAACGGTCATCTGCCTCGTGAGCAAGGTCACCCGATACACCTGCCAGCGTTTTTAGAGGTGCCCTTGCGCCGATGAGCATCAAACCGCCAGGTTCGCCTAGGCGACTTTCTTTTCACCGGAGAGTAACGAGGAATCCATGAAGGTTCTTGTAGCTGTCAAACGCGTTGTGGATTACAACGTCAAGGTTCGCGTCAAGGCGGACAATTCCGGCGTCGACCTCGCCAACGTCAAGATGTCGATGAACCCGTTCTGCGAAATCGCAGTGGAAGAAGCCGTACGCCTGAAAGAAAAAGGTGTTGCGACTGAAATCGTCGTCGTCTCCGTCGGCCCGTCTACCGCTCAAGAGCAACTGCGCACAGCGCTGGCTCTGGGGGCCGACCGTGCCATCCTCGTCGAATCCGCTGAAGATCTGACTTCCCTGGCCGTTGCCAAGCTGCTCAAGGCTGTTGTCGACAAGGAACAGCCTCAGCTGGTGATCCTTGGAAAACAAGCCATCGACAGCGACAACAACCAGACTGGCCAGATGCTCGCTGCATTGAGCGGCTACGGTCAGGGCACCTTCGCGTCGAAAGTCGAAGTGTCCGGCGACACCGTTGCCGTGACCCGCGAAATCGACGGCGGCGCGCAGACAGTTTCCCTGAAGCTGCCAGCCATCGTCACCACCGACCTGCGTTTGAACGAGCCGCGCTATGCGTCTCTGCCAAACATCATGAAAGCCAAGAAGAAGCCTCTCGAAGTGCTGACTCCGGACGCTTTGGGCGTTTCCACCGCCTCCACCAACAAGACCGTGAAAGTCGAAGCGCCAGCTGCACGCAGCGCGGGTATCAAGGTCAAGTCGGTGGCTGAACTGGTCGAGAAACTGAAAAACGAAGCGAAGGTAATCTAAATGACTATCTTGGTTATTGCTGAACACGACAACAAAGTAGTGGCCCCGGCCACACTGAACACCGTGGCTGCCGCTGCAAAAATCGGTGGTGACATCCACGTGCTGGTTGCAGGCCAAGGCGTTGGCGCCGTGGCTGAAGCCGCTGCGAAAATCGCTGGCGTGACTAAAGTGCTGGTGGCCGACAACGCCGCCTACGCTCACCAGTTGCCGGAAAACGTTGCTCCACTGGTTGCCGAGTTGGGCAAGGGCTACAGCCACATCCTGGCTGCCGCCACTTCCAACGGCAAAAACATCCTGCCGCGCGTTGCCGCTCAGCTGGACGTTGACCAGATCTCCGAGATCATCTCGGTCGAAAGCGCTGACACCTTCAAGCGTCCGATCTACGCCGGTAACGCCATCGCCACCGTTCAATCGAACGCTGCCGTAAAAGTCATCACCGTGCGTGCCACCGGTTTCGACCCGGTTTCCGGCGAAGGTGGCTCCGCTGCCGTTGAAGCGGTTGCTGCTGCGCACGACGCTGGCACTTCGAGCTTTGTCGGCGAAGAACTGGCCAAGTCCGATCGTCCTGAACTGACCGCTGCCAAGATCGTTGTTTCCGGCGGTCGCGGCATGCAGAACGGCGACAACTTCAAACACCTGTACGCCCTGGCCGACAAGCTGGGCGCTGCCGTCGGTGCTTCGCGCGCCGCGGTCGACGCAGGTTTCGTACCCAACGACATGCAGGTCGGTCAGACCGGCAAGATCGTTGCTCCACAGCTGTACATCGCCGTCGGTATCTCCGGCGCGATCCAGCATCTGGCCGGCATGAAAGACTCCAAAGTGATCGTTGCGATCAACAAGGACGAAGAAGCGCCGATCTTCCAGGTGGCCGATTACGGCCTGGTGGCGGACTTGTTCGAAGCCATCCCTGAGTTGGAGAAGCTGGTCTAATCCGGCTGCTTCACTTATAAAGAGCCCGACCTGTTGGTCGGGCTTTTTTTTTGTTCCGGATTTGAGTGGGAGAGTGTCGCCATGGATCTGCGCCGCGTGTGTGGCTGGTCATTGCTGTTTGGCCTGACAATGTTGCCGGCGCTGTCCAATGCCGCGGGCAAGTGCGAACGCCTGGTGGTGACCGGTAGCCCGGACGCACCACCGTACCTGTGGCAAGACCCGCAAAACCCCAAGCATTTGATCGGTGCCAGCGCTGACCTCTTGCAACAGGTGGCGGGGGAGATGGGCATCAAGGTCGAGCTGCTTTATGCCGGCAAGCGCGCACAGGCACTGGATGAAGTGCGCAGCGGACGCATGGACATGTTGGCCGATGCGTCACTGACCGTCAGTGAACTGGACACCCTGGACTATATCCATCCACCGCTGCTGGAAAATGATTACCTGGTCTGGACCCGCAAGGACTCGGCACTGGTCTACAACCAAGTGCAGGATCTCCATGGCCATCCCGGTGCGCTGTCGGAAAAGTCTCGAATGACCCAGGCATTCGGCACTTTCGCCGAGCAGCAATTGACCCTCCTGCGTACTCCAAACCTGACCCAGGCCTTTCAGAAATTGCTGCTGGGGGAGGTGGAATTCGTCCTCGCCGGGCGCTACTCGGGCATGGCCGCCGCGCAGGCGCTGAGCATGGCCAATGACCTGATCCCTCGCCCGCAACCGGTCGACAAGCCCGGACTGTTCCTCGCGGTTTCCCACAACTCTGCCTGCAACGATCCTTGGTTGCGCGGACAGCTGGCCAAAAAGATGACAGAATTGCCCGCGTCCGGACTGACGGAGGCTGTGTTGCAACGCAACATCGAGCGCTGGAAAGCGCAGCAGCAACAACCGCAGCAACTGCCTGTCAGTACCCCAAAACAGTAGGGATTTTTAGTGAGTATTCGACCTCTTTTCGCTGCCCTGGCCGTTCTGGCTCTGGCGGGTTGTGCAGCCGATCCGGCGCCGAATGAACAAATACGCTTGACCGAACAGACCCTCGAACAAGCCAAGGCCGTTGGCGCCAACGCCGACGATGTGCCGGAACTGAAGCTGGCCGAAGAAAAATTCTCTCGCGCCCAAGGCGACATGGCCGATCATTCCTACAAGCATGCGCGCATGCGGGCCGAACAGGCCGAGCTGGATGCGCGCCTGGCTGAAGCGAAGGTGCTGACCCTCAAGAGCGAGGAGCAGTTGAACGTGCTCAACACCCGCATCACTCGTCTGCGCAAGCAACTGGGAGATGCCCAATGAGCCTCACGTCCAAAGCACTCGGCGGTTTGATCCTGGCAGGTTGCGCGAGCCTTTATGGTTGTGCCGGTCAACACAGCGAGACCGCGCTGCAGCAAGCCGGCCAAGACTTCCAGAAGGTCAAGGAAGACTCCAACGTGCTGCGAATCGCTCCCAAGGATGTGATCCGCGCCGGCGAATCCCTGGCCCGCGCCGACCGGCTTTCCAGCTATTGGGGCAGCGGCGCGGACGTGGTGCATTACGCCTACCTGAGCCAGCGCTACAGCGAAATCGCGCGTGAACACACCAATCAAGTGCTCAACGAAGAGCGCGCGACGAAGCTCGAACTGGAGCGTCAACGCCTGCAACTGGCCTTGCGTGAGTCCAAGTTGCTCAGTGTGCAGCAGCAGGGCAAGTGGCTCGAAGAACAGATCGTTGCACTGGCGACCACGCAGACTGATCGCGGCCTGGTGATGACCCTGGGTGACGTGCTGTTCGATACAGGTGAGGCGGAGTTGAAGAACTCGGCGAACCGTGTGGTGCTCAAAATCGTGCAGTTCCTGCAACTCAATCCCAAGCGTGTGGTTCGCATCGAGGGCTACACCGACAGCACTGGCGGCAAGCAGGAGAACCTCAAGCTGTCCCTTGACCGCGCGCAGTCGGTAGCGGATGTGCTGATGGACCTGGGTATCGACGATAAACGAATCAAAGTCGAAGGCTACGGCGATGATTACCCGGTGGATGTGAACGCTTCCGAGCGTGGTCGCGCGCAGAACCGACGGGTGGAGATTGTGTTCTCCGACGAAAAAGGCCAGCTCGGCGCCGCTCGCTGAGGGCTGCGTCACTGGAAAACCCGGCCTGCCTGTCAGCGCCGGGTTTTTTTACGCCTGCCAATCGCTTCACAAAGCAGTACAGTTTTTGCTGACACTGCACTGTATGGTCGACTATTGTGGCAACTGTCCCAGTACACTTCTAAACTGTTCCGGTATTGTTTCACACAAGAATAAAATGCCCGTGAAATCGAGTGCTGCGTCATGACCAATCTCTTGCTCTACCAACGTATTGCTCAGCAACTGGCCGAAGACATCCGTCGTGGCGTCTATCAGCCGGGGGAGCGCGTGCCTTCGGTACGCAAGATGAGCTCGCAGCTCAACGTCAGTCATGCGACCGTGTTGCAGGCTTACGCCAACCTTGAGGATCAGGGGCTGATCCGCGCCCGGCCACAATCGGGTTACTACGTGCACCAGACGCCGGCCCTGACCGCGCCGACACCGGATATCGCCCGGGTTGAGCGCCCGGGCCTGGTCACGCGTAGCAGCATCATTCAACAAGTGTTGGTCGAGTCGCGCCGCGAGGGTGTTTTTCCCCTGGGGGCGGCGGTGCCAAGCGTCGACTACCTGCCTGTCCGCGCCTTGCACCAGCAGTTGGCCAAAGTCACCCGTTTCCATAGCCCGCGGGCTTTCAGCTACATGTTCAGCCCCGGTTTCGAGCCGTTGCGCCGACAGGTGGCGATCCGCATGCGTGATGCCGGTGTAGTGGTCGACCCCTCCGAGGTAGTGATCACCCACGGTTGCGTTGACGCGTTGCAGATGTCACTGCGGGTGCTGACCCGGCCGGGCGACCTGATCGCCGCCGAATCACCGACCTATTACGGATTGCTGCAACTGGCCGACCTGCTGGGCCTCAAAGTCATTGAAATCCCGAGCGACCCGGCGTCCGGCATGAGCCTGGAAGCCCTGCAATTGGCGGCCAACCAGTGGTCGATCAAGGCGCTGGTGCTTACCACGCGTCTGAGCAATCCGCTAGGCGGCACCATGCCTGAAGAGCGGCAGAAGCAACTGCTGCGCCTGGCCTCGGATTTCGATATCCAGATCGTCGAAGACGACATTTATGGCGAGCTGATGTTTGAGCAGGGACGCACCAAGTCTCTGAAAGCCTATGACCGGCTGGATCGCGTGATTTATTGCTCAAGCTTTTCTAAAACCCTGTCACCGGGCGTGCGGATCGGCTGGATGATCGCCGGCAAGTATCAGCAGGAAATTCAGCGTTTGCAGACCTTCAGCACGCATTCGGCGTGCAGCGTCACGCAAATGGGGATCGCCGCTTACCTGGAGAACGGCGGTTACGACCGTCACCTGCGCTACATTCGTCAGGAATATCGCAAAAACCTCAGCGCCTTCCAGCTGGCCGTGCAGCAGTATTTTCCGGAAGGCACGCAAATGACCCGGCCTACCGGCGGTTTTATTCTATGGGTCAGTCTGCCGGGGCGGGTTAACACTCAGGAACTGCATGTGCGTGCTTTGCAGCAAGGCATCAGCATCGCGCCGGGGTTGATTTTCAGTAATACCGAGCAGTTCAATCATTGCATTCGGCTGAACTGTGGCACGCCGTGGAACCGTGAAGCCGAGCGTGCATTGATGACATTGGGAATGTTGGCGACTCAACTTTGCCAGGAGATGGCCGGCGGCATTTAAAGGGACGGACTGTTCAGGCGTGTCCATGCTTGTCTTGTTGCCTGCAACAGGCGAGCATATGGCCCTCTGCCGTTAGCCCTGTTGGGTCCATGAAACCGATTTATCCTGCCGTGTGGCTGTCCTTATGCCTGTTGATGACCTTTCATGCCGAAGGCGTCATGGGCGCTTCCGTTCAGGAAAAACCGACAGCCAGTACATCCTCGAAGAAAGCAGCACCTGTAAAAAAAGTCGCGCCGGTGAAAAAAAAGCCGACGGTGAAAAAGCGTCCACCCATTGCCTCCAAATCGAAATCGGCCAGCGAAGTGGTGAAAACCCAACTTCCTCCGGTAAAGCTGGACTTGAGCTTGCCTCAAGGCATGGTTGAAGAGCTGAAGCCGATCGGAACGGTGCCATTGCCCCGGCACGATGCGGTGTTGCCACAAATGTTTGGTGACAAAGCGAGCAGCAGCCCGTTTCAGCTCAACGGCCGTCTGCTCAACAACGAAATGCAGTTGCAACGGCGTAACGAAGAACGCCGGGATGTCGAAGGCGCAGCACTGGATTTCGAGTTCAAGCGGTAAACGACGCTGATTCGTGACCCCCGACCCAGACGCTTTGTCGGAGACTGGTCAGTCACGCTCGTTTGAGTGCAAAAACCCCGGTCCAGGTAATTTTAAACGGCTGTTTTAACGGTTACTCTGTGCCTCGTCCATTAACACATTGCCCCGCGAGGAGCTTTCGTCATGAAGTGCCGTGAAGGCTGTGGCGCCTGTTGCATTGCCCCTTCCATCAGTTCGCCGATTCCCGGCATGCCCAATGGCAAAGCCGCTGGCGAACGTTGTATCCAGCTATCTGTCGATAATTTGTGCCGTCTTTTCGGAATGCCGGAGCGTCCTGCCGTCTGCTCGGCATTTGCAGCCGATGTCGAAGTCTGCGGAAGCAGCAGTGACGAAGCGATCAAGTTGCTGGGTTGGTGGGAGCAAGTAACGGCGGCGTGATGTGTTCAACGAACGGAACTTCAACAATAAGGAATAAGACTATGGGTTCGCTGCATCGTATGGCTGTGCTGTGTGGTTTGACACTGGTGCTGGCTACCTCGGCGGCACACGCCGAAGACTGGAAAGTTGCCAAGAACGAAGACGGTATCAAAGTATCCCTGAGTGAAGTGCCCGGCTCTGACTACAAGGCCTATCAAGGCGTTACGTTGATGAAAACCACCGTCGCCAAACTGCGTGCATTGCAGGAAGACGTGGCCGGTGCCTGCGCCTGGATTCACGAATGCAAGACTCAGAAACTGCTCAAGCACGAAGGCGATCAGAATTGGACCTACACCCAGTTCAATACCCCATGGCCAGTGACTCCGCGTGATTCGGTGTTGCACGTCACCACCATTGAAGGCACCGACGGCAGCCTGACGCGCAAACTCGAAGGCGTGCCGAAATACATTCCGGAAGAAAAAGGTTTTGTGCGGGTCACCAAGGTCGAAGGTTTCTGGAAGTTCGTACCCAAGGGGGATCAGGTCGAAGTGACCTATCAGGTGCACACCGAGCCGGGTGGCAGCATCCCGTCGATGGTGGCCAACAAGTTCGTGGTCGATGCACCGTTCAACACCCTCAAAGCCTTGAAGCAACGCGCCGAGAAGTAATCGCACGGCGTTTGATGTAACGCCCCGACTTTCGGGGCGTTTGCGTTTCTGAGGAGGGTGAAAAAGGTTTATTTTGTTTCTGGATATACGTTGCACGAAATTTTCACAAAGCCTCCAAGACAATCCGCCCGATCAGCTTGCCAAACAGTAATCATTGGCAATGATGCAGGTGATCGTGCAACATTTGCGCACCGCGCAAGCCCCGGGGCCGAGAACTGGCCGACAGAGGGCCGGGCACCACTTTATTTTTGTAACTTCAACTTCCAATGGGTCCTAAAACGACATGGCAAACCCGGACGCCCTGAGTCAGCAGCGAGCTTCTAGTCGCCTGCTGCAACCGACCGTCAAATCGCACCTGGCCTACACGCTGCTGTGCGCTTTTGTCATGATGGTCATGTTCAGCCTGCTGCGCGTTGCGCTGCTGGTCTACAACCGCTCGATGATTCTTGATACACCGGCCTCGACCTTCCTTGAAGCGTTCGCCAACGGCCTGCGTTTCGACCTGCGTCTGGTGGTCTACCTCATCGTTCCGTTGCTGCTGGCGTTGTTCAGTGCACGGGCCATGGCGGCACGCGGTTTTTTCCGCCTTTGGCTCACCGTCGCTTCGAGCATCGCGTTGTTCCTCGGCTTGATGGAAATGGACTTTTACCGCGAATTCCACCAGCGCCTCAACGGTCTGGTCTTCCAGTATGTGAAGGAAGACCCGTCTACCGTGATGAGCATGCTCTGGTATGGTTTTCCGGTGGTTCGCTACCTGCTGGCCTGGGCCTTCGGCACGCTGATCCTGACCCTCGCGTTCAAGGGCGCGGACCGCGCGACCCGGCCTCGTGGCCCATTCAGCGGCGGCAGCATCGGCACGCGCCAGATCGCCCCGTGGTATGCACGCATCGCGGTATTCGTGGTTTGCCTGATGATGTGCGTAGTTGCCGCCCGCGGTACTCTGCGTCAGGGGCCGCCATTGCGTTGGGGTGACGTCTACACCACCGATTCGAACTTCGCAAACCAGTTGGGCCTCAACGGCACGTTGCAACTGATTGCCGCCGCCAAGAGCCGGATGTCGGACGAGCGCAGCAACATCTGGAAAGCCACACTGGACCAGCCACTGGCCCAGCAGACCGTACGTGACATGTTGCTGACACCCAGCGACAAACTGGTTGATGCAGATATTGCCGCCGTCCGTCGCAACTTCACCCCGAATGCCGACAAGACCCTGCCGATCAAGAACGTCGTGGTGATCCTGATGGAAAGCTTCGCCGGTCACTCGGTTGGTGCATTGGGACGTCCGGGTAACATCACGCCGTCTTTCGACGCACTGTCCAAAGACGGTCTGTTGTTCGACCGCTTCTTCTCCAACGGCACGCATACCCACCAGGGCATGTTCGCGACCATGGCCTGCTTCCCGAACCTGCCAGGTTTCGAATACCTGATGCAGACCCCGGAAGGCAGTCACAAACTGTCTGGCCTGCCGCAGTTGCTCAGTGCCCGTGACTATGACGATGTGTACGTCTACAACGGCGATTTCGCCTGGGACAACCAGTCGGGCTTTTTCAGCAACCAGGGCATGACCAACTTCATCGGGCGTAACGACTTCGTTAACCCGGTGTTCTCCGACCCGACCTGGGGCGTGTCCGACCAGGACATGTTCAACCGTGGCCTGGAAGAGTTGAAAGCGCGCGATGGCAAGGACAAAAAACCGTTCTATGCCTTGTTGCAAACCCTGTCCAACCACACGCCATATGCCTTGCCAACACCGTTGCCGGTCGAGCGTGTCACTGATCGTGGCACCCTTAACGAGCACCTGACCGCCATGCGCTACTCCGACTGGGCGCTGGGGCAGTTCTTCGAGAAGGCGCGCAAAGAGCCGTACTTCAAGGAAACTCTGTTCGTGATCGTCGGCGACCACGGTTTCGGCAACGAGCAGCAGATCACCGAAATGGACCTGGGACGCTTCAACGTTCCAATGCTGATGATCGCCCCGGGCATTCAGGACAAATTCGGTAAGGTCGACCATACCGTGGGCACTCAGATCGACATCGTGCCGACCATCATGGGGCGTGTCGGTGGCGACGTGATTCATCAATGCTGGGGTCGTGACTTGCTGAACCTGCCGGAAGGCGACAAGGGATTCGGTGTGATCAAACCTTCGGGCAGCGATCAAACCGTCGCGTTGCTGACAGCGGATCGTATACTGGTCCTGCCTAAGGACATGCCGCCCAAGCTGTATCAATACGAGCTGGGCGCCAATCCTAAAGGTGACGTGATTCCAGAGTCGGCCGATGAAGCGGCCCTCAAGCAGAAACTTGAAGCGTTCTTGCAGACCGCGACCAAGAGTTTGCTCGACAACACCGCCGGTGTGGTAGACGGCAAGCCGGATTAAAATTTTCGGCAATAAAAAAGAGGCCCTTTTTCAAGGGCCTCTTTTTTTGTCTGTTAGATCGTTAAATCCTGCCGAGTAACAGCAGAATCAACAGCACTACCAACACCACGCCGATAATACCCGACGGGCCATAACCCCAACTTCTGGAGTGTGGAAAGACCGGCAAACCACCTACCAGTAGAAGAATCAGAATAACGATAAGAATTGTGCCCATGTCTATTTCCTTGTTGGAAGTGTTTCGAAGTGACCTAGCTTTAAACTGTCAGCTGGAAGGCATTTAATTCAAGCTGCTTATAACGTCCGACTGGCGCGTGGGGCAGAAAATTCCAAGTTTTTTTAATGTTTTTCGAAGAAAGGCTTATTTCGTTTTTGCAACGTTAATTGATGCAGGCTCGCCGTGGTTTGCTCGGGCCATTCAGCAATCTGATGGAGCGTGGGTCGGGCAATGTCCTTCGCTACACTCAGCGCATCTTTCCCGGAACGACAAGGCTGTTTGCTATGCAAAATCGCATGATGATCACTGGCGCGGGCTCAGGCCTGGGTCGCGAAATCGCGCTGCGCTGGGCGCGTGAAGGCTGGCAGCTGGCCTTGTCGGATGTCAGCGAGCCTGGCCTGCAAGAGACCCTCAAACTGGTCCGGGAAGCCGGCGGTGACGGTTTTATCCAGCGTTGCGATGTGCGCGATTACAGCCAGCTAACGGCCTTCGCCCAGGCGTGCGAAGAGAAACTGGGCGGCATCGATGTCATCGTCAACAACGCGGGCGTGGCCTCGGGCGGTTTCTTCAGTGAGCTGTCACTTGAAGATTGGGATTGGCAGATCGCGATCAACCTGATGGGCGTGGTCAAGGGCTGCAAGGCTTTCCTGCCGCTGCTGGAAAAAAGCAAAGGCAAGATCATCAACATCGCTTCGATGGCCGCACTGATGCAAGGCCCGGCCATGAGCAACTACAACGTGGCCAAAGCCGGCGTCGTGGCATTGTCCGAAAGCTTGCTGATCGAATTGGCACAGCAGGAAGTGGGCGTGCATGTGGTCTGTCCTTCGTTCTTCCAGACCAACCTGCTCGACTCCTTCCGCGGCCCAACCCCGGCCATGAAAGCCCAGGTCGGAAAATTGCTGGAAAGTTCGCCGATCACCGCGACCGACATTGCCGATTACATCTACGAGCACGTTGCCGCTGGCGAATTCATGATCCTACCCCACGAACAGGGCCGCATGGCGTGGGCGCTCAAGCAGAAAAACCCACAACTGCTCTACAACGAAATGACCGTCATGGCCGACAAAATGCGCGCCAAGGCCAAACAAAACGCGGGCTGAACTTGCCCCTGCGCAACACCCTCGTTAGGGTGGCCGCAATCGGCCATCCTCGCGAGACGTTTGCATGCTCAATTACTTGTGGTTTTTCCTCGCGGCGTTGTTTGAAATCGCCGGGTGCTTCGCGTTCTGGATGTGGCTTCGTCAAGGTAAAAGTGCATTGTGGGTCGTGCCGGCACTGATCAGCCTGACCTTGTTTGCGGTGTTATTGACCCGGGTCGAAGCGACTTACGCCGGCCGCGCCTATGCCGCTTACGGTGGCATCTACATTGTCGCGTCGATTGGCTGGCTGGCGGTGGTCGAGCGGATTCGTCCGTTGGGCTCGGACTGGCTGGGTGTGGCGTTGTGCGTGATCGGGGCCAGCATCATTTTGTTCGGCCCGCGCTTCTCCGCCTCCTGATGCTGGATTGAACCGATTTGTCAGACGTTTCCGTCGGGGGGAATCGTCGTGCGCTGTAGGGCAGGACTGATTTGCCTTCGCTGCATTGAAGACCGGCTGTGCGACGGGCATCTTCAAGGGCCGGTAACCCTGAAGGATGAATGCCATGCTTGTACTCAGCCGCGTTGTGGGCGAGATGATTTCCATCGGTGACAACATTTCCGTGCGCATTCTTGCCGTCAACGGAGGCAGCGTGCGTTTCGGCGTCGAAGCCCCCCAGAACGTCAATGTGCACCGCGCCGAAGTCTATGAGCGCATCCAGATCAAACTGGCCAAAAACAAAGGTCGTTGAAGGGCTCAGTCGAACAGATGCTTGGGCACATCATGCTTGAGCATCAACTGGCATTGCTCGCTCTCCGGATCGAAGACAATCAGTGCCTGACCCTTGGTCAGCGCTTGGCGAACACGTAATACGCGGGTTTCCAGCGGCGTGTCATCGCCGTTGTCCGTACCGTCACGGGTCACGAAATCCTCGATCAGGCGGGTCAGTGTGTCGACTTCTAGTTGGTCGTAGGGAATCAGCATAGGCACCTCGGTTTGACAATGGCGCGATGCTACGGCGAATGAGCGACTGCGGCTAGCCTCGACCTTGAAGGTTGCCTGGCCCGGCGCCATCGCGAGCAGGTCCGCCCCACAGTTGATCGCATTCCACTGTGGGAGCGGGCTTGCCTGCGATGGCGATAGTCCTCACACCCATACTCCGGATCGGGACTCAGCTATCGGAGCGTTGCCCAACGAGGCTATCCACCGGCGGCACCCGCGTATCGCTTTCCATCTGCGTGTCGTGCTCGATCTGATGACTGAACCGGTCCAGCGATCCCTTCGCCGGCTGAGCATCGCTGGCAAATACCGGCGGACTCAGAATATAAGCACCCAGCAACCGGCTGAGCGCAGCCAGGCTATCGATGTGCGTACGTTCATAGCCGTGAGTGGCGTCACAGCCGAAGGCGAGCAGGGCGGTGCGAATGTCGTGGCCGGCCGTCACCGCCGAGTGCGCGTCGCTGAAGTAATAACGGAACAAGTCACGGCGCACCGGCAGCTCGTTTTCACTGGCTAATCTAAGCAGGTGCCGCGACAGGTGGTAGTCATAGGGTCCGCCGGAATCCTGCATGGCGACGCTCACCGCATGCTCGCTGGAATGCTGGCCGGGGGCGACCGGTGCGATGTCGATGCCGACGAATTCGCTGACGTCCCAGGGCAATGCCGCCGCGGCGCCGCTGCCGGTTTCTTCGGTGATGGTGAACAGGGGATGGCAGTCGATCATCAACTCTGCGCCGCTGTCGACGATCGCTTTCATCGCCGCCAGCAGTGCCGCAACGCCGGCCTTGTCATCCAGGTGGCGAGCACTGATGTGGCCGCTTTCGGTGAACTCGGGCAGTGGGTCAAAGGCGACAAAATCGCCCACGCTGATGCCCAGTGAGTCGCAATCGGCACGGGTCGCGCAATAAGCGTCCAGGCGCAATTCAATGTGATCCCAGCTGATCGGCATCTCATCCACCGCTGTGTTGAACGCGTGCCCCGAGGCCATCAACGGCAATACGCTGCCGCGGATCACGCCGTTGTCGGTGAACAGACTGACGCGACTGCCCTCGGCAAATCGGCTGGACCAGCAACCGACCGGCGCCAACGTGAGTCGACCATTGTCTTTCACTGCACGCACCGCCGCACCGATGGTGTCGAGGTGGGCGGAAACCGCACGGTCAGGGCTGTTTTTCTTGCCCTTGAGCGTTGCGCGGATCGTACCGCGCCGGGTCATTTCGAACGGAATGCCCAGTTCTTCAAGGCGCTCGGCGACGTAACGCACGATGGTGTCGGTAAACCCGGTCGGGCTGGGAATGGCGAGCATTTCCAGCAAGACTTTTTGCAGGTAGTTGAGATCCGGTTCGGGAATTTTGCTGGTCATGGAAACTCCTGATGAGTAACGAACATCGATGGTTTCGATGAAGGGGATGAGTTCGTGTTTCCTGCCAAGGCCCCATCGCGAGCAAGCTCGCTCCCACAGGGAAACGCGGTCAACTGTGGGAGCGAGCTTGCTCGCGAAGGCGCCAGTCCAGGCAATAAATCATTAAGAAGCCGCTGGCTGACTGTGCGGAAACAACAAATCCACGAACCGCTCCGCTGTCGGCTGCGGTTCATGGTTGGCCAGCCCGGCGCGTTCGTTGGCTTCGATGAATACGTATTCCGGCTGGTCCGCGGCTGGCACCAACAGATCAAGCCCGACCATTGGAATGTCCAGCGCCCGCGCGGCACGCACGGCGGCATCGACCAGGGTCGGATGCAAGATCTCCGTGACATCCTCAAGGATGCCACCGGTGTGAAGATTCGCCGTACGCCGTACGAACAGATGCTCGCCGGCCGGCAGAATGCTGCTGTAGTCGTAACCCGCCGCCTGCAAGGTGCGCTGAGTCTCATGGTCCAGAGGGATTTTGCTTTCACCGCTGGTCGCGGCCTGCCGACGACGACTCTGGGCCTCGATCAGCGCCTCGATCGAATGCTGGCCATCGCCCACCACTTCGGCCGGTCGACGAATGGCCGCGGCGACCACTTCAAAGCCAATCACCAGAATCCTCAGATCAAGGCCTTCGTGGAAGCTTTCCAACAACACCCGGCTGTCGAATTCGCGTGCTGCATCGATGGCGTGCTGAATGTCCTCGATGGTCTGCAGGTCCACGGCAACGCCTTGGCCCTGTTCGCCATCCAGAGGTTTGACCACCACCCGTTCGTGCTCATCGAGAAAGGCCAGGTTGTCATCGGCATTGCCCGCCAGTTGCTGGGAAGGCAGGTTCAGCCCGGCGGCCTTGAGCACTTTATGCGTCAGGCTTTTGTCTTGGCACAGGGTCATGCTGATGGCGCTGGTCAGGTCACTCAACGATTCGCGACAACGTACGCGACGCCCGCCATGACTGAGGGTGAACATGCCGGCATTGGCATCATCGACATGTACATCGATGCCACGGCGATGGGCTTCCTCGACGATGATTCGCGCATACGGATTGAATTCGGCTTCCGGGCCCGGACCGAGGAACAACGGCTGGTTGATGCCATTCTTGCGCTTGATGGCAAAGGTCGGCAGGTTGCGAAAACCGAGCTTGGCATAAAGACTTTTAGCCTGACGATTGTCGTGCAGCACCGACAGGTCCAAGTAGCTCAGGCCACGGCTCATGAAGTGTTCGATCAGGTGGCGCACCAGCACTTCACCGACACCGGGCCGCGAGCAGTGCGGATCCACCGCCAGGCACCAAAGGCTGCTGCCGTTTTCCGGGTCGTTGAAGGCCTTGTGATGATTGAGGCCCATGACACTGCCAATGATTGCGCCGCTGTCCTCATCTTCAGCCAGCCAATACACCGGGCCACCTTGATGGCGTGGCGTCAGCAGATGTGCATCGATGGGCAACATGCCGCGTGCCTGGTACAGCTGATTGATCGCCTGCCAGTCTGTTTCGCTCTGGGCGCGGCGAATCCGAAAACCACGAAACACACGCGTTGACTGACGATAATCGCTGAACCACAGACGCAAGGTGTCGGACGGGTCCAGGAACAGTTGAACCGGCTCCAGCCCCAGCACTTGCTGAGGGGCGGCGACGTACAGCGCAATGTCTCGCTCGCCCGGCTGCTCATTGAGCAACTCTTGGGCGAGGCTCGCCGGATCAGGAAACGTGTGGCCGATCAACAACCGGCCCCAGCCGCAATGCACCGCAATGGGCGCTGCGCCCAGTTCACTGCCGTCCTCGGCCAGGCGCGCCTGCAAGCGTTCATAAGTGGGCGACTGACCGCGCAACAAGCGTTGGCTATACGCCGTAGCGTTAGGTTTCATCGATCAGATTCCTTGTTCACTGAGCCACAGGTTCAGGGCCGCCAACTGCCACAGCTTGGAGCCGCGCAACGGGGTCAACTGGCCTTGCGGATCGGTCAGCAGGCGGTCAAGCATGTCCGGGTTGAACAGACCACGATCCTGACTCGGATCCAGCAGCAGCTCGCGGACCCAGTTCAGCGTGTCGCCTTGCAAATGCTTGAGGCCGGGCACCGGAAAGTAACCTTTCTTGCGATCAATCACTTCGCTCGGAATGACCAGACGCGCCGCTTCCTTCAGGACCTGTTTACCACCGTCCGGCAGTTTGAATTTGCCCGGCACGCGGGCCGACAACTCCACCAGGCGATAGTCCAGAAACGGTGTGCGCGCTTCCAGGCCCCACGCCATGGTCATGTTGTCGACGCGTTTGACCGGGTCGTCCACCAGCATGATCGTGCTGTCCAGGCGCAGGGCCTTGTCGACGGCGGCATCGGCACCGGGCTGTGCGAAATGTTCCTTCACGAAGTCGCCTGCGGCGTCATTTGCCGTCAGCCATTTCGGCTGCACCGTGGCGGCGTAGTCTTCATAACTACGGTCGAAAAACGCATCGCGGTAGGCGGCATATGGATCATCGGCACCGTCGACTTGCGGATACCAGTGATAACCGGCAAACAGCTCGTCGGCACCCTGGCCGCTCTGCACCACTTTGCAATGCTTGGCCACTTCCCGGGACAGCAGGTAGAAGGCGATGCAGTCATGACTGACCATTGGCTCGCTCATGGCGCGGAACGCCGCGGGCAGTTGCTCGATGATCTCTTTTTCGTCGATGCGCAGTTGATGGTGTTGCGTGTTGTAGTGCTTGGCGATCAGGTCCGAGTACTGGAATTCGTCGCCGCGCTCGCCGCCGGCATCCTGGAAACCGATGGAAAACGTCGACAGGTTTTCGACGCCGACTTCGCGCAACAGACCGACCAGCATGCTCGAGTCGACGCCGCCGGAAAGCAGGACGCCGACGTCGACCGCTGCCCGTTGACGGATCGCCACGGCATCACGAGTGCTGTCGAGGACACGGTCACGCCAGTCTTCGAGCGTCAGGTTCATCTCGTCGGCATGCGGTCCGTAGGGCAGGGTCCACCAGGTTTTCTGTTCGGTACGACCGTCCGCCTCGATGCGCATCCAGGTTGCGGGCGGCAGTTTTTCAATGCCGGCCAGCAAGGTGCGCGGCGCCGGGACCACCGCATGAAAGTTCAGGTAGTGATTGAGCGCCACCGGATCAAGGATCGGATTGATATCGCCGCCCTTGAGCAGTGCCGGAAGAGCGGAAGCAAAACGCAGGCGCTGGCCGGTGCGCGACAGGTACAGCGGCTTCACGCCGAGACGGTCGCGGGCGATGAACAGGCGCTGGGCGTCACGTTCCCAGATCGCGAACGCGAACATGCCGTTGAGTTTGGGCAGCAGCGCTTCACCCCAGGCGTGATAGCCCTTGAGCAGCACTTCGGTGTCGCCACCGGAATAGAAGGCATAGCCGAGGCTTTCGAGCTCGGTGCGCAGTTCCGGGAAGTTATAGATCGCGCCGTTGAAGGCCAGGGACAAGCCCAGTTGGTTGTCGATCATCGGCTGCGCCGAGCCGTCCGACAGGTCCATGATTTTCAGGCGACGATGGCCCAGGGCAATCGGCCCTTGGGCATGAAAACCCCATGCGTCAGGGCCACGTGGGGCCAGGTGATGGGTGATCCGTTCAACGGCCGCCAGGTCCGCAGGTTGATGATCGAAGCGTAACTCGCCAGCTAATCCGCACATAAATTCCTTACCGGTTTTTCCGTTGGGGAGGGTCAATCGATAATCGGCCAAAATGCCGGGTACTCAGAAACTGACCCGGTGAAATCCTGTGAGTTTTAGATCGATAAGTAATAAGTGTTGAAGCTCAAAGGGCTGGCCGTAACTCAAAATGCGCAGTCGCGTGCGGTACATAGTTAGGTTATGCATGGACAATGCTGCTGGTTAAGTGGCTGAAACACCTAGGATTTTGCGTTATTCACTGGCCGATGGATTCGCTACGGTAGGGGCTCTTTTGTAGGCAATAAGGAACATTGCGTATGCCCGTGAAGGACCCCTTGTTGCGGCGATCAAACCGTTCACCACCACAGACCGGCTCGCTGCGCTGATGCTGATGACCGGCGATCTGGAAACCGCCGAGTCGCTGCAAAAGACCCTTCCTGCGTGGCTCACGGATGCAACGCCGGAAATACCCGCAAAGGTTTGCCGCGCTCAACGTGACTTACCCGGCGAAGATGCAGGCGGTGTTCGAGAAGGCGGATACCCTCTCGACGGCCGACTATCTGAGCCAGGTGTCGGTGATCAAGATCGAAAAGGAAGTCGCGCAGAACGCCGTTTTCGAGCAGTTGACCCAGGCCGCATTGAGAATTGACGACCTGGGCATCTGCGCGCTGCCGGGCAGTTGAGTCTATTTGCCTCGAATCAGGCGCCGCAGGGCAAAGCGGTTCGGATGACAGGCCTCGGCCACGGCTCTGGGCAGTGGCAATGGTTCGTCGTCGAGCCAGGCTGCCAGCAACTCGCCTGACAAGGGCGCGGTGATCAGCCCGCGCGAGCCGTGGCCGCTGTTAACGTACACACCTTCGAGCCATGGACACGGGATGTCCGGGGTTTGCCGGGCATCCTTGCCCAGGGAGACGTAGGCGTCGGCGAAGGCCTCACGGTCTGCCAGAGGGCCGACAATCGGCAGGTAGTCGGGGCTGGTGCAGCGAAACGCTGCGCGACCTTCCAGCGTCTCGGGGCGCAAGGTGTCGGCGCCAAGTCGAGCCATCAGGTCCATCGAGATTTCTTCGAGCATGTGCAGATTGCCGGCGTGCTCGGCGGCTGTTGGCGTCAGGTCATCGTTGTTGAAGTCAAAACTCGCGCCGAGTGTGTGCTCGCCCAAGCGAGCCGGCGCGACATAGCCTTCGGCGCACACGACGGTGCTCAGTTCTTGGCTTTCTGGTGTCTGGGGCAGTCGGGTGATTTGGCCGCGAATACGTTTGAGAGGTAAATCGCTACTGAAGTCGAAACGCTTGATGTCGGCCGCACCGGCCAGTACCACCGTTGGCGCGCTGGCCAGCAACCGGTCGCCATCCCAAGCCTGCCAATGTCCCTGCTCACGACGCAATTGCAGCACATCGTGGTGCGTCAGAATCCGGATACCCGAATGCGCTGCTTGCCATGTGCAAAGTGCGGGCGGGTGCACCCAGCCGCCTTCGGGATAGAAGAGGCCGCCCCATTGCAGGTCGACACCCGCGAGAAGCCGCGCCCGTTCCTGATCGAGCATGTGCAATAAATCTTCGGGAAAGGCTTGCGCCAATTGCGCCTGGCGTTGCGCTTCCTTGGCGTTGAACGCCAGTTGCAATACGCCGCAATCGTCCCAGTCAACGCCGCGCTGCAGATGCTCGAGCAGGCGTCGGGTGTAACCAAAACCACTGACAATCAACTGTGACAACGCCGTACCGTGGGCTGAAAGCTTGAGGTACAAAACGCCTTGTGGATTGCCCGAGGCTTCCTGTGCCAGTGCGTCATGTCGCTCCAGCAGACTCACCTGCCAACCCCGCGCAGCGAGGCTGGCGGCCGTCGCGCAACCGGCCAGGCCTGCACCGATCACCAGCGCATGACGTTCACCGGGCGCTGGCATCGGGCGAGCGAACCAGGGCTTGGCGGCAACGGGGGCTGCGGTTTCTTCAGGCCAGCCCAGGAACACCCCTCGCAGGATTTCCCACTTATGGCCAATGCCCGGCGTGCGCTTCATCTTGAACCCTGCTGCATTCAGCAGGCGTCGTACCCAACCGGTACTGGTGAAGGTGCTGATGGTCGATCCTGGCGCGGCCAGGCGCGCCAGTTCGGCAAACAGTTCGGCGGTCCACATGTCGGGGTTTTTCGCCGGGGCGAAACCGTCGAGAAACCACGCATCGATCCGTGCATCCAGTTGCGGCAGTTGCTCCAGTGCATCGCCAATCAACAAGGTCAGGGTCACGCGGCCGTTGTCCAGAACCAGTCGCTGGAAGCCTTGATGGATCGCCACGTAGTGCGCGAGCAATTGATCGGCAAACGGCTTGAGTTCCGGCCATAACGCCAGTGCCCGTTGCAGGTCCGGGGTGCTCAACGGGTATTTTTCGACGCTGACAAAATGCAATCGCGCACCGGCCACTGCCTGCTGCTCGAACAACTGCCAGGCACACAGAAAGTTAAGCCCGGTGCCGAAGCCCGTTTCGCCAATGACCAGTCGACCGCCGGCTGGCAACGCAGCAAAACGTTCACGCAATCCGTTCTGTTCCAGGAATACGTAACGGGTTTCTTCAAGGCCTGACTGGTTGGAAAAATACACATCGTCAAAGACTCGCGAACGCGGAAGTCCCTGTTCGTCCCAGTCAAGTTGGGCGTTAGGCAATACAGGTTTCATGGCAGGCTCTGCAACGGCAAGGTGGCCATTCTAGCCGATCGCCGTGACGACGCTTGATCCATGGCAGCTTCGCACCTCATAACCCTTGTCCGAGGGAATTTCTCTACGGACTGGCGGCCCAATCCGCTAGTCTTGCTCAATACGGGAAAGGGAGCTGTCCATGTTCGAATCTGCTGAAATCGGTCACGCCATCGACAAAGAAACCTATGACGCCGAAGTGCCAGCGCTGCGTGAGGCCTTGCTTGAAGCGCAGTTCGACCTTCAGCAGCAAAAACGCTTTGCGGTGATTATTTTAATCAACGGCATCGAAGGCGCAGGCAAGGGTGAAACGGTCAAGTTGCTCAACGAGTGGATGGACCCACGTTTGATCGAGGTCCGCACGTTCGATCAGCAGACCGACGAAGAACTGGCGCGACCACCGGCCTGGCGCTATTGGCGGATGCTGCCTGCCAGTGGGCGCATGGGGGTGTTCTTTGGCAACTGGTACAGCCAGATGCTGCAAGGTCGGGTGCATGGTTTGTTCAAGGATGCGGTGCTGGATCAGGCGATCAACCAGTCCGAACGCTTTGAAAAAATGTTGTGCGACGAAGGCACGCTGATCTTCAAGTTCTGGTTTCACCTTTCCAAGAAACAAATGAAGGCGCGACTCAAGGCGCTTGCCGACGATCCGCTGCACAGTTGGCGCATCAGCCCGCTGGACTGGCAGCAATCGGCAACGTACGACAAATTCGTTAAATACGGCGAACGCGTGTTGCGCCGCACCAGCCGTGACTACGCGCCCTGGCATGTCATTGAAGGGGTGGATGCGCATTATCGCAGCCTGACGGTGGGCAAGATCCTGCTCGAAGGTTTGCAAAATGCCCTGCTGCGTACCCAAGTGCACGCGGACAAAGTCAACGCGGCGCCGCTGCCGATCCATGTCGATCAATTGAATCTGCTCGACAGCCTGGACCTGACCTTGAGTCTGGACAAGGACGATTACGAAGAACAACTGATTACCGAACAGGCGCGGTTTTCAGGCTTGATGCGCGACAGACGCATGCGCCGACACGCCTTGGTGGCGGTATTCGAAGGCAACGATGCGGCCGGCAAGGGCGGGGCAATACGTCGAGTCGCCGCGGCGCTCGACCCGCGTCAATACAGCATCGTGCCAATTGCCGCGCCCACCGAAGAGGAGCGTGCACAGCCCTATCTATGGCGGTTCTGGCGGCACATTCCGGCCAAGGGCAAATTCACGGTGTTCGATCGATCGTGGTACGGCCGGGTCTTGGTCGAGCGCGTTGAAGGCTTCTGTCCACCCGCTGACTGGCTGCGGGCTTACAGCGAGATCAATGATTTCGAAGAGCAGATTTCCGATTCGGGCGTTATCGTGGTCAAGTTCTGGCTGGCCATCGACAAGGCGACGCAACTGGAGCGATTCCAGGCGCGCGAAGAGATTCCCTTCAAGCGTTTCAAGATCACCGAAGACGATTGGCGCAACCGCGAACGATGGGACGCTTACCGTGAGGCGGTGGGCGATATGGTTGACCGCACCAGCACCGAAGTTTCGCCGTGGACCCTGGTGGAAGCCAATGACAAGCGCTGGGCTCGAGTCAAAGTCCTGCGCACAATCAACCATGCGCTGGAAGAAGCGTTCGAGAAATCAGACAAGCAGGCGAGGAAGGCGAAACAACGCAAGCAGTAAGGCGATGGTTACGCATACGCGGGGTGAATGATTGTCGCGGTCGGTTATGCGGTGGACTTATGCTCGGTCCACTCTCAACCGACAACAACAATGAGGTATGCCATGCGTGAAGTGGTGATCGTCGACAGCGTGCGGACCGGCCTGGCCAAATCCTTTCGCGGCAAGTTCAACCAGACCCGTCCGGACGACATGGCGGCGCATTGTGTCGATGCGCTGCTGGAACGCTCAGGCATCGACCCTTCCAGCGTCGAGGATTGCATCGTCGGCGCGGGTTCCAACGAAGGCGCGCAGGGGTTCAACATCGGGCGCAATGTCGCGGTGTTGTCGCGGTTGGGCATCGGCACCGCCGGCATGACCCTCAACCGTTTCTGCTCCTCGGGCTTGCAAGCCATTGCCATTGCCGCCAACCAGATCGCTTCGGGTTGCAGCGACATCATTGTTGCCGGTGGTGTTGAATCCATCAGCCTGACCATGAAAAGCGTCAACACCGACAACCTCATCAACCCGCTGCTGAAAGAGCAGGTGCCGGGCATTTATTTCCCGATGGGGCAGACGGCCGAAATCGTCGCGCGCCGTTACCACGTCAGCCGTGAAGAGCAGGATCTGTACGCCCTGCAAAGTCAGCAAAGAACCGCTCAAGCACAGGCGGCTGGATTGTTCGACGATGAAATCGTGCCGATGGCGGTGAAGTATCGGGTTGAAGACAAGGCCACCGGCCAGATTCAGATCCTCGACGGTATCGTCGATCACGACGACTGCAATCGCCCGGACACCACGTTGCAAAGCCTGGCCGGGTTGAAGCCGGTGTTTGCTGAGGACGGCTCGGTGACGGCGGGCAACTCTTCACAATTGTCCGATGGCGCTTCGATGACGCTGGTGATGAGCCTGGATAAAGCGCTGGAACTGGGGCTGAAGCCAAAGGCTTTTTTTCGCGGGTTCGCGGTGGCTGGGTGCGAGCCGGACGAGATGGGGATCGGCCCGGTGTTCTCGGTGCCAAAACTACTCAAGGCCAAGGGTTTGCAGGTGGCGGACATTGACCTTTGGGAGCTCAACGAAGCCTTCGCTTCGCAGTGCCTGTACAGCCGCAATCGCCTGGAAATCGATAACGACAAGTACAACGTCAATGGCGGTTCGATTTCCATTGGTCACCCGTTTGGCATGACTGGATCGCGTCAGGTCGGGCATATCGTGCGTGAGTTGCAGCGGCGCAATTTGCGCTACGGCGTGGTCACCATGTGCGTGGGTGGCGGGATGGGTGCGACCGGATTGTTTGAGTCGGTGCGTTAAGTACTTCAACATTTGTAGCGAATGTTAAATAGCCATCGCGGGCAAGCCCGCTCCTACAGTGGATCGCATTCCAATGTGGGAGCGAGCTTGCCCGCGATGCAGTCGCCTCGGTCTACAGGCTCATACTTAAAAGCAGTTTGCGCTCGATGTAAGACTGGATCTCCCACACCGCCTTCTCCCGGTTTTCGAACGGTCCCTCCAGGGTGTTTTCCCGGGTGACGAAAAACAATTGCCCATTCACACGGCACAAACGGTCACTGCGAAAATACGTGGCGGGAGCTGGGTCCTTGGCGCGCATGCCGTACATGGTTGTCTCCTGGTGGAGTTTCTGTTGGCGGACCCAATGAGCTTATGCATGAACCACTTGCGGCGCCTGTCCAACTGATCGACGGCACCTCGCCAGATTTTTGATGCGACCTGCACAGTTTCATTCGCGGCCTGGCGGTAACTGTGCCTGTGTCGCACTCCGGTCTGAGCCTAGAATGGTGCCTCTTGCCATCTGGCTTTTTCGGGGTTCGCATGCACATTTCATCCGGTCGCTGGGTTTACGGTCTCTTCCTGGCCTTGCTGACCGCGTTGTTGTGGGGAATCCTGCCGATCAAACTCAAGCAAGTGCTGTTGGTGATGGACCCGGTGACGGTGACCTGGTTTCGCCTGATCGTGTCCGGCGGTTGCCTGTTCATTTACCTGGCCGCGACCAGACGCCTGCCCAGCCGCAAAGCCCTCGGCCCGCGCGGCGGTTGGCTGGTGGTGATGGCGGTGCTCGGTCTGGTCGGTAACTATGTGCTGTACTTGATGGGCCTGAACCTGCTGAGCCCCGGCACCGCGCAACTGGTGGTGCAGATGGGCCCGATCATGTTGCTGGTCGCCAGTCTGTTTGTGTTCAAGGAACGGTTCAGCGTGGGGCAGGGGATAGGCCTGCTGGTGCTGTTGATCGGCTTCGGGCTGTTTTTCAACCAGCGTCTGGTCGAGTTGCTGACGTCGCTGAGCGACTACACCGCGGGTGTGTTGCTGGTGTTGTTGGCTTCTACGGTCTGGACCTTTTACGCGCTGGGGCAGAAGCAATTGCTGACGGTGTGGAATTCACTGCAGGTAATGATGGTGATTTACCTGTTCTGCGCTCTCTTGCTGACGCCGTGGGTGCATCCGCTGGAGGCGCTGCAACTGAGTCCGCTGCAAGGCTGGCTGCTGCTGGCTTGCTGCATGAATACGCTGATTGCCTATGGCGCATTTGCCGAAGCGCTGGCGCATTGGGAAGCATCGCGGGTCAGTGCGACGTTGGCGATTACGCCGTTAGTGACGTTCGCTGCTGTCGCCGTGGCGGCGTGGTTGTGGCCGGATTTTGTGCATGCCGAGACGATCAATGGCTTGGGATATGGCGGGGCGGTGCTGGTGGTGCTGGGCTCGGCGCTGGTGGCACTGGGGCCGTCGTTGATTGCCGGACTTCGGGCTCGGCGCGTTCGGATGTCCGTAAGTTAAACCGTGTCAGCTGATCGTTCCCACGCTCTGCGTGGGAATGCCTCAATGGACGCTCCGCGTCCGCTTCGGCAGGGACGCGGAGCGTCCCGGGCCGCATTCCCACGCAGAGCGTGGGAACGATCAACTTACAGGCGCTACAGAACTCAGCCCTTGGCCCCGGCCTCCAGCATGTTCTCCGGTCGCACCCACGCATCAAACTGTTCATCGGTCAGATACCCCAACTGCAACGCCGCTTCCCGCAGCGTCAGCCCTTCGGCGTATGCCTTCTTGGCAATCTCCGCCGACTTGTCGTAACCGATATGCGGGTTCAGCGCCGTCACCAGCATCAATCCACGTTCCAGGTGCTCGGCCATTTTCGCCGCATCGGGCTCAAGGCCGGCGATGCAATGCTGCTGGAAGTTGCTGCAACCATCGCCCAGCAGGCGGATCGATTGCAGCAGGTTGTGGATGATCACCGGTTTGAACACGTTCAATTGCAGATGGCCCTGACTCGCCGCAAAACCGATGGCGACGTCATTGCCCAAGACCTGACAAGCAAGCATCGACAGCGCTTCGCACTGCGTCGGATTGACCTTGCCCGGCATGATCGAACTGCCTGGTTCGTTGGCCGGCAGTTTCACTTCAGCGAACCCGGCTCGCGGCCCGGAACCCAGCAGGCGCAGGTCGTTGGCGATTTTCATCAGGGTCACTGCAAGGGTTTTCAGCGCGCCGGACAACGTGGTCAGCGGCTCATGACCGGCCAGCGCGGCGAATTTATTCGGTGCGGTGACGAACGGCAGGCCGGAGAGGGCGGCCAGTTCGGCAGCGATCGCCTCGCCAAAACCATGCGGCGAGTTCAGCCCGGTGCCGACGGCGGTGCCGCCCTGTGCCAGCTCGCACACCGCCGGCAGCGCACTGCGGATCGCCCGTTCGGCGTAATCCAGTTGTGCGATAAATGCCGAGAGTTCCTGGCCGAACGTGATCGGCGTGGCATCCATCATGTGCGTCCGGCCGGTCTTGACCAGTTTCATGTGCCGCGCCGACAGCTCCGCCAACCCGCCAGACAGCTCGCTGATGGCTGGCAGCAAATGCTGCTGGACCGCCTGAACCGCGGCGATGTGCATGGCCGTCGGGAAGCAGTCGTTTGAGCTCTGGGAGCGATTGACGTGATCGTTGGGATGAACCGGCGACTTGCCGCCACGTGGGTTGCCGGCCAATTCGTTGGCACGTCCGGCAATCACTTCGTTGACGTTCATGTTGCTCTGGGTGCCGCTGCCGGTCTGCCAGACCACCAGCGGGAACTGGTCGTCGTGGCTGCCGTCGAGCACTTCGTCGGCGGCCTGTTCGATCAGCCGGGCGATGTCGGCGGGCAGATCACCGTTGCGGTCATTGACCCGCGCCGCGGCTTTCTTGATCAGCGCCAGTGCATGCAGCACAGCCAGCGGCATGCGTTCGTTGCCGATGGCGAAGTTAATCAGCGAGCGTTGCGTCTGAGCGCCCCAGTAGGCTTCATCCGGGACTTCCACCTGGCCAAGGCTGTCGGTTTCGATACGGCTCATCTTGCACACTCCTGTAGGTCGATAGCGCAGTTTAGGCCGTGATCGCCGGCCGTGGTTCCATCAGTCTGGATTTTGACCGTTCAACCCCTCTAAATCAGACCCGACAAGGCTTGGGGTTGAGCGACACACTTTTTTAGGCGCAGAATGGACGCCCTTGGGGTTTTACCTCGCCTGCTAGAAAAGGAAACTCGATGACTCGTCTTCGTGCCATCTGTACCGCGGTTGCACTGGTTTGCGCCAGCGGCCCTGTTTTTGCCGATACCGCCAGCCATAACGCCAGTGCCGAAGCTTTCCTGACCCTGGCGCACGCTGACAAATTGGGCACTCCGGTGTACATGCAAGTGCAGCAAATGTTCGCTCAGCGCTTTGAACAGACCAAAGCCCCTGAATCGAAAAAAGCCTTGTTGGAAACTTACCAGGCCAAAGCCAACGCAGCGCTGGACCAAGCCATTGGCTGGAACAAGCTGAAGCCGGACATGGTCAAGCTCTACACCACCAACTTCAGCGAATCGGAGCTCAAGGACCTGGTTGCTTTCTACCAGTCGCCACTGGGCAAGAAAGTCCTGGAAAAAATGCCGCAGCTGACTCAGCAATCGGCCCAGATGACTCAAGCCAAGCTGGAAAGCGCAGTGCCTGTGGTCAACAAACTGCTGGCTGACATGACGGCCGAGCTGGAGCCTAAAGGCGCCGCTGCTCCTGCCAAGAAAAAGCCATAAGCGGAGTTCGGTATGACCATGCAACAACGCATCGAATCGACGTTGGGCCTGTTACAGCCCGAGCACCTGCAAGTGCTGGATGAGAGCCACATGCACAGCCGTGGGTTGCAGACCCATTTCAAGGCCGTGGTGGTCAGCCAGCAGTTCGAGGGTCTCAACCGCGTCAAGCGTCACCAGAAGGTCTACGGCACGCTCGGCGAGCTGATGGGCGAGTTCCATGCGTTGGCGCTGCATACCTACACGCCAGAAGAATGGGCACAGATCGATGCGGCTCCGGCCTCGCCAACCTGTGCTGGCGGCAGCAAGCATTAACCTTTGGTTTTTTGCTAGAATCCGCAACGCGCCGCTCACCCGGCGCGTTTTTTTTCGTATCCGGTTCACCCTTTGCGAGGGTAGCCACCTGGAGAATCACCCATGACACAAAAGATTGTCGTGGCGGCACTGTATAAGTTCGTCACCCTGGAAGATTACGTCGCCCTGCGCGAGCCATTGCTGCAAGCCATGGTCGACAACGGCATCAAAGGCACGCTGCTGATCGCCGATGAAGGCATCAATGGCACCGTGTCCGGCAGCCGTGAAGGCATCGACGGGCTGATGGCCTGGCTCAAGAACGACCCGCGCATGGACGACATCGACCACAAAGAGTCGTACTGCGACGACCAGCCGTTCTACCGCACCAAGGTCAAGCTCAAGAAAGAAATCGTCACCCTCGGCGTCGAAGGCGTGGACCCGAACAAAAAGGTCGGCACCTACGTCGATCCGCAGAACTGGAATGCGCTGATCAGCGATCCTGAAGTGCTGTTGATCGACACCCGCAACGATTACGAGGTCTCGATCGGCACCTTCGAAGGCGCCATCGATCCGAAAACCACCAGTTTTCGTGAATTCCCCGACTACATCAAAGCCAATTTCGATCCGGCCGTGCACAAGAAAGTCGCGATGTTCTGCACCGGCGGCATTCGTTGCGAGAAGGCGTCGAGCTACATGCTCAGCCAGGGCTTCGATGAGGTCTACCATCTCAAGGGCGGCATCCTGAAGTACCTCGAAGAGGTTCCGCAGGAAGAAACCAAATGGCAGGGCGACTGCTTTGTGTTCGACAACCGCGTGACCGTGCGTCATGACCTCAGCGAAGGCGACTACGATCAGTGTCATGCCTGCCGTACGCCGGTCAGCGTCGAAGACCGCGCCTCCGAGCACTACGTGGCCGGCATCAGCTGCCCGCATTGCTGGAACACGTTGAGCGAGAAGACCCGCCGCAGTGCCATTGATCGGCAGAAGCAGATCGAACTGGCCAAGGCGCGCAACTTGCCTCACCCGATCGGCTACAACTACAAGCAAACCCCTTCCGAGGCTTGAACCATGTCTGCACGCCGCCTGCTCTATGTGATGGATCCGATGTGTTCCTGGTGCTGGGGCTTTGCGCCAGTCGCCAATGCGCTGGTCGAGCAGGCGCACGCGGCAGGCGTGGAGGTGCATTTGGTGGTCGGCGGTTTACGCACCGGCAGTGGCTCGGCGCTGGAGCCGACCACCCGACGCTACATTCTTGAGCACTGGCAGGCGGTCAACGAGGCCACCGGCCAGCCGTTCAAAGTCGAAGGCGCGTTGCCAGACGGGTTTGTCTACGACACCGAGCCTGCCTGCCGGGCACTGGTGACCGCGCGCAGCCTGGCGCCGGATTGCGCGTGGAAGCTGCTCGGGCTGATTCAGCACGCGTTCTACGCCGAAGGTCGCGACGTCACCCACGCCAGCGTGCTAGTGGAACTGGCTGAGAAAGCCGGCCTGCCGCGCATCGAATTTGCCGCCGCGTTCGACCGTGCCGATCAGCACGCCGCGACCGCTGCCGATTTCACCTGGGTCCAGGACCTGGGCATTGCCGGTTTCCCGACATTGCTGGCTGAACGTGACGGGCAACTGGCCCTGCTGACCAACGGTTACCAACCCTTGAGTGAGTTGTCGCCGTTGCTTGGCCGTTGGCTGGAGCGCGCCGCCTGTGCATGACCTGCCCGATGGCGCGCCCGCTCCCAAGCGTGTCGATCGGCTGAGTTGGGCCGAAATCCGTCGATTGGCCCTGCACCATAAAAAATCCCTGTGGATCGCCAATGGCGTCGCGGTGCTGGCTACTTTGTGCAGCGTGCCGATTCCGTTGCTTCTGCCATTGCTGGTCGATGAAGTGTTACTGGGGCACGGCGACGCCGCCCTGAAGATCATGAATTACGCACTGCCCCAAGGCTGGCAAAAAGCAGCAGGCTACATCGGCCTGATGCTGCTGGTGACCTTGTTGCTGCGCTGTGGCGCCTTGTTGTTCAACGTGGTGCAGGCGAAGTTGTTTGCGGCGTTGGCCAAGGACATCGTCTATCGCATTCGCGTGCGGCTGATCGAGCGGCTCAAGTGCATTTCCCTGGGCGAATACGAAAGCCTGGGCAGCGGCACGGTGACCACGCACCTGGTCACCGACCTGGACACGCTGGATAAATTCGTCGGCGAAACCCTCAGCCGTTTTCTCGTCGCGATGCTGACGCTGGTGGGCACCGCATCGATCCTGATGTGGATGCACTGGAAGCTGGCGCTGCTGATCTTGCTGTTCAACCCGTTGGTGATTTACGCGACGGTGCAGTTGGGCAAGCGGGTCAAACACCTGAAAAAACTCGAGAACGACAGCACTTCGCGCTTCACCCAGGCGTTGACCGAAACGCTTGATGCCATACAGGAAGTGCGCGCCGGCAACCGTCAGGGTTTTTTCCTCGGGCGTCTGGGACAGCGCGCCCGGGAGGTGCGCGATTACGCGGTGAACTCGCAGTGGAAAACCGATGCCTCCAACCGTGCCAGCGGTTTGCTGTTCCAGTTCGGCATCGATATTTTCCGCGCGGCAGCGATGCTCACGGTGCTGTTTTCCGACCTGTCCATCGGCCAGATGCTGGCGGTGTTCAGCTACCTGTGGTTCATGATCGGTCCGGTGGAGCAACTGCTCAATTTGCAGTACGCCTATTACGCCGCTGGTGGTGCGCTGTCGCGCATCAACGAACTGCTGGCCCGTGCCGATGAGCCGCAATACCCCGGTGGGGTAGATCCGTTCCAGGGGCGTGACACCGTGGGCATTGAAGTCCGGGGGCTGAGCTTTGGCTATAGCGACGAGCTGGTATTGAACAAGATGGACCTGTCCATCGCACCCGGTGAAAAAGTCGCCATCGTCGGTGCCAGTGGCGGCGGCAAGAGCACCCTGGTGCAATTGCTGCTGGGCTTGTACACGCCGCTTGCAGGGAGCATTCGCTTCGGCGGTTCGACTCAACAGGAGATCGGTCTGGAAGTCGTGCGGGAAAACGTTGCCGTGGTCTTGCAGCACCCTGCGCTATTCAACGACACCATCCGTGCCAACCTGACGATGGGCCGTCTGCGCAGCGACGAGGCCTGCTGGCAAGCGCTGGAAATTGCGCAGTTGCACCAGACCGTTCGAGCGTTGCCCGATGGTCTGGACAGTATCGTCGGACGTTCCGGAGTGCGTCTGTCCGGAGGCCAGCGTCAACGACTGGCCATTGCACGGATGGTGCTGGCCGAACCCAAGGTCGTGATTCTCGATGAGGCCACCTCGGCGCTCGACGCGGCCACTGAATACAATCTGCACCAGGCGTTGGCGCGGTTCCTGAGCCACCGCACCACGCTGATCATCGCGCATCGGTTGTCGGCGGTGAAGCAGGCCGATCGGGTGCTGGTGTTCGACGGCGGACAAATTGCCGAGGATGGCGACCATCAGCAACTGATTGCCGAAGGTGGTTTGTACGCCAAGCTGTATGGGCATTTGCAGCAACATTGAGTGACGCGTGTCGCACTTCAGTATCATTGTGCGTCGGTTTTTGGAACTGTGAAGGTTGTTTTCCGGTCTGCCAATTAGCTGATTTTGCACGGTATTGCTGTCAGTCTGTTCGTCGTCGCGAAGCACGCGTTGATGTTTCATAGAAGCGAATTGTCTGTTCGTAAGTTGTTCCAGGTTGTCGGATTCGGCGCCTGCAGATGCGCTAGTATGTGGCCGATGGAGGGGAGACCCCGCTTCAGCCCGAATGAATAAAAAACGCGGTACAGGTCCACGGCTCGACGGCAAAGCGCTGATCGGCCGGAGGCGCGTGTATGCGCAAAATATGGGCGCTGGCTTGCCGGGATCGATTACGCACCCTAGTCTAGCTTTAGCGATCACGTGGAATGATGATCTGGCAGTGCTAAAACAAGGGACCTCATGAAGCAAAAGCGGACTCTCGGAACGCCAAGGTTGTTGGGCATCGTCTGGCCATTTATCGCGGTAGTGCTGTTTCAGGCGCTATTGGGTGGGGTCAGTCTGTATGTGCTTTCGGCGGTTCGCGGCTATGTCGCCGGGGAAAGCCTCTGGTCCAAGGGCCAGAAGGATGCCATCTATTACCTTAATCTCTACGCGGACAGCCGTGACGGGGCGATTTTTCTCAAGTACCAGAACGCCATTGCCGTACCTCAGGGAGGCCACGAGTTGCGTTTGGCGCTGGACCAGCAGCCGCCGAATATCGAAGCCGCGCGCGTAGCCATTCTCAAAGGCGGCAACCACCCTGACGACGTCTCCAGCGTGATCTGGCTGTACCTCAATTTCAGACATTTCAGTTACCTGGAAAAGGCCATCGATCGTTGGACGGTGGGGGATTCCTATCTGGTGCAGCTCGATGACGTCGCCCAGGAGATGCATCAGCGTATTACCGAAGGTCAGGCGTCGGATGCCGACATCAAGCGCTGGAAGGCGCAAATTTTTGCGATCAACGACGATGTGACGCCTGCCGCCAAAGCGTTCAGTGATGCCTTGGGCGAGGGCTCGCGCCTGATTTTGCGCCTGCTGCTGGTGACGAACCTCGCCACGGCCCTGGGCTTGATTGCATTGGCCCTGATGCGCACGCACAAACTGCTCAAACAGCGCCATGCTTTCGCCGAGGCCTTGCAGTTGGAGAAAGACCGGGCGCAGATAACGTTGCAATCCATTGGCGACGGGGTAATTACCACGGATGTCGAGGGGGCGATCGCCTACATGAACCCGGCGGCCGAGGCACTGACCCACTGGAAAGGCGAGCAAGCCATTGGCTTGCCGCTTGCAGCCTTGTTCAATTTGCTGGATGAAAACGCTCAGGCCGATGGTTTCACGCTGATTGAACACATCCTGAGCGGTCAGCTCAGCGGTGGCAGCGAACATTCCAAACTGATCCAGCGTCTGGATGGCAGCACTGTTTCTGTCACCCTGGTCGGCGCGCCGATCCGTAATGCCGGCAAGGTCAGTGGCACGGTGCTGGTGTTGCATGACATGACCCAGGAGCGCCAGTACATCGCCAATCTGTCCTGGCAGGCGACCCATGACGCCTTGACCGGGCTGGCCAACCGCCGGGAGTTCGAGTATCGCCTGGAGCAGGTCATGCACAACCTGACGCGGCACTCGGGTCGTCACGCCCTGATGTTTCTCGATCTGGATCAATTCAAACTGGTCAACGATACCTGCGGTCACGCAGCGGGCGATGAACTGTTACGGCATATCTGCGCGCTGTTGCAATCGGGCTTGCGCGAAGGCGACACCCTGGCACGGCTGGGCGGAGACGAGTTCGGTATTTTGCTGGAAAACTGCCCGCCGGAAGCGGCCGAGAAAATTGCCGAGAACCTGCGTCAGACCGTCCAGAATCTGCACTTTGTCTGGAAAGGCCGGCCATTCGTGACAACGGTCAGCATCGGGCTGGTTCATGTCGCGCAAACGCCGACGACCCTTGAAGCCTCGTTGCGCGCCGCGGATATGGCTTGTTACATGGCCAAGGAAAAGGGGCGTAATCGTGTTCAGGTCTATCATGCCGATGATTCGGAGTTGTCCCTGCGATTCGGTGAAATGGCGTGGGTGCAGCGCCTGCACATGGCGCTCGAAGAAGACCGCTTTTGCCTCTACTCCCAGGAAATCGCGCCGCTTGGACACACTCAACAGGGCGGCGGCCATATAGAAATCCTGCTGCGTCTGCATGACGAATCCGGTCGCATGATATTGCCCGACAGTTTCATTCCGGCGGCAGAGCGTTATGGGCTGATGACTGCGCTGGACCGTTGGGTGGTGGAGAACGTTTTCAAGATCATTGCCCAATGTATTGCAGAAGAACGTAAAGGTCCTTTGGCCATGTGTGCGATCAATCTGTCAGGCACTACTATCGGAGATGAGGCGTTCCTGGACTTCCTGCGTGAACAGTTTGTTGTGTGGTCGATTCCTCCTGAAATGATTTGTTTTGAAATTACAGAAACCAGTGCAATTTCAAATTTGGGAAGCGCCATCAGATTTATCAACGAACTCAAAGGTTTAGGCTGCCATTTTTCGTTGGATGACTTCTGCGCCGGGATGTCCTCATTCGCATACTTGAAACATTTACCTGTAGACTTCTTGAAGATCGATGGAAGTTTCGTAAAGGATATGCTGGACGACCCGATTAACCGCGCCATGGTAGAAGTGATCAATCACATCGGCCATGTCATGGGTAAGCGCACGATTGCCGAGTTTGTAGAGACGCCCCAGATCGAGCAGGCACTGCTGGAGATCGGGGTCGATTTCGCTCAAGGGTATGTCATTGAACGCCCGCATCTGTTTACCTGCGATAGTTTGCAAAGTCGTCCCGCCAGGCCTCAACCTTTGCTATTCAAGGCGCCTGGTACGTTCCGTTGAAATCTCTAGCTGATCCTAACAATCACAATCAAAAGGAGCCCGACAGTGATCGACACATTCAACCGAACCGGACCACTCATGGAAGCTGCAAGTTATCCAGCCTGGGCGCAACAGCTCATCAAGGATTGCAGCGAGAGTAAACGCCGGGTTGTCGAGCACGAACTGTATCAGCGCATGCGAGATAACAAACTCAGCGCAAAAACCATGCGTCAGTACCTCATTGGTGGCTGGCCGGTGGTTGAACAGTTCGCGTTATACATGGCACAGAATCTGACCAAGACCCGCTTTGCCCGCCACCCCGGTGAGGACATGGCGCGTCGTTGGCTGATGCGCAACATTCGTGTCGAATTGAACCATGCCGACTACTGGGTGAACTGGAGTCGGGCGCATGGCGTCAGCCTGGAAGATCTGCAGGCGCAACACGTTGCCCCTGAACTTCACGCATTGAGCCACTGGTGCTGGCACACCAGTTCTGCGGATTCACTGATCGTCGCCATCGCCGCCACCAACTATGCGATCGAAGGCGCCACCGGGGAGTGGTCGGCGCTGGTCTGTTCCAGCGGCGTGTATGCGGCTGCCTTCCCTGAGGAGGATCGCAAGCGGGCCATGAAGTGGTTGAAGATGCACGCCCAGTACGACGATGCTCATCCATGGGAAGCGCTGGAAATCATCTGCACGCTGGCCGGCATGAACCCGAGCAAATCGCTGCAAGTAGAATTGCGTCAGGCTGTCTGCAAGAGTTATGACTACATGCACCTGTTTCTGGAGCGGTGCATGCAGCTGGAGCATTCTGAAAAGGCTCCCGTGGCTCGTGAGCGGATGGCGCTCGCCGAAAGCTGATCCATAGGCAAAACACACAAAAAATGTGGGAGCGAACCTGCTCGCGATTGCGGATTATCAGTCAACTTCATCGTTGAAAGATAAACCGCAATTACGAGCAGGTTCGCTCCCACATTGTTTTTATAGTGGTGCTGATGTTCTCAGCCCGCCATCTGCAACCGGTTACGCCCTTCGCGCTTGGCGACGTACAGCGCGCTGTCGGCCCGTCGCAATAAACTTTCGGCAGACTCTCCTGGCAGCAGGGTCGAGCATCCCAGGCTGACCGTCAGCTCAACCAGATTGCCGTCAGCTTTATAGTTCTCTGCCTGCGCCGCAAACCGCAGCCGTTCTCCGACCATGGCCGCTGCTTCCCGATTGGTATTGGAAAGCAGGATCAGGAATTCTTCGCCCCCAAAGCGAAACACCATGTCCACATTGCGCAACTGATTCTTGATCGAGGCTGCGACAGCCTTGAGTACGTCATCGCCTGCGCTGTGTCCGTAGTTGTCATTTACATTTTTGAAATGATCGATATCCAGCATCAGTAGCGACAACGGCATCAAGTGCCTTCGCGACATCTCGATTTCACGCTGCAACGTCTGATCCATGGCGATGCGATTGCCTGTACCGGTCAGCGGATCGCGCAATGCGCTTTGAGTCGCGGCCCGGTAGAGCAGGGCGTTGCGGATCGGGAACAGCAAAGTGGGCAGCAACGATTCCAGCGAGGCCTGTTCGTATTCGCTGAATCGCTGGTTGCGGCGGAAAATCAGTTCACCCAGGTTCTCATCTTCATGAACGAGGCTATAGGTGACCGAATGATGGCCGCGCTGGCCGAGCTCCAGGCGCAAGTCGCTGGCGGAGTGCCTATAAGTCAGTGCATCCAGTGGCACGACACGCTGAATCTCGCGGAAGAAAAGTCCGAGAATGCGTTGTGGCTCAAGGCTGGTCTGCAGCTGCTGGCCAAGTTGCTGGCGCAATTGTGCGAGGCTGAATGGCCGCTCCAGAACGGGAGGCTTTTGACCAAAGCCCAGGCGTTGCAATTTGGCGTTATCGAAGTCAATTGCGTTGGTCTGGGATGGTGATTTCATATGGCGTGAGCCCCTAAGCAGTAAGGCTGTCTTACAGGCTGGGTGAGAGCGGCTTTGGGCTGCGCGTCATACTGGTCCATCAGTCCCGTAGGACATTTGGCGCAAGTTTAGTCCGCTTTGTCGAATATTAGTAACCTATCGACTGAGGCGTCCGCCCGATTGCTTTCACACGGCGTGTCTGAGCAAAGTTAGAGCGAAAGTCATGCCAATGAGTTCCTTCGGATAAAAATCCTTTTAAATCAATCTGTTGGGTGGTGGGCGGAAGTAATTTGCACAATAAGTGACGTCGAATTGACAGAAGTGGGTGTAATTGAGGCGTGCTTTCGGTGCCGCGCCGAGATTTCGACGCGGCACAAAAAGCGACGTGCGGCTGTTACTGGGCGTTGAAAGCCTGGCCATTGATGCCCGTGCTGTCCGGACCCATCAGGTACAGGTACACCGGCATGATTTCTTCCGGCGTAGGGTTATTCAGCGGATTTTCACCCGGATACGCTTGGGCACGCATGCTGGTGCGGGTGGCGCCGGGGTTGATGCTGTTGGAGCGAACCGGGGCGACGGTGTCGACTTCGTCAGCCAGGGTTTGCATCAAGCCTTCGGTTGCAAACTTGGACACGCCATAAGCGCCCCAGTAAGCGCGACCCTTGCGGCCCACGCTGCTGGAGGTGAACACCACCGACGCATCCTGGGACAACTTGAGCAGGGGCAGCAGGGTGCTGGTGAGCATGAACATGGCGTTGACGTTGATGTGCATGACGCGCATGAAGTTCTCGCCGGACAGCTGCTCGATCGGCGTGCGCGGACCAATGATCGAGGCGTTATGCAGCAAGCCGTCAAGGTGGCCGAACTCTGTTTCGATCATCGCGGCCAGCTCATCGTATTGATGGGGCAGGGCGGTTTCCAGGTTGAACGGGATCACGACCGGCTGAGGGTGCCCAGCGGCCTCGATGTCGTCATAGACCTGCGTCAGATTGGCTTCGGTCTTGCCCAGCAGCAGTACGGTGGCGCCATGGGCGGCATAGGTTTTCGCCGCTGCCGCGCCGATGCCGCGGCCCGCGCCGGTGACCAGGATGACCCGGTCCTTGAGCAGTTCAGGACGTGCGGAATAATCAAACATAAGAAACCTCAACAAAACAAAAGACAGATGGCGTCAGTCTCTTCGCCACATTGCCAGAACCTGAAACCGGCTCTCAGCAGCCACACAGGGCGCTATCGAGCACCTTGCGCAGCTCCAGAGGATGATCCACCACCACATCCGCCCCCCAATGCCGAGGGTTGTCCTCTGGGTGAATGTAGCCGTAGGTCACGGCCGCCGTTTTGGTGCCAGCATCACGCCCCGACTCGATATCGCGCAAATCGTCGCCCACGAACAGCACGCTGGCCGGGTCCAGGTCGAGCATCTTGCACGCCAGGATCAGCGGTTCCGGGTCTGGTTTGCTGTTCTTTACGTGATCCGGGCAGATCAACAAGGCAGAGCGTTCGGCCAGCCCGAGTTGCTGCATGATCGGCTCGGCGAAGCGCAGTGGCTTGTTGGTCACCACGCCCCAGATCAGATTGGCCTTCTCGATGTCGGCCAGCAGAGCGTCCATGCCGTCGAACAGCTTGCTGTGCACCGCGCAGCCGACCAGGTAGCGCTCCAGGAACTCCAGGCGAAGCTCCTCGAAGCCGGGCGATTCAGGGTCCATGGAGAAGGTCACCGCGACCATCGCCTTGGCGCCGCCGGAAATCTCGTCGCGAATGTGCTTGTCGTTCATCAGCGGCAAACCGCGATCGGCGCGCATCGCCTGACAAATGGCAATGAAGTCCGGCGCGGTGTCGAGCAGGGTGCCGTCCATGTCGAAAAGGACTGCTCTGATACGCATCGGCTTACTCCTCGCGCAGGGTCTGGATCATGTAATTGACGTCCACGTCGGCCGCCAGTTTGTAGTGCTTGGTCAGCGGGTTGTACGTCAGCCCGATGATGTCCTTGACGGTCAGGCCGGCCATGCGGCTCCAGGCGCCCAGTTCGGAAGGGCGGATGAATTTCTTGAAATCGTGAGTGCCGCGCGGCAGCAGCTTCATGATGTATTCGGCGCCGACGATGGCGAACAGGTACGCCTTCGGGTTGCGGTTGATGGTGGAGAAAAACACCTGGCCGCCGGGCTTGACCATGCGGAAGCAAGCGCGGATCACCGAGGACGGGTCCGGCACGTGTTCAAGCATTTCCAGGCAAGTGACCACATCAAACTGCTCGGGCATTTCTTCTGCCAGTGCTTCGGCAGTGATCTGCCGGTATTCGACGCTCACGCCCGATTCCAGTTGATGCAGTTGCGCGACTGCCAGTGGCGCCTCGCCCATGTCGATGCCCATGACGGTGGCGCCGCGCTGGGCCATGGCTTCGCTGAGGATGCCGCCGCCGCAACCGACGTCGAGGACTTTCTTGCCGGCCAGATTAACCCGTTCGTCAATCCAGTTGACCCGCAGCGGGTTAATGTCGTGCAGCGGTTTGAACTCGCTTTCGCGGTCCCACCAGCGATGCGCCAGGGCTTCGAATTTGGCGATTTCAGCGTAGTCGACGTTGCTCATGGTTCAGTCCTCTAAAACTTGAAAAATCCTGTTGCCCCGGGGGTGAGTCCGGAGTGCTTGCTATTCGGTGCGGCCGCTGATGCGCTGGCCCCAGGCCTTGGCCGTGGCGCAAAGTTGTTCTTCGTCCAGGCGGGTCAGGCAGCGGTCATCGAGCAGTTGCTTGCCGGCGACCCACAGGTGCTTCACGCAGTCCCGGCCGGTGGCGTAAATCAGTTGTGAAACCGGATCGTAGACAGGTTGCTGTGCCAGACCTGACAGATCGAATGCCACGATATCCGCTGCCTTGCCGATTTCCAGCGAGCCGACCTCATTCTCGATTCCCAGCGCACGGGCACCGTTGAGGGTGGCCATGCGCAACGCGCGGTGGGCGTCCAGCGCGGTGGCCGAGCCGGCGACAGCCTTGGCCAGCAATGCGGCGGTGCGCGTCTCGCCAAGCAGGTCGAGGTCGTTGTTACTGGCTGCACCATCGGTGCCGACCGCGACATTGACGCCCGCTTGCCACAGGCGCTCGACCGGACAAAAGCCGCTCGCGAGCTTGAGGTTGGATTCCGGGCAATGAATGACATTGGTGTTGCTTTCTACCAGCAACACCAGGTCTTCATCGCTGATCTGGGTCATGTGCACGGCCTGGAAGCGAGGTCCGAGCAGGCCCAGGCGACCGAGGCGAGCCAATGGGCGCTCACCGCGCTGTTCGACCGATTGCTGAACCTCGAAGGCGGTTTCATGGACGTGCATATGAATGGAGGCGTCCAGTTCTTCGGCAATCACCCGGATTTTCTCCAGGTTTTCATCGCCCACGGTGTACGGGGCATGGGGGCCGAAGGTCACTTTGATGCGCTCATGGTGCTTGAGATCGCCGAACAGTTCGACGCCCTGACGAATGGCTTCGTCGGCCGTGCTGGCGCCCGGGATGGGGAAGTCTAGGATCGGAATTGCGATTTGTGCCCGAATTCCGCTGTTGTGGACGCGCTCGCTGGCAACCTTCGGGAAGAAATACATGTCAGAGAAACAAGTGATGCCACCTTTTATCTGTTCGGCGATCGCAAGGTCGGTCCCGTCGCGTACAAAAGCTTCGTCGACCCATTTGGCTTCAGCGGGCCAAATGTAGTTTTCCAGCCAGGTCATCAACGGCAGATCGTCGGCCAGGCCGCGGAACAGCGTCATCGCCGCATGCCCGTGAGCATTGATCAGGCCGGGACAGAGCAGCACGTCCGGCAGCTCGCGCACTTCGGTTGCGTTAAGCTTCAGCGCAGCGGACCGCGGGCCGATAAACACAATGCGCCCGTCGCGGATGCCCAGGCCATGCTCTTTGAGGACAACGCCGGCGGGTTCGACGGGTACCAGCCAGGTCGGCAGCAATAACAGGTCGAGCGCAGCGGCAGTGTTGGGCATCGAGGGTCGGTTCCAGTGCTTTTGTAAAGGATGGCGAAGTATACCCGAGCGTCTTCGCGGGGGGATCGCTATAATCGGCGGCTTTTGTTCATGAGTGCGGGGTGTAGGATGCGCGATCGACTGTTGGCTGCGGAGAAGGTGAAGGCCATCGATTGGCGTGATGGCGCCCTGTACCTGCTGGATCAGCGTGTTTTGCCGTTCGAAGAAACGTGGATCGCCTACACCAGTGCAGCAGGGGTCGCCGAGGCGATCCGCTCGATGGTGGTTCGTGGTGCGCCGGCTATCGGTATCAGTGCGGCCTATGGCGTGGTACTGGCGGCGCGCACCCGATTTGCCAAGGGAGGCGACTGGCAGGCGGCGCTGGAAGAGGATTTCGCGCTGCTCGCCGACGCCCGCCCAACGGCGGTCAACCTGTTCTGGGCCTTGGGGCGTATGCGTGAACGGCTTGAGCGCTTGAAGCATCACGCCGATCCGCTGGCGGTGCTTGAAGCGGAAGCCATCGCCATCCACGAAAGTGATCGCGAAGCCAACCTGACCATGGCGCAGCTGGGGGTGGACCTGATCCGCAAACACCAGGGCAATGCGCAGGCGATCCTGACCCACTGCAACACTGGCGCACTGGCCACCGGCGGCTTTGGCACGGCGTTGGGAGTCATTCGCGGGGCCTTTATCGAAGGCATGGTCGAGCGCGTCTATGCCGACGAAACCCGTCCCTGGCTGCAAGGTTCACGGTTGACTGCCTGGGAGCTGGCCAATGAAGGCATTCCCGTGACCGTCAACGCCGACTCCGCCGCCGCGCACATCATGAAAACCAAAGGTGTGACCTGGGTGATCGTCGGCGCCGACCGGATCACCGCCAATGGCGACGTGGCGAACAAGATCGGTACCTATCAACTGGCGGTGAGCGCCATGCACCACGGCGTGCGCTTCATGGTGGTGGCGCCAAGTTCGACCATCGACATGAACCTCGCCAGCGGCGACGAAATTCCTATTGAAGAGCGCGATGGTCGCGAGTTGCTGGAAGTCGGCGGCAACCGGGTCGGGGCGGATGTCGATGCCTTCAATCCGGTGTTCGATGTAACGCCTGCGGACCTGATCGATGCGATCGTCACCGAAAAAGGCATCGTCGAGCGTCCCGATACGGCAAAACTGGCCCAGTTGATGTGCCGCAAGCGCTTGCATTGAAGACCTCCTGTGCCTAATAAACCGTAATCGCGAGCAGGCTCGCTCCCACACTGGATCCTTGTTGTGCCCGCTATTGTGGTCTCGCATCAATCACTGTGGGAGCGAGCCTGCTCGCGATGGGGGCCTGCTAGTCAACAAATAAGCGTCGATTTCCCCTGAAATTCACCTCTAAGCCTCTCTCGTCCCCTTTCAGCCTGTCACCGGTCAACTAACTATGCTCCATGCGCGTCTGGGGGATAGGTGCGTGGCGGCTCTTGTGATAACATCCGGCGTTTTCCGAGGCAGTCCCACGGGGTTGTCTTTACTGCGCAAATCCATGGTTCAACTTGTTGATTTGTCGTAAGTCGGTGCATGGCACTCAGCCTGCAGCGGCGAGCTTCGTTCGTCCCATATGGATGTGACGAAGTTTCACCAGAAAAAGGAATCGAGCTTCTCATGGGCGAACTGGCCAAAGAAATCCTCCCGGTCAATATCGAAGACGAGCTGAAGCAGTCCTACCTCGACTACGCGATGAGCGTAATTGTCGGGCGAGCCCTGCCGGATGCGCGCGATGGCTTGAAGCCCGTGCACCGGCGCGTGCTGTTCGCGATGAGCGAGCTGGGCAACGACTTCAACAAGCCGTACAAGAAATCTGCCCGTGTTGTCGGTGACGTAATCGGTAAGTACCACCCGCACGGTGATACCGCGGTGTACGACACCATCGTCCGCATGGCGCAGCCATTCTCCCTGCGCTACCTGCTGGTAGACGGTCAGGGTAACTTCGGTTCCGTGGACGGCGATAACGCTGCCGCCATGCGATACACCGAAGTGCGCATGACCAAGCTGGCGCACGAGCTGCTGGCTGACCTGCATAAAGAAACCGTGGACTGGGTGCCGAACTACGACGGCACCGAAATGATCCCGGCGGTCATGCCGACCCGTATTCCCAACCTGCTGGTCAACGGCTCCAGCGGTATCGCCGTGGGCATGGCGACCAACATCCCGCCGCACAACCTCGGTGAAGTCATCGACGGTTGCCTGGCCCTCATCGACAACCCCGAGTTGACCATCGATGAGCTGATGCAATACATCCCCGGTCCGGACTTCCCTACCGCCGCGATCATCAACGGTCGTGCCGGCATCATCGAAGCCTACCGCACCGGTCGCGGTCGCATTTACATGCGCGCCCGCTCGATGATCGAAGACATCGACAAGGTCGGTGGCCGTCAACAGATCGTCATCACCGAACTCCCTTACCAGCTGAACAAGGCCCGTCTGATCGAGAAGATCGCCGAGCTGGTAAAAGAGAAGAAGCTGGAAGGCATCACCGAACTGCGTGACGAGTCCGACAAGGACGGTATGCGCGTCGTGATCGAACTGCGTCGTGGCGAAGTGCCTGAGGTGATCCTCAACAACCTCTACGCCCAGACCCAGCTGCAAGCTGTATTTGGTATCAACATCGTTGCGCTGATCGACGGCCGTCCAAGGATCCTTAACCTCAAGGACCTGCTGGAAGCCTTCGTGCGTCACCGTCGCGAAGTCGTGACCCGCCGTACCGTGTTCGAGCTGCGTAAAGCCCGCGAACGTGGCCACATTCTGGAAGGTCAAGCGGTTGCCCTGTCGAACATCGACCCGGTCATCGCCCTGATCAAAGCCTCGCCAACCCCGTCGGAAGCCAAGGAAGCGCTGATCAGCACGGCCTGGGAATCCTCTGCGGTCGTTGCAATGGTTGAACGTGCCGGTGCCGACTCGTGCCGTCCGGAGACCCTGGACCCACAATACGGTCTGCGCGACGGCAAGTACTTCCTGTCGCCGGAACAGGCGCAAGCCATTCTGGAACTGCGTCTGCACCGTCTGACCGGTCTGGAGCACGAAAAGCTGCTGGCCGAGTATCAAGAGATCCTCAACCAGATCGGCGAACTGATCCGCATCCTCAGCAGCGCCACGCGCCTGATGGAAGTGATCCGCGAAGAGCTGGAAGTGATCCGCGCCGAATACGGCGATGTGCGTCGCACCGAAATTCTCGATGCCCGTCTCGACCTGACCCTGGGTGACATGATCCCGGAAGAAGAGCGCGTCGTGACCATCTCCCACGGTGGCTACGCCAAGACCCAGCCATTGGCTGCGTACCAGGCTCAGCGTCGTGGCGGTAAAGGCAAATCGGCGACAGGCGTCAAGGATGAGGACTACATCGCTCACCTGCTGGTCGCCAACAGTCACACCACGCTGCTGCTGTTCTCCAGCAAGGGCAAAGTGTACTGGCTGAAAACCTATGAAATCCCGGAAGCGTCCCGTGCGGCCCGTGGTCGTCCATTGGTCAACCTGCTGCCGCTGGACAGTGATGAATACATCACCACCATGCTGCCGGTCGACGAATACACCGAAGGTCACTTCATCTTCATGGCCACTGCCAAAGGCACCGTGAAGAAGACCCCGCTGGAATCCTTCAGCCGTCAACGCAGCGTCGGCCTGATCGCGCTGGAGCTGGACGAAGGTGACGTACTGATTTCCGCCGCCATTACCGATGGCGAGCGTGAAGTCATGCTGTTCTCCGACGGCGGCAAGGTCACTCGCTTCAAGGAAACCGACGTTCGCGCCATGGGCCGTACCGCTCGTGGTGTTCGCGGCATGCGTCTGCCGGAAGGCCAGAAGCTGATTTCCATGCTGATCCCGGAAGAAGGCAGCCAGATCCTCACCGCTTCGGCCCGTGGTTTCGGCAAGCGCACGGCGATCACCGAGTTCCCTGAGTACAAGCGTGGCGGTCAGGGCGTTATCGCCATGGTCAGCAACGACCGTAACGGCCGTCTGGTCGGCGCGGTCCAGGTGCTCGACGGCGAGGAGATCATGCTGATTTCCGACCAGGGCACCCTGGTTCGTACTCGTGTCGACGAAGTGTCCAGCCTGGGTCGAAACACCCAGGGCGTGACCCTGATCAAACTGGCCAGCGATGAAACGCTGGTAGGTCTGGAGCGGGTTCAGGAGCCGTCGGAAGTCGAAGGCGAAGAGCTGGAAGGCGAAGAGGGCGAAGAGGGCGCAGTATTCGACGGTGAGGTCGTGATTGACGACGTCGTCGAAGATCAGCAGCTCGACGCCGCAGCCGACGAAGAACCGCAGGAATAAGCGGGCAAACAGGGGGCGGATGAAAATTCGCCCCCTTGTTGTTTGTCCCAGTTGAAAATATCGACACCCACGAAGATCCTGTGTGGAAGGGCTTTTGTGGGAGCCGGGCTTGCCCGCGATGCAGGCACCGCGGTGTGTCTTGCGTACTGCGGTGATGCAATCGCAGGCAAGCCAGCTCCCACAAAAGCTTGCTCCAGCAGGGTCTGTATTGACTGATATCGTGATTTTTATTGCGTGATACCACCAAATCAGAGCGAGATTGGATGTGAGCAAGAGAGCCTATAACTTCTGTGCCGGTCCTGCGGCACTTCCCGAAGCTGTCCTGCAGCGCGCCCAGGGTGAACTCCTTGATTGGCACGGCAAGGGCCTCTCGGTCATGGAAATGAGCCATCGCAGTGATGAGTTCGTGTCCATCGCCACCAAGGCCGAGCAGGATCTGCGTGATCTGCTGAATATCCCCTCGAACTATAAAGTGCTGTTTCTGCAAGGTGGCGCAAGCCAGCAATTTGCCCAGATTCCGCTGAACCTGTTGCCGGAAAACGGCACTGCCGACTATATCGACACCGGTATCTGGTCGCAGAAAGCCATCGAGGAAGCCTCGCGCTACGGCCGCGTCAACGTTGCCGCTACCGCCAAGCCTTACGACTATTTTGCTATCCCGGGCCAGAATGAATGGAGCCTGTCCAAGGATGCGGCCTACGTTCACTACGCGCCGAACGAAACCATCGGCGGCCTGGAATTCCAGTGGATTCCCGAAACCGGTGACGTACCGCTGGTGGCTGACATGTCCTCGGACATCCTGTCGCGTCCAGTCGATGTTTCGCGCTTCGGCATGATCTACGCCGGTGCCCAGAAAAACATCGGCCCGAGCGGCATCGTCGTCAACATCGTTCGCGAAGACCTGCTGGGTCACGCCCGTTCCATTTGCCCGACCATGCTCAACTACAAGGTCGCGGCCGACAACGGCTCGATGTACAACACTCCGCCGACCCTGGCGTGGTACTTGTCCGGCCTGGTATTCGAGTGGCTGAAAGAGCAGGGCGGTGTTGAAGCCATCGGCAAGCTCAATGAAGTGAAGCAGCGCACGCTGTACGACTTCATCGACGCCAGTGGCTTGTACAGCAACCCGATCAACAAGTCGGATCGCTCGTGGATGAACGTGCCGTTCCGTCTGGCTGATGACCGTCTGGACAAGCCATTCCTGGTCGGTGCCGACGAGCGTGGCCTGTTGAACCTCAAGGGGCATCGCTCGGTGGGCGGCATGCGCGCCTCCATCTATAACGCCGTCGACATCGTTGCGGTTAACGCACTGGTTTCGTACATGGCAGAGTTCGAGAAGGAACACGGCTAATGTCTGAGCAAGAACTCAAGGCACTGCGCCTGCGCATTGATGCCCTGGACGAGAAGGTCCTGGAGCTGATCAGTGAGCGCGCACGCTGCGCCCAGGAAGTTGCGCGAGTAAAGATGGCCTCGCTGGCCGAAGGCGAAGTGCCGGTGTTCTATCGTCCTGAGCGTGAAGCCCAGGTGCTCAAGCGCGTGATGGAGCGCAATCAGGGTCCGTTGGGCAACGAAGAGATGGCGCGGTTGTTTCGCGAAATCATGTCCTCGTGCCTGGCGCTCGAGCAGCCGCTGAAAGTGGCTTACCTCGGCCCTGAAGGCACCTTCACCCAGGCGGCGGCCATGAAGCATTTCGGCCACGCCGTGATCAGCAAGCCGATGGCGGCGATCGACGAAGTGTTCCGTGAAGTGGCGGCCGGTGCGGTGAACTTTGGCGTGGTCCCGGTGGAAAACTCCACCGAAGGCGCGGTCAACCACACCCTCGACAGCTTCCTCGAGCACGACATGGTCATCTGTGGCGAAGTTGAGCTGCGGATTCACCATCACTTGCTGGTGGGTGAAAACACCAAGACCGACAGCATCAGCCGCATCTATTCCCACGCCCAGTCCCTGGCCCAGTGCCGCAAGTGGCTGGATGCCCATTACCCGAATGTCGAGCGCGTGGCGGTGTCGAGCAACGCCGAGGCGGCCAAGCGGGTCAAGGGAGAGTGGAACTCGGCGGCGATTGCCGGCGACATGGCCGCAGGCTTGTACGGGCTGACCCGTCTGGCCGAGAAAATCGAGGATCGTCCGGACAACTCCACGCGATTCCTGATGATCGGCAGTCAGGAAGTGCCGCCGACCGGCGACGACAAGACTTCGATCATCGTCTCCATGAGCAACAAACCCGGCGCGCTTCACGAGTTGCTGGTGCCGTTCCACGACAATGGCATCGACCTGACGCGGATCGAAACCCGTCCTTCGCGCAGCGGCAAATGGACCTACGTGTTCTTCATCGATTTCGTCGGCCACCATCGCGACCCGCTGGTCAAAGGTGTGCTGGAAAAGATCAGTCAGGAAGCAGTGGCACTCAAAGTGCTGGGTTCCTACCCGAAAGCAGTTCTCTAAGGGGTAGCAAATGAGTGGTGACTTCCTCGCTCTGGCACAGCCGGGCGTGCAACAACTTTCGCCGTACGTCCCGGGCAAACCCGTGGACGAACTGGCGCGTGAACTGGACCTCGATCCTGCCAGCATCGTCAAATTGGCCAGCAACGAAAATCCGCTGGGTGCCAGTCCAAAGGCTTTGGCGGCCATTCGCGACGCGCTGGCCGAGCTGACCCGTTATCCGGACGGCAACGGTTTTGCACTCAAGACCCTGCTGGCGCAACAGTGCCGTGTCGAGCTCAATCAAGTGACGCTGGGCAATGGCTCCAACGACATTCTCGAGCTGGTGGCTCGCGCCTATCTGGCGCCGGGCCTGAACGCCGTGTTCAGTGAGCACGCGTTCGCGGTCTATCCGATCGTGACCCAGGCCGTGGGTGCCGAGGCAAAAGTGATCCCGGCCAAAGACTGGGGTCATGATCTGTCGGCCATGCTGGCGGCGATCGATGCCAATACCCGCGTGGTCTTTATCGCCAACCCGAACAACCCGACCGGGACCTGGTTCGATGCCGAGGCGCTGGACGAATTCCTCCAGGACGTACCGGCACACGTGCTGGTGGTGTTGGACGAGGCCTACATCGAATACGCCGAAGGCAGCGATTTGCCGGACGGCCTGGATTATCTGGCGGCTTACCCGAACCTGCTGGTTTCGCGCACGTTCTCCAAGGCTTATGGCCTGGCGGCGCTGCGGGTGGGTTATGGTCTGTCCACCGCTGTGGTCGCGGACGTGCTGAACCGTGTGCGTCAGCCGTTCAACGTCAACAGCCTGGCCTTGGCCGCTGCGTGCGCGGCCTTGCAAGACAACGATTACCTGGCCGAAAGCCGTCGTTTGAACGAATCCGGCATGCAGCAACTGGAGGCGGGTTTTCGTCTGTTGGGGCTGAGCTGGATTCCGTCCAAGGGAAATTTCATTTGCGTCGATGTAGGTCGTGTTGCGGCGCCGGTGTTCCAGGGACTGTTGCGCGAAGGCGTGATCGTGCGTCCGGTGGCCAATTACGGCATGCCGAACCACCTGCGTATCACCATCGGTTTGCCGGCTGAAAACAGTCGCTTCCTTGAGGCGCTGACCAAGGTTCTGGCTCGTGGGTGATGTCACTGCTCTGCAATCTGCTGAACCTATGATCGGTCGCCTTGTGGTAGTCGGTTTGGGGTTGATTGGCGGTTCGTTTGCCAAGGGGCTGCGTGAAAGTGGCCTGTGTCGCGAAGTGGTCGGGGTCGATCTCGACCCGCAGTCACGCAAGCTGGCGGTTGAGTTGGGCGTGGTGGATCGCTGCGAAGACGACCTGGCTGTTGCCTGCCAGGGCGCAGACGTGATTCAGCTGGCCGTGCCGATCCTGGCGATGGAGAAAATGCTCGGGCGATTGGCTGGCATGGACCTTGGGCAAGCGATTCTGACTGACGTCGGCAGCGCCAAAGGCAATGTCGTTCGGGCGGCCACCGAGGCGTTTGGCGGTATGCCTGCGCGTTTCGTGCCTGGGCACCCGATTGCCGGATCCGAGCAGAGCGGGGTGGAAGCTTCCAACTCGGACCTGTTCCGTCGCCATAAAGTGATTCTTACGCCGCTGGATCAAACCGATCCGGCCGCGCTGGCGGTGGTCGACCGTTTGTGGCGTGAATTGGGCGCCGACGTCGAGCACATGCAGGTTGAGCGTCATGACGAAGTGTTGGCGGCAACCAGCCATTTGCCGCACTTGCTGGCGTTCGGTTTGGTCGATTCACTGGCCAAGCGCAATGAAAATCTTGAGATCTTCCGTTACGCTGCCGGCGGTTTCCGCGATTTCACAAGAATCGCGGGGAGCGACCCGGTCATGTGGCACGACATCTTCCTCGCCAACCGCGAAGCTGTCCTGCGCACACTCGATACATTTCGCAGCGACCTCGACGCCTTGCGCGACGCGGTCGATGCAGGGGATGGGCACCAATTGTTGGGCGTATTCACTCGCGCCCGGGTTGCCCGCGAACATTTCAGTAAAATCCTGGCCCGCCGGGCTTATGTGGACGCTATGAATTCCAACGACCTGATTTTCCTGGCACAACCTGGTGGCCGCCTGACTGGGCGGATTCGTGTACCGGGCGATAAATCGATTTCCCACCGTTCGATCATGCTGGGCTCCCTGGCTGAAGGCGTCACCGAAGTCGAAGGCTTCCTCGAGGGCGAAGACGCCCTGGCGACCCTGCAAGCTTTCCGTGACATGGGCGTCGTGATCGAAGGTCCGCACCACGGTCGCGTGACCATTCACGGCGTCGGCCTGCACGGCTTGAAGCCTGCGCCGGGCCCGATCTATCTGGGCAACTCCGGCACTTCGATGCGTCTGCTGTCGGGCCTGCTGGCTGCGCAGAGCTTCGACAGCACCCTGACTGGTGATGCCTCGCTGTCCAAGCGTCCGATGAATCGCGTGGCCAACCCGCTGCGTGAAATGGGCGCTGTGATCGAGACCGCTGCTGAGGGTCGTCCACCGATGACCATTCGTGGCGGCAATAAGCTCAAAGGCTTGACTTACACCATGCCGATGGCCAGCGCCCAGGTTAAATCCTGCCTGCTGTTGGCGGGTCTGTACGCCGAAGGCAAGACCACTGTCACTGAGCCGGCGCCGACGCGCGACCACACCGAGCGCATGCTGCGTGGTTTCGGCTATCCGGTAAGCGTCAACGGTGCGACTGCGTCGGTCGAGTCCGGCCACAAGCTGACCGCGACCCATATCGAAGTGCCGGGTGATATCTCGTCGTCGGCGTTCTTCCTGGTGGCAGCGTCGATCGCTGAAGGTTCGGAGTTGGTGCTTGAGCACGTCGGCATCAACCCGACCCGTACCGGCGTGATCGACATACTGCGTCTGATGGGCGCTGACATCACCCTGGAAAACCAGCGTGAAGTGGGCGGTGAACCCGTAGCAGATTTGCGCGTGCGGGCAGCTAAACTCAAAGGTATAGAGATTCCGGAAGCGCTGGTGCCACTGGCCATTGACGAATTCCCGGTGCTGTTCGTGGCGGCGGCCTGCGCTGAAGGGCGCACCGTTCTGCGTGGTGCCGAAGAATTGCGCGTCAAGGAATCGGACCGTATTCAGGTCATGGCCGATGGCTTGCTGGCCTTGGGCGTGAAATGCGAACCGACTCCGGACGGCATCATCATCGACGGCGGCCAGATTGGCGGCGGCGAAGTGCATGGTCACGGCGATCATCGGATTGCCATGGCTTTCAGTGTGGCTTCACTGCGTGCCACTGCCCCGATCCGTATTCATGATTGTGCCAACGTCGCGACGTCGTTCCCGAACTTCCTCGCGTTGTGCGCGCAAGTCGGTATCCGTGTAGCGCAAGAGGCACAGTCGTGATTATCAAGCCACCGGTCATCACCATCGACGGGCCCAGCGGTTCGGGCAAGGGCACGATTGCCGGGATTCTGGCAAAGCGTCTGGGCTGGTGCCTGCTGGATTCCGGTGCGTTGTACCGTTTGCTGGCATTCGCGGCACGCAATCACGGTGTTGATCTGACCAATGAAGAGTCGCTGAAACTGCTGGCCGCTCATCTGGATGTGCAGTTCGTCGGAGCGACAGAAGGGCATCCGCAGCGGATCATTCTTGAAGGTGACGATGTCACTGATGATTTGCGCAACGAGCAGGTGGGCGCCTGGGCTTCCCAGGTCGCCGCGTTGCCAGCCGTTCGCGACGCTCTGCTTCAGCGTCAGCGGGCGTTTCAGGAACCTCCGGGCTTGGTCGCCGATGGCCGCGATATGGGCACGGTGGTTTTCCCGGATGCGCCGCTGAAGATATTCCTCACTGCCAGTGCCGAGGAACGTGCGCGCCGTCGATACTTGCAGTTGAAGGGCAAAGTCGATGGTGTTAGTCTGTCGAGTCTGCTAGATGAGATACGTGTTCGCGATGAGCGTGACACCCAGCGAGCGGTAGCCCCGCTCAAGCCGGCGGCTGACGCCATACAGCTGGATTCCACGGAATTATCCATCGAGCAGGTGCTGGAACGCATCATGAGCGAGATCGCCATTCGCGATATCGCCGGGTGACCAAGAAGCTTTGCAGGGGACCAGTCATAGTCTTGCAAGGCTTCTTTAAATGAACATAACCCACGTCGTCTGGGATGTGGAGATGGGCGTATCCTTCGCCCTTATTCAACAGGAATTAAAATGAGCGAAAGCTTTGCGGAACTCTTTGAAGAAAGCCTAAAAACCCTGAACCTTCAGGCAGGCTCCATCATCACCGGTGTTATCGTTGATATCGATTACCAAGCTCGCTGGGTAACCGTTCACGCTGGCCTGAAGTCTGAAGCACTCATCCCGCTTGAGCAGTTCTACAACGATGCTGGCGAACTGACTATCAACGTCGGTGACGAAGTTCACGTTGCTCTGGACTCGGTTGAAGACGGCTTTGGTGAAACCAAGCTGTCCCGTGAAAAAGCCAAGCGCGCTGAATGCTGGATTGTTCTGGAAGCAGCCTTCGCAGCCGAAGAAGTGGTCAAGGGCGTTATCAACGGTAAGGTTAAAGGCGGCTTCACTGTCGACGTTAACGGCATCCGTGCGTTCCTGCCAGGTTCTCTGGTTGACGTCCGTCCTGTGCGCGACACCACGCACCTGGAAGGCAAAGAGCTGGAATTCAAGGTCATCAAACTCGACCAGAAACGCAACAACGTTGTCGTTTCCCGTCGTAGCGTCCTCGAAGCCGAGAACTCCGCTGAGCGTGAAGCTCTGCTGGAATCCCTGCAGGAAGGCCAACAAGTCAAAGGTATCGTCAAGAACCTCACCGATTACGGCGCATTCGTCGATCTGGGTGGCGTCGATGGCCTGCTGCACATTACCGACATGGCTTGGAAGCGTATCAAGCATCCTTCCGAAATCGTCAACGTTGGCGACGAGATCGATGTCAAGGTTCTGAAGTACGATCGCGAACGCAATCGTGTTTCCCTGGGCCTCAAGCAACTGGGCGAAGATCCATGGGTTGCTATCAAAGCCCGTTACCCAGAAGGCACTCGTGTTACCGCTCGCGTCACCAACCTGACCGACTACGGCTGCTTCGCTGAGCTGGAAGAAGGCGTTGAAGGCCTGGTACACGTTTCCGAAATGGACTGGACCAACAAGAACATCCACCCTTCGAAAGTCGTACAAGTCGGCGACGAAGTGGAAGTTATGGTTCTGGACATCGACGAAGAGCGTCGTCGTATCTCCCTGGGCATCAAGCAGTGCAAATCTAACCCATGGGAAGATTTCTCTGGCCAGTTCAACAAGGGCGATAAAATCTCCGGCACCATCAAGTCGATCACCGATTTCGGTATCTTCATTGGTCTGGACGGCGGCATCGACGGTCTGGTTCACCTGTCCGACATCTCCTGGAACGAAGTGGGCGAAGAAGCCGTTCGCCGCTTCAAGAAGGGCGACGAGCTGGACACCGTTATCCTGTCGGTTGACCCAGAGCGCGAGCGCATCTCCCTGGGTATCAAGCAACTGGAAAGCGATCCGTTCTCCGAATACGTTCAAGAGAACGATAAAGGCGCCATCGTTAAAGGCATCGTGAAAGAAGTTGACGCTAAAGGCGCCATCATCACTCTGGCCGACGATATCGAAGCGACTCTGAAAGCCTCCGAAATCAGCCGTGACCGCGTTGAAGACGCGCGCAACGTTCTGAAAGAAGGGCAGGAAGTAGAAGCCAAGATCATCAGCGTTGATCGTAAGAGCCGCGTAATTCAGCTGTCGATCAAATCGAAAGACGATGCTGAAGAGAAAGAAGCCATCCAGAGCCTGAAAACTGCTCCGGAAGGTGAAGCTGCAGCTGACACCACCATGGCGGCACTGCTGCGCCAGGCAATGGCCAAACAGAACTAAGTTCTGTAGGACCATAGAAAAAGGGCGACTTCGGTCGCCCTTTTTTGTGCCCGGGATTTGACGGATTTGCCTGACATGGTTAACCCATGTGGGGGCGGCGTGAAACCAATAACGTCGACAAGTTGTCCGATTCTTTAATCGGATCAATCGTTTATTAGCAGCTAACCTTTTAGTCTGTAGCGAACGACAGTCGGGCGGGCCGTCCTGCGTAAGGAAGTGAATGAACAAGCTCATTGTCGCAATAGCAGTACTGGCATTGGCGGGCTGTACTACAAATGCCAAGACTCACGTTGTACGCGGAGTCAGTGGTATCGAGATTGATTGTTCGGGGTTGGGATCCGGGTGGGAGAAATGTATCAAACGTGCGAACAAGGAGTGTAAGGCGTCGGGTTACAAGGTCGTGGCGAGGTCTGATGATGCCAAGGAGGAAGATGAGTTTCCGTTTGGCTTCAATCCTGCTGGCTATCTGACGCGCACCATGCTGGTTATTTGTAGATAAGCGATGATGAGCGGTGCGGTCGGTGTTTTGAAGCCTTGGTGTCGGGTGCTCCAGTGCTAGCAAATATATGTGAAAACCCGGGCTGTTCAAATTCATCCGGGCGTGCTAAAACCTTTGAAGCGCTGATCTAGCTGCTTGAAAAAGAAGGGAAAAATATGACGAAGTCGGAGTTGATCGAACGAATTGTCACCCATCAAGGGCTGCTCTCATCAAAAGATGTGGAGCTGGCCATCAAGACCATGCTTGAGCAAATGTCCCAATGTCTGGCCACGGGTGATCGTATCGAGATCCGTGGGTTTGGCAGCTTCTCCCTGCACTACCGCGCACCGCGCGTAGGCCGCAATCCGAAAACCGGTCAATCGGTTAGTCTGGATGGCAAATTCGTTCCGCATTTCAAGCCAGGTAAAGAGCTGCGTGATCGTGTGAACGAAGATGAGGAGGAGGGGCTTTGACGGCTGTCGTAATTCAAGGAGCCGCTCATGCGTAATCTCAAGCGCGTATTGCTCGCCATATTGGTTTTGTTGCTGGTTTTAGCGACACTTGCTTTTGTTCTCGAAAATCAGCAATCGGTATCCTTGTTGTTTCTAGGATGGGAAGGGCCGCGGTTGCCGGTATCGCTGATCATGGTTCTTTCGCTGCTGATCGGCATGGTGATCGGACCGATTCTTGGTTGGTTCCTGGGACGTACGTCCAAGGCGTCGCGCAAGCGTTTGGTCTGAATGCGACAATCGCATGACGCACGTCGAATTTGCGTCACAGCTTGTCTATATCCATTAGTAAAACCTTCATTTAGCTGTAAAATGCTGCGGTTGTCCGATGGTGGCATATTCCCACGTCGGTTCAGACTGACTCTGTCAGAAGCCTCAGCGAATTTGATGGCTTTTGCATTCATGGATTCGACAGTGCTCGGTTGGCGGCCCTGTCAGCAACTCAAGGGTATGGTTTCGCGTGAAAATTCTAGTTACCGGCGGCGCCGGGTTTATTGGCTCGGCGGTCATCCGTCATATCATCTCCAACACCACTGACGCTGTCGTCAACGTCGATAAGCTGACTTATGCCGGCAATCTTGAGTCCTTGGCCGAGGTCAGCGAAGACCCGCGCTATGCATTCGAACGCGTCGATATCTGCGACCGCGATCAAATTGACCGTGTCCTGCGTGAACACCAACCGGATGCCATCATGCACCTGGCCGCAGAGTCCCACGTTGATCGCTCGATCTCCGGCCCGTCCGAGTTCATCCAGACCAACATCATTGGCACTTACACCCTGCTTGAAGCTGCGCGCCACTACTGGGCGGCGCTGGATGATGTGCGTAAAGCCAGCTTCCGCTTTCACCACATTTCGACTGACGAAGTTTACGGAGACCTTGAAGGTCCGGAAGACCTCTTCACCGAAACAACGCCGTATCAGCCAAGTTCGCCTTACTCCGCGAGCAAGGCCAGTTCCGATCACCTGGTTCGCGCCTGGAGCCGAACTTATGGCTTGCCGACCCTGGTCACCAACTGTTCGAACAACTATGGCCCATGCCACTTCCCTGAGAAGCTGATCCCGCTGATCATTCTCAATGCGCTGGAAGGCAAGCCGCTGCCGGTCTACGGCAAGGGTAATCAGGTCCGTGACTGGTTGTACGTCGAAGATCACGCTCGTGCACTGTACAAAGTCGTGACCGAAGGCGTTATCGGCGAGACGTACAACATTGGTGGCCATAACGAAAAGCAAAACATCGAAGTCGTGAACACCTTGTGTGCGCTGCTCGACGAATTGCGTCCGGATTCCGCCTATCGGCCACATGCCAGCCTGATTACTTACGTTCAGGATCGTCCCGGTCACGACCAGCGTTACGCTATCGACGCCAGCAAAATCCAGCGCGAGCTAGGTTGGACGCCAGAAGAGACTTTCGAAACCGGCATCCGCAAGACTGTCGAGTGGTACCTCAGTAATACCGAGTGGGTTGCTCACGTGAAGAGCGGCAGCTATCAGCAATGGATCGACCAGAACTATAGTGATCGTTCGAGCAAGGCATGAAGATCCTCCTGCTCGGAAAAAACGGACAGGTGGGGTGGGAGCTGCAGCGCTCCCTGGCGCCGCTTGGCGAGTTGATTGCCCTGGATCGTCATGCGGTTGATGGCTTGTGTGGCGACCTGGCTGACCTTGACGCATTGCGTGCGACGATACGCAAGGTCAAGCCCGACGTTATCGTCAATGCCGCGGCTTACACTGCCGTCGATAAAGCTGAGTCCGAGACTGAGTTGGCGGACCGTGTGAATGCTCAGGCAAGTGGGGTCATGGCTGAAGAGGCTGCGTCCCTGGGCGCCTGGTTGATTCATTACTCGACTGACTATGTGTTCAGTGGGCAGGGTTCAAAGGCTTGGGAAGAAACCGATCCAGTCGCCCCGGTGAATCACTACGGCGCCAGCAAGCTGGCTGGCGAACAAGCGATTACGGCCTCTGGTTGCAAGCATTTGATCTTTCGCACCAGTTGGGTCTATGGCGCTCGCGGCAACAACTTCGCCAAAACCATGCTGCGTTTGGCCAAGGATCGCGAAACCTTAAGCGTTATCGCCGACCAGATTGGAGCTCCGACGGGCGCAGACCTGATTGCCGACGTAACAGCGTTGACCCTTCAGCAGATTTTGCACCGTCCCGAGCTATCGGGTTTGTACCACTTGGCTGCCAGCGGTGAAGTTTCATGGCACGGCTATGCCAGCCACGTGATCGAATTTGCCAAAGCCAGCGGTGAACAGCTCGCCGTCATGGCGATTGACCCGATCGAAACGACCGCTTATCCAACACCTGCACGTCGCCCCCTGAATTCGCGTTTGAATACTCAGAAGCTGCGTGACAATTTTTCTCTACACTTGCCGGATTGGCAAAGTGGTGTAACTCGAATGCTTAGGGAAGTTCTGAACAAATGACCACGACAAATCGTAAAGGCATCATCCTCGCTGGCGGCTCGGGCACTCGTCTGCATCCGTTGACCCTTGGTGTTTCCAAACAGATGCTGCCGATCTACGACAAGCCGATGATCTTCTATCCGCTGTCGGTGCTGATGCTTGCGGGCATGCGCGAAATCCTGATTATCTCTACGCCTGAAGACTTGCCATGTTTCCGCAAATTGCTGGGTGACGGCAGCCTTTACGGCATCAAGCTGACCTATGCCGAACAACCTAGTCCGGATGGTCTGGCACAAGCCTTCATCATTGGCGAAGAGTTCATCGGCGAAGATCCTTGCTGCCTCATCTTGGGCGACAACATCTTTTACGGTCAGCATTTCTCGGACAACCTGCGTTCCGCCAGCTCTCAACAGCATGGCGCTACCGTATTTGGCTACCACGTCTCCGACCCGGAGCGCTTCGGTGTTGTCGAGTTCGACAAAACCGGTCGCGCTCTAAGCATTGAAGAGAAGCCGCTGAAGCCAAAATCCAACTATGCAGTGACCGGCCTGTACTTCTACGACAACGATGTTGTCAAGATCGCCAAGAGCATTAAGCCGTCCGAGCGTGGCGAGTTGGAAATCACCGACGTTAACCGGGCCTACCTTGAGCAGAACACCCTCAATGTAGAAATGCTCGGACGCGGTTTTGCCTGGCTGGACACGGGGACTCACGACTCGTTGCTCGAGGCCAGTCACTTCGTGCACACGATCGAGCAGCGTCAAGGCTTGAAAGTGGCCTGCCTGGAGGAGATCGCCTACAACAACGGTTGGATTACCGCTGAACAGTTGGGCGCTCAGGCCGATAAGCTGAAGAAGACTGGATATGGTCAGTACCTGCAAAAACTGCTGGATTTGGGTTCCCTCTGAGTCGAGAGGGTTTACTTTCAAACCTAGCGTTTAATCCGTGCAAGCAGGAAGAGCATGCCAGTAAAACATCCCAAGGTTGCAGTTTTGCTGGCTGCGTACAACGGAATGCAGTGGATAGAGGAGCAACTGGTCTCGATTCTCGGCCAGTTATCGGTCGACGTTACCCTGCACATTAGCATCGACCCCTCTACTGACGGCACCGAGGCGTGGTGTAAAGCTTATGCGGCTGAGCATCCAGCAGTTGTAGTGCTTCCGGATGCCAACCGCTTCGGCGGAGCATCGCGCAACTTCTTTCGGTTGATCCGGGACGTTGACCTCGATGGCTACGACTTCGTCGCCTTTGCCGACCAGGACGACATCTGGTATCCCGACAAGCTGCACAGAGCAACCCAAACGTTGCAGGTACGAGGAGTAGATGCCTACTCCAGTAACGTGACGGCGTTCTGGCCAAACGGCAGAACCCTGCTGCTGGACAAGGCGCAGCCTCAGGTCGCTTGGGATTCTTTGTTTGAGGCAGCCGGTCCTGGCTGTACCTATGTCTTTGGAAAAAGCCTGGCAGAAGCCTTGAAAGGCTCGATGCTCGCCAACTGGCAGCAGCTGCAAGGTGTAACTCTGCATGACTGGTATTGCTATGCCTTTGCGCGCAGTCATGGTTATCGTTGGTACATCGACCCGATACCCGGCATGGATTACCGGCAGCACGAGCGTAATCAGGTCGGTGCCAACACAGGTCTGAGTCCGTTGATCGCTCGTTACAAAACCATTCATGACGGTTGGTGGTTCGGTCAGGTTGACCTGATTGCAGATCTGGTGGGGCAGGGGACGAAGCCCTTTGAAGGCGCCTTGCTGCAATTGCGGCGTACGGAACTGATGAAACTGTCCTTCAGTGCCTGGCAATGCAGGCGCCGGGTACGGGACAAGATTTTCTTCTTTTTTATCTGTTGGTTCACCGCGTTGATAGGAAACAAAGCTCAATGACAGCCCCAAAGGTATTGGTCACAGGGGCAGGCGGTTTCGTGGGTGAGGCGCTGGTTTTCAGGATGTTGGTGGGCAAACAGTTCGCTCCGATCGCGGCCGCTCGCAGTCCCACCCGGTTACAGGGTTTGTGCCCGGTTGTACCCTTTGATCTGAATGATCCTGAAGCCTTGCCTGAGTTGAAGGATGTAAGTGCGGTCGTCCATGCGGCGGCCAGAGTTCATGTGATGAACGAAATCGCTTCTGATGCCTTGGCCGAGTTTCGCAAGGCCAATGTGGAGGGGACTCTTCGGTTGGCAAAGCGCGCCGCTGAATCGGGAGTCAAACGCTTCATCTTCATCAGTTCGATCAAGGTCAATGGCGAAAGCACCCTGCCAGGCAAACCGTTCAAGGCTGATGATACTCCGGCCCCGGTGGATCCTTATGGCGTCTCCAAGCACGAGGCTGAACAAGGCCTGAGACAACTTGCTCGTGAAACCGGTATGGAAGTGGTGATTATTCGCCCGCCATTGATCTATGGGGCGGGTGTTAAAGCCAATTTTCTGAGTATGCTGCGCTGGCTCAACAAAGGTATTCCGCTACCGTTGGGAGCGGTCCGGAATCAGCGTAGCCTTGTGGCGATCGGAAACCTGGTGGACCTTGTAATCACCTGTATCGATCATCCTGGCGCAGCGAACCAAACTTTTCTGGTCAGTGATGGCCAGGACTTGTCCACCACTGAAATGCTACGTCGCCTGGGCGATGCGCTCGGGAGGAAGGCCTGGCTCTTGCCATTGCCAGAGTGGTTGCTGGTAGCGGCGGCTTCGGCAATGGGAAAGCAATCCGTTGCTCAACGGATCTGCGGGTCATTGCAGGTCGACATCAGCAAAAATCGTGAATTATTGGGGTGGACACCCCCCATCAACATGGATGAAGCCATGCGCCAAACCGCAGGTCACTATCTGGATGCGCAGACGAAATGACTTTTTTGTGGCTGCTACTAGCAGTATTCGTTGTTTCCTGGGGGCTGACGCTTGTTTTACGTCGTTATGCCCTGGTCAATAGCTTGATGGATACACCAAACGAGCGCAGCTCTCACTCTGTGCCGACTCCTCGGGGTGGAGGTGTAGCTATTGTTGTCTCCTTTCTGTTGGCGCTTCTGATCCTTCGCGGTCTTGATTTGATGAGCCTGGCGACGCTGGTTGGTTTGCTGGGGAGCGGCTTGTTGGTCGCGCTTATCGGGTTTGCCGATGATCACGGGCATATCGCCGCAAGGTGGCGCCTATTAGGCCATTTTGCTGCCTCAATATGGGCGTTATATTGGCTGGGAGGCTCTCCTGGCGTCACGGTCTTTGGCCTCACCCTTGATCCAGGGTGGATTGGAAATATTTTGTTTGTGCTGTATTTGGTCTGGATGCTGAATCTTTACAACTTCATGGATGGCATTGATGGCTTGGCCAGTGCTGAAGCGATCAGTGTCTGCCTCGGAATGTTACTGGTCTATTGGTTTAGCGCAAACCTCGAACTGGCGTGGGGTCCTCTGGCTCTGGTGGCAGCGGTCGCGGGTTTTCTCTGTTGGAACTATCCGCCGGCAAAAATTTTCATGGGGGACGCAGGCAGCGGTTTTTTGGGGATTGTATTGGCAGGGATGTCGATTGAGGCAGCCTCCAGGTCGCCCGAGTTGCTCTGGAGCTGGTTGATCATGCTTGGCGTTTTCATTGTTGATGCGACGTGGACCCTGATGCGCAGGCTTTTGCGAGGTGAAAAAGTGTATGAAGCCCACCGCAGTCATGGTTACCAATATGCCTCTCGCAAGCACCGTAGCCATAAAACAGTAACGCTGGCATCGATCGCTATCAATTTTGTATGGCTCATGCCGTTATCGATCGCTGTAGCAAGTGGCTGGATTCCCGGATTTTTTGGTATGGTCGTAGCTTATGCGCCACTGCTGTTTATCGCACGCACCTACAAAGCAGGAGAGCCGGAGCAAGTAGTGTAATTAAAAAGCGTCAAAACACATATCAACACGGGTTTGCATGGTCGCCTCTCTTGTAGAGCATCTAGGGATGTACCTGCCGCTGATGTTGTGATATTTGCAGGTCGCTAAGATGCATTGGTTAGGGAGTTCGATTTGATGAGTGGTTTATTCAGTATGGTTACTTCAAAAATCTGGCAAGTCGTAGCGCGTTTTTCTCGAGGGCTGCGCTCTTTTTTGGCCAAATCTAAAGCGTTTATTCGGCCTTTTTACCAGAAGTTTCCTTTCCTTGTGTGGGTTCGTGTCCGTATACATCTGTTTTTCAAGCGTTTGCGCGAAAACATAATGTTGGTGATTTACTCGCGAAATAATACCAAGGCTATACAGGCTATATTGAATCGTCGTTTCTCACCGTTCCAGAACCCGTCGATCGTCCACGCGCAACCCGTTATTGATGTGTCGGTGGTGACGTTCAATAGTGGCAAGTGGATTGATGGTTTTTTTGAATCGTTAAAGGCGCAAAGTTATCCGCTCAGCAAATTGAATATGTTCTTTGTTGATAACGGATCTTCAGACAACACCCTCGAAGCATTGCAACGTTGGCAGGCATTGCTTGGTGAGGAAGTGGCTGGTTTCGACATTCTGGAAGGCGACAATGTCGGGTTTGGTGCGGGGCATGAAAAGGCAATCAATAAAGGGCGCGCTGAGTATTTTCTTGTTAGTAACGTGGATATCGTTTTTGCCAAAGACTCTATAACCAGAGTGGTAGCTGCTGCTTTGGCCGATGCCAAGGCTGAGGTGGCATCCTGGGAGTTGAGGCAGGCACCTTATGAGCACCCTAAATATTACGATCCGGTAACATTGGAAACCAACTGGTCGTCCCATGCTTGCGTGCTCGTAAGAAGGTCAGCTTACGTTGAAGTCGGTGGATACGAGCGCGAGATCTTCATGTATGGCGAAGACGTCGAGCTGTCCTATCGCTTCAGATCCTATGGATACCAACTCAAGTATTGCCCATCCGCCGTTGTTTATCATTACACCTATGAGCATGAGCATCATGTAAAACCGATACAGTATACCGGCAGCACGCTGGCCAATGCTTATATCAGACTGCGCTACGGGAATTTGAGCGATAGAGTGGGTGGCTTTATCTTGCAATGCCTGCTTTTACTCCGTCCAGAACCCTATGCTGGTGCCCGTCGTGATGTGTTCCGAAACTTCGGTGTGATATTCAAGAAGGCTCGGTATTTTATGCGGGGCAAGGGGCCGAGTGAAAACTGCTATTTCCCTTTCAGGGGCTTTGATTATGAAATGATCAGGGATGGGGCGTTCTGGGAGGTGGGTGAGCCATTGGCCGATTACCCTCTTGTTACTGTGGTTACTCGAACTTACAAGAATCGAGGAGAGTTTCTTAGACAGTCCATGATGTCTGTGTGTAATCAGACGTACCCGAATATCGAGTTGATAGTCGTTGAGGATGGCGGTTCTACGATGAGCTCGGTTGTGGCAGATTTCGAATTTCCGGAGGGCATGAGTGTTAGTTACTACTCCCTCGATAAGGTCGGTCGTTCGGTGACCGGTAATTATGGTTTGGAAAAGGCAGCCGGAAAATACTGCATGTTTCTCGATGATGATGATTTGCTCTTTGCGGATCATGTTGAGGTGCTTGTTGGTGCGTTGGCGAAAAATGCCGACGCGGTAGCGGCTTACTCATTGGCGCTGGAAGTCGGTACTGTTGCAAGTGGCGTGGAAGGGCAATATTTTGAGGTTAGCCATGCGGTACCTGCGATTCTAAAGCAAGAATATGACTATGAGGTCCTGCTGGATCACAACTATATAGCGATCCAGTCTCTGCTTTTTCAAAAGGATCTCTTCTTGCAACGAGGCGGATTTCAAACCGACATGAGCAGTCTCGAAGACTGGAATCTTTGGTTGCGGTATGGTTATGGCAATAAGTTTGTTTATGTGCCAAAAACCACGTCTTTGTTTAGAACTCCAGGTGACCCGACTGTACGGGTGGAGCGGCATATGCAGTTGCATGACGCATATTATATTGCCAAGAATCACGCAGTGAAAATGTGTAAGAGTTATACCTGAGTTCGTGCTTTAGCGGGTTTTGGTATCGAGTTTTGTGAATTGAGTTATTCCGTGTGAGTGACTCTTTATTGGTTTTAGCTAGTCAATATCCAGGCTTCTTTTCAGATGGACGGCGGCAGCCCTTTAAAGTAAGCAAATCTGGCTGTCTCGGGAGGGGCGCAGGCCTGGGCCGGGATGGTTTCGAGCGGTGCCGGTCCTGTTCCCCGTCAACGATTCAGTCCGACGTGTGCCTGCCTGGGTTTGAGGTGTTTTTCGCTCTTGGCGGTAGGGGTTGAGCCTTTTTTGTTGGGTGCTGCAGCTAGACCATAGGTAAGGAGCCCCGGTATTTCGGAGCTATTTTGAATGTTAAGACCAAAAAATGTTATAAATCAGTTTTGGTTGGTTTCGCGCTTGTTTGCTCCGGGTCAGTGACTGCGTTTGAGGTTCGCTCGGCCCAAGGGGGCTAACGTCGTCGACGTAAAGTCGTCGCTGGAACCAAGGAGTGGTCATTTGCAAGTGTTACCCTTTTATGTAGGGCTTTGGTTGTAGCCGTCTTACAGGGTGTTCGTATTAGTGCAGATAATTTACTCGATTGGAAGTGCGTTGCTGAGAGTCAGCATGCCCATAGGATTTTTTGACGCATATGCTAAATATTAGTGATTTGTCATCAGTGGACAAACAAAAAGTCTTCGACTATCTCAAGTGGAACAGTTTCCGTTCCGAGAAGTACAAGGTTTTATACGTTAGTACCCCCAAGGTTGCGAGTACTTCCCTGAAGTGGTGGTTTGCGTCACTGGAAGGTTGTTCACAAGCCTTGCGTGGCGTCGGCGAGGCTGCGGGAAGCAATTCTGATCAAGTTGTTCACGAGTTTCACAAGGTTGCGCCCCATGTCAGCGGGCTGGAAATAGACGACCTTTTGGAACCTCTGCTTGCTGATACATATTTTCGATTTGCCGCCGTACGAAACCCTTATAAGCGCATCTTCTCTGCATGGCAGTCGAAAATACTGTTACAAGATCCGGAGCAGATCGCATCGTATCCAAAGTTTGAGTTATTACAGCAGCCGGTAAAAAGCGTAGCGGATGTCGCTGCGGCTTTTGAGGCGTTTCTGGAGTATCTCGCAAGCAATAGCGCATCTTCACCTGAAAAAGATTTTTGGGCGCCTCAAGCCACGCTGTTGCGTCCGGACTTGATCAATTATTCCTTGTTGGTCAAAATTGAAAGCTCCTCTGAACTGCATAAAGCATTATCGGAGCACTTCGGTGAGCAGACCACCGATCCTTTTGCAGAGCCTTCGCAAAGTGAAAATGTCATTCCCTTCCTTCCTGCTTTTATAACGGAACGAAGTGCGAGTTTGATTAAAGAGTTGTATGCCGAAGATTTTGATGTCTTCGAATATGACAGGCAAGTACCAGAACGTACAGAAGCGTTTTCGGTAGAGCAGTTGGATCTCGCGTTTGACGCGGCCCGGCTGATTCGGGAAAGTCGTCATCAGATCGGTGCGCGCTCCCTTCAAATCCAGGACTTGACCCAACAGATCGAGGATTTGAATCAGCGAATTGCGTCATTGAATCCGACTCTCTTTGAACGTGAATCGCAGTTAAAAGAGCTCATGGGTTCTTTGGTTAAGCGTGACCGGCATATCGCCAGTCTTGAGCAATCTGTGGGTGTGCTCAACAGGCAGTTAGTCGATCTCAAAGCTGTTTTGGTTGATCACGAAAAAGAGAATGTCAGTCTGAAGGCTGATCTGCTCAAGACGCAGCAGGAACTCCAGGCATTACTCTCTTCGCATTCCTGGCGTTTAATGTCGTCTGTGCGCATGGTTTCAGGGTTTGTGCGAGAGTCCGTCCATAACGTCAGAACGCTGACATGGAGTAAAGTTGTCGACTCGTTAAGGCGGCGTCGAGAGCTTTATAACGAAAACACTCTGCGTGAGATTCAAGAAAGCGGGTTGTTTGATCCGGAATATTACCTGGCCAATAATGCAGATGTTCGTGCAAAAGGTACTGATCCACTCAAGCACTACATGCTCAAGGGCTGGATAGAAAATCGCAATCCTTGCGCCGCTTTCAGTCCTTCGGATTATCTGTTGGCCAACCCTGATGTTGCCGAGGCTCAGGTTCATCCGCTGCTTCACTACATTCAATGCGGACAGCTCGAAGGTCGTCCAATCAGATTGCCAGTTCGCATTTGCGAAATGACGGCGGTCAAGCGTCGTCCCGTCGGGCGTAATGCGGTTTTCAATCCGTATGGTGAATATACACCGATACCGGTCCTAAAGGCTGTGCTCGAGGCACAGATCGAAGCCGTCAAAAAGTCAGGATTGTTCGACGAGAAGTACTACCTTGCGATGTACAGCGATGTACCGGAGGTCTCGGTAGATCCGCTCAGGCACTACTGTGAACAAGGCTGGCGCGAAGGTAAAAATCCTTCCATGGACTTTGATACGCGCGCCTACCTCGCAATGTACAAAGACATTCAACACATTGGTCTCAACCCGCTTTGGCATTACATTGTCACTGGCGCGGCAGAGCATAGAATAGCGGTACCGGATGCACTCATTAATCACGAAAACGACATCCGTTTTGGTGAAGTTAACAGCGACATCAAGTTGCTCGCGTTCTATGTATCGCCTGACTGGGAGGCGTTGCGTAGTGCCAGATTCGCTGCTAAAGGCAATTCGCAGCGACCACGCCCTGACAAGATGCTTGGGTTGTATGATTCGTTGGATGGGCGTGTGCTCACCCAGCAGGCACTCAGCGCCAAGAGCCATGGCTTTTTTGGCTTTTGCTTCAAACTGAGCGCAGATTCGGTTGTGCAAGCGTCGCCACAGCCTCTGGACATTTTTCTTGCCCACACAGAAATCGACTTTAATTTCTGCGTTCAAATAGATTTGCATCAGGAAGGCCTGGCGAACAACTTGATTACGCCTGTTGTTGCAGTTCTAGCTGATAAGCGCTGTGTGCAGGTTGATGAGCGCCCCGTCATAGTTGTTAAGCTCAATGAGTACGACGAAGACATCGTTGATTCAATTCGCAAGCTGCGTGAGCGATTGAATGAACTGTGTGACGGTGTGTACCTGATTGCTCAGTTTGGTTTCGCGGGTTCGGAAGAGTTGGCGCAGGACCTGGATGGTTTGTGTGACGCCGCGCTTGATCTTTCTGCAGACCCTGTGCCCGGCGAAACTGGCGTATTTACACCACAAAACAAGAATGGAATAGATACCGTTCCGTATAACCTTGTTGCTTCACAAGGGATCGTGAGAGCGCAGAAAACACACCTTCGTACGACTCCGGTTTTCCACGCTATTTCATTGGGGCGTGATGAAACTGCGCTTAAGCAATATTCTCCTCTTGTGTATTCGCGCTTTCACATTCGTGACTATGGACGTTGGCTTGACGCGGCGATCAGAGGCGCGAGAAAGGCTCTCCCCGAGGATCGCCGTCTACTGTTTGTGAATGCCTGGAACAATTGGCAGGAAGGGCTTTTCCTTGAGCCAGACAGTATCACCGGTTTTGGTCGATTGAACGAAACAACACGCGCTTTGCTGGATATTGATTCCAGCACCATTATGCCAAAAGTTTCGGTAATTGTTCCAAATTATAATCATGAAAGCTACCTTGCTCGTCGGCTGGATAGTATTTATGGTCAGACTTACAAGAATATAGAAGTTATCCTGATGGATGACTGTTCGACTGATGATAGCCGTTCGGTGTTAACTGGTTATGCGGAAAAGTACCCTGATGTAACGCGTTTGTTGTTCAATGAGACGAATTCGGGTGGCGTTTTTCATCAGTGGGCTAAGGGGATCAAGGCGGCCACAGGTGACCTGGTATGGGTCGCTGAAAGCGATGACTACTGTGATGAGCGCTTCCTGGAGGCGCTTGTTAGTTGTTTTGACGATGAAGCGGTCATGCTTGCGTACTCAAAATGTGAGTTCGTAACCACCGACGAAGTCGTTATGCCTGACCAGTTCCTTAACTATGTAAGTGATCTGGAGTGTGCGAATAAATGGGCCGGTTCCTATGTAAGCACGGCGCATAACGAAGTGCGCTCGGCGTTGGGTATCAAAAATACAATACCTAATGCCAGTGGCGTGCTTTTCAAACGCCCCGTTGATATGCCACTGCTGGATGATCAGTCGTGGCTATCAATGAAAGTTGCCGGTGACTGGGTCTTCTATTTGCACATCCTGCGCGGCGGAAAAATTGCTTACTCCACTGAGGGTACAAACTTCTTCCGTCGACATTATGCAAGTACTGCAAACACCACTTATCGCAAAGAGGTCTTTTATCGCGAGCTCGGGGTGGCCAACAGAACGGTTCAGTCCCTCTACAATGTTCCGATGTCGGTGCTTGAGGCTTGCGAGGAATCCAGCAAGAAACTGTATGACCACTATGTTGGGGGCTCCGCAGAAGAGTTTCTACGTTGGTATGATCATGATTCAATTGTTCGTGCAAGGGCTGACCGACTGCCGAACGTGATGGTTTCCACCATTGGCTTCTATCCGGGCGGTGCCGAAATTCTTCCGATTCGACTGGCAAACGAGTTTAAACGCCAGGGTATTTCCGTTTCCTTGTTTAGCGCCGGGATACCAAAACGCGAAGACGGTGTTCGCAAGATGCTGAGAAACGACGTGCCGGTGATCGAGACGTCGAATATCGAATCAGTGAAAGAGATCATTCATGATTTCGGAATTGAAGCACTTAATAGCCACCAGTGGTACGTTCAGAAGTATCCGGTCGATGTCCCGGATGTTTTTTCCGAGCTTGGCGCCCACGTGGCTGCTCTGCACGGGATGATTGAACATGGCAATGGAGTGACTGATGAACAGTTGCGCATTGCTGACAAGGGTGTCAGTACATGGGTCTATACCGCTGAGAAGAATCTTGTTCCTTTCTCGGACATCTCGCTGTACGACAAGTCTTCTCCCCGTTTCGTCAAGGTTCCTAACGGGTTGCAGCCGCCGGAAATTATTCCAATCTCGCGCGTGCAGATGGGTATACCGGAAGAGGCTTTTGTATTGTGTTGTGTCAGTCGGGCAATTCCCGATAAAGGCTGGGGCGAAGCTATCCAGGCGGTAGAACTTGCGCGATCACTTTCCGGTCGGGACATCCGTATTATATTGGTCGGTAATGGCCTGGTGTACGACGAGTACTGTCAAGCAGGTGCGCCGGACTTCGTTTACCTGGCTGGTTTTAGTGATAACTCTGTAGGCCATTATGCTGCCGCGGACATGGGCATCATGTTATCGACCTTCAGGTCCGAAAGTTTCCCTCTGACCATTGTAGATTGTCTGTTTGCCGGCAAGCCATACATTGCCACAGACGTAGGCGACATCAAAAACATGCTGACGATAGAGAGCGGCGTTGCTGGGGAGATCATCGAGTTGGAAGACTGGGTCGTCCCAATCGAGAGCGCGGGCCGCGCAATTGCGGCGTTCGCGACAGATGAACGGAAATACAAGGAAGCCGTCGGTCTGGTGAAAGACGTTTCCAGTCGATATCGAATTGACGCCGTTGCTTCTCAATACCTTCGTTTGTTCGAGCGTGACATTCAGCTGAGCAGGGCGGAGTCGGCGAAGGCCGAAGGCGAGCTGTAGCCGGACTTGCTGTGTGCAGGACAGCTAGCGTTTAGAGGAGAGCTCACAAGCAGGTCCGGCTGATTGCCAGGCCTGCACTGAGAGCGAGACGGGTGTCTCCGGCCATTTGGTAAGCCGCTTCTCTTGACGTATCATTAGCCCCGTCACAGAGTGTTCAGTTAAATAATAAAGTGTAGGTCGTTGCAATGGTTGCCAAGGAGGGGGCAGGTCAAGCCCGCCTTGTCTGCTGCGGCACAAGGCGGCAGTTTCAACCATATCAAGCGCTGGAGGGCAACGTTGAATAATTCCGAGAACACTTCTCCTAATCCCGTTAAGCGGTCCCTGGTTTTGGGGGGGCGTGGTTTCATAGGCACCCACTTGATAGACGCATTGCTCGATCAGGGGCATTTTGTGCGCTGTTTCGATCGTCCCAATGTGGCACCGTTGGGTGAATCCCACTTCAGTCATCCTAATTTCGAGCTTTGCGAAGGAGACTTCACCAGTGAGGCTGAAGTCGCCAAGGCATTGGAAGGTTGCGATGTTTGCTATCACCTGGTGTCTACTACACTCCCCAAGTCTTCAAATGCTGATCCCGTCTTCGATGTGGAGAGCAATGTCGTTGCGACCATCCGCCTGCTAAACCTCGCGGTGAAGTCCGGCTTGAGGAAGATTATTTTTATTTCCTCCGGAGGCACGGTGTATGGAGATCCCACGCAAGTACCTATTCCAGAAACCCATGCTACCGACCCGGCCTGTTCCTACGGAATTTCCAAGTTGGCGATCGAGAAGTATTTAGCGCTTTTCCATCGCTTATACGGCCTTGATTATACTGTTCTACGTCTTGCAAACCCCTTTGGTGAGGGGCAGCGCACCTATGCTAGCCAAGGCGCGGTAGCCGTATTCCTTGGCAAAGTCCTGCGTGGCGAGACGGTTGAGATTTGGGGCGATGGCACGGTTGTACGCGACTACATTCATGTCTCTGATGTGGTGAGAGCGTTGTTGGCATCGTCAGTGCAATCCGGTGAAGAGCATGTGTTCAATATCGGGTCAGGACGCGGACATAGTCTCAATGAGGTTCTTGACGCAATCGAGAGGGTCACGGGGCGAAATGTCAGTCGTGAATACTTGTCGGGTCGCGGATTTGACGTGCCTGTCAGTGTTCTGGACATCGAGCGCGCCAAACAGTCTTTGGGGTGGGCTCCTTTCGTTAGTTTCGATCATGGATTGGAGCGCTTTGCGGCTTGGTTATCGGATAATCCGGAATAACCACATTGATTTAACGATGTAAACACACCATACGCCTGCCTCTCGGAAGGTTACGATCTTTGGGAAGGCTTCAAACGCGAGAGGGGCTTAAAACGTCAACTCGAGCTGTAGAGGGGCACCATCCGGCTGGTTATGACGAAAGAAAAAACCGTCCAGAATATTACGTATAAAAGCGCCGATTTGTTAGATATGTTTGCATCCGCGAACATCATCAATCAAATCGGCGTTCTTGTTTCTGCATTTCCTGTCATCCGTGAAAGACTATTTTTACGCGCCTGTAGCTAATTTATCGGTGATCGGCAGGTGCGTCTTGTTGAGTCTAGTCAATGGACTAATTGTTTTTCTTTCAATAGTTTTCGTGTGATGGTATTAACTTGCTTAACCCACCAGTCATCAAAGCGAGAGAGTGGCACTGCTAGTGCTATTGAAGTGGTAGCAGTGACAATAAATACGATAATTAAGCTTTGTGTGTTGCTGATGCTGTGATTTGCAAGTTTGATATAGACGTAGCTTGATAGCGAGCAGATCACAAGGGTGTGGACAAGATAGAGCGGAAAACTGATTTTTCCAATGCCTCTTAAAAATTTTCCGTTCAGGTTTTTAAATACTCTTTGATTGCTCATGGTTGCGAATATTATGCATGCAGAGCCAAGGGTGTGGAGTAGGGCTTGGGTATGTATTTTCAAAATATCTGGAATTGTTGACGCCCATGCATATGACTTTTCCGGGATCAGATATCCGAGCATGTACATCCCGAAAATAATTAGCGCTAATGATGCAAGGAGAGGTATTTCTTTTTTGTTTTTGGCTAGGTAGGCAGAAAGAAATGTACCTACAACAAAGGGGAATATGAGGTCGTTATAGAATAGAGCTGATATTGAAATAATTATGCAGGCGTAAGTAAGGTAACGGTATTCGAGTATTGCAGAAATAAAGCATGCAAGCATAAAGACAATCATGCTGCCGAAAAACTCGGCTTTCATTGTCCAAAGGTTTGTATTGTAATTGTATTCTCCTGTGAAAAAAGTTGTAATGCCTTGCGTTAGAGCATCCCAAAAGCTCGGCTCAAACCCTGGCGTCCATCCATGAGCAAATGTCGCAAGCCATGGGCTCAAGCTAAGTTGTGAAGCATCGTGGAAATAGTAAAAGCCAAGCTTGAATAAGCAGTAACTTGCGACAGTGGTAATCGTTACTGTGGCGGCTAGTCTCGGAAATCTTTTAAGAAATGCCAAAAGCAGTTTTTGAGGGTTTTCATGATTGAAATAGGACCAGCACAAAACAAACCCGGAAAGGGTGAAGAAAAAACCGACAGCCGCTGTTCCGTTTAAAAGAGCGAAAAATGGCTGCCCTATTAAACTGTCTTTATCTCGTGTTTGCTCAGATAATCCTGTTGTGTATGGGGAGAACGCTAAAAAAAAATGGTGAACAAGCACAATAAATGCGGCTATTCCCCTATAGGCTTCAAGGGGAAATAGTCTATTGCTTCCAGTTTCCAATTTTGCTGACATGTCAGGCCTTGAATATTTATCGTTTGATCTATGATGCGGGATAATAGGCATATTTAGTTGTTTTGGCTAGCCTTGGCCCATAGCTGCTGGGGGGGGCAGCAAATGGCGTCGTCTCTTTCCGCGCTGCGGAAATTTCCACGCGGTCACCAGATTTTTTGACGATCACCTCTGGCGCAGGTAGGTGAATAACGTCACCCATAATGGCTCGTACAACCGGGGCTGTGAGGCTATCGATACTTTTTTGGGGGGGGGTATTGGGGGCAGATAAACATTTTCGGCGTTTGTGTCGCGTTGCTTCATGAGATGTAGCTTGCATGAGGTTTTGTTGCTTTGGCTTCTGCGCTGCGATGGCTACGCGGCTACTTTCATAAAAAACCGAGGTTTATCTTAACTTGATAAAGTGGTTGTTTATGAGTTCACCGATTTTTTTTAGCTTAATGAGGGTTGCAGGCGCGAACTAAAATATTAGTAGCCAAAATACGCTTGGGTAACTGTTTCAGGGTCCGAGTCCATTTTTATTTTGCCGTGCTCCAGCCAAATGACCCGATTGCAGGTATGCAGCACCAGGTCACGGGAGTGGCTGGCAATTACCAAAATGCTGGTGGCTTGGATCAGTTCTTTCATCCGAGCTTCTGCTTTGTGCTTGAAGCCTTCGTCCCCTACCGACAGCCATTCGTCCATGATCAATATTTCAGGTCTGATGGTTGTCGATACCGCAAAGGCCAAGCGCAAATGCATGCCGGAAGAGTACGTGCGTACCGGCATGTCAATGAAGTCACCCAGTTCTGAAAACTCAATAATTTCGTCAAGTTTTTCTGCAATATCATTTTTTGTCATCCCAAGCAGGATGCCGCGCATGAAGATGTTTTCCCTGCCGGATGCCTCCGGGTCTATCCCTAATGAAATATCAATAAGGGAAGCGACTTCGCCGCTGATACTGGCGGTGCCAGCGGAGGGAGTGTATACACCGCTCAGCAGTCTAAGTAATGTGCTTTTGCCTGCGCCGTTATGACCGAGCAACCCAACCCGGTCTCCGTCATTGAGGGAAAAAGTAAGGTCTTCCAGTGCTCTGACAATCACTCGGCCTTGGTCGTTGGCGCTGAGTTTGCCGCCTGTAGCAACTTGAATCAGTCGTTTTTTCAGAGAGCGGGCATTTGCGTTATAAATAGGGAAATCAACGCATGCGTTATGAAATTCAATAGAAGCCATAATAGTTTTCTTCTTAGAGCCAATAAGCAATGCGACGTTTATAGAGAGCATAGAATATGATCGCTATGCACCAGCCAAGCAGAGCCATACCCCCGGCCACACACCAGCTAACAGTACTCGCATCCTGTCCGAGCATAGGGGCCCTGACGATTTGTATGAGATGGTAGATGGGGTTTAAATCCAGTAAATAGGTGCCCGAGGATCGTCCCGAAAGCAGGCCTGGAAGCCACATGATTGGTGTCACATAAAAAGCAATTTGCAAAACGCTGGCAATGATTTGCGGAAGGTCACGATATCGAGCACACAGGATGCTCAGTATTAAGCTAATCCATGCCAGATTGAGAGCGACCAGTACAAAGCCTGGGATGCTCAATAGCGCTCCAAGACCCAACGGTTTTTGAACCGCCAGCAGCACCAGTGGGAAAATGACGATGTTGTGCGCGAGGATCAAAGTATTGCGCCATATCGTGCGTAGGATATGCACGAATAATGGGATGGGGAGTTGTTTGATAATACTTTCTGCCGTAATGAGGCTAGTGCAACCCTCTAATACGCAGGTAGAAATGAAACTCCAGAAAATCATGCCCGCTGCGAGAAATGGCAGGAATTCTTTCATGGGGGAATTAAATATTTGGCCAAATACGAGGCCAATAGTACCAATCATAACGCCCATGCTGATGGTGAGCCAAAACGGTCCGACAGCAGAGCGCCTATACCGTTGACGTACGTCCTGCCATCCGAGCATGCCTACCAGAGAATAGCGCTTTACAGCCGTCGCTATATCTGCCACGGCGGCGGTAATTGAGTTGTTTAGCATTCGAAACACCGGGTTGTCAAAACAGTCAATGATTGTAATCTTGTAGGAGGAGGTAGTGTCACTTTTTCCATCCCGTTCAGTTTCCAGTTTTTACGCTCGCGGGGTGTACTCCGCTTAGAATGCCTCCCCCCAGTTGCAGGGCGGGGCATAAAGTCTGTAGCTATTTCGTATGGCGCGCGCTCGTTACGATCACAAGCTTGAGCTATTCGTTCAAAAAGCAGGGCTTGTGTCGACTGGTGATATTGTGCTAGCGCTAAGAAATAACGTCTCTGCCGGAGGATTTGCACTTTTTCTATCATCCCACGGCCAGAGTCGAACGCCCAATAAATTTCCCTCGCCCCCCCCCGGAAACGCATTTTGGGTTAAGCCGCAGCGTCTGATCGTCAATGCTCTCTAATAAATCGCCTGCTCGAGAGCGGGCAGAGCGATTAGCTAATGGATACCGACGAGCAGTTTCGCGGCAGCAACGATTCGTGATTTTCAAGCGGGTCTTGCGTCCGTGCTATGTCAGTCCGGCGGGCCGGTCAGAAGGGCGAATTATAGCGGCGTTTTCAGTAAAACGCTCCTTCCTGACCCTGCCAGCTGCAAGTATTGGGCGATCTCGTCCTCATGAGGTTACAATGCCGATCGACGATCGCGTAAAAGGAGGGGGCTACGGGCTCGAACGCTTGAATGGATAAAATACGCAGAGTGTTGCTTGGTTTACCTCGCAGGCAAAAAAGGCTGATACAGGTCGCCACCGATGTGGTTTTGGTGTGGGTCGCTTTGTGGCTGGCCTTTATTGTTCGCCTCGGTATCGACGACGTATACAATCCACTAAAGTCGCATTTCTGGCTCTTCGTCAGCGCCTCGATTATCGCCATCCCCCTTTTCGTACGCTTTGGCATGTACCGCGCTGTCATGCGCTACTTCGGTAATGATGCACTGATTGCCATCGTCAAGGCTGTCAGTCTGTCCTCGCTCATCCTTGCCGTGGTGGTCTACTGGTACAGCAATCACGAAGTCGTCGTGCCGCGCTCCATCATCTTCAATTATTGGTGGCTAAGCCTGGTAATCATTGGCGGCCTGCGTCTGTGCATGCGTCAGTATTTCATGGGTGATTGGTTCACCGCTGCGCAGCACGTACCGTTCGTCAATCGAGACGATGGTTTGACCAAGGTCGCCATTTACGGTGCTGGCGTCGCGGGTAACCAGTTGGTTGCAGCTTTGCGCATGGGACGTGTGATGCGTCCAGTGGCGTTTGTCGATGACGATTCCTCAATCGCGGATCGTTCGATTGCCGGGTTGCAGGTCTTTAAGCCCAAGCATATTCAGCAGATGATCGACGTGACTGGTGCTCAGGAAATCCTTTTGGCGTTGCCGTCTTCGACTCGTGCGCGGCGTAGGGAAATTCTCAATTTTCTGGAGGACTTCCCGCTCCATGTGCGCAGTGTTCCGAATTTCACTGATCTGGCCAGTGGTCGGGTCAAAGTGGACGACATTCAGGAAGTAGACATTGCTGATCTGTTGGGGCGGGATTCGGTGCCGGCGCAGCCTGATTTGTTGGCTCGATGCGTCAAGGGCAAGACGGTTTTGGTGACGGGGGCAGGCGGTTCGATCGGTTCCGAACTTTGTCGTCAGATTTTCTCCCTGGGGCCAACCACTCTGTTGTTGTTCGATCATAGCGAATTCAATCTCTACAGCATTTTGTCCGAACTCGAGCATCGTATTTCTCGTGAGTCGTTGTCTGTCCGGTTGTTGCCGATACTGGGGTCGATTCGTCATCCCCATAAACTTCTGGATGTGATGAAGACCTGGAATGTGGACACGGTTTACCACGCGGCGGCCTATAAGCACGTGCCGATGGTTGAGCACAACATTGCTGAGGGTGTGCTGAACAATGTGATTGGGACACTCAATACCGCTCAGGCTGCATTGGAGTCCGGTGTGGCAAACTTTGTGCTGATCTCGACCGATAAGGCCGTACGCCCGACCAATGTGATGGGCAGCACCAAACGGTTGGCGGAGTTGACCTTGCAGGCCCTCAGTCGTGAGTTGGCGCCGGTGTTGTTCGGGGACAAGTCCAACGTGTCCCGGGTCAACAAGACCCGTTTCACCATGGTGCGGTTCGGTAATGTGTTGGGCTCATCGGGATCGGTTATTCCGCTTTTCCACCGCCAGATCAAGTCGGGTGGGCCTTTGACGGTTACCCATCCGAAGATTACCCGTTACTTCATGACCATTCCCGAGGCGGCACAGCTGGTAATCCAGGCCGGCTCCATGGGGGAGGGCGGTGATGTGTTCGTGTTGGATATGGGTGAGCCGGTCAAGATAGTCGAACTGGCAGAGAAGATGGTTCACCTGTCTGGCCTGAGCATCCGCTCGGAAAAAAACCCGCACGGCGATATTGCCATTGAGTTCACTGGGCTGCGTCCCGGGGAAAAACTTTACGAAGAGTTGCTGATTGGCGACAACGTGTCTGCTACCCGGCACCCGATGATCATGAGCGCCAAGGAAGATCATTTGCCCTGGGAGGTGCTCAAAGGCAAGTTGATGGAGTTGCTGAGTGCTGTTGAGGGGGATGATTATTCGCGGGTTCGCCAACTTCTGCGTGACACTGTCAGTGGTTACGCCCCGGATGGTGAAATCGTCGACTTGATTTACCAGCAACGTCGCCTCGAGCCCTGACTGTTCACACTGTAACGGACACGTTTTTGACAGAGTAGTCCCATGGCTAAGGTTTGGGAGGTAGCTTCGGAGAAGCAGCTCATCTGAACAGGCGGCCGTTAAAGAAAGCTGAAAGCCTGAACCTTGGCTGCCACTCTGAGTCATAGCTGTCACCGAGGCACCCGTTTCATCGGGAGGGTATATTCGTAAAAGCGTTCTTCAGGGCTGTCAGCAGGTCCGTCTGGTCTACTGGCGGGTCTGGGTATATTTTCACAGGCGGATCGCTTCTTTGGAGCAGATCGCCTACACCAACACCACTCGACTTTAATTGCCGGCGTGAGTCGCGAGACGATTGCCAGGACTACGCCGTGGCTGGGAGCTTTTTTCGGCTATGGAAACGGGAACGAATTAAGCAGAACATCTGCACCACAAAGCAGGATTTCCCCAGCGATGTGTTTGATCGCATCGAGGTGATCTATAGCCCGCAACACCTTCATGATCTCAATAATCTGTTGTCATCGGTAGAGTTCGAAAAGCATTACATGATGAGGCAGGGAGTGTCTGGAAAATCCGGTGGGATTCCGTGTATAGTTTTTGAAGTCGGAATGAGTACTCGGTTGCGCAGAATTGTGCGGTTCATGAAGTGGCGCAAAGGAGAGTAAAGTGGCAAAAGTGTCGATTGTACTTACATCTTTCAATCATGATAAATACATCAGGCAGGCGATCGATACTGTTATCAATCAGTCATTCGGTGATTGGGAGCTGATCATCGTTGATGATGTATCGACAGATACTTCTTGGGAGGTGATCCAGACCTATAATGACCCAAGAATCATCAAGATCCGGAATGATCGGACGCGTCGTTATATCTACAACATCAACCGTGCTATCGAAACCCAGTCAACTGGCGAATACGTTGCCATCCATCACTCGGACGATGCCTGGGCATTGGATAAGCTGGAGAAGCAGGTCGCTATACTGGACACGAGTCCGCAACTAGGCGCAGTGTTTTCCCATGTGCAATGTATTGATGAAAACAACCGCTCGTTAACAATCGATTGGTTCGATCAACCCAATAAATCCCGAGCAGCCTGGCTGCGGGGGCTCTTCTTCAATGAGAATCGACTGTGCCATCCGAGTGCATTGGTCAGACGAAGCGCATACGAGCAGAGCGGTTTATATAAGTGTGCACATGCCCAGATCGATGACGCGGAACTGTGGACACGCCTCTTGAAGGTAAGCGACATCCATGTGGTTCAGGAAAAATTGACCTTGCATCGGATTTTCTCCGATCAGTCCAATGCCAGTGGTGATCGGCCGGACAGACGGGCCCGGTTGAAGCTCGAGTGGCACCTGCAGAAGCAGCATTATGTCGACTTGCCACTCGCCGATATTCTTGAGGCCTTTCCGGAGTCTGAGCAATGGGTGACGCCGCAAGGGGCTAACAGTAAATACCTGCTTGCCATGGTCGCCATCAACACAGGCAATTGCCCTGGTACTCGACTATTTGGTATCGAGTTGCTGTACCAGCTAATGACCTGCCCAAAAGAGCAGGAGCATATCGAATCGATTCACGGCTTCAATTATCTTGATTTTATCTCGCTCACAGGTAAGGAGGATTTTTTCTGCCCTGCCACAGTCGTGCCTGTGCCTGTGCCTGAACCTGAATCTCAACCGGTACCTGAACCTGAACCTGTTACCGTCCAACCTGTAGCGTCAGGTGGCCTGCGTGGTTTTGCAGGCAAGGTAATTCGCAAGCTGAGATCTGTGTAATATCGACGTGCTTCTCCGCAGTTGCGTCAGCCGCTGCGGATGGAAGGCTTGCTCGAACTGGGCCCGCGTAAGGCGCCGGAGCGAGCCAGCGCTTGTAATTGCTGCCTGTGTGTTTGCATATGGCATCTGGCGATTTGTTGAGTTGCCAGCCCAAGTCCAACTAAAGAAAATATTTTCGAAGCTAGGCTGCAAGCAAGACAATCAAAGTTTAACCGCATTAACCTGATCAAATAATTTTAAAAAACCCGCTTTGGTGGGTTTTTTTGCATGGAGAAAAGCACGCTCTTCGTAAACGCCCATAAATCCCACCTTCAAAGTTACCACCTGATACCCGATGCGGTGCTTCCGATTCCTTTCTGGAGCCAGCACCTCATGATGCGTATCGATGCAAAAGTCGAAAAAGTCTATCTCTACCCCAAGCCCGTCGACTTCCGAAAATCCATCGACGGCCTCGCGGCTCTGGTCGAACTGGACATCAAGGTCGCGGTATTGACTCGGTGCTTTGTAAGCGCTCCATTTATTCCGTGCTAGTCGAAGGAAAGCAATGATTTACACTGATCCATCGAACCTCGGAATTAATGTTGGTAAAGACTATGCAGTTGTGGACAGGACCGGGAAAAGCTTAAGGTGGTTAAGTTATGTAGGCCCTATGCTCAAGGCTCAACTGTGGGAGGCTACAGCCGTCCCGGAACTTCGCCAACATGCTTGTGCATTGGCTACTCCAGTGGCTCAGGTTTTCACTGCGCCAATGGCGTCGAACTTGATAGAGTTGTTTTCTCTAGGCATTCAGCGGAGTTGCCAATACCCCCGACCGCACCGGATGGATCAAGAACGGTTGGGGGGAGTTTAGGGACTTCAGTAAACCTGGTTCATCGGTTGGCGGTGGGATTGATATAGTCAGGCCCCTTGCCATTCAGAAAACGCCTGACCAGGTCTGTGTACTCCTCGTCGGTTATGTCCCTAACCCTTTGGTATGCGCGCACTTCTATATTATCGCCCAGTGGGAAAACTGTGGGAGTCTGCCCAACAGCTGCGCCGATACCCGTTCCACTGATCATGTCTTTTTGAGCAACTTCTAAAGTAGATTGTTGGCCGGGAGGCATGTGTGTTTGAAAAGGCACACCGACCAAAAAGATCTCGCACTGTCTGATAGCCAGCATGGGTGGGCCGTTGACACTGTCTATCTGCCCAAGTTGGATCAATCGTTGATCATAAGCATGCTTAGTGATAGACGGCTCTATCTGCCAGATTTCGTTGAACAACGCTTGATTTATCGTGGCGCTAGAGGCGAGCAAGCAAAATGTCTTGTTCTGATTCTCCGGTAATGCGAGCCAATGGGCCAAGTCGATGAGGCCGCCTGTAGACTCCTGATGTTGTGGCATCCAGTCTTTGTAAGAGGCAAAAGCAGTGACTTCGAACCGCTCCTTAGATGGCGTTGTAACAGCGCTGCCTATGATTAGGAAGAGGGTAAGGCAGATCGGCGCCATCGGACCAAAGCTACGAGCCAACAGTATCGATAGCCCCGCTAGGCACGTCCCCAGCAAAGGCATGAGCAGTAAAAAGTGATGGTATCCTGGACTTTGAACGCGGAGAAACAATATGCAAGCAATACACGTCGATAGACTGAGAAGGCAGAAAAGGCGCCTGGATTTACCTTGACGATACAACAAAGTGGCTCCTACTACGCATAGTAGAGGGAGGATATAGCCAAATGTGGCTCCAAAAAATTTAATATCGTCAATTAGTGAGTTCTTATAGGACGCGTACAAAGTCGAGTAGTCGTGTTGACCAAAATCTTGCGACCAGACAAACAGAACCCAACTCAATAGAGGTAATGCGGCAAAAGCCATTAGCACAGCTGCGTTTACGGCGCGAAACGCTACCATTCCTCGAGAGGATTGAGCGCGAAGTACCTCAATCAGTACCAGGACGAAAAGGGAGCAAGCTATCCCTGTGGCAGCAAACACATACCAGCGCCGAAAAACGAACATCAGACTGAAGAGTACGCCAAGACTGATGCTGGCTCGCAATAGCGTCTTAGATACCTTACAGGGATGCGCCTTATCGTCTTCTCCCCTGATAGCATCGATCAAGGTCGAGGCGCTTAACAATGCGCCAACAAACAAGATGACACCACCGATGTCCGGCATCAGGAAAAGCGTTGTCCTGAAGAAGAGAGGTACGCCAAAAAAGACTGGGAAGCTCGCAAGGATCCATCGGCTTCGCAGCGACGCATCGCCAGTTAGAGGGGAATCGCCTTCAATTAACCTCTTGGTAAGGTAGGCCACCATTATATAGGCCGGAACGGCATAAAGCGCAGTGATGGTGAGCGAGTAGTTGAGCCGGGTTGGGTACCCTGTCACGAGACTCAACAACGCTGGCAACACCGATGGCAGCATTGAATAATCCGTGGCATAAGTGGACGAAAACATGCCTATGGCTCGTGTCCACAAGCCTGCTTTGAAGAGCTCGTACAGCGTCTCGGTTTTCTCCCAGTAATTTCGGTAATCCCAGTAAAATATGTATGAAGTCTTGCTTTCGGACCAAAAGGCTATAAGCACCAAGCAGGCGAGTACCAAAATGTAAAAAAAAAGAGTTCGCGAGGATGCGGTTTTTCTGCAGGCCACGGAGCCCGTGGTAGAAAAATTGAGGTTGAGAATCAGGAACAGTCCGACAACGAAGAAACCGATGCACAGGAGCATCACGTTCCCGATTAACTTGGCATAGGTGTGCCAGTTAAAAACCTGGAATCCAACAATCGTGCTATCGAAATCGGGTGTGCTTCCAGGAGGCCCGCATCCCAGCGTCACTTTTATTGAAGCAATGCCGGCGTCCATCCGTACGGCTCTCTCAATCCACTTATCTTTCAGGAAACTTTCCTGGGAAATGGTGAAGTTCTTTGAATAGCCAAGATTGCCTTCTGCGTCAAAGGCACTGAGTTCGACAGAAATCCCGTCACTTGCAGTCGGGGTGCCGTCGGCTTGGAATAAAGCTTGTGGGGGTTTGGTGAACAGCAGATTGACCTTTTCGGGGTGGGACCCAAATGTGACCACAAGGGAGTTCAATACGACTGCTGTTCTGTACGCGGGGTGCATATTGTAGCCACTGACCGTGCGGCCCCAATCAATTAATGTGGAGGGTTTGACATTTTCTATTTGAGTGCCGTCTGAGTAGTGCGCTTGAGCACCATCCCCAGACGCAACTTCAATATCGGATGAGGCGTAAAATCCCAATCCAAGCAGGAGCGTGGCGCCAAGCAACCAATATTTAACAGGCCCCATTTCTCGGACGGGTTGGCGGATCAAGAAAAATGCCAAGATGAAGATGGTAATGGCGAGACCGGTACTGAGCATGCGTACGCTGTAGGGTAACGCGGCCAGCGCTTGGTAAAACGCGACGGACACCGGTCCCAGGATCAAAACACCAATCACTGCGGATATTATCAGAAAGATTTTACTGGGCATTATTGAATTCCATTGCCTTGTTTTTGCCGTGTAAGTTGACGTTCATGGCGTAGCAGGCGAGCTACTACGCTCCATGGCGATAGGCCAGATCGCTTACTAACGGGTACTTTTGGAGGCCAGAGCGGGCGAGAATACGTAAAAGCGAGTCAAGGCATACATGGCCAGAGTGTAGGCGATCGCCGCGACAATCTGAGCCAGTATCGCTGCTAACTCAAGTTTGTCCAAAGCTATATGCAGAACAATAAAGTTCAAAGCGAATGCGCCCAAGAACGCAATCAAGTAACGCACGCTTTCTTTTACGAAGTTCCCGTTACTACGAAATACAATCTTTTTGGACAATATAAATCCCAATATAAACCCTGCGGCATAGCCGGATATATTGGCAGCGGAAGGCGAGAAGCCGGCCCACATTGCCAAGAAAATGACTGCAAAGCCCACCAGGGTGTTGAATGCTCCGCTCCCAATATAACGCCCGAGGTATGTCGACTCAGCCTGCCATCTGGACATAGTACTGAGCTCCTAATGGTAGACGTTTGAGCCAAGGTTCAAGTTTGCGCAGGAAGGAAAGTTGCTTCGGAAAGAATAATGTGTATGAGTGTTGCTCTGACGCATAACCAGCGTTCCGAGCGAGATTGAGGGCGGTGCTGAGATTCAACATCTCGGCATCGGCATCGAACGGACAGCGTTCAAAAATCCAGCGTGTCATGGGATTGTAAGGGTTATGTTCAAACATGAACATTTGCCCCTGGGTACTTAACGATTTTCGGCAAAGCACCAGCGCCGGCAGGCGTTCTGCTACTGGAATGTGATGGAAGACATTGGCGGCTATGATGGCGTCAAATTGAATATCGCCGAGGTTCGACCAGTCCGAAAACAGCAAGGCTTCCGCTAATTGACTTGACGCGACCTTTAAAGACTCGGGTGAGACGTCATAGCCCCAGATTTCGCTATCCGGGAAATAGTTCTTCAGGAACTGCAGGCTTCTGCCGGCGCCACAACCAAAGTCGAGGATGCGGGTGACCTTTTTGCCTTTAAGGCGGGAGGCCATAAGCGCTATTTTATACTCGGCAAAGTAAGCATCTTCATTCAACGCGTCGGGGATGGTTTCGCCTAGAACCTTGTTGTATTCATCCGCGAACTTATCAAACTCGGGTTTGTTCATGTAATCCCGCTCCTTGCCAGGTAGTACCGCCGATTGTAAATTGCTGTTTACAGTTTAATTTCAAATATGTTCGGCCGAGGTATTCACCCACCATTCCTATGCATAATGTCTGCACGCCGCCGATAAATAACATAACCGCGATCAGCGATGCCCATCCCGGAGGATATTCAGGATGTAATACTTTAGCCACAATCACAAAAACAGCGGTCACCAAGCTGAGTGCAGCCAGGGCAAAACCGAGGTAGGTGGCAATTCTCAACGGCAAAATCGAGAAACTTGTGGCCATTTTCAGCCAAAGCGATAACAGACGACGAAAATTATAGTTACTTTCACCTTCGTGCCGCGCAAGGTGGACGATATCAATGGCTGTGATGGACTGTGTGACATCCAGGATCAAGCCGTCGATATAGGCATAGGGGCCCTGGTACTTGATAACCTCTTCGACGATCTCCCTACGCATTGCCTTGAATGAAGAAAGGTATAGGCCTTTAGGTTTGTCCAACAACATCGTAGCGACATAGTCGTTGAAGCGACTGCCTGCCTTTTTCCACCAGGCATGCTGCCGATTCAGGTACCGTGTGTAGCAGACGTCATAGCCACTTTCGAGTGCTCGTACCATTTCTCCGAGCGCGGTGGGAGGGTGCTGGAGATCATCATCCATGATCGCGACAAACTGCCCGCGAACGTGGTTCAGACCTGCCATGATTGCATTGTGTTGCCCGGCGTTTTTTCGTAAGTTGATACCGCGGATGAAATCATGAGTCGCGGCCAGAGACTGAATGACTGCCCAGCTATTATCGGGGCCTGCGTCATTCACGAGGATGAGTTCGAAGGAACCTGAAAGCCCCTCTTTAACCATCGCGTCCTGTGTTTGCTGTACCAGCGTCGGCAAAATGGCAGCGCTTCGGTATACCGGCACAACGATAGACAACTTTATATATTTATCTTCTATGATCATCATATTCAGTCAGCTGTCTCACAGTTTTTTCATTTCTTACGCAAGCTCAGGGTCTCTCTCTCGCCCGATTCTATCAACTATCGACTCAATACACTGGCCGATATCTGAATGACCTCTTTTGCGTTATTGGCTACAGATTGACTCAATTTCCGGGTTCTGTACCCAGAGCCCGGAGCCCGGAGCCACTCGGTCTACCGGCTTCCAAGCTTGGGCCCTATGCCTCAGAAACTGCCGCACGGCAATCAGAAGGGAAGGGACCAATTGTCGGATTTGCCAACATTGCGATGTCGTCATCGAGCAGCTGATCGGATTCCTCGGCGCGATTACTGACAACTGGAACGCCACAGCCCATGATCTCGTGAGGCAGCAGGACAGATTCGTTAGCGACAACGCTACCGCCGCATTGCAAGAGCTGCGGAGCTTCGCAAGTTGATCGAGGTTCTGCAGCCCTGCATGTTCGCAGGCAAACGGGAGCGTGTAGTGGTAGCCATCACAAATGTCATATCCGGAATGCACTGTGCAAGCTCCGCCAGTACGAGAGCGTCAAGGTCAAACACCCGTCTGGCCGCAGGTGGACGGACATAAAAGAAGAAGATCGTCAGCACTAAGCGTGTCGCCGCGTTCATTGTGCAGATCAGCCATGAATCAGTCCAACTGATCAACATCCGCGAGCGTCGGGGGAGATACTCTGGCTCAGGCTAGCTATGAAGGCTGCAATGACTTGGCCTGCACTGAGGTTGTTGACGGGTTCCAATTCATCGAGCGCTTAGGTTCGACATTGTCAGTAAGCGCACAATAATCAGATGTCATCGGTAGAATTTGAAAATATTACGCAAAGAGCTTGGGGGATAAGAAAATCCGGGGCGATTCAGCCTTCCTCAGGCCCGCTCCTAGGAGCGTAGCCGCTCCATAAACCCTGCCTCTGGAAGGTGAGGTTTATGGAGCATTTACTTTTTTAGCGGTGCCCTGCACGTGTGTTAGTAGGTAATACCCGGAACCACGGTGGTGACGATGTGTTTGCCATGGTTGCGACAAGCTTCAGCCAACAGACGGGCAAGGATCCGTTCCTGCTCCGCTGGGGTAAGTTTCAGGTTCTTTAACGTCGACTTCAAACCGTCAGCATTAGCGAGCAACGTGTTCAAAATTGTTGGCGCCCCCCAGAATGATCCATTTACTGGGTACGGAAGGTGGTATGAAGTGGGCGCGTCGAATCCAAGAGACTGACAAAGGCTTGAAATGATGACCGCATCGGCGCTAGCGTCATGAATGTTAGGGTCTTCAGGGAAAACCAGTCCCAGATCCATATCGGATGATTCGCCGCTCAGTCGACCCGCGATGACCCCCAATGCATCGTACTTGCCGCCTATCATGTTTTCGATCAGGTACTGCTGATAGGTATCCCGGTCGCTGAAATCGATGTCGATCGGGTCGGCACTGAGGTTGATGTGCGCGATCGCTGTGTAATCCTGGTATGGGACGCTCGCCAGGTGTTTGAGGATCGCAAGTAATGGCTGATCTTCACTCACCAGTATATTCAGTACGGAATATCGCTCCTTCTGAAGGCGCTGCTTCATGGTAAGTGCGGCCAGCTCGTTCGGAGCAAGAATGACGACATCAATCTGGGCTAACTTTTTCACGAGAAGCTTGACGATTTGTCCGATAGCGTCGGCAGAGCGCAGGCTGATAAATATCAGCGATTTCCTATCGGTGGAGATAGAGGAATGACCTTTCCACGAAAGGTTCTGCAAGTTCCATGGTCCCTCAGGGCGGCCTGAACTCAGAAAGTGCGCCAGCGGATCCTGAGCTCCAATAGCCGAGGCATTCATATCCAGGTAAACGCGGGGATCAAAGCCCGGGAATAACTTGCGTCGTAACACGCCGCGCGTCCACGAGCGTACGTATCGGCGAATAGCTTCCGTAGCCGTTGATAGCTGCACACCAGCCGGTGGGTAGAAGTCTAAATCAACTACCCCGGCTTGTTGTATCGTGGTTGCGTCAATATGCTCCTGGCGGGACAGGGCTGCAGTACCCTCTGTAAGGGCGAGTAATTGTTCGACGTAACGGGACATATTGAATTCGCGCGCAGCCAGAGATCGGGCCTGCTCTCCGACCTTATCACGAGCTTCTTGCGACGAGGCCAGTCGAATGAGTTTGTTGGCCATGCTGTGGGGGTCTAGATAAGGCGCGACGCATTCTTCCTGGAGGCCATTGCGCTTAAGAATGTCTGCAATCCCCGTTGTTTTGTCGAAACATAGAACCGGCAGGCCCAGTACCATGGCGTCAATAGCAACGTTGGGCAATGGGTCTAATCGAGAGGTCAACAGCATCATGTCGCTCAAAGCATAGACATGCTCAATGGCGGCGGTTTCGGAAATAATCTTGAATTGTTCCGAGATTCCGGCGCGCTGGATCTGATCCTGAAGGTAAAGAGAGTAATTAGTATCTTTCTCTGGATTGTAGTTATTACCGATCCAGACAAAACGGCATTTATGACCTATAGGTGAATTGATTACACGGGTCGCGCACTCGATAAACAGGTCTACACCCTTGCGGATTTGTACCCAGCCGGCCCCCAATATAACGATCGTGTCATCTTCAAGTCCACCTGGACGCATAATCTTTTGCAGCATTGCCTTCTCTGCTTCGATATGAGCTGGATCATGTGCCTCGCCAGGGATAATGCTTTTGCCTTGCGCCAACACAGGAAGTTGACACAAAGTTAGTTCTGGTAGTACCTGTATTGAACTTTCGAGTGTAATATCGGCAGAAAAAACGGTTTGACTTGCCCACAACAATGCATTTTGGATGGCCGTGCGAGGTCGAATATATACAGCGAACTCGTGAATTAAACTGATTGTCGGGATGTAGCGATCAGCCAGCGGCTTGAGAGCTACATAGGATCCCAGACTATTCACAATCGCAAATTGAAATGAGTAGGTATCGAGGAACTTACCTATTACCCAGTCGGCGTATATCTCTTTATGGTGAAGATCCACGGGGCCGGCAACTATTGCTCCAGCGTCGATAAAAGACTCTACCAGCGGACCGCCACCCAGCAGCATTGTCACTACATTGAATTGTGAGGTGAGGTGCTGGACGATGTTCAGGCTAAGAATAGGCGCGCCGGTTCTCGAAGCCTCATGACTGATTAGCAGAATGGTGGGCTTATCAATAGGCAGCGATTCGATGGGGCTACTCAAATCGATAAGGGGAATACGGCCAAGCAGGCCTTCGGCCCGCCCGTGATCCAGGAAGTGTCGTTCCGGATCAGCGAGCGAGGCGAGAACCGGATACATGGCCCGATAAAAATCGGCGTTGAATGGCTCCGTCGGTTCATGGAGCAGTCCGCCAGCGAGAACCTGCTTTTCGCCCGTGAAGGCGCGAGGGACATGCGATATCGAATTTGGAGCACCTAGGCGGCCTTCTTGGAGACCATGACACAGATAGTGTATGACTGCAGGAGTGCCGGTTGCTTTCACATCGGGGTAAGTTTCGAGGTAGTAATTTTCGTCAAAGGCTTCTCCATTGGGAAGAATAATCGACGGCAGTCTTTTTTTTATGTCTGGTAAACTGATCAGACGCCAGAGTCGTGAGTTAAAGAAGCGCGACCACGAATTGGACAGTTTTTGAATCTGCTCGTGTTTCAGCTCGATTTCACGTTGCGCCTGCTCTTCAAGAAAACGATACTTTTGCAAGTCGGCTTCGGCCGCTACTTCGTACTCTGTTAAAGAGTTCTCCAGTTTTTCGAGATAACCCACGAAACGGGCTTCAGAGGCTTTCCATTCTTCCAGATTTATTTCCAGTTTTTTGTGCTGAGAGCTTAGCTCCGCCAGTTCAGATTTGAGGCGGGCATTTTCGTCGGAAAGTTTAATGATGGTGGATTGTTCTTGATCTTCTTGTTCGTTATTTTTCATGGTCGTCTTCGACGGTAAGTTGCTGTGGATGTTGTGGCGCCGTGTGCCACTTCGGTCTCGGTATTTAGCGCTTTGATCTGCGTTTTTAAATAAATGCTTTCCAGATTGGCATTGGTAAGTATTTTTGGTTCAGTCTGGCCGTTGAGCCTTGCGCTTTCGAGGTGCTGGGCGTGACGCAAGCCAGAGTCTGGATACTCATCGATGTATTTCGATATCTCATCTTCGGTCGGCGCTGCTAGATCAAGCGCCGAGGCAGAATCTAGCCGGCTTAACAGCTTGTTATTGACAGCAATGACGTCTCTGTCTTCCCAAAAACTGAACGTATGGTCCAAACCCATCGGATGGAGGGGGTCACCAAGCTCAACGCCCATGGTACTGAGTGCACGCGCATGTGTGATGGTTCCGCAGCGGTGCTTGGTCAGAACTATAATTGTTTTCTTGGTAGTCAAATGGCTATCGTCCTTGGAAAAAATTCAGCGCTGGTAAACAGGGCGAATGCAGGAACTGAGTGCAACACGGTCATGAATGGATGTAGGCGGCATTATGCTGCATGGCAATGACGTCTTGCATCACCTCACCTATGACTTTGAGCGGGCATTTGAAGTCGAAGCGTTTTGGTGGACGCCTCGTTGATTGCAAGCCAATGGCGTTCAGTGCCTCCCGGTTGCGAGCCGACAAGTGCGTGCCTTTAAGCCGGTACTCGTGGATTAGGAGCGTTGATACTACCATCTGCTTTCTCAATACAACGATTGCTCAAATTATTTCGTCATGGCGAGCCTGGCGGAAGTCTGCCCACTTTTGAGCCTGATGATCTTCAGTCGCTGCGCCACCTACTGGAGCAACTGCCGCATGCGACGAGCGGTCCAAGGCTCGGGAACTCCTGCGCTCCTGACATTCCCGACACGCTCTATCGCAACAACGTCTTGGCAGAGTAGCAGCACAAGCGCCTTCAAAAGCAGCGCGCTCCAGTTCGCAGTTGGACGGTGAATAGGCTGATTGAGCTGCAAGAGGACCAAGTGGCGTTGTATCATCCTCGCCGCGTCATCAAGGATGGCACGGGAATACGTGTGATCCAGTCCTCCAGCGAAGACATTTTCCCAGGCCTGGCGAAGCGCCGGGCTATTGCCCTGCGCGGCCAATGAGCCGCTGCAAGAATAGAAATTTCTTATCATCTGTAATTGAAATCAGGGCGGAAATACATGCTGCACAAGGATAATAACTTGAACTTGTTACGGTTGGTTGCCGCGCTGATGGTTCTATATGCTCATTCATTCGATATTTACGGTAATACCCCGGAAATTTTTATTGGTATTGATTCCTATGGTGGGCTCGGGATCGCAATATTTTTTATCATTAGTGGCTATCTGATTTCAAAAAGCTGGAGTTTTGATCCTTCGGTAATTAGCTTTTTAGTTAAACGATCACTGCGAATATTTCCAGCCCTGATTGTGGTTGTGGTGCTAACTTCGTTTCTGCTTGGTCCCATTTTTTCGACGTTGACAGTCAAGCAGTATTTTTCGGATCTGGCATTTATTATGTACTTGAAAAATATAATTTTAAGTCCGGTATTTTATTTGCCGGGCGTGCTGGAACATTCCAGAATTGCCAATGTGATCAATGGTCCTCTATGGAGTTTGCCTATTGAATTTTTCATGTATTTGGTCGTGGTGGTGCTTGGGCTTCTATTCAATGGCGGTCGTCTTGTATACATAATTACTGCAGCATTGTTTGCGTTGATTGTGGTTTTTTGGTGCTGGCGAGATGCGCCTTTGCTGGTGGTTCACGGTACTGATGTAAGAAACATTCCGTTGATAGGCATCTATTTCATGATTGGGGCATGTTATGCGAAGTGGGGGCTCGAACGGTGGTTCAGTCTCTCCGGCGTAGCTGTCATGGTGATGATTACCCTTCTTCTGGCACCGTATTTATCGTTTTCGAAAGCCCTGTTATGGCTTACGTTGCCGTATGTCGTCTTGGCATATGGACTTTCCAGAAGTTGGTTGGGGAGTTTGGTTAATAAAGTGGGTGACTGCTCTTACGGAGTTTATATCTATGCTTTTCCGGTTCAGCAGTTTGTTTTGCTAAAATTCCCTGACATTGCCTATTCAACCTACCTTGTTGTTACAGTGGTCATTACGCTGGTTTTAGGATACGCCTCTTGGCATTTGATAGAGAAAAGGGTTCTGAAATTCAAGCCAAAAAATAAAGTCAGGTCTGTATCGAATGGCGCTGATACCGATTCGGCGTTTAATCCTGTAGTGGGTATAAAAGCACTTAACTAATCCCCGATGATGTGCTCCCGATTCTTTTCGGAGCCAGCACCTCATTTTGCGGCCGACGCCAAAGTCGAAAGCTGGAATAGCATGAAGACGTTCGGCCGGGAGTTGTCCTGGATTGCCGGTTGATAGTCATTCGGTCGAGCCTGCCATGCGGCCCCTCGACTGGATCAACCAGCAGCGCCGCCTCGAGCCCTGATCGTTTCACATCCTGTAACTGACACATTTTTGACAGGCTCCAGACATCGCCTAAGTTTGGGAGGCAGCTTCGGAAAAGCTGCTTTCTCAATCGATGTCATGGAGCTTCATTTATGCGTACTGGCTATTTCTACACCCTGGTTTTTGCCCTGCTCACCAGCGCCTCTATTGCTGCAATAGCCGCGCCTGCGGTGAAGCCTGAGACAGGCAATGCACCTTTGGTGCAGGAAGTTTCCCCTAAAGCGCAGACTGGAAAAGTCGATCTTAATGGCGCTGATGCACCCACCCTGCAGCGGGAGCTGTCCGGTATCGGAGAAGCCAAGGCCAAGGCGATTGTTGCTTATCGTGACAGTAATGGTCCATTTTCGTCCGTAGACGAATTGCTGGAAGTGAAAGGCATCGGTAAAGCGATCCTGGATAAGAATCGCGAGAAGCTGGAAGTGAACTAAGCTTCAAGATCAACGCTAAGAGGCCGGTCATTGACCGGCCTTTTTGCATTGTGGCGTTAAGCGAGGTGGTGTGCCTTTCATCGGAGTCAGAAAAATTACGACTATCATATTGCCTTAAGATTATGCCTATAATAATTCTCCTATTTGCCGATGCGCCCAGGCGCTCATCTCTCTATCGCATCCTCAGGAGCTCGCTCATGAACACTCTCCAGACTCAAGGTACAGCCCTCGTCACCGGAGCATCCTCCGGTATCGGTGCAATTTACGCTGAGCGTTTGGCGGCTCGTGGTTTTGATTTGTTGCTGGTTGCTCGTGACGTGCAGCGGCTGGAAGCTGCGGCGAGCACGTTGCGCGCCGAGCATGGCATTAAGGTGGAGGTGCTCAAGGCAGATCTCACACAACGGGATGATGTGCTGAAGGTGGAGCAACGGCTTCGCAGTGATTCGAGTATCAGCCTGTTGCTCAACAACGCGGGCGTAGCTGCCGATGGTTTGTTGGCAAACGCAGACATGGAGCAACTGGAACGGCTGATCCAGCTTAACGTTACAACGGTCACTCGCCTGGCATCGGCAGCCGCCGCCAGTTTTGCCAAGGCTGGGCGCGGCTCGATCATCAATATCGCCTCGGTGGTGGCGTTGTTCCCCGAGCGATTCAACGCGACTTACAGCGCCAGCAAGGCTTATGTGTTGAGCCTGACCCAGTCGTTGAACGCGGAGCTGGAAGGCACCGGGGTCAAAGTCCAGGCGGTGTTGCCGGGCGTAACACGCACCGAGATCTGGGAGCGTTCCGGTATCGATGCAACACAGATTCCGGCGGAGATGGTCATGGAGGCGGGGGAAATGGTAGACGCGGCGTTGTCCGGTCTGGATCAGGGTGAGCTGATCACCATTCCTTCGTTGCCGGATGCGTCCGAATGGGATGCCTTTGTGGCGGCGCGTCTTGTCATGGCGCCTAATCTTTCCAAAAGTACGGCCGCCGCGCGCTATAAGTAAGGCGCCTTCAATCGGTTTGAGGTAATTGCGGTATGAGTGATCGTCGAGTAGTGGTAACAGGCATGGGGCTGGTTTCTCCGCTGGGTAGCAGCGTTGAGGCCGTGTGGGAGCGTCTGTTGGCGGGGCGCTCCGGGTTGCGTCAGTTGCCTGAGGAGGTGGTCGCTGATCTGCCGGCCAAGGTCGGTGGCGCTGTGCAGACGTTGGCGGAGGATCCCGAAGCGGGTTTCGACCCGGATCGTGCGACGCCGCCCAAAGAGCAGAAGAAGATGGACCGCTTCATCCTGTTTGCCATGGAAGCTGCGCGCCAGGCGTTGGAGCAAGCCGGCTGGCAAGCCCAGGATGCCAACGCCCAGGAGCGCACGGCCACGATCATCGGCTCGGGCGTCGGTGGTTTCGGTGCGATTGCCGATGCGGTTCGAACCACAGACAGCCGTGGTCCGCGACGTCTGTCGCCGTTCACCATTCCCTCATTTCTGGTCAACCTGGCGGCCGGCCATGTGTCGATCCAGCATGGATTCAAGGGCCCGTTGGGTGCTCCGGTGACGGCGTGTGCGGCCGGGGTCCAGGCGATTGGTGACGCGGCGCGGCTGATCCGGTGTGGTGAGGCGGACATCGCCGTGTGCGGTGGCGCGGAGGCCGCGATCGATCGCGTCAGTCTTGCCGGGTTTGCCGCGGCTCGTGCGTTGTCCAGCGGTTACAACGACACCCCGGAGCGCGCCTCAAGGCCGTTCGACAGTGGCCGTGATGGCTTTGTGATGGGCGAGGGCTCAGGACTTCTGGTGATCGAATCACTGGAACATGCGCTGGCTCGCGGTGCTCAACCTTTGGCCGAACTGGTCGGTTACGGCACCACTGCGGATGCCTTTCACCTGACCGCTGGCCCTGAAGACGGCAGCGGTGCGCGTCGGGCAATGTCGTTGGCGTTGGCCCAGGCAGGCATTTCGGCTGCACAGGTGCAGCATCTCAACGCTCACGCCACCTCCACCCCGGTAGGCGATCTTGGAGAGTTGGCGGCGATCAAGTCGTTGTTTGGTTCGGACAATAAGATCGCAGTGACCTCGACCAAGTCGGCGACCGGCCATTTGCTTGGCGCGGCAGGCGGGATCGAGGCGATTTTCACCCTGTTGGCGATCCGCGATCAGATCGTTCCGCCGACGCTCAACTTCGAAAACCCGGACCCGGCAGCGCAAGGCGTGGACATCGTCCACGGTCAGGCACGGCCGATGGCCATCGAGTATGCATTGTCCAACGGATTCGGCTTTGGCGGTGTGAACGCCAGCGTGCTGTTCAAGCGCTGGGAGGGTTAAGCCAGAGGCTGTTTGAGAAAAGTGCCGGTCACGTCGAGAATCCGTTGGGCCAGTTCCGGGCTCTCGACACTGCGCGACAACAGCAGCGCCCCGACCAGGGCGGACATGATGAAGATGCTGCGATCAGCGGCATCTTCACCTTCAAGCGCGCCTTGTACTTGTTCAAGCCTTGCATGGAGCACTGCGTCGGAAGTCGGGCTCGGTTGTCCGCGCAATCCCAGTTCCGACGACATGGTCGGCAGCGGGCAACCCTCATGGGGTGAAGTCTGGTGCCATTGTGACAAGTAGGTGTCGATGAACGTTTCCAGCGGGCGTTCCTGAGCGAACAGCTCGGCGCAGATGACGTCGCACTGTTCACCTGCGGCCTGCAGGGCTTTTTCCACCAACTCGTCCTTGGACTTGAAATGCGAGTAAAAGCCGCCGTGGGTCAATCCCAATGCTTTCATCAGCGGTTGCAGGCCGGTCGCGCCGATACCGTCACGGCGAAATCGTTCTGAAGCTTCTTTGATTATGCGTTGGTGTGTCTGGGCTTTATGGTCCTGCGAGTAACGCATCGTGTATCTCCGCAACAATGCGCCATCTTAACCAATGGAAATGGGATGGTGACTGTACTTCTACTTCTAAAAAGCATGCAGATGCGTCGATCTTGGTCGAAGGGCGTCTCCAGTGGTGGCACGAATAGTGATTACTCATTAGCTGACGATTGTTGAACAATCCTGAGGCGATGAATATGAACAGTGGTATGTCGCTGGCCGATCACATCACATTGGAGTTACGCGCCGATATTATTGGCGGCCGTTTACTGCCTGGCATGGCGTTGGTGGAGAACGATCTGGTGTCCTCTTACAACGCCTCTCGCAACACGATTCGCGAGGCATTGCATCGCTTGGGGCAGGAAGGCCTGACCCGTTACGTGCGTAACAAGGGCGTTATGGTTCGCAGGCTGGGCGTCGATGACGTGCGGGATTTGTTCAACGTGCGTCGCACCCTCGAGCTGCAAGCCATCAATACCAGTCTGCCGCTGCGCAGCTATCAGTCCGATCGCATGCTCCAGGCCCTGGAAGCCACCGAACTGGCCCGCGAGCGTGAGGACTGGCGCGCCGTCGGCACCCACAGCCTGGCCTTCCATCAACACATTGTCGGTTTGCTGCGCAGTCCGTTGTTCGATGAGTTTTTCACCAACATCGTTGCGCAACTGCGCCTGGTGTTTTGCTCCGCGCCGGATGAGTCACGGTTCCAGGCGCCCTGGCTGGCTCGAGATCGGCAGATCCATGACCTGCTGGCCGAGGGTGAAAAGCTCGCGGCGCAAGAGGCCATGAGCCTTTATCTCGACGATTCCGAACACCTCCTGTTGCAAATGCTTGCTCCTTCCCATCACTGATCGAGGATTCGTGCCATGTACAAAGACTATCCGGCGGCCTATCAAGTCAGCAAAGGCTCGGCCTTGCAGGTGGACACCGCCTTCTACGAACGGATCCGCGATGCGAAGGAAGGGCGCACGTTGATCGAGCAGTTCGAAGTGCCGATCCGTACTGGCCGTGCCTGGAACGTGCCGGCCGGGCACGTGTTTCGGGTGACCACGCCGGTCGGCCCGCAAGTGGGCGACTTCAATGTCTGGAATGCCAACGATCCGCGCGAGCGTCTGTGGGCGGCGCGGACCCGGCAGTTGCAAGGCGCGCACGTCAGCACCCATGACCGGCTCTGGTCGAACCTGCCGTTCTTACGGCCGCTGGTGACGATTACCGACGACAGCCTGGCCGGGTACGGCATCGATGAACATGGCGGTCGTTTGCACGATTTGCTCGGCACGCGCTGCGACCCCTACGTGAATAAAATGCTTACCGGCGAGGACTTCCATCATCACTGCCATTCCAACCTGACTCGCGCCGTGTTGCCCCATGGCTTGACCGAATTTGACGTGCATGACGTGCTGAACATTTTCCAGTGCACGGGCCTGAACCACGACGACATGTACTTCATGAAAGCCTGTCCGGCGCAGAAGGGTGATTACCTGGAGTTCTTTGCCGAGATCGACTTGCTGTGCGCGCTTTCAACCTGCCCGGGCGGTGACCTGTCGCTGGCCATGTGGGGGCCCGATGCGCAGGATCCGCTGAGCGTCTGTCGCCCGCTGGGGGTGGAGATTTATCGGTTGGAGGAATCTTTGCTCGAGGGCTGGAGCCAGCCTGAGCGTGCGGCCTACAAAGGCATGCACGGCTTGCACATCGCCAAGGCAGATTGGGAAAAGTAGCCACGCAAAACCCTGTCGTTCATTAAGAGCGACAGGGTTTTTGTTCAGCGGTCCTGCGCATCCTTGGCGTCCGCTTGTGCGTTTCGTTCCGCGACACGTTTACGTTGCTCTTCGGTCAGATCGACCTTGGTGGCGGTGTCGCGCAACATCATCAAACCGCCAACGATCGAGCCGATTGCAACGACCAGAATCAACCAGGCATACCAGGGCATAGGGCTCTCCTTGAGGGCAGGACAGTGGGCGGATTTCGCCAACCGATCGTGCATACCACTTTGAGCGATGGGCAATCGCAGTGGTTCCATTCTATGCCTGATATGAGTGCAGCCTGTGAGCTGTTTATAGCCCGGTCAGCATGGCGTCCGCTGGCGCATCGGCGCGCAGTTGCGCGGTGAGCATGAAGTACACGAAACCCGCCGCCATGAAACCGAGGAAAATCACCCCGATCAATGCGTTGAACCACGCCATCGCCACCAGGCACACCACGGCCAGGACCAGCGCAATCATCGGCACCAACGGATAGCACGGCGCGCGGAAAGTGCGTTCCAGGTTCGGTTCGGTTTTACGCAACTTGAACAGGCTGAGCATGCTCATGATGTACATCACGATGGCGCCGAACACGGCCATGGTGATCATCGCCGCCGTCAGGGTCATGCCGCCGAGGTTGATCAAGCCGTCGCTGTAGATCGCCGCAATACCAATCACACCGCCGGCGATGATCGCCCGGTGCGGCGTCTGGAAGCGCGAAAGTTTGGCCAGGGACGTCGGCAGGTAACCGGCTCGGGCGAGGGCGAAGAACTGCCGCGAGTAGCCCAGGATGATCCCGTGGAAACTCGCCACCAGGCCGAACAGGCCGATCCAGACCAGCATGTGCAACCAGCCCGAACTGTCGCCGACCACGGTTTTCATGGCTTGTGGCAGCGGGTCGTTGATGTTTGACAGGGTGCGCCAGTCACCGACGCCACCAGCAAAGAACATCACGCCCATCGCCAGTAACACCAAGGTCAGAATACCGCTGATGTAGGCCTTTGGAATCGTGTGCTTGGGGTCCTTGGCTTCTTCGGCGGCCATCGCTGCGCCTTCGATTGCCAGGAAGAACCAGATGGCAAACGGAATCGCCGCGAACATCCCGGCAATTGCCGGCGCCCCGAACATGTCGGAACCGGCCCAGCCATTGAGTGCGAAGTTGCTGAAGCTGAACGCCGGAGCGACCACTCCCATGAACACCAGTAACTCGGCGACGGCCAGTACGCAGACCACCAATTCGAAGGTTGCCGCCAGTTTCACCCCCAGAATGTTCAATCCCATGAACACGATGTAAGCGCCGACCGCTGCGTGTTTTGGGTCGAGGGCCGGGAATTGCACATTAAGGTAAGCACCGATGGCCAAGGCAATCGCCGGCGGCGCGAAGACGAATTCGATCAGGGTCGCCAGCCCGGCTATCAATCCGCCTTTTTCGCCAAAGGCTCGGCGGCTGTAGGCAAAGGGACCGCCCGCGTGAGGAATCGCGGTGGTCAATTCGGTGAAACTGAAGATGAAGCAGGTGTACATCGTCGCGACCATAAACGAGGTCACCAGAAAACCCAGTGTCCCGGCCACGCCCCAGCCGTAACTCCAACCGAAGTATTCACCGGAAATCACCAGCCCGACGGCGATGCCCCACAAGTGCAATGTGCCGAGTGTGGGTTTGAGTTGTGTGTTCATGCGTTTGCTCCCTGAACGGTTTGGAAAGCGTCGGGAGGGAGCGTTTGCAGCGGGCGTGCCAGTATTCAGATAGCAGTCGTAAAGCGCAAAAAGGTGTCGTATCGGGGATTTTCGACGCTGGATGTGCACATTTTTGTGCGCCAGTTGAGGGCAGGGTTGTCAGTTGTGCCGCCATCGCGAGCAAGCTCGCTCCCACAGTGATGTGCGTACACCGTTCACCTGTGGGAGCGAGCTTGCTCGCGATGAGGCCCGCCCAAACAACGCTGTAATGAAGGCATAAACCCACTCTTTACGCTTTCTTTATGCCCAGCCAACCCCCTTGGTCTCGTTCCTTTACAGCCTCCCTGCCGACAATGACTCCACACGCGGCAATACGCCGTAACACGGAGAACTTCCATGAGCGTTCTGGACGGGGTGTCACTGCTATTGGCAGTGGGGCTGTTCATTTATCTGTTGGTTGCGCTGTTGCGCGCGGACCGGAACTAGGAGCGGCTATGCACAGTTATGACTATTGGCTGATCCTCGCCTTCTTCGCCCTGGTGCTGATCCCGGCACCGTTTCTGGGGCGGTTCTACTACAAGGTCATGGAAGGTCAGCGCACTTGGCTGTCGCCCATCCTGGGACCTGTCGAGCGCGGTTGTTATCGGGTGGCCGGCGTCGATCCGCAGGCCGAACAGAGCTGGCAGAAGTACACCTTGGCCTTGCTCGCCTTCAACCTCGCAGGCTTCTTGCTGTTGTTCGTGATCCTGCTGTTCCAGGACCACTTGCCACTGAATCCGCAGAACTTGCCGGGGCAGGAGTGGACACTGGCGTTCAACACCGCCGTCAGCTTCATGACTAACACCAACTGGCAGGCCTACAGCGGTGAAGCGTCGCTGAGCTACCTGAGCCAGATGGTCGGCCTCACCGTGCAGAACTTCGTCAGCGCCGCCACTGGCCTGGCGGTATTGGTCGCGCTGTGTCGCGGGATCGGTCGCAAGTCGACCAAGACCCTGGGTAACTTCTGGGTCGACATGACCCGCGCCACCCTTTATGGCTTGCTGCCGCTGTGCCTGCTGCTGGCGTTGTACCTGGTCTGGCAGGGCGTACCGCAGACCTTCGCGCAGTATGTGAATGCCGTGACGATGCAAGGTGTCGACCAAGTCATCCCGCTCGGCCCGGCCGCCAGCCAGATTGCGATCAAGCAATTGGGCACCAATGGCGGTGGCTTCTTCGGCGTCAACTCGGCGCACCCGTTCGAGAACCCGACGGCGTGGAGCAACCTGTTCGAACTGGCCTCGATCATCCTGATCCCGGTGGCCCTGGTGTTCACCTTCGGTCATTACGTGAAAGACCTGCGTCAGAGCCGCGCGATCATCGCCTGCATGCTGGCGCTGTTCCTGATCGGCGGTGCCACGTCGCTGTGGGCTGAATATCAGCCGAACCCGACCCTGAACAACGTCGCCGTCGAACAGACCGCGCCGCTGGAAGGCAAGGAAGCGCGCTTCGGCACCACCGCCACCGTGCTGTGGTCGGTGACGACCACGGCGGCGTCGAACGGCTCGGTCAACGCCATGCACGACAGCCTCAACCCGCTGACCGGCATGGTCGCGATGGTCAACATGATGGTCGGCGAAGTGATCTTCGGCGGCGTCGGTGCCGGGCTCTACGGCATGTTGCTCAACGTGCTGATCGCCGTGTTTCTCGCCGGCCTGATGATCGGCCGCACCCCGGAATACCTCGGCAAGAAACTCCAGGCCAGGGAAGTGCAACTGCTGGTGGTGACCTTGCTGGTAATGCCAGTCGGCGTGCTGGTGCTGGGCGCGATTGCCGCGAGCCTGCCCGGTCCGGTCGCGGCGGTGAGTAACCCCGGCGCACACGGTTTCAGTCAGTTGCTCTACGCCTACACCTCGGCCAGCGCCAACAACGGCTCGGCGTTCGGCGGCTTTGGTGCCAACACCGCGTTCCACAACCTGATGCTGGGTCTTGGCATGTTGATCGGTCGCTTCGGTTACATCCTCCCGGTACTGGCGTTGGCCGGCAGCCTGGCGATGAAGAAGACCGCGCCAATCGGCCAGAACAGCTTCCCGACCCATGGCCCGCTGTTCGTGACTTTGTTGACCGTGACCATTTTGCTGGTGGGTGGTTTGACCTTCCTGCCCACATTGGCGTTGGGTCCGATTGCTGAACATCTGAGCATGGGATTCTGAGGACTAGATGATGAATATGCCCGTAACCAAAACCGCCACCGTCAAGACGCCGGAACAACCCAAAACCGCGATCTCGGCCCTGTGGCGTCCTGCGCTGGTGCAAGCCTTCGTCAAGCTCGACCCTCGGCAGTTGCAGCGTGCGCCGGTGATGCTGGTGGTCGAACTGACCGCGATCCTGACCACCGTGCTGTGCTTCATTCCCGACAGCGCCGTGCCGACCTTCGTCGCTGCGCAAATCGCGTTGTGGCTGTGGTTCACCGTGCTGTTCGCCAACTTCGCCGAAGCGTTGGCCGAAGGTCGCGGCAAGGCCCGCGCCGACAGCCTCAAGGCTGGCAGTGAAGGCCTGAGCGCCCGCCGCAAAACCAGCAACGGCGTGTTCCAGGTGGTGCCCGCCACCAGCCTGCGCAAAGGCGATGTGGTGCGCGTCGAAGCCGGGGAAATGATTCCGGGTGACGGCGAAGTCATTGAAGGTATTGCCGCCGTCAACGAAGCGGCGATCACAGGCGAATCCGCACCGGTGATTCGCGAATCCGGGGGCGACCGTTCGGCCGTCACCGGCAACACCCGTCTGGTCTCTGACTGGCTGCTGGTGCGCATCACCGCCAACCCGGGCGAGTCGACACTGGACCGCATGATCGCCCTGGTCGAAGGCGCCAAACGGCAGAAAACCCCTAACGAAGTGGCGCTCGACATCCTGCTGATCGGCCTCACGCTAATCTTCCTGCTGGTGGTCGTGACCCTGCAACCGTTCGCCCACTTCGCCAACGGCAGCCTGCCGCTGGTGTTCCTGGTAGCGTTATTGGTCACGCTGATTCCGACCACCATTGGCGGCTTGTTGTCCGCCATCGGTATTGCCGGGATGGACCGTCTGGTGCGCCTGAACGTGATCGCCAAGTCCGGTCGCGCCGTGGAAGCGGCGGGGGACGTGCACGTCCTGCTGCTGGACAAGACCGGCACCATCACCTTCGGTAACCGTCGCTGCACCGCTGTTTATGCCGCGCCCGGCGTGACGGCGAAGGAGCTGGCCGAAGGTGCGTTGTTCGCTTCGCTGGCCGACGACACCGCTGAAGGCAAGTCCATCGTCGAATACCTGCGCGGGATTCACCCGCAACCTGAGCCGTCCGCCGAGGTGTTGACCGCTGTGCCGTTCAGCGCTGAAACCCGCTTGTCCGGCGTCGACTATCAAGGCCGCGTTTACCGCAAAGGCGCGGTGGATTCGCTGCTGGCTTTCGTCGGCCTGAAACGCGCCGATCTGGCACCGGCTCTGTCCCGGGAAATCGACAAGATTGCGCAGAGCGGTGGCACACCGTTGCTGGTCTGCGCCGAGGGCAAACTGCTCGGTGCGATCCACCTCAAGGACGTGGTCAAACCCGGCATTCGCGAGCGTTTCGCCGAGCTGCGCAAACTGGGGATTCGCACGGTCATGGTCACCGGCGACAACCCGCTGACTGCCGCAGCGATTGCCGCCGAAGCGGGCGTCGATGACGTGCTGGCCGAAGCCACGCCGGAGAAAAAACTGGCGCGCATTCGTCATGAACAGAACGACGGTCGCCTGGTCGCCATGTGCGGCGACGGCGCCAACGACGCACCGGCCCTGGCCCAGGCGGACGTGGGCATGGCAATGAACGACGGGACCCAGGCGGCACGCGAGGCGGCGAACATGGTCGACCTCGACAGCGATCCGACCAAGCTGCTGGACGTGGTGCAGATCGGCAAGGAATTGCTGGTGACCCGCGGTGCGCTGACGACCTTTTCCATCGCCAACGACGTGGCCAAATACTTCGCGATCCTGCCGGCGCTGTTCGCCTCGATCTACCCGCAACTGGGCGTGTTGAACGTCATGCATCTGACCAGTCCGCAGAGCGCGATCCTGTCGGCCATTGTGTTCAACGCCTTGATCATTGTGGTCCTGATTCCACTGGCGCTGCGTGGCGTGCGGGTGCAGGCGGCAAGTGCGGCGGCGCTGTTGCGACGCAATCTGCTGATCTATGGCCTGGGCGGGATTCTGGTGCCGTTCGTGGGCATCAAGGCTATCGACATGCTGTTGACGGCGTTGCATCTGGTTTGACCCCGAATGGCGGTGTGTCAGACGCGCCGCCTTCGCGAGCAAGCCCGCTCCCACAGGGGAATGCATTTCAAATGTGGGAGCGGGCTTGCTCGCGAAGGACTCGACACGGTCCACCAGAATGAACGCGGCACTTGTTTTTTTGAATTCGAGGAGTTTGAAATGTCCACAATGATACGTCCGGCCTTGAGCCTGCTGGTCCTGATGACCCTGATTACCGGCGTCGCCTACCCATTGGTCGTCACCGGTGTCGCCCAGATCGCCTTCCCGGATCAGGCCAATGGCAGCCTGGTGCGCGACGCCGACGGCAAAGTCCGCGGCTCGTCACTGATCGCCCAGGATTTTGTCGGTGACGCCTGGTTCCATCCACGGCCATCGGCCGGTGCCTTTGCCACGGTGTCGAGCAGCGCGAGCAACCTTTCGCCGAGCAACCCGGCCCTGGCCACTCGGGTGATCGACGATGCCAATAAACTGCTGGTACCAGGCCAGGGTCCGGTGCCATTGGCAATGCTGACCACCTCCGGCAGCGGCCTCGATCCCCACTTGCCTCCGGCGGCGATTGCCTATCAACTGGCGCGTGTCGCGGCGGCGCGTAATCTTCCAGTGACGACGCTTCAGCAATTGCTGGATGCGCACATCGAGCAGCCGCTCGTTGGTCCGCCCGTGGTGAATGTGTTGGCGTTGAACATGGCGCTGGAAAAACTGTAAATCTGTGGTGCCGCCAATCGCGGGCAAGTCCGCTCCCACAGGAGGTGATGGTGGATACAAGATGTGTGACCACCCTGGACTCCCTGTGGGAGCGGGCTTGCCCGCGAAGAGGCCCCGACAGTCGCTGCATCAACATCAGAATGAGAGAGAGCTTCAAGCATGAGTGACTCCGGCCGCGCCGATGCGTTGTTAGCAGATCTGCCCCGCGATGGTCGTGGCCGGCTCAAGGTTTTCCTTGGCGCCGCGCCCGGCGTTGGCAAGACCTACGCCATGCTGCAAGCGGCCCATGCGCAGATGCGCCAGGGCGTAAAAGTCATCGCCGGTGTGGTCGAGACCCACGGTCGCGCCGAGACTGAGGCGCTGCTTGGCGGTTTGCCGCAACAGCCCTTGGTACGCTCGGAATACCGTGGCGTGATGCTCGAAGAAATGGACCTCGACGGACTGCTCGCGGCCAAGCCGAAACTGGTGCTGGTGGACGAACTGGCCCACACCAATGCTCCCGGCAGCCGTCACACCAAACGCTGGCAAGACATTCAGGAACTGCTTGCCGCCGGCATCGACGTGTTCACCACGGTCAACGTCCAGCACCTGGAAAGCCTCAACGATCAAGTGCGCGGCATCACCGGCGTGCAGGTTCGTGAAACCCTGCCGGACTGGGTGCTGCAGGAAGCCTACGAACTGCTGCTGATCGACCTGCCGCCGCGCGAACTGCTCGAGCGTTTGCGCGACGGTAAAGTCTATGTGCCGGAGCAGGCGCGGGCGGCCATCGATGCCTTCTTCACCCAGACCAACCTCACCGCCCTGCGCGAACTGGCAATGCAAACCGCCGCCGCCCAGGTCGACGATGACCTGGCCCAGGGTTATCGCCAACTCGGTCAGGACGCGCCGGCGGTGCGCGGTCGCTTGTTGGTGGGCGTCGATGGCGATGCCCAGGCCGAGCGCCTGGTCCGTCACGCCAGCCGCGTGGCCCAGCGTCGACACCTGCCGTGGAGCCTGGTGCATGTCGACAACGGCAGCGTGCGTGACGAGCAATCGCGCTTGCGCCTGCAAAGTGCCCAGCAGTTGGCCGAGCGCCTGGGCGGCGAAGTGGTGTTGCTGCGCGCCGGCGAGGTCGCCAAGACGCTGATCCAGCACGCCGCCGAACGCCGCGCCAGTCTGGTGCTGGTTGGCCAGTCCCGCCCGCGTCTGCGTCGTCGCTTGTTCGGCGGCGGGTTGGCGTCACGCTTGCTGCGCGATGCGCGCGGGCTGGAAATCAACGTTCTCGACAGCGATCACGAACCGCATCAGCCGCGTCAGCGTTCGTCGCAGTCGCTGGTGTGGTTCGACTACGCGCTGGCGGTGGTGGCGACGGTGTTGGCCAGTGGATTGGCCTGGGCCGTGGCGAGTGTCTTGCCGTTGCCAAACATCTCGCTGGTGTTCCTCGCCGCGGTGTTGCTGGTCGCTGTGCGCAGCAGTCTCGGTCCGGCACTGGCCTGTGCGGCGCTGTCGTTTCTGACCTACGACTTCTTGTTCATCCCGCCGAATTTTTCCTTCCGCATCCAGCGCGAAGAAGATGTGCTGACCTTGCTGTTCTTCCTGCTGATGGCGGCCCTCACCGGTAACCTGGCGGCGCGCCAGCGGAGGCAATTGCAGGCGCTGCGCGACACCCAGGAAGAGACCACCGAACTGCTCGACCTGTCGCGCAAACTGACCGCCGCCACCGACCGCCAGGCGGTGGTCAGCGCTGCTGCCCAGCACCTGAATGGCTGGAGCGATCTGAAATTATGCCTGCTCAATCGGGACGGCCAGGGCGGCTGGAAAGTCGAAACCGGTGGCCCGCTGGAGTTTTCCGAAGCCGAACGCGCCGCCGCCGATTGGGCCTGGCAACATGACCAACCGGCGGGAGCAGGCACCGGCACGCTGCCGTTCGGGCGTTGGTGGTGGTGGCCGCTGTCGGTGGAAGACGGGCCGCTGGCGCTGCTCGGCGTGTGCGCCAACGAGGGCCAGACCCTGAGCGGGCAGCGGCGGCGCTTGTTGACCGCGTTGAGTCAGCCGCTGGCTCAGGCGCTGGCCCGCGCACAATTGGCTGAAGACCTGGAAGCGGCGCGACTGCACGGCGAAACCGAACAGCTGCGCAGTGCACTGCTGGCGTCGGTGTCCCACGATTTACGCACGCCGCTGACCTCCATGCGCGGCAGCATCGACAGCCTGCTGGCCCTCGGCGAAGCGATTCCGCTGGAGGATCGCCGCGAACTGCTCGAAGGCACCCGCGATGAGGCTGAACGTCTTGATCGCTACATTCAAAATCTGCTGGACATGACTCGCCTCGGCCACGGCGCCCTGAAGCTGGCGCGGGACTGGGTGTCGCCGGCCGACATTGTCGGCAGTTCACTCAATCGCCTGCGTGCGGTGTTGGCGCCGTTGCAGGTCAGCACCGAAGTGCCCCACGAATTGCCGCTGCTCTTTGTGCACGCCGCACTCATTGAGCAGGCGTTGGTCAACGTACTGGAAAACGCTGCGCGATTTTCCCCGGCCCATGGGCGTGTGCAATTACGCGCCGGGGTCGATGACAACGAGCTGTTTTTTTCGGTGAGCGATGAAGGGCCGGGGATTCCGCAAGAGGAGCGGGCCAAGATTTTCGACATGTTTTACACCGCCGCCCGCGGTGATCGGGGCGGGCAGGGCACCGGGCTGGGGCTGGCGATTTGTCAGGGGATGGTCGGAGCGCATGGCGGGCGCATCAGCGTTGCCGATGGCATCGAAGGGCGAGGCACTTGCATCACGCTGCACTTACCGTTGCAGGATCAGCCAGACGCTGAAATTGAGCGTTGAAAGTGAAGCCTGATACCCTTTGGACATCTTTATGCTGCGATGCGAAACCATGAGCCAGACCGCGACCATTTTGGTCATCGACGACGAACCGCAGATCCGCAAATTCCTGCGCATCAGCCTCGCTTCCCAGGGCTACAAGGTCCTGGAGGCCGGCACCGGCAGCGAAGGCCTGGCGCAGGCGGCGTTGAACAAACCCGACTTGTTGGTGCTCGACCTCGGCCTGCCGGACATGGACGGCCAGCAAGTACTGCGTGAGTTTCGCGAATGGTCGACGGTGCCGGTGCTGGTCCTCTCTGTGCGCGCCAGCGAAGGGCAGAAAGTCCAGGCACTGGATGGCGGTGCCAACGATTACGTGACCAAACCGTTTGGCATCCAGGAGTTTCTCGCCCGGGTGCGCGCCTTGTTGCGTCAGGCCCCAGTCGGCGAGGCTCAGCAGGCGGCGCTGACGTTTGGCCCGTTGACGGTGGACCTGGCGTATCGCCGGGTGCTGCTCGACGGCAGCGAGGTCGCGTTGACCCGCAAGGAATACGCGGTGCTGGCGCAACTGGCGCGGCATCCTGGACGGGTGATTACGCAGCAGCAATTGCTGAAGGATATCTGGGGGCCGACCCATACCGACGACAGCCATTATTTGCGGATTGTGGTGGGTCATTTGCGGCAGAAACTGGCGGATGATCCGACCCAGCCGCGGTTTATTGTGACCGAAGCCGGGGTTGGGTACCGGTTGCTTGATACATGATCGTTCCCACGCTCTGCGTGGGAATGCAGCCCGGGACGCTCCGCGTCCCAGAAGCGGACGCAGAGCGTCCCATTGAGGCATTCCCACGCAGAGCATGGGAACGATCATCAAACCTCAGGAATCGCGCTCGTTCTCATACCGGTCCAGCGTGTCCCGCGCAATTTCGCGCCCCAGCGCGATCAGCTCCGGCGCCTTGTAAAACTCGAAAAACCGGCACACTCGCTTCGGCACGTTGATCAGGATGTCCGGTGGATACCCGGCAATCTTGTACTGGGCCAACGACGTCTGCATTACCTCGAAACTCTGGTTGATCAGGTCCAGCAAGGACGCCGGTCCGACGTTGTCGATGATGAACGAGCCTGTGGCAGACTTCGGCGCGCCGTCGCGTTCCGGGGCGGCGGCCGGTTGTTGGGCTTCGGGTTCGGCGGATTCGATCCAGGGGTTGATCTCGGCCGCTTCTGCCATCAACGCTTCCTTTTCCAGTAGCAGCAATTGTTCTGCCTGTTTACGCCGGAACGGTAATTTTGACCCCAGGGAATTGATCAAGCTGTCGAAGCGGGTCTTGAACGCGGCGGGGCGCTGGATCACCGGCAGTTGATAGTGGCGCTGGTTGGTGGAGTTGAGGTTGACGGCGATGATCAGGTCGCAATGGCTCGACACCACGGGCACGATCGGCAAAGGGTTGAGGATGCCACCGTCAACCAGCATCCGGTTACCTTGCATCACTGGCGTAAACAGGCTGGGAATCGCCGCCGAGGCGCGCATGGCCTGGTGCAGGCAGCCTTCCTGGAACCAGATTTCCTGCTGGTTGGTCAGATCGGTGGCCACCGCCGTGTAGGGGATGCGCAGGTCCTCGATGTTGATTTCACCGACGATCTTGCGGATCTGCCCGAAGACCTTTTCCCCGCGAATCGCCCCTAGACGAAAACTGACGTCCACCAGGCGCAGGACGTCTAGGTAGTCCAGGCTCTCGATCCAGTTGCGATAATCGTCGAGTTTGCCGGCGGCGTAGATTCCTCCGACCACCGCGCCCATCGAACAACCGGCGATGCAGGCGATGTCATAACCCCGCCGTTCGATCTCTTCGATGACCCCGATATGGGCATAACCCCGTGCTCCACCCGAGCCCAGTACCAGCGCGACACGCTTTTTCATGAATCGCCCTCGTCTGACAAGGTTCAACAATGCACCCATCAAGGGGCGCGCTTCAATCGCCAAGGTCGCTCGATCGGCCGAGGGTGTCGTTTTTTCGACACTGCTGGGCGGCACATGGGTATTCTCACGAGCGCTATAGTTTCCCGAGGCGATCAAAGGCACTTTTCACGCGCCGGACCGTCTTACCTGCACGACTGTTCCCCTGACATGAGGTGTTATTGATGAAAGCCTGGATATGTGTGCCCTTGATCGCTCTGGCGCTGGCCGGTTGCGCGGGCAAAACGGCGTACCGCGATACCTGCGGTAGTCAGATCGATGCCGCCTGGCATGAGCTGGACCTGGCCAAGGCTGAAGGTTTTGCAGGGACTGTCAGTTACTCCAAAGCCTTGTCGCTGCTGACCGGTGCCAAGACCCAGCAGCAGTTTGAAGCCTATGAAGGCTGCGCCAGCAAAGCCGAGAAGGCTCGTTTCTACATTCGCGAGTCGCGCGCCGGTCGTTGAGGCATGATGTAGGCGTCAGCGTCCATTCGATTTCAAGGAGCTAGCGATGTCCGCGATGGTTGACCGATTGGTTGCACAGGTTCTGGGGCTGGAGGTTCGCTTGCTGGCCTGTCAGGCGCGCTTGAGTGCCCGTACCGACCCCGAAGCATTGCACGACCTGCGCACCACGGTTCGCCGTCTACGCAGCCTGTTGCGGCCGTTGGGCGGTCTTCCTGGCGTCGAGCAGGTGGAAGCGGCAGCGTCCCGCGTGGGCGAGCTGACCACGCCGTTGCGTGATCGCGAAGTGCTGGCGGCGTACCTGCTCCAGCACGATCAACCCGAGGCCGCGCAACGGCGCATGGTGCAGATGGCGGAGGCCTACCCGGCGGTGGCGGGCAGTCCCGAGTTGGCGCATTTGTTGATGATCCTTGACGCGTTTCCGCGTTTTTTGCGGGCTTCACAGCGCCAGGGCTTACTCAAGAGTTTGCGCAAACGCATCGAAAAGCGCCTGGCCAAGCAGTGGAAAAAGCTCGACGTCGCACTGCACGATCCCGCGCACGACCGCCATCGCCTGCGACTTCTGATCAAACGCGTGCGCTATGGCATCGAAGCTTATCCCGAGCTTGATCGCCTGCCGAAGGCGGCGTTGCCGCGTCTGAAGTCGGCGCAGGGGGCATTGGGAGATTGGCATGATTGCTTCCAATGGCTGGCCAGGGCCGAACAGGAAGCCGATTTGCGGCCCTGCGTCGCGGCCTGGAAAACCACCATGACCAACGCCGAAGAGCGTGCCGACCGCGTCCTCGACAAACTCAGCGCTACTTGCTTCAAATCCTGAAACCACCTCATTACCCTGTGGGAGCAAGCAGGCTTGCTCCCACAGGAGGGCACGGCCTATCTGTCAGTCAATTTGGCCAGAACAGGCGCTGTGCCGGTCCCGCTGGGTGGTTAAGATCCCATCTTCTTTTTCCACTCTTTGAGGTCCCCATGCGTTTTTCCGATCTGCTCGACGCTGTCCGCAGTCAGCCGCTGGAACTGTCTATTCCGGCCGAATGGGCGCAGGGCCGTGCCAGTTTCGGAGGCCTTGTAGCCGCGTTGCAATACGAAGCCATGCGCGCAAAGGTCCCGGCGGACCGGCCCGTGCGTTCGCTGGCGATCACCTTTGTCGGCCCGGTCGAACCCGAAGTGCCGGTCAGTTTTGAAGTCGACGTGTTGCGCGAGGGCAAAGCCGTCAGCCAGGTGCTCGGTCGTGCGATGCAAAAGGGCCAGGTGGTGACGTTGATCCAGGGCAGCTTCGGTGCCTCGCGTCCTTCCGAAGTCACGGTCGCGGCTGAGCCCGCGCCTGAAATGAAGCACTGGGACGAGTGTCAGGAGCTGCCGTACATCAAGGGCGTGACCCCGGAATTCATGCGGCATCTGGCGATGCGTTGGGCTGTGGGCGGCATGCCGTTCACCGGCAACAAGTCCCGCGAGATGGGCGGTTGGGTGCGCTTGCGTGGGGACGTGAAGGAAGAGGCGGTCAGCGAGTCGCATATCCTGGCATTGGTAGACGCCTGGCCACCGGCGCTGTTGCCGCACCTGAACAAACCCGCGATGGGCAGCACGCTGACTTGGACCATCGAATTTGTCCAGCCGTTGCTGGCGTTGAGCACGCTGGACTGGTGCAAGTACCAGGTTGAAACCGAGTATGCCGTCGACGGCTACGGTCACGCGGCGGCGAAGCTGTGGAGCGCGGACGGTCAGTTGATCGCCATGAGCCGGCAGACGGTAACGATATTCGCCTGATCAGTGGCGACGGTGGCGCTCACGCCAGGCGCGCCACCAGCCACCGCTCAGGAAGAACCGTGGAAAGGTCAGGAACTGCTCGACCAGCAAACGCGATATCGCATCTTTGCGATCACTGAACGGCTCGGAGGCTTGCGCCTCCAGGCTGTGGCCGTGACGTTGCAAACCCAGCGCGGCGAGCAGACCGATGACGCCAACGGCGATGTTGACGAAGCTCAGACTGAACACGCCGGAAACAATCAGCAGAAAGGCCACGATGAACAGCGGCACGGCAATCAGGTGCAGGACCAGGTTGGTCGGGTGCTGGTGATTGCCGGGGTACGCGCGCCATTGCCAGGCGGGAAGGTTGGGGTGACGTTTGCCCATGATGCTGATCCTCGATCCATGTTGAACACATGATTTAAGAATAGGCGGGGCGGTGGCGGGCGGCGAATCGAGGTTGGCTATCGGTGTGATAGGGGGCATGGTCGAGATTGATGTTGACTGAGCTGATGCCTTCGCGGGCAAGCCCGCTCCTACCCGTGATCTTGTGCACAACACACATTCACTGTGGGAGCGAGCTTGCTCGCGATGAGGACTTCAAAGTTTGAGCTGCCCGATAGCCTTGCTCAGTTCCCCCGCCAACGCCGCCAACTCATTGCTGGTGGTCGCCGAATCCACGGTCTGCTGCACCGTGTTTTCGGTCACATCGCGAATACTCACCACCGCCCGATTCATCTCTTCCGCGACCTGACTTTGCTGCTCGGCCGCCACGGCAATCTGCGTATTGCTTTCGCGCATCTGCGCCACTGCGCTGGTGATTTGCCCCAACGCTACACCGGCTTCCTGAGCCTGCTGGACGCAATCGTCGGCCTTGAGCGAGCTTTCCTGCATGAAGTCCACAGCGTCCCGCGTCCCGGCTTGCAATGCAGAAACCATCAGCGTGATTTCATCGGTGGAAGTCTGCACACGCTTGGCCAGGTTACGCACTTCATCGGCGACAACGGCAAAGCCACGCCCCATTTCACCGGCCCGGGCGGCCTCAATCGCGGCATTGAGCGCCAGCAGATTGGTCTGCTCGGCAATGCTGTGAATCACGCTGACCACGCCGTTGATTTTCTGGCTGTCCTCGGCGAGTCGCTGGATCATCTCGGCGGTCTGTTGCACCCCGCTGGACAACCCGGCAATCGATTTCTGCACCCGACTGACCACTTCCTGGCCACTACCGGCCAAGGTGTCAGCGCTCTGCGAGAGGTCGCGGGTGGCGCCAGCGTGCTGGGCGATATGGTAAACGGTGGCGGTCATTTCATTGATCGCCGTGGCGGCCTGATCGGTTTCGCTTTGCTGGCCGAGCATGCCGTGGCGCACCTCGTTCATGCTCGACGCCAGTCGTGCGGCACCGACATCCAGTTGCCGGGCGGTGCTGGCGACGGTGTTGACCACGCGCTGGTAACCGGCCTGCATCGCGTTGAACGCGTTGGCCATCTGCCCGACTTCATCCTTGCCCGCCAGCGGCACGCGCGCCGACAGGTCGCCGGTTTTCTCGACGTGGAGCATGACGTCTTTCAAGGTATTGAGCTGGCTGAGCAGGAAGCGGATCAGCAGCTGCGAAGCGCCAAGCATGGCCAGCATCAGGATGAACACCGCCGCCGCGTAGTTGGAAAAGCGTTCGGCAAACACCTGGCTCAGGCTCGGGCCATAGGCAATCACCGCGACGTGCTGGCCGTCATTGCGGGTAAATACCTCGGCACCGCTCAACGGGTTGTCACCCAGCAGCGGCATTGAATTGATTTCGACCCAGCCATTGGCATCGGCCAGCTCCGGCAGCGGTTGTCCGTTCAGCAACGGCGCCTGGTTGCGACTGAAGGTCAGCAGATGATCGGCCTTGGGCAGCGGTTGCCCCGCAGGCCACGCATTGAGCAAGCGCGCCTGAGCCTGGGCCGACGCTTGAGCGGCATGGCTGCGCGCCTGTTGTTCGAGCTGTACGGCGTACAGCACCAGCAGGAGGGTGGTGAAGAAGGCGACCGCATTGACCGCCCAGAATTTGTATTTCAGCGAGATATTGCTAAGCCAGGCACCCATGGAGGTCTTCTCTGATAGCGGAAACAGCATTGGCAAGGTGCCAGCATTGTGCCGCTATGCAGGGATTCAGAACTTGATGTGGATCAAGGGTCACCACCAATCAAAATGTGGGAGCGAGCCTGCTCGCGATAGCGGTGTATCAGTCGATATCAGCATTGACTGTTTCACCGCTATCGCGAGCAGGCTCGCTCCCACAGGGATTTGCGGTTACTGGGGGATTGAGGGCAGGCCGTAGAACGCCCGTGCGCAGGCAGTCGTGTGAGCGGCCAGGTCCTCCTCCGTTTCCCCACGATGCAACGCCACCTCGCGCAGCACTTCGGTCAGGTATGCCGGTTCATTGCGACCGTTCTTTGGCTTGGGGCGCAAGCTGCGCGGCAGCAAATACGGCGCATCGCTCTCGAGCATCAGGCGCCCGCGCTTGATCTCCTTCACCAATGGATGCAGGTGAGTGCCGCGGCGTTCGTCGCAGATCCAGCCAGTGATGCCGATGTGCAAATCCAGGTCCAGGTAACTGAACAGCGCTTTCTTTTCGCCGGTAAAGCAATGCACCACCGCTGCCGGCAATTGATCACGGTAATCACGCAGCATTTCCAGCAAGCGCTGACTGGCATCGCGCTCGTGGAGGAACACGGGCAATTGCAAATCAACCGCCATCGCCAGGTGTTCTTCGAGGACCTTTTCCTGCTGCGGGCGAGGTGAGAAATCGCGATTGAAATCCAGCCCGCATTCACCCACGGCGACCATGTTGGCCTCCTTGAGCAAACTGCGCAGACGCTGAGCGCTGTCGGCATTCCAGTCGCTGGCCGAATGGGGGTGAATACCCGCGGTGGCAAACAGCCGTTGCGCGGTTTCATCCAGTTGCCGGCACAGTTCCAGCGCCTGTTCACTGCCCTCGACACTGGTGCCGGTCAGTACCAATTGGCAGACCCCGGCGGCATACGCGCGATCGAGTACGGCCTGGTGCTTGTCGTCGAAACTGGGGTTGGTCAGGTTGACGCCGATATCGATGAGTTGCATGGTGCTACCTCGGACCAAAGGCCGGAAAGCATATCAGAGCTGTAGATTTATAAGAAAAGCCAAGAACTACAACGGGTTAAAGCTGTCTGTTGATGCCGCGAGGCCGTCGTGATGGTCAATATGCCATCACTGTGCCAGTCTTTCGCGTCTTGCCAGCGCTCAAAGCGCTCTGTTTCTGTCGTTCGTTTTCAAGAAATTTCTTGAGATCGGCCCAGTATTCTTTCCGGAGAGTGGATGACACGTCCCTCGATTCTGCTGTTGCTGTGCTGTTCGTTGCTGCTGCCGTTGCCGGCGGTTGCACGCCTGGCTGGGCCGTTGCAAGCCGTGCCGGCGGCCAAGGTTCGCGACCTGGCAGACATCCGCAGCAGCCGGGTATTACGCGTGCTGGTCAACCAGAGCCGCAACAGCTCCGGCGAAGTCCAGGGACAAGCCATCGGCGTCGAATATCACCGCTTGCGTGCGTTCGAGCAATACCTCAATAGTCACGCCCGTGACGGTCAGGAAATCACCCTCAAAATAATCCCCAAGTCCAAGGATCAACTGCTCGGCGCGTTGCAGCGTGGGGAAGGGGATCTGGTCGCGCCGGGAGAGCTGCTCGATTTGCAACCGGGCCATGCTGTCAGCAGCAGCGAGCCGATTGCCAGCAACATCCCGTTGGTACTGGTAGGCATCAAGGGTGAGCGCCGCTACACACGGGTCGAACAACTCTCGGGGAAAACCCTGGCATTGCCCACAGGCAGTGCGGCGGGGGACGTGGTCAGTCAGATCAATTCAAAGCTTGCGCTGCACAAACTGGCACCGGTGAAAGTCGAATGGGTCGATCCCAGTCTTGCCGTCGAGGATGTGCTGGAGATGGTCCAGGGCGGGATCTTTCACCTGACGATCGTCGAGCAACCCATAGCCGAACGCTGGGGCAAGATCCTGCCCAAACTGCGAGTGGACAAACAGGTGTCGATCAGTGCCCCCGGCGAAGAGTTCTGGTTTGTCCGCCGCGACGCCTCGATGCTTCGTGCGAGCATCGACCGATTCCTGACCACCTACAAAAAACCGTCGGACCAGGACGCAGCGTTCCTGCGAATCTATCGACGCCTGTATCAAGTGCACTATCCATTGGCCAAGGCTGATCGACAGCGCCTGGAAAAACTTCGCCCGGTGCTGCAAAAGCACGCAGACGCTCAAGGCATGGACTGGCTGAACCTCGCGGCGCTGGCCTTCAAGGAATCGGCGCTGCAACCCGGCACCCGCAGCGGCGGCGGTCCCACCGGGCTGATGCAGATCACTCCGACCGCGGCCCAGCGCGTGGGTGTCAATAACATTCAGGACCTGGACGCCAATGTGCAGGCGGGGGCCAAATACCTGGCGATGATTCGCCGCAAGTTCTTCGCCAGTCCCAAACTCAATGAGCGCGAGCGCATGGCATTTGTGCTGGCGGCCTACAACATAGGGCCCGAAAGGGTCCAGGGCATGCGCGCCGAGGCCCGGCGCCGCGGTTTGAATCCCAATCAGTGGTTCTTCCAGGTCGAACGAATTGCCATGGAGCAGGTGGGAATGGGTCCCGTCAGCTATGTTAATAGCGTGAACAAGTATTTCCTGGCGTTCGATCGTGAGCGGGAGTCGTTGGAGCCCCAGGGGCAGAAACTTGCCTTACGGAAATGATCGACTAAATTGATTGTTATGTCGCAATTATTGCGCTTTTAACATTACATTTATTGATTAATATAGCGGCCAACCACACACACTCACAATGAATGGATGACACAGCATGAGCTCACTGATCAACAAGGTAATGTTCACCCGCGCCAGCTACGGCCTGACCGTCTTGCGCGTCTTCGTCGGCATTATCTTCGCCGCTCACGGTTCACAAAAACTGTTTGGCATGTTCGGTGGCTACGGCATTGCCGGTACCGCGCAATACATGGAAAGCCTTGGCCTGGCACCGGGTCATCTGATGGCGATTCTGTCGGGTGGCACCGAGTTCTTCGGCGGCCTGGCACTGATCATCGGTCTGCTGGTACGTCCGGCAGCGCTGGGGCTGACCTTCCTCTCGCTGGTCGCCATTTTCACCGTGCACATCAGCCACGGTCTGTTCATGTCCAACAACGGTTATGAGTTCGCCCTGGCGCTGCTCGGCGGCAGCATCGCCGTACTGATCGAAGGCGCCGGCAAGCTGTCGGTGGACCGCGCCATCGCTGGCTGACCGCTCTGCCTCAACGAAAAGGCCCGCATTGCGCGGGCCTTTTTTGTTGCGCGTCATTCTTGACACTGTCCGGTCAGCTTCTCTAGGATGCTGCTTATGCGCCGATTTAAACAGCTACTTGCGGGGCGCCAGGTGACTCATCCAGTTGCCGATAGAAGCCTGGAACAGGCTTCGAAATACCGCTAAAGCGCTGGTTCGGTGTTGCCTCTCACCTGCCATGCAGACTTTTGAGGCAGAGATACGACACGATGAATGCACTAAGCCCCGTTGTACGCCCCGCGCCGATTACGGCACACCTTACCCAGCGCAATCCAAAAATCCTGCTTGGCGGTAATCATCAGCCGACACTGTTGCGTTATCTCGATGGCTGGCCACGTCGCACCGGCGGACCTGCCGCGTTTCTGATCCAGTTTGTCGAGGACGGTGAATCACTGGCTCGTTTCGCCAACGACAGTTTTGATCTGGCGGTGATTCAATCGCCCTGCGCCGAGGATGCCTTTGAGGTGATCCAGCAACTGACACGCGTTGCTCGACAAGGTCTGATTACCCGCCGCTAAGCGTCGGGGCGCAGCGACTCACAGGTACTCGATCGCCACGATATACACGCATTGCTCACCGGTCGGTGTCTGGACCCGAACTTCGGCGTCCAGCGCCTTGCCGATCAAGGCGCGTGCCAGCGGCGAGTCGATGCTGATCAAGCCCAGTTTGAGGTCCAGTTCGTCGGGGCCGACGATGCGGTAGCGCGACTCTTTGCCGTCTTCGTCTTCGATGGTCACCCAGGCGCCGAAGTAGACCTTGTTCGGATCGCTGGGCTTCTCGCTGACCACCTTCAACGCTTCAAGCCGCTTGGTGAGAAAGCGCACGCGACTGTCAATTTCGCGCAGCATTTTTTTGCCATAGGTGTATTCAGCGTTCTCGGAGCGATCGCCTTGTGCAGCAGCCTCGCTGACCGATTGCGTGACCTGAGGCCGCCGTACATGCCAGAGTTCATGAAACTCGGCGCGCATCCGCGCTTCACCTTCGGGGGTGATCAGCGCGGTGCCGGCGGTGCGGGGAGGGCGATAACGGCTCATGGCACATTCTTTTGATTGAGAGTGTTTGAGTCTATCAACCCTCGCGCAAGACTGTCAGGGGGCTGGCATTCAGTGCACGACGTGTGCCGAATACGCCAGCACCGCCGATCAGTACCGCACCGATCAGCGGCAGCACCAATAACCACGGATGCGGGTGCCACGGCAGGTCGAAGGCGTAACGGTAAAGCACCAGGCTCACCAGTTCCGATCCCAAGGCCGCCAGCAAACCGCTGACCGCACCCAACAGGCCGAATTCGATCCGCCGCGCCTTGACCAGTAATTGTCGTTCGGCCCCCAATGCTCTGAGCAGTGCGCCTTGACGAATGCGCTCATCGAGCGTCGCCTGCAAGCCGGAGAACAGCACCGCCATCCCCGCCGCCAATACAAACAACAGCACATACTCCACCGCCAGGGTGACCTGGGCGAGGATGCTGCGCAGTTGTTCCAGCAGGGCCTCGACTTGCAGGATGGTCACCGCCGGGAAGCTGCGCGACAGGTCGACAATCTGCTGATCGTGACCCGCCGCCAGATAGAAGCTGGTCAGGTAAGTCGCAGGCAAGTCCTTCAAGGTGCCGGGCTGGAAGATCATGAAGAAGTTGGGTTGGAAGTTGTCCCAGTTGATGTCCCGCAGGCTGGTGACCTTCGCTTCGCGATTGACCCCGCCGACACTGAACACCAGGTGATCGCCGAGCTTGAGCTTCAGGCTTTCGGCGACTTTGCCTTCCACCGACACGCCGGGAATCTCATCGGCAGGCTGTTCGCTCCACCAGTTGCCTGCGGTCAGTTTGTTGCCGGCCGGCAGGTCTGCCGCCCAGGTCAGGCTCAGGTCGCGCTGGATCGCCCGGTCTCCGGCTGAATCCTTGCTGACGATTTGCTGCACCGGTTCGCCATTGATGCTGATCAGGCGTCCCGGCACCACCGGGTACATTGGCGCCGATTGGGCTGAAAGCTGGATCAGGCGATCGGTGAAGGCTTGTTTGTCGGCAGGCAGAATATTCAGTGCGAAATAATTCGGCGCGTTTTTCGGCAATTGGTTTTGCCAGGTGTCCAGCAGTTCACCGCGCAACAATGCAATCAATGTCATCGACAACAGGATCAAGCCGAAGGCCAGGGCTTGTCCGGCGGCTGCCAGCGGATGACGCAGCAACTGGCCCAGCCCCAGGCGCCAAGGCAGTGAAGCGCGCGCCAGCATCCGACGCAGGCTTTGGAGCAGTAGAAGTAGCAGGCCACCGAGCAGCAGCGCGGCAATCACGCCACCTCCGAGCAGGGCGAAAGTCAGCAGCAGATCAAGGCTCAAGCGCCACATGATCAGGCCGAGGGCACCCAGCGCTGCGCCGTAGACCATCCAGGTGCTTGAAGGAATCGGCAGCATGTCTCGACGCAACACGCGCAATGGTGGTACCCGACCAAGCGCCGCCAGCGGTGGCAGGGCGAAACCGGCTAACGCGACCAACCCGGTGCCGATCCCGGCAATGGCCGGAAACAGACCGCCCGGTGGTACGTCGGTCGGCAACAGGTCATGCAGCAACGCAAACAGTCCAAGCTGGGCCAGCCAGCCGAGGAGGGCGCCGCTGACGCTGGCGAGCAGACCGAGTACCGTCAGCTGCAAACTGAACAACACCATGGTGTCCCGTCGCGATAAACCCAGACAACGCAGCAGTGCGCTGGCATCGAATCGGCGTGTGGCAAAGCGCGTCGCCGACAGCGCCACGGCCACACCGGACAGCAGCACCGCGACCAGACTGGCCATGTTCAAGTAACGCTCGGCCTTGCCCAAGGCGCCGCCGATCTGCCGGTTGCCGTCGCGGGCATCCTGAATGCGCTGGTTGGCGGCCAGTCCGGGTTTGATCAGTTGACGATACGTTTCCAGCGCCTCGGGTGTGCCGCGCCAGAGTTCGCGGTAACTGACCCGACTTCCGGGTTGCACCACGCCGGTGGCGGCAAGGTCGCTGAGGTTGATCAGCACTCGAGGTGTGAGGCTGTAGAAATTGCCCGCGCGGTCGGGCTCGTAAGTGAGGACGCGCGTCAGTTTCAGGGTCCGCATGCCGACATCGATGCTGTCACCGATCTTCAAGTTCAGCGCCGTCAGCAGACGCCCTTCGACCCAGGCTTCACCGGGTTTTGGTCCGCCGCCGGATTCTTCCGGGGCAAACGGGGCCGGGGCACTTTTCAGTTCGCCACGCAGCGGATAAATGTCGTCGGCCGCCTTGATGCTGGACAGCTGAATGCCGCTGTCAGTGGCGATGACGCTGGAGAACTCCACCACTTGAGCGTGCTCAAGTCCCAGTTCCATGCCACTTTTGAGCTGTTCGGGGCGAGCGGGAGAACTGCCCTCAAGCAGCAAGTCCGCGCCCAGGAATTCGGTGGCGCGCAACATCATGGCGCCATTCAGGCGGGCGCCAAAGTAACCGATGGCGGTGCTCGCCGCCACGGCGACCACCAAGGCAAAGAACAATACGCGCAACTCCCCGGCGCGGGCATCACGCAGGAGTTGGCGGATGGCAAGACTGAACAGGCGCAGTAGCGGCAGGCGTGCCATCAAGGCTCCAGAGGGGCGACCAGCAGGCCGGCTTCAAGGCGAATCATACGTCGGCAGCGATGTGCCAGGCGTTCGTCGTGGGTCACCAGCACCAGGGTCGTGCCGCGCTCCTGGTTGAGTTCGAATAACAAATCGCTGATGCGCTCGCCGGTGTGGCTGTCGAGGTTGCCGGTGGGTTCATCGGCGAACAGCACATCGGGCTCGGCGGCAAACGCACGGGCAATTGCCACGCGTTGCTGTTCGCCCCCGGAGAGCTGGCGCGGTGAATGGGTCAGGCGTTGCCCCAGGCCAACTCGTTGCAACAGCTCGGTGGCGCGCTCACGGGCGTCTTTGCGGCCGTCGAGTTCGAGCGGCAGCATGACGTTTTCCAGCGCATTGAGACTGTCCAGCAACTGAAATGACTGGAACACAAAACCAACGTGCTCGGCGCGGATGCGCGCACGCTGGTCCTCATCGAGATTGCTCAGGCCTTGCCCGGCGAGGGTGACTTCGCCGCTGCTCGGCAGGTCGAGGCCGGCGAGCAGGCCAAGCAGGGTCGATTTGCCGGAACCGGAGGCGCCAACGATGGCCAGGCTGTCGCCCTTGTTCAGTTCCAGACTGAGTTCGTGCAGGATAGTCAGTTCACCTTCCGCGCTGGGAACCACTTTGCTGAGGTTCTTCGCGGTGAGAATGCTTGCGCCCATGGAGAATCCGATGCGTGTGTGGTTTTTGAGTGCTGGCCTGGCCTTGATGTGCATGGCCCAGAACGCAGCGGCGGGTACTGTCCTGATCGTTGGCGATAGTATCAGCGCCGGTTTCGGACTGGATACCCGCTTGGGGTGGGTCTCGTTGCTCGAGCAACGGCTCAAGCGCGAAGGTTTCGACGATAAAGTGATCAATGCCTCCATCAGCGGCGACACCAGTGCCGGAGGCCAGGCGCGCCTGCCTGCGCTGCTTGCAGAGCATAAACCGGAGCTGGTAATCCTTGAGTTGGGCGGCAACGACGGGCTGCGCGGAATGCCCCCGGCTAATTTGCAACAAAACCTTGCATCGATGATCGACAGCTCCAAAGCGAGCGGTGCGAAGGTGTTGCTGCTGGGCATGCAGTTGCCACCCAACTATGGCAAGCGCTATACCGACGCGTTTGCCGAGGTCTACGGCAAACTGGCCGAGGAAAAAAAGATCCCGCTGGTGCCCTTTTTTCTCGACGGTGTGGGCGGTCATCCAGACCTGATGCAGGCCGACGGATTGCACCCGGCTGCCGGGGCTCAGGACAAGTTGCTGGAAAATGTCTGGCCTACACTGAAACCGCTGCTTTGACGCTTTTCTAGCGGCGGTGTTTCGGCTAAGGTGGCGCCCCCGATTTGGAGCCCCCGATGCCGCGTCCCGCCTGGTCCCTTTTTGCCTACCAACTGATCGAGCCTGACGAACAGCTGGATCTGTTCGCCTGCCAGGAAGTACGGGTACATCTGGTGACCCGTCAGCTGGAACTGGGCGGCTCGGCTGATCGAACCTTGTGCGGCAGCCTGCTGCCCGCGCAACCGCGCTGGTCGAGTGTTGACCGGCGCGTGTTCCAGGACCAGCGCCTGTGCTCGCTGTGCCGGGCCATCCTGGAGTCGCAAAAACGCGGCACCTCGCCAATCTGGCCTGAGTTGCGGTTCGAGCTGTAAAGCATCAAAGATAGCGTGCTATCGGCCAACTCCCCGAAGTTCCGGATGCCGGTGTACAATCCCGTTTTTATACCCTTGTCGATCATGCGAAGGACTTTCCGGATGTTGCCGCGTTTTCCTGCCGTCACCCGCTGCCTGTCTCTTGCCGCCCTTTGCGTGGCGGGTCCGGTAGCCGCATTGGAGCTGCCCCTGCCACCACCTGGTGAAGACATCATCGGTCAGGTGCAGGTCATCAAGGCCAAGTACGAAGACACCTTCGCCGACCTTGGCACCACCTACGACCTGGGCTATCTGGAAATGGTCGCGGCCAACCCGGGCGTCGATCCGTGGTTGCCGGGCGCTGGCACTGAAGTCATCCTGCCAACGCGCTTCATCCTGCCGCCGGGCCCGCGTGAAGGCATCGTCATCAACCTGGCTGAATACCGCCTCTACTACTACCCAAAAGGCCGGAACGTGGTGTACACCTTCCCGCTGGGTATCGGTCGTGAAGGCTGGGGCTCGCCGATCGCCCACACCAGCATCATCGCCAAAACGCCGAACCCGACCTGGACGCCTCCAGCCTCGATCAAGGCCGAACACGCTGCTGACGGTGATCCGCTGCCAAACGTGGTGCCGGCCGGTCCGGACAACCCGTTGGGGCCGTTCAAGTTCACCCTGGGCACACCGGGCTACCTGATCCACGGCTCGAACAAGAAGTTCGGCATCGGCATGCGCACCAGCCACGGCTGCTTCCGCATGTTCAACAACAACGTGCTGGAGATGGCCGGCATGGTGCCGGTGGGTACGTCGGTCCGTATTCTCAATGATCCGTACAAGTTCGGCGTCAGCGGTGGCAAGGTTTACCTTGAGGCGCACACGCCGCTGGACGACAAGGGCAACCCGTCGGTGGTCGACAAGCACACCGCCGTGATCAACGCGATGCTCAAGCGCGAAGACATCACCAACAACTTGCGCATGAACTGGGACGTGGTGCGTGATGTGGTGGCCGCTGAAGATGGCCTGCCGGTGGAGATCGCCGTGCCGAACACTTCGGCGCCGCTGGTGACGAGCGCGCCGCTCGACCCGCTGCAGTAAGGCTTGCACAGAACCCGCCGATGCAGGCTGCGTCGGCGGGTTTTTTATGGCCGGTGCAAAACCACAGGCAATAAAAAAGCCGACCCAAAAATGGGTCGGCTTGATAACAATCCCGAAGGACTATTACTTGCGGCTAGCTTTGTCCAGCATGCGCAGAGCACGCTCGTTAGCTTCGTCAGCAGTCTGTTGTGCTTTTTGAGCAGCAGCCAGAGCTTCATCAGCTTTACGGTAGGCTTCGTCTGCACGAGCCTGGGAGCGAGCTGCTGCGTCTTCAGTAGCGGTCAGACGTGCTTCGGTTTCTTTCGATACACTGCTGCAACCGGTAGCCAGAACTGCGGCCAGAGCCAGAGCAGAGAATTTCAGAACGTTGTTCATCGTGTTCCCCTTCAAGGACTTTCAATTAAGTAGCTGTCTCCTCAGAGTGAGGAAATGGCCGGCGTACATACTACCCATTACTTCTAGTAAGTAAACTGACGTGTAGCAAGAAGCATAAAAAATTGTAGGCGTTGATTCTTTTTCGAGCAACTTTTAACTGCATTGTTTAAAAAATATGCAGCTGGGAAGCCCGATCCTGAGCGAGCCGCCGGGAAAAAGTTTCCGGTACTCGTCGCTGTTTTTCTCATTCTTGGCTAAAGTCTGTCTACATGGATTCGTCCATACTTGTGCGCGGATTTTGTGCAGTGGCTCTCATAATCTTTATCCATCTTGGTGGTGACTTTAAGAGGGCGGGTTCGTCTTAAGTCTCAACATCCGGCAATGTTCAGGCTATCGACCCGGGATACCTTTGGTCGAGCCGCCTCTGCGTCACCCTGAGAGCAGCACCCGTTAACCTGAGCGCGATGACGAGCGTACCTTGAGCATTTCTGCCAATGGTGCCTACTATTTGATACGTGCTCGGTTGCGCGAGATTGGTGCAGCACTTCTCAGTGTCCATTCAGGCACGAGGTGGCGTAGTTGTTCCTTCGCCGGAAAAACATCGGTAAGGTAGGGGTCAGAATTCAAGACCCGCGAGGAGTAGTGATGAGCGAGGCGTTGTCCATCCACCATGACCAGGCTGGTCATCAGTTCGAGACCAATGTGGACGGTCATCGTGCCTACCTGACCTATATGGATCTGGGGAAACAGACCCTGGATATCTATCGTACCTTCGTGCCCAACGCACTGCGGGGCCGTGGCATTGCCGCGGCGTTGACCGAGCAGGCGCTGCAGTACGCTGAGGAAATGGGCTACACCGTCATTCCTTCGTGCTCTTACGTCGAGCGCTACATGGAACGTCACCAGCGCCATGCCGCCAAACTGAGTCAGTGATTTTCAGTAAAACGAACGCACACAAAAACGCCGGGGCAAGCCCGGCGTTTTTGTGTGCGGCGAAAGGCGATCAGGTGCGATCGCGTTTGGGCAGCACGTCCTTGAGCTTGGCGTGCATGCTGCGCAAGGTGGTTTCAGTGGCAGACCAATCGATGCAGGCATCGGTGATCGACACGCCGTATTGCAAGTCGGCGAGGTCTTTGGGAATGGCCTGGCAGCCCCAGTTCAGATGACTTTCGACCATCAGGCCGATAATCGACTTGTTGCCTTCGAGGATCTGGTTGGCAACGTTTTCCATCACCAGCGGTTGCAGGGCCGGGTCCTTGTTGGAGTTGGCGTGGCTGCAATCGACCATGATGTTCGGCTTGATCTTCGCCTTGTTCAGCGCTTGCTCGCAGAGCGCGACGCTGACCGAATCGTAATTCGGCTTGCCGTTGCCGCCGCGCAATACAACGTGACCGTAGGCATTGCCTTTGGTGGTGACGATCGATACGCCACCTTCCTGGTTGATGCCCAGGAAACGGTGCGGGCTCGACACTGACTGCAGGGCGTTGATCGCCACGGTCAGGCCGCCATCGGTGCCGTTCTTGAAGCCGACGGCCGAGGACAGGCCGGAAGCCATTTCACGGTGCGTCTGGGATTCGGTGGTGCGAGCGCCGATGGCCGACCAGCTGATCAGGTCCTGCAAGTATTGCGGGGAGATCGGGTCCAGGGCTTCGGTCGCAGTGGGCAGGCCCATCTCGGCCAGGTCCAGCAGCAATTGGCGACCGATGTGCAGACCGTCCTGAATCTTGAACGAGTCGTCCAGGTACGGATCGTTGATCAAGCCTTTCCAGCCGACGGTGGTGCGTGGCTTCTCGAAATACACGCGCATGACCAGATACAACGTATCGGACACTTCGGCGGCAAGCGCCTTCAGGCGCTCGGCGTATTCGTGGGCCGCCTTGATGTCATGGATCGAGCAAGGCCCGATGACAACGAACAGGCGGTGGTCGGTGCCATCAAGAATGTTGCGAATGACTTCGCGACCCTTGGTGACGGTGCGCAGGGCAGCGTCGCTCAGAGGGATATCACGCTTGAGCTGATCGGGAGTGATCAGGGTCTCGTTGGAGGCGACGTTTAGGTCGTTGATCGGTAAATCAGCCATCGTTTACTCGTCAGGTCACGGGTGCCGGCCGCCAGCGAACCCGCGCGGCGGAGCACAGCAAATTAAGCGCGTCGGGGAGCCGAACCTTAGCGCGTTAGGCGCCTGCTCGACAATGGGCAGACACCGGTTTAGGGGGCATTCTCACGAATTGTGAACGCCACCTAATCCAGCACAGCCTGGGCAAAGGCTCTGCGAACCGTGTCGTGAGAGAACTCGTCGGCATGCTGCTGGACCCATTCGAGGGCCAAGGCCTGGGTTTCCTGCAGGTCATTATGCGAGTCATGCTGGCGACAGTAGCGTTCGATCTGGCACACCTGCTCTCCCATCCGGGCGCTGAACATCATCTGCTCGTCAACGAACGCGATGCCCACCAGATAGCCGCGCTTTCGGCGCAAGCACCAGGCCACATAGCCCAGAAAACGCAAATCGGGATTGAGGGTCGGCATGCGAACTTCAAGCGCCGTACCGTGGCGCCACGCGCGGTGGTAATTGCAAGCCATGCCGCCCAGGCTGATAGTGTGCAGCTGTTGCCGAGAAATACACTCAGGTTTGAGTAACGTTAATTCAACAGGCACATCGTCAGGATGAGGAATAAAACGTCCCATGAGCACGGACTCCATGTGTCGGCCATCTGACATTGTTCTCCCCAGTATAGTGGTCGAATGGGATCTGACTGATTTCGATGCCGACCAACGGCTGCTGGCATCAAGCGGTGTTTCGCTGGTGGTTTTCACCAGCGTTGGCTGCGCCTCCTGCCGGTTTGCACGAGAGCAATTGCCAAGACTTGATCTGGCGATCGACCGGCTGTGCTGGATCGATGCCGGGGACAATGGCGGGTTGGTCGAGCGTTATCAGGTTTTTCATTTGCCGGCGCTGTTTGTGGTGCGCGACGGCGAGTTCTTCGGGCCAGTACAGTCGCGCCTGACCGGCATCGGGCTCAATGAGGCCGTAGGGCAGGCGCTCAATCGAATTGCAGAGGAGTTGCCATGATGGGGGCAGTTGCCAAGCCGACAATCGGTATTATCGGAACCGGCGCGATCGGCGGGTTCTACGGGGTGATGTTGGCGCGTGCCGGTTTTGATGTGCACTTCCTGTTGCGCAGTGAATTCGCCGCGGTGGCCGAGCGCGGTTTGCAACTCGACAGTGCCGTGCATGGGGCGCTGACGCTGAATCCGGTTCAGGCCTACTCGTCGGCTGAAGACATGCCCGCCTGCGACTGGTTGCTGGTCGGCGCAAAAACCACCAGCAACGCGGACCTGGCGCCCGCCATCATTCAGGCTGCGGCCCCGAATGCCAAGGTCCTGCTGCTGCAGAATGGCCTGGACGTCGAAGACAGCTTGCGCGAGTTGCTTCCCGATTCGCTGCACTTGCTGGGCGGCCTGTGCCTGATCTGCGTGCATCGCGAAGGCCCGGGCGTGATCACCCATCAGGCGCTCGGTGCGGTCAACATCGGCTATCACAGTGGTCCGGCAATCGACGATCAGGCGCGCATGGTGATTGTAGATGAGGGCGCGGGGTTGTTTCGTACAGCCGGCATCGACTCCCAGGCCATGCCGAACCTGCACCAGGCACGATGGCAGAAACTGGTCTGGAATATCCCCTACAACGGGCTGTCGGTATTGCTCGGGGCGAGTACCGCACCGTTGATGGCCGACATCGATAGCCGGGAACTGATCAAGGCATTGATGGCCGAAGTGGTGCAGGGCGCAAAGGCCTGCGGGCACGAAATGCCGGCCGGTTATGCTGATTATCTGTTCATGATGACTGAAAAAATGCCCGACTATTGGCCGAGCATGCACCACGATTTTCTGCACAAGCGGCCACTGGAACTGCAAGCGATCTATGCGAGGCCGCTGGCGGTCGCTCAAGCGGCGGGGTGCGAGTTGCCACGAATCGAAGCCTTGTATCGCAGTTTGAGTTTTATCGATCGACGCAACAGGTGAGTCGATCAACCTGAGGGGGAAGGGCATGGCAAAGACTATCGACGACAAACTGGTGCTGGCGATTTCTTCACGGGCACTGTTCGACCTGAGCGAAAGCCACAAGGTCTATCTGTCGAGCGGCGTCGAGGCCTACCGGCAATATCAGATTGAACACGAGGACGAGATCCTCGAACCCGGCGATGCTTTTCCGCTGGTGGAAAAACTCCTGAGCCTGAATACCCGCCTCGGCCGCGCCCGGGTCGAGGTGATCCTGGTGTCGCGCAACAGCGCCGACACCGGCCTGCGGGTGTTCAACTCGATCCATCACTATGGCCTGGCGATTTCCCGGGCGGCGTTTGTCGGTGGGCGCAGTCCTTATCCTTACCTCAAGGCATTCGGCTGTGATCTCTTTTTGTCGACCCATGCCGAAGATGTGCGCAGTGCTTTGGACGCCGGCTTCGCCGCCGCGACTATTTTGTCGGGCGGTGCCAGCCGCGCGGCCAGCGATGAACTGCGCATTGCCTTTGACGGTGACGCGGTGCTGTTTTCCGACGAGTCGGAACGGGTCTATCAGTCCGGTGGGCTGGAAGCGTTTCAGGCCAGCGAGCGCGAATCGGCCCGCGAACCGCTGCGGGGTGGCCCGTTCAAAGGCTTCCTCGCCGCCCTCAATCTGTTGCAGCGCGAGTTCCCCGATGACGCGTGTCCGATCCGCACCGCCCTGGTGACGGCGCGGTCGGCACCGGCCCACGAACGGGTGATCCGCACCTTGCGTGAGTGGGATATTCGTCTGGACGAGTCGCTGTTTCTTGGCGGCCTGACCAAGTCGGCATTCCTCGAAGCCTTTGCCGCTGACGTGTTTTTCGATGACCAGGCGGGCCATTGCGAACTGGCCCGTGAAGTGGTTGCCACTGGTCACGTGCCCCACGGCATAAGCAATGAACAAAAAGTTTAAGCCCACTGTTCAATGTGTTACGTCAGACGTCGTACTCGCCACGGCGCTGCTAAGCTGAATCAAATCTCCGCCATATTGGCACGAGGAGGTCATATGATTCGTTCGATGCTGTATGCCACTGACCTCGGTCTGTACGCACCGTTGGTGATGCAGCATGCCTTGGCACTGGCGCAAACCTTCAATGCCGACCTGTATGTGGTGCATGCGGTTGAGCCGATGGGGTTGTTTGCCGAATCAGTACTTCAGAGCTACCTCGATGAGCAGGCCTTGAACGAGTTTCACAGCCAGGGACTGAACACGGTGATTGCCAATATCGAGCAGCGGGTGCTCGAAAGCTTTCGCGAAGAGTTGGGGGATGAAGGGGAACTGGACCTGGCGCGGATTCAAGCGGTGCGGGTGCTGCAGGGCGATCCGTCGCAGGTGATTCTCGACCAGGCGCAGAAACTCTCCGTGGATTTGTTGATCGTAGGTAGTCATAGCCATCGTGCTGGCGCGGAAACGCCTCTGGGCAGGACCGCTGCGCGGGTGTTGCAACTGTCTCCGGTGCCGGTGTACCTGGTGCCGCTGGTAGAGCGTCGCCGCAAAGGGGATCGCTAAAGCAAGAATAGTGGCAGTTTGATGAAAAAGTTCTAGATTTATTCTTCAAACCATTAATATAGTTATATACCGTCGCTGATGCCCGTGGCGTCTACCTGCTTTGAGGGATTCATATGAAGCTTCAACAACTGCGCTACATCTGGGAAGTGGCGCACCACGACCTCAACGTTTCCGCTACCGCCCAAAGCCTTTACACCTCGCAACCGGGCATCAGTAAACAGATCCGTCTGCTGGAAGACGAACTCGGCGTTGAAGTATTTGCCCGCAGCGGCAAGCACCTGACCCGCGTCACCCCGGCCGGCGAGCGCATCATCACCACCGCTGGCGAGATCCTGCGCAAGGTTGAAAGCATCAAGCAGATTGCCCAGGAGTTCTCCAACGAGAAGAAAGGCACCCTGTCGATCGCCACCACGCACACCCAGGCGCGTTACGCGTTGCCACCGGTGATCAGCAATTTCATCAAGCAATACCCGGACGTTGCCCTGCACATGCACCAGGGTTCACCGATGCAGATCGCTGAAATGGCGGCTGACGGTACGGTGGATTTTGCCATTGCCACCGAAGCGCTGGAGCTGTTCGGTGACCTGGTGATGATGCCGTGCTATCGCTGGAACCGCTGCGTGGTCGTGCCTCAGGGCCACCCGTTGACCAAGTTGTCGAAGCTGACCCTCGAAGCCCTGGCCGAATACCCGATCGTGACCTACGTGTTCGGTTTCACCGGTCGTTCGAAACTCGACGAAGCGTTCAGCCACCGCGGCCTGACGCCGAAAGTGGTGTTCACCGCCGCCGACGCCGACGTCATCAAGACGTACGTGCGCTTGGGTCTGGGCGTGGGCATCGTGGCGAAAATGGCGGTCGATGCCAAACTCGACAGCGACCTTGTCATGCTCGATGCCAGCGATCTGTTCGAATCCAGCATCACCAAAATCGGTTTCCGTCGCGGCACTTTCCTGCGTGGTTTCATGTGCGACTTCATCGAGAAGTTTGCACCGCACCTGACTCGTGAAGTCATGGCCAAGGCCATTCAGTGCCACAACAAACAGGAACTGGAAGAGCTGTTCGACGGCGTCGAATTGCCGGTCCATTAATCCTGCTTAAACAACCTCGGTAACAGCAAACTGTTGCCGAGCGCCTGCCACCAGAATCTCCACCTCGTCCCCTTCGAACTTGCCCAGCAGGCTTTTGCCCAGCGGTGAGCGAGGGGTGATGACGGTAATCATCTGCCCCACCAGATCGACCTTCAAACCCGCCGCATCGGGGGCCAGGAACAACCATTGTTCACGACCCTTTTCGTCTTCCAGACCCAGCAGGGCGCCCACTTCGATCCCGCGTTGTTCGTCATACGGACGCAGGGTCAGGTTCTGGCAAAGCGCGAGTGACTGCCTGATTTCTTCCACCCGTTTAGCCTGTCCAGCCGCCAGATAAGAAGCTTCCAGGCCCAAGGTGTCGTACTTGTTTTCGGCAATGTTTTCTTCGTGGGTCGCGGTTTCGTACGCGGTTTGCGCGGCACGCTCGGCGATGTCGAGATCGATGCGCAGCTTGGCGAGAATCAGTTGGTGGACAGAGTGTTTATTCATGATCAGTCGCAGAATTGCAGGACGTTGGCGCGGCTTTTTTCGCTCGGCGCGGTCTGGTCCTGTTGCAGCCAGAACTGGCATTTCGGATTGGACAGATTGCGGCTGCTGCTGCGGGCCTGATCCATTCGTTGCTGCTGCTCATTCTTGCGCAGGTTCTCTTCGTATTGTTGGAATATCGGGCTTTGCGGCGGGATGTCCGGCACCTGGCGCGCCGCTTCCGGCGGTTTGGCCAATTGCTCCACCACAGCAGCCACGGGCGCGAGTTGCTCGCTGAACAGCAGGCGCGAGGCGAGCCAGCAGGTCAACGCGATGGCGATGAACCCCAGCCATACGCCGAGGGCAATGCTGCCGCTGAGCTGCAACGCATTGAGCTGGACTGGCAACGGGCGGCGCGGGTTGGGACGGTAGGGCATGGCTGCCTCCTGGCGGGTGTTCGCGGGGGAATGGCGATTGTCGCACGAAGATTAATCGCCGTCGGCTCTTCTGCACGAGGTAATTTATGCGGACAATCGGCGCCTTTGCCAACGGGAGCCTGGAATGCCTCAAGTGAACAACCGCTGGCGCTGGGATATTTTTTGCACCGTGGTCGACAACTTTGGCGACATCGGCGTGACCTGGCGCCTGGCCCGACAGCTCGTGACCGAGCATTCGATCGCGGTACGTTTGTGGGTCGATGATCTGCGAGCCTTCGAACAGATCTGTCCAGAAATCGAAAGAGCAGCTTCGCAGCAGTGGCAGCAGGGAGTGGAGGTGCGTCATTGGCCAACCGACTGGCTACCCACCGAAGCGGCGGATGTGGTGATCGCCGCGTTTGCCTGTCAATTGCCAAGCCTCTACATGGACGCGATGGCTGCGCGGGAAAAGCCGCCGCTGTGGATGAACCTCGATTACCTGAGCGCCGAGGACTGGGTGGTCGGCTGCCACGGTTTGCCATCTGTGAAGTACAAGAGCGTGCAGAAATACTTCTTCTTCCCAGGCTTTCAAAAAGGCACCGGTGGGTTGCTGCGTGAAAGCGGTCTGCTTGAGCGACGTAGGCAATTTCAGCAAAACCCTGAAGCTCAGCGTGAATTCCTTCACGGCCTGGGGATTGATCGTGCGTCAAACGCTCAACTGATCTCGCTGTTCGCCTACGAGAATGCCGGGCTGGCCAGTTGGCTCGATACGATGGCCGCTGATTCGACGCCCACGCATCTGCTGGTGCCTGAAGGCCGGATCCTGGGGGATGTCGAACGCTGGCTGGGCGTTGATGGGTTAGCGGCCGGCGCGGTGCATGTTCGCCAAGCCTTGACCGTCCAGGTGTTGCCGTTCGTCCGGCAGGATCAATACGACCACCTGCTGTGGTGCTGTGATTTCAACGCCGTGCGCGGCGAAGATTCCTTTGTCCGCGCACAATGGGCCGGTCGGCCGCTGCTCTGGCATATCTATCGGCAGGACGAAGACATTCACCTGGATAAGCTCGATGCCTTCCTCGCGCTATACGTCAAAGGCCTGTCCGAGCCTGCCCGCGAGGCGATCAGCGGTCTTTGGCGAACGTGGAATGCAGGTCATGATATGTCTGACCACTGGCTAGCGACCCGTAAACACTGGCCCGAGCTGCAAAAACATGCCGAGGCGTGGTGTCTGGAACAGGCCTTGCAGGCTGATCTTGCCGCAGCGCTGGTACAGTTTTATGTAAATTGGATATGATACGCGGCCTAGATTTTTGTAAATCCCATCCAAATTCGGATATTCGCAATGAAAACTGGTAAAGAACTGAAACCCGGTACCGTGATCCGTCTCGAAAACGATCCTTGGCTGGTTCAGAAAGCTGAATTCACCAAATCCGGTCGTAACAGCGCGATCATGAAGACCAAGCTGAAAAACCTGCTGACCGGTTACAAGACCGAAATCGTTTACAGCGCCGACGACAAACTGGACGACGTAATCCTCGACCGCAAAGAAGCGACCCTGTCCTTCATCAGCGGCGACACCTACACGTTCATGGACACCACCGACTACACCATGTACGAACTGAACGCTGAAGACATCGAAGCCGTTCTGCCTTTCGTTGAAGAAGGCATGACCGATGTTTGCGAAGCGATCTTCTTCGAAGAGCGTCTGGTTTCCGTAGAACTGCCGACCACCATCGTGCGTCAGGTTGACTACACCGAAGGTTCCGCTCGCGGTGACACTTCCGGCAAGGTAATGAAGCCTGCCAAACTGAAGAACGGTACCGAGCTGTCGGTTGCTGACTTCATCGAAATCGGCGACATGATCGAGATCGATACCCGCGAAGGCGGTTCCTACAAAGGCCGTGCTAAATAAGCACCGCTTCAGGAATGAAAAAGCCCGACCATTGAGTCGGGCTTTTTTATGCCTGCCAGAAACACGCAGACCTCAATTCTTCAGGTGTTGCTTGAGCTCTTCGCAGACTTGGCTGAACACGCCAGTGCTTAGACGGTAACGTGCAGGCGTACATCGACGTTGCCGCGAGTTGCGTTCGAGTACGGGCAGACCTGGTGAGCAGCTTCGACCAGGCTTTGCGCGTCGGCTTGTTCAAGCCCCGGCAGGCTGATGTGCAAATCGATGTCCAGACCGAAGCCACCAGGGATTTGGCCGATGCCGACATGGGCGGTGATCGAAGCGTCGTTCGGGATGCTGCGTTTGGTCTGGCTGGCGACGAATTTCAGTGCGCCGATGAAGCAGGCGGAGTAACCGGCTGCGAACAGTTGTTCAGGGTTGGTTGCTGCGCCGCCGGCACCGCCGAGTTCTTTCGGGGTGGCGAGTTTGACGTCGAGGATGTTGTCGCTGGAAACCGCACGACCGTCACGGCCACCGGTGGAAGTTGCGATTGCGGTGTAGAGAGTTTGCATGGTGTGAGCCTCGTTCGGGTTTGAGTGTTCTGCGCTAAATGTTTGCGCGCTAAGTAAGTGCGAGGTGAATGTATCGCGCTAATATTTAGCGCGCAAGATAAATTTTTAAAAAAGTTTTGGCTTTCAGGCGGGTCTTGGTTGGGAGTGCCGAGATAGAGCTGTCGCAGCAAGATTTCGGCGAATGGTTTTTTTAAGTGGCGCGGGGGCAGAGAGGGCACCGCAAAACAAATGTGGGAGCGAGCCTGCTCGCGATTAGCGGTTTGTCAGTCAACATCAATGCTGAATGACAGACCGATAATCGCGAGCAGGCTCGCTCCCACAGGGGAATTATGGTGGTTTTAGAATCAGAGGCTGTCTTGCAGATTGCTGCGCAGGTCTTGAAGCTCCGCTTGCAGCTTCTGCAGATGCTCCAGCGTCTGTCCGCTGGCAGCGAGGATGCATTGGGGAATGCTGCGTGCCTTGTCGCGCAACGCGCGTCCTTGTTCGGTGAGTTCAACAATCACCACCCGTTCGTCTTCGCGGCTGCGGGTGCGGGTCAGCAGGCCTTCGACTTCCAGACGCTTGAGCAGAGGCGTCAGTGAGCCGGGATCGGTCAGCAGCTGCGAGCTGATTTCACCGACGGTCAATCCGTCTTTCTGCCACAACACCATCATCGCCAGGTATTGCGGATAGGTCAGGCCCAGCGCCTGCAATAGCGGCTTGTAGACCTTGGTCATCAGCAGCGAAGTGGAATGCAGGGCGAAGCAGATCTGGTTATCCAGCAGCAGCTGTTCGTAGTTGTCAGGGGTGTTGCGCTCGGTGTCCATTTCAAAACCTTGATCAGTGATCGTCATGAATCTAGCGGGCGAATCTTTAATGCGCCAGATAATTCTGGACTAGTGGCGATCCAGATTGTTCTGCAGCGCCAAATCCCATGGCGGGATGGGGCTGAACCGCGTCTTCAGGTATTCCAGCAACAAGCGACTGCGTGAATTGGGTTGTTGCGCCAGGCGCAGGGCATAGATCCCTGTGGTTTCCGGCGGTGGCAGACCGTTCTCGCAGAACAGCGGCAGCAATTCACCGCGTACCAGGTATTCGCTGGCCAGCCAGGTCGGCAAATGCGCGACACCCAACCCGGCCAGCGCACCGCAAACCAGTGCCTCGGCATTGTTTGCGCTCATGCGGATGCGTGCCGGGCGGTGCAAGTGCAGGTGTCCGTCCCGTGCAAAACGCCAGGCGAACGGCGGGGCGAGGCCGTCCCAGTCGAGGCCGTCGTGTTCGCTCAGTTGTGCGGGGTCGGTGGGCACTCCACGCCGTTTCAGGTAGTCGGGGCTGGCGCAGGCAACACGCACCATGCTCGCCAGCGGCGTGGCCACCAGTCGGGTGTCGGCCAATTGACCGGCGCGCAGCACCAGATCGACCTTGCCAAGGTTAAGACCCTGCATGTCGACAAAACTGTCGATCAGATGCAGTTGCACGTCGAGTCCGGGGTAAAGCATGAGGAAGTCAGCAATCACCGGCGCCAGATGCCGTCGGCCAAACGCCGCTGGGGCATCTATTCTGATCAAGCCTTCCGGCGCGCTGCTCAAGGACACCGCTTCAGCGCGGGCCAGACGCAACTCAGCCACAATCCGCCGCGCCCGATCAGCAAATGCCAGGCCCGCAGGCGTGGCCCGCACCGCGTGAGTGCTGCGAATAAACAGCGCGCTGCCCACGGCGTTTTCCAGACTGTCGATACGTCGCGCCACCGCCGAAGGTGTCAGCGGATGGCGCCGGGATGCGGCGGAAAAGCTGCCGGTTTCCAGCACATCAAGAAACAGGCCAAGCTGTTCGGTCAATAGATTGGGGTTCATCGTCAGTCAGTGCTTATGCGAAGTTGGCACAGCCATTGTGCGTTGCTGTGCGTTTCCCCGCCAGCATCGACTGCGTAGGATGGGCGGCCTGACAAAAGGAAAATCGCTTGTGATTGAGATCTTCATGTACCTGGCCTTCGGCGCAGCGTTAGGAACCCTGGGCGGCATCTTCGGCATTGGCGGCGGCTTGATCGCGATACCATTGCTGGGTGTGCTGTTCGGTCTGGATCAACAGATCGCCCAAGGCACGGCTCTGGTGATGGTGGTGCCCAATGTGATGCTGGCGCTGTGGCGTTATCACCAGCGCAATCGCATCGAAATGCGTCATGCGCTGCCGTTGGCCGCGATGGGTTTCTGCTTTGCCTGGCTCGGTTCGATCTGGGCCGTGGGGATCGACGCACAAACCATGCGAATCGGCTTTGTCGCCTTCCTGATCGTCCTGTCGGCTTACAACCTTGTGCGCATGTTTACCGCCAACGCGCCGGCCTCTGCACAGATGCGCTATTCCTGGCCATGGTTGGGAGTCCTGGGTGCGGCATCCGGCACCATGGGCGGATTGTTTGGGGTTGGCGGTGCCGTGGTGGCAACGCCGGTGTTGACCAGTCTGTTCGGCACCACCCAGGTGGTGGCTCAGGGGTTATCGCTGGCATTGGCGCTGCCCAGCACCGGCGTCACGCTGGTGACTTATGCGGTGCACCATCAGGTGGACTGGCTAATCGGCCTGCCCTTGGCGGCCGGTGGCTTGATGAGCATCAGTTGGGGCGTGAGAATTGCCCACGCCATGCCGGAGCGATTGCTGCGCGGGTTGTTCTGCGGGTTCCTGGTGCTGTGCGCGGTCATGCTCGCGTTTAAAGTTTGAAGCCTTCGACGATATGCTCGGCCAGACACTCGGTGATCGGTGACGGGTTGTGCAGGTTGCGCACCAGCATGATGCAGGCTTCCGGCAACAGCGGCAGCTCTTCGGCGGCACCGAGAATGCGCATGTCCGGCGTGATCAGGCTTTCCAGTTGCGCGGTGACGGCCAGACCGGCGCTGACCACGGCCATCAACGCCGACAGACTCGAACTGTTATAGGCGATGCGGTAATCGCGCCCCATCGCGTCCAGCGCATTACACGCCCACAGCCTGCAGAAACAATCACTGTTGAACATCGCCAGCGGCAACGGCGTCTGCTCATGGGCGCTGAAGCATTGGGCTTCGGCCCAGACAAAACGCTCCTTGCGCAACAACTGGCCAATTTCGGTGCCAGGCTCCCGAGTGATGATCGACAGATCGAGGTCCTGACGCTGGAGCAACTGCTTGGTTGATTCGCAGTGAACTTCGATCTGGATCAGCGGATAGATCTTGGCAAAGCGCGACAGAATTCCTGGCAGGAAGCGCATCACATAATCATCCGGCGTGCCGATGCGCACCGTGCCGACCATGTGCGGCTCGCGCAGGGTATTGAAGACTTCGCTGTGGAGTTTGAGGATGCGCCGCGCATAGCCCAGCAGCACCTGGCCTTCCGCCGTCAGCTTGACCTGACGCCCGTCGCGCTCGAACAACTGGCGCTGCAATACGTCCTCTTCCAGGCGCTTCATCTGCATGCTGACCGCGGACTGCGTGCGGTTGACCAGTTCACCGGCACGGGTAAATCCGCCTTGGTCGGCGATGGCGACAAAGGTGCGCAGTACATCGGTATCGATACTGGGGTACGCCGACATCCATCAATCTCCGAGATGGTTACCATCAGAAACATTCGTTGGATTGATCTTAGCGCTCGGGCGAGACTTGAGCCATCCCCAACGGAGGACATCAAGATGAAAGGTCATAACGAACATGTAACGGAAGAAAAACTCTCAATCCACGCGGTATCCGATCTGCTGCACAAGTTTAGTCGCTGGTACGAGCTTCATCGTGAGCGTGAACTGCTGGCGAGCTTGAGCGACGAAGCATTGAAAGACATCGGCGTGAGTCGTGCGGATGTAGAGCATGAATCGGTCAGACCGTTCTGGGACGATCCGATGCATAAATGATGAGCCCATCGCTACTCAAACCCCTTCCCGGTGAGGTAGGTTGCGAGCAGACAAGGAGATGCTCATGCCCGCAACAGTGTCCTTTACCCTCAAACAGGCTCGACGTCTGGCGCTGGCCGCCCAAGGGTTCAACGGGCGGCAACCGCCGGCGGCGATCAAACCGGTTCAGCTCAACCGGCTGATCGAACGACTGGGCATTGTGCAGATCGATTCGGTCAATGCTTTGGTTCGTTCGCACTACCTTCCTCTGTTTTCCCGTCTTGGTAATTACTCACCCGATTTGCTCGACCAGGCTGCCTGGAGTCAGGGCCGGCGACGCACGTTGTTCGAGTATTGGGGCCACGAAGCCTCATTGCTGCCCTTGTCGATGTATCCCCTGATGCGCTGGCGCATGCAGCGTGCTACCCGCGGCGAAGACATCTATCAGCAACTGGCGCGATTCGGGCGTGAGCAGCAAGGCACAATTCGTCGGGTCCTGGCTTCGGTCGAGGAGCTCGGTGCCTTGGGCGCAGGAAGCCTGTCGACCCGTCAAGAGCGGGCAGGGCCGTGGTGGGATTGGAGTGCTGAGAAGCATGCACTGGAATGGTTATTCGCCACCGGTGAAGTCACCGTCGCCGGCAGGCGTGGCTTCGAGCGTCTTTATGACCTGCCGGAGCGGGTGATTCCTTCGGCAATACTGCAACAACCGATACTCAGTGAGGCCGAGGCCCAGCGCGGGCTGTTGTTGCACGCCGCGACGGCATTGGGTGTCGGTACGGAAAAGGACCTGCGCGATTATTTTCGCCTGAACCCGGCGGACAGTCGGCTGCGGTTGGCGGAACTGGTGGAAGCGGGTGAGTTGCAGGCCTGTGAGGTGCAGGGCTGGCGCCAACCGGCGTACTGCCTGCCCGAGCCGAAAGTGCCGCGCAAAGTCGAGACCAGCGCGTTGCTGTCACCTTTTGATTCGCTTATCTGGGAGCGCAGTCGAACCGAGCGTTTGTTCGATTTTCGTTACCGGCTGGAGATCTATACGCCTCAGGACAAGCGGGTCTACGGCTATTACGTGTTGCCGTTTTTGCATCATGAACGGATAGCCGCGCGGGTTGACCTGCGCGCCGAGCGAGCGTTGAGCCGATTGGCCGTGCATGCCGTGCATGAGGAAGAGCCAGGGCTGGACGAGGCCGGGATGCTGGCGTTGGCGGTCAATCTGCGGCAGATGGCGGATTGGTTGGGGCTGGAGCGGATTCAGTTGAATTGTCAGCGCGAGAGTGCGGCGCGGTTGCGGGTGGCATTGGCTCGGATCGGTGGTGACTGACCTCGTTCCATCGTCGGAATGCCGGCATTCCGACGATGGAAGCGATGCGGTTTAGCGTCGAACCTGCTTCAAGGTCTCGGCAATAAGAAACGCCAACTCCAGCGACTGATCGGCATTCATCCGCGGATCACAATGAGTGTGATACCGGTCCGACAGCCCGTCTTCAGTAATCGGCCGCGCGCCGCCAATGCACTCGGTTACGTTCTGCCCGGTCATCTCGATGTGGATACCGCCGGCATAACTGCCTTCCGCTTCGTGAACCTGGAAGAACTGTTTCACCTCGCCGAGGATCTGCGCGAAGTCGCGGGTCTTGTAGCCGCTGCTGGCCTTGATGGTATTGCCGTGCATCGGATCCGAACTCCAGAGCACCTGCTTGCCTTCGCGCTGTACGGCTCGGATCAGTTGCGGCAAATGATCGCCGACCTTGTTCGCACCCATCCGCGCGATCAGGTTCAAGCGACCTGGATCGTTGTCCGGGTTGAGCGCATCGATCAGGCGAATCAGGTCATCAGGATTCATGCTCGGGCCGACCTTGACCCCAATCGGGTTGTTCACCCCACGCAGGAATTCGACGTGGGCACCGTCAAGCTGGCGGGTGCGGTCGCCGATCCACAGCATGTGCGCCGAGCAATCGTAATAATCGTTGGTCAGGCTGTCGCGGCGCACGAAGGCTTCTTCGTAGTTCAGCAGCAAGGCTTCGTGGGCGGTGAAGAAACTGGTCTCGCGCAATTGTGGCGAGCTGTCCATGCCGCAAGCGCGCATGAAGGCCAGGGTTTCATCGATGCGATCGGCCAGATGGCTGTATTTTTCAGCCAGCGCCGAGTTGGCGATGAAATCCAGGTTCCACTTGTGTACCTGATGCAGATCGGCAAACCCGCCCTGGGCGAAGGCCCGCAGCAGGTTCAGGGTTGCGGTGGACTGGTGATAAGACTGCAGCAAGCGTTCCGGATCCGGTACGCGGCTTTTTTCGTCGAAGCCGATGCCGTTGACGATGTCGCCACGGTAGGCGGGCAGGGTGACGCCGTCGATGGTTTCGTCGTTGGACGAGCGCGGCTTGGCGAACTGACCGGCCATGCGCCCGACCTTGACCACCGGGCAACCGGCGGCGAAGGTCATGACGATCGCCATTTGCAGCAGCACTTTGAAGGTGTCGCGAATTTTCGCGGCGGAAAACTCGGCGAAGCTCTCGGCGCAGTCGCCACCTTGCAGCAGAAACGCGCGGCCTTGGGTCACTTCGGCAAACTGACGGCGCAACTCCCGAGCCTCACCGGCAAACACCAGCGGCGGGTAACTGGCCAGGGTTTGCTCGACCTGCTGCAAATGCGCGGCGTCAGGATAGTGGGGTTGTTGCTGGATCGGCAGGGCGCGCCAGCTGTCAGGACTCCAGGGTTGGCTCATCATGTTCTCTAGGTTTTTCCGCTCGGACGTCCATGTTATCAGCAAATTAGTGCGTGACCTGTTCCAGTCGCTTCGCGGACAATCGCGCCTTTGCCGCTACATGTTGCGGTTTATCGCGTTGCCGGGCCGGCAACGATCAGGAGACGAAATGACTGAGGAGCGCGTCGAGCATCTGCTCGCCGAGGTACAGGATGAGTTCGGCGTGATTCGCGTGCTGGAAGTGGCCGATTACCGGTTTCTGGAGTTCGGTGATGCCATCGAGCAGAGCTGCGTATTCACCGCCGATCCAAGCTGGCTCGAATACGATTACACGCGGGCAATGCTGATTGGCGCGCTGTGTCACGAACACCCGGAAAGCGCTTTATTTCTGGGCTTGGGAGCTGGAACGCTGACTCAGGCGTGCCTCAAGTTTCTGCCGCTCGAAGACGTCGAAGCCATCGAGCTGCGCCCGGACGTGCCGCGCCTGGCCATCGAATACCTTGGCCTGGATGACGATCCGCGTCTTTACATTCGCGTCGGCGATGCGCTGGAGCTGCTGGAGACGGCAGAGCCGGCGGACCTGATTTTTGTCGACCTTTACACCGATGTCGGCCCGGGTGTCGGGCATCTGGCATGGGGTTTTCTGGAAAACTGTCAGAAACGCCTGAATCCGGGTGGCTGGCTGGTGATCAATCAATGGGCCACCGACGACGGCAAACCATTAGGCGCGGCGCTGTTTCGCGGGCTCTATCACCGCCATTACTGGGAGCTGCCGGTGAAGGAGGGCAATGTGATTTTGTTGGTGCCTTCGGAGCTGGACCAGGAGCTGGACATGGATGGGCTGATTGCCCGGGCTGAAGGGTTGGCGCCGCGGTTGGGCTATTCGTTGCAGTCGTTGATCAAGGCGATTCGTCCGGCGACATAAGTCGGTGTCTGTGATGGCCCCATCGTCGGAGCGCCGCCCGGAGCAAGCTCGCTCCCACAGGGGATCTTTTTAATACACAGATATTGTGTTCACTGAAGATCCCTGTGGGAGCGAGCTTGCTCCGGGCGGCGCTCCGACGATGACTTACTTCCGGTCAGCGCATTCCTCAGACTCCTTTGAAGACGCCCGGCCGCTTTTCGATCATCGACCGCACACCTTCCTTGGCATCCTCGCTTGCCAACAGCTTCTTCACCATCGGCGGTAACGCCTGCGCCGCCACGGTTTCCCCTTCGTAACGAGCCTGGCGCGCAGACATCAACGTCGCCTGAACCCCCAGCGGCGCCTGCCGGGCAATGCGCTCAGCCAATTCAATTGCCCGCGGCAGCAGATCCTCGCTGGCCATGACTTCCTGCACCAACCCCAGGTGCAGTGCATCGTGGGCATCGAACTCATCGCCGGTCAGCAGCCAGCGCATGGCATTGCCCCAGCCGGCGACTTGATGCAAGCGCAAGGTGGCACCACCGAAGGGAAAGATCCCGCGCTGCACTTCTTTCTGGGCAAAACGGGTGTTGCTGGCGCAGAGATTGATGTCTGCGGCCAGCATCAGCTCGATACCGATAGTCAGGCAGTAGCCTTGGGCGGCGACAATCACTGGTTTGCTGACCCTGGGCCCGGCAAACACGCCCCACGGGTCGCAACCTCCGGGCGGCGCCTGCCAGCCTTCGGCCAGGGCCGCGCTGGCACTGACCAGATCGAGCCCGGCGGTGAAATGCTCGCCATGACCGAACACCACGGCCACACGCGCCTCGCTGTCAGCCTCGAACTCACCATAGGCCAGGCTCAGTTCATTAAGCAGGTCGAGATCGAACGCGTTGCGCTTGGCCACCCGATCCAGGCCGATCATCAGGACATGACCGTGTCGCTCGCGGGTTACACGACTGGAGCCGGACTGATTCATGAAGCTTTTCCTCGGGGCGCAAAGGAGAGGTCAGACCGAAGGTCTGCATCGCAAGGGTGAACCGTTTTAGCGTCATCGTCAGCAGGGCCGGGCCTTTGAAAAATAGACCGTTGCACAAATATCCGCAAAGCCTGTGACACAACGGTGAATCCGTCAGTTTTCCGACAAATAATGCTCCCTTTTTGGGCGAATTCCGGTATAGTGCGCGCCGGCCTTTAACCGGGCCGCGTTTAGGTAGCGCAATTCCCCGAAGTCAGCTTCGGCTGCACGTCCGCACAGCGGACTCTCCCTTGACGAATCTTTTTCATTCATTCGTTTTCGCAAATCCCCGCCGACAAAGCAGCCAGGGCGACTCTTGAGTCTTACACGGCATGCGCAGCTTTGGAGCATGGGTCTTTGCGGATGCACTTAGAGGCAGACCCATGACCCAGGAAACCGGCGGCTTCGCCGCTTTTAATCTTAATCCGAATATTCTTGCAGCCGTCATCGCGACTGGCTACGAAGAGCCTTCGGCTATTCAGCAGCAATCGATCCCGATCATCATGGCCGGTCACGACATGATTGGTCAGGCGCAAACCGGTACGGGTAAAACCGCTGCGTTCGCCCTGCCGATCCTGCATCGCATCGATCCTGCAAAGCGCGAGCCGCAAGCCCTGATCCTGGCGCCAACCCGTGAGTTGGCGCTGCAAGTAGCAACCGCTTTCGAAACCTACGCCAAGCAAATGCCGGGCGTTACCGTTGTGGCCGTTTACGGCGGCGCCCCGATGGGCCCACAACTGAAAGCAATCCGTAATGGCGCACAGATCGTTGTCGCTACTCCGGGCCGTCTGTGCGACCACCTGCGTCGCGACGAAAAAGTCCTGTCGACCGTGAACCACCTGGTTCTGGACGAAGCGGACGAAATGCTCAAACTGGGTTTCATGGACGACCTCGAAGTCATCTTCAAGGCTCTGCCTCCAACCCGTCAGACCGTATTGTTCTCGGCCACCTTGCCGCAGTCGATCCGTGCCATTGCCGAACGCCATCTGCGCGATCCGCAACACGTGAAGATCCAGACCAAGACTCAGACCGTTACCGCGATCGAACAGGCTCACCTGTTGGTTCACGCTGACCAGAAGACCTCGGCTGTATTGAGCCTGCTGGAAGTGGAAGACTTCGACGCCCTGATCATGTTCGTGCGCACCAAGCAAGCGACCCTGGACCTGGCCAGTGCCCTGGAAGCCAAAGGCTACAAAGCCGCTGCGCTGAACGGTGACATTGCCCAGAACCAACGTGAGCGCGTGATCGAATCCCTCAAGGATGGCCGTCTGGACATCGTTGTGGCGACTGACGTTGCTGCTCGTGGCCTGGACGTTCCGCGTATCACTCACGTGTTCAACGTGGATATGCCTTACGACCCGGAATCCTACGTCCACCGTATCGGCCGTACTGGCCGTGCCGGTCGCGAAGGTCGTGCGCTGTTGCTGGTGACTCCACGTGAGCGCCGCATGCTGCAAGTGATCGAGCGTGTAACCGGTCAAAAGGTTGCCGAAGTTCGCCTGCCGGACGCCCAAGCTGTTCTCGATGCTCGCATCAAGAAACTGACCAACAGCCTGTCGCCGCTGGTCGCTGATGCCGAATCGACTCACGGTGAGCTGCTGGATCGCTTGACTGCTGACATCGGTTGCACCCCGCGTGCACTGGCTGCTGCTCTGCTGCGCAAGGCAACCAACGCTCAGGCGTTGACCCTGGCTGCAATCGAGAAAGAACGTCCACTGGTGCCGAACAACGCACCGCGTGGCGATCGTCCAGAGCGTACCGGTGATCGTCCGGACCGTGGTGATCGTGAGCGTCGTGCTCCGGTTCCATTGGCCGAAGGTCGTGCCCGTTGCCGTACCGCGCTGGGTGCGCGTGATGGTATCGCCGCCAAGAACCTGCTGGGCGCTATCCTCAATGAGGGTGGCCTGGCACGTGAAGCGATCGGTCGCATCCAGGTGCGTGACAGCTTCAGCCTCGTCGAGCTGCCGGAAGATGGTCTGGAGCGTCTGCTGACCAAGCTGAAGGACACTCGCGTTGCCGGTAAGCAGTTGAAGCTGCGTCGTTATCGCGAAGATTGATCCGCTCTCGGGCTGATTGATCGCACATAAAAAATCCCCGACTGGTTCGGGGATTTTTTTTGCCTGGCCTACCGGTTAGCCAAACCGATAGATATCCATACCCAGCGCGCCCATCGTGAAGCCTTGATGGGCAATGCTGAACGCTCCTCCGGCACCCCGGGCAAAGTACAACGGCAGTAAATGCTCATCGCTGGGATGATTGCGCACAGCGTTCGGTGCCTGCTGACGATAGTCGTGCAGCGCCGCTTCATCGTTGGTCGCGAGTTTTTCAATCATCCAGTCACGAAACGACTTGGCCCATGGCTCCACGCTTTCCGGGCCGGCATGCCAGTCCAGTTCGCGCAGGTTGTGGGTGATGCTGCCGGAACCGATCAACAGCACGCCGTGTTCGCGCAGGCTGGCCAACGCATGACCGACACGGGTTTGCAGGGCCGGGCCGCCACGGGTTGGCAGCGACACTTGCACCACCGGAATGTCGGCCTGCGGGTACATCAATGACAGCGGCACCCAGACGCCGTGATCGAACGGCCGCTTGGGGTCAATCCGCACCGGCAATTCAGCGGCCTTCAATAACTCGACAACCTCTGCCGCCAGTTGCGGATGACCGGGCGCGGGGTATTGCACCTCGAACAAGGCCTTTGGGAAGCCACCGAAGTCATGCCAGGTGTCGGGCTGCGGGTTGCCGCTGACCAGCAGCTCGTTGCTTTCCCAGTGCGCGGATACAATCACGATGGCCCTGGGCTTGGGCATTTGTGCAGCCAGACGCGCAAGAGCCGGACCGCTGGCACCCGGTTCCAGTGCCAACATCGGCGAGCCATGGGATATGTACAGGCTGGGGAACATGAAAGAGCTCCTGAGGGGTAAGATGGCACCATCTTCAGTCAGATCATTGATCTAAATCTAATATAAGTTTTAGAGTCTTTTGATCGAATTTTCGGGATTAATTATGCAGCCGGAGTTTTGGCACAAGCGGTGGACGTCGAATCAGATCGGCTTTCACCTGCCGCAAGTGAATCCATATCTGCAACGGTACTGGCCGCAGTTGGACCTGGAAGAGGGCGCGCGCGTACTGGTGCCTTTGTGTGGCAAAAGCCTGGACCTGCTGTGGCTGGCGAAATGCGGCCACGAGGTGCTGGGGGTCGAGTTGTCGGAAAAAGCCGTGGAAGATTTTTTTCACGAGCATCAGTTTGACCCGGACGTCAGCGACCAAGGCCCTTTCACTGTCTATCGCGCGGGCTCGGTCGAAATCTGGTGCGGTGATTTCTTCGCGTTGACGGCTGGCGATGTTGCCGATTGCAGTGCGTTGTACGACCGCGCTGCGTTGATAGCCTTGCCACCGAAGATGCGTGAGCAATACGCCGAACACCTGAAGCGGATTTTGCCGAAGGATTCGCTGGGTCTGTTGATCACCCTGGATTACGATCAGGCGCAAATGGAAGGGCCGCCATTTGCCGTGCTGGATGACGAAGTGCAGCGGCTATTCGGCTCATCGTGGACGTTGAAGATCCTGGAGGATCAGGACGTGCTGAGTGAGAACGGGAAGTTCATCGAGAATGGCCTCACGCGGCTGGAAGAGCGGGTGTACCGGGTGTCCTGCTAATAGGTTGGCAGCCCTTTCGCGGGCGAGCCCGCTCCCACTTTAGACCGTGTCCGTTTGAACGACTCGGTCAACTGTGGGAGCGGGCTTGCCCGCGAAGGAGCCCTGAAGAGCACCACACCTATCAGCAGACAAAAAAAGGCCCGCATCACTGCGGGCCTTTTCTGTTGGTGCGGAGCCGATCAGCCCCGACGACGCAACGCATCAATACGCTCTTCCAACGGCGGGTGGCTCATGAACATACGAGCGAACCCTTGTTTGATGCCGCCATTGATGCCAAAGGCGTTCAAGGTGTCCGGCATGTGCACCGGCAGACCCTGTTCCGCCCGCAGGCGTTGCAGGGCACCAATCATTGCACTGGTGCCGGCCAGGCGTGCACCGGCGTCGTCAGCACGGAACTCGCGTTTGCGCGAGAACCACATGACGATGGTACTGGCCAGAATGCCCAGGACCAGTTCGGCAAAGATGGTCGCCACGTAATAAGCGATGCCCTGGCCTTCTTCGTTCTTGAAGATCACCTTGTCGACGAAGTTGCCGATGATCCGGGCGAAGAACATCACGAAGGTGTTCACCACACCCTGGATCAATGCCAGGGTCACCATGTCGCCATTGGCCACGTGGCCGATTTCGTGGGCCAGAACGGCCTTTACTTCATCCGGCGTGAATCGTTCGAGCAAGCCCTGGCTGACCGCGACCAGTGCGTCGTTCTTGTTCCAGCCCGTGGCGAACGCATTCGCCTCGTACGCCGGGAAAATCCCGACTTCGGGCATCTTGATCCCTGCTTCGCGGGACAGTTGCTCGACGGTCTGCAGCAGCCATTGCTCATGACGGGTGCGTGGCTGGCTGATGATTTGGGTGCTGGTGCTCATCTTCGCCATCCACTTGGAGATGAACAGCGAGAACAACGAGCCTGCGAAACCAAAGACCGCACAGAAAATCAGCAGCTGATTGAGGTTGAGATCAACCCCGTTGGCCGCCATGAACCCGTTGAAGCCGAAAAGGCTCAGGGTGATGCTGGCAATCAGCACGACCGCCAGGTTAGTGGCCAAAAACAGCAGGATGCGCATCATGGTTGTAGAAATCTCCTCATGCTAAAGATGTAGCGTACTGCGGGGTATATAAGGTGCTGCACCGGGCTATTCAACCGGGTGACTATTTCAAACTGTGTCCTACGGCAACAGTCTAGCTGCATGCAGGGCATTTCCGAGGTTGATGCGCGATGCGTTTGTCAGCCGATTCGCTTCCCGGACCCCGTCGTTATTAGGCGCGGCCACGCAACGTGGCAAGAGCCATCGTTGGCAGCGATGATGTCAGGCGGGGCGAAGAGATATGTTGCTGAATCAATCACCGTGCGACATTCGTAGGCGTCGCACGGTAACAGGCAGTTTATTGGCGATAGGATTTGAGGAAGTTGCCGATCCGGCCGATGGCCATGTCCAGATCATCGACCCGGGGCAGGGTCACGACGCGGAAGTGGTCCGGCCAAGGCCAATTGAACGCCGTGCCTTGTACCACCAGCAGCTTCTCGGAAAGCAGCAGGTCGAGCACGAACTTTTCATCGTTGTGAATCGGGCAGACTTTCGGGTCGATCCGCGGAAACGCATACAGCGCCCCCATCGGCTTGACGCAGCTCACGCCCGGAATGTCGTTAAGCAGTTCCCAGGTACGATTGCGTTGTTCGAGCAGGCGACCTTGTGGCAGCACCAGGTCGTTGATGCTTTGATAACCACCCAGGGCGGTCTGGATCGCGTGTTGGCTCGGCACGTTGGCACACAGGCGCATGTTGGCCAGCATGTCGATGCCTTCAATGTAGCTCTGTGCGTGGTGTTTCGGACCGGAAATGGCGATCCAGCCGGAGCGGAATCCGGCCACGCGATAGGACTTGGACAGGCCGTTGAAGGTCAGGCACAACAGGTCCGGCGCCAGGGAAGCGGTGCAGATGTGCACGGCATCGTCGTACAGGATCTTGTCGTAGATTTCGTCGGAAAACACCACCAGGTTGTGCTGGCGCGCCAGTTCGAGCATGCCCAGCAACACTTCCCTGGAGTACACCGCGCCCGTCGGGTTGTTCGGGTTGATGATCACCAGCGCCTTGGTGTTCGGGGTGATTTTGGCCTTGATGTCAGCCAGGTCCGGCCACCAGTTGGCCTGCTCGTCGCACAGGTAGTGCACCGGGTTGCCGCCAGACAGGCTGACAGCGGCGGTCCACAGCGGGTAGTCCGGGGCCGGCACGAGTACTTCGTCGCCATTGTTCAGCAATGCCTGCATCGACATCACGATCAGCTCGGAAACGCCGTTGCCCAGGTAGATGTCTTCAATGCCGACGCCTTCGACCTGCTTTTGCTGGTAATACTGCATGACGGCTTTGCGCGCGCTGAACAGACCCTTGGAATCGCTGTAGCCCTGGGCCGTCGGCAGATTGCGGATCACGTCCTGAAGGATTTCATCCGGCGCTTCGAAACCAAAAGGCGCAGGGTTGCCGATGTTCAGCTTGAGGATGCGATGGCCTTCCTCTTCCAGGCGTTTGGCGTGCTTGAGCACTGGGCCGCGAATGTCATAGCAGACGTTGGCGAGCTTGTTCGATTTGCTGACCTGCATGGCGATGTGTTCCCGAAAATGAACGATCCAGGCGTCGTATGAACGACCGTACTGGGAATCCTGCGTCTTCACACAGGTCTGACGCCTTGAGTCGCGGCACTCATAATCCGTTTGAATGCGCGTGGCGTGGCTGCCAGACTGGCGTTTGACGAGGCGCAATCATACGTGCCGCCTGATCCGTGGAAAAGGTACAGATCGGGCTTTTTCAGCTGCTGAGGTGTGACGATGGAAAAGTTGGAAAAAACCCTGGAAGAATGGAAGGCAATGCTCGACCCGGAGCAATACAACGTTTGCCGCCTCAAGGGCACCGAACGTCCGTTCTCCGGTAAATACAACGGCACCAAGACCGACGGTGTGTACCACTGCATCTGCTGCAACGAGCCGTTGTTCGACTCCAAGACCAAGTTTGACTCCGGCTGCGGCTGGCCGAGCTTTTACGCTCCGATCGGTGACAGTGCGATGGTCGAGATCCGTGACGTCAGCCACGGCATGATCCGCACCGAAGTGGTCTGCGCCAAATGTGATGCGCACCTGGGTCACGTGTTTCCGGACGGCCCGCCTCCGACCGGCCTGCGTTATTGCATCAACTCGGTGTGCCTGGACCTGGTGCCGCGCGAGTAAGAACCCGGGAGCGATCCATTGATCGCTCATCGGATTATTAAATTGCACACAATTCAATTGCTCGCTATGTTTAGCCCATCTTCCCTCATTCAGAGTCCGGACCATGAGCGACAACCTGCTGAGTATCCCTTGCACCACCATCACGGGTGAGCAAAAGACCCTGGCCGATTACGCCGGCAAAGCCGTGCTGGTGGTCAACACCGCCAGCAAATGCGGATTCACCCCTCAGTACAAAGGCCTCGAAGAGCTGTGGCAGACCTATAAGGATCAAGGCCTGGTGGTCCTCGGCTTTCCGTGCAATCAGTTCGGCAAGCAAGAGCCTGGCAATGAAGGGGCGATCTCCGAGTTTTGCGAGCTGAATTTCGGTGTCAGTTTCCCGCTGTTCAAAAAGATCGAAGTCAACGGCGCCGGGGCTCACCCGCTGTTTGTGCAGTTGAAAAAGCGCGCACCGGGCGTACTCGGTTCCCAAGGCATCAAGTGGAACTTCACCAAGTTCCTGATCGGCAAGGACGGTCAGTTGGTCAAGCGCTTCGCCCCCGCGACCAAGCCGCAGGACCTTAGCCGCGAGATCGAAGCCCTGCTCAAATGAACACGTTGTCAGTCGATTCGCTCAAGCTCGACAGTCAGCTGTGTTTCAAGCTGTACGCCGCGTCGCGGGCGGTGATCCGTGCCTACAAGCCCATGCTCGATCAACTCGGCCTGACCTATCCGCAGTACCTGGCGATGCTGGTGTTGTGGGAATGGCAGGAAGCGGCACCAGAACAGCCGACGGTCAAGGCGCTGGGTGAGCGTCTGGCGCTGGACTCCGGCACCCTGACGCCGCTGCTCAAGCGTCTTGAGCAGCTGCAACTGGTGCAACGCCAGCGTTCGGCGCGCGATGAGCGCGAAGTGCACTTGAGCCTGTCGCCAGCTGGCAAGGCATTGCGCGATCAGGTCGGGCCGCTCAAGGCTCGCCTGTTGTGTGACAGCGGCGTGGATCTGGATCGCCTGAACGATCTGCGCGACGGCCTCGATCACTTGTTGGGGCAAATCAAAGCACTGTCGTAGTCGGTATCCACAAGTCGAGCAGGGTGGCCAGTTCTTCCCGGCGGAAGGGCTTGGCCAGGTAGTCGCTCATGCCCGCCGCGCGGCAGCGTTCGCGTTCCTCCGACATGGCGTTGGCGGTCAGGGCGACGATGGGCAATTGTGGCCAGCGCCCACTGCGACGGATTTGCCGACTGGCTTCATAGCCGTCCATCACCGGCATGTTGCAGTCCATCAACACCAGGTCAAATTCACTTTGCTCGAGCTGATCCAGCGCTTCGGCGCCATGAGCGGCGACGATCACCTCGCAACCGAGCTTTCCAAGCATGCCCTTCGCCACCAGTTGATTGACCGGGTTGTCTTCCACCAACAGGACGCGCCCGCGTTTCAGGGCGGTGAGTGCTTCGACCCGGGCGCCGTTGATCAGGTTGGTTTCAGGCTGCAAAATCCGCCGCAATGTCTGGTAAAGCGCATTGCGCGCCAGAGGACGCGCCTGCTGTTGCAAGGGCGCCAGGGCGCTCGCTTGTTCGCTGGGCATGAAGTTGCCGTAGGCGGTCACCAGCAGAATCGGGGCGTCCAGAGTAGGACGCAGGCGGAACAGGCATTCGGGGCAGTCGGTAATCAGCACGTCGCAGTTCAGGCCGATCAACGAGTCATCAATGGAGCGCTGTTGATAGTCGAGTCCCCAGCCGGGCAACAGTTTTTTCAACAGTTCGGCCAAGCCGCTGCTGGCGGCCGTGATCGCGATGACCTTGCCGGGCAAAGGTATCGGCGGCATGGCCCGGGTGTGTGAGGGCAACGGCAGGTCAGCGCAGAACTGGCTGCCAAAGCCTGCTTCAGAGCTGATGGTCAGACGCCCCTGCATGGCTTCGCAGAGGTTGTAGGTCAGCGCCAGACCCAGCCCGGTGCCGCCGAACTGGCGGGTGATGCCAGCACCGGCCTGAGTGAAGGGCTGGAAAATCTTGACCTGGGCATCCTGGGCAATCCCGATCCCGGTGTCGCAGACTTCAATGCGTACGCCGTCCTCGAACGTGGAAAGACGCACGTCGACGCGACCGAAGCGGGTGAACTTGAGGGCGTTGGACAACAGGTTGCTGACGATCTGCCGGACCCGGGTCGGATCCCCTAGAACCAGCGCCGGAAAGTGCGGATCGATCAGGCAGGTCAGCTCGACGCTCGGCGCGGCGTTCTGCGACAGCAGGTTGGCGGTGTCTTCGATCAGCGAGCCGAGGTCGAAGGGGATGTGTTCGAGTTCGAGTTGACCGGCATCGAACTTCGACAGGTCGAGGATATCGTTGAGCAGTTCCACCAGGACTTTGCCCGAGTCATGGGCAATGGACAGTTGTTGCTGTTGCTCGGCATTGAGCGGGCCGTCGAGCGATAGCGCGATCATGCCCAGCAGGCCGTTGAGCGGCGTGCGAATTTCATGGCTCATGTTCGCCAGGAACGCCGCACGCGCTTCGGCCATGTCCAGCGCGGTGCTGCGGGCGATTTCCAGCTCCTGATTGGATTGACTGAGCCTGGCGTTGATCGCCTTGAGCTCGGCGGTGCGGGCCGAGACGATGTTTTCCAGTTGCCCTAAATAGTCGGTGAGGCGATTTTCGGCGTTGCGTCGTTGCTGAATCTCGGTGGCAATGTTTTCGAACTGTTGATTGGCCACTTTGACCAGAACGCCGATTTCATCGTTGGCGTGTCCGGCCGGGCATTCCAGTGAAGTAGGCTCTGCGCTACGCGGATCGCGACCACTGAGTTCACGGATGACCCGCACCAGTGGCTTGGTCAGCATGACGTAGAACAATGCGAGCAAAATGCCGGTCAGGATCAGGCTGCGGGCGAAGCCGTTGAGCAATGTCACCTCGGCGCGGCGCAGGAAGCGGCTGCCAAAGGCGTACGTATCGACTTGCAGCTGCAAGGTGCCCAATGATTCGTTCGGCAAGTGGTCGAGGTAGAGGCGGTCTTCAAATTGGCGGTTGGCGCCGAACAGGAAGTCGCTGATCATCCGGTAATTGTTTTGCATGGCCGGTCGTTTGACGCTGGCCAGCACGGTACTGTTGTTGTCGGTCAGTTTCGCGTTGATGATCGCTGGCGAGCGCAGCAGGCCCATGGTCAGTTCCTGGGCGAGTTCAGCGTCGATGTTGTAAGCGATACGCGAGGCCGGGTTATGGCTGATTTCCAGCAAAGACAGTATTTCGCGGTTGATGGAAGCGTCTTCGCTGGCATAATCGATGCCAATTTGCAGCAGGCTGAGCAGCGTGCCCAGAATGAATCCGACAAGCACAGTAAGCCTGGCTTGCTTGTATGACAGCCGCTGGGTGAACTTGATATCCATGGGGTGTTGAACCACTTCCGTTTCCCTTCGCTGCTCAAGCATAGTCGATCATGCATCGATACCGATGTTCTCGCGAGCCCTTGCACAACAAGGGAAGCGCCGGACACCGAACGCTGTGTTTCTTCGCTGTAATGCCATCATCACTGTGAACGTGCCCGAGGAGAAGACGTGGATTCCCGATTGAATGCTTTTCTTGAACGCGCCGATGCCGTTCTGGCCCGTATCGAGCCACTGTTGCCCGCGCCTCGGCAAACCATCGACTGGACGCATTGCCTGGCCGCACGCTGGCAGCGCGAGGGTCGCAGCGGTTTTCTGTTGCCACTGCAAGTGAGCCTCGACACGCGCTTGTCCGACCTGATCGGTGTCGACCGCCAAGTGGAACAACTGGGGCGCAATACCCAACAGTTCCTCGACGGCATGCCCGCCAACCACGCGTTGCTGTGGGGCTCGCGCGGCACCGGTAAATCGTCGCTGGTGCGCGCCTTGCTGGCCGAGCACGCCCACGCCGGCTTGCGTTTGATCGAGATCGAGCGCGATCACCTGGCGGATCTGCCGCGAGTGGTCGAGCAGATTGCCAGGTTGCCCCAGCGGTTTGTGCTGTTTTGCGACGACCTGTCGTTCGAGTCGGGCGAGGGCGACTATCGCGTGCTCAAGAGCGTGCTCGATGGCTCGCTTGAACAGGCGCCGGATAACGTTTTGCTGTACGCCACCTCCAACCGTCGCCACCTGGTGCCGGAAAAGGAAAGCGATAACGAAAACTGGAAAAGGGTCGACGGCGAACTGCATCCCAGCGAGGCGGTGGAAGACAAGATCGCGCTGTCGGACCGTTTTGGATTGTGGCTGTCGTTCTATCCATTTACTCAAGAGCATTTCCTCAACGTCGTCGAACACTGGATCGGGCAGTTGGCCGATAAAACGGGCCTGGCGTGGCAGCGTGACGAACAACTGGACATCCTCGCGGTGCGCTGGGCCACCGGCCGAGGCAATCGCAACGGACGTTGCGCGTATCAATTTGCCCGTTATTGGGTCGGGCTGAAGTTGTTGGAGCAAAAAGCATGATCGATTTACAGAAGAGCGGCCAAGGCCTGGATGGTTACGGCATGTTGTGGGCGCAGTTGGAGTCGTTGCTGGCCGACGAGCGTGATTTTATCGCCAACGCGGCGCAGTTCTCGGCGTTTCTGTTCAACCAGCTCGATGACCTGAACTGGGCCGGTTTCTACCTCAATCGCAACGATGAGCTGGTGCTGGGGCCGTTTCAGGGACAGATCGCCTGTGTACGGATTCCGTTCGGTCGTGGCGTGTGCGGAACCGCAGCGTCCACGTTGCAGACCCAGCGTGTTGAAGACGTGCACGCATTTGCCGGGCACATCGCTTGCGACAGCGCCTCCAATAGCGAACTCGTCGTGCCGCTGGTCAAGGACGGTCGCTTGATCGGCGTGCTGGACCTGGACAGCCCGAAGCTGGCGCGTTTTACCGTTGAAGATCAGGCCGGTATCGAGCAACTGGCGGCGATTTTTCTGCGTCTGACCGAGTGTTGATCATCCCTTCAAGCCTGCCTTGAGCAGCAGGCTTGAAGGGTCGACCGTATCGATTTGTTGCGGGTCTAGAAAGCGCTCGGCGTACTGCTTATAGATGCCGGCGTTGACGAATAATCCAAACAACTCCGGATCGATATGGGCGTCTCGGCACATGGTGGCCATGATGCCCAGCGCTTCGCTCAGGGTCTTGGCCTTCTTGTAGGGCCGATCGGCTGCGGTCAGCGCCTCGAAAATATCGGCAATCGCCATCATCCGCGCCGGCAGGCTCATTTCTTCACGCTTCAACTGTTTGGGATAACCGGTGCCGTCCATTTTCTCGTGGTGGCCGCCGGCTATTTCCGCGACATTCTGGAGGTGGCCAGGGAAGGGCAGGTGGCTGAGCATCAGGATCGTCTGCACCATGTGGTGGTTGATGATATAGCGCTCCTCGCGGGTCAGCGTGCCTCGGGTGATGCTCAGGTTATAGAGCTCGCCCCGGTTGTATTTGTAAGGCGGTACATCCAGTTTGAAACCCCATGGGTTGTCCGGCGGAATCAGTTCGCTTTCGGCGCGTTCGAACAGGTGCTCGGGTTTGTCCGCCAACAAGGGCTCACTGACAGGCAAGGTCGGCGCCGGGGTTCGTGCCTGGCGACGATTTTCTTCCCAGGACACGCCCAGGCGGTCATCCAGGGTTCGGGTCCAGGTCCGTTGGGCAATGCTGCGCAGGCGTTGCAGATCTGCTTCGGCCATGGCCTCGCCGCCCAGATTACAGCGGGCGACAAAGGCGAAATCATCATCGAGCCCAGCCAGGGTGGTATTGCGAAGTTCAGCCAGAGGCTGCTCGTCACCGCCTAAGGCGACGGCCTGCCAATAGGCGATCCAGGCATCGCGCTTGAGGACTTCGAAGCGGGTACGAACTTCGTGAATGCGGTCGTTCAGGGTTTCCAGTTTGGTGGCCTTGTCGACCACGTACTCTGGCGTGGTGACCTTGCCGCAGTCGTGTAGCCAGGCTGCAATGTGCAGCGCTTCCCATTCATCTTCAGTGGGTTGATAGCCGCTGAAAGCCGGCTCCTGACTGGCAGCGGCAGCTTGGGCAAGCATCAGCGTCAGTGCCGGCACTCGTTGGCAATGACCGCCGGTGTAGGGGCTCTTGGCATCGATCGCGCCCGCCAGCAACTGAATGAACGAATCCAGCAGCTGTTTCTGTTTGGCTTGCAGACGCTGACTCTCAATGCTCACGGCCGCTGCGCCGGAAACAGCCTGGAGAAACGCAATCCGATCCGGTTGTAGCTTGTCCAGGTCACGTTGCGTGCCGCTGTCGGCCAACAGCAGGATCAGCAAGCCAACGGTTTCGTTATGTCGATTGTGCAAACGGATGCCGATCAGGTGAACCCGGGGGTACTCCAGCGCGAGCAAGACTTTTTGCAGATCCCCCGCCTGTTCGAAACCCAGGCTGGTCACGACATTGTCGGCACTCGACAATGACTGCATCCACTGAGGGCTCAGCGGGTCGTGAAGGTCGTGACCTTGAACAGCGAACGATGGCAATGCCTGTGACGTGTCGTTGATGACCAGGCCAAGGGGCTCCATGCGATCGCTATCACGCTCGCGCAGGTAAATGAGACCCGCCTGGGCTTGCCCGATCTTCACCGTTTCAAATAGCACCCGTTGCAGCAAGGGCTCGAAACGGGTCTCGGCGCTGAGGCTGTCGGTTATCTGGAAAAAACTCCCCAGGGTGTCCTTCATCCGCGCCATCGACACGCTCAGTTGGTCGACCTCAAGCACCGGCGAACGACGGCCGACCGGAAAATTGAAATTGAAACTGCGAACCGCGTCGGCTTCCTGCACCAGCGCATGCAGAGGCTTGACCAGGATTCTTGAAGTCAGCCATCCCACTGGAAGGCACAACAGCAATGTCGTCAGGGTAATCAGCGCACCTTGCCAGCGCATGCGGTAGGCATCGGCGAGCAGTTCGTCCTCTGGCACCAGCAGCGCCAATTGCAGTCCCTGTGGCCCGCCTTCCTGCATGCTGCTACGCGCCACGATCCATTGACGTCCAGCGGCATTCAGGCGATTGCCGGCCGGTGGACGGGCGAGCAGGGCACTGAGAGCAGGGCTCAGGTCGGCTGCCTTGTTCAGGCGGGCCGTCTGGTCGTCGATGATCAGTTTGCTGCTGTCGGGGTAGGCAATCGCATTGCCCTGGGCATCGAACAGTACGATTTCGGTATGGGGGGTGACCACGTGCTTGGCCAGGGTTGCCGATAATTCGGCCAGTGTCAGGTCGGCACCGATCACGGCGTCTTCGCCACTGCGCCGGGCCAGGGTGGTGCCGATGTTGTGGGTGGAGAAAAAAATGTAGGGTTCGGTGGTGATCTGGCCCTCGTCGCCGCGCGCGCTGGAAAACCAGGCCCGAGTGCGCGGATCGAAAGTTTCGTCGGGATTGTCCTGACGGCTGAGCAAGTTCAGGGATTGATCAAAAAACAACGATTGCGAATGGGGCTGACCACTGCTGGCATCGTGATCGATGCTCCAGACTTGATACGCCGCGGTATCCGGCGCATTCAAGGCAGTTTTGAGGGCCGTGGTTCGCAGGGGACGAACCATGAAAAAGTCGCCGTCGCTGTAGCCCAGATACAACGATGCCAGATTGGGATTGTCATTGAGCGATTGGCTGAACGGCTTGAGTAAAGCCAGGCGCTGTTCCAGAGCCGGTGCCTGAGTCGCCGGGTAGTCCACCAGCAGGCTTAGCAGATGGCGAATGGGTTCATAGGTGCCTTGCAGGTCCAGGCGGACATCCTGCTCGATGCGGTCAAAGAGCTTTTCGCTGCTGGAAAGAATGATCTGAGTGGTTTGCCCGTAGTTGAAAATGCCCAGCACCACACCGGTCAGCAACAGCAGGAAGGTGAACATCACACTGATGTGAACGTGCAGGGGAAACCGACGTTCGGGGCGCAGTGGGCTGGGCATTGCGGTCTCTCCATGATGTTTAACACACTGCTCAGCGTCCAAGCATAGTTAAGGCTCCACCATTCTGCCTTTGCCGTTTTGCGCTATTTGTTGCCGCAACGCATGCTCCAGTTCGTGCATGGCACGCTCCATGGCTTTGACGCAGTGCGCCACTTCCTCGGGGTGGAACGCAGTGTGGCAGGCGGTTTCGAGCGCCTCGCAGCTGTCGATCAATCGGCAGGCCTGGACGATGCGCGCGGCACCCTTGATTTTATGGGCAACGTCGATGAATGACTGTCGGCCTTGTGAAGGGGCCAAGGCTTGCAATTCTTGCCGGTCCAGGCGGTTGCTGTTCAGTAGCTCGGACAACAATCGCTGGTCCAGGATCGGATTGCCCCCCGTCAACAGGTGCAGACCTTCCAGGCTGAAGGCCGGATCGCGGACCGTCGGTGCCCGACCTTCGACCCATTGACTCAAGGCGGTCAGGCTGAGGGGTTTGAACAGGCAGTCGTCCATCCCGGCGTGTTTGCAGCGTTGAATTTCCTCCAGTTGTGCGTTGGCGGTGAATCCCAACACGGTGCATGGCCTGGCCTGGGTTTGTTGTTCGTGTTGGCGAATGGCGCGAGCCAGTTCGTATCCATTCATAAGGGGCATGTTGCAGTCGGCGATCACCAGGTCAAAAGCTCCATCCTTCCACGCTTGCAGCCCCGCCTCGCCATCCGGTGCGGCGCTGAAGCGATGCCCCAGGAACTCCAATTGCTGGCACATGAGCAAGCGGTTGGCGGGGTGATCGTCGACCACCAGGACGTTCAAAGCAGCTTGGGTGGTGTGGATCTGTGGGTCAGCGGTTTCGGGCGTCTCAATGGTCGGCAACGTTGCAAGGTGCAACGAGACCTGGACCTGCGTCCCGACACCGCTCTGGCTGCTCAACTGCAGGCTGCCGCCCATCATCTCGCACAGATTGCGACTGATCACCAGACCCAGTCCCGCACCGCCCCTGGCCGATTGCCCCGAGTCATTGGCTTGGGCGAAAGGCTCGAACAGACGCTGTTGATCCTGTTCGCTGATCCCGACCCCGCTGTCTTGAACCTGCAACTGCAGCAGAACCCTGTCGTCATCGGTGGGATGCAACTCGACCACAATCCTGACCTGACCCTGCTCGGTAAACTTGATGGCGTTGCTCACCAGGTTGGACAGCACCTGCTTGAAGCGCATCGGGTCCAGCAGGACGTCGCTTGGCGGGTTCACAGGATCGAAGTCCAGCAGCAGGACCAGATTTTTCTGGCGCGCCAGGCCGTCGAAGATCCGCACCACCGATATCACCGTTTCACTGAGGTTGACGCGTTCCGGGCTCAGGCTCAAACGCCCGGATTCGATCCGCGCAATATCAAGAATGTCCCCGATCAGCTCCAGCAATTCTTTGGCCGAGTGATAGGCGACCTCGATGGCCGGACGATCGCAGTGGTTGTGATCGATGCGCTTGAGGGTGAGCTCAAGCATGCCGATAATCGCGTTCATCGGTGTGCGGATCTCATGACTCATGGTGGCCAGAAAGGTACTTTTGGCGCGGCTGGCCTCATCTGCACGCTCTTTTGCAGCGCGCAGATCATCGAACAGTTGGCGTCGGTCGCTGATATCGATCCAGCCGCCGATAACGCCTTGAACCTCGCCGGTAGAGTCTCGGTAGGGAAGAATCCAATGATAAATCGTCAGCATGCGGTCACCGATGTGCAGTGGCCGGTCCAGAATCAGCGGTCTGCCTTCAGCTACGACGCGCTGGTAATCCGCTTGATACGCTTGCGCTTCGGAGGCGTTGCTCATGCTGCCCTGCATGACATTCTTGGCCATCACGTCTTCGCGTTTCACGCCAAACGTTTCCAGGTAACTGTCGTTGCAGCTTTGCAGCAGGCCTTGGCGATCACGCACGTAGATCGGATGAGGTGTGCCATTGACCAGCGATCGCATGAATTCGAGTTGATCGTTCAGCGCCAGTTCGGCGGCTTGGCGCTGACGGATCTGGCGACGCATGTAAGCATTCCAGGTGACGGAAATCAGTAGCAGCACACCGACGCCGATAACAATCTGATAGAACACTCGATGATAGTTGCGCCAGGTTTGCGAGACCGACGAGTATCCTCGCCAGCGGCTGTTGATAATGCCCAGTTCTTCCGGCGTGATGCTCAGCAGCGCCTTGTCGAGGATCGAGTTCAACTCGTTGGCGTCGTGCCTGGTCGCCAGGGAGAACGCGGCTTGCTGGGTGCCAATGGTGGTGCTGATCTGGAGGGTGTTTTCGAAGATTCTGGAGGAGATGAAATAGTTGGCGATCACCAATGAATTCACGGCACCTTCAGCCTGGCCCTCGGCAAGCATTTCCACGGCACTGAAGGCGTCCGGGGTTTCTATCAGATGGATACCGGGGAAGTCGCGACGAAGGTAATCCACCAGGGGATTGCCTTGGGCAATCGCCAGGCGTTTGCCTGACAGTTGCATCAGCGTGGTCGGGCTGCCGGCCGCCTTGCGAGTCAGCAGGACAACCGAATTTTCCAGATAGGGGCGGCTGAAGTTCAGCTCCGTTTCCCGTTGCGTGCTTGGCAGCAGGGCGGCGATGAGGTCGGCCCGATGGCTGCTGACCTGCTCGATCATCTCGTCATCGTTGCGGCTGCGATGGATCTCGAAGCGCAAACCGGTGCGCAACCTGATCAGCTCGAGCAAGTCTGCCGTAACGCCTCGAAAGTTGGCGTCGCTGTCGAAAAAAGTCAGCGGTGCGTACGCCTCGTTGACCACGACCCGCACCACAGGATGTAGCGCGAGCCAGCGCTCTTCGCGGTGGGTGAGTTGCAACTTCTGATCGGTGAGGAGGATGTCACTGCCGGCACTCCAGCGTTTGGCGATGTTTTCCCGTTCATTGGCGGGGATGGCTTTGAGTATCGCGTTGATGATCTCAAGCAGTTGCGGATTGTTTTTGTGCACGGCAAAGCTGAATCCATGGGCCTCGTGTTTACCGAAGTTGGCCATGCGGATGTTGTTCAGATAACCCTTGTTGATCATGTAGTGGGTTGAAATCGTATCGCCGAGAAACACATCGGCCTGGCCGAAAGCTACCGCGTTGATTGCATTCTGATAGGAGGGGTAGGCGGTGATGATCGCCTTGGGATACAAGGCTTTGACTTCTTCCAGCGGTAGATAGTGATACACCATGCTCAGCCGCAGCCCGGCAAGGCCATCGCTCAAGGATCGGGTCTCTCCTACACGTGTCACCAGAACCGGTTGATCCACTGCATAGGGTGTGGACAGCACAATATCGGCATTGCGAGCCTCAAAACCGTTGGCGCTACCGAGCAGGTCGACCTCGCCTTTTTCCAGTGCCTCGATCGCATCTCCCCGGGACGTGTAACGCTGAACCTTGACGGGTAACCCGGTGGTCTGGCCCAAGATGCCCGCGTAGTCGGCGGTAAAGCCTTCATAATCGCAGCCACTGACGGTCAGGTCGAAAGGAGGGTAATCGGGGGCAGACGTGCCCAGAATCAATTCACGCTTGTTGTTGACCCATTGCTGTTGGGAGTTATCCAGTTGGACTTCCATGTTCCTGATCATTGAACGACTGAGCAAGGTGTAGGCCTTGCTGGCGGTCGGTGCAGCGGGCGCTGAAGTGCTCAGGCATAAACCCACCGTCATCAATAGTAAATAATCCTTTAAACGACTGGGCATCCGGTCTCTCACACTAATGCGTTGCGTTTTGCCATATCAATGAGTTCAACGAGCGATTTGGCTTTGAGTTTTTGCATGAGGCGTTTTTTGTAGGTGCTGACCGTCTTGTTGCTCAGGAACATGCCCTTGGCAATTTCCTTGTTGGTGCGGCCTTGGGCAAAAAGTTGCAACACCATGAGTTCCCGGTCGTTGACTGATTTGAATAACTCAAGGTCGGTATATCGAATGTCATCACTTCGAACTGGATTCAAGGCCTGGCTGGGGAAATAGTTGTAACCCGATAGTACCGCTTTGATTGCACTCACCAGTTCACTGAGGTCCTCTTGTTTGCAAACATACCCTGACGCGCCGGATTGCATGCAGCGAATACCGAAGAGTGTCGGGCATTGTGCTGTTAACACTAATGTTTTGAGGGGGGTACTCATGGCGTTGAATCGGGAGAGAACTTCCAGCCCATCCAGCTTGGGAATGCTGATGTCGAGAATGACCAGGTCGGGCATGCATTCACGCACCATCTGCATGGCATCGACCCCATTGTCCGTTTCGCCGACAACTTTGTAACCTTCGTGTTCGAGCAACATTCGGACCGCAAGACGGATGACGGGGTGATCGTCGACAATAAAAACGGAGTTCATAATCAGATCCCATACGAGCTCAAATAAAGCGCGCACCTTAGCTCAGATAGTTGAGGGGACGCATGAACTGACTGGGCGATAGCAGCAATATAGGACAAATCCTACAAAGGAAGAAGAATGAGACTACGTATCAACTAGGTTGTGCATGAGGACTAGTGAAAGTGTTGTAGGTTTGCTCGCGTAACTGAAGTGCTGAGTTAGTCGTTTTATAGTTGGCGGTTACTGCCTGTATTTGTTGGTGTGGTTTTACAGTGAGGCCAAGGTCAACAAGTTTCTAAAGTCTGATTGTTTCAATGGCTTTATCAAGTAGCCCAATAACGGTAATCCGTGTTCACAGGCTACTCTTTTAAGTTCGTCCAGCTCAATGGACGTCAGGCTACTCAACAGTATCGCTTGCCTGATCATTCCCCGCCGACTCGCCAGTTCGATCAACTCCAGGCCGGGCAGGTCAGGCAGGCATTGATCGCACAGGAGAATGTCGAAGGGTTGCGATGCATTGAACATCTGCTGCAAGGCGGATTCGGCGCTGTCAGTGGCGGTGAGTTGGGTGAAGCCGTAACTCTCAAGCAGATATTGGGTCGCCCTGAGCTGAAAGGGATGGTCTTCCACCAGCAGGATGCGCCAATCGTGTTTAAACATAGAATTTTTCATGCTTCAACTGTCGGGCAGAGAGGGCGACCATTATTTCGCGATTCGCCTGCGCAATCGATCAGTCAGCTCTGCACAGGGTGTAGGGCAATTCGTTTGACGTTGAAGTGCGGGTGATTGTCGATCAGCCGTCGCCAGTCGGGACGGCTGATCGAAAGGTTTTCACCCGTGGCTGGCGCGACCGGTCATTTCCAGTGCCATTTCACTGGCATAGCTGTCGGTCATGCCGGCAATGAAATCGATCATTCTCAGGAACGAGTTGTGTAAAGGACCGTGAGGGTCGGGCGCATTGTTGCCCAGCAGGTCAAGGATGCGGCGGCTTTTAAAGGACGGCGTCCGCCCGTTGTGTTGTTCCAGTGCAGCACCACAGAACGCGTTGAGCAGGATTTCGAGCGTGGTGTAAGCGCCGATTTCATGCAGCGTCTTGCGCTTGTCCTGGAAGATTTTTTTGCGCGCCATGTCTTTGGCATTCAAGACGCAGCGTTTGGCCGGACCGTGCATGTGTTCCACCAGGTCGCCGGTCAGCGTGCCGGCCAGCAGCGCGTCCTGTTGCTCGACGAAAGCCCGGGCTGCGGCATTCGTCAGGTGCTCGATGGCTTTGCCCCGCAGGATTGCCAATTTGCGACGACGCGAATCCAGTGGTCCCAATTGGCGATAGGTTTGCGGAAGATCGTCGCCCACCAGATCAAGCAGCAGCGACTCGACCTCGGCGTACTCCAGCAGATCCATCTCCAGACCGTCCTCCAGATCGATCAGCGCGTAACAGATGTCATCGGCAGCTTCCATCAAGTACACCAGCGGATGTCGCGCCCAGCGTTGTTCCTCCAGTTGGGGGAGACCGAGTTTCTGAGCGATTTGCTCCAACAGTCCAAGTTCGCTCTGATAGCAGCCGAATTTGTGCTTTTTGTAGCCCAGTGAGTCGGCATGTTTTGCCGTCCATGGGTACTTCAAGTAAGTGCCCAGGGTGGCGTATGTCAGTCGGGTGCCGCCGTCGAACTGGTGGTATTCCAGCTGGGTGAGCACCCGAAAACCTTGGGCGTTGCCTTCGAAATTAAGGAAGTCGTCGCGTTCGACCTCGCTCATGGCGTCCAGCCAGCCCCGGCCAGCGGCCTGTTGGAACCAGTGACGAATCGCGTCTTCGCCGGAATGGCCGAAGGGCGGATTGCCGATGTCGTGGGCAAGACAGGCCGATTGCACCACCATCCCCAGATCGCTCGGTTCGCACCAGTCAGGCAAGGCGCTGCGTATGGTTTCACCGACCCGCATGCCCAGGGATCGACCCACGCAACTGACTTCCAGTGAGTGGGTCAGGCGTGTGTGGATATGGTCGTTGCTGGAGACTGGATGAACCTGGGTCTTGCGCCCGAGGCGGCGAAAAGCCCCCGAGAAAATAATGCGGTCGTGGTCTTTGTGGAAAGGGCTGCGGCCAAGTTCTTCCGGGCTGTGCAGCGGCTTTCCGAGGCGTTCGCGGGTAAGCAATGTTTGCCAATCCAAGGCTGGGCTCTCCGTCAGGTGACTGATGCTCTAGCTTCGGGGTTCCCGCCTGCGCCCGCAAGTGGAACTAGAGCCCGGCGGCGTCGATGTCGATGAGCAGCAGTCGCTCGCCGTTGTCAAAAAATTGCCCGGCGGTAAGGCAGTACTGATTACTGGTGGCATCGCGGTAGGTGCTTGAGAGTGTCAGGCGCCGCTCCTCCCAGCCCTCGGCCAGCAAGTGATAAAAGTAAGGACGCCATGACCAGTTGTGACCCAGGTAGCGGTTGTCGGCCTCCCAACCGTTGTTGCGCCATTCCAGGTTGGGCGTCAACTGCGTGCCATGACGGTCGCATTGATAGAAGCGCAACAGCCAGGGAAACGCGTCCAATTGTGGCAAGGCGCTCAGCGGTGCACGGGCCTGAGCCCAGACTTGCAGAATGGCCATCAATTCGCAGAGTTGCTGGCGCATGATATTCAGGCGGCTGCGTTCCCCCAGTTTCTGTTGAACATAGCGTTGGCGCAGTTGTGCGAAATGCTCGACGAAAGCGTTGGAAGAAAAAAAGTCCTCTTGGGCCCGGGCAAACAGAAAACCCTGCACGTAACGTGAGCCGCATTCGAGGGCAAAATTCAGTTGGGCCTCGGTTTCCACGCCTTCGGCGATGATCCAGCAACCGGTTTTCTCGGCCATTTGCGCCAGAGCCTTCACCACATCACTGCTGGGGCCGCCCAATGCAGCGGCCTGGAACAGTCGCATGTCGAGCTTGAGAATGTCCGGTTGCAGGGCCAATACGCGATCGAGCTGAGAGTAGCCGGCACCGAAGTCATCAATGGCAATCCGTGCGCCGGCCTGTCGATAGCGGGCCACCACGTCGGCCAGACGCTGAATGTCTCCCCCAAGCTCGGTGATTTCGAAGACGATGCGTTGCGGGTCGACATTGTGCCTGACCAGTTGCTTGAGGCTCGGTAACGCCTGATTCGGCCGCAATCGGTTAATCCATCGGGGGGAGATGTTCAGGCTCAGAAACCAGTCCGCCGGCGCTTCATGCAGGCGGCTCAGCGCGCTGTCGCGAATCTGGCGATCAAGACGACGCAGGGCAACGGCGGGCGTTCGCGAGTCTGCGAACAGAGGGCCTACCGAGGCGAGTTGACCGTCGGGTTGTCGAAGTCGACCCAGCGCTTCCACACCCGCGATACGGCCAGTGGCGGTATCAATGAACGGCTGAAAGCAGGCGAGCGGTTGCCCGTCGATCACGAGGCCTCCTTAGTAAGGTCTTGTTTTTGGATAAATCTGCTCACCGGGTAGGCACACAGGATTGAACCTCTCGATAAAGAGGTTAATCCCGGTGGTATTGCAAGAATGCAGCCAGATGAAGACTGTTCAGTCTTTGCGCGAAGAGTTTTGCAGGACCAGCTTGATCAATGGCCCCAGCGAGGTGCCCAGGCGTACCAGTCGAGTCAGGCTGCTGACACCACCGCTCTTGGCACCTTTGCCGGTCAGAAACCCGAGCAATGTCACGGCCGCCATACCCCATAGCGGGGCATGCTTGATGCCGAAACCATCCTGCAGGTTTTGCGTCATCCCGCGTACTCGCTGCAAGGGCAGCAGCAGTTGCGCCGATTCGTGACGAATTTCCTGGCGATGCATTTCCATGCGCAGGCGAATCAGCGCCTTGCGCATTTCGGTGCGAGAGCTGTTATGGGGAAGTTCAGGCAGGCTCATGGCAGCAGGCGCTCCCGATCATTGGCCAATTCTTCCAGGGTGCCGTGGAAGGGTGATGACTCATCGAAAATGGCTGCCTTCAGGCGCATGGCACAGAAGATCGCCGCGAGCGTATAGAACACGCAGAGCCCGATGATCGCCGGCAAGCGATAAGTGTCCCAAAACAGGATCAACACCAGCGTCGACAACCCCACCAGCAACAGCAAGGCAAAGACCAGCGCCAGGCCTGCGAACAGCAGCAGGCTTACGGTGCGCGCTTTTTGTTCCTGCAACTCGATGCCGAACAGTTCGACATGGCTGTGCAGCAGTCCAAGGAAAGCGGCACCCAAGCGCCGCGATGAAGAGCTTGTGCCCGTCGCGGACGAGCCGGATTCACCGATAGACATAATTAGCGCCGGGTAGCCAGCAGGCCAATTAGGAAGCCGACGCCCGCTGCGATCCCGACCGATTGCCATGGATTGGTCTGAACATAGTCTTCGGCGGCGGTGACGGCTGCCTGGCCGCGTTCGCGCAAGGAATCTTCAGTCAGCTTCAGGGTTTCGCGGGCACGCAGCAGACTGTCGTGAATCTGGCTGCGCAACTCATCGGCCTGATCGCCAGCGAGGGTGGCGGTGTGCTCCAGCAACCGTTCGGTGTCACTGACCAGTGTCTGAAAATCGTTCATCAGGATTTCTTGAGCAGTCTTTGCTTTGATGCTGGCCATTGATGATCTCCGTAAGTGGCTTCTGAAACGTTCGAGTATGAGCCCAGTGTGAAGGTTCAGTGCAAATGAGTGGTACAACTTTTGCTATGTGATGGTGCGTTAACCCATGCCGCTGCGCTGTTGCCGGGCATGATTTCAGCAAAACCCTAACTCCAACAAACAAAACTCGCGTGAAGGTGACGACCTTGTGCGCCAAAGCGGTTCATCGCGACCAGGCGTTGATCATGGCGAGCCGCAACTTGGTGCACGGACGACTCTGCGCGAACCGCTTTGGTGCTTTTTTAGCCTTCAGGTCTGCCAACTCCATGGAAAATCTGCAAAGCGCTGTGGACAGTCTGGTCCATAGCTCCAATACGTTGTTCATCCTTATCGGCGCGGTCATGGTGCTGGCCATGCACGCCGGTTTCGCCTTTCTTGAAGTCGGCACGGTTCGTCAGAAAAACCAGGTCAATGCGTTGTCGAAGATCCTCAGCGACTTTGCCATTTCGACCCTGGCTTACTTCTTTATAGGCTATTGGATTTCCTATGGGGTCACCTTCCTGCAGCCGGCGGCGGTCATTAATGCCGATCATGGCTACGCACTGGTGAAGTTTTTCTTTCTGCTGACCTTTGCCGCCGCCATTCCCGCGATTATTTCCGGGGGCATTGCCGAGCGTGCCAGGTTCGTCCCGCAGCTGTGTGCCACGGCGCTGATCGTGGCATTCATCTATCCATTTTTCGAGGGCATGGTGTGGAATGGCAATTTCGGGTTGCAAGCCTGGTTGCTGGCGCGTTTTGACGCCAGCTTCCATGATTTCGCAGGTTCTGTAGTCGTCCATGCCATGGGCGGCTGGCTGGCGCTCGCGGCCGTGTTGTTGCTCGGGCCACGGCAAGGGCGTTATCGCGAAGGGCGGCTGGTGGCGTTTGCTCCGTCGAGTATTCCCTTTCTCGCTCTGGGTTCGTGGATTCTGATTGTCGGCTGGTTCGGCTTCAACGTCATGAGTGCCCAGACACTGCAAGGCGTCAGCGGGTTGGTGGCGGTCAATTCGTTGATGGCCATGGTCGGCGGCACGATGGCGGCGTTGATCGTCGGGCGCAATGACCCAGGGTTTTTGCACAACGGTCCATTGGCCGGGTTGGTGGCGATCTGTGCCGGTTCGGACCTGATGCACCCGGTAGGCGCGCTGCTGACGGGCATCATCGCAGGGGCGCTGTTTGTCTGGTGCTTCACCGCAGCTCAAGTCAAATGGCGTATCGATGATGTGCTGGGGGTCTGGCCTTTGCATGGATTGTGCGGTGTCTGGGGCGGGATCGCTTGTGGCATTTTTGGTCAGAGCGCGTTGGGTGGTTTGGGAGGCGTGAGCCTGGTCAGCCAATTGATCGGCACCGCTCTGGGGATCATCGTGGCGTTGGCCGGCGGATTTACGGTGTATGGCGTGATCAAGGCGCTCCATGGCCTGCGCCTTAGCCAGGAAGAGGAGTATTACGGCGCGGACTTGTCGGTGCACAAGATCGGTGCCGTAAGCCAGGACTGACTCACTGTTCTTCATCGTCGTCTGCCCCAGGATAAAAACCGTGCAGCAGGCGATAACGATCATGGCGTATCTGGTCCGCTCGTTCCTGGACCTGGTGGGCGGGCAACCCCAGCATGATCAATGCGTGGGAGGCAAGCATCAGGCTCGACTCCAGCAACTCAGGGACGACTTCATTGGCGCCGGCGGCTTTCAACTCGGTCAGCTGGCTGTCGTCCCGAGTGCGTACCAGGATCGGAATCGTCGAGTTCAATCGGCGCGCCTCCTCCAGAATTAGCAGCGCTATGTCGCTCTGGTCCACGGCGATCACCAGCAGTTTTGCGCGTGCCAGGCCTACAGCGAGCAGCAGTTCACCGCGACGTGAATCCCCGTAATGGACGCAGGTTTCATTGGTGGCGGCTTCCTGGACACGCACCGGGTCGGTGTCCAGCGCAACGTAGGGTTGCATCGCGTTGCTTAGGGCTCGGCCGATCGACTGACCGACGCGACCATAGCCGCAAATCACCACATGGTTGTGCAAGTCGGCATTGAGCGCGCTGATTTGCGCCAGTTTTGCTTCTTCGTTCGGTTTGCGATGCAGGCGTGTCGCGAGGCGGGGGGCGGCGCGCAGCAGTAATGGAGTGATCAGCATCGAGCAGAATGTCGCGGCCAGTAAAAGACCGCCGAAATCGGCAGGCATCATTTTGTTTACCTGCATTTGTGCCATCAGCGCAAAGCAGAACTCGCCGCCCTGAGCCAACGCCAGACCACTGCGCCAGGCGGTTTCGCCATCGCTGCCGCGCCATTTGACCAGCAACGCAACCACCGTGCCCTTGATCACCAGCAACCCGAGTGTCAGTCCAAGGATCGCCAGGCCGTGACTGGCAAACAACTGCAAGTCGATCAACATGCCGATACTGACGAAAAACACTCCGAGGAGAATGTCGCGGAATGGCCGGATATCGGCCTCGATCTGATGCCGATAATGGCTTTCCCCCAGCAGCATGCCAGCCAGAAATGCACCCAGGGCCGGGGAGAGACCGAGCAAGTGAGTCAGCCAGGCGGTGAGCAAAACGATGACCAGCGCCAGCAGCACGAAAAGTTCGGGAGAGCGGGCGGCGGCGACTTCATGAAACAGGCGAGGCAGCAACCAGCGGCTGGCCAGCAGCAGGCCGATAAACAGCACAATCGTCTTGCCCAGTGTCAGGGGCAAGGCCCAGTACCAGGCCTGATCGCTGTTGCCAGCGAACACCGGTACCAAGGTCAGCAATAACACCGCGACCACATCCTGGAACAGCAGCACGGCGATGGCATTCTGGCCATGGCTGCTGAAAATCTCGCCGAGGCTGCTTAACTCTTTGCTGACAATGGCTGTTGAGGACAGTGAAAGACCGGCACCCAGTAACAGGGCGGGGGTGGTCGGCATGCCAAGCGATATCAGCAAGGCGCCCAGCACCGCCCCCGTACCGAGCACTTGCAGGCTGCCCAGACCAAACACGACTCGGCGCAGCGCGATCATTTTCGACAGGGAAAACTCCAGCCCGAGGGAGAACAACAGGAACACCACGCCCAGTTCGGCAAGGTCGGGCAACTCTTCGCTTTCATTCACCCAGTTGAACGCCGTCGGCCCGATCATCAGTCCCACGCACAGATAGCCGAGCACCGGTGGCAACCGCAGGCGCTGGAACAGTGCAATTACCACCAAGGAGGAGGCGAAGATGATCAACAGGTTGGCGAACACAAAAAACTCCGGTGCTGGGTTCTGGCTATTCAAGCGTAGAAGTAAAAAAAACCAGAGCATCGCGTAAATGACATTTACCCCGACTGATATGAATCAGGGTTTTGCCGGCGTCATGGCGATTTGTGCGCCAAGGCCAGAAAATTCAATGGCTCGACGGCTTTTGGGGGCAGGCCTAGAATAGTCACTTAATTTTTTAGGGTGAGCGCTCATGCTTCCTGAATGTCAGCTGTTCGGCACGCTTGGGTGCCATCTCTGTGAAGTCGCCGAAGCCGAGCTGATGCCGTTTGTCGAACATGGTCTGCTGGTTGAACTGGTGGATATCGCTGACAACGAAAGCTGGTTTGAAGCTTACAGCTTGCGTATACCGGTGTTGCGTCGGGTCGATACCGGGGCTGAATTGGGCTGGCCATTCAGTGCCGATGAGGTGGTAGCGTTCCTGAGTTAAGTGGTTTTTACGACCTCACTGACCCGTCTGTCGAACTTTGCGATGGATCCCCTTGGCTTAATCGGTCCTCTTCGGATACTGTATGCGCATACAGCTATTCGTTTGTCTGACGGCGACTCCTGGTTTTCTGGGGGGAGAGTCGGTTCGGGGCATGAGAGGGATTTATCGTGGTCAATGTCGAGCAATTGAAAAACAGCGTGAACAAGATGTCGGTCGATGTTGTACGCGAGGCTGTCCTCGAGTTGCGTCTGGACGGCCTGGTCACGGAAGGAAAAACCCCGTTCAACAAGCTGCATTTCAATACCTGTTTCGCCGAAATCGAGGCGTTGTTCCAGCGCGCCGGTTATCACCGGCAGCTGGATGTCGTGGGTTATCAGGGGTTGTTGTATGCGCTTTATGACCCCGGTCGCTGGGAAGCGGTTGATGTGCTGCGCTGGCTCAAGGAATTCACTGAGGCGGCAGCGCGTACGCAGATACCGGCGTGAGGATTCTCTTCTAGGTGTGATTCGGCCAGTGCGGGATAATGCCGTCCTGCATTAAGGGTCAGAGCTTTCGTATGTCCACTTCATCTTTTTCTGCTGCACACCATCAGGCCAGCACGCTTTATTTGCCGCCGGGGCCGTGGCAGACCGTCCTCGATTGTTTGTGCGAACATTTCAGTGCAATCGATCGTGAACAATGGCTGGACCGAATTGCACGCGGCCGCGTGCTTGACGCGCACGGGATGCCGATCGCACTTGATCTGCGTTACAAGGAAGGCCTGCGCATTCACTATTTTCGTGAGGTCCCGGACGAAAAAGAGATTCCGGTGGTGGAGTCGATCCTGTACGCCGACGAACACCTGGTGGTGGCGGACAAACCGCATTTTCTGCCAGTGACTCCGGCTGGCGAGTATGTAGAGCAGACGTTGTTGCGACGGCTGATCCGTCGACTGGATAACCCGCATCTGGTGCCCTTGCACCGCATCGACCGGCATACCGCAGGGTTGGTGCTGTTTTCAGCGAACCCTCAGAGCCGTTCGGCTTACCAGTCGTTGTTTCCTACACGAAAAATCGAAAAACGCTACGAAGCGATCGCCCGGGCATTACCTGAGCTTTCGTTTCCACTGGTTCATAAAAGCCGGATGATCGATGGCGAGCCGTTCTTTCGCATGCAGGAAGGTCCGGGCGTCAGCAATACCGAGACGGCCGTCGAGGTCAGGGAGAGGAACGGTGAGCTCTGGCGCTATGGGCTTTATCCCGTGACCGGCAAGAAACATCAGTTGCGGGTGCACATGACCTCGCTGGGCGCCAGTATCTGCAACGATCCGTTCTATCCACAGGTGCTCAAGGATATTGAGGACGACTACGCCAATCCCTTGAAATTGCTGGCACAGGGTTTACGGTTTTTGGACCCGGTCACCGGGCTTGAGCGTGAATTCGAAAGCGCCATCACCCTGCAATGGTGATCGCAGTCCTTCAGGCACGAAAAAGCCCGCATCAAGCGGGCTTTTTCGTATCCGGTAATGCCGTAAAGATTACAACTCTTTGACGGTACGGACCTGATCCTTGTTGATGCGAGTGCGTTTGCCATCGAGTTGTTCGAACTCGTAGAAACCTGACTTCTCATCGTATTTTGGCGCGTCGACAGCCTGGATTTCGCGACCATCATTCAAGGTGATCACTGTAGGCGAAGCGCAACCGGCGAGGGTCGCGAGGCCCAAGGCGAGCATGAAAGAGGCGAGGGTCCGTTGAGTCATGAGAGTGTCTCCGAATATGAATTCTTTTGGTTACTGAGCTTGAGACGTATGCATCGTGCGCAAGTTCCTTCTTGCGTCAGTCTGACACAGTGTTGTGTGAGCTTAATAGCTCCGGTGTATTGAGGTTGGCCAGGCGAGGGTCATTTTCGGGGCATTGCAGGGCAGTAGCACCCAGGTTGCGCATGATCCGCCCCGGACTGCGTTCACCCTCATTCCACGCCTTTTCGAAATCCACCAAGAGTGCCGTCGGGATAATGCAAAGCAAGGGTTCCCAGTGCTCGCCATGCCGCAGCATCAATGGTTTATCCGGATGCTGGCGGGCGGTTTCGCGCATGTCACGGAGCAGGGCGGCATCAATGCGTGGTACGTCGCAGGGCAACACCAGTAAAAAACCATGACGAGCAGCCTTGAGGCCGGCGCGAATACCCGCCAGTGGGCCCGGGAAATCACCTTCGTCGTCATGGACCAACTGGTCGGCGTAAGGCGCGTATTTGTCCAGGTTCCTGTTACAGGAGATGATCAGGTCATCGCTTAGCTCACGGGTTTTGCGATGCAGATGCGCGATCAGCGGCTCGCCATGCCATTGCAGCAGCCCTTTGTCCTGACCACCCATGCGTTGGCCTCGTCCCCCCGCCAGGAGCAGAATGGAGCAGGGCGGAAAATCTGTATTCGGGGTCATGGCAGGTCTCCATGGGGGCGTCGAAAAAATGAGGCGCTGTGATATAACACCGGGCTGTTTATCCTACAACTGGACGAGCCTATGAAAGCCAAGGCTGATGTACCTTTCGCGCCGCTCAATATCGCGGTGTTGACGGTCAGCGATACCCGCACCCTGGAAACCGATACCTCAGGACAGGTCTTTGTCGACCGCTTGGGCGCTGCCGGTCATAACCTGGCCGCTCGGGTTCTGCTTAAAGATGACCTCTACAAAATTCGTGCACAAGTCGCCAACTGGATTGCCGACGATGTCGTGCAAGTGGTGTTGATCACCGGTGGTACCGGGTTCACCGGTCGCGACAGCACACCGGAAGCAGTGAGTTGCCTTCTGGACAAGCAGGTCGATGGTTTCGGCGAGTTGTTCCGGCAGATTTCGGTAGCAGACATCGGCACTTCGACCGTTCAATCCCGAGCCTTGGCGGGGTTGGCCAATGGCACGCTGGTCTGCTGTTTGCCAGGTTCGACGAACGCGGTGCGCACCGGCTGGGACGGCATTCTTGCCGAGCAGCTGGATTCGCGGCACCGCCCCTGCAATTTCGTGGCTCATCTGAAACAGGCGGCACCCTGTGAATCCCGCGGGTAAGCCAGGTAAAACCGGCAGCCTCATGCCCGTCGAGGTAGCGCTGGCGCATCTGCTGGAAATGGCGGAGTCGTCAAAAATACCTGAGCGTGTACGCCTGCCGTTGGCGCAGGCCGAAGGGCGCGTGTTGGCCGAAGACCTGATCTCGACGCTCGATCTGCCGCCTTGGCCAAACAGTGCCATGGACGGCTATGCCTTGCGCATCGCTGACTGGGCGGGAGAACCGCTGCCGGTCAGCCAGAAGATTTTTGCCGGTCAGGCACCTGAGCCGTTGAAGCCAGGAACCTGTGCCCGGATCTTCACCGGCGCACCGGTGCCCGCGGGGGCCGATTGCGTCGAGATGCAAGAGAATGCCGAGGTTCAGGCGGATGAGCGAGTCCGATTCATCGAGACCCTGAGTTCCGGTCAAAATATTCGGCCGCAAGGTCAGGAAACGACTGTTGGCGAGCTTGTATTGCCCGCAGGTACGCGCCTGGGTCCCATCGAGCTGGGCCTGGCGGCGTCGTTGGGACGCGCTGAGCTGGAGGTGGTGCGCAAGGTTCGGGTTGCAGTCCTGTCTACCGGGGACGAATTGGTCGAACCGGGTCAGGCGCTTGGGCCGGGACAGATTTACAACAGCAATCGCGTGCTGCTGTGCAGCTGGTTATGGCGCCTGGGTTGTGAAGTGATCGATGCCGGCATCCTTCCCGATGATTTATCGACCACCCGTGCTCGCCTGGAAGAGTTGAAGGATGTCGACCTGATCCTTTCTACCGGCGGCGTATCGGTGGGTGAGGCGGATTTCCTGGGCATTGCCTTACGCGAAGAAGGTGAATTGTCCTTGTGGAAACTTGCCATCAAACCTGGCAAACCGCTGACAGTCGGACATTTTCACGGTGTGCCGGTGATTGGCTTGCCCGGTAATCCGGCGTCGACCCTGGTCACCTTTGCCTTGTTGACCAGGCCCTATCTCTTGCGCCGTCAAGGGGTGCAAGAGGTTGAGCCGTTAAAGTTTCAGGTGCCCGCGGGATTCGACTGGCCCAAGGCTGGCAATCGCCGAGAATACCTGCGCGCACGCCTGGAAAATGGCCGGGCAATCATCTACAAGAACCAGAGCTCTGGCGTACTTCGCAGTGCCGCCTGGGCCGATGGTCTGGTCGAGGTGCTGGAAGATCGCACGCTGGTCGCCGGTGAATCTGTGAGCTTCATTGCGCTGAGCGAGTTGCTTGGCTGATCCCGGTCCCTTCGTAGTCGCGCAAGCCCGGTTGCATCTACCGGGCCTTGCGTGATGTTTGAGATCAACGTGCCAGAAGTGTCACGACCTGTTCAAAGCGGCTGTTGGCGACCCAGCCCAGCAACCCAAGGACCACGGCTGTTCCTCCCGCCGAATAGGCCAGCCGGTGTTTGATGGATTTAACGTCATTACGCACTTGGTCCATGTCTCTGCGGATGGATTTGAGGTGTGTCTCCAGTTCAATGACACGAGGTTCCATTTCAACGCCTCCAGTGGACTTTGCACTGTTCTCAGATTCAGCATGATGATTGATGCGACTTTCTGCGAGCGGTGGCACCGCACCGATCGGTAACCTGAAGTCATGGCTTTGCATGGGCTGAAACGCTCCTTGCATTGACATCACTGGAGCGGCCGATACCGCCGTCGATTGTGCTTTTCAGGGCTTTTGAAGCGGGGTTGTTCATTGCGTGCACGTCCTTGTGGGGTTGCTAATGATGATTGAGAACCACAGACACCACGGTCTACTAATCACCCTGGCTGGTCAATTGAGCCGATTCCTCACGTTTCGTAAGAAAAATCCCAGCCCTGTAGGACGCCAGCGCACTGGCGTTGAAATAATTCAATGTCTGCCGACTTTTATGGGCACCCCTGAGGTCAACATCTCTCATATGGATTTCAATCATGGGGGCGACAACAATGGGTGAGCGCAAGGCGCTGTTGATTCTGCACGGTAAGCAGGCACTCAACGAGGAGGTCCGCGCGGCCGTCGAAGGCAAGCGCAAGCAGGGCTGGGAGCTGGCCGTCCGATTGACCTGGGAAGCGGGTGACGCGCAGCGACTGGTAGGAGAAGCGCTGAGTGCAGGGTATACGCACCTGATTGCCGGCGGCGGTGATGGCACCCTGCGTGATATCGCCGAGGCCATGGCAGCGCAGTCGACCCAGGCCAGTCTGGTGCTGATGCCTCTGGGTACCGCAAACGATTTTGCTCGCGCCGCCGGCGTGCCGCTTGAGCCGGCGCCAGCCCTGGACCTGTTGGAGGCTGCGCCTCACGCCATCGATCTGGGGGAGGTTGGAGGGCAGATGTTTTTGAACATGGCCACCGGTGGATTCGGTAGTCGGGTCACGGCGAACACGTCCGAAGACTTGAAAAAGGTACTCGGCGGGGCCGCCTATCTGTTCACCGGTTTGTCGCGCTTCAGCGAGTTGCATGCCGCGTACGGTGAGTTGCAGGGCCCGGACTTTCACTGGAGTGGCGAGTTATTGGCCTTGGGCATCGGCAATGGCCGGCAAGCGGGCGGTGGCCATGTGCTGTGCCCGCACGCGCTGGCTGACGATGGTCTGCTGGATATCAGCATCTTGCCCGCGCCGCAGGAGGTGGTGAGTACGTTGAAGACGTTGCTGGCCGACGGATTCGGCATCGACAACATGTTTGTTCGAGCCCGCTTGCCATGGGTCGAGATCAAGGTTTCCGAAGGTCTGCACATTAATCTGGATGGCGAGCCCCTGGAGGGCGAAAATCTGCGCTTCAGTGCGCGGCCGGCAGCGTTGCGCGTGCATTTGCCTGAACACTCGCCACTGCTCAGTACATCGAAAAGCGGCTAGTCGTCCAGGCTGATGATTTGCTCGCGCACGGCAAACAGGACCAGGCCCGCCACGTCGTAGATCTGCAAGCGCTTCATGATCTGCGAGCGATGGGTTTCAACAGTCTTGATACTCAGGCCCAGGCCATTGGCGATTTCCCGGGTGGATTTTCCGCGGACAATCAGTCGCAGGATTTCCAGTTGCCGCGCGGTCAGGTTGTGCGAGTCCGTTGTCTGCTGCTGCTTCTGGTTGCGGATCAGTGCCTGGTTGATCACCGTGTGAGCGATGGCCGGGCTCAGATAACGTTCGTTGTTACGCAAGGCGTCCAGGGCATGTTCCAGCTCGGTCGCCGTGGTGTCCTTGAGCAAGTAGCCGTGGGCTCCGGATTCCAGCGCTTGCATGATGAGCGCAGGATCGGTGTGCATCGACAGGATCAGCACCTTGCTTTGCGGGCGCACCCGCTTGAGACGTTGCAAGGCTTCAAGGCCACCGGTCTCTCTCATGGAGATATCCAGCAGAACGATGTCGGGGGACAGCTTCTCGACCATTTCCAGTAGTTGCGAGCCGTCGTTGGCCTCGCCGATTACCGCGTAGCCAGGAATGTCCAGCACCAGAGCGCGCACGCCTGCCCTGATAAGCGAGTGGTCATCCACCAGAAGTAAGTTACAAGTCAATGCATAACCTTATTCGAACTGGCCCGTTCAAGCGCTCGGGGCGCCCAGGGAAAGAGTGCTTCGATTTGAGTGCCTTTACCCGGCTCGCTGGTCACGGCCAGGGTGCCGCCCAGTTGCTCGATCCGTTCCAGCATCCCGGCCATCCCGCGTTGTCCCTCTCTGCCGGGGTCGACTGCTGGCGCGAAACCCAGGCCGTCATCACTGATTAACAGCGTCAGGCCTTGAGGCAAACGTTGCAAGCGGACCAACAGATTTTTCGCTTCGGCGTGACGCTGAATATTAGTCACCGCTTCCTGGGTGATTCGAAAGGCGGCCACCGACATTTCCTCCGGTATTCCGGTCAGGCGCTGGTGGCATTCCAGGCTCCAGTGTATGGAGGTATTGGCCAGGGTCTTGAGCAGATGTGCCCGCAGGCTGGCTTCCAGGCCGAGACTGGTCAACTGTCTGGGGTTGAGGATGGCCGAGACATCGCGAACCTTGGCCAGGGTTTCGTCCAGAGTGTCGCAGAGCGTCGAACACTGGCCCTGCATTTCTTCCGGCATCCGGCGTTTGAGCCATTCACTTTGGAGTTTTGCAGCGGTCAGCAACTGGCCGATGTCGTCATGTAATTCGCGGCTGAGCCGGTGGCGTTCGTTTTCCTGGACTTGCAGCAGGCGGTCCGCCAGTTCTTGCGGCTCAAACTTGATCGACTTGCGTGAGAAATGTCCTTGCCCCCAGACAACCGCCAGCACCACCAGGTTGAGGACCAGCAAGCTTGCCGGCAGCGGTGCCGAAGCACTGAAAATCAGCACACTGCCAAGCGCCGAGCACAGGCATAACAAAAGCATGAGCCGTCGCGCATTTTTTGCGGAGGGTGGCCATGGCGTGAGTGATTTGAGGCTGGCGTACATAGCGGATGGAGCCAATGAATGTTCGCTGCGGGCAGATCCGCCATGGTCGCTGACGGGACTGTATTTGAAAATCTGTAGTGACTCGCTTCAAGCAATGTGCAGTCGCGCGATTTAGAAAGCTTCCAACTTGAATGGGCGCTGTTCTTGCTTCGGCGTCATCTTGCCATTAATTGACGTCAACTAATGGTCGGCATAATACCACTTAACATACCGTTGGTCGCGTTTGGTATATATGTCCATACGGTCAGGAAACAGGGCGTTTGGACGATGCTTCCACAATGGAAAAAGTTTACGGAAGGGGGGAGTTTTTATTTATATCGAACTGTCGTTGGCAGGTATGAAATATTCAATTGCGACATGAGCGTACTCAAGTTACCGAGCAGCTTCATGGCAATAAGAATAGGTAACACGGCAGGGTGTCTGACGAATTAAGCCTGGCGTTCCGAATAAGAAACGAGCGTGAACGGTTTGGAATTAACCGATGGCTGAAATGGACGGTGTCCGACCTGAAACGCAAAGGCTTCGATCAGGGAAGTCTGTTCACTGTCATCCAGGCTGAGCTGGCCGGTGGTCTGATCGATAAGTTCGAGTTGCCAGGCCATCAACGTGAAGCAGTCTTTCAAGGCATCCAGCGCCTGTTCATGCAGGTCCATGTGGTTTTGGGCGTGATTCAACAAACCATGAATATGCAGTGAAAATTCAGACACGGCTTCCAATGCGAGGGCGTCGGCCCTGCTCGCCAGTTTGAGCAGACTGCTGAGCATGCAATCGATTGCGTCTTTGTCATTGCTGATGAGTTGCAGATGGCTCAGGCACTCCTCCGACTTGGTCAGGAGCGTTTCAGCTTCGACAAGAAACTCGGGTAGCCGCTGGGCCCACTGCTTGGGTTGGTTTGGCATGCTTATCTCCACAACGTCTTGTCAAATGAGGGGATGTCGCGTGTGTCAACGCGGGCGTCCAGCGCCCTGACACTGCCATGCCGGCATGAGATCGCGCTCCGGCAAGCCTGGACGCAGGCTGGGGAACTCGAGAGGGTGGATGGCCACTTACCTGCGATCGCACACAAAAGCCTGACTCCGTTCATGCAATGAGAATGGCGTCACATTAATGGCTATTGGATATTGCGAACATCAGGTTGGGCCTGATTGTTACTAGGGGAATCCCTTACGCTTGGGAACCTAACGTGCAAACCGAGGTCGCGCCGCAGGGGAATGTAGCAGATGAAGTCACGTAGCCAGTAAAGCATGATGTTAATGTGACATCAATGTTCGTTCGTGGCATTTTGTCTTGGGGTCAAGATCCGGCGATAACAGCCGATAACTCCCTTTAGTGAATTCATCAGAACAAGCCCAGGAGTCATTGATGGCCGGCATTCTCGACACGGTAGACCAACGCACACAACTAGTGGGTGAGAATCGCCTGGAAATTCTCATGTTCCGGTTGGCCGGCCGGCAATTGTTCGCCATTAACGTCTTTAAGGTGCAGGAAGTGTTGCAACTGCCAAAACTGACGCTGATGCCGCAGCGCCATCCGTTTGTCTGTGGCGTGGTCAATCTGCGGGGCCAGACGTTGCCGGTGATCGACTTGTCCCAGGCCATCGGCATGCGTCCACTGGTGCCTAGCCCGACCAGCACGATTATCGTCACCGAATACAATCGCTCGGTACAGGCGTTCCTGGTGGGTGGCGTGGACCGCATCGTCAATATGAACTGGGAAGCGATCCTGCCACCTCCGACCAGCGCCGGCCGCCAGCATTACCTGACGGCCATCAGTAAAGTCGATGACCAGTTGGTGGAAATCATCGACGTCGAAAAAGTGCTGGCTGAAATCGTGCCGTACAACGCCAAGGTCTCCCGTGAAAAACTCGACGACCCGGTGCTGGAACGCGCCCGTGGTCGTGAAGTGCTGTTGGTGGACGACTCCAATGTGGCCCTGTCGCAATTGCGCGATACGCTGGGTCAGTTGGGCGTGAAGATGCACATCGCCAGTGACGGCTTGAAGGCGCTGAATATGCTCAAGGCATGGGCCGATACGGGCGTGTCCATGACCGACAAACTGTTGATGGTGTTCACCGATGCAGAAATGCCGGAAATGGACGGCTATCGCCTCACCACCGAAATCCGCAACGACCCGCGTCTGCGTGGCCTTTACGTTGTGTTGCACACTTCGTTGTCGGGCAGCTTCAACGACTCGATGGTGAAGAAGGTCGGCTGTGACAATTTCCTCTCCAAGTTCCAGCCGGACAAACTCGTTGACGTGGTGCGCCAGCGTCTGATGCTCGACGAAGTCCCTGCCTGATTACAGCCCGACAGGCTGGCGCTGATGCCAGCCTTTGATTCGGCGATCAAGCTCGTATAGGGTGGCGTTTTTTGTCCACCAGGGAGCTGGCCATGTTGCGTCTGAGCGCGCTTTACCGTTATCCATTGAAATCCGGCAAGGGCGAGAGCCTGCAATCGATCAGCCTCGATAAACTGGGGTTGGACGGTGATCGGCGCTGGATGCTGGTGGACGAAGCCAGCGGGCGCTTTCTGACCCAGCGTGCCGTGGCGCAGATGAGTCAGTTATCGGCGTTGTGGAACGCCGACGGCGGCTTGACCCTCAGCGCCCCAGGCCGAACATCCATCGACATCGCATTGCCTGCCAGCGACGCGGAACTGCGTGGCGTGACGATCTGGCGCGACACCTTGCGCGTGCCGGATGCCGGCGTTGAGGCGGCGGCCTGGGTCAGTGAATTCATCGGCAAACCGACGCGTCTGGTGCAAGTGCCGCTTGATCGCGCGCGAACGACCCAATCGGGTTACGGCAAGGACGATGATCAGGTCGCGTTCGCCGATGGCTTCCCGCTGTTGCTGATCGGCCAGGCGTCCCTGGAGGACTTGTCGCAAAAGGTCGGGCGCCCGCTGGAAATGCTCCGCTTTCGGCCCAACCTGGTGATCGAGGGCAGCGAGGCGTATGCCGAGGATGGCTGGAAGCGTCTGCGCATCGGCGATGTCGAGTTCCGTGTGGTCAAGTCTTGCGCGCGCTGCATTCTGACCACCATCGACCCGCAAACCGGTGAACGCAGCGAAGATCGCGAACCGCTGGCCACGTTGCAGAAATACCGTGCCGAGGCCGATGGCGCGATGTTCGGCCAGAATCTGGTCAACGACAGCAACGGCCAACTTGAAGTCGGTATGCCGGTGACGATCCTGGAATAAACCACCCTGAACAAAAATGCCCGCGTCCCAAAAGGACGCGGGCTTTTTTTTGTTGCGGTGAAACCCCGGGGTTTTAGCCGCGGTATTCGCACAGGTAAGCGGTGTCGACGGCTACTTTCAGCTGGAACTTGCTGTTGGCGGGCACGTTGAACTGGCTGCCGGCGGCGAAGGTTTCCCAATCGGTGCTGTCAGGCAGTTTGACGGTCAGGGCGCCGGTCACCACGTGCATGATTTCACGCTGGCTGGTGCCGAATTCGTATTCGCCCGGAGCCATGACGCCGATGGTCGCAGGACCTTCAGCGGTGCCAAAGGCGATCGACTTGACGGTGCCGTCGAAGTACTCGTTGACTTTAAACATGGGCGATTCCTCGAAAAGGGCTAAAAAGGGCTGGCCAGTATGCACAAGGCCTCGAACGCCGTCACCTCTCGAGGGGGAGAACCTGCGGCAACAAACGCGCTGTATTGCGCGCATCTTCCAGTGCCCGGTGCTGTTGGCCATTGAACTGCATGCCCGCCAGTTGCAATGCGGCGTTGAGTCCCAGCGGACGCTCCAGGCGTCGGGCCTTGGCAAAGCGCTGTTTGAGATTCATGTGCGGCACGCTGCCCAGAGCACTGTCCAGTTGCAGACGCTGCCACTCTTGCAGCAGTTGCTTGCGATCGTAGTCGCCCCAACTGGCCCAGCCCTCCAGAATCGACTGATGTTGCTCCAGCCATTGCTCGAACGACGGCCATACCTCGCTCAGCGTCTGCGCTGCGTCGACGTTGGCCTGAGTGATATGGGTCAGCTCCCGGCAAAACGGCGTCAGCAACGGCCGCTTCAACGGTCGAACGAAGCACTGGAAAAAATCCACTTCGCGCCCTTTACGGTCGACGAGGGTGGCACCGATTTCGATGATTTCCATTTCTGTAACAGGCCATCCACCGTCATCGGTGGTGGCTTCCAGATCGATTACCAGCCAATGAGGCATCGCAGGGTTCCTGGTATCCGCGTCCTGATAGGACTTGAGCGTAGCCAAACCCGACGGATCCGCCTAGCGGCTTATTCGACCTCCAACAAAATCTGACGATTTTTAACCTGATCGCCGACCCGGACCTGCAAGCGCTTGAGCACTCCGTCGATGCCTGACTTGAGCGGATGCTCCATTTTCATTGCTTCGAGCACCACCAGCAGCTGACCTTTGCTGACCGGGCTGCCTTCACTGACCAATACATCGACGATCGCCCCGTCCATCGGTGCCTTCAGGGTACCGCTGCTGACGCTGGCCTGAGCGCTGACCAGCGCCTGGGTCCGATTGATCAGCCGCAGGCTGCCGGGACGGGTGGACAGCCACAGTTGACCCACGTCGAGACAGTAGGCATGGCGCTGACGAATGCCATCAATGTCCAGGGTTGCCCAGCGCCCGTCGCACTGGATGACTTTCAAGTGGAGGGTTCGAGGACCGACCGTCAACCGGTAAGGTTGGTCAGGCAGAGCGTTCAGTTCCACCTGCCAGTCCTGATCTTCCACGCCGATGCGATAGTGCAGGGGCACACTGGCGTTGTTGCGCCAGCCGGCCAGCGGGGCGATGTAGGTCTGTGCCGAGGCGTGATAGAACAGCGCCGCAGCAATGGCCAGTTCTTCAGCGCCCGGAACGTGCGGATGCAGGCAAGGGTGGTCGGCGAAAAAGCTCGGGATGAACCCGGTGCTGAACTCGCCGCTGATGAACTGCGGGTGTTGCAGCAAACTGGCGAGTAAACGCTGATTGCTTTGCACCCCCAGCAACACGCTGTCCTGTACTGCCCGCAGCAACTTGCGCCGGGCCTCTTCGCGGGTAGCACCATGGGCGATGATTTTGCCGAGCATCGGGTCATAGAACGGGCTGATGGCCTGGCCTTCGATCAAGCCATGATCGATGCGCACACCGTCCTGTAATGCAAGCTCCCAGGCCTCGATCCGACCGGTTTGCGGCACAAAACCCTGCGCCGGATCTTCGGCGTACAAGCGCACTTCCATGGCATGCCCGTTGAGTGGCACCTGCTCTTGTCGCAATGGCAGAGGCAAGCCTTCGGCGACGTGCAGCTGCCAAGCCACGAGGTCCAGGCCGGTGATCAATTCGGTGACCGGATGCTCCACTTGCAGCCGGGTGTTCATCTCCAGGAAATAAAACTGCCCGCGCGCATCCAGCAGGAATTCCACGGTACCGGCGCCGACGTAATTGACTGCGCGCCCAGCCTTGAGCGCCGCGTCGCCCATGGCCTGACGCAATTCGGTGGTCATGACCGGGCAGGGCGCTTCTTCGATGACTTTCTGATGGCGCCGCTGGATCGAGCAGTCGCGCTCGCCGAGGTGGATCAAGTGGCCGTGCTGGTCGCCAAATACTTGCACTTCGACATGCCGTGGATCGATCAGCGCTTGTTCGAGAATCAGCTCGTCGCTGCCAAACCCGTGCAGGGCCTCGGAGCGCGCGGTTCGCAATTGTTCCAGCAGGTCCCCGGCGCTGTGCACCAGGCGCATGCCGCGTCCGCCACCCCCGGCGCTGGCCTTGATCATCAGCGGGTAACCGATGCGCCCGGCTTCGCGGCTCAGGGTCGCGTCGTCCTGTTCAGGGCCTTGATAGCCGTCGATGCAGGGCACGCCGGCCTCGAGCATGGCGAGCTTTGACAGGCGCTTGCTGCCCATCAGCTCAATGGCTTCGGGGCTGGGGCCGATGAAGGTGATGCCGGCGCGTTGGCAGGCGCGGGCGAATTCGGCGTTTTCGGAAAGAAAGCCATAGCCGGGGTGAATCGCGTCGGCACCGGTGCGGCGGGCGGCGTCGAGGATGGCCGGGATGTTCAGGTAGGACTGCTGCACCGGGGCCGGGCCGATGTTGACGGCCTGGTCGGCCATTTGTACGTGCAGGGCGTCAGCGTCGGCATCGCTGAAGACAGCGACGGTGCGGTAGCCCAGGGCTTGGGCCGTGCGCTGGATGCGGCAGGCGATTTCACCACGGTTGGCGATCAGGATTTTTTTGAGGGCGGGCATCTTGTCTTCTCTCAAGTTGTGCGGTGAAAGTGCTGGCTTAATCGCGTGCAAGCCCGCTCCCACAGGGGAATGCTTTTCAATGTGGGAGCAGGCTTGCCTGCGATTCTTCTAAGAAGCCCACCCCGGTTTGCGTTTTTGCACGAACGCCATCGTCCCCTCGACCCCTTCCGCGCCAGTCACCGCTTCGCTGAACCACTCAGCCGCTTCGTCCAACAACGCATCGGATGGCTGGCCGGCGCTCGCCAGCAATAGCTTTTTCGTCGTCGCATTCGCCCCCGGCGCGCAGCACAACACATGGGCGAGCACTTCATCGAGACGCTCGGCCAAGGCTTGCGCGTCATGCTCGACGAAATGCACCAGCCCCATGCGGCGCGCTTGGGTGCCATCGAAGCGCGCCGCCGTCAGCGCCAGTCGACGTGCATGGGTCAAGCCGATGCGCTGGACCACGAACGGCGCAATCTGCGCCGGCAGCAGACCCAGGCTGGTTTCCGGCAGGCCGAATTGCGCGTTGTGATCGGCCAGGGCAATGTCGCTGACGCACGCCAGGCCCAATCCACCGCCGAGCACTGCGCCTTGCAGCACGGTGATGACCACTTGCGGCGCGTGTTGCACCGCTTGCAGCAGCGCACCGAAGGCTCTGTTCAAGTCGCGATAGGCGCTTGCCCCATGAGTGCGAGCATTGGCCATGTCCTTGATGTCGCCACCGGCGCAAAAATGCCCGCCGGCACCACCGATTACCAGTGCGCGAACGGTTCGATCGTCGCGCACCGTCGCCAGCACTGCGCGCAGTTCGTCGACCATCTGCAAGCTCATGGCGTTGCGGCTGTCCGGACGATTGAGGGTGATGTGCAGCACGCCGTTGTGTGATTCCAGCAGCAAGGTCTGACAAGCAGGCAGGGCGCTCATTTCTTTTTCCCCGGCAGGATGCCCATGAGTTTGCAGATGATCCCCAGCATGATTTCGTCGGCGCCGCCGCCAATCGACACCAGCCGCACGTCACGGTAGGCGCGGGCCACCGGGTTGTCCCACATGAAGCCCATGCCGCCCCAATATTGCAGGCAGCTGTCGCTGACCTCGCGGCCCAGGCGCCCGGCCTTGAGTTTGGCCATCGACGCCAGGCGCGTGACATCCTGGCCTTTGATGTATTGCTCGGTGGCCTGGTAGACCAGTGCGCGCAAGCATTCGATTTCGGTTTGCAGTTCGGCGAGGCGGAAGTGAATGACCTGGTTATCGATCAGCGCGCTACCGAACGTCTTGCGTTCCTTGCAATACTCGATGGTGCTGTCGACGCAGTATTCCAGGCTCTTGATCATGTTCGCCGCGCCGAACAGGCGTTCTTCCTGGAACTGCAGCATCTGCATCATGAACCCCGCACCTTCGTGTCCGATGCGGTTGCGCTGCGGTACGCGCACGTTGTCGAAAAACACCTGGGCGGTTTCCGAACTGCGCATGCCGAGCTTGTCCAGGTGCGAGCTGAGGCTGATGCCCGGGGTGTTCATCGGCACCATGATCAGCGACTTGTTGACGTGCGGTTTGTCGTCCGAGGTGTTGGCCAGCAAACAGATGAAGTCGGCGCTCGGCGAGTTGGTGATCCACATTTTGCTGCCGTTGATCACGTAGTCGTCGCCGTCCTTGCGGGCGGTCGTTTTCAACCCGGCCACGTCGGAACCGGCGCCGACTTCGGAGACGCCGATGCAGCCAACCTGTTCGCCGGTAATCGCCGGGCGCAGGAACTCTTCGCGCAGTTCATCGGAGCCGAAGCGGGCGAGGGCCGGTGTGCACATGTCGGTTTGCACGCCGATGGACATCGGAATCCCGCCGCAGTGGATGGTGCCGAACTCTTCGGCCGCAACGATCGAATAGCTGTAGTCGAGGCCCATACCGCCAAACTTTTCCGGTTTGGAAATCCCCAGCAATCCGAGGTCACCGGCCTTGCGGAAGATCTCGTGAATCGGGAAGCGCCCGGCCTTTTCCCATTCCTCGACGTGCGGGTTGATCTCGTGATCGACGAACTGGCGGACGGTGCGACGCAGTGCTTCGTGTTCCTGGGTGAAGATCATTCTTATTGTTCTCCTGTGACCTGCGATCAGAATCTCGCGACGCCAAAACTGTTGGTTTGCAGCGGCCGTACGTCAGCCTCATGACAGATGTCCAGCAGATACCCGAGCAACGTGCGGGTATCTCGCGGGTCGATCAGACCGTCGTCCCACAGATTGGCGCTGGCATAAAGCGCCGTGGACTGGCTGTCGAGTTTCTGTGCGGTGACTTGCTCCAGCATGTCGAGCATTTTCGGGTCGGGTACCAGACCGTCCTTGAGCTGCTTGGCCTCGGTGACGATGCGCAGCACTTTGCCGGCCTGGGCTCCGCCCATCACCGCCGTGCGGCTGTTGGGCCAGGCGAAGATGAAGCGCGGGTCGAGACCACGGCCGCACATCGCGTAGTTGCCGGCGCCGTAGGAGCCGCCGACAACAATGGTCAGCTTGGGCACTCGGGCGTTGGCCACCGCTTGAATCATCTTCGCACCATGCTTGATCACACCTTGCTGTTCCGATTCGGTGCCGACCATGAACCCGGTGGTGTTGTGGAAAAACAGCAGCGGTGTCTGGCTCTGGTCACAGAGCTGAATGAATTGCGCCGCCTTGCTCGCCCCCTTGGGCGTGATCGGGCCGTTGTTGCCGATGAATCCGCAGGCGCGTCCCTGAATGTGCAAGTGACCGCAAACGGTCTGCTGATCGAATTCGCTCTTGAACTCGAGGAAGTTCGAAGCGTCGGCAATTCGCGCGATGATTTCGCGCACGTCATAAGGTTTTTTCGGGTCGTCGGGAATCAGCCCGAGCAGCTCGTCGATAGGGTAGAGCGGGTCTTCCCAATACCGGGCGGGCGCGGCGGGCAAGCGCGCGTTCCACGACAACAGGCTGACGATTTCGCGTACCTGGCGCACGCCATCGGCGTCGTTCTCGGCCAGGTATTCGGCAGTACCGGCGGTTTGCGCGTGCATCTCGGCGCCGCCCAGTTCTTCGTCGGTCGCGACCTCGCCGGTGGCGGCCTTGAGCAGCGGCGGGCCGGCCAGAAACAGCTTGGCTTTGCCCCGCACCACCACCACGTAATCCGAGAGGCCTGGCTGGTAAGCACCGCCCGCCGTGGCCGAGCCGTGGACCACGGTGATCTGCGGCAGGCCCATGGCTGACATCCGCGCCTGATTGGCAAAAGTGCGCGCGCCTTCAACGAAAATCTCTGCCGCGTAATTGAGGTTGGCGCCGCCGCTCTCGGCGAGGGTGATGACCGGCAGTTTGTTTTCCATGGCGATCTGTTGCAGGCGCAGGGACTTTTTCAAACCGCTGGGGGAAATGGTCCCGCCCCTGATCGCGCTGTTGTTCGCCACCACCAGCACCCGCACGCCGGACACATAACCGATGCCGGCAATCAGACCGCCACCGGCCGAGCTGCCGTCCTTGTCATCGTGCAGTTTATAGCCGGCCAGGCTCGCCAGTTCGAGGAACGGCGCGCCAGGGTCGAGCAGTAGATTGAGGCGTTCACGGGGCAGCAACTGGCCGCGCTTGTCGAACTTGTCTTTGGCTTCGGCTGCTTTGTTCAGCAGGTTTTGCTCAAGCTGTCGGACCTGCTCGATGCCGGCCAGCATCGCGGTTCGGTTGTGGGCGAACTGTTCACTGAGCGGGTCGACCTGAGACTGGATCACCGGCATGGCTTATTCCTTATCCTTGAGCACTTCGGGTAAGTACGCGCGGTGGAAACCGTTGTACGACACACTGTTGGTGGCCTTGTGAATCGGCCACGCCCGGCCGCCCAGGCTCGCCGCGCCGTCGATACGCAAGGTGCTGCCGCTGATGAACGCGGCGGCCGGGCTCAGCAGGAAAACAATCGCCGCGCTCACTTCCGATTCCGTGCCGATGCGTTTGAGCGGCACGTGTTCGCGCAGGGTCGGAATCACCGCTTTGAACGCGCCCTCGTAAGTGTCCATGCCGCTGGAAGCGATCCAGCCCGGCGCCACGGCGTTGACCCGCACCCCGGCGTAACCCCATTCGAAGGCGGCGGTCTTGGTCAGGTTGTCCATGCCCGAACGCGCCGCGCCCGAGTGGCCCATGCCGGGCATGCCGCCCCACATGTCGGCGAGCATGTTGACGATGGCGCCGCCGTGCTTGCTCATGGATTGATTGAACACTTCCCGTGCCATCAGGAAGCCGCCCACCAGGTTGGTGCGCATCACGGTTTCAAAACCCTTCTGATTGATCGAGGCCAGCGGCGAGGGGTATTGCCCGCCGGCATTGTTGACCAATCCATGAATCGGCCCGTGCTTGCGAATCAACTCGCTGACCAGGTGCGTGACCGCTTCTTCCTCGCGTATGTCGCAGATGGCCCAGTCCGCCGTGCCGCCGTCTTCGGCTATCTCGGCAGCGACGCTTTTCAACTTGTCGGCCTTGCGTCCGACCAACAACACATGCGCGCCGAGGGCCGCCAGTTCGTGGGCGGTGCAACGGCCGATGCCACTGCCGCCGCCGGTGACGATGATGGTTTGGCCGGCAAACAGATCAGCTCTGAAAATCGAATCGTAAACCATGGCGACAGTCCTCTAGTTGACCTGGTCGGCGATGCGCTGGGGCACCGGAATCTGGATCTCCAACAGCTGCTGGGCGAACGCCTTGCCTTGCGGATCGATGCGCAGGCTGGCCACGCCACCGCCGCCCAGCGCGTTCTCCAGAAGAAAATTCAAGCTGTGGGTGCCGGGCAAATACCAGCGTTCGACGCGTCCGTGAATCGGGTCGAGGACGTGGCTCATCCAGTCGACCATCACTTCAGGCGTCAGGGCTTCGGCGATCCACGGCAGATACTCGGGCTCGCGGGCCATGACGCCGATGTTGCTGTGATTGCCTTTGTCACCCGAGCGGGCCACGGCGAGTTTGATCAGCGCCACGCTGGCATCGGCGCGGCCAGTGGGTTGTGGCGGATCGAACGGCACGGGCAGGTCAGCCGGGTCGAGCACATCGACGGCAGGCAGGGCGCACGGGTGGCGTTGCCCCTTGAGATCAATCTCCAACGTGCACGCAGTTTTGTCGATGAGGAACGAGAACAGCCGGATCAGCGGATACACCGTCGGGCGGCCCCCGACAATGCCGGTCAACCCCGGCGCCATGCCCGTCGCGGCCTGGGCGATTTCCCGGGAGAACACAATCAAGGCTTGTTTGCTCGGATGGCGCACGGCGAGCTTGATCACCACTTCGCGACTGTCCTGGCGCTGGCCGTGCGGGCCGTAGGTGGCTTCGCTGCCGAGCAGCTCGATGTTCACTTCGCTGTAGGGCGCCCAGCCGCGCTGGCTGTAGATTTCCGAGGTCTTGTTGATGATCGCCTCGCTGACTCGACGGGCCTTGTCGACCGCGTCGATCCCAGCGATCAGGCAACTGGCGGTGCAACGGAACCCGTCCGGGTACGTGGCGCTGACCTTGTATTGATCGGTGGGCGCAAGGCCTTTTGCACCGTGCACCTGAACCGCGTTTATGCCTTGTTGCGCCAGTTTGACTTCAGTGAAATCGCAGACCACGTCCGGCAAAAGGTAGGCCTGCGGGTTGCCGATTTCATACAGCATCTGTTCGCCGACGGTCAGCGGCGTGACCAGTCCGCCGGAGCCTTCGGGTTTGCTGACGATAAATTGGCTGTCGGCGCTGACCTCGACGATGGGGAAACCGATGTGTTCATAATCGGGCACGTCACGCCAATCGGTAAAATTGCCGCCGGTGCATTGGGCGCCGCATTCGATGATGTGCCCGGCCAGGGCGGCTTGGGCCAGCTTGTCGTAGTCATGCCAGGACCAGCCGAATTCATGCACCAGCGCTGCGCTGACCACCGCGCTGTCGACCACGCGTCCGGTGATGACGATGTCGGCGCCCAGGCGCAGGGCTTCGACGATGCCCGGTGCGCCGAGGTAGGCGTTGGTCGAGACGCACATCGGTGGCAAGGGCGCGCCGCTGAACATCTCCTGGACGCCAAGGCTGCTCAGCTGTTTGAACTGCGGTTGCAAGTCATCGCCCAGCAGCACGGCGATTTTCAGCGCCACGCCGGCTTTGTCGCACGCCGATTGCAGGGCAGCGGCGCAGGCTTGCGGGTTGACACCGCCAGCGTTGCTGATGACACGGATCTGTTGTTCGGCGAGTTGCCCCAGCAGCGGACTGAGGACTTCGATGAAGTCGCCTGCGTAGCCTGCCTGCGGGTCTTTCATCCGTGCGCCGGCCATGATCGACATCGTTATCTCGGCTAAATAGTCGAAGACCAGATAGTCCAGACGCCCACCTTCCACCAGTTGCGCGGCGGCGGTCGAGGTGTCGCCCCAGAACGCGCTGGCGCAGCCGATGCGAATCGTTTTAGGCGCAGTCAATTCCATAACCCTCTCCGACAGAAGTGCATCGAGACTACCAAGCAAGCGCTTGGTTTGTAAACGGCTGAAATATCTTCTCCCCGAGCGCTTGCTTGGTAGCCGTTGCCAGCTTAAATTGCCCGCGCATCCCGCTGTTTTCGTGGCGAGCGGCGCATCTGATTGATCGACTGTAGGAGAGAACGGGTGGACGAGCAAAAAGCCCTGAGGGTCATGCGCGAATTGGTCGACAGCGGCCAATTGACCGACCCGGACAGCGCCCGCGGCAAACTGCTGCAAGTGGCGGCTCACCTGTTTCGCAACAAAGGTTATGAACGCACCACCGTGCGCGATCTGGCCGGCGCCGTCGGCATTCAGTCGGGCAGCATTTTTCATCACTTCAAAAGCAAGGACGAAATCCTGCGGGCGGTGATGGAAGAGACTATCCGCTACAACACCGCGTTGATGCGCGCAGCCCTGGCTGAGGCGAGCAACGTGCGCGAACGGGTGTTGGCGCTGATTCGCTGCGAATTGCAGTCGATCATGGGCGGCAGTGGCGAGGCGATGGCTGTGTTGGTGTATGAATGGCGTTCGCTCTCCGAAGAAGGGCAGGCGCAAGTGCTGGCCTTGCGTGACATCTATGAAGCGCTTTGGCTGCAGGTGCTGGGGGAAGCCAAGGACGCCGGTTTTATCCGCGGTGATGTGTTCATTACGCGTCGCTTCCTGACCGGTGCATTGTCCTGGACCACCACCTGGTTTCGTGCCGATGGCAGCATGAGCCTCGATCAATTGGCCGATGAAGCACTGATTCTTGTACTCGAAGAAAAACATTAAGTTTGTTCTGAAGCCGCAGGAAACTGGCTAAGTGGCTGAAACCGCCTAGCTTGAATGCATTGATGCGTATTTTTGGGGAGTGGGTTGTTTTGATGTCTTCGCCAATCAGGATGGCCTCGCGGCTTTTGCTGGCATCGCTTGCAGCGTTATGCGTATTGCCGTCCCAGGCTGCGCAATTGGTGCGGATCGGTGCCGCCCATTTTCCACCCTATACCGTGCGCCCTGAATCCGGTGCCGACACGGGCCTGCTCCCGCAATTGGCGGAAGCCTTGAACCGGTTGCAGAGCGACTATCAGTTCGTCCTGGTACCGACGTCCATTCCCCGGCGATTCGGTGATTTCAAGCAAGGCCGGGTCGACATGGCGATTTTCGAGAACCCCGACTGGGGCTGGAAGGATATTCCCCACACCAGTGTCGACATGGGGCTTGAAGACGCCGAAATTTTTGTCGCGCAACGTCAGCCTGATCGACAGCAAAACTATTTTGCCGATCTCACCGGCAAACGTCTGGCGCTGTTCAGCGGCTATCACTACGAGTTCGCCAACTTCAATGCCGAACCGAAATTTCTCGCGCAAAACTACAACGCCACGCTGACCTATTCCCACGACAGCAACCTGCTGATGGTGCTGCGTGGGCGGGCGGACATTGCCCTGGTGACGCGCTCCTACCTGAGCGATTACCTGCTGCGCAACGAGAAAGTCGCCGACCAGTTGCTGGTGTCCCAGCGCATCGATCAGGTGTATCACCACTACGCCATCCTCAGCCCGGCCGCCCCCATCAGTGGCGAAGCGTTCGGCAAATTGCTGAAAAGGCTGCGGGACAATGGCCAAATGCTGAAGATTTTCGATCCGTACAAGATCGCCGTGGTGCCAGTTCCAGGAAGCTGAAAACACGCCACAGGTCGCGTATTTCGCGCGTTGCTTAAATTTCCTGCCCCGCTGCCGCCATGGATCTGTGTTCGCAGGACTCGTGTGGGAGCAAGCTTGCTCGCGATGAGGGCTGCGCAAGCACCACAAGGTTGACTGCGGAACGCTGGCGGCACAGTCTTCCCGCTCCAGTTTTCATAGAGGAGACAGTCAATGCCTTTCGCCACGGTTGACGGACAAGCCCTTCATTACATCGATCAAGGCACCGGCCCGGCCGTTCTGCTGGCCGGCAGTTACCTGTGGGACCAAGCCATGTGGGCGCCGCAGATTGCTGCCTTGTCGCAACACTACCGGGTGATTGCCCTGGACCTGTGGGGCCACGGTGAGTCCGGTCCTCTTCCCGAAGGCACACAGTCATTGGATGACATCGCGCGTCAGGCCTTGGCCCTGCTCGATCATCTGCACCTGGAGCGTGTCACGCTGGTCGGCCTGTCGGTCGGTGGCATGTGGGGCGTGCGTCTGGCGCTCTCGGCGCCACAGCGAATCAACGGCCTGGTGCTGATGGACACCTATGTCGGTGTCGAACCGGAACCGACTCGCCAATACTACTTCTCGCTGTTCAAACAGATCGAAGACACCGGCGTGATTGCCCCGCAACTGCTCGATATCGTGGTGCCGATCTTCTTCCGTCCAGGGATCGATCCACAGTCGGCGCTGTATCAGGCGTTTCGCGCGAAGCTGGCGGCGCTACCGCCGCAGCGTCTGCGTGAAAGCATCGTGCCGATGGGGCGAATTACGTTTGGACGTGATGATCTGTTGCCGCGTCTGGGCAAGCTGAATGCCGAGACCACGCTGGTGATGTGCGGTGATCAGGACAAACCGCGGCCACCGAGCGAAACGCAGGAAATGGCCGAGTTGATCGGTTGCCCTTATGTGCTGGTGCCGGAGGCCGGGCATATCTCCAATCTGGAGAATCCGCAGTTTGTGACTGAGGCTTTGTTGAAGTTTCTGTCTGAAAGAAATTAGTCGAGCTTGCTGGCCCATCGCGGGCTTGCCCGCGATGGGCCAGTTAATTCACTTCGGCCCGAGAATCTTCGCCAATTTGTCCGGCGACGGTGCACCTTGCTGTTGTTGCAACTCGCCTTTGTCGTCCATATAGAAAATCGCCGGGGTGGCCTGTAGCTCCAGGTCTTCCATCAACTGCATGTTGGCCGCGAGCTTGGCCTGAATCCCTGGCGGAACATCTTTCAGGGCTTTGAGCGAACTGCCCTTGCCAGACTTTTCGTGCTCTTCCAGCGCCTTGCTCGGGTCCTTGGCGGCCAGCAGCGCGGCGGACTTGCCCGGGCTGTCTTCGCGAATGATCCCGACCATGATATGGCGCAGTTGCACCTTGCCGGCCTTGACCCACGGCCGCGCCTGTTCCCAGAACATGTTGCAGTAAGGGCAGTTCGGATCGCTGAACAGGTAGACGACACGCGGTGCATCCTTGGCGCCGTCACCGATCCAGTTGCTGGCTTCCATTTTTCCCCAGACTTCCTTGGCCATCGGCGCGTAGACCAGCTTCTGCAACGGGGCGTTGCTCAGGTCATTGCCCTCGGCGTCGTACAAACTTCCCAGTAGCACGTGTTTACCATCCGGCGTCAGGTACAGCGCCATGCCACGGTTCTGGTATTGCGCCGCGTAACCACGCAGGCCGTCGGGCGCATCGAACTGGCCGACGATCTTGGCGCCCTTGGCTTCGATTTTCTTGATCGCGTCAGGCAGTTCTTCAGCAGCCTGCACCGACGGCAAGTGCAGCAACGCGGCACCGAGGGTCAGCGTCAGCAGGTGGCGGAGGCGGGGCATGGCAGTTTCCTTGAAGGGGTGGCCGAGGCGGCAGGAAGAGGGGAGTCGAAGTTTTCCAGGGCACGGGCCAGGCTGGCCTGCGAGAGTTCGCCCAAATGGCTGCCCAGCAGTCGACCGTCCGGGCTATAGAACAGCGTCGTCGGCAGTGCCATGGAGCCCACGGCCTGGCCCAATCGACCGCTGCCATCGAACAGTACGTTGGCCAGGCTCAGGCCCTGGGTTTCGAGGAACGTGCTGACGCTTTGCATGCTTTCGGCCTGATTGACGAACAGGAAGGTCAGGTCCGGGCGTTGTTGCTGGGCGTTTTCCAGCACCGGCATTTCCCGACGGCAGGGCGGACACCAAGTGGCCCACAGGTTGATGACCAACGGGCCGCCCTTATAGTCCGCCAGTTGCACGGTTTCGCCGGCGGCATTGCGCAGGGCGATTTCCGGCAGGCGGGTGCCTTGTTCGTAAATGCTCAGGGAGAACGTTGCCAGCAGCCAGAACGCCAGGCCGCTGGCCACGCCAAAGCCCAGCGGACGGCGCAAGCCCGGGCGTCGCCAGCCGCGATACAACGCGGTGAGCAACAGCACCAAGACCCCGGGCCAGGCGAGGAAACCACCGTCACGCAGGTCAATGATCTGCCACGGGTCGTTGCGATATTGCGCCCAATAGGCGACCACGAAACAGATCCTGGCTGCCAGCAGGCCGAGTAAAAACAGGCTGAACAGTGCCGACTCCGGATTCTCGCCGCCGCGCTTGGCCACTCGCCAGCCGACAAAGGTCGCCAGTGCCAGCGCACTGATCAGCAGCAAATGGTTAAGCGCGATGGCAAAAGTGCCGAGGGTAAAAGTCAGCATTAACGAGCATCTCGGGTGGTGGTCCAGCGTTGCAGGAATGTGTCGGCATCCACCTCACCGGTGATGCGCTGGCTGCGGCGCTCTTCACCGTTTGCGCCGATCCACACGAAACTCGGTGGCCCCGGCACTTTATAACGGCCGAGCAGTTCGCGGCTGGCGGCATTGTCGGCCGTCACGTCCAGCCGTAGCAAGCGCACGTCACTCAAGGCTTGCATCACGTTGGCCTTGGCGAAGACCGTTTTTTCCATGACCTTGCACGACACGCACCAGTCAGCGTAGTAGTCCAGCAGCACCCATTGGCCCTGGGCCTTGGCGGCATCCAGTTCCTGTTGCAGTACTTGTGGGCTGTTGATCGTGGTGAACGCCTCGTGGCCACTTGGGCGGGTGGTGTTGCCGGAAGCTGCGGCGCTGTAGATCTGCAACGGTTTGAGCAGATCAGCGCTGCCGCCGGCGGCGCCGATCAGCAGCAGGCTACCCCAGATCCCGAGCAGCAGTGAGCTGGCGCCAAACAAATGGGCAATGCGGCCAAACCCCTGCGACTGTTTCCAGGCACTGAACGCGGCGATCAGCATCAACGCACCGCACAGGCCGATCCACAACGACTCATCCAGCACCGGACGCAACATCAGCAACGCTGTTGCCAGGAACAGGAAGCCGAACACGCCCTTGAGCAGGTTCATCCAGGCGCCGGGTTTGGGCAGGAAGCGATTGCCCACTGTCACCAGCAACAGCAGCGGCACACCGATGCCGATGCCCATGGCAAACAGAATCAGCCCGCCATGCAACGCGTTGCCGCTTTGCGCGATATAGAGCAGGGCACCGGCCAATGGCGCGGTCATGCACGGGCCAACCAGCAAACCGGACAGGGCCCCCAGCACGCCAGCGCCGACCAGGCTGCCCCCACGCTGATTACGCGAGACGTTTTCCAGTCGATCGCGCACGGCCACCGGCAGTTGCAACTCGAAGAAGCCGAACATCGGCAATGCCAACAGCACAAACACTGCCGCGAAGCTGCCCAACAGCCAAGGGTTCTGCAATAACGCCTGAAGGTTTGCACCGAGCATCGCGGCCAGCACGCCCATCGCGGCATACACCAGCGCCATGCTGACGACGTAACTGCCCGCCAGGGCAAACCCGCGTTTGGGCGCGGCACCACTGCCGACGATCAAACCGGCCAGGATCGGCAGCATCGGCAACGAGCAAGGGGTAAACGCCAGCAGCAGGCCCAAGCCAAAGAACACCAGTAAGCTCCAGCCCAGTGCCCGCTGTTGCAGGTCACTGGCCAGGGCTTGATCCGGCGCCTGGCTTAAGGTCGCCGTGGCAGCGCTGCCGCCCAAATCCACGACTTGGGTTTGCGGCGGATAACACAAGCCCGCGTCGGCACACCCCTGGAAGCCTACTTTGACCTGACCGGTGACTCCCGCTGGAATCTTCAGTTCAAGGCCCTGGCGATAAACCTGTTGCTCACCAAAGAACTCGTCACTGTGGGATTCGCCTTCGGGTAATACAGGATGTTGCTCCGGGGCCAATCCCTCGAATTTCAGACGTTTCTGATACAGGTAATAACCGTCGGTGATTTGCCAATAGAGCTGTGTTTCGCCCGATTCAAGGCGTTCGGACGTGAAGATGAAAGCTTTGCCAACGGGAAGAAAGTCGGGTTTGGTTTCAAATGGATTGTTGCCAGTCTGTGCCTGAGCGAGGCTGGCAAACAATCCAAAAACAAACAGGAAAAAAACACGCATCGGCAACGCCTTGGAATTTACAGGTGCCGATTACGATGAGGGGCATCGATTAACCGGGTGTTAACGCAAGGCGTCAGCGTGTGTCTTGCTATTTCAAACGTGCTCCGCGGTTCAGCTTGTGTAGTTAGCGAGCATCGTTATAGGTCAGTCGGTATTCGGACAGGGCACCATGAGTGCGCTTCCAATCCTGTGCGAAGGTCACGGCTGACTCGATTTGTGCCGCGGTCATGTCGTCACCGATTTGCGCAAGATTACTGATCGCGGTATCGAGTTGGGAAAAGTCACGAGTACTGTCAATCACTAGCCATATCAACCCATAACCTTTCACAAGGTCTCGGTCATATCCATATTCATTGGCGTCTTCCTCGTCTGTGTAGTCAAAGGAGAGCGCGTACCCATAATCGAGTAACGCGTTGACGTCGCTGATGTGCACCCTTTTTTCCAGCCATTGGCGCTTTGCGGCTTTGTCGTTGCTGCCTGGCCTGCGATTGCTGTACCAGAGCATGGCTTTCGGAAAACCGGCATCGGCAGCTTTTTTAAGCAGATCATTAACCGCCGCATAACGAACGACGCCGTCTGGAATAAGGGTTGTATCCTTGTCATACCGTAGCGCCAGGATGTATTGCCCTTCTTGAAAATTCGCCTCGGCGGATTTTTTCAACCAGTCAATATCCTGGGTCAGTTCATACATCTGAAGCATTGCTTCGCCACTGCCTCCATCGGCTGCTGCCTGAGCCAGCGTTTTGGCTTTCTTCACAGAGGCCTCGTCTGCCAGCCGCATCAAGGCGTAAACATGATCCTGGGCGGCGGCGAGCCGGTACCATTTTTTTGCTTCTTCGGTCACGGTTTTGTCCTGTCGCCTGAACACTTCGCCCAAGGCAAACTGCGCCGTAGCATCACCGGCACAGGCCGGAACCTTCAAATAAGCTTCCGCGTGTGTGAACTCGCCCAGGTTGTACAGTTCCATTCCTCTTTTTTTTGCAATTTCTTGCTGCTCTTGCACGGATTTGATTAATAAAGTCAGGTTTTCGAGAAAACCGAACAGCATCGTCAGTGCATCTGGATGGGTATACATCGTTGATTCCTGTGTTCATGGAGGGTTGAGGTGCCACCCGACACAGGCTATTGAGTGAAGAGAAGTGAAGTGCGGTACATAGTTACCGCATGCCATGAAGTGACGACTTGCCGGGACAGCCATCGTTGACCGCGACATAATCCCGGGTTAATCGGTAGCCGTTTTAATCAACGCATTTGCACAGGTAGAACCATGCACGTACTGGTTTGCGAAGACGATGAGCTAATCGCCAGCGGCATTGTCGCAGGGCTCACCGCCCAGGGTCTGACCGTGGAGCATGTCGCCACGGCCTCCGCTGCCAGGGCCATGCTCAAGGTCGCCGAGTTCGACGTGATGGTGCTCGACCTTGGCTTGCCTGATGAAGACGGCCTGAAGTTGTTGCAGCAGTTGCGACAGCATGGCCTGGAAATTCCGGTGCTGATTCTCACTGCGCGAGACTCGGTGACGGACCGTGTCGACGGTTTGCAGGCGGGCGCCGACGATTACCTGCTCAAGCCATTCGACTTGCGCGAACTGGCAGCGCGCCTGCACACGCTGTTGCGGCGAGTGGCGGGACGCAGCGTCAACCTGATCGAACACGGCCGCCTGACCTATGACCCGAGCAGCCGCGAAACCATGCTGGGCGGTCAGCCGGTAGACCTTTCGCGTCGCGAGCAGTCGCTGTTGCAGGCCTTGCTGCACAACCGCGGCCGGGTGCTGTCCACCGAACAACTAAAGGACAGCGTCTACGGTTTCAATGACGAGCTGGAAAGCAACGCCCTCAACGTGCATATCCATCACCTGCGGCGCAAACTCGGCAATGGCATTGTCGAGACAGTGCGCGGCCTGGGCTATCGCCTGGGGCCGGCCGATGGCGGAGAAGAGTCGAAGTGATGAGTCTGCGTTTGCGCCTGAGCCTGACGCTCGGCGCCGCCTTTGCGTTGATCTGGGCCCTGGCGGCGGCCTGGATGCTCAGCGACTTGCGCAATCAGATGATGTTTTCCCTCGACCAGCGGCTGGTGGCGTCGGCGCGTATGGTCGCCGGCCTGATGGAGCAATTGCCGCCGCTACCGACCAAGGGCGAGGGGACGCATTTCAGCGCCGAACAATTGAACATCCCCGGCGGCATGGCCTGTCAGGTCAGTTCCTTGCGTGGCGAAATCCTCGCCCGCAGTCACAGCGAGCCGCAACAAACGCTGGAAGCCGAGAAACTGGGCTTCCACGATCAGATGATCGATGGCGCGCCATGGCGCAGTTTCACCCTGTCGCGCGGTGATCTGCGCATCACCACCGCCGACCGGCAGATCGAGCGTGAAGCCCTGAACATGTCGATCCTGCTGGCCGCGTCGGTGCCGGTGGGCGTCGCATTGCTCGGCTGCCTGTGCCTGCTCTGGCTCGGCATCGGCCAAGGGCTGGCGCCACTCAACCGGATGCGTGATGCGTTGATGCGGCGCAGCGCCGACTCCCTTGAACCGTTGCAAATCCAGCCGCTGCCCAGTGAGCTGCAACCGCTGCTGGACACCCAGAATCAGCTGTTCCAGCGCATCGGCAAGACCATCGAACGCGAGCGACGCCTGACGGGCGACGCGGCGCATGAATTGCGCAGCCCGCTGACCGCAATCAAGACTCACCTGCAGGTGGCACGCATGACCGACGGCGCCGCGCGGGATCAGTCTCTGGCCCGGGCCGAAGAGGGCGCCGATCGAATGCACCGCACTCTGGAACAATTGTTGTTGCTGGCGCGTGTCGAAGGCAGTCTGTCGTTCGATGACGGTGTGCAGTGCAGCGCCGAGCAAGTGGCGAAACTGGCGATTCAGGATGCGGCCAGCGGCGATCGTCAGCGGATCAAGTTCCAGGCGCCGGCGAAGTTCTCCGCTGCATCGGTGCAGATGCCGGCCGTGTTGTCGATTGCGGCGTTACGCAACCTGCTGGACAACGCCCTGCGCCATACCCCGGGTGATGGCCCGGTGGAGCTGACCCTGGAAACCACCGGCAATCGGGCACGCTTTCTGGTCCGCGATCACGGCCCGGGCATTGCCGAAGACGACTTGCAACATCTGACTCAACGCTTCTGGCGCAACGGCCAGAGCACCGGCTGCGGCCTGGGGCTGGCAATCGTCCAGGCGATCGTCCAGCGCTGTGGCTGCACGTTGCACTTCGACAGCCGTCCGGATGGGTTGCGCGTTGAGCTGACCATGCCGTTGCAACCGCTCTAACCAACACCCCAATCCCCTGTGGGAGCGAGCTTGCTCGCGATAGCGGCGGCACATCCAACTTGATGTGACTGATATACCGCCATCGCGAGCAAGCTCGCTCCCACAGGGGGGGGGTGTTGCACATCAAAAGTAACGTCTCTCCATTAGTCGCGGGGCTCGAACGGCGCTATCGTCCCCGGCAGCTTTTTCTCAATGGATTGAGGTACAGCGCCATGGATGCACCCCTGCATATTTGTCAGGCAACCCCCGCCGACGCCGGCATTATCAGCCGGATCGTCGAGCGTTCCATTCGCGTCGGCTGCGCGCTCGACCACCGCAACGATCCGCGAACCGTGGCCGCCTGGACCCACAACAAAACCACCGAACACATACAGCCCTGGCTGACCGATCAACGGTTTTACCTGAACATCGCGCTGTTGCAGGACAAACCGGTGGGTGTCGCGATGGCGGCGATCAACGGCAAGGTTGCGTTCTGCTACGTGCAGCCTGAATGGTTTCGTCGCGGTGCCGGAGAGGCGCTGGTGCACGACCTCGAAGGCTGGTTGATCGAGCGGGGCGAACGCCAGGCCCGACTCAACAGCACCCGCACCAGCGAGGCCTTTTACCGCCATCTGGGATACCGGCCCTGCGCCGACACCTTCGCCGTGGCAGGCCTCCATGCCATCCCCATGCACAAGACTTTGGTGCCCCGATTAGATACCCAACCCCAAAACATTCTTAAGTGAACGGCATTACCTGTGGGAGCGGGCTTGCCCGCGATAGCGCCTTATCATTCGACATCGACGCTGGCTGACCCACCGCAATCGCGGGCAAGCCCGCTCCCACAGGGGGTATCGATTCACTTCAGAATGCGCAGTTGCGCCGATCCAACACGAAACATGGTTCACGGCATCACTGTCCGGCCATTGATGGGCCGGACCGACTCCCTAAGATGGAGCGCAGGCGCCTGAACCCCGCGAGCCTGAGCGAGCCTCTCCATGACTTCAGCAAGAACCCTTTACGACAAACACATCGATTCCCACACGGTGTGTCGCCTCGATGACCAGGGCCACGTCCTGTTGTATATCGATCGCCAGGTCATCAACGAATACACCAGCCCCCAGGCGTTCAGCGGGCTGCGCGAGGCCGGACGCGGGGTCTGGCGTGCCGGCACCGCGTTGGCGGTGGTCGATCACGTCAACCCCACCACACCGCTGCGCATTGCCGCCATGCCCGACCCCGGTGGTGCGAGGCAGGTGTCGTACCTGGCGGAGAACTGCCGGGATTTCGGCATCGAATTGATCGACATCCTCAACAAACGCCAAGGCATCGAACACGTCATTGCGCCTGAGCAGGGTTTCATTCTGCCGGGCATGGTGATCGCTGCCGGCGACAGCCACACCACCACGTATGGCGCTCTCGGTGCGTTCGGTTTCGGCATTGGCACCTCCGAGATCGAGCACCTGCTGGCGTCCCAGACCCTGGTCTACAAACGCCTGAAAAGCATGCGCGTGACGGTGGACGGCGAGCTGGCGCCGGGGTTGACCTCCAAGGATGTGATCATGGCGCTGATCGGCCAGATCGGCGCATCCGGGGCCACCGGCTACGCCATCGAGTTTTGCGGCACGACCATCAATGCCTTGAGCGTCGAAGCGCGCATGACCATTTGCAACATGGCGGTGGAGGCCGGGGCCCGAGGTGCCTTCATGGCGCCGGACGAAAAAGTCTTCGCCTACCTCAAGGACAAACCCCGCGCTCCTAAAGGTGAATTGTGGGAGCGCGCCGTCGAGAAATGGCGGGACTTGCACAGCGACCCGGATGCGCAGTTCGACCGCGAAGTGACAGTGGACGCCAGCGCCCTCGAACCGATGGTCACCTGGGGCACCAGCCCGGATCAGGCCTCGCCCATCGGCGCCCGCGTGCCTGATCCGCAAGACGTCAGCGACCTGATCTTGCGCCAGGACATGCGCCGCGCCCTGAAATATATGGGGCTGGAGGCCGGCATGCCGCTCAGCGACATCGTCATCAGCCATGCCTTCATCGGCTCCTGCACCAATGCGCGCATCGAAGACCTGCGCGATGCCGCCAGCGTGGTTCGCGGCAAACACGTCGCCGAACATGTACGGGCGATGATCGTGCCCGGCTCCACCGAAGTGCGCGATCAGGCCGAAACCGAAGGGCTGGCGGCGATCTTTATCGAGGCCGGTTTCGAATGGCGCCAGTCCGGTTGCTCGATGTGCCTGGCGATGAACGACGACGTGCTTGCCCCCGGCGACCGCTGCGCCTCCAGCACCAACCGCAATTTCGAAGGCCGTCAGGGCGCTGGCGCCCGCACGCACTTGATGAGCCCGGCCATGGTTGCCGCCGCCGCCATCACCGGTCGCTTGACCGACATCCGTCACTTTGGAGCCCGCGCATGAGCCTGCAACCGTTCACTCAAGTCACCGGCAAGGCAGCTCCGATGCTCGCGGCCAATATCGACACCGACGTGATCATGCCCAAGCAGTTTCTCAAGGGCATCGACCGCGCCGGGCTGGATCGGGGGTTGTTTTTTGACCTGCGGTTTTTGCCGGACGGTTCGTCCAATCCTGAGTTCGTGTTGAATAAGCCCGCTTGGCAGGGCGCGAGTTTCATGGTGGTCGGGCCGAATTTCGGCTGCGGGTCGAGCCGCGAGCATGCGGTCTGGGGCTTGAAACAGATGGGGATTCGGGCGCTGATCGGCAGCAGCTTTGCCGGGATTTTCTATGACAACTGCCAGCGTAACGGGGTGTTGTTGATTACCCTGGAAGAAGCAGTGTTACAGCAGCTCGGGCAAGTGGTCAGTGAGCCGGACAGTGCGCTGATCAATGTCGATCTGGACGCTCAGGAGATTCGCCTTCATGCGGGGCAGATCATCCCGTTTGAAATCGACATTTTGCGCAAAACCGCGTTACTCCTCGGCCTCGACGCCATCGGCACCACCTTGCAGCGTAGCGAGCAAATCAAAGCCTTCGAGCGTAATCACCTGGCGGCCAACCCCTGGCTAAGCTGAACCACAAATCCAAATGTGGGAGCACTACACCGACAACCCCTTGAAGTGCTCCTGCAAAAATTCCACACACGCGCGCAACTTCCCGGAATACGCCAGCCGCGTCGGGTACACCGCCCAGACGTTGGCGCTCTGGGTGTATTCAGGCAGTACCTGGACCAGCCGCCCTTGTTCCAGCAACGGTTTCACATCCCACAATGAGCGCAGCAACACGCCGCGCCCATCCAATGCCCACTGCAAGACAATCTCCCCATTATTGGACGACAGCGGCCCGCTGACCCGCACGCTGTCCTGAACCCCGTCGCGTTCCAGGTTCCAGATGCCGAACGCGTTGTCACGCTCCTTGATCACCAGGCAATGCTGCTGTTCCAGATCCGCCAGCGTCTGCGGCGTACCGTGGCGTTCCAGGTAAGCGGGGGCGGCGCACAACACCCGCCGGTTGCTCACCAGCCGTCGGCCGATGTGCTGGCCGGGAATGTCGTCGCCGACACGGATCTCCAGATCAAAGCCTTCGTTGACGATGTCCACCACTCGATCGAACAGGTCCAGGCGAATCTCCAGTTCCGGATAACGCTCGGCCAGCAACGAGAGAGCCGGCGCCACATGGTTACGGCCGAAACCGAAAGTGCTGCATAAATGCAGACGCCCGCGAGGACTGTCGTGGGCGTCGGAAAGTTCGTCGTGCAGTTGCTGGAAGTCATCGAGAATGCGCAGCGCCCAACGCTGAACCCGCTCACCGTCCTCGGTCAGTGCGATGCGCCGGCTGGTGCGATGCAGCAGGCGCGTGCCGAGGGTGGTTTCGAGAATCTGGATGCGCTTGCTGACGTAGGCGGGCGACAGGCCCAGTTCATCGGCAGCGGCGGCGAAACCGCTTTTGCGGATGACAGTGAGTAAAACGCGCAAGTCTTCGGGTAGGGGCACGGTGTCTTTCTTGAGGGTCATGACAGAACGAGCACTGGCGGCATGAGCCGCCAGCATAGCATCGCGGGAGAGGTTGCTATTCAGCGCAAAGCTTGGCTGCGGCCCGGGCATGACGCCCGCGCTTGAGGGCAATCGGCGCCATTTTGCTGCGGTCCAGTTCACCTTCCCACGCCGCCACCACCAACGCTGCCACCGCGTTGCCGATGATATTGGTCAGGGATCGGCATTCAGCCATGAACCGGTCCACGCCGAGGATCAAGACCATCGCCGCCACTGGCACCGTTGGTACCACCGCCAGGCTCGCCGCCAACGCCACGAACCCCGCGCCAACCACCGCGCCCGCGCCTTTGGAGGTGAGCATCGCCACCGCCAGCAAGGTCAATTGCTGCTCCAGCGTCAGGTCGATATTGGTGGCCTGGGCCAGAAACAGCACCGCCAGGGTCATATAGATATTCGTACCGTCGAGGTTGAACGTGTAGCCGGTCGGCACCACGATACCGACCACGCCCTTCGACGCGCCGAGGCTTTCGAGTTTCTGGATCAACTGCGGCAGCGCCGATTCCGAAGAGCTGGTGCCGAGCACGATCAACAACTCAGCCTTGATGTACGCCAGCAATTTAAAAATGCTGAACCCGGCATAGCGGGCGATGCTGCCCAGCACACAGGCGACGAAGATAAACGCGGTCAGGTAGAACGTGCCGATCAGTTTCAGCAGCGGCAACAATGAGCCGAGGCCGTACTTGCCGATGGTGAAGGCAATCGCGCCGAATGCACCGATCGGCGCCACGCGACTGATGATGCCGACGATGCGGAAAAACACTTCGCTGGCCTGGTTGATGATGCCGACCAAGGGCCGACCCTTTTCGCCGACCATCACCAGCGCAATGCCGAACAGCACCGAAACGAACAGCACTGGCAAGATTTCACCCTGGGAGAACGCCTCGAAAAACGTCGTCGGAATCACGTGCAACAGAAACCCGGTCACGCCTTCGCCGTGTTGCGCCTGGCCGACGATCCCGCGCAGGCCAGTGACGGCCCGCGGTGGGCGTGGACTCAGATCAGTGCGTCGCGGCTATCAGCGCAGGAAGCCGAGGACTTCGGCGAGCAGCAGTTCGGGGGCTTCTTCGGCGATGTAATGGCCGGCGGGCAGGGCTTTGCCGCGCACGTCGGTGGCGACGAGTTGCCATTCCTTCAGCGGCTCGAAACAACGTCCGACGGTGCCTTCGGCGCCCCACAGAATCAGCAATGGCAGGTGCAGGGACTGGCCGGCGGCGATGCTGGCGCGGTCATGGTCCAGATCGATGCTGGCGCTGGCGCGATAATCCTCGCAGATCCCGCGCGCGGTGCCCGGCAGTTTCAGGCAGCGCAGGTATTCGGCGAAGGCTTCAGGCGTGAACGGCTTGAGCCCGGCGCTGCGGCTTCCCATGACGCTGCGCAAGTAGGCTTCAGGATCAGCTTCGATCAGGGTTTCCGGCAGCGGCGCCGGGCGGATCAGGAAGAACCAGTGCCAATAGGCGCGGGCAAAGGCTTCGTTGGTTTGCTCATACATCGACAAGGTCGGAGCGATATCCAGCAGCACCATGCGTTGCACGTTATCGGGATGATCCAGCGCCAGCCGATGGGCAACCCGGGCACCACGGTCGTGGGCCAGCACCGAGAACTGGTCGAAGCCCAGGGACTGCATCAACTCGACGCCGTCCTTGGCCATTTCGCGTTTGCAATAGTGTGTGTGGTGATCGTCGGCTGGCGGTTTAGCGCTGTCGCCGTAACCGCGCAGGTCGGCGGCAACCACAGTGAAATGCTCGACCAGTTGCTCGGCAATTTTGTGCCAGATGACATGGGTTTGCGGGTGACCGTGCAGCAACAGCAAACCCGGCCCGGTGCCGCCGATGCGGTAGGTGATGTCAACGCCGTTGACGTGGCGCTGGTCTTTCAGGAATCCGGCGAACATGGGGAATGACTCCTTGTTGTAGTTGCCTGCATCCTGGAAGTGTTGCCCGGTCAGGGCAAGGCGCAAAGCGTGTAGGGCTTGTTCATGAAGTGTGTTTCGGTGGCGTTGCTGATGGCCTCATCGCGGGCAAGCCCGCTCCCACAATGATTTGTGTACGCCTGCCCATGTGGGAGCGGGCTTGCCCGCGATGAGGCCTGATCAGGCAGCGGAAATCTCAGCCCTGCTTGAACATCTCTTTGGCCCGCTGCTCAATCTGCGCCTGGGTCAAATCCTCCTTGCGCGTGGCCAGAAACCACAGATGCCCATAGGGATCTTTCAAGGTCCCCGAGCGATCGCCATAAAACTGATCCTTGACCTCGGACACCACCGTGCCACCGGCCGCAATCGCCTGTTTATAGGACTTGTCCACGTCGTTCACATACAGATGCAGCCCCACGGACGGCGACTTGTCCGGGTTGCTCAACGGCCCCTGATCGCACGGCGTGCCGAGCATGATCGGACAATCGCCAATCCTCAGCTCGGCATGCCCGATGCCGCCATCCGGCATGGTCAGGCGCATGACTTCGGTCGCACCAAAGGCCTTCTTGTAGAACTCGATGGCTTCGGCCGCTTTCTGAATGCCCAGGTAAGGCGTGATGCTGTGATAGCCCTCTGGAATGGGTTTTACGCTCATGACGGTTCTCCCTTGTTGTTGTGAATTGAAGGTGTTCCTTCGCCGATTTCCGGTCGGATAACTATAGGTCAGCCCTTTTTGCGTCACCGAGTGCCCGACGAGCAGCACCACTGTCCGGCCATCAACAGCGCAGCAGCAAATTGCTCGGCTTTATCCATTTTTAATCGACGAAACCCCCGAAAACGCGGGGTGAACGGGTCGGCACAGAAGCTGCAATGTTCTTTCGAAAGCATCAATGACCCGGGCTTGCAGAAGCTGGCCAAGGCATTGAATTCGGATGAGGTTCGGCAGTTCATGTTGACTCGCTACAAGGGGCAGATTGCACCGGGGGTTCTAAGTCTTTATTGACCGGTCGGGCCCTTTCGCGGGCAAGCCCGCTCCCACACTGGATCTGTGGCGTTCACAAATCCCCTGTGGGAGTGAGCTTGCTCGCGAAGGGCTCAACTCGGTTTCGGATCAACTTTCGATTCCAACAGCTACGCCCCCGGCCTCCAGTACCTCACCCCAATTGCAGCCAGTGAGCTAAATCGACAACTGCATCAAGCGTTCACCCTGCACGTTTTCCGTAGGCCTGCGCTTGTTCACCGCCAGCTCGCCGATCTTGATCAGGCGCGTGCGCGTGACGTTGCGGCTCAAGCCGAGCAGGGCGGCGGTGTGCACCTGGTTGTAATGGCTGAAGCGATAGGCAGCCCGCAACAAGGCGTCTTCGACTTTCTCGTGCAGCGCACCAGCCTGTTGCTCGAAGAGCTTTTGAAAGGCCCGGTCGAGCAAGGCTTCCGGTGAGTCGTCGACGTTGGTGTGGTAATCGTCCTGACGCTCGATACGCATGTTCGACAGGCGCAGGTCATCGCGTTCGATCACGCCGTTGCGGCAGATCAGCAGGGTGTGATGAATGACGTTTTCCAGTTCGCGGATATTGCCTGGCCAACTGTAGCTGCGCAGCTTCAGCTCGGCTTCTTTGCTGATGGTCACGGTGCCGTAGCCGAGGCGCTGACTGTAGGCTTCGACGAAATGTCGGGTCAGCGGCAGGATGTCGCCGGGGCGGTCGCGCAGTGGGCTCAGCTCCAGGCTGACGACGTCGAGGCGGTAGTACAGGTCCTCGCGAAAATGCCCGGCGTTGATGGCTTTTTCCAGCTGCACGTTGGTCGCCGCCAGCACCCGTACGTCGATGGGGATGCTCTTGCGCGAACCCAGGCGCACCACTTCGCGCTCCTGCAACACCCGCAGCAATTTGACCTGGATCGCCATCGGCAGATCGCCGATTTCGTCGAGGAACAAAGTGCCGCCGTCGGCCTCTTCGAACCAGCCGGCTTTGGCGCTCAGCGCGCCGGTGAACGCACCTTTCTCATGGCCGAACAGCTCAGCTTCCACCAGGGATTCAGAGAACGCACCGCAGTTCACTGCTACAAACGGTCGGTTGCGGCGGGCGCTGAGGTTGTGGATATGCCGCGCCACCAACTCCTTGCCGGTGCCGGTTTCGCCGATAATCAGCACGCTGGCTTCACTCGGCGCGACTTGTTGAATGTGCGCGAGCAAGGCCTGGGATTTTGGGTCTTCGAACACCTGTGCGGTAGCGCGGATCGAAGTGGCCAGAGCGGGCGAGGGGGGTAGGGTCAGAAGTTGCATTGGGCAGGCTCCAGCAATGGAAGGCTATGAATAAAAAGTCGGGATCGGCAGGGACTGGTTCAGCGCCCAGTCGCCTAGTTCATGGAGTTTGTAATCCACCGGATCGTGCAGGGTTTGCGTGCGCAGGTTGCGCCAGTGACGGTCCAGTCGCAGGGAAGCGTGAGTCGAGCGCGCGCCAGTGACTTCGAACAACCGGCTACAGATGTCCAGGCCGTTGCGCGTTGCCGCGACCTTGGCGGTGGCGATGGCGGTGGCCAAATGTCCGCGCTCTTCGGCGCTCAGGTTCGTGCCTCTTGCCCACGCCTTGTCGAGCAATTCGGCAGCGCGTTCGACCAGCAAGCGAACGCCTTCGAGGGCGACCCAGAACTCACCGTAGTGACCGAGGACATAAGGATCCTGACGCACATCCTGTGCACTGGATTTGTGCCACGCACGGGTTTCGGTCAGGGTGTATTGCCGCGCTTCTTCGAAGGCGCCTTCGGCGATGCCGAGGAACATATGGGTGAACGTCAGTTGGGCAATCAATGGCCGCAGGCAGGCAAACGGTGTACTCAGGGGGCCGGGGTCGAGCAGTAATTCCGATTCCTCGACCCGCACCCGTTCGAACGTCGCGCTGCCGCTGTCGGTCTGGCGCTGGCCCATGTTGTTCCAATCGTTGTGCAAGGTAATGCCGCTACGACCGCTGGGAATCGCGGCGATCAACAGCTTGCCGCCGGCGTTTTCATCCACCGCCGAGGCGATCAGCATTTCTGAATCGCTGGCGCCGGAGCAGAAACTTTTCTTGCCGGAAAACTCACGCCAGCCGCCGAGGTTTTTCACCACGGTGCGGGTGTCCAGCGGGTTGAGGGCGTTGCCCCAGAACCAGTTTTTGCGCGCCGTCTGCTCGAACCAGGGTTGCCACTGTTCGGGCTTGGCGAACAGGCGCACGGTGGCGAGCATCAAGTGATGAAAACCAAAGACATGGGCAATCGAGCTGTCGACCTTGGCGAACTCGCGCACGATGCTCAGGGTGTCACTCCAGCTGGCGCCTAGTCCGCCGTACTGGGTCGGAATACTTAACGCGAGCAGACCGCTGTGGCGCAGCGCGTCACGCTCGGCCTTGGGCGTGCCGCCACGCTCGTCGCGCTCGACAGCGGTCAGGGCAAATCCGGCGGCCAGGTGGCGGGCGGTCTGCAAGGGGGATAACAGGGCGCTATGCGGCTTGGCAGTCACGCGGGATTCCTCATAAAAGTCGACACAGATCCCGTTCTGATCGTTCCCACGCTCTGCGTGGGAATGCCTCTAGGGACGCTCCGCGTCCAGTGACGCGGAGCGTCACGGGCTGCATTCCCACGCGGAGCGTGGGAACGATCACGATCAGCAGGAAAGGTTTTCAGGCCGTGGCTTTGGTGGGCAGTACGTCATTGGCGATCATTTCGCCAAACGGCCCGGTGAGGTTGGTGACGCCACGCCCTGCCAGGCTCGCGTACGGCTCAGGCAGCAGCGGGAACACCAGCTCGGCAAAGCGATACGCCTCTTCGAGGTGCGGGTAACCGGAGAAGATAAAACTCTCGATGCCCAAGTCCGCGTATTCCTTGATCCGTGCCGCCACTTGCTGCGGATCGCCCACCAGCGCAGTCCCGGCACCGCCACGCACCAGGCCGACACCGGCCCACAGGTTGGGCGCGATTTCCAGGTTGTCACGACGCCCGTCATGCAGCGCTGCCATGCGTCGCTGGCCTTCGGAGTCGAAACGCGAAAAGGACTTCTGCGCGGCGGCGATGGTCTCGTCGCTGATGTGCTCGATCAGTTTGTCGGCGGCTTTCCAGGCATCCTCGGCCGTCTCGCGAACGATCACGTGCAAGCGAATGCCGAATTTCACCGTGCGGCCGTTTCGGGCAGCCCGTTCACGCACATCAGCGATTTTTTCCGCCACGGCGGCCGGCGGCTCACCCCAGGTCAGGTAGACATCGACCTGCTCGGCGGCGAGTTCATGGGCCGCTTCGGAAGAGCCGCCGAAATACAGCGGTGGATACGGTTTTTGCACCGGCGGATACAACGCCTTGGCGTTCTGCACTTGCAGGTGTTTGCCTTCGAAATCGACTGATTCGCCTTGCAGCACGCGGCGCCAGATCTGCAGGAACTCGTCGGTCACTTCATAGCGCTCGCTGTGATCGAGGAAGATCCCGTCACCGCGGTTTTCATCGGGATCGCCGCCGGTCACGACGTTGATCAGCAAGCGGCCATTGGACAATCGATCCAGCGTGGCGGCCATGCGCGCCGAAACCGTTGGCGAAATGATCCCCGGACGGATCGCCACCAGATAACGCAGGCGTTCAGTCAGCGGCACCAACGCCGAGGCAATCACCCACGAATCTTCGCAGGAACGCCCGGTCGGAATCAGTACGCCGTGGTAACCGAGGCTGTCAGCGGCCTGTGCCACTTGTTTGAGGTAGTTGAGAGTGACCGGGCGGGCGCCCTGGGTCGTGCCCAGGTAATGACCGTCGCCGTGGGTCGGCAAAAACCAGAAAACATCCATGAAGAAATCCTTAAGCGATTTTCAGCAGATTTTTAGGGTGCACGCCAAACAACGGCGCGGCGCGTTCTGCAGCAAGGCGAATGCGGGCCTTCAAGGGCTCACTGGTTATTTGGTAATTGGAGAAGTCGGCTTCGGTGGCGTAGACGCCAATCGGCAAGGTCAAGGCCTGGAAGAAGCTGAACAGTGGCCGCAATTGATGATCGAGCATCAGCGCATGACGCTCGCTGCCACCGGTGGCGGCCAGCAGCACGGGAGTGTCGATCAGCGCATTGAGATCGATCAGGTCGAAGAGGTGCTTGAGCAGGCCAGGGTAGGAGCCGCGATACACCGGCGCGGCGACGATCAGCAGGTCGGCGCTCTCGATGGCTTGCAGCTCGGCTTCGATCTCGGCGCTCAGTTCCTGACGCGACAGGGCGGCACCCAGTGGTCGGGCGATGTCGCCCAGTTCGATGAGCTTGCTCTCGATCGGCAAATGCTCGGCCAACTCCGCCAACAGGGCGTGAGTCAGCACCAGGGTGCGGGACGGACGCCAGGTTCCGCCGGAGAGGGCAACGACTTTCAATGGGCGCGACATGATCAGTTCCTTTTTAAACAGTTGCTCAGCGAGCAGTGAGTAGTCACAGGGCTTGAGCAAGAGCTGTACCAATCCTTCAAAGCCCCGTTTTCCGCGGCTTGCAGCGTGTTGAGCCACAGGCACTGTTCAATTGGCGAGGCTGTTTGTTGAAACGCTGTTGCCTGACAAACAGTTGCGTGGACAACAGTTGTGTTGGCACTGAGGTTGTTTATAAAGGTTGATCGTTATTCCTCAAAAGACCTTAAATTAATATTTATAGATCCTTTGGGTATATTAATTGCTTGAGTTGACTGACATTAGTCAAAGTCGATAGCCACTATCGAGAGCGTTGATTTCTGCCCTTCGAGGGCGGCGGGTAGCCTGTGTTCATTGCCCCGAACCCAGATGCCAGGACGCCAAACATGAAACCTCTGATCGCCACTTTCTTGATGCTCGCAGTCTCAGTTCTCGCCGGATGTGCCAGCCATGTTTCACCAGAATTGCGTCCGTACACCGCGGAAGAAACCAAAGAATTGGCATTGGAAGACCTGAACCGTCGAGGTCTGTCCTTTGAGGAATACCACGCGAAAAAAGCTCAATTGCTCGGCCAGCCACAAAAGTCGTTCAGTTTCGACAAACAAGGCGAAATGAACGCCGGGCGTGTTGTACAGCTTCACGGTCGCCCAAGCTGATCGAAAACTGTACCGCTCGAAGTTTTACCTAACTGTCCGTGGGTTTCCCTCGGGGCGTGCGATAGGGTCAACCTCTGACTGACCCTGACGGACTGCCGCTCATGACCCTCTCATTCGATCTGCTACTGGGTTTCGCCCTGTTTGCACTTGTCACCTCGATTACGCCTGGCCCCAACAACACCATGTTGCTGGCATCCGGTGTGAACTTCGGCTTTAACCGCACCATTCCGCACATGCTGGGCATTACCTGCGGTTTCTTTGTGCTCGTCGTGGCGGTCGGCTTTGGCCTGGGTGCAGTCTTTCAAACCTATCCGTTGCTCTATACGATTTTGCGTTACGTCGGTGCCGCGTATTTGCTGTACCTGGCATGGAAGATCGCCCATTCCGGGCCGGTCTCGGAGAGTGAAAAGGGCGAGAGCAAGCCGATCAGCTATCTTGGCGCAGCGGCATTCCAATGGGTCAACCCCAAGGCCTGGATCATGGCCATCGGTGCCATCAGCACCTACACGCCGATGCAGGGTTATTTCACCAACGTGATCGTGATTGCGGCGGTGTTCGCCTTGATCAACTTGCCGAGTGTCAGTGTCTGGGCCGGGTGTGGCACGTTGTTGCGCAACGTGTTGAAGGATCGCCGCTGGTTGCGGCTGTTCAACTGGGGCATGGCCTTGCTGTTGGTGGCTTCGCTGTATCCTTTGTTGATTGAAGGCTTTAGCTGACGCATTGCTTCAACCGGTTGCCCGATGCCTGTTAAGCTCAACTTCAGGAGCGTTCCTACGCACTTTTAAATGAAGTTGTTCTTCTTTAACGGCCTCCGATCAGGTATTTCTAAAGCCCTGAAATATCAGCGCAGCTCACAAGGCTGCGCTTTGGCGTTTCAGTGACGAGCTTCCTGATCCCGGAACACGCTCTGCGAGTCTTATATGAATAAACGTCCTCTGTATTTCGACTACGCCGCCACCACGCCGGTGGATGAGCGGGTCATCAAGGTCATGGTCGATTGCCTGGGTTTCAACGGCAATTTCGGCAACCCGGCGTCCAGCTCCCATGCATTCGGCCAACAGGCCCGGCAAACGGTCGAGCACGCGCGTCACCAGGTCGCCGAATTGGTGGGTGCCCAGGCCGAGCAGATCGTCTGGACTTCCGGTGCGACCGAATCCAACAACCTTGCACTCAAGGGCGTGGCCCAGGCGCGCGGCGTGTCCGGCGGCCACATCATCACCAGCCAGATTGAACACAAGGCGATTCTCGACACGGCGAAACAGCTGCAAGACGCTGGCGTCGCCGTGACCTATCTGGTGCCGGACGCCGAAGGGCTGATTACCCCGCTAGCGGTCAGCGAAGCGATGCGCGAAGACACCTTTCTGGTGTCGCTGATGCTGGTCAACAACGAGTTGGGCACGGTCAACGACATCGCCGCCATCGGCCAGGTGGTGCGTGATCGCGATGCGTTGTTTCATGTCGATGCAGCTCAGGGCGCGGGTAAAGTGGCGATCGATCTGGCTCGGTTGCCGGTGGACCTGATGTCGTTTTCGGCGCACAAGCTCTATGGCCCCAAAGGCATCGGCGCGCTGTATGTCGGCCCTCGCGCGCAGCAGCGCTTGCAGGCGCAGATTCACGGCGGCGGTCACGAGGGCGGTTTGCGCTCCGGCACCTTGGCGACTCACCAGATCGCAGCCATGGGCGTTGCATTCGCGTTGGCGGGCGCCTCGTTCGAAGATGAGCAGGCCAAGATCGTGCGGCTGCGCGAGCGCCTGCTTGATCAGCTGCTGAGCATTCCCGGCGTTCGTCTGAATGGCAGCCCGACCCAGCGCATTCCCCATACCCTGAGCCTGACCTTCAACGAAGGCGAGTTCAATTCCGCGGCGTTGAGCCAATCGATCGCGTTTTCCGCGACCTCGGCCTGCAACTCGGCCAGCAATGCTCCGTCCCATGTGCTGTTGGCGCTGGGACATGATGCCCGCGCGGCCGGCCGCACCATTCGCCTGAGTCTCGGCCGGTTCACTTCCGACCAGGACGTCGACCTGGCGGCACAACTGATTAAAGCGGCCTGCGCCAGTGCTCCGGCATTTTGGCAGTAGGGCCTGAAAGTGCCGGCGTTTGATCGGCACTCAACAATAATGATGCAGTGATGAGCAGGAGACATGATGAGTACGCAGCCTTCGATCAATGGATCGGTGCCCGAACGCCTGGCGCAAACCCGTGAACTGATGAGCCGGGAGGGCATTCATGCTCTGCTGGTGCCGTCGGCCGATCCGCACTTGTCGGAATACCTGCCGGGCTATTGGCAAGGGCGGCAGTGGTTGTCGGGCTTTCATGGCTCGGTCGGCACGCTGATCGTGACACCGGACTTTGCCGGCGTGTGGGCCGACAGCCGTTACTGGGAGCAAGCGACCAAGGAACTCAAGGGCAGCGGCATCGAGCTGGTCAAGCTGCAGCCGGGTCAACCCAGCCCGCTGGACTGGCTGGCCGAACAAACCCCTGAAGGTGGCGTGGTCGCGGTGGACGGTGCGGTGATGGCCGTGGCTTCGGCGCGTACGCTGGGTGGCAAGCTCGAAGAACGCGGCGCTCGCCTGCGCACCGACATCGACCTGTTGAACGAAGTCTGGCGCGACCGTCCAACACTGCCGAACGAGCCGATTTATCAACACTTGCCACCTCAGGCGACTGTCAGCCGTGGTGAAAAACTCGCGAAATTGCGTGAGGTCCTGAAAGATCGCGGCGCTGATTGGCACTTCATCGCTACCCTCGACGACATCGCCTGGTTGTTCAACCTGCGCGGCGGCGACGTGTCGTTCAACCCGGTGTTCGTTTCCTTTGCCTTGATCAGCCAGGAGCAGGCCACCCTGTTTGTGGCCCTGAGCAAGGTTGATGCCGAACTGCGCGCGGTCCTTGAGCAGGACGGCGTGACCCTGCGCGACTACAGCGAAGTGGCGGCTGCCTTGAGCGCCGTGCCGAGCGGCGCGAGCCTGCAAGTCGATCCGGCGCGGGTGACTACCGGTTTGCTGGATAACCTGAACAGTGGCGTGAAACTGGTCGAAGGCCTGAACCCGACCACCCTGGCCAAGTCGCAGAAAAGCCTGGCCGATGCCGAGCACATTCGCCAGGCCATGGAACAGGACGGTGCAGCGCTGTGCGAATTCTTCGCCTGGCTGGACACGGCCTTGGGGCGTGAGCGCATCACCGAGTTGACCATCGATGAACACCTGACGGCTGCGCGTACTCGCCGTCCGGGCTATGTGTCACTGAGTTTCAACACCATTGCTGCGTTCAACGCCAACGGTGCGATGCCGCACTACCACGCCACCGAAGAAGAACATGCGGTGATCGAGGGTGACGGCTTGTTGCTGATCGACTCCGGCGGTCAATACCTGGGTGGCACCACGGATATCACGCGGATGGTGCCGGTCGGTACGCCGACCGCCGAACAGAAACGCGACTGCACTCGGGTACTCAAAGGCGTGATTGCGCTATCCCGTGCGCAATTCCCGCGTGGCATTCTCTCGCCGTTGCTCGATTCGATTGCCCGTGCGCCGATCTGGGCTGAAAGCGTTGATTACGGTCACGGCACCGGTCATGGCGTCGGCTATTTCCTTAACGTGCACGAAGGTCCACAGGTCATCGCCTATCAGGCCGCTGCAGCGCCGCAAACCGCTATGCAGCCGGGCATGATCACCTCCATCGAGCCAGGCACTTACCGTCCGGGTCGTTGGGGGGTGCGGATCGAGAACCTGGTGTTGAATCGCGAAGCCGGCAAAAGCGAATTCGGCGAGTTTCTGAAATTCGAAACCCTGACCCTGTGCCCGATCGACACTCGCTGCCTGGAACCTTCGCTGCTGACGCCAGACGAAAAGCAGTGGTTCAACGCCTACCATGCCGAAGTGCGCGAGCGCTTGAGTCCGTTGCTTGAAGGCGCGGCCCTTGAGTGGTTGAACACGCGTACCGCCGCTATTTGACCGGTGCAGGTCAGGCGCTGTTTCTAGCGCCTGACTCATTAGGGTTGCATTCTCTCGTGTGCACCTGGCTATCGAGAGTTAACTCAGGGCTTCAAGGATGAAGTCCAGCCGATCCTGACCGAAGAACATCTGGTCACCGACAAACATGCTCGGTGCGCCAAACACGCCTCGCTGGACCGCTTTCTCGGTATTGTCCTTTAGAGCGGCTTTGACTTCCTCATCGGTGGTGAGCGCCAACACCTGGTTTGGGTCGAAGCCGTTTTGCGTTAGCACTGCCGCGACAGTCGTCGGATCATTGAGATTGCGTCCCTCAACCCACAGCGCGTAGAACAGGCAATCGATAAACGCTGCAAAGCGCTCGGGATGGCGCAACTGCATGCCCATGACGGCGCGCATGAGCATCAGGGTATTGATGGGGAATTCAGCGGTGAACTTCAAAGGTACGCCGTAGCGTTTGGCGTAACGGTCCAGGTCCTCAAACATGTAGCGACCCTTGGCCGCAATGGTTGCCGGTGAGGCGTTGCCGGTGGCTTTGAACACACCACCCAGCAGCATCGGCTTGTAGATCAGCTGACTGTTGGTCTGCTCGCAGATTTTCGGCAGTTGGGTGTATGCCAGGTAGGTGGCGGGGCTACCCAGATCGAAAAAGAACTCCACGGTTTTGCTCATGGTCGGTGCGCTCTGCTTATTGTTGTAGGGGAGGGCTTACCAGCGTTCATTCCAGGGGCGCAGATCCAGCTCGAACGTCCAGGCGTCCCGAGGCTGGCTGTGCAGATACCAATAATTTTCGGCGATGTGCTCGGGATTGAGGATGCCATCCTCGTCCTTGGTCGCGTACTTCTCTGGAAAACTTTCGCGAATGAAGTCCGTATCGATGGCGCCGTCGACCACGACATGAGCAACATGGATGTTCATCGGTCCCAGTTCACGGGCCATGCTTTGGGCCAGTGCGCGAATGCCATGCTTGGCGCCGGCAAAAGCAGCGAAGCCGGCGGCGCCACGCATACCGGCGGTGGCACCGGTGAACAGGATCGTACCTCGTTGCCGTTTGGCCATCCGCTTGGCGACTTCACGTGCATTGAGGAAACCTGAGAAGCAGGCCATTTCCCAGATCTTGAAATACTTGCGAGCGGTTTCTTCGAGGATGCTGCACGGCACGTTGGCGCCGATATTGAAAACGAACGCTTCAATGGGGCCAATGCGGGTTTCGATCTCCTCGACCAGTGCAATCACATCCTCTTCCTTGCGTGCATCGCAGGCGAACCCGTGCGCATCGCCGCCATTAGCCTTGATCGCATCGACCAACGGCTGGAGTTTGTCTGCGCTGCGGCGCGTGACGCAGGCAATGTAGCCTTCCTGCGCAAAACGCTTGGCAATGGGGCCGCCGGTAGCGTCACCCGCGCCGACAACCAGTACGACCTTCTTGTTATTCATGGGTTGATCCCTTTGATGAACGATCGTTAACTGAACGAACGTTATGCTACGATTTGGTAGGCGTCAAGGCGATCAAACCTGAGGGCAAGGCAATGCGTTACTCGGCCAATCACAAGCTGGAAACTAAAGAAAAGCTATTGCAGAGCAGCGCGGTGTCGGCGAAGAAGGCCGGATTTTCGACCGTGGGCGTGGATGGCTTGATGAAGGCGATCGGCTTGAGTGGGGCGGCTTTCTATAGCCACTTTACGTCCAAGGACCAGTTGTTCGCGTCTATCGTCGAGCGCGAGTTGAGTCAGAGTCTGGAGCGATTAGGTGCTGACCAGGACTGCGACAAGCTTGAGCGTTGCTTGAAGCAATACCTGAGCATGGCCCATGTCGAACATCCTGAGTCTGGTTGCGCGTTACCAACATTGGGGGCCGAGATCGCCCGATCGGATGTTCTTGTGCGCGAGGAGGCACAGGTATGGATTTGTCGGTTGCAGGAGAGTTGGGCGAAAATCCTGCAAAGCGACAGTCTTGCGTGGGCCATTCTGTCGCAATGCGTCGGTGCGCTGGTCGTGGCGCGAATGCTGGCCTCGACGGATATTCAACGTACCGTGCTGCAGTCCAGTCACGATGAGATTGGCCGCCAGATTGCCGGGCGGCATCAACCTATTTGCAAATGACGATCATGCTACGGCTGGTATAACCGGCAGGGTTGAGGCCGAATGGATAATCGCCAGGCTCTTCCACGGCGTCCCCGGACTTGGCAATGACCTTGTAGCCCTTGGGCGCACACGAGTTGGCGGCGCTGGTGTAACACTTGTCCCAGGACGAGGATAGCCCGGAACAGTTGATATGAAGCCCTTTCTTGCCATGCTTGACTTGGGTTTTCGACGTCGCCGCACAGCCCGCCACTGCGAGTACGGCGATCAGTAACAAAATTCGTTTCATTGCTGTCCTTATAGCGTTCCCGGATCTTGTGTCCGAGTCTGGCTGCATTCGCTTTCACTTTAAGCGTTCTGATATCCCTATCCTGAAAAATCCATGCCTGGCACTGGGTTGCGGGCCTAAACATGGCCTAATTGAGCGGTAAATACCAGACCTGCGTCAAAACCTGCATCAATCTGCGGCGACCGCAGGCTTGGCAGCGCTGCCCATGGTCATGGTCGCACCGACAGACGCCAGAATGATGCACATGATGGCCATCCACTGTGACAGTGACAGGTATTCATGGAGGAACAGCAGACCTGACAGGGCGCCGAATGCAGGTTCAATGCTCATCAGTGTGCCAAAAGTCCGGGCTGGCATTCGGGTCAGCGCGACCATCTCCAGTGTATAGGGCAGGGCGGTCGACAGAATGGCGACGCCGATGGCCACGGGGATCAGTGATGGCGTCAACAGGGCAGCCCCGGCATGGACGATACCGATAGGGGCGACGAACAATGCGGCGATCATCACGCCCAACGCAGCGGTCTGCACGCCGTTGTCAGCACCGGCTTTCTGGCCGAACAGGATGTAAAGCGCCCAGCAGGCGCCTGCGCCCAAGGCATAGGCGGCGCCCATGAGATCAATTCCCGCGGCCGTTGCACCTGTTGGTATCAATAGCAGCAAGCCGACGGCTGCCAGGGCTATCCATAAGAAGTCGATCGCACGGCGTGAGGCATAGATTGCCACCGCCAGCGGCCCGGTGAATTCCAGTGCGACCGCAATACCAAGGGGGACGGTGCGTAAGGACATATAGAAGAGGAAGTTCATGCCGCCCAATGCCATGCCGTAGACGACGACAGTGCGCAGGGATTTTGCGGTGAGCTTTGCCCGCCACGGGCGCAGCAAAATAATCATGATCAGGCTGGCGAAGATCAGCCGAAGGGTCGTAGTCCCTTGAGCGCCGATGATAGGGAACATGCTCTTGGCCAGGGAGGCTCCGGACTGGATAGATGCCATGGCTATTAATAGCAGCCCGACCGAGAACAGGGTCGAAGCAAAGCTGCGAGGCTGGTCATTCATTGCGTGGCATCGTCCGAAGGAGTGAGGGGGAGTAACGTGGGTTGGGCAATATACTGCGCATTCGCGAGGGGCGCGTCTATATATAAGCAATGATTTCGACGATCCTGATAGAAAAGCAT
>NZ_CATKQW010000054.1:0-202 GCF_949767865.1 Pseudomonas sp. IT-P294 | reverse complement strand
CACTGCCTCGCGGACGGAGGGATGTTCCACCAAGCTGGCCGCAATCTCACCCAGCTCAATCCGGAACCCGCGGATCTTGACCTGGTCGTCATTACGCCCTAGAAACGCCAGCTTCCCGTTCGGAAGATAACGGGCCAAGTCGCCCGTCTTGTACATCCGTGCACCAGCCGTGCCGGCAAAGGGGTCGTGCAGGAAACGCTCA
>NZ_CATKQW010000053.1:0-202 GCF_949767865.1 Pseudomonas sp. IT-P294 | reverse complement strand
TACTGCCTCGCGGACGGAGGGATGTTCCGCCAAGCTGGCCGCAATCTCACCCAGCTCAATCCGGAAGCCGCGGATCTTGACCTGGTCGTCATTACGCCCCAAAAACGCCAGATTTCCGTTCGGAAGATAACGGGCCAAATCGCCCGTCCTGTACATCCGTGCTTCAGGCTTATCAGAAAAGGGATCGCGCAAGAACCGCTCG
>NZ_CATKQW010000052.1:0-202 GCF_949767865.1 Pseudomonas sp. IT-P294 | reverse complement strand
TGTCGAGGGTGTCGGTGACGTTGGTCACCGCCGCAGCCGGGTCTTTCACCAGGTTTTCAAAGTTGCCGCCAGTGGCGGTAGCGATTGTGGCGCTGACCTTGCCGGCGTCGATGTACGGGTCGTCTTTGGGTGCATCGACGGTCACGGTGCCGGTGGTTTTGCCGGCCTCGATGTTGATCACGGCGCCATTGCTCAACGTCAC
>NZ_CATKQW010000051.1:0-204 GCF_949767865.1 Pseudomonas sp. IT-P294 | reverse complement strand
GGAACGATCAGTAGCCGGTCCGCTTTAGGTGCGAGTGAGCCTGATCGCGTTGCCGTTGCCGTTGCCGTTGCTGTTGTTGTTGATCGTTCCCATGCTCCGCGTGGGAATGCCGGCGGGGACGCTCTGCGTTCCGCTGTCGACACCAGACTCGAGTCTTGCGCAAGGGTGACGCGGAGCGTCACGGGATGCATTCCCACGCAGAGC
>NZ_CATKQW010000050.1:0-206 GCF_949767865.1 Pseudomonas sp. IT-P294 | reverse complement strand
GATCCGCCCCATACACAGACGCAAAAGCGCCCAAGATTGATTGCAGTTTTCAGTGACTGCAATTCGCTTAATGGTGGCTGTGCGTGGGAGACCTTCGGGTCTACCCGGGGTTTCTGTGTCCCGGATCGCTAACCTGCGTACAGCCGCCACCTTTTACTTGTTTAGCGATAGGTCGTGGTGGCTCCACTAATCACGGAGATTCAAGC
>NZ_CATKQW010000049.1:0-208 GCF_949767865.1 Pseudomonas sp. IT-P294 | reverse complement strand
CGAAAGCGGAGAAAAAGAGGTGTTGACAGCAGCGAGTAACGCTGTAGAATTCGCCTCCCGCTAACGAGAGATCGGAAGCGCAAGTGGTTGAAGTTGCAAAGGAAACTTTGAAAACTTCTGAAAATAACCACTTGACAGCAACAGAGGCTGCTGTAGAATGCGCGCCTCGGTTGAGACGAAAGATCTTAACCAACCGCTCTTTAACAAC
>NZ_CATKQW010000048.1:0-251 GCF_949767865.1 Pseudomonas sp. IT-P294 | reverse complement strand
GGCAGATCAAGATCAAGATCAAAAGCGGAAGGCGAGCTAACGCTCGGCCTGATGAGTGGTGAGGAGCAACAGCTGGGCGCCAGCCTGCTCTGCTTTATGTGGGAGTGAGCCTGCTCGCGATGCTTTTGCTGTTGATCGTTCCCACGCTCCGCGTGGGAATGCATCCCGTGACGCTCCGCGTCACCCTTGCGCAAGACTCAAGCCTGGTGTCGACAGCGGAACGCAGAGCGTCCCCGGCGGCATTCCCACGC
>NZ_CATKQW010000047.1:0-252 GCF_949767865.1 Pseudomonas sp. IT-P294 | reverse complement strand
ATCGAGTTGGTCAGTGGTGCGTGACCGGTCAACGCATCGTTCGGTGCCAGGGTGGTGGTGAAGCCGGTGGTTTTGCCGATGTCGATGGTAATGGTCTGGCCGTTGGCCAAGGACACGGTCACCGGCGAACCGGTTACGGGGGCACCGACGGTGGCGGTGTACGTGACGACACCGCCTTCGGCCGCACTGCCGGTGGCAGTGAGTTTGACGGTCGAGGTGTCGAGGGTGTCGGTGACGTTGGTCACCGCCGCA
>NZ_CATKQW010000046.1:0-259 GCF_949767865.1 Pseudomonas sp. IT-P294 | reverse complement strand
GGCAGATCGAGATCAAAAGCGGAAGGCGAGCTAACGCTCGACCTGAAGAGTGGTGAGGAGCCACGGGTGTACACCGTTAAATGTGGGAGCGAGCTTGCTCGCGATGAGGCCCTGTCAGTCAGCTGTGATGTTTGATCGTTCCCATGCTCCGCGTGTGAATGCCGGCGGGGACGCTCTGCGTTCCGCTGTCGACACCAGACTCGAGTCTTGCGCAAGGGTGACGCGGAGCGTCACGGGATGCATTCCCACGCAGAGCGTA
>NZ_CATKQW010000045.1:0-293 GCF_949767865.1 Pseudomonas sp. IT-P294 | reverse complement strand
GTACACCTACACGCTGAACACCAGCGATGCGGATTTCAAAGCCCTGCACGGTGGCGGCAACGGCACGGAAACTTTCACCTACACCCTCACCGATGCCGACGGCGACACCAGCACCGCCAACCTGGTGCTGCAAATCCACAACAACGACGACCCGGTGACCCTCGGCGGGCTCAACGTCCAAGGTGGCGAACTCACCGTCTACGAGAAAAACCTCAGCGATGGCACCAGCCCCAATGCGCCGGCCCTGACCCAGAGCGGCACCTTCACGGTGACTGCCCTCGATGGTCTGCAAA
>NZ_CATKQW010000044.1:0-351717 GCF_949767865.1 Pseudomonas sp. IT-P294 | reverse complement strand
ACTCCCACAGGGGGATCGTGTTAGCCCAATAATTCTTGCCCCACATCAAGTAAACGATAATTCCTCTTATTCAAACTCCCGTGCCCTGTTAGACTTTGCGCCCTTGTTTTGCTCGTCTTGCAGGATGTCTGATGCCCTCGCTGCTTCTTCGCTTGTCCGCACTGTTGCTGGCCCTGGGCCTGAGTGCCTGCGATGACGCCCCGCGTTTTACCAAGGCCGAACCCGGTGAATCCCGGTCCGGTGGTGCAGCGACCGTGCGCAAGTCCGATCAGAACGCCTTTTCCCTGCCCTCCGCCAACCTGCCGCCGTCACGGCGCGTGGACTTCAGTGTCGGCAACAGTTTCTTCCGCAGCCCCTGGGTGATCGCTCCATCGACCACGACCGCCCGCGATGGCCTCGGCCCGTTGTTCAACACCAACGCCTGCCAGAACTGCCATATCAAGGATGGCCGCGGTCATCCGCCGACACCCGATGCGCCAAATGCGGTGTCGATGCTGGTGCGTTTGTCGATCCCCGACGCGCCGGCCTACGCCAAGGTCATCGAGCAATTGGGTGTGGTTCCGGAGCCGGTCTACGGAGGTCAGCTCCAGGACATGGCCGTGCCGGGCGTGGCGCCGGAAGGCAAAGTACGTGTTGATTACACATCGGTCCCGGTGCGTTTCAAGGACGGCACCGAAGTCGAATTGCGCAAGCCGAGCCTGAACATTTCCCAGTTGGGCTATGGCCCGATGCACCCCGACACCCGATTCTCGGCCAGGGTCGCGCCACCGATGATCGGCCTGGGCTTGCTCGAAGCCATTCCCGACGAGGCGATCCTGTCCAACGCCGAAGCCCAGGCCAAGGACAAAAACGGCATCGCCGGACGCCCGAACCGGGTCTGGGATGACGCGCAACAAAAAACCGTCCTCGGTCGATTTGGCTGGAAGGCCGGACAACCGAACCTGAATCAACAAAACGTCCACGCGTTTTCCGGTGACATGGGCCTGACCACAAGCCTGAGGCCCATCGACGACTGCACCAATGCGCAAACCGCCTGCAAGCAGGCCCCCAACGGCAATGGCCCGGACGGTGAGCCGGAAGTCAGCGATAACATCCTGCGCCTGGTGCTGTTCTACAGCCGCAACCTTGCCGTACCGGCACGTCGCGATGTCAACGCGCCCGAAGTGCTGGCCGGCAAGAACCTGTTTTTCCAGGCCGGATGCCAGTCCTGTCACACCCCCAAATACACCACCGCCGCCAACGCCGCCGAACCTGAACTGGCCAATCAAGTGATTCGCCCATACAGCGATCTGCTGCTGCACGACATGGGCGACGGTCTGGCGGACAACCGCAGCGAATTCCAGGCCAGTGGCCGTGACTGGCGCACCCCGCCGTTGTGGGGCATCGGCCTGACGCAGGCGGTCAGTGGCCATACCCAGTTCCTGCATGACGGCCGCGCCCGCAACCTGCTCGAAGCCGTGCTCTGGCATGGCGGCGAAGCCCAGGCCGCGCAGCAACAGGTTTTGTCTTTCAATGCCGAGCAGCGCGCTGCGTTGCTGGCGTTTTTGAATTCTCTTTGAACACTGATCAAGAATCGGGAGCCCGACATGTTCCGTCCCAAGTTGTTATTCACCAGCCTTGCAGCGCTAGCCTTGGGCGCCTGTTCGCCACAGGACCCACAAGCCGTCACCTCGGCGGCGATTGCCAAGTCCGTTATCCTGCCGACCTACACGCGCTGGGTTGAAGCCGACCGCCAATTGGCCGTCAGCGCCCTCGCCTACTGCGAAGGCAAGGAAAACCTCGACACCGCCCGCGCCGACTTCCTGCATGCGCAGAAAGCCTGGGCCGAACTGCAACCACTGCTGATCGGGCCGCTGGCCGAGGGCAATCGCGCCTGGCAGGTGCAGTTCTGGCCGGACAAGAAAAACCTTGTGGGCCGTCAGGTCGAACAACTGGTCACCGCGCAGCCGCAGATCGATGCCGCTGCGCTGGCCAAGTCCAGCGTCGTGGTGCAGGGCCTTTCCGCCTACGAATACATCCTGTTCGACAGCAAGCCGGACGTGGCCAATGAAGCGCAGAAAGCCAGGTATTGCCCGCTGTTGAAGGCAATTGGCGAGCGGCAGAAACAGCTGGCCGAAGAGATCCTGAAAACCTGGAACAACACCGACGGCATGCTCGCGCAATTGAGCAAATTCCCGAACCAGCGCTACGCCGATTCCCACGAAGCCATCGCCGATCTGCTGCGTGTGCAGGTCACCGCCCTCGACACCCTGAAGAAAAAACTCGGCACGCCGATGGGCCGCCAGACCAAGGGCGTGCCACAACCGTTCCAGGCCGATGCATGGCGCAGCCAGTCATCCCTGACGGGCATGGAAGCCAGCCTCGCCGCCGCCAGAACGGTGTGGGAAGGCGTCGACAACAAAGGCCTTCGCGGTCTGTTGCCGAGCGAGCAGAAGCCGTTGGCCGACAAGATCGATGCCGCTTACGCAGCCTCCCTGAAACTGTTCGCCAGCAACCAGCGTTCGCTCACCGAAATGCTCAACGATGACGCCGGGCGCCAGCAACTCAACGACCTTTACGACAGCCTCAACGTCGTCCATCGCTTGCACGAAGGCGAACTGGCCAAGGCGCTGGGCATTCAACTGGGCTTCAACGCCAACGACGGTGACTGATGAGGGCGAGTGCCATGCTGCGACGTCAGGCTCTGACTTTAGGTAGTTTGCTGCTGGGAGCAGTGACACTGGGCGGCTGGACGCTGTTCAAGCAAAAGGACAAAAGCCCGCTGCTGCTCTCGGCACGGGACGATACCGACGGCCAGCACTACGCCGTCGGTTATCGGCTGGACGGCACCCGGGTGTTCGCCACCCGGGTCGGCCAGCGTTGCCACGACATCATTAACCACCCGACGCTGCCGATCGCACTGTTCGTCGCCCGGCGTCCGGGCACCGAGAGTTACCTGATCGACCTGCGCGACGGCACGCTGCTGCAAACCGTGGTCTCGCAGCCGAACCGGCATTTCTATGGTCATGCGGTGATTCACAAGAGCGGTGACTGGCTGTACGCCACCGAAAACGACACCTCCGATCCGGGTCGCGGATTACTGGGTGTGTATAAGTTCGAGGGCGAACGACTGGTGCACAGTGGCGAGATTTCGACCCATGGCATCGGTCCGCATCAGGTGTCGTGGATGCCCGATGGCGAGACGCTGGTGGTGGCCAACGGCGGCATTCGCACCGAGGCTGAAAGCCGGGTCGAGATGAACCTCAACGCCATGGAACCGAGCCTGGTGCTGATGCAACGCGACGGTACGCTGTTGAGCAAGGAAACCCTCGCCCAGCAAATGAACAGCGTGCGTCATCTGGGGATCGCCAGCGACGGTACCATCGTCGCCGGTCAGCAATTCATGGGGCCGTCCCACGAGTCTTCAGAATTGCTGGCGATCAAGCGTCCCGGCCAACCGTTCGTGGCGTTCCCGGTGCCTGAGCATCAGTTGCAGGCGATGGGGCATTACACCGCCAGCGTCGCGGTACACAGTGAGTTGCGGCTGGTCGCCTTGACCGCGCCGCGCGGTAACCGCTTCTTTATCTGGGACATGGACAGCGGCGAAGTGCGCCTGGACGCGCCGCTTCCTGATTGCGCCGGAGTGGGTGCCGTGGCGGATGGATTTGTCGTGACCTCAGGTCAGGGCCGCTGCCGGTTCTACGATTGCCGTCAGACAGATTTGGTTGCAAAACCACTGGAGCTTCCCGCCGGTCTTTGGGACAACCACCTTCACCTCATCTAGACACGGTCTCCTGTAGCCGCAGGCGCAGCCTTCGGCAGCGGCTACAGGGCGTGACGCTGTCCGTCTGTAAGTTCTACCAGTTGGAAACCCCCTCCGACTCGGGGTAATGTGCCGGACTGTCTCACCTGATTTCTCCAAGGAACTGGAACTATGCTGCGTCGCCGCATGCTGATCATGTTGGGTATTGTTCTGCTGATCGTGCTGGTCCTGGCCGCTTACAAAGCTTTCTCCATCTACACGATGATTCAAGGCTTTTCCGCGCCGAGACCACCGATCAGTGTCGCCGTGGCCACCGCGACCGAGCAGCCGTGGCAAGCGCGCCTGCCCACGGTCGGCACGCTGAAGGCGCTGCAAGGGGTCGACCTCAGCCTTGAAACTGCCGGCACCGTCACGGATGTGCAGTTCCAGTCAGGGCAGAAGGTCAAGGCCGGTCAACCGATCGTGCAGCTCGACAGCGATGTGGAAAAGGCGTTGCTGGAAACCGCAATGGCGGACCTCGGGCTGTCGACAGTCAATTACAACCGCGGTAGCCAACTGGTGGGTAGCCAGGCCATCTCCAAAGGTGAGTTCGACCGACTCTCGGCGATCATGAAAAAGGATCAGGCCACGGTCAACCAGCTCAAGGCTTCGCTTGCGAAAAAGCGCATTCTCGCCCCGTTCAGCGGCACCATCGGTATTCGTCAGGTCGATGTCGGCGACTATGTCGCCAGCGGCACGATGATCGCTACGCTGCAGGACCTCAGCAGTCTTTATGTCGATTTCTTCGTGCCCGAGCAGTCAATACCGAAGATCGGCATCGGCCAGTCGGTGCAGGTCATCGTCGCGGCGTATCCGAAAGAAACCTTCCCCGGCACCATCAGTGCGATCAACCCGAAAGTCGAAAACACCACGCGTAATGTGCAGGTCCGCGCGACCCTGGCCAACCCCGATGGAAAATTGCTGCCGGGCATGTTCGCCAGCCTGCAGGTGTTGTTGCCCGACCCGCAGCCGCGCATCGTCGTACCGGAAAGCGCGATTACCTACACCCTCTACGGCAACTCGCTGTACGTGGTGGCGCAGAAAAAAGCCGAAGACGGCAGCGTCGTAAAAGATGACAAGGGGCAACCCGTCCTGATCGCGGAGCGGCGTTTCATCGAAACCGGCGAGCGTCGCGACGGGCGAGTGATGATTACCAAGGGCGTGCAGAACGGCGAAAAAGTGGTCACGGCCGGTCAGATAAAACTGGACAACGGCGCCCACATTGCCATCAGCGACGACAAGACTCTAGCCGAGAAGAACAGCCCGCCGCGCGCGGACTGATCAAGGAATCCCCATGGCTTTTACTGACCCGTTCATCCGCCGCCCGGTGCTCGCCACCGTGGTGAGCCTGTTGATTGTGCTGCTGGGCTTTCAGGCCTGGAGCAAGCTGCCGCTGCGCCAATACCCGCAAATGGAAAACGCCTTGATCACTGTGACCACCGCGTATCCGGGGGCCAACGCCGAGACCATTCAGGGCTACATCACCCAACCGATGCAACAGAGCCTGGCGAGCGCCGAGGGCATCGACTACATGACCTCGGTCAGTCGCCAGAACTTCTCGGTGATCTCGGTCTATGCGCGCATCGGCTCCAACAGCGACCGCTTGTTCACCGAGCTGTTGGCCAAGGCCAACGAGGTCAAGAATCAGCTGCCCCAGGACGCTGAAGATCCGGTGCTGAGCAAGGAAGCCGCCGACGCCTCGGCGCTCATGTACATCAGTTTCTTCAGCAAGGAGCTGAGCAACCCGCAGATCACCGACTACTTGTCGCGAGTCATTCAACCCAAACTCGCCACCCTGCCGGGCATGGCCGAGGCGGAAATTCTCGGCAACCAGGTGTTTGCCATGCGCCTGTGGCTGGACCCGGTGAAGTTGGCCGGTTTCGGCCTGAGCGCCAGCGACGTGACCAACGCGGTGCGCCAGTACAACTTTCTCTCCGCCGCCGGTGAAGTGAAAGGCGAGTACGTGGTCACCAGCATCAACGCCAACACCGAGCTCAAGTCCGCCGAAGCCTTTGCCGCGATTCCACTGAAAGTCGTCGGCGACAGCCGGGTCCTGCTGAGCGATGTCGCGCGGGTTGAAATGGGCGCGGAGAACTACAACTCCATCAGTTCCTTCGGCGGTACGCCGTCGGTGTACATCGGCATCAAGGCCACGCCGGGGGCCAACCCGCTGGACGTGATCAAGGAAGTGCGCAAGATCATGCCGGAGCTGGAAGCCCAGCTGCCGCCAAACCTCAAGAGTGAGATCGCCTACGACGCCACGTTGTTCATTCAGGCTTCGATCGACGAGGTGGTGAAAACCCTGTTCGAAGCGGTGTTGATCGTGATCGTGGTGGTGTTCCTGTTCCTGGGTGCGCTGCGGTCGGTGGTGATCCCGGTGGTGACCATTCCGCTGTCGATGATCGGCGTGATGTTCTTCATGCAGATGATGGGGTACTCGATCAACCTGCTGACCCTGCTGGCGATGGTGCTGGCCATCGGGTTGGTGGTGGACGATGCCATCGTGGTGGTCGAGAACATTCACCGTCACATCGAAGAGGGCAAAACGCCTATCGACGCGGCCATTGAAGGCGCACGAGAAATCGCGATGCCGGTGGTTTCGATGACTATCACGCTGGCGGCGGTTTATGCGCCAATCGGTTTCCTGACGGGGCTGACGGGGGCGCTGTTCAAGGAGTTCGCCCTGACGCTGGCCGGGGCCGTGGTGATTTCCGGCGTGGTGGCGCTGACCCTGTCGCCAATGATGTGCGCCTTTTTGCTGCGTCACGATGAAAACCCCAGCGGCCTGGCGCACCGGCTGGACCTGATTTTCGAAGGCCTCAAGCGCCGCTACCAGAGCCTGCTGCACGGAACATTGAATACCCGGCCGGTGGTGCTGGTGTTTGCGCTGATCGTGCTGTGCCTGATTCCAGTGCTGCTCAAATTCACTAAGTCGGAACTGGCGCCGAACGAGGATCAAGGCGTCATTTTCATGATATCCAACGCCCCACAACCAGCCAACCTTGACTATCTGAGCGCCTACACCGACGAATTCATCTCGATCTTCAAAGCGTTTCCCGAGTATTACTCTTCGTTCCAGATTAATGGTTTCAACGGCGTGCAATCGGGGATTGGCGGCTTTCTGCTCAAGCCGTGGAACGAACGCCACCGCACGCAGATGCAAATCCTGCCCGAGGTCCAGCGCAAACTGGAGAGCATCGCCGGACTGCAGATCTTCGGTTTCAACCTGCCCTCCTTGCCCGGCACCGGCGAAGGGTTGCCGTTTCAGTTCGTGATCAACTCGGCCAAAGATTACGAGTCGTTGCTGCAGGTAATGGACCGGGTGAAAAAACGTGCGAGGGACTCCGGCAAGTTCGCTTTCGTCGACGTCGACCTGGCCTTCGACAAACCGGAAGTCGTGGTCGACATCGATCGGGCGAAGGCGGCACAGATGGGCGTGTCCATGCAGGACCTGGGCGGGACACTGGCGACGATGCTGGGTGAGGCGGAGATCAACCGTTTCACCATTGAAGGGCGCAGTTACAAAGTCATTGCGCAGGTCGAGCGACCGTTCCGGGATAACCCCGAGTGGCTGAACAACTACTACGTCAGGAACACCAAAGGTGAATTGCTGCCGTTGTCGACCCTGATCACGGTGAGCGACCGGGCGCGTCCACGGCAATTGAACCAGTTCCAGCAACTCAACTCGGCCATTCTCTCCGGGGTCCCGCTGGTGAGCATGGGTGAAGCCATCGACACCGTGCGTCAAATCACACGGGAAGAAGCGCCGGCCGGATATGCCATGGATTATGCCGGTGCGTCACGCCAATACGTCCAGGAAGGCAGCGCACTGTGGGTGACTTTTGCCCTGGCACTGGCGATTATTTTCCTGGTGCTGGCGGCCCAGTTCGAAAGCTTCCGTGATCCGCTGGTGATTCTGGTCACCGTGCCGCTGTCGATCTGTGGCGCACTGATCCCGCTGTTCCTGGGTTGGTCAAGCATGAACATCTATACCCAGGTGGGGCTGGTGACCTTGATCGGGCTGATCAGCAAGCACGGGATTCTGATCGTCGAGTTCGCCAACCAGCTGCGAAAGGACAAGGGGCTGACGCCGCGCGAGGCGGTCGAGCAAGCGGCGGCGATTCGGCTTCGCCCAGTGTTGATGACCACAGCGGCGATGGTGTTCGGCATGGTGCCGTTGATCATCGCCACGGGGGCTGGCGCCGTGAGCCGGTTTGATATCGGCACGGTGATCGCCACCGGCATGTCGATCGGAACGTTGTTCACGTTGTTCGTACTGCCGTGCATTTACACGCTGCTGGCCAAGCCCGACGTCAAACAAAGCGTCTGAGCCCTTTGGGAGCGACTGGCGACTTTTAAAAAAAAGGACACAAAAAAAAGGCCTCGAATTATCGAGGCCTTTTATTTTGGCTTGAGTCTGTTCAACTTTGTGGCCTCATTCCTTGAGAGAGTCCGAACATGAACAGCAATAAATCATGATCGGGATGAGTCGCCACGGATGCCTTGGCAACGCGTGGCAACGGACAGTGAGCATCAGCGCTCACGGAACTGATGACCTGCGTGCGGGGCTGCTCCCAGGCAGCCACCGCCAACGAAGCAACTGCCAAGGCTCCTGCTAAAAACAAACCTCGTGCAATTTCGAGTTTCATCGCTATAAACCTTTGATAGCGCTGCCGAACGCCGTCTCATAAAAATAGACGAGATTTGTCCAGTCCGTATCGCTGAACGACGAATGGCGACGCAGTTGTTTCATGTCATGGGCAGCCGCCTGCTGAGCGTTCAGACGCTGGCGGCATTTTTCCAGATCGATCAACGCGATTTCAGCCTTGGCTGAATCACCTTCGCCGGTGACACGCACGAAGACGTGCTTGATATAGATGCAGCTGTGCTGCCAACGGCCCTTGTGCATACGGGCAAGGTTCTCGGCCAGATCCTTCAACACACGTTCATGGACCGCTTCACCATGACGCTCACGCCCACCGCCCGCGTACCAATGTTCGATTTCCTCGAAACCGTCCAGCGACTTGGTCACCAGCAAGGCGCGCCATTTGTGCGCAGGGTCACGTTGTGCGCCACAGAACACCATTTCAGGTACGCGCACGCCCAACTCGCGCAAACCAATCAGGGCATCACGCTCGCGCAACACCGTCGGTCGGCCAAAGGGGTGCAACCAACTGCGATGAATATGTCCGGTCTGGCGCTTGGTGTAGAGCAGCTGGCCGTCGCTGCCATTGACTCGCTGTACGCCACTTTCTCCACCGCGACGGACGTTGGGTTCTTCTACCCATTCACCGCGCTGATTCCAGAAATAGTCGAAGCGGTCCTGGGGAGCGACTTCCGTTTCTGCTGCACATTGCACTGCCATCTGTTACCTCTTGCGTAATACGTAAACCCGCGACATGGCATAGAGCGGTAAAAAGTCCAATTGTTCCTGAATGCGGAAACCCGCCTGTTCAAACTCCTTTTCTACGGTGGCCGCCGGTAATACGAACCGGTTTTGGTAATTTTCCTGCCCACGCTGCTTTTCTGCACGCTTGCGTTTCCACGACTTGAAATTGCCGTCGACCCACAACGAGATAATGACGCTGTCGCGTGTGACACGTTCGAATTCGCGCAGAATGGTCATTCGGTGTTCAGCGTCACCAATGTGATGGAGCAAACGCATGCAGAAAATGCAGTCGACGGCATTATTGGGCAAGCCGATATCGAATGCTGAAGTCTGCAAACGTTTTATCCGTTTGACCACGTCAGCCGGTTGCGCCTTGGCTGCGACCTTCAACATCGATTCGGAACTATCAGCCCCGATGATGGCGCGGTTGGCTTTTTCTGCCAGCACTGGCCAGAAACGCCCCGCACCGCACGGCAGATCGAGTACCAGCCCAGGCTCGCCGGCCAGTGCCAGCGCCTTACGCACCAACTGCTCGTCACGCCAGTGGGACAATCGGCGTCCCAGCCCGTTCTGGTGCTTGCGCAAGTACCGTTGAGCGTGCTGATCGTCGTATTTCTCAGAGAAAAATTTGATCGGTCCATCCATCATAGCGGTCTCCTGAACTTCAGATGACCACCACCATAGGTAGATTCGTGTGAGTCTCAGGTCATCCCTTTGTGAAAAAAGTGTGCTGTAGACAGCCAATCATTTCACGATCATTCACGAGAACGATGAGAGCTTGGAGCTCGATTTTGTTGTGCCGCCCCAGACTACTTCTGGCTCAATTCCACCTCAAAACGACAGCCATTGGGTTCCATGTTGGTCAGGCTGACACTCCACCCCTGGTTCTCGCAGATGCGCTGTACCAGTGACAGCCCAAGCCCCAGACCCTCGCCGCGTTTCTCGCTGCCACGCACGAACGGTTCAAACATCGCTTCGCGCTTATCCTCCGGAATGCCCACGCCACTGTCCTCGACAATGAACCCCGTAGCGGTCAGCGTCAGGCGGATGAAACCGTCTTCTGTGTAATGCAGTGCGTTACGCAGCAGATTACCCATCACCGCGTGCAAGAGGGTGGCGTTGTAGCCTGTGTCCTGCGGATCGCCCGGTTCGAAGATCAGATTCAGCCCTTTGGCTTCGATCGGTTCGCGCCACAGATTGAGCAGCCCGTCGGCTATCTGACGGACCGATTGCTGCGGCGACATGCTGGCGTCTTCTCGTTGCGCCCGGGCCAACATCAAGAATGTTTGCACCAGCTCGCGCATCTCTTCGCACGCGCGGGCAATGCGCTCGACCTGGGCGTGGCCGCGCGGGTCAAGGTGGGGATTTTCCAGCAGTAACTCACAGGAACTGGCCAGTACCATCAATGGTGTGCGCAGTTCGTGGCTGACGTCACTGGTAAACAATCGCTCACGGGTCAGTGCCTGGCGCAAACGCCCAAGTGTGGCGTCGAAGGCAACGGCCAGTTCGCCCACTTCGTCAGCGGCATAGTCTGGAGCCAGAGGCGGGGCCAGCCCCAGCAGTTGATCGCGATGGCGCACTTGGCGGGCGAGTCGTACGACCGGCGCCATCACTTTGCGCGCCAGGATCCAGCCGAGAAAGACCGCCAACGCCAGGCTCAGCACGAAGCCGACCAGCACCACGGCAAACAGCACCCGCTCACGTTCTTCGAAATCGCTTTGGTCTTGAAGCAGGACGTACCGCCGGCCATCAACGATTTCGACTATCGCGTGATATGAAAGATTCTCGCGAAAAACCTCGTGAAAACCGGCATCAAGGTTGCGCAAATCCTTGGGTAGCGCAAAGTCTCCCGGCCCGCCGCTGAAGTAGAACAATTGGTCTGGCTCGGGGCGATGGCTCCAGTCCGAGACACTGTCCATCAGCAACAGGCGCTGCAAATCGCCGCCCAGCCCGGCCGAAATCAGCTTTTCTTCCACCAGGTGCACGGTCGCCACAATGCCCATGGCAAAGGCCCCCGCCACCAGCGCGCTCATCAACGCAAAGGCGATGATGATCCGTTGAGCAAGGCTCTGCTTAAACTCCATCACGGCCCTCGGCCAAGCGATAACCCACACCGTGAACGGTTTGCAGCAATGGCTTGGCGAATGGCTTGTCGATCACCTGACGCAGCTGATGCACGTGGCTGCGCAGGCTGTCGCTGTCCGGGCAGTCATCGCCCCACAGGGCCTCTTCGAGAATTTCGCGACGCAGCACATGGGGACTTTTCTGCATCAGCACGGCGAGCAGCTTGAGGCCGACCGGGTTGAGTTTGAGCAGACGGCCTTCACGGGTCACTTCCAGCGTGTCGAGGTCGTAACTCAAATCGCCCACTTGCAAGGATCGGCGACCGCCACCCTGGGTACGACGCATGACGGCTTCGATGCGGGCCGCCAGTTCGGACAGGGCGAACGGTTTGATCAGGTAGTCGTCGGCACCGGACTTGAAGCCTTGCAGCCGGTCATCGAGTTGGTCACGCGCAGTGAGCATGATCACCGGCGTATCCCGGCGGGCGTCTTCGCGCAGGCGTTTGCACAGGGTGTAGCCGTCGATCCCGGGCAACATGATATCGAGTACGATCAAATCGTAATGTTCGGTAGCCGCCAGATGCAGGCCTGACAAACCGTCCTGCGCACAGTCCACGGTGTAGCCTTTGAGCCCCAGGTAATCGGCCAGATTGGCCAGGATATCGCGGTTGTCTTCAACCAATAGAATTCGCATGGGCACCTCCTCCGCACACAGTAACGGCCGTCATGGCCCGCGCAGCTTAAGGCCAAGTGTGATTCAGGGCTAGGGCGGAACTGTGCGAGAATCAATCCGCTCAACCAAATGAAGGGCTTGAAAAGCTTTTCACTATCGATTCACAGAGCGTCTCTCTGCGGTTGAGTGAGACTCTCGCGCGATTGCAATTAAGGAATATTCGCATAATGGACTTCTTCAAGACTGCGCCAATACGCTTTCTGCTGCTCGTAACAGGCGCCTGGCTGGCCATTTTCACACTGACCCGAACGGTCCTGCTGCTCACGCACCTGGATGAGGCCGGCAGCGGCTTTCTCTCGGTATTTGGCGTTGGCTTGCTGTACGACCTGGGCTTCATTGCCTACGCGGCACTGCCGATGGGGCTCTATTTGCTGCTCTGTCCACCCGCCTTGTGGCGCCGCCGTGGTCATCGCTGGTTCCTTCAGGGGCTATTGACCGTCAGCCTGTTCGCCATGCTGTTCGTTTCGGTAGCCGAATGGTTGTTCTGGGATGAGTTCGGTGTGCGCTTCAATTTCATCGCCGTCGATTACCTGGTGTATTCCGACGAAGTGCTGAACAACCTGCTCGAATCCTATCCCATCGGTACACTGCTGAGCATACTCGCGGCACTGGCGGTAGCCTTGAGCTTTGCCTTGCGCAAACCATTCAATAGCGCGCTGGATGCACCGCTGCCGCCTCTGCGCAATCGGTTGTTGAATGCCGTGGCTCTGTTGCTCGTTGCCGGCCTGAGCCTGCAGTTACTCAGCCAGGACGCGCCGCGCGCTCAAGGCGGGAACGCCTATCAGAACGAATTGGCAAGCAATGGCCCCTACCAGTTCTTCGCCGCCTTCCGTAACAATGAACTGGATTATCCGCAGTTCTACAGCAGCCTGCCGCCCGCCGTCGTTGCCCAGCAGATTCGTACCGAACTGAGCGAACCCAATGCTCGTTTCGTTGGCGAAGACCCGCAGGACATCCGCCGCATGATCGACAACCCGGGGACGCTGCGAAAGCCCAATATCGTACTGGTGACCATCGAGAGTTTCAGCGCCAAGTACATGGGCAGCAATGGTGACAGCCGTAACCTGACCCCTAATCTCGACGTCTTGCGCAAGCAGAGCCTGTATTTCAACAATTTCTACGCTACTGGCACCCGCACCGATCGTGGTCTGGAAGCCATCACGCTGGCGATCCCGCCAACGCCGGGGCGCTCGATCGTCAAGCGTGTGGGGCGTGAAAGCGGGTTCGCCAGCCTCGGGCAGCAACTTTCCGCGGTGGGCTACGACAGCGTGTTCGTCTATGGCGGTCGTGGTTACTTCGACAACATGAACGCATTCTTCAGCGGTAACGGTTACCGCGTGGTCGACCAGAGCAGCGTCGATGAAGCCGAAATTCACTTCAAGAATGCCTGGGGCATGGCGGATGAAGACCTGTATGCCCAGACGTTGAAGCTGGCCGATGCCGACCACGCCAAACAACAGCCTTTCTTGCTGCAACTGATGACCACCTCCAATCACCGTCCTTATACCTATCCCGACAACCGGATCGACATCAAATCCGGCAACGGTCGTGACGGTGCGGTGAAATACACTGACTATGCCATCGGTCAGTTCCTGGATCAGGCACGCAAGAAGCCGTGGTTTGATAACACCATCTTTGTCTTTGTCGCCGACCACACGGCCGGCAGCGCGGGCAAAGAGGATTTGCCGATCAGCAACTATCAGATTCCACTGTTCGTCTATGCGCCGAAATTGATTGAAGCTCGAGAAACGGCGCAACTGGCCAGTCAGATCGACCTCGCCCCGACCTTGCTGGGCCTGCTGAACCTGGATTATCAGTCGACGTTCTTCGGCCGTAACCTGTTGCAGGATAATCCGCTGCCGCCACGCGTGGTGGTTGGCAATTATCAGCATCTGGGCTTGTTCGATGGCAAAAATCTGGCGATCCTGAGCCCCCGGCAAGGATTGCGCCGCCACGATGATGCGTTGACCGAAAGTCGCGAGTCACGTGCCACCAACAGCGATCCGTTGATCACTCGCGCCATCACGTATTACCAAACCGCCAGTTATGGCTTCAAGCAACAGCTGCTTGGCTGGAGAGCGCCCATGGAGGGTGCCGGCCAAGTCAGCGAACGTTAATCGAATGGCCCCGGGCTGATGCCCCGGGGTTTATTCAATCGCAGGATCTCTCATGTCATCATCCGCTGTCCGTCCCACCCCACGCCCGCTCAATTTCTGGGTATGCCTGGGTGTCCCCGCCGTTGCGGCCATCATTTTGATGTTGCTCGAGCTGACATCGCTGGACATGGACCTGGCCAAACTGTTCTACGACCCGGTCGCCGGGAATTTCATCGGGCGCCACAGTTACTTCCTGGAAACCATCGTCCACACCCGCGCCAAGCAAGTGGTCATCGCGTTTTCGGTGTTTGCTATCCTCGCCTTCATCGGCTCCTTTTTCATGGACAAGCTCAAGCCACTCAAGCGTGAACTGGGTTGTCTGGTGCTGTCGTTGGCGTTGGCGACTTCATTCGTGACGCCGATGAAAGCGGTGACCGCGGTGCAATGTCCCTGGAGCCTCGAGCAATTCGGCGGGCATGAGACCTACAGCGAACTGCTCAGCCCGCGCCCGCACACCGACAAGCCAGGCCGTTGCTGGCCGGGTGGTCATGCCGCTACCGGCTTCACACTGTTCGCGCTTTTCTTTGTCCTGCGTGATCGTCGTCCGCGTCTGGCCCGCCAGGCGTTTGTGTTCGCTTTCGCCTTGGGCTCGGTGTTTTCCATCAGTCGGATGATGCAGGGCGCGCACTTCTTCTCCCACAACGTGTGGACGGCGATTTTCTGCTGGCTGATCTGTCTGGGGTCGTATTACTACATCCTGTATCGACCCGCTTTAAAGGCCGGGCGAATAGACAAAGCAGTACCCGCCCGCGCCTGATACACCGTTCTAAATGCGGGAGTGAGGTTGCTCGCTCCGGCAATCAACCGATCCCTCCCCCACGAAATCCGCACAATAAAAAACCCCGCTGGCTCACGCCAGCGGGGTTTTTTCGTACAGGGTAAGGCTGGCTTACATCATGCCGCCCATGCCGCCCATACCGCCCATGTCTGGCATGCCGCCAGCTGGACCGTCTTCCTTGATCTCGGCGATCATGGCTTCGGTGGTGATCATCAGGCTAGCGATGGAAGCCGCTGCCTGCAGAGCCGAACGAGTCACTTTAGCCGGGTCGAGGATACCCATTTCGATCATGTCGCCGTATTCGCCGGTAGCAGCGTTGTAACCGTAGTTACCCGAACCCTGCTTGACCTTGTCGACAACTACGCTTGGCTCGTCACCGGAGTTAGCAACGATCTGGCGCAGTGGCGCTTCAACAGCGCGACGCAGCAACTGGATACCAACGTCCTGATCAGCGTTGTCGCCTTTCAGTTCGGAGATAGCCTGCAGAGCGCGAACCAGTGCCACGCCGCCGCCAGGTACCACGCCTTCTTCAACGGCTGCACGGGTAGCGTGCAGGGCGTCTTCAACGCGGGCTTTCTTCTCTTTCATTTCTACTTCGGAACCAGCGCCAACCTTGATCACTGCAACGCCGCCGGACAGCTTGGCCAGACGCTCTTGCAGTTTTTCACGGTCGTAGTCGGACGAAGTGTCGGCCACTTGCTGACGGATCTGCAGAACGCGAGCCTGGATGTCAGCCTCAACGCCGGCACCGTCGATCACGGTGGTGTTTTCTTTGGACAGGATCACGCGCTTGGCATTACCCAGGTGTTCCAGGGTAGTGCTTTCCAGGCTCAGACCGATCTCTTCGGAGATAACGGTACCGCCAGTCAGGACAGCGATGTCCTGCAGCATGGCCTTGCGACGGTCGCCGAAGCCCGGAGCCTTGACGGCTGCGACTTTAACGATGCCACGCATGTTGTTCACAACCAGAGTCGCCAGGGCTTCGCCTTCAACGTCTTCGGCCACGATCAGCAGTGGACGGCCGGCTTTGGCAACGGCTTCCAGTACTGGCAACATTTCGCGGATGTTGGAGATCTTTTTGTCGACCAGCAGGATCAGCGGACCGTCGAGTTCGGCGGTCATGGTCTCTGGCTTGTTGACGAAGTACGGGGACAGGTAGCCACGGTCGAACTGCATGCCTTCAACAACCGACAGTTCGTTTTCCAGGCCCGAGCCTTCTTCAACGGTGATCACGCCTTCTTTACCGACTTTTTCCATGGCTTCGGCAATGATGTCGCCGATGGAGCTGTCGGAGTTGGCCGAGATGGTGCCGACCTGAGCGATTGCACGGGTGTCAGCGCAAGGCTTGGACAGTGCTTTGAGCTCTTTGACGATAGCGATGGTCGCTTTGTCGATACCGCGTTTCAGGTCCATCGGGTTCATGCCGGCAGCGACGGCTTTCAGGCCTTCGTTGACGATCGACTGAGCCAGAACGGTAGCGGTGGTGGTGCCGTCGCCTGCGTCATCGTTGGCACGGGAGGCAACGTCTTTGACCAGCTGCGCGCCCATGTTTTCGAAGCGATCTTTCAGCTCGATTTCTTTGGCAACGGAAACGCCGTCCTTGGTGATGGTCGGAGCGCCGAAGCTTTTCTCGATGATCACGTTACGGCCTTTAGGGCCCAGGGTCGCTTTTACTGCGTCAGCCAGGACGTTGACACCGGCGAGCATTTTCTTGCGGGCGGAATCGCCGAATTTAACTTCTTTAGCAGCCATGATCGATATTCCTTAAATACTTTGTAGTAGCGGGAAAATGAGCGGGGGAATCAGCCTTCGACAACAGCGAGAATCTCGTTCTCAGCCATTACAACCAGGTCTTCGCCATCAACTTTCACAGTGTTGCTGCCGGAGTACGGGCCGAACACAACCTTGTCACCCACTTTCACGGACAGTGCACGCACTTCACCGTTGTCCAGCACTTTGCCTGGGCCTACAGCGAGGACTTCACCCTGGTTTGGCTTTTCAGCAGCCGAACCTGGCAGGACGATACCGCCAGCGGTTTTCTTTTCTTCTTCGCTGCGACGGATAACGACGCGGTCATGCAGAGGACGAAGCTTCATTGTCGATCTCTCCTAATTGTGGTTTTCATCGGCCGGTGTATTCCCGGCGGGTTTAACAAATCCGGCGGTGCCGGGTGCGGCTCGACAAGCGAGACGCGGAAGTCTGTCTGGCGTGATCGCCAGAAACCTTGCGGTGACCGTTACATAAGGGCGTACAAGCTGATTACAAGGGCGGGCAGCAAAAAATTTTCACCTTGTTGCCCCAAAAACGAACACGGCACCCAAAGGTGCCGTGTCATTGAAAGGTGTTACTTGGAATCGCGGTGTTCGAACTCGCCTTCGATCACATTGGGCTCGCGGCCCAGCGGCGCTCGCGGAGCAGGACCGCCTCGGGGTTGCAGGTCATCGGCGAACGCACGCTGACGGATCGCTTGTTCCTCGGCGCGCTGGCGCATTTTATTGGCCAGCAGTCGACGGGAGATCGGCAGCAACATGATCAAGCCCAGGACGTCGGTGACGAAACCCGGCAGGATCAACAGACCGCCCGCCAGGGCCAGCATCAGGCCTTCGAGCATGGTCTGCGCCGGCAGTTCGCCGCGGTTCAGGCTTTCACGCGCCCGCAATGCAGTGGCCAGACCGGCGATGCGGAGCACGAACACGCCGAGCATCGAGCCGAGAATAATCAGCAGCAGGGCCGGGAAAAACCCGATCGCCCCGCTGACCTTGACGAATACGAACAGCTCCAACACCGGAAACAGTACAAAGAGCAATAAAAAAGGGCGCATCAAATGGTTCCTCAACGCAAGAATGCCTTGCCAGTCTTCCCTAGATGACGTCGCCGATTCGTGAATTCAAGCACCGGCCACTTCATTTTTCGGCCAATGCTCGGCGTGGGCCAGGAAAACCAAGGCTTCGCGCACTTGTGTCGGCGTATTACAAGGCGCTTGAAACGGCAGCCAGTACAGGGCCTGACCAATGCGCAGGTGCATGCCTTCAGTGTCGATGCCCGCCAGTTGCGCCGGCTCGGTTTTGGGCAGGCCTGCCAGATCGACGTAATGAGCGATGGCCTTGGCGTGATCGGCATTCATGTGCTCGACCATACTCGCTTCGGCTTTGCCGGCAAACGGGTTGGCCAGGGTCAGGTGATCGACCCAGTGAATCGCGCCAAAACCACCGATGTAGCGGTGACGCACAGGCTTGAGCACCCAGAAATCGAAATCGTGAGCCTTGTGGTAGCTCTGCGAATCAGGGAAATAGCGGTAGTAACGTTCCGCCGCCGCTTCGATGGCCGCATCGTCCTCGAGCTTTTCTGCTTCGGCGAGGTAAGTCAGGCGACCAACGGCTTGCACGTCATCGGCCTCGCGCTCGCCCACGAACAACGAACATTTCGGGTCTTTTTGCAGGTTATGGGTGTGCTGTGCGATGCGGCTGATAAGGATTAGCGGCCGCCCCTGCTCGTCGAGGCAGTAAGGAACGACGGAGCCAAACGGGAAACCCGGCATCGACTTGGAGTGTGTCGACAACACCCCACGGTATTCCTTGAGAAGCAATTCTCGGGCATTCTTGGCCGCTTCTACGCTCAATTTATGACTCCTTAAATAGAATCCGTCGAAAAAACGGACAGGCGCCTGGGGATAGTTTCCAGTACGCCATCGGGGCAGTTCTCATGTGCAACCAGGCCACATCCGGTGCAGATCGAGAGGCTCTCTAGAAGGAAGACCACTCCAACCTGCTACTGGGGCATGCGAATGCAACTCACCGACAAAGTAATCATTATCACTGGCGGTTGCCAGGGTTTAGGCCGTTCCATGGCCGAGTATTTCGCAGGCAAAGGCGCGAAACTTGCGCTGGTCGACTTGAACCAGGAAAAGCTCGACGACACCGTCGCCGCTTGCAAGGCCAAGGGTGTCGAAGCCCGTGCTTACCTGTGCAACGTTGCCAATGAAGAGCAGGTCACGCACATGGTCGCCCAGGTGGCTGAAGATTTCGGCGCGATTCATGGCCTGATCAACAACGCCGGGATCCTGCGCGACGGCCTGCTGTTGAAGGTCAAGGACGGCGAAATGACCAAGATGAGCCTGGCCCAGTGGCAGGCGGTGATCGACGTCAACCTGACCGGCGTGTTCCTGTGTACCCGTGAAGTCGCGGCCAAAATGGTCGAGCTGAACAACAGCGGCGCGATCATCAATATCTCCTCGATTTCCCGTGCCGGCAACGTTGGCCAGACCAACTACTCTGCCGCCAAGGCCGGTGTGGCAGCGGCGACCGTGACCTGGGCCAAGGAACTGGCGCGCTACGGTATTCGTGTGGCGGGCATTGCGCCGGGCTTCATCGAAACCGAAATGACCCTGGGCATGAAGCCCGAAGCGCTAGAGAAAATGACGGCCGGTATTCCGCTCAAGCGAATGGGCAAGCCGGACGAGATCGCCCATTCGGCGGCGTACATTTTCGAGAACGATTACTACACCGGCCGGATCCTGGAAATGGATGGCGGGTTGCGCATCTAAGGCCCCCCCAAAACAACTGTGGGAGCGAGCTTGCTCGCGATGGGGCCATAACATCCACCCTTGATGGTGACTGTTACACCGCTATCGCGAGCAAGCTCGCTCCCACAGGTTTCAGTGTTGATTGATGGATATCAATCGTCGCTGATGGTGATGTTCGGCATTGCCGGCGATACCGCTTCCTGCAACACAATCCGCGCGCCAACGTGGCGGGCGAGTTCCTGGTACACCATCGCAATCGGGCTGTCCGGCTCGGCGATCACGGTTGGCTTGCCGCCATCGGCCTGTTCGCGGATGGCCATCGCCAGCGGCAACGAGGCCAGTAGCTCAACGCCGTACTGGCTGGCCAGCTTCACCCCACCGCCCTCACCGAACAGATGCTCGGCATGTCCGCAGTTGGAACAGATGTGCACGGCCATGTTTTCCACCACGCCCAACACCGGGATGTTGACCTTGCGGAACATCTCGACGCCTTTGCGCGCATCCAGCAATGCCAGATCCTGCGGGGTGGTGACGATGACTGCACCGGCCACCGGGACTTTCTGCGCCAGGGTCAGCTGGATGTCCCCGGTGCCTGGCGGCATGTCGATGACCAGGTAATCCAGATCGCCCCAGGCGGTCTGCGTTACCAGTTGCAGAAGCGCGCCGGACACCATCGGCCCACGCCAGACCATCGGCGTGTTGTCGTCCGTCAGGAACGCCATCGACATCACTTCGACGCCATGGGATTCGATCGGCACGAACCACTTCTGATCCTTGATCTTCGGCCGGGTGCCCTCGGGGATGCCGAACATGATGCCCTGGCTCGGACCATAGATATCCGCATCGAGAATCCCGACCTTGGCGCCTTCACGGGCCAGGGCCAGCGCAAGGTTGGCGGCGGTGGTGGATTTGCCCACGCCACCCTTGCCGGACGCCACGGCCACCACGTTCTTGACGTTGGCCAGGCCTGGAATTTGCGCCTGGGCCTTGTGGGCAGCAATCACGCTGGTGATGTCAACGCGAGCAGTCGTCACGCCGTCGAGGCCTTCGATCGCCATTTGCAGCATTTGCGACCAGCCACTCTTGAACAGGCCGGCGGCGTAACCCAATTCCAGCTGGACGCTGACGCGATCGCCCTGGATGTCGATGTTGCGCACACACCCGGCGCTGACCGGGTCCTGGTTCAGGTAAGGGTCGGTGTATTGGCGAAGGACGGCTTCCACCGCTGCGCGATTGACGGCGCTCATGGGCAACTCCGATAGCAGGACTGAAAATCAGGCGGGTATCCTACCTGTTCTAAAGGCCGGACGGCATGCTTTCAGAATGTGACAATTATCCCATGGCCACACGCAATTTCTCAGACCGTGCATAAGGTTCTCGGGGGTGAAAAATATGCGCTGGCGCTTTATAGTGGCCGACCTCCGTTTCATCAAGTAGCCGAGCCCCATGTCCGAGCCACGCAAGATCCTCGTTACCAGCGCCCTGCCCTATGCCAATGGTTCGATCCATCTTGGCCACATGCTGGAATACATCCAGACCGATATGTGGGTGCGTTTCCAGAAGCACCGCGGCAATCAATGCATCTATGTCTGCGCCGACGACGCCCACGGTTCGGCCATCATGCTGCGCGCGGAAAAGGAAGGCATCACCCCGGAACAACTGATCGCCAACGTCCAGGCTGAACACAGCGCCGACTTTGCCGAGTTCCTGGTGGACTTCGACAACTTCCACTCCACTCACGCCGAAGAAAACCGTGAGCTGTCGAGCCAGATCTACCTGAAGCTGCGCGACGCCGGGCACATCGCCCAGCGTTCGATCACTCAGTACTTCGACCCGGAAAAGAAAATGTTCCTGGCCGACCGCTTCATCAAGGGCACCTGCCCGAAATGTGGCACCGAAGACCAGTACGGCGACAACTGCGAAAAATGCGGTGCGACCTACGCACCGACCGACCTGAAGGATCCGAAGTCGGCGATCTCTGGCGCCACCCCGGTGCTCAAGGATTCCCAGCACTTCTTCTTCAAGCTGCCGGACTTCCAGGAGATGCTGCAAACCTGGACCCGCAGCGGCACCCTGCAAGAAGCCGTGGCGAACAAAATCGCCGAATGGCTGGATGCCGGCCTGCAACAGTGGGACATCTCCCGCGATGCGCCGTACTTCGGTTTCGAAATCCCGGACGAGCCGGGCAAGTACTTCTACGTCTGGCTGGACGCGCCGATCGGCTACATGGCCAGCTTCAAGAACCTGTGCAACCGCACGCCGGAGCTGGACTTCGACGCGTTCTGGGGCAAGGACTCCACCGCCGAGCTGTACCACTTCATCGGCAAGGACATCGTCAACTTCCACGCCCTGTTCTGGCCAGCGATGCTCGAAGGCGCCGGTTTCCGTAAACCGACCGGTATCAACGTGCACGGTTACCTGACTGTCAACGGTCAGAAAATGTCCAAATCGCGCGGCACCTTCATCAAGGCCCGGACCTATCTGGATCACCTGTCGCCGGAATACCTGCGCTATTACTACGCGGCCAAGCTGAGCCGTGGCGTCGACGACCTCGACCTGAACCTTGAAGACTTCGTGCAGAAGGTCAACTCCGACCTGGTCGGCAAGGTCGTCAACATCGCCAGCCGTTGCGCCGGTTTTATCCAAAAGGGCAACGGTGGTTTGCTGGTGGCCGGCAACGCCGCACCGGAACTGACCGAAGCGTTCCTGGCGGCAGCGCCAAGCATCGCCGAAGCCTATGAGGCGCGCGACTTCGCCCGGGCCATGCGTGAAATCATGGGCCTGGCCGACCGCGCCAACGCCTGGATCGCCGACAAGGCGCCGTGGTCGCTGAACAAACAGGAAGGCAAACAGGATGAAGTCCAGGCCATCTGCGCCCTGGGCGTCAACCTGTTCCGCCAGCTGGTGATTTTCCTCAAGCCGGTCCTGCCATTGCTGGCCGCCGATGCCGAGGCATTCCTGAACGTCGCGCCATTGACCTGGAACGACCACGCGACGTTGCTCAGCAACCATCAGCTGAACGAGTTCAAGCCGCTGATGACCCGTATCGACCCGGTGAAAGTGCAAGCCATGAGTGACGCCTCCAAGGAAGACCTGACCGCCAGCGCTACCGACACCGGCGACGCTGCACCTGCCGGCAACGGTGAACTGGCCAAGGATCCGCTGTCTGCGGAAATCGAGTTCGACACCTTCGCCGCAGTCGACCTGCGCGTTGCCTTGATCCTCAAGGCTGAACACGTTGAGGGCGCCGACAAGCTGCTGCGCCTGACCCTGGACATCGGTGACGAGCAACGCAACGTATTCTCCGGGATCAAGAGCGCTTATCCGGATCCGTCCAAGCTCAATGGTCGCCTGACCATGATGGTCGCCAACCTCAAGCCACGGAAAATGAAGTTCGGCATCTCCGAAGGCATGGTGATGGCTGCCGGCCCTGGCGGCGAAGAGATCTACCTGCTCAGCCCTGACAGCGGCGCCAAGCCCGGCCAGCGCATCAAGTAAGGTTTGATCGGCTAAACCGATCCCACAGTCGTGCGTGACGCGACTGTGGGATTTTCATATCTGGCCCACCCTCCATCCTTGCCGGATAATGCCTAAGCTTTTTAGACCGCCGCGTTTAAAAGCCCCGTTCTTGCCGGCACGATCATGACTGAATTTGTTTTTACGCTTATCAGCACTGCCCTGATCAACAACCTCGTGTTGCACTGGCCGCTGGGCGTCGATCCGCTGTTGGGCAGCGAGCGTGAACGAGTTCATGCCCTGGGCATTGCGACGACGAGCCTGATGCTGATGGTTGGCATTCTGGGCTACTCGGCCTATCACTGGCTGCTGGTCCCGCTGGAACTCACTTCGCTGCATCTGTTCGTGTTCCTGCCGTTGAGCGTATTGCTGGTCGGTCCGCTGCTGAAACTGCTTTCACGATTGCTGCCAAAGCGCTCGTTCGATGGCCTCTGGCTTTTGCTGCTGGGTAATGCCGGCGTACTCGGCCTGACCTTGCTCAACGCCCAGGCCGACCAGGGATTTTTCCACGCCACGGCCCTGAGCCTCGGCGCCGGGCTGGGCTTCTGGCTGGTGCTGAGCCTGTTCAGCGACTTGCGCCAACGCACACTCGATAACGATGTTCCCCTGCCCTTTCGCGGCCTGCCGATCGAGTTGATCGGCGCCGGGCTGATGGCAGTGGCTTTTCTCGGATTCAGCGGACTGATCAAAACATGAGTCTGATTCAACGCATCGACGCCCTCTTGCCGCAGACTCAGTGCGGCAAGTGCGGCCACCCCGGATGCAAGCCCTACGCCGAAGGCATTGCCAGTGGCGAACCGATCAACAAGTGCCCGCCGGGCGGCAGCGAAACCATTGCGGCCCTGGCCGACTTGCTGAAAGTACCGGTGCTGGAACTGGACGTCAGCCGCGGCTCGGCCCCGGCGCAGATCGCCTATATTCGTGAAGCCGAGTGCATCGGTTGCACCAAGTGCATTCAGGCGTGCCCGGTGGACGCCATCGTTGGCGCGGCCAAGTTGATGCACACGGTGATCGTCGACGAATGCACCGGTTGCGACCTCTGCGTCGCGCCCTGCCCGGTGGATTGCATCGAGATGCGCCCGCTGCCAATCGCCACGGTGCTGCCGATTGTTGGCGGCCTTGCGTTCAGCCTCGATGAACAACGAGCCCGCGCCGCCAAGCGCAATCGCGCACGCCACCGTTTCGAACAGCGAAATGCCCGCCTGCGCCGCGAAGAAGAACACAAACTTGCTGAACGTCAGGCCCGTGCTCAACGCGCCGCGCCGCAAAGTGAAGTGACAACGCTTGATCCGGTGCAGGCGGCGCTTGAGCGAGTGCGTGCACAGAAAGCGGCAAACATTGATGCGGCAGTGAAAAAAGCCAAGATCGATGTGGCGATGAGCCGTGCGCAACTGAACAAATCACTCAAGGCATTCGGGCATCCACCGACCTTCGATCAGCAGTCGCAATTGATTGTCTTGCAACAACAGTTCGAGGCTGCCGAACAGGCTTTGGCGAATCTGGAAAGCACGGCACCACCAGCCCCGGTCACGCCGGTCATTCCAGCGAAAAATGCAGAATTAAATCGAGCAAAGATCCAGTTGGCCATGCGCCGCGCCGAACTCAAGAAAGCGCAAACCGGCGAAGCAGCGGCTGAACAGATCCAGGCGCTGGAACTGGCGGTGAAGGAAGCCGAGCGTCTGCTGGAGGCCTATGTCACCCCTTGAATCGGTGGACGAACGCCTTCAGCAGGCCATGAAGCTGGTGTTGCTGGCCACCGTGCCGGGCCTGCTGGTGTTGTTCTGGCTGTATGGCTGGGGCGTGTTGATCAACCTGATCCTGGCGAGCGTGGCGGCGCTGGCTGTTGAAGCGGCGGTGTTGCAGCTGCGCAAACGCCCCTTGCGACCGACCTTGAGCGACGGCAGCGCCTTGGTCACCGCGACGTTGCTGACTGTGGCCTTGCCGCCTTACTGCCCGTGGTGGCTGACGGTGAGTGCTGCAGCGTTCGCGCTGTCGGGCAAACAGGTGTATGGCGGCGTCGGCAAGAACCCCTTCAACCCGGCAATGCTCGGTTTCGCCTTTGTCCTGTTAGCCTTTCCCCTGCAAATGACCCTTTGGCCATCGTCACACGGCATGGACCTGCTCGGCGGTTTGCAACAGGTCTTCGGTTTCAGCCTCAACCATGCGCCGGATGCCTGGGTCCAGGCGACTGCACTGGACAGTCTGCGGATCAATAAAAGCCTGACCATGGAGGAGCTCTTCGCCGGTAACCCGGCCTTCGGCCATTTTGGCGGCCGTGGCGTGGAATGGGTCAATCTGGCTTTTCTGGCAGGCGGCGCTTTTCTGCTGCAGCGACGCGTATTCAGCTGGCATGCGCCGGTCGGCATGCTCGCCAGTCTGTTTATCATCAGTCTATTGTGCTGGAACGGTTCGGGCTCCGACTCCCATGGCTCACCACTGTTTCACCTGCTCACCGGCGCGACCATGCTCGGTGCATTCTTTATCGTCACTGAACCGGTGTCCGGAGCGAAGAGCCCCGGTGCCCGCCTGCTGTTCGGCGCTGGCGCGGGATTACTGACCTACCTGATTCGTACATGGGGCGGTTATCCGGACGGTGTGGCCTTTGCGGTGTTGCTGATGAACCTCTGCGTACCGGCGCTGGAACGTTTCGTCGCGTCCAGACAGGAGCACATTGCGCCATGAACCGAGCGACGAGCGTTGTGATGCTGGTGCTGCTGGCCGGGCTGGGGATTGGCGCGACGTACCTCGTGCAACATGCCAGCGCACCTCGCATAGCCGCTACACACCGATTGATCGACAGCCGGAACCTGCTGGACCTGCTGCCACCGGGAAGCTACGACAATCAGCCGCTGGAACAGCCGCTGCCCGTCGACAACATCGAACTGAGCAACAGCAAGCTCTTGGGCGGCTACCTGGCAACCAAGGGCGGCCAACCGAGCGCGGTGTTGCTGCGTAGCCAGACATTGGGCTACGAAGGCTCCATCGAGTTGTTGATCGCGATCGGCACCAACGGCAAGTTACTGGGGGTCAAAACCCTCAAGCAATCGGAAACCCCGGGGCTGGGCGGCAAGATCGCTGACCGGCCCAACGCATGGCTTGAGGGATTTACCGGCAAGTCTCGAGCCGAACCTGGCGACACGGGCTGGGCCTTGAAAAAAGATCAGGGACAATTCGATCAGATCGCGGGCGCAACCATCACTTCAAGGGCCGTGATCAGCGCCATCCATGAAGCCCTGCGCTACTTTGATGAACACGCACAACAGCTGATCGGGAGTAGCGCTCATGAATAAGTCATCGACGCTGCAAAACTCACTGATGCTGGCGCCACTGATCGGCGCCACCGACGCCTGGGCAAACGCTCTGGGCCTGTGGCTGATGTTTGTCGTGGTGACCTGCGCCTACGCCCTCTTGATGGGCGTGCTGCGACCACGACTAGAGCCGTCCACCCGTTTGCTGGCCAGCGTCGTGCTGGCGGCTACGTTGACCGCTTGCGCGGAGCTTGGTGCGCAAGTCTGGTCGCTTCAATGGCATCTGCACGCAGGCGTCTACGCCGGATTGATTGCCTTGCAATGCGTCGTGCTGGAACACAATGGCTTTTTCCAGGAATCCCGGCGCGATCGCCTGCGCTTGTGCGCAGGGTTTGGCGCACTGATGGTGGGCCTTGGCCTGCTGCGCGGATTCATCGGCGACAGTGGCCTACACCTGGCGACGCTGGCCCCCGGCGGCTTCATTCTGTTGGGGCTGTTGATCGCCGCGCGCCAGGCCTGTCTCCGCTCGACCTCTTCAATTTGATTGCCTTCGAGGAAACGCATCGCCCATGAATGCCGCAAAACGTCTGGAAATTTTCCGCAGATTTCACGAAGACAACCCGGAACCGAAGACCGAACTGGCATATTCCTCGCCGTTCGAATTGCTGATTGCGGTGATTCTATCCGCCCAGTCAACCGATGTCGGCGTCAACAAGGCCACCGCCAAACTGTATCCGGTGGCCAATACACCGGCGGCGATCTATGCCTTGGGGGTCGAGGGACTTTCGGAATACATCAAGACCATTGGCCTGTACAACAGCAAAGCAAAAAACGTGATCGAAACCTGTCGCTTGCTGGTAGAGCGCCACGGCGGTGAAGTACCGCAAACCCGCGAGGAACTGGAAGCGCTGCCCGGAGTGGGTCGCAAGACTGCCAACGTGGTGCTCAATACTGCGTTTCGTCAGCTGACCATGGCGGTCGATACCCACATTTTCCGCGTCAGCAATCGCACAGGTATTGCACCCGGCAAGAACGTCGTCGAGGTGGAGCACAAACTGATGAAGTTCGTGCCCAAGCAATACCTGCTCGACGCCCATCACTGGTTGATCCTGCACGGACGCTACGTCTGCCTGGCCCGCAAGCCTCGCTGCGGCAGTTGCCGTATCGAGGATTTATGCGAATACAAGGCAAAGACCTCGGACGATTGAGGCACTATTAGATTTATTGATATACCGATTGAAAAAATCTTTTTTACCCGCCGGTCGATTGTCGATATAAGGAGCGCCAAAGGCAGTCTTAGCCTGGAGTTAACCTATGAGCACTGGCAAAGAGCAATTGGACGTAGAAGACGACTTCACACCCGTTGAGGCCGATGACGCTGAACCGGTGGTTGAAGTGGCAAAGACCAACCTGAGCAAACGCCGTACCATCGACAATCTGCTGGAGGAGCGCCGACTGCAAAAGCAATTGGCCGATTACGATTTTGACCTATAACACCTAAAAGCCTCCCGAAACGGAGGCTTTTTACTAAGTGCCGATCCTGCAGGCAGTCCCTTCATCGTGGTTCGTCAAACGCTGGCGTACTCATACCAGACCATTGCGTTGAGCCAATTCGATCAGATCGACCAGGGAGCGAGCATTGAGCTTCAACAACAGGCGGGTCTTGTAAGTACTGACCGTTTTGTTGCTGAGAAACATGCCATCAGCGATCTCCTTGTTGGTCTTTCCTCGAGCAAGCTGTTGCAACACCATCATCTCGCGCCCCGACAGACGATCCACCATGTCCGCCTCACTGGCATTGCCAAGACTTGAACGCACGGTGTGCAACGCCTGATTGGGGAAGTAACTGTAGCCAGACAGCACTGCCTTGATCGCACTGAGCAACTCAGTGAGATCCTGTTGTTTGCAAACATACCCGGCGGCCCCCGACTGCATGCAACGCATGGAAAAATGCCCGGGCGCCTGAGACGTCAGTATCAGCACTTTAAGAGGCATTGCCGTTGAGGTAAGACGCGCAATGACTTCCAATCCATCCAGTTTCGGTATTCCAATATCCAGAATGACAATATCCGGCATTAGCTCACGGGCAAGTTGTAACGCATCCACGCCATTATCTGTTTCTGCAATGACCTCGTAGCCATGTCGCTCCATTAGCATACGTACCGCAAGACGAATGACGGGGTGATCATCCACGATCAGCACTTTATTCATGGGCAAGTCCAATTTTCGCTGTTCGAATTTTTAGAGCCCGCACAATAGCCTAGTCGTTTCAGACATGGCATGCCGCCCCCCTCGGCCACCCACACCGAGAGACATTCCCTACAAAAAAGCAGGAGAAGTCTTACAAGATTCTTACGATTACTGTGTGTCTTAAATTTTATTGACCCGTGCACGTGTTACGTTTCAATTTTTTTTGTATCGATATACATCTGAAAACAAACGATCTGCCGAAGTCCATTTGTCACACGAAAGGCCCGGAATTGAGCTACGCTTGAAATCAACCCGCCCCCAAGACACCTGGGTTGAACGCAACTCCCCCATGTCTGCACGCGCGTTACTTTCAGTAAAAAAGCTCACACCAGCGCCACGCCGGAAACAAAAACAAACTCAACAATGACTAAAACAACTACCCACTCACACCTGATTTAACATGAACACAGCTACTATAACAACTTACTGAAAACCCCTATAACAAGGAGTTCCTACACACAACTAATAAACAACACAACACCAACTTATACCCCTTTAAAAAAACCTCTAAATCTTCGAGAAAAAGACATCATTCATGAGCATACGACATGATAAAACCCAAGAGAAAAATTACCAACCCCATGACAATCATTGCGATATTTGCAGCACTGTCTGAAACATCAGCAGCTGTCTCCCTTCCCTTCCTCGACAACAAGGAGCGAGAGATTTATATCTGGTTCCTTATCAGCTTCCCCTTTTATTTGCTCTTTCTGTTCTTTGCCACACTCAACTTCAATTACCGATCGCTTTATGCGCCCACTGACTTTGAGAAAGGAAAGCACTTCATAAAAGTCATGGGCAACGCTGATCGACCGCACAGCAGCACTTTCGAAGACCCTCCGGAACATTGGGTGAACCACTACCTGCGTTTGCCCATGCGGTCACAGGACCTGCACATCATTGATGCGCGGGTCATGTGCAGAAAAACGGAATTCAACCACCTGATGGAGAAGGTCCAGCAACAACAGGAAAAGCCTGAGCAACTGATCGTGTTTATCACCAGCGCCGACTCGGAGGCATTTTTGAAGGAAAACGCGCTCAAGCACTCGAAACAAACCCGAAAGCGTCATGCTTTCTGCATTGCTTACAATTTGAGTTCACGTGACGTGACGACGGTGGGCTGAGGATTTATTCCCACAGCAGCAGGCGATGCTCTGGAAGAGAATCGGGGAGAAACGCAGAAGGAGAGGTATGAGCAACAACGAATAGAACGATAAATCGCATGTCCGGGCAGAAAATCCCCCCCTTTCAGCAATGTGGCCTTGTCATCGACAAGGCCACATTTCTATTGCGACTTCAAAGGTCTCAGAACAGCTTCCGGCCTTTGTTTGCAGCAATGCGCATACGCAAGGCGTTGAGCTTGATGAAACCCGCCGCGTCGGCCTGGTTGTAGGCGCCGCCGTCTTCTTCGAAGGTCGCGATGTTGGCATCGAACAACGATTCGTCGGACTTGCGGCCGGTGACGATCACATTGCCCTTGTACAACTTCAGGCGCACAACGCCGTTCACGTGAGCCTGGGACGCATCGATCATCTGTTGCAGCATCAGACGCTCAGGGCTCCACCAGTAACCGGTGTAGATCAGGCTGGCGTATTTAGGCATCAGCTCGTCTTTGAGGTGAGCCACTTCACGGTCCAGGGTGATCGATTCGATCGCACGGTGAGCGCGCAGCATGATGGTGCCGCCAGGGGTTTCGTAGCAGCCACGGGACTTCATGCCCACGTAACGGTTCTCGACGATGTCGAGACGGCCGATACCGTGTTCGCCACCGATACGGTTCAGGGTCGCCAGCACGGTGGCCGGGGTCATTTCGACGCCGTCCAGTGCCACGATGTCGCCGTTGCGGTAGGTCAGTTCCAGGTACTGCGCCTTGTCTGGAGCCTTCTCCGGAGAGACGGTCCACTTCCACATGTCTTCTTCGTGCTCGGTCCAGGTGTCTTCCAGCACGCCGCCTTCATAGGAGATGTGCAGCAAGTTGGCATCCATCGAGTACGGGGATTTTTTCTTGCCGTGACGCTCGATCGGGATGTTGTGCTTTTCAGCGTAATCCATCAGCTTTTCACGGGACAGCAAGTCCCATTCGCGCCACGGAGCAATCACTTTTACGCCTGGCTTCAAGGCGTAGGCACCGAGTTCGAAACGAACCTGGTCGTTGCCTTTGCCGGTAGCGCCGTGGGAAATGGCGTCAGCGCCGGTTTCGTTGGCGATTTCGATCAGGCGTTTGGCGATCAACGGACGAGCGATGGAAGTACCCAGCAGGTACTCGCCTTCGTAAACGGTGTTGGCGCGGAACATCGGGAAAACGAAATCGCGCACGAACTCTTCGCGCAAGTCGTCGATGTAGATCTCTTTGACGCCCATGGCTTGTGCCTTGGCGCGTGCAGGTTCGACCTCTTCGCCCTGACCCAGGTCAGCGGTGAAGGTCACGACTTCACAGTTATAAGTATCCTGCAGCCACTTGAGGATCACCGAAGTGTCCAGGCCGCCGGAATACGCCAGAACGACCTTGTTTACGTCCGCCATGCCATCACTCCACGGGGTTCTACGGAAAGCCGTGAAGTCTACCGGTCATACGAAATAATTTACAGAGGCGCGACAGCTTATGACGACGAAGCGACAGATTATGTCGAGCGAGCGACGATTTCAGCGGGTTCAGGAGGTCGTGGCAGCGCTGCCGGGCGTCGCGACTTGAGGCGCCACTTTATCGGTCGGGGCCACCCGTTCCAGGCGCACCGCGACCCGGCGATTCTTCGCGCGGTTGGTGGCGCTGGTGTTTGGCGCCACAGGGTAACGCTCACCGTGGAAACGCAGGGTGATCTGCGATTCCTGAATGCCATTGGCCTTGAAAAAGTCCATCACCGCCAACGCCCGACGGCGTGACAACTCACGGTTGGTCAGGCGATTGCCGCTGTTGTCGGAGTGCCCGTCGAGCTCGATGTGATTGACCGTCGGATCGGCCTTCATGAACTCCAGCATCACCTGCAACTGGGCCTTGCCCCGCGCGTCGAGGTCAACACCTTCACCCGGGAACCCGATTTCGGACTGTTTGACCTGTTCGAAATTCTTCGGCAGCAATTTTGCGACGCAACCCTGGTAGTCGTTGAAGGCTTTGCTGAACTTGACCGGCAACAGGCGCACCTCAGACACACGACCGTCGCCGGAGGAATGCCGGATGACCGGACTGCGACCGTCCATCAATCCGCTGATCAGGCGTCCAGCCTGAACTTGCGAACTGTTGAACAGCACATTGCCACTGCCGATTTGCACCGACCCCAGGTTGATGTCGCCACGTCCCGGTTGCCACGGTGCAGCCGCTGCCAGAAGGGTCGCTGAACCGCCGCCGATCATCGCGTTGTAGGATTTGAGACGAAACGTCGCCTGCTCGCCAGCACGGCGCACGAACTCACCCGACCCGAAATCGGTGATCGGCTGACTCAGGCGGCATTCGAACTTGTCACCTTCGACCGTCCATTCGATGCTCTCCAGACGCGTCTGGAAAGTGAGCGCCATTGCAGGAAGGCTGGCAAACACACTGAGCAAGGCTAAATAACGCTGGCGCACGGGAGGCTCCACTGGCTTCTACAACAAAAAGACCGACACACGCATGTTTACGGCGTACTACTGGATATCGGAAGCTTCCTTCAAAACTTGATAGCGAGTGCCTGGAAGAGTCTTTTCCGGTAGCATTCCCCTCAGTTTGACCCGCCTGGAATCCCCTCATGTCCGACCGCCTGACCCTGCTGCGTCCCGACGACTGGCATATCCATCTTCGCGATGGTGCCGTGTTGACCAATACCGTTGCCGATGTTGCGCGCACCTTTGGTCGCGCCATCATCATGCCCAACCTGGTACCTCCGGTGCGTAACGCCGCTGAAGCCGATGGCTATCGACAGCGGATTCTCGCTGCACGCCCGGCTGGCAGTCGCTTCGAACCGTTGATGGTGCTGTACCTGACCGACCGTACCCAACCCGAAGAAATTCGCGAGGCCAAGGCCAGCGGTTTCGTTTACGCCGCCAAGCTGTACCCGGCCGGCGCGACCACCAATTCGGACTCTGGCGTCACCAGTATCGACAAGATCTTCCCTGCACTCGAGGCCATGGCCGAGGTCGGGATGCCCTTGCTGATTCACGGCGAAGTCACCCGTAGCGATGTCGACGTGTTCGATCGCGAAAAGCTTTTCATCGATGAGCACATGCGTCGTGTGGTCGAGCGTTTCCCGACGCTCAAAGTGGTGTTCGAACACATCACCACCGCTGACGCCGTGCAGTTCGTCAACGAGGCTTCGGCCAACGTTGGCGCAACCATCACCGCCCATCACCTGCTGTACAACCGCAACCACATGTTGGTGGGCGGGATTCGGCCGCACTTCTATTGCCTGCCGATCCTCAAGCGCAATACCCACCAGGAAGCCCTGCTCGATGCCGCCACCAGCGGCAGCGACAAGTTCTTCCTCGGCACCGACTCGGCGCCTCATGCCCAGCATGCCAAGGAAGCGGCCTGCGGCTGCGCCGGTTGCTACACGGCTTATGCCGCCATCGAGATGTACGCCGAAGCCTTCGAACAGCGCAACGCGCTGGACAAGCTCGAAGCGTTCGCCAGCCTCAACGGCCCGCGTTTCTACGGCCTGCCGGTGAACACCGATCGCATTACCTTGGTCCGCGATGAGTGGACCGCCCCAACCAGCCTGCCTTTCGGCGAGCTGACTGTCATCCCGCTGCGCGCCGGTGAAAAACTGCGCTGGCGCCTGCTGGAGGAACACGCGTGAGTGAAGACCATTTCGACGACGAACAGGACGGTCAAGGCGGTGGAGGCGGTCCTCGTCATCCAATGGCTGCCAGATTCCGTGGTTACCTGCCGGTTGTCGTCGACGTAGAAACCGGTGGCTTCAACTCGGCCACCGATGCCCTGCTGGAAATTGCTGCAACCACCATCGCCATGGACGAAAAAGGCTTTGTGTACCCCGATCACACCTATTTCTTTCGTGTAGAGCCTTTTGAAGGCGCCAACATCGAAGCGGCCGCGCTGGAATTCACCGGGATCAAACTCGATCACCCGCTGCGCATGGCCGTGAGCGAAGAAGCCGCATTGACCGATATCTTTCGAGGTATCCGCAAGGCCCTGAAAGCCAACGGCTGCAAACGGGCGATTCTGGTCGGGCACAACAGCAGCTTCGATCTGGGTTTCCTGAATGCCGCGGTCACGCGCCTGGACATGAAACGTAACCCGTTCCATCCGTTCTCCAGTTTCGATACCGCGACCCTTGCCGGTCTGGCTTACGGTCAAACCGTGCTGGCCAAGGCCTGTCAGGCTGCCGACATCGATTTCGACGGTCGTGAGGCTCACTCGGCTCGCTACGACACCGAAAAGACGGCCGAGCTGTTCTGCGGCATCGTCAATCGCTGGAAGCAAATGGGCGGCTGGGAAGACTTCAACGACTGATCCTGTCGCTGAATAATCCCGCGCATAAAAAAACCGGCCACTGAGGCCGGTTTTTTTATGCCTGACGCTTGGGCTTACAGCGCCGCAGCGTGCTCGGTCAGGTAAGCAGCAACGCCTTCTGGCGAAGCGTTCATGCCCTTGTCGCCTTTTTTCCAGTTGGCAGGGCAAACTTCGCCGTGCTCTTCGTGGAATTGCAGAGCGTCGACCAGACGAATCAGCTCTTCCATGTTACGGCCCAGCGGCAGGTCGTTGATGATCTGCGAGCGGACAACGCCTTTGTCGTCGATCAGGAACGCACCACGGAAAGCTACGCCGTCAGAGGACTGCACGTCGTAAGCCTTCATGATTTCCTGCTTGATGTCAGCAGCCATGGTGTAGCGAACCTGGCCGATACCGCCATTGTTCACCGGGGTGTTGCGCCAGGCGTTGTGGGTGAAGTGCGAGTCGATCGAAACGGCGACCACTTCAACGTTACGTGCCTTGAAGTCAGCCATGCGGTTGTCCAAAGCGATCAGCTCGGACGGGCAAACGAAGGTGAAGTCCAGTGGGTAGAAGAACACCAGGCCGTATTTGCCTTTGATGGCCGAGGACAGGGTAAAGCTGTCTACGATTTCGCCATTGCCCAGTACAGCCGGCACGGTGAAGTCAGGGGCTTGTTTGCCTACGAGTACGCTCATTGAATATCTCCTGGTCTATTAACGTGAAGAACTGGGTTCGCGTCAGCCTGCCACCCTCAGGCGACAGCCCTGTGACACGACCCCCTTCGCAAGGACCGACCATCATACACGGCGTATTTGAGCTGTCCTTAACGGTTTTTCAACGCGACGGAAAAATTGCCGCTTGCCTGGATACTGGCCGATGGCCTTATTGGAAACCGTTCGTCAGTGATGCGGATTTATAACGCGAAGCTTTCAGAAAGCACTTTGACAATCATTCTCGTTAACATTAAGATCCATCGCAATTGAGTCTCAACCAGCGACGGTTTTCACTTATGTATGTTTGCCTCTGCACTGGCGTCACCGACGGTCAAATCCGCGATGCAATCTATGAAGGTTGCTGCAGCTACAAGGAAGTCCGTAACGCCACCGGCGTCGCCAGCCAATGCGGCAAATGCGCCTGCCTTGCCAAGGAAGTCGTTCGCGAAACGCTGGGCAAACTGCAATCGGCACAGGCCGCGATTCCTTATCCTGTAGAATTTACCGCCGCCTGATACCCCGAATTTCAATGAACCGGACTTGATGTCCGGTTTTTTTATGGCTGCAAATCAATCGCTTACGCGCAAGACGCGGAACACAAACATTCTTATTCCGATTAATTTTCATATAAGTTTCAATTACTTAGGTTTGACACCCTTAGTTGCGCGGCTCAAACTCCGGCTTATAGACAGCTAATAAAGGGCAGGACCCCATCATGAAAGGCGACATTACAGTCATCCAGCATCTCAACAAGATCCTTGCCAATGAACTGGTCGCGATCAATCAATACTTCCTGCATGCACGCATGTATGAAGATTGGGGCTTGAACAAACTCGGCAAGCACGAGTACCACGAATCCATCGATGAGATGAAGCACGCGGACAAGCTGATCAAGCGCATCCTGTTCCTCGAGGGCCTGCCGAACGTTCAGGACCTTGGCAAGCTGCAGATCGGTGAACACACCCAGGAAATGCTTGAGTGCGACCTGCGCATCGAACGCACCGGCCATGCCGACCTTAAAGTCGCTATCGCTCATTGCGAAACCGTTGGCGACTACGGTAGCCGCGAACTGCTCGAAGACATTCTGGAATCTGAAGAAGAACATATCGACTGGCTGGAAACCCAACTGGGCCTGATCGATAAAGTCGGTCTTGAGAACTACCTGCAATCGCAGATGGGCGAAGACGAGTAAGTTTGCACCCGCTGAAATCGAGACAATAAAAAGCCCCGCGCTCTTTTAAAGAGGCGGGGCTTTTTTAATGACCGGGGTTCAGGCTTCGGTCTTGCCAGCAGCTGCTTTTTCAACAGCGGCCTTGATCGTGCTCTGCAACGAACCGTCAGCAGCCATCTCAGTCATGATGTCGCTACCGCCAACCAGCTCACCACCGACCCACAATTGCGGGAAGGTTGGCCAGTTGGCATATTTTGGCAGGTTCGCGCGGATTTCCGGGTTCTGCAGGATGTCCACGTACGCAAACTTTTCACCACATGCCATCACGGCCTGCGCGGCTTTCGCGGAGAAGCCGCACTGCGGGGCATTCGGCGAACCTTTCATGTAAAGCAGAATGGTGTTGTTAGCAATCTGCTCTTTAATCGTTTCGATGATATCCATGGAGCACCTCGGCTGAACTTTCCGACTCATAGGTCGGCACGGTGGCGCATTGTAACGGAAACCCGAGCGCCATGCTCGGTCTCCCCGACAGACTCAATCAAGCCGCCACCACGGTCACCGGAACGCCGTTCAACGCCGCATTTCCCGACAACTCATCGAGCTGACACTCGTCGGTCAGGTCGTTGGCGCTGGAACCCGGCTGGCTGCTGGCGATCGTCATTTGCACGCCCGGGCGCGCATGCCCCCAACCGTGAGGAAGACTGACCACGCCTTTCATCATATCCAGGCTGGCGAGCACTTCAACTTCGATCACGCCGACCCGCGAACTGACCCGTACGCGCTGTCCGTCGCCGAGTCCGCGACTGCTCAGATCATCCGGGTGCATCAACAATTGATGGCGCGGCTTGCCCTTCACCAAGCGGTGATAGTTGTGCATCCAGGAATTGTTGCTGCGCACATGCCGGCGGCCAATCATCAGCAATTCGTCGGCGGCCGGTGCTTGCAGCGCGGCGAAACGGGCCAGGTCGGCGAGAATAACGGCAGGCGCTGCCTGGACCCGCTGGTTGGCGGTTTTCAGACGCGGCGCCAGGTTGGACTTGAGCGCACCCAGATCGACGCCATGCGGGTGATCGAACAGCGTCGCCAACGAAAGCTTGTGTGGCGAGGCATCGCCATAAAGCCCCATCCGCAAGCCATGATCAATCATCTGCGCGGGAGCAATGGTCGGTTTCAATTCCTTGCCGGTCTTCGCCGCGAACGCCTTGGCCAGGCCGACGAAGATTTCCCAGTCATGCAACGCGCCTTCGGGTTTGGCCAGGATCGCCCGGTTGAAGCGCGTCACGTTGCGCACCGCGAACAGGTTGAACGTGGTGTCGTAGTGATCGTTTTCCAGCGCCGAGGTCGACGGCAGGATCAGGTCGGCGTAGCGCGTGGTTTCATTGATGTAGAGGTCAACGCTGACCATGAACTCCAGCCCGTCCAGCGCCTGTTCCAATTGCCGGCCATTGGGCGTGGACAGGACAGGATTGCCGGCCACGGTGATCAGCGCACGAACCTGCCCTTCTCCGCCGGTGAGCATCTCTTCGGCCAACGCCGAGACCGGCAACTCGCCGCTGTATTCCGGACGCCCGGACACACGGCTCTGCCATCGATTGAAATGCCCGCCCGACGTCGAAGCCACCAGATCCACCGCCGGCTCTGTACACAGTGCACCACCGACGCGGTCGAGGTTGCCGGTGACGAGATTGATCAGTTGCACCAGCCAATGGCACAGCGTGCCGAAGGCCTGGGTCGAAACTCCCATGCGGCCATAACAGACCGCTGTCGGCGCCGCCGCGAAATCCCGCGCCAGTTGGCGGATCTGCTCCGCCGGCACTGCGCACAGGGGGCTCATGGTTTCGGCGGTGAACGTTGCAATCGCCTCGCGCACTTCATCCAGGCCGTCCACCGGCAGATGACTGTCGCGGGCCAGGCCTTCGGTGAACAACGTGTTGAGCAAGCCGAACAACAACGCCGCATCGCCACCGGGGCGCACAAACACGTGCTGGTCGGCAATCGCCGCCGTTTCGCTGCGGCGCGGATCGACCACCACCACTTTACCGCCCCGGGCCTGAATCGCCTTCAGGCGCTTTTCCACATCTGGCACGGTCATGATGCTGCCGTTTGACGCGAGCGGGTTGCCGCCCAGAATCAGCATGAAATCGGTGTGATCGATGTCCGGGATCGGCAACAGCAAACCGTGGCCGTACATCAAATGACTGGTCAGGTGATGAGGCAACTGATCGACCGAGGTCGCGGAAAACCGGTTGCGGGTTTTCAGCAGTCCCAGGAAGTAATTGCTGTGGGTCATCAACCCATAGTTGTGCACGCTGGGGTTGCCTTGATAGACCGCAACCGCGTTCTGCCCGTGACGCTCCTGAATCGCGCAGAGGCGTTCAGCAACCAGGTTGAACGCGTCTTCCCACTCGATAGGCTGCCATTCACTGCCGACCCGCAGCATCGGCTGGCGCAGGCGATCCGGATCATTCTGAATGTCTTGCAGGGCAACCGCTTTGGGGCAGATGTGCCCGCGGCTGAACGTATCCAGCGAATCGCCTTTGATCGAGGTGATCTGCACGCCGTTGCCGTCGATTTCGGACGTCTCGATGGTCAGGCCGCAGATGGCTTCACACAGGTGGCAGGCACGGTGATGGAGAGTCTTGGTCATGGCCAGTCTCTGTTTTGTTCTGGGCGGGCAATGTCGGCCGCGGGAACAAAACTATGGCGCCTGCCCCGCGCCTGCGCCAGCGACGTTCGTCTCGTGAATTGCTGACTATCAGGCCAGCCGATGGCCGCGCACGATCAGTTCGGCGGCAACCCGGGGGGCGGCGCCTGCAACTGGATCTCCTGAATGGTTTCGATCTGTTCCTGTGCGATATGCACGCCCGTGAGCTCACCGATCAGTCGCCAATGCTCGTCGAGCCCGGTGCTGATAGTTGCCATGCGGTCGATCATCCGTCGACCGGCAGCCTTGGTCACATCGTCGTCACTGCGCATCAATTCGAAGGACATCGACGTCATGGAGGCGGTGAGGTGAGTCAGTGAGCGGGCCGTGAGGCTCAGTAGATCCATTAACAACTGTTCTTTTGATTCCATTCCGATGCTTCCTGCGTCGCTCGTGACTTAGTTATAACCCAGCACCTTGCATTAGCAAATGTTTCAGACTGAACACATGTCTTGGCGGCGAGCGAATGCCAGGTCAAAAACCGACCGAGAAGACGCCATCCCCGCCCCACTTGATTGCCAAGCCCGTCGAGCCCGGTGTACAAATGACGGGCTGCTGTCTGGAAACCGGCTTCAAATGCGCTACTGCGGTCACCCCGTAGCCCCTCTGAAATCCCCGAACACCGTAGCCTATTGGAAAAACGCGACATTTAATGTCAAGATCGCGCCTTCCCCTATTTCGTCGCCCCGTGCGGCTTACGCCGCAGGTCTCGCCCGTTTTTTTAGTTAAACAAGGCTTTGAGTATCTGCGGTCTGTTGCAAAAAGGTAGTCAATGATGAGCGCAAGGCACTTTCTCTCCCTGATGGATTGCACGCCCGAAGAGCTGGTCAGCGTGATCCGTCGAGGCGTTGAGCTCAAGGACCTGCGTAACCGCGGCGTACTGTTCGAGCCTCTGAAAAACCGCGTCCTGGGGATGATTTTCGAAAAATCCTCGACCCGCACCCGTATTTCCTTCGAAGCGGGCATGATCCAGCTCGGTGGCCAGGCTATCTTCCTGTCGCCGCGCGACACCCAGTTGGGCCGTGGCGAGCCGATCGGTGACGCCGCCATTGTCATGTCGAGCATGCTCGATGCGGTGATGATCCGCACGTTTTCCCATAGCACACTGACCGAATTCGCCGCCAATTCGCGCGTCCCGCTGATCAACGGCCTGTCCGATGACCTGCATCCGTGCCAGTTGCTGGCCGACATGCAGACGTTCCTCGAGCACCGTGGTTCGATCCAGGGCAAGACCGTGGCCTGGATCGGCGATGGCAACAACATGTGCAACAGCTATATAGAAGCGGCGATCCAGTTCGACTTCCAATTGCGCGTTGCCTGCCCTGAAGGTTTTGAACCCAATGCGCAATTCCTGGCCAAGGCCGGCGATCGCGTGACCATCGTCCGCGATCCGCAGGATGCCGTGCGCGGCGCCCACCTGGTGAGCACTGACGTCTGGACCTCCATGGGCCAGGAAGAAGAAACCGCCAAACGCCTGAAGCTGTTCGCGCCGTACCAGGTCACCCGCGCCCTGCTCGACCTGGCCGCCGAAGACGTGCTGTTCATGCACTGCCTGCCGGCTCACCGTGGCGAGGAAATCAGCCTCGACCTGCTCGACGACAAACGCTCGGTCGCCTGGGATCAAGCAGAAAACCGTCTTCATGCACAAAAGGCCCTGCTCGAGTTTCTCGTCCCGCCTTCGTACCATCACGCATGAGCCATCCATTACTGCTCAATCTGCGCAACCTCGCCTGCGGCTATCAAGAGCAGCGGGTTGTGCAGAACCTCAACCTGCATTTGAATGCCGGCGATATCGGTTGTCTGCTCGGTTCCTCGGGCTGCGGCAAGACCACCACACTGCGGGCGATTGCCGGTTTCGAACCGGTGCACGAAGGTGAAATCACCTTGGCGGGCGAGACCCTGTCCAAACCCGGTTTCACCCTTGCCCCGGAGAAACGCCGGATTGGCATGGTGTTTCAGGACTACGCGCTGTTTCCGCATTTGAGTGTCGCCGAGAACATCGCCTTCGGGATCCGCAAGCATCCGCAAAAGGAGCGTGTCACTGAAGAATTGCTGGAACTGGTCAACCTGAAAAACCTTGGCAAGCGCTTTCCGCACGAGTTGTCCGGCGGTCAGCAGCAGCGTGTCGCATTGGCCCGCGCACTGGCGCCTGAACCGCAATTGCTGCTGCTCGACGAACCCTTCTCCAACCTCGATGGCGAACTGCGACGCAAGCTCAGCCATGAGGTGCGTGACATTCTCAAGGCCCGTGGCACCAGTGCGATTCTGGTGACCCACGATCAGGAAGAAGCCTTCGCGGTCAGCGATCATGTCGGGGTTTTCAAGGAAGGTCGCCTGGAACAATGGGACACGCCCTACAACCTGTATCACGAACCGCTGACACCCTATGTGGCGAGTTTCATTGGCCAGGGTTATTTCATCCGCGGCCAGTTGAGCAGCCCGGAGTCGGTGCAGACCGAACTGGGTGAGTTGCGCGGCAACCGAGCCTACACGTGGCCGGTAGGCGGTGCAGTGGACGTATTGCTGCGCCCGGACGATATCGTTTATGCGCCGGACAGCGCATTGAAGGCGCGGATTGTCGGCAAGTCGTTCCAGGGCGCATCCACGCTCTATCGTTTGCAGCTGCCAACCGGCGCGCAATTGGAGTCGATTTTCCCCAGCCACGCCGATCATCTGGTCGGGGCAGAAGTGGGCATTCGTGTCGCGGCTGAACATCTGGTGTTGTTCCAGGCGTCCGGCAGCACGGCCGCGCAGATTCCGGCGACCGAATCCGGCGTGCGCCGCTACAGCACCGCCAGCTGATACACACGGACAAAAAATGTGGGAGCGAGCCTGCTCGCGATGACGGTGTATCAGTCAACATCATCGTTAACTGACACGCAGCCATCGCGAGCAGGCTCACTCCCACATTTGTCTTGTGGTCAACCGAGAATGAGCGTTCCGCTCGCAACCAGCGTTGCCTGCCCGCCAATCTTCACTCGATCCCCTTCCAGCCGACAGAACAGCTCCCCGCCTCGCTTCGAGCACTGGTAGGCGGTGAGATTCGTCTTGCCCAACCGCTTCGACCAGTACGGAATCAGACTGCAATGGGTCGAACCGGTCACCGGGTCTTCGTTGATGCCGATCGCCGGAGCAAAGTAGCGGGACACGAAATCATGCCGACTGCCCTTGGCAGTGACGATGGCGCCCGGCCACGGCAGCTTGGCCAGCGCGACCATGTCAGGCTGACAATCGAGCACAGCTTGCTCGGACTCCAGCACCACGAACAATTCATTGGAACCCAACACATCGACCACTTCGACGCCCAAGGCGCGCTCGACATCCAGGGTCACACCCACTTCTGACGGCACAATGGCCGGGAAATCCAGCCACAAGCGCCCGCCCTCACGACTCACACTCAACGGACCGGACTTGCACATGAAGTCCAGACGTTCGACCGGTTCGTTGTAGATCTCAAACAAAACATAAGCGCTCGCCAGGGTCGCATGACCGCATAGCGGCACTTCGGTGGCCGGCGTGAACCAGCGGATGTGCCAGCCCTGCCCTTCGCGCACCACGAAGGCAGTCTCGGCGAGATTGTGCTCAGCGGCGATCTTCTGCATCAACTCATCGGCGAGCCAGGCTTCGAGCCGATAGACCATCGCCGGGTTGCCACTAAATGGCCGATCGCTGAACGCGTCGACCTGATGAAACGCTAGCTGCATGACTTTCTCCTTATGTCCGGCCACCGAGGATGTCGTTGCCTGACCATTCGTACCAGTGACAGAGCGGGCAATTTTTCGTCATTCAGCGGCTCAGGCTCGGCCAATGTCGGCGAATTTCGCTTGGGTATGTTCAGCCAGCACCGCTGGCGCCAACTCGACTTCCAGCCCGCGTCGACCGGCGCTGACAAAAATGCTGGCGAAGGGCTGCGCCGAGTTGTCGATGAAGGTGCGCAGGCGCTTTTTCTGTCCCAGCGGACTGATGCCGCCCAACAGGTAACCCGTCGCGCGTTGTGCCGCGGCAGGATCAGCCATTTCAGCTTTTTTCACACCGGCCGCATGAGCCAGGTGCTTGAGATCCAGACTTCCGACGACCGGCACCACGGCCACCAGCAATTCACCTTTTTCACTGGCGGCCAACAAGGTCTTGAACACCCGTGCCGGGTCCAATCCCAGTTTTTCCGCGGCCTCCAGTCCATAGGACGCAGCCTTCGGATCATGTTCGTAACTGTGCACGCGATGTTCGGCTCGAACTTTTTTCAACAAATCCAATGCGGGGGTCATGACAACTCCAGACGGGGGCGGCTGTAGAAAAATACTGCGCTGAATTCTAGGCCATCGCTCAGTAAAAGGCTCTATTGCGGCACTCATTCATAGGCCTGGCCACATGATTTGCCGTTCATCCACGCTCAGTCCACCGCGTGAACGTTGCGATCATTCACGTGACTAATAGTTGAAATGTGACCGATGGTTCACTTTCGACCTTTGACAGCAGCGTTTCTTGTCTATATTTTTTCGTTTCTGAATACAGCACGAAATGTCTTACAGCAGCACCCGCAGCAGGCCGAGAACAGGATGGGGATTCTGCCTCGGAGGAAAACGCGCTTTGGCCATGATGAAAGAAGCGCCAGACAACAACAAAAAACGAGGTTTTCAATGACTACTGCTTTACAACAACCGTCGCTCTCCAGCCAATGCACGGCCGAGTTTCTGGGCACTGCGCTGCTGATCTTTTTCGGCACTGGTTGTGTTGCCGCGCTTAAGGTCGCTGGCGCCAGCTTTGGCTTATGGGAAATCAGCATCATCTGGGGCGTCGGCGTGAGCATGGCGATTTACCTGACTGCCGGCGTTTCCGGCGCTCACCTCAATCCAGCTGTCAGCATCGCGTTGAGCATTTTTGCCGATTTCGAAAAGCGCAAACTGCCGTTCTACATCCTCTCCCAGATTGCCGGCGCGTTCTGCGGGGCCTTTTTGGTCTATACGCTGTACAGCAACCTCTTCTTCGATTTCGAACAAACTCACCATATGGTTCGTGGCACCCAGGCCAGTCTTGAATTAGCGTCGGTGTTTTCCACCTTCCCTAACCCGGCCCTGTCCACGGCGCAGGCGTTCCTGGTCGAGGTGATCATCACGGCGATCCTGATGGGCGTGATCATGTCCCTGACCGATGACAACAACGGTCTGCCAAAGGGCCCTCTGGCACCACTGCTGATCGGTCTGCTGATCGCAGTGATCGGCAGTTCGATGGGCCCGCTGACCGGTTTCGCCATGAACCCGGCACGGGATTTTGGTCCCAAGCTGATGACTTTCTTTACAGGCTGGGGTGAAATTTCCCTCACTGGCGGCCGCGATATTCCGTATTTCCTGATTCCGATTTTTGCACCGATTGTCGGTGCCTGCCTCGGCGCTGCCGCCTATCGCGGGCTGATTGCCCGTCATCTGCCCGGCGCCATCCCTGCTACAACGGACGCAACACCGGCCATTGACGGCAAACCAAGAACTTCTTGATACCGTAGGCGCGTGATCCTGCCCAATTGATTGCGCGCCTGATCCCTCTCCCTTTTTTCGTCCAAGGCAATCGACATGACCGACACTCAGAATAAGAACTACATCATTGCCCTCGATCAGGGTACGACCAGTTCCCGCGCGATCATTTTCGACCGCGACGCGAACGTGGTCTGCACCGCCCAACGTGAATTCGTACAGCACTATCCGCAAGCCGGCTGGGTTGAACACGACCCGATGGAAATCTTCGCTACCCAAAGCGCCGTGATGGTCGAGGCCCTGGCTCAAGCCGGCCTGCATCACGATCAGGTCGCCGCCATCGGCATCACCAACCAGCGCGAAACCACCGTGGTCTGGGACAAGACCACTGGCCGCCCGATCTATAACGCGATCGTCTGGCAGTGCCGCCGCAGCACCGAGATCTGCCAGCAGCTCAAGCGTGACGGCCACGAGCAATACATCAGCGACACCACAGGCCTGGTCACCGACCCGTACTTCTCCGGCACCAAGCTCAAGTGGATCCTCGACAATGTCGAAGGCAGCCGCGAGCGTGCGCGCAATGGCGAATTGCTGTTCGGCACCGTCGACAGCTGGCTGATCTGGAAATTTACCGGCGGCAAGGTGCACGTTACCGACTACACCAACGCCTCGCGCACCATGCTCTTCAACATCCACACCCTGGAGTGGGACGCGAAGATGCTGGAGGTGCTGGATATTCCGCGCGAAATGCTGCCGGAAGTTAAATCCTCTTCCGAAATCTATGGCCACACCAAAAGCGGGATTGCCATCGGCGGTATCGCTGGCGACCAGCAGGCTGCCCTGTTCGGCCAGATGTGCGTCGAGCCCGGCCAGGCGAAAAACACCTACGGCACCGGTTGCTTCCTGCTGATGAACACCGGCGACAAGGCTGTGAAATCCAAGCACGGCATGCTGACCACCATCGCTTGCGGCCCACGTGGCGAAGTGGCTTACGCGCTCGAAGGCGCCGTGTTCAACGGTGGTTCGACCGTGCAGTGGCTGCGCGATGAACTGAAAATCATCAACGATGCCCACGACACCGAATACTTCGCCAACAAGGTCAAGGACAGCAACGGCGTTTACCTCGTGCCGGCCTTTACCGGTCTGGGCGCGCCGTACTGGGACCCGTATGCACGCGGCGCCTTGTTCGGCCTGACCCGCGGTGTACGCGTGGATCACATCATTCGTGCAGCGCTGGAATCGATCGCCTACCAGACCCGCGACGTGCTGGACGCCATGCAACAGGATTCCGGCGAACGCCTGAAATCCCTGCGCGTGGACGGCGGCGCGGTAGCGAACAACTTCCTGATGCAGTTCCAGGCCGACATCCTCGGCACACAAGTCGAACGTCCGCAAATGCGCGAGACCACGGCACTGGGCGCTGCTTACCTGGCCGGCCTGGCGTGTGGCTTCTGGGGCAGCCTGGACGAGTTGCGCGGCAAGGCGGTCATCGAGCGCGAATTCGAACCGAACCTGGACGAAACCGCCAAAGAAAAACTCTACGCCGGCTGGAAAAAAGCCGTCAGCCGCACCCGTGACTGGGAACCGCATGAGGGCGCTGAATAAGCCAAGCTGAGGACTCGTATCAGTATGTAACTGGCAGGGAGTGGATTCGTGCGGCATCATGGGCAAATTTTGCACGGCAGCCCAAAGGAAGCCCCATGAATCTGCCTCCCCGTCAGCAACAAATCCTCGAGCTGGTCCGCGAACGCGGCTATGTCAGCATCGAGGAAATGGCTACGTTGTTCGTCGTTACACCGCAGACCATCCGCCGCGACATCAATCAGCTCGCGGAAGCCAATTTGCTGCGCCGCTACCATGGCGGCGCTGCCTACGATTCCAGTGTCGAAAACACCGCCTACGCCATGCGCGCCGATCAAATGCGCGATGAAAAGCAGCGTATCGGTGAAGCCATTGCGGCCCAGATCCCTGATCACGCCTCGCTGTTCATCAACATCGGCACCACCACCGAGTCGATTGCCCGGGCGCTGCTCAATCACAATCATCTGAAAATCATCACCAACAACCTGCACGTCGCCTCGATGCTCAGCGCCAAGGACGACTTCGACGTCCTGCTGACGGGTGGCAATGTGCGGCGCGACGGTGGCGTGGTCGGTCAGGCGAGTGTCGATTTCATCAATCAGTTCAAGGTCGACTTTGCGCTGGTCGGCATCAGCGGCATCGATGAGGACGGCAGCCTGCTGGACTTCGATTATCAGGAAGTGCGGGTGTCGCAGGCGATCATCGCCAATGCACGCCAGGTCATTCTGGCAGCGGACTCCAGCAAATTCGGGCGCAACGCCATGATTCGCCTGGGGCCGATCAGCTTGATCGATTGCCTGGTGACCGATCAGCCGCCATCGCCAGCGTTGGCGCAATTGCTGAGTCAGCACAAGATTCGGCTGGAAGTCGTTTAACCCCCCTCATCTCTTCGTCGTTCCTACACGCCATCGCGGGCAAGCCCGCTCCCACAAGGCCGCCTGGACCTGTGGGAGCGGGCTTGCCCGCGATGGCGATCGCCTGCGCAACACACTTCTTGCGCCTTATCGCGCGTTTAAATGTTCGGAAATTTTCCTTTAGCCGCCCTTCGATCAGTATTTTCAATCGAAGTTGACTGGCTGTGGGCGGCTTTATGGGCTACCATTTTCGCAAATGAACATTAATGTTCGAATTCCAATACAGAAAATCAAAAAAGCCCGAGGCCTGCCGATGCCCACTTCTACCTTGCCTACGCCCCCCCTTGCTGAGGTCTACGACATTGCCGTCATCGGTGGCGGGATCAATGGCGTGGGGATCGCAGCGGATGCCGCCGGTCGCGGTCTTTCGGTATTCCTTTGTGAAAAGGACGATCTGGCCAGCCACACCTCGTCGGCCAGCAGCAAGCTGATCCACGGCGGCTTGCGCTACCTGGAACATTACGAATTCCGTCTGGTGCGCGAAGCACTGGCCGAGCGCGAAGTGCTGCTGGCCAAGGCTCCGCACATCGTCAAGCAAATGCGTTTCGTGCTGCCGCACCGTCCGCACTTGCGCCCGGCGTGGATGATCCGCGCGGGCCTGTTCCTGTATGACAATCTAGGCAAGCGGGAAAAACTGGAAGGTTCGAAAAGCCTGAAGTTCGGTCCCGACAGCCCGCTCAAAAGCGAAATTACCAAGGGCTTCGAATATTCCGACTGCTGGGTCGACGACGCGCGCCTGGTGGTGTTGAACGCCATGGCCGCCCGCGAGAAAGGCGCCCATGTCCACACCCAGACCCGCTGCGTCAGCGCTCGTCGTATCAAGGGTCTGTGGCACCTGCACCTGGAACGCGCCGATGGCAGCCTGTTTTCGATTCGCGCCAAGGCACTGGTGAACGCGGCCGGCCCATGGGTCGCCAAGTTCATTCGTGACGACCTGAAGATGGAATCGCCGTACGGCATCCGCCTGATCCAGGGTAGCCACCTGATCGTGCCGAAGCTGTACGAAGGCGAACACGCGCACATTCTGCAAAACGAAGATCAGCGCATCGTCTTCACGATTCCGTACCTGAACCACTTCACCCTGATCGGCACCACCGACCGTGAGTACACCGGTGACCCGGCCAAAGTGGCGATTACTGAAGGCGAAACCGATTACCTGCTCAAAGTGGTCAACGCTCACTTCAAGAAGCAGATCAGCCGCGAGGATATCCTGCACAGTTACTCCGGGGTTCGCCCGCTGTGCAACGACGAATCCGACAATCCGTCGGCCGTCACCCGCGATTACACCCTGGCGCTGTCCGGCACCGGCGAAGAAGCGCCGCTGCTGTCGGTGTTCGGCGGAAAGCTGACCACTTACCGCAAACTGGCCGAGTCGGCGCTGGCTCAACTCGCTCCGTACTTCAAGCACATCAAGCCAAGCTGGACGGCCACCGCCACCCTGCCGGGCGGTGAAGACATGACCACCCCGCAGGCCTTGTGCGCCTTGATTCGCGACAAGTACGACTGGGTGCCGACCGAGATCGCCCGCCGCTGGGCCACCACCTATGGCAGCCGTACCTGGCGCATGCTCGAAGGCGTGCAGAATCTCAGCGACCTGGGCGAGCACATCGGTGGCGGTCTCTACACCCGTGAAGTCGACTACTTGTGCAGCGAAGAGTGGGCGACCACCGCGCACGACATTCTGTGGCGCCGTAGCAAGCTGGGCTTGTTCACCACCCCGGCGGAACAGCAGAAACTGGCGGATTACCTGAGCAAGGTCGAGCAAAACCGTAGCAAGATCGAAGCGGCCTGATCGGTAGCCCGGTTAAACGAAAGCCCCTGAATCTCACGATTCAGGGGCTTTTTGCATTCCCCCAGGCAAACATTTCTCTTGTGGGAGTGAGCCTGCTCGCGATAGCGGAATGTCAGTCAACACCGCTGCCGGATCTGACGACCTCATCGCGAGCAGGCTCACTGCTATAGGGATTAGGATAGGCCGGAGATTGCATTCGGTTTTCCGAACGCGACCTGTCGGTCGATTCGGTAAACCGGATTATCTTTTGGGAAAAACCCTGCCATAAATATTTATTCTTCTTATAAATCAACAGTTTGATTTGTCGCACCTGGCCTGGCACGAGTCATGCTCTACACTCTTGGACGAATGCCAGTTGCCCCCGCTCTTCAAGAGCTGCCGGTCATTCGAAGCACAAAAGGGCCGATGAACTGGCTCCATAAAAAAAACAATGTCGAGGAAAATTTGATGCGCATCGTTCCCCATCTCCTGGGCGCAGCCATTGCTGCCGCTCTGATTAGCACTCCAGTTTTCGCTGCCGAGCTCACCGGCACACTGAAGAAGATCAAAGAGTCCGGCACCATCACCCTCGGGCATCGTGACGCTTCCATTCCGTTTTCCTATATCGCGGACGCCACCGGCAAGCCGATGGGCTACTCCCACGATATCCAGATGAAAATCGTCGAAGCCATCAAGAAAGACCTGGATATGCCCAATCTCCAGGTCAAATACAACCTCGTGACTTCGCAAACCCGTATTCCGCTGGTGCAGAACGGCACCGTGGACGTCGAGTGCGGCTCCACCACCAACAACGTGGAACGTCAGCAACAAGTTGACTTCTCCGTCGGCATCTTCGAAATCGGCACCCGCCTGCTGACCAAGAAAGGCTCCGCGTACAAGGACTTCGACGACCTCAAGGGCAAGAACGTCGTGACCACCGCGGGCACCACGTCCGAGCGCATCCTCAAGTCGATGAATGCCGACAAGCAGATGGGCATGAACGTCATCTCCGCCAAAGACCACGGCGAGTCCTTCCAGATGCTGGAATCGGGTCGTGCCGTTGCGTTCATGATGGATGACGCCTTGCTGGCCGGCGAAGCAGCCAAGGCCAAGAAAGCCGATGACTGGGCCGTTACCGGTACACCTCAGTCCTACGAAATCTACGGCTGCATGGTCCGCAAGGGCGACGAACCGTTCAAGAAGGCTGTGGATGACGCGATCATCGCAACCTACAAATCGGGCGAGATCAACAAGATCTACGACAAGTGGTTCATGCAGCCAATTCCGCCAAAAGGCCTGAACCTGAACTTCCCGATGAGCGACGAGCTCAAGGCCCTGATCGCCAACCCGACCGACAAAGCGGCTGACGACAAGAAGTCCTGATTTCTGACTAACCTTATCTCCTGAAAGGGCCGCTGCCCTTTCGGGAGGTTGTCACTCCCTGCTGACATTTTTGGAAACACTCGAACCGGTGGTTGTCGAGCCGCTCGTGTGTGCCTGATCGACTAGATCGGGCGGGAACGGAGCTTCCCCAGGCGGGCACTTGTACATCGATCGATCAGAGGGGAGACCCTAATGAATTACAACTGGGACTGGGGCGTGTTCTTCAAGTCCACCGGCGTGGGCAGCGAGACGTATCTCGACTGGTACATCTCCGGTTTGGGCTGGACTATCGCCATCGCCATCGTGGCCTGGATCATTGCCCTGACACTGGGTTCGGTTCTGGGCGTCATGCGCACCGTGCCGAATCGCATCGTATCGGGCATCGCGACCTGCTACGTCGAACTCTTCCGTAACGTGCCGCTGCTGGTTCAGCTGTTCATCTGGTACTTCCTGGTACCCGACCTGCTGCCGCAAAACCTGCAGGACTGGTACAAACAGGACCTCAACCCGACCACTTCGGCTTTCCTCAGCGTCGTCGTCTGCCTGGGCCTGTTCACCACTGCTCGCGTTTGTGAACAAGTGCGCACCGGTATCCAGGCCCTGCCCAAAGGCCAGGAGTCCGCGGCTCGCGCCATGGGTTTCAAGCTGCCGCAGATCTACTGGAACGTGCTGCTGCCCCAGGCCTACCGAATCATCATTCCGCCGCTCACCTCGGAATTTCTCAACGTGTTCAAGAACACGTCCGTGGCCTCGCTGATCGGCCTGATGGAGTTGCTCGCGCAGACCAAACAGACCGCCGAGTTCTCTGCCAACCTGTTCGAGGCGTTCACCCTGGCGACCCTGATCTATTTCACCCTGAACATGAGCCTGATGCTGCTGATGCGCCTGGTCGAGAAGAAAGTCGCCGTACCGGGCCTGATCTCCGTAGGGGGTAAATGATGGAATTCGACTTTTCGGGCATCATCCCGTCCCTGCCGGGTTTGTGGAACGGCATGGTCATGACCCTGCAGCTGATGGCCATGGGCGTGATCGGCGGGATCATCCTCGGCACCATCCTGGCGCTGTGCCGTCTGTCCCACAGCAAACTGCTGTCGAACCTTGCCGGCGCCTACGTCAACTACTTCCGTTCCATCCCGCTGCTGCTGGTCATCACCTGGTTCTACCTGGCGGTGCCGTTCGTGCTGCGCTGGATCACCGGCGAAGACACTCCGATCGGTGCGTTCGCGTCCTGCATCGTGGCCTTCATGATGTTCGAAGCGGCGTACTTCTGCGAAATCGTCCGGGCCGGCGTGCAGTCGATTCCCAAGGGCCAGATGGGTGCCGCCCAGGCGCTGGGCATGACCTATGGCCAGATGATGCGTTTGATCATCCTGCCGCAAGCGTTCCGCAAGATGACCCCGCTGTTGCTGCAACAGAGCATCATCCTGTTCCAGGACACGTCGCTGGTCTATGCGGTCGGCCTGGTGGACTTCCTCAATGCTTCACGTGCCAGTGGCGACATCATCGGCCGCTCCAATGAGTTCCTGATCTTCGCCGGTTTCACATACTTCATCATCAGCTTTGCCGCCTCGCAGCTGGTCAAGCGTCTGCAAAAAAGGTTCGCCGTATGATCTCTATCAAGAACGTCAACAAGTGGTATGGGGACTTCCAGGTACTGACTGATTGCAGCACCGAGGTCAAAAAAGGCGAGGTGATTGTGGTGTGCGGGCCGTCCGGTTCCGGTAAATCCACGCTGATCAAATGCGTCAACGCCCTGGAACCGTTCCAGAAAGGTGACATCGTGGTCGACGGCACCTCCATCGCCGACCCGAAGACCAACCTGCCGAAACTGCGTTCGCGCGTGGGCATGGTGTTCCAGCATTTCGAACTGTTCCCGCACCTTACCATCACCGAAAACCTGACCATCGCGCAGATCAAGGTGTTGGGCCGCAGCAAGGAAGAAGCCACCAAGAAAGGCCTGCAACTGCTTGAACGCGTCGGGCTGTCTGCCCATGCGCACAAGCATCCGGGCCAGCTTTCCGGTGGTCAGCAACAGCGTGTGGCGATTGCCCGTGCGCTGGCGATGGACCCGATCGTCATGCTGTTCGACGAACCGACCTCGGCGCTGGACCCGGAAATGGTCAACGAAGTGCTCGACGTGATGGTGCAACTGGCCCACGAAGGCATGACCATGATGTGCGTAACCCACGAAATGGGCTTCGCCCGTAAAGTGGCCGACCGGGTGATCTTCATGGACGCAGGCAAAATCATCGAAGACTGCAAGAAAGAAGAGTTCTTCGGCGATATCACTGCCCGTGCCGAACGGACACAGCATTTCCTCAACAAGATTCTGCAGCACTGAGTAGCGAACGCTCGCTCGATACCACACAAATCACCTGTGGGAGCGAGCTTGCTCGCGATGGCGGACTGACATTCAACATCAATGTTGGCTGGACTGACCTTATCGCGAGCAAGCTCGCTCCCACAGGGGACGGTGGTGGTTCGAGATCAAGTGTTGTGGTTGACCCAAGGCATCTGTGATGAAATGCGACCCCACTCTCTATCGCGCAGCGCCGCCATCACTCGCCGTGAAACCCCGTCTGATTCGCCAGTTGTGCCTGCCGCCGCTGATCATCGCCCTGATGATCGGACTGGGTTACATCGGCTTCTGGGTCAGTGAACACTACGGAATCCGTAGCCTCAGCGAGAACGGTCAGCGTCAGCTCGAACTGCACGCCCGTGCCGTCGAGAGCGAGATCAGCAAATACACCTACCTGCCCAGCCTGCTGGAACTCGAATCCAGCGTTTCAACGCTGCTGGCCGACCCAACGCCGGAACACCGGCAAACGGTCAATGATTACCTTGAAGGCCTGAACCGGCGCAGTCGCAGTCGGGCTATCTATGTGATGGACACCACCGGCCGCGTGATGGCCACCAGCAACTGGCGCGATGTCGACAGTTACCTGGGTGAAGACCTGTCCTTTCGCGCCTATTTCCAGAACGCCGTGCGCGGTCAGCCGGGGCGCTTCTACGGCATCGGCAGCACCAGCGGCGAACCCGGTTACTACCTGGCCCACGGCCTGGAAGAACACGGCAAGATCATCGGCGTCGCGGTGGTCAAAGTGCGCCTCGAAGCCATGGAAGAACGCTGGCAACGCGCACGCCTGGAAGCCTTCGTCAGTGACGAGAACGGCATCATCATTCTTTCCAGCGATCCGGCACGGCGTTTGAAATCAGTCGTGCCGCTGAGCGATGAAACCAAGGAAAAACTCGCCCGCAGCCTTCAGTACTACTGGTACCCGCTGAACGAGCTGCAACCGCTGGCTCGGGAAAAACTGGCCGAAGGCGAGGAAAAACTGACCTTCCCCGCCAACAGCGAAGTGGAATCCGATCAAGAGGACATCAGCTACCTCTCGCAAACCCGCCCCTTGAGTGACACGCCCTGGAATTTCACCCTGCTCACGCCGCTACAGGATTTGCGCCGCGAAGCGATCAATCAGGGGATTCTGGTGGCGGTCGCATTTGCCCTGGTGGCGTTCCTGCTGATCGCCTGGAACGAGCGGCGCAAGGTCATTGCCACCCGCCTCGCGGCCCGGGAAGCCTTGCAGGAAGCCAACAATCAACTGGAGCGTCGGATTACCGAACGCACCACCGACCTGCGCGCCAGCAACGAACGGCTCAAGAGCCAGATCCGCGAACGGCGACAGGCCGAAGAAACGCTGCGTCGCGCCCAGGATGAACTGGTGCAGGCTGGAAAACTCGCGGCCATCGGCCAGATGTCGACCAGCATCGCCCACGAATTGAATCAGCCGCTGGCGGCGTTGCGCACGTTGTCCGGCAACACGGTGCGCTTTCTGGAGCGCGGTCAACTGGACGTCGCCAGCACCAACCTCAAGACCATCAACGAATTGATCGACCGCATGGGCCGAATCACCGCCAGCCTGCGTTCCTTTGCCCGCCGTGGCGACGACAAGGGCCAGGCTTGCCTGGGCAAAGCGGTGGACGCGGCGCTACAACTGCTCGGCGGCCGCATGGAAAGTGCACCTGTGCAAGTGCACCGCGAATTCGACGATGTGCAGGTGTGCATCGACCAGACTCGCCTGGAGCAGATCCTGGTCAACCTGATCGGCAACGCCTTCGACGCCATGCAGGCCCAACCGCTGCCGGAATTGTGGCTGGAAGGCGAAGAATTCGATGGTAAATACCGCCTGCGCGTTCGCGACAACGGCCACGGTATCGACGCCGAAGCGCGCAAGCATTTGTTCGAACCGTTCTTTACCACCAAACCCGGTGAACAGGGCCTGGGCCTCGGCCTGACCCTGTCCGCCAGCCTGGCCGCCGCCACTGGCGGGCACCTGGGTGTCGAACACCCGGCCAGCGGTGGTACCACCTTCGTCCTCAGTTTACCGTTGGTAAGCCCCACTCCCGCCGAGCCAATATGAACAACGACCTTAGTGTGCTGATCGTCGAAGACGACCCCCATGTGCTGCTCGGCTGCCAACAGGCGCTGACCCTCGAAGACATTCCCTGCGTGGGCGTGGGCAGCGCCGAAGAAGCGCTGGAGCGGGTCGGCGACAACTTTGCCGGCATCGTCATCAGCGACATCCGCCTGCCGGGCATCGACGGCCTGGAACTGCTGACCCGGCTCAAGGCCCGTGATCGCAGCCTGCCGGTGGTGCTGATCACCGGCCACGGCGATATCTCCATGGCGGTGGGCGCGATGCAGAAAGGCGCCTATGACTTCATGGAGAAACCCTTCTCCCCGGAACGTCTGGTGGATGTGGCACGCCGCGCACTGGAGCAACGCAGCCTGGCGCGGGAAGTATCGTCGCTGCGTCGCCAACTGGCGGAGCGCGATTCCCTGGAAGGCCGGATCATCGGCCGTTCGCCCGCCATGCAGAACTTGCGGGAACTGATCGCCAACGTCGCCGATACGTCGGCCAACGTGCTGATCGAGGGCGAGACCGGCACCGGCAAGGAACTGGTTGCGCGCTGCCTGCATGACTTCAGCCGTCGCCACGCCAAGCAGTTCGTTGCGCTCAACTGCGGCGGCTTGCCGGAGAACCTGTTCGAAAGCGAAATCTTCGGCCATGAAGCCAACGCCTTCACCGGCGCCGGAAAACGGCGGATCGGCAAGATCGAACACGCCGACGGCGGCACGCTGTTCCTCGACGAAGTGGAAAGCATGCCCCTGCCCTTGCAGATCAAACTGCTGCGGGTGTTGCAGGAACGCACCCTGGAACGCCTTGGTTCGAACCAGAGCGTGGCGGTGGATTGCCGGGTGATCGCGGCGACCAAGTCCGACCTTGACCAGTCAAGCAAAGCGGGCGAATTCCGCAGCGACCTGTATTACCGCCTGAACGTGGTGACCCTTGAACTGCCGCCCTTGCGCGAACGGCGCGAGGATATCCTGCAACTGTTCGAGCACTTCCTGCAGCAGTCGTCCCTGCGCTTCGACCGCGCGGTGCCGGAGCTGGACAACCAGACGCTGTCGAACCTGATGAGCCACGACTGGCCGGGCAACGTACGGGAATTGCGCAACGTCGCCGAACGGTTTGCCCTTGGCCTGCCAGCCTTCAAGAAGTCCGGTGCCAGCGGCAGCAATCAGGGCCTGGGCTTCGCTGAAGCGGTGGAAGCGTTTGAACGTAATCTGCTCAGCGATGCATTACAACGCAGCGGCGGCAACCTGACCCAGGCCAGCCTGGAACTGGGCATGGCCAAGACCACACTGTTCGATAAAGTCAAAAAATACGGGTTGAGCCACTGATGGATCTGCTTCTCAAAGCCGCGCTGGGTGCGGCGGTCGTGGTCATTCTGGCGGCGCTGGCCAAGACCCGGAACTATTACATCGCAGGGCTGGTGCCGCTGTTTCCGACCTTTGCGCTGATCGCGCATTACATCGTCGGCAAGGGCCGCTCGCTGGATGACCTGAAGACCACCATCGTGTTCGGGATGTGGTCGATCATTCCGTACTTCGTGTATTTGGCGACGCTGTATGTGATGGTCGACCGCATGCGGCTGGAAGCTTCGCTGGCGGTGGCGGCGGTGGCGTGGTTGATGGCGGCCACTGTGCTCGTTTCAGTCTGGGTTCGCCTTCACGCCTGAGTAACGCCAATCCCCCTGTGGGAGCGGGCTTGCTCGCGAAGGCGTCGTGTCAGTCGACGTCAATATTGAATGTGCCGGCATCTTCGCGAGCAAGCCCGCTCCCACACTGGGACGGCGCAGCAGGTGCTGGCCCGCCCCTTGCATTTACCCCCAAAGCCCTCTCGGCCGGCCTTCATGTGTGATGAACCCGGTGTCTGGGAGCGCCCACCAAAGGGTGAATCCTGACCGTGACCTTCCTAGATCCCGACCTGACGCTGACCGTCGTGCTGCTGGTCGCCTTTTCCATCGTGCTGGACGTCATCGGCCAGCTTTGCTTCAAGCTCGGCCTGGACCGACTGCCAGAACTGGAAGGCGGTTTCCGGCTGAATGCATTCTGGGGCCAAGTGTTCAACGCTCCGCTGCTGTGGGCCGGTATCGGCGCTTATGCGCTGGAATTTTTCGTCTGGCTCGAAGCCTTGTCCCGAGCGCCTTTGAGCCTGTTGTTCCCGGCCGGCGCCCTGGCCTATTGCGGCGTGGTGCTGGCGGGCAAAGTGGTGCTCGGTGAAACCGTCAGCCGCCGACGCTGGCTCGCAACCCTGGTGATTACAGTGGGCGTGATGCTCGTGTGTGCCGGCCATGCCTGACGCTCAATTGATCAGTAAAAGGAACCTTTCGATGGATTGGCTGCACGGGAGATTCGGCACTGTTGTGCTTTGGGCGCTGTTGATTCTTCTGGAAAGTGCCGGGCAAATCGCGACCAAGGTGGGCGGCGATCAAATCGGCCAAATGACCTTCACCTTGCAATGGTTGCAATCGGTGGTGGTCGACCCCGGCGTACTGTTTGCGGTGGGGTGCGGCATCGGCGCGTTCTTTGTGTGGATGCTGATTTTGCGCCGCAGCAGTCTGTCCCTGGCGTTTCCACTCAGCTCATTGGTGTTTGTCGGGGTGTTGTTGGGCTCGTGGCTGGGGCTGGGCGAACAGATCAGCCTGCTGCACTGGGTGGGCGTGGCGGTGATTATTGGCGGGATTGCGTTGTTGGCCGAGGGTGAAGAAACCTGACCCGGATCGTTCCCACGCAGAGCGTGGGAACGATCATCGAATGTCTACTTGAACTTGTAAGCCACCGCTGCCTGCACCTCACCCTGATTGGTATCGCCGACCGCTTTGACGATGCTGCTGTCCGCCGCCGAGCCGGTCAGGTGAATCCAGCTGGCGCTGGTCACCAGCGACCACTGCGGGGTCAACGGAAACTCGAAGCTCTGGGTCAGCGCGACATTCTGAAAACCGCCACTGGCGTTGTAACGGGCAATGCCCGAGGCCTGCGACGCGTGGGCACCGACGCCGTAAAACGCCTGATTCTGCTGGGCATCGGCATAGTGCGCGGTCAGGTTAGTGCTGCCGATCACGCCGCCACCCAGCGGGTAACCCATCTCGCCACCCAAGCGCCCGACCACGCCCTCCGGCCCGCCGATGGCCTCGCCCAACGTGGCAAACACCCGCCAGAAATCAGCCGGCGCGTACTGCACGAACCCACCGACGACGCCCATGTCCGGCACGTCGTGCAAGCCCTGCAAATCGCCGTTGGCGGTGCGCCCCGGCAGGTAATTCAGAAACGGCCCGGCGCTGAAGCCATTGGTCTTCAAGGCACTCCAGGTCAACCCGTCATCAGTGCTGAGGCTGACATCACCCCAATCCAGATCCAGATACGGCACCGGCCGGGTTTCATAGCGGCTGCCGGTCGGGTCGTGAGGCTGATAACTCAGGCCCAAACCCGCTTCACCCGTGATGCCATCGGCCATCACATGGGCCGACAGGCACGTCAGCGCCGCGCATAGAACAACTGTAATCCTCACCATGAGGCATTCCTTATCTGAACATGCGCGCATCAATCCTCGGTTTGCCCGTTATGCGCAATCACTCATGTTGTTTGTAGCAAGCTACAAAATTTGTAGCTTGCCTGACACATCCCCCTACAACAACCCCGGTATTACTGGGCCGAACAGGGTTGGCACAGTCCCTGCTCTACCCCCTTGGCAAGCGCAAACAGCGCGCACTGCTCAATAGGTAATGCAGATGAATGATTGGCATATCGTTTGTGATTTCGACGGGACCATCACCCGCACCGACGTGATCGACAGCATCCTCCAGCGTTTCGCCGACCCCAGTTGGGAAGCGATCGAAGATGAGTGGCTGCAAGGTGACATTGGCTCTCGTGAATGCCTCAGCCGCCAGCTCTCGCTGGTCAAGGCCACGCCGACCGAACTGCTCGCCTTTTTCGACACGATCGAAATCGACCCGGACTTCCCCGACTTCGTCGATCACGTGATCGGCCTCGGCGCGTCCCTGGAAGTGGTCAGCGACGGCATCGAACAAGGTATTGCGCGGATCCTCGCGCGCAACTACGTGACCCTGTTGCCGATCCTCGCCAACCGCTTGCGTCAACTCGATCACGATAGCTGGCGCATCGACTTTCCGTACTCCAGCGACGCCTGCCGCGCCGCTTCCGGCAACTGCAAATGCAAGTCCACGCCCAAGACCAAACGCGTGTTGGTGATCGGCGATGGCCAGTCCGACATGTGCGTGGCCTCCTCCGCTGACTTCGTGTTCGCCAAGGATCGCCTGGCCGAACACTGCGAGCGCAACGGCATTGCCTTCGCCCGCTTCGACAGCTTCGCCGAGATTCCGGCCCTGCTGGCCCAACTGCCGGCCGGCCGCGCAGCCAACGCTACCGCTTTCGCGCTTGAAACCTCTTCTGACTACGCGTCAAACAATCAGGAACTCTTCAATCATGTCTGATATCCGAATTGCGACTCCCGAAGACCAGGTGCTTCTGGATAAAGAAGCCAAGTACTGCTCCTACGGCGACACCGTTCACTACATCGATCCGCCGCGTATTTTCAGCCGTTGCGAAGGCTCCTATGTCTGGGACACCGAAGACCAGGCTTACCTCGACCTGCAAATGTGGTACTCGGCCGTTAACTTCGGTTACGCCAACCCGCGCCTGAACAACGCGCTGAAACAGCAGATCGACACCCTGCCGCAGATCGCCAGCCAATACCTGCACAAAGGCAAGATCGAGCTGTCGGAAATGATCGCCGTCGATGCCAAGAAAAAGTTCGGCCTCGACGGTCGTGTGCACTTCAACGTCGGCGGTTCGCAGTCCATCGAGGACTCGCTGAAAGTCGTGCGTAACGCCACCAACGGCAAAAGCCTGATGTTCGCCTTCGAAGGCGGCTACCACGGTCGTACCCTCGGCGCCTCGTCGATCACCTCCAGCTACCGCTATCGCCGCCGCTACGGCCACTTCGGCGAGCGTGCCAATTTCATTCCGTTCCCTTACCACTTCCGCGGCCCGAAAGGCATGACCAAGGAAGAGTACGGCAGCCATTGCGTGCAGCAATTCGCCCGTTTGTTCGAGACTGAATACAACGGCGTCTGGGACCCGAAAGTCGGCCAGAGCGAATATGCCGCGTTCTACGTCGAGCCGATCCAGGGCACCGGCGGCTACGTGATTCCGCCGATGAACTTCTACAGCGAACTCAAGCAAGTGCTGGATCAGCACGGCATCTTGATGGTCGTAGACGAAATCCAGATGGGCTTCTGGCGTACCGGCAAGCTGTGGTCGATCGAGCACTTCGACGTCAAACCTGACGTGATCGTCTTCGGTAAAGCGCTGACCAACGGCCTGAACCCACTGGGCGGCATCTGGGCTAAAGAAGAACTGATCAACCCGAAAATCTTCCCGCCAGGTTCAACTCACTCCACCTTCGCGTCCAACCCGTTGGGCACCGCGGTCGGTCTGGAAATGTTCAAAATGACCAGCGAAGTCGATTACGGCGCGATGGTGATGGCCAAGGGCAAATACTTCCTGGAAGGCCTGAAAGAACTGCAAAAACGCTACCCGATCATCGGCGATGTCGATGGCCTGGGCCTGGCGCTGCGCTGCGAAATCTGTGGCCCGGATGGTTTCACTCCGGACAAGGCCACCCTGGACTTCATGGTCGACGAAGGCATGAAGGGCGACATCGAAATCGACGGCAAGCGCCTGGGCCTGATCCTCGACGTCGGCGGTTACTACAAGAACGTGATCACTTTGGCGCCGTCGCTGGAAATCAGCTACCCGGAAATCGACCTCGGCCTGGCCCTGCTCGACCGTCTGCTGCATCGGGCAATGAAAAGATGAACCACGAAGAGATCGATCTTGGCGAAGGCAACGCCGGTTTCGTTCTCGGCACTGGGGAGGTCGCGGTGCTGTTGATCCACGGCCTCACCGGCACCCCGACGGAACTCCGTCGGGTGGCCATGGGCCTGGCGAAAGCCGGGCACACGGTCTACGTGCCCACCCTGGCCGGGCACTGCGGTGGCAACGCCGACCTGCAAGCCACTGGCTGGCGAGACTGGTACGAGAGCGCCCGCAACACGTTCGTCGGTGTACGGCGCAAGCACGAGCGGGTATTCGTCGGTGGCTTGTCCATGGGCGCAGTCCTGTCGATGTACATGGCCGCCGAGCATCCGGGGCAAATCGAAGGGTTGATGCTGTATTCGACCACCCTGCGCTATGACGGCTGGAGCATCCACAAACTGGCGTTCCTCACGCCGTTGCTGATGAAAATTCCGTTCGGCGTGAACCTGTGCAGCTTCGAAGAAAAACCACCTTACGGCATCAAGAACGAACGCCTGCGAGCGATCGTCGAGCGTCAGATGAAGGAAGGCGAAAGCAGCCAGGCCGGTTTGCTGACCATGGAAGGCGTCACTGTGCGCGAATTGCATCGTCTGAACGCCGTCGTGAAAAAACGCATGCCGTCGATCACCACGCCTGCGTTGGTGGTGCACTCCATCGAAGACGACATCACCAGTCGCTGGAACGCCGATTACGTCGAACGCAAGCTCGGCGGCCCGGTGGTCAAAGTGTTGCTGGATGACTGCTATCACATGATCACCGTCGACCTGCAATACCGTCGGGTGATCGAACTGAGCGTGGACTTCATCGCACAACGTTTCATGCAACAACGCTGCGCCCCGCCCCCCCTGAACGAAGGGTATCGGCAGTTAGCCTGACAGCCTGGCGAACCCGGTTGTAGACGGGTCGCCACTGGCGGGGCAATGTCGGCTACTGTATTGACCAAGGCATCACCCAATATCCTGTAGTGAACCTGTTTATCGATTCGAACCGAACCGACCCGCCATGGCTTTCGACAAGCGAAACCCGATGACCAAACACCGACCTGCCAAAGCCCGACCCTTCGCCCTCTCCGGCTGGAGCCTGCAACGCAAACTGGTCCTGGCCTTCTGGCTGGTCAGCGTGATCCCGACCATGATCGCCGCCGAACTCGCGGCCACCACCCTGTCGCAGATCTTCGACAGCAACGTGCGCATCTGGCTGAAAGAGTCGACCAAGATCGTCGAAGACGAAATCAGCGAAATCCTGCGTGACAACGCCAGGGTTGCGCAGTTGTTTCTGCGTTACACCCACCCACAGGTTGGTGGGTTTTCGTCGCGCCACAACCGCATGACCACCGACATCGCAGACTCCATGGGCATCGACGTGGTTGCCCTGGTGCGCAACAGCGACCATGCCGTGGTGTTCAGCACCGCCGCCGACGACATCGTCCGGCAAATCAGCACCGCGCCCAAAGCCGTGTTGCAAACCCTGCAAATCGGCGGTGTCGCCACCGGCGCAGTGGTCTCGACCTTCGAGAACGAGCAGGACGGCATCGCTTACAAACTGGTGATTGCCACCTACCTCGACAACAGCTTCCTGACCAGCGTCTCCGACGTTCACTCGTTGGACTTGCGTCTGTATCTGGCCAAGGGCGACAACTTCTCGGAGATCTTCTCCAGTCAGCGTTTCGAAAATCACCCGGCAGCCGTGCCGGAAAATATCGAGCAGATCCTGCGTACCACCAAGCAGCCGACCGAGCAATTCACCAGCAGTTACAGCGGCATCTATCGGCCGATCTTCAACGAGAATGGCGACCTTCAAGGCGTCATTTTCAGCGGCCTGTTGCGCCACTCCAGCCTCGTGGGTCTGGTGAACCAGAGCAACCTGTTCATCCTGATTTTCCTGCTCAGTTCGGCCGCCTCTCTCTGCGTTGGCTGGTTGGTATCGCAACGCCTGACCCAACCGTTGCGCGGCTTGTCCAAAGGCGTACAAGCGGTGATTGCCGGGGATTATCGCCAGCGTTTGCCGGTGACCGGTGGCGATGAACTGGCGGAACTGAGCAGCACCTTCAACCACATGAGCGAACGCCTCGGCGAGTTGCAAAACCTCGAATCGCAGCTGCGCCGCCGCGACCGCCTGCACGCCCTGGGCGAAGTCGCCATGGGCCTGGCCCATGAAATCCGCAACCCGCTGGGCATCATCAAAACCGCGACCCAACTGTTGCACCGCCGCGCCGATTTGCCCGAGACCGATAAGCGTCACCTGGAATACGTGGTCAGCGAAGTCAGCCGGATCAACGACCTGATCACCGACTTCCTCGACTTCGCCAAACCCAGCGCGCCGCTGCGCTCGACCGAACCGGCTCGACTGTTCGTCGATGAACTGGTCGGGTTCTGCGCTCCGGAACTGGCCAGCCATCACATTGACGTGCACATCGACGATCAGGCCCCCGGCGCAACCCTTTACGCCGATGCGCGCCAGCTCAAACAGGCCGGTCTGAACCTGATCGTCAACGCCATCGACGCCATGCCCGACGGTGGGCAACTGACCCTGGGCATTCGCCGTGATGGCGCCTTTACCGTGATCAGCGTGGCGGACACCGGCACGGGCATTGAACCGGACATGCTCGAACGGATTTTCACACCGTTCGTCACCACCAAGGCCTCGGGCACCGGACTGGGCCTGGCGAAGGTCTTCTCGATCATGGAAAACCACGACGGGCGCATCGAATGCGTCAGTGAAAAAGATGCCGGAACCACCTTCACGCTGTACATTCCGGCCAATGGGAAAGACTTCGACGAGGGCAGTGATGACACATAACGTACTGGTGGTCGACGACGAACCCAAGCTCTGCGACCTGCTGGCATCGGCCTTGAGTCAGAACGGCGTTACGGTGTTCACGGCCGGCAATGGCTTGCACGCGCTCAAGGTGCTGGAAGCGGAAGACATCGACCTGGTGATCAGCGACTGGCGCATGCCCGGCATGGACGGCCCGCAATTACTGGCGGAAATCAAAAGCCGTTTCCCACAGCTGCCGGTGATTGTCATGACGGCCTACAGCACGGTGAAAAACGCCGTGCAGTCGATGCGCAACGGCGCCTTCGACTACATCGCCAAGCCCTTCGACATCGACGAACTGGACATCACTGTCAGCAAAGCCCTGCAATTTCGCGACATCCTCAAAGACAACCAGCGCATGCGCGCCGAACTCGATGAGCATCAACAGATCGACAGTTTGATCGGTGACAGCCCGACATTCCGGCGGGTCCTGCAATCCATCGATTCGGTGCGCGACAGCAACGCGACGATACTGCTGACCGGCGAAAGCGGCACCGGCAAGGAAATGGTTGCACGGGCGATCCACAAACACGGCAATCGCGCCGACAAGCCGTTCGTGGCCGTGAACTGCGCGGCCATCCCGGAGGGTTTGCTGGAAAGCGAAATGTTCGGCCACCGCAAAGGCGCCTTTACCGGCGCGGTGGCGGACCGCGTCGGGCGTTTCATGCAGGCCGACCAGGGCACGCTGTTTCTCGATGAAATCGGCGAAATGCCCTTGGCCTTGCAGGCGAAAATCCTGCGCGCGCTGCAGGAACGGGTGATCGAACCGGTGGGCGATCCTCGCGAACGCAAAGTGGATGTGCGGGTGATTGCCGCGACCAACAAAAACCTGCTGGACGCGGTGGCCAACAAGGAATTTCGCGAAGACCTTTATTACCGTCTCAACGTGTTCCCGATTCCGCTGCCGGCCCTGCGCGAGCGGGCGGAAGACATCGCGCCGCTGGCCCGGCATTTTGCGCACACCCTGGGCGCCGCGGCGGGCAAGCGGTTCACCGGATTCAGCGCCGAGGCCTTGCAGGCGATGGCCAGTTATTCGTGGCCGGGCAATATTCGCGAACTGCAAAATTGCGTGGAACGGGCAACGATTGTCGCTGGCGGTGCGGTGATTGAAGAGCAAGACCTGCCGGCTTATCTGTTTGCCTCGAACCCCGGCGGCAGCGGCGTGCCAATCATGGAAGGCAACGTGCCGGCGGATCTGGACGCGGCGCTGGCCGAGGTCGAGAAAGCCTACATTCTGGCGGCACTGGCGCAGAGCAATGGCGTGCAAGCCGCAGCGGCGCAGTTGATCGGGATCTCCGAGCGCAGCTTCTGGTATCGCTTGAAGAAACTCGGCATCCACGTCGACAAAATCGTCCGCTGAACCTTGGCACTGATCGTGTTGATCGTTCCCACGCTCCGCGTGGGAATGCAGCCCGTGACGCTCCGCGTCACTGGACGCGGAGCGTCCCTTGAGGCATTCCCACGCGGACGGTTCGACGCCTCGACGTGGGAACGATCTCGTATGCTCAGGTCACCGTGCCGCCTTTGGCTTCGCTCATGATCTGGCGGATCGCCGCGACAAAGGTCTCCACCGGCTGCCCGCCGCTGACGGCGTATTGCCCGTTGAACACCACCGTCGGCACCGAACTCACCCCGCGCGACAGCCACAACTGCTCTTCTTCGCGAACCTCTTTGGCAAACTCGTCCGAATCCAGAATCGCCTCGGCCCGCTGCCGGTCCAGCCCGACGCTTTCAGCAATCTTCGCCAACTGACCCTGATCGGACGGATTGCCGCCATCGGTGAAATACGCCTTGAAAAGCGCTTCCTTCAAATTGAACTGCAACCCTTCCAGCCCCGCCCAATGCAGCAGCCGATGGGCATCAAAGGTGTTGTAGATACGGCTATTGCCGTCCGTGCGAAAAGCAAACCCGAGTTCGGCGCCACGGGCGCGGATCATCTCGCGGTTTTTCTGCGACTGTTCCGGGGTCGAGCCGTACTTTTCGCCGATATGTTCGGTGATGTTCTGCCCCTCAGGCCCCATCTTCGGGTTGAGCTCGAACGGCTGGAAATGGATCTCGGCCTGGACCTCATCACGCAGCACGTCCAGCGCACGGGTCAGGCCGTAGAGGCCGACGACGCACCATGGGCAGGACACGTCGCTGACGAAATCGATTTTCAGGGGGGTACTCATCATTCACCTCGCAGGCTTGGATCGCGCCGGAAAGTTCGAACGATACACCCGAAGGCCGGAGCGCGCAGGTCCCTTGTGGGAGCGAGCTTGCTCGCGATAGCGGACTGACATTCAACATCGTTGTTGACTGCCCCACCGCCATCGCGAGCAAGCTCGCTCCCACAGGGATTTTCAGTGTTTTGAAGGGGGTGTTTAGTTCTGTTTAAGGTTACTTCCTGAAAGCTACAGCGCCTTGCGTCGTTGCCTACGACCACGTCAGAATCCGCCGGCTTGTGCGGTTTTGGGGCCGTCGGTAACTTGGTTCGTGTCACTGATTCCCAGTGATCGGGTTTAGTAGCCCGGCTTTTCCAACCCGGACGTACAAGCGTCATCTAGTCAGGCATTCGCCTGCACTCGATGGTAGCTGTGCGCATGGCGTCCTCGGACGCGCCGGTTTTGGGTTGGTGGCCGGTCTACTAACTTGCGCACAGCTGCCACCCTTCCGTTTAGTAGCGAGACAGGTTGCAGCTCTACTAACAGGAGTACCAATCCAATGTTCAAGCCAACGCCGAACCCACCGGAAGCCGACGACGTTTCCCCCTACGAATCCACCGATCCCAAAAAGCTCAACGAAGCCGCCGACCGCGCCCTCGATTACTACCTCAAACCGGTCATCCCCCAAACCATCCCACGCAAACCCAGCACCATTTTCCTGATCGCCCCCGACATCGATAACGAAACCCTGCTGGCCAACGCCTGCGAGTCGCTGGCCTCGGCAAGCGTGATGCTGAGTGATTTTGCGGGGCTGGTCGAAGGCACGCACCGCAACACCCTGCTCGGCATTCAGCAATCGGTCATGCTGGGTGAACTGGCGGTGAACCGCCTGCTGGATAATCTCGATCCACCGGGTTGCACCGTCTAACTGACGGGTAAGATTTCACTCACACCAAAAACCAACTGTGGGAGCGGGCTTGCCCGCGATGGCAATGTACCAGTCGATATAGCCATTGACTGATACACCGCCATCGCGGGCGAGCCCGCTCCCACAGTGTTGGATTGGGGGTTACAGGAGATTCGGGCTCGGCACCGGATCAATCTGCGCCCAATGTGCGCGCCTACCCCATGGAATGGCTCAACGTGCAGCGCATTCATCAGGCCTGGTGCGTCGTCCGCCAAATGGGCAGACCGCAGCGATGCTGCATTTCCAGCACCATCAAGCTCAATGACTCAATGGGCTCGATTCCCTTTCGGCCTGTTTAGCACCGTTCGTCTAAAACCAGTGTTTGCCTGTCAGTTCTGACAGTAGCCACTCTCTCCTCCAAAGCCCTTAATTGGCCACTCCTACGTCCCGAGTCACGGGACAACTAACCACTGCGCCGCGAGAGGACATCATGAGTATCGACGAACTACTGGTGGAGAACAGCCCGGCCCGGTTTGCTACCTCGACGGTAGGCGAAAGCAGAATTGATATACCCGCAGCTCTCACCGTAATCGACGGAGCAGATGTCGGTATCAACCGAGCGCTGGCCCGAGGCAACATCAACGGCATGGCGATCGTTATTCCCCCCACAAAAGTCTTTGTCGGTGACCGGGTGGAAGTGTTCATTCGCTCCCCGGCCTCGTCCGTCCTGCCGATCACCTGGTTCACAGTGCCAAGTGACTATAACGGCAGGCCGCTCTTGAGAAGAATTCAGGTCAATGACATTCCTGAGGGTTTCAGTACCTGGTTCTACCGAATCAATCGCGTGGAGTCGGGGCCTCTCAAGGTGTTCGTCAAAACCGAACTGCCCGGGGGGATCGACCCACAACCGGAGTACCCGGGCCACAGATTGTTGCGACGCCCCGTCATTAATCCGCCTGTCATCGACGGTACAGAGGACGTCACTGTCACCGTGCTGCCCTGGCAAGGCATGCGCCACAACGATACCGTGACGCTTCAATATGTCGGCTGGCGCATCGAACACCGGGTTTTAAAATCCGAGATAGGTCGCTCGGTCGAACTCACGATTTCCAAAGAGATGATCGAGGCCGACGGCAGTGGCCAGGCCTTGCTTCAGTACTGGATAGCAGACGAGGTCGGCAACATGGCCTCTGACCATTCCATCGGGTTGATGGTCGACATTCAGGACGCCAATCACGCACATCGCCTGCCCGCCCCGCACGTCTGCGGAACAGATCAGGACAACGCCATTTACATGACCGCGCTAGGGGCCAACTCCGTCAGCGTGAAAGTCGCAACCCCGGCCTCGGTCTTTGCCGACGCTGATGTGGTGGAGCTCAACTGGCGAGGCGAGCCTCGTGCCGGTCTGATCCAGTTGCACACTGATTCCCTGACCGTCGGCTCGCAGGAAGCGCTGACATTCGAGGTGCCGAACGCCGTGGCCCAGCGCCTGGCCGGTGGTTTTGCCAACGTGGCGTATACACAAGTCACCGCCAGCGGCGAGCGCCGAGTATCGAAATACGTCCAGCTGTTCATGGTCGGCAACACTCGCCGAATCGATTGAATCCCATTACCCACTTCTTCACAGGTCGTCCGCCATGAACACGTTTAGCACACCCGGCCCCCTCGTCGAAGCACAGCAAATTGACTTGCTTGCATCGCTGCCAAAACCCGGCGACGTCAGAGTCAATCGCATCAATCCGCTCTGGATATCCGGATTGATCAACAACCTGCCAGCGGATGAGGGTGACGTCTATGGTATCAATCGACTCGCGTTCCTGGACGAAAAAGGCCAGCCAACAGAGCTGAATACGGCGATCGATCCGTGGCTCAACATGTCACAAGGCGATGAATGGATTATTGAAGCGACCTACTCGCAGGGGAACCCAATCACGCTTGCCAGTGACACTGTCAGCGCCACTCAGGTGGATAATCGACTGTTCCCTACCATCAAACAGGATCAGTTGCCCGACGGCGTGTGCGAGCTGCTTGTCGGCGTACGCAGAATCAGCAATGCCGGGGGTGAATACGAACGCTCAGCGCCATTGACGGTACTGATCAAAACCACCCTGCCCGGCGGCCCGGATACAGACCTGACGGAGCCTTACCATCAAGGCCTGCAACCCATCGAGGTGGAACAGGACGTCCTGGACAACGGCCTTACCAAGGACTATCTGGACGACAACGGCGGGCTGCCTGTCACCATCCCTGCCTACGAGAACATGCGCAAGAACTCCACCATTTATATCGTGTGGGGAAGCAGAGATACGGAATTCAAACTACCTCTGGTTACTGCCACCCAGGTTGGCAAGCCCATTAAATATACGATTCCTGCAAGCGCCCTCAAAAACCTTCCCCCCATAAATCCTTTGCTGCTCACTTATCGCCTCAAGGATGTGGTGGACAATCACAGCTCGGCCGATGCGCCTCCGGTGTTCTTCCTGTTCGATCCTGCTCTTGTACTGCTCGAACCTCCGATTATCGACAAGGCGGACGGCGAACAACAACTCGACCTCGATGCACTACTGGGTGAAGACGTACAAACCGATATTTTCTCGTCGAAGGTCAGTTTTGTCCCGGGGGATGTGGTGGCTCTGAGCTGGCGGGGAGTCAGCGCTGGTGGCCGCCAGGTCCCCGTGGATATGACATGGGAACCCGAAGCGTCGACCCGTTCTCACACGTTCATGATTCCCTATTACCCGGTCCATCTGATTGCTCGGGGTTTCGTCAAAGTCGACTACAGACTGACCCAAGCCACCACGCCCGCCAGCCCTCGCTATTCACGCACGACCTACGCCAAAATGATTGGCATGCCCCTGAAGCTGGCGGCACCTGAGGTGCGTGAAGACGCCGGTGGCTCCATTGCAGTGGACACCGATCCGGCCCACGTGATCGTGAAAAGCCAGCCGGGCGCCATCGTCCTCGACGACATCATTTACGTTGACTGGTACGTCATGATTCCCGACCCAGACAATCCTGGTCAGGAAATCGTGGGGAGTTACTACCCGACGTCCAGCCCTGTCAGCGAGGAGATGGTGGACCGGGACGTCTCGTTCACTATTCCCAAGGACCATATTCAAGATTGGCACGGGGCCAGAGTGCTGGTCTCCTATACCGTCAGACGCGCTGACACTGAAGACGTGAACTCTGAAATTCTGGTGCTGCAAATTGGCGACATCCTGAGTGAATTACCGCCACCGGTAGTCCACGACGCGAAAGACGACGTGTTGATCCCCGAAGATGTGCCGCAGGGTGCCGGCGTCACCATCGAACCCTATCCCGGCATGCGCGCCCTGCACATCATCAGGCTCTATTTCATCGGGGCCAACCCGCAAGACTCCTGGTCGTCAGTGCCCATAGAGCTGACACCTGAAATGGTAGGCGTGGACCTTACGCGAACCGTGCCCTTCGAGAAGCTGGTGGCCAATCGTAACAACACCGTGGAGCTGGTCTATTCCGTCACCAACCCCTTCACCCATACCCAACAGGTCTCGAAACGGCTGCTATTGAACATTGGGTCACCGATTCCAAACCCTGACATCACGGCAGTCAAAGACGCCAACGGCATCGACATTGCGCGCAACAGCGAGACTTTTGCCACCCGCGCAACACTGACGGGCCCCGCCGGGGTGAGTGTCCCCGTAGAACTTCGCGACCACGGCATGATTGTCGCCACACCAACCTCCACCGACGGGCGCAGCTGGTCATACACCATCACCACCCTGGCACCGGGCTCGCACAGCTTCACCGTGCAGACCCCCGGTACCAATCGGCCCTCCGCTATTTGGGCCTTTACAGTGCAGGAAGCGCAGACACCCACCATTACTTCCGTCACGGCAGGTGGCCGCCTGGTACCCAATAACGGCGCCACTTATTACCAGAACAACATCATTATTCAAGGTGGCGCAACGCCGGGACAGCAGGTCGAGGTCTATGATAACGGCGCCAGTCTCGGGCGCTTCCCGGTCTCTGACAATGGCGGATGGGTAGTGCCTGCGCGAGGGTTTGCGGTGACCAGTCATGTCATCACAGCACGCACGATCGACGGCACTAAACAATCGCTACCGCACACTTTCACCGTCCAGCAAGGATTGCTGGGCGATACTTCGGACTTCAAATACGTGGACTTGCAAGGCTGGGTCTGGGGCGGTGCGGGAAGCGCGCGGGACTTTACATTTTACGTGGGCGCCGGGAGAAACTATTACGCGCTGAACAACTACACCTATACGAACTCATCACACGGTGTGGTGCTGCAAAAATCGTATTCCAACCTGCAACCGGGGGTCAGCTATCGGTACCAGTTTGCCGTAGCCCGAATGGATGGCCATTTTGATTATCCGGTACTTCGCTTGCGGACCAGCACGGGTGCTGCATCGGCGTATCTGACGATAACCTCCTTTAACTTTATTGTTCTTGAGTTGTATTTCATTGCGACCACACCCGAGGTAATCCTCTATCTCGACAGCGGCCAACCCAGTGGCAACGGCAACGATTACGACATGGCATGGGCGGCTGTGAGCAAGATGTCTTAAGCAATAAAACCCCGCTGACCGTTATCCGGCCAGCGGGGTTTATTGTCCGGAAGTCGTTTGGGTACGGGCTAGAGCAGGTTCGGCGCCACCACCGGATCAATCTGCGCCCAATGCGACCTGTCTTCACGGTGCGCCTGCAAATACGGCAACACCGCCGCCAGCAACGGCGCCTTGAACGCTTCCTGGAAGCGATGCGCCAACCCCGGAATCAGCTTCAACTGACTGCCGCGGATATGCGCCGCCAGGTGCACGCCATGCATCACCGGCAACAAAGGATCGGCCGTACCGTGCACCACCAGTGTCGGCACTCGCAGTTGGTTGAGCAGTTCCACGCGGCTGCGCTCGGCGAGGATTGCCATGATCTGGCGCTTCACGCCTTCGGGGTTGAACGCCCGGTCATAAGACAGCGCCGCCTGATGCAGCAACACTTGGCGATCATCACTCACTGACGGACTGCCCAGCGCCGCCAGCAAATCGGCCTGCTGTTCCAGCGCCACTTCACGACTCGGCGCGCTTCGGCGGGCGAGCAACTGCAACAGCGCCGCACTCGGCGCCGGCAAGCCTTCGGCTCCGGAACTGGTCATGATCAGGGTCAGGCTCTCGACCCGTTGCGGCGCCATCGCCGCCATGTGCTGGGCAATCATCCCGCCCATGCTCGCGCCCAACACGTGGAATTGATCGACGTGCAATGCGTCCATCAGGCCAAAGGCATCGTCCGCCATGTCTGTCAGGGTGTAAGGCGCCGACACCGGCAACCCGAGTTTGTAGCGCAGCACTTCAAAGGTCAGGTTGGCGTCCGCAGGCGCTTGCCGCCAGGTGGAGAGGCCGACATCGCGATTGTCATAACGAATCACCCGAAAACCCTGCTGACACAACGCGACCACCACCTCGTCCGGCCAGTGAATCAACTGCCCACCCAGGCCCATCACCAGCAATAACGCAGGGTCGGAAGCACGGCCGATGCTCTGGTACGCCAGGCTCACCTGCGCCAGATCGGCATGTTCGGTTGGAACATTGACGTCGCAACGAGACGCCGCCAAAGACGGCAGGCCAAACAACAGAGCGGCCAGAAAAATGAATACACGCATGAAAAAACACCAAAACGCAGAACCCCAGTAGAGCGCGAGTCTGATGAAGTTTGATCAAGCGCGCTGCCACAGTTACGTGACAGTTTGATGAAGATTGCCGAGTGGTCATCTCCGGACAGAAGATCGTTCACACGCTCTGCGTGGGAATGCAGCCCGTGACGCTCCGCGTCACTGGACGCGGAGCGTCCCTTGAGGCATTCCCACGCAGAGCGTGGGAACGATCAAAATGTGGGAGCGAGCCTGCTCGCGATGGCGTCCTTAGGCCAACTGACTACGCAACTGCCGCGCCGCCGCCACCATGTTCACCAACGCCGCCTCAGTCTCCGGCCACGCCCGGGTTTTCAACCCGCAATCCGGATTCACCCACAACCGCTCTGCCGGAATCCGCTTCACCGCTTTGCTCATCAACTTGACCATCTCGGCAGTGTCCGGCACCCGTGGCGAGTGGATGTCATAAACCCCAGGGCCGATGTCGTTCGGGTAGTCGAAGGCTTCGAACGCCTCCAGCAGTTCCATGTCCGAGCGTGAGGTTTCGATGGTGATGACGTCAGCGTCCATCGCCGCGATGGCTTCGATCACGTCATTGAATTCGCTGTAGCACATGTGGGTGTGGATCTGGGTTTCATCGCGCACACCCGAGGCGCTCAGGCGGAATGCTTCCACCGCCCAATCGAGGTATTCCTGCCATTGCGCCCGGCGCAGCGGCAAGCCTTCGCGGAAGGCGGCTTCGTCGATTTGCACAATTTTGATGCCGGCGGCTTCCAGGTCGACCACTTCGTCACGCAGGGCCAATGCCAACTGCTGCGCCTGGATTTTGCGCGACACGTCTTCGCGCGGGAATGACCACATCAGCATGGTCACGGGACCGGTGAGCATGCCTTTCATGACCTTGTCGGTGAGGCTTTGCGCGTAGGTGATCCAGTCGACGGTCATGGCGTTCGGACGGCTCAGGTCGCCGTAGATGATCGCCGGTTTGACGCAGCGCGAACCGTAGCTCTGGACCCAGCCGAAACGGGTGAACAGGTAGCCGTCCAGTTGCTCGGCGAAGTATTCGACCATGTCGTTGCGTTCGGCTTCACCGTGCACCAGCACGTCCAGGCCCAGGCGTTCCTGGATTTGCACGGCGTGGCGGATTTCGCTGTGCATGGCGTCGGTGTAATCGTTGGCCGACAACTTGCCTTGCTTGAAGGCCTGACGCGCCAGGCGAATCGAACCGGTTTGCGGGAACGAGCCGATAGTGGTGGTCGGGAACGCCGGCAGTTGCAAGCGCGCCTGTTGCTGCGTAATGCGTTTGGCAAACGGCGACTGGCGCTGGCTGTCCGCTGCGCCAATGGCGTTGAGGCGTGCCTGGACGTCGGCTTTGTGGATACGCGGCGACTCGGCACGGCTGGCTGCAATGGCACGGCTTTGCGCGAGTGCGGCTTGCACCTTGGGCGACTGCGGATCGTTGAGGGCATCGCGCAGCACGGCGATTTCACCGCACTTTTGCACGGCGAAGGCCAGCCAGGATTTCAGCTCAGGGTCGAGTTTGTCTTCGCGTTCCAGGTCCACCGGGCTGTGCAGCAGCGAGCAGGAGCTGCTGACCCACAGGTTGTCGCCGAAGCGCTCCTGGGCGAATTGCAGTTGTGACAGGACTTGCTCCAGCTCGCAGCGCCAGACGTTGCGGCCGTTCACCAGCCCGACCGAAAGAATCTTGTAGGTCGGCAGACGATCCAGCACCTGGCCGAGTTGATCCGGCGCACGCACGGCGTCGATGTGCAGGCCTTGCACCGGCAGGCCAACGGCCAGCCCGAGGTTGTCTTCCAGGCCACTGAAGTAGGTCGCCACAAGCTTCTTCAGTGGCGAGTACTGGAGGATGTGATAGGCGCGTTCGAAGGCGTTTTTCCAGGCTTGCGGCAGGTCGAGGGTCAGGATCGGTTCGTCGATCTGCACCCATTCCACGCCTTGCGCGGCGAGGCGACCGAGGATTTCGTTGTAGACCGGCAGCAGACGTTCGAGCAATTCGAGCTTGTCGAAGTCGTTGCCCTTGGCTTTGCCCAACCACAGGTAAGTCAGCGGGCCAATGATCACCGGTTTGACGTTGTGACCCAGCGCTTTGGCCTCGTCGACTTCGTCGAACAGCTGTTCCCAGCTCAGTTTGAATTGTTGATCAGCGCTGAATTCCGGGACCAGGTAGTGGTAGTTGGTGTCGAACCACTTGGTCAGCTCCTGGGCGTATTGCGCGGTGCCGTGTTCGCTGCCGCAGCAGGCTGCCGTGGCGCCACGGGCCATGGCGAACAAGGTGTCGAGGGTCGGCAGGCCTTGGGCATCCTTGGCGCTGTCGAAGCGCTCGGGAATCACGCCGAAGGTCAGTGAATGGGTCAGGACCTGGTCGTACCAGGCGAAGTCGCCGACGGGCAGCAGGTCGATGCCGGCGTCTTTCTGCAATTGCCAGTGGCTGGCGCGCAATTGGCGGCCGACGCTGTTCAGCGCGTCCTGGTCCAGATCGCCCTTCCAGTAGGATTCGAGGGCTTTTTTCAATTCGCGGTCCGCGCCGATGCGGGGGAAACCAAGTGTGTGCGCCAGAGCCATGATGAGTTTGTTCCTATAAAGAGGCTGTAAAACATGGCGCTATTGTCGACAGCCAACCCAACATGAGACAAACTCAACCTTTTCGTGTTCATCACAAGTTTTCCTCATGGAGCAATCCGGTGCTTGAAATCCGTCACCTGAAGACCTTGCACGCCTTGCGCGAAGCCGACAGCCTGGTCGACGCCGCCGACCGGCTGCACCTGACGCAGTCAGCCCTGTCCCACCAGTTCAAGGAACTGGAAGAGCGCATGGGCATGCCACTGTTCGTGCGCAAGACCAAACCGGTGCGTTTCACCAGTGCCGGTTTGCGCCTGCTGCAACTGGCCGACGCGACCTTGCCGCTGCTGCGTGGTGCCGAACGTGATATCGCGCGCCTGGCGGGCGGTACGGCGGGACGCTTGCACATGGCGATCGAGTGCCACAGTTGTTTCCAGTGGCTGATGCCGACCATCGACCAGTTCCGCGATGCCTGGCCGGAAGTCGAGCTGGACCTGGCTTCGGGCTTCTCCTTCGCCCCGCTGCCGGCCCTGGCCCGGGGCGATCTGGACCTGGTGGTGACTTCCGATCCGTTGGAACTGGCCGGGATCACCTATGTGCCGTTGTTCACCTATGAAGCGATGCTCGCGGTGGCCAACCAGCACCGTTTGGCGAGCAAGGCTTACATCGTTCCGGAAGACCTGCTCACGGAAACGCTGATCACCTACCCGGTGGAACGCGATCGACTGGACATCTTCACCCGCTTCCTGGAACCCGCCGACATCGAACCGGCGCAGGTCCGCACCTCGGAACTGACGGTGATGATGATGCAATTGGTGGCCAGCGGGCGCGGCGTGTGCGGGATGCCGCATTGGGCGCTGCATGAATACAGCTCACGCGGCTATGTGAAGGCCAAGCGACTGGGCGAGAAGGGATTGTTTGCGACGCTGTATGCGGGGATTCGCGCAGACATGCTGGATGCGCCGTACATGCGCGATTTCTTGCTGACGGCCAAGGACACGTCGTTCTCGACCCTGGACGGGGTCAGCGCCGTCCGCTAGCGCTAGCGATCATTCCCACGCTCCGCGTGGGAATGCCGCCAGGGACGCTCCGCGTTCCGCTTCACGAACTGACGCAGAGCGTCAGAGGATGCATTCCCACGCAGAGCGTGGGAACGATCATTGCGGTGGGTTCAGAGTTCTCGCCACATGTGGATTTTGTCGAAGTAGTCTTCGCCGACGCGCACGGCCATCGGTTCGAGGCCGAACTGAATGAAGCCGCAGCGCTGGTACAAGTTGAACGCCGCCTCATTGCCGGCGGTGACGGTCAGCTGGATCAGCTTCAGGCGTTCATGGTTCTGCGCCTCGGCCAGTGCCGTCTGCACCAGACGATAACCCAAGCCGCGCTGCCGGACTTTGCCGGACACGTACATGCCGAACAGCGTTGCCTTGTGCTAGGCCTTTTGCCGAGGTTCGAAGGCGAGGCCGACGATGCCCACCAGCTTGCCCTCTTCGAACGCCCCGAACACCACCTCCAGCTTGCCGGTCAGGCGCGACTCCCACCAACTCAGCGGCATCGTGGCGCGCTCGCGCACGCTTGAGGTGAACGCCTGCGGGTGCAGGTCGTAGGCTTCAAGCATCAGGGCGCGATAGTCCAGGGCATGGCTGGCATCCAGTCGCTCAATCCACATGGTCAAGCCATCCGCCGCTGCTCAAGCATCAGTCGCACCGCCAGCGCTGACAGGACAAAGCCCATGAAATAGCGTTGCACCGCCAGCCAGGACGGGTTGTTGACGAACCAGGACGCGATGCCCGCCGCAAACATCGCGATCAGCAGATTGACGCTGAAACTGACGCTGATCTGGGTCAGGCCCAGCACGATGCTCTGGGTGAACACCGAACCGTGCTCAGGGGTGATGAATTGCGGAAACACCGACAGGTAAAACACCGCGATCTTCGGGTTCAGCGCACTGGTGAGAAAGCCCATGGTGATCAGTTTGCGCGACGAGTCCGGCGGCAATTGCTGCGCTTCGAACGGCGAACGCGCGCCGGGTTTGATGGCCTGCCAGGCCAGCCACAGCAGGTACAGCGCGCCCGCCCACTTGAGCACTTCATAGGCCATCGGCACGGCCAGAAACACCGCCGTCAAGCCAGCGGCGGCGGCAAACAAATGCACGAAAAATCCCGCGACTACGCCAAGCAACGAGGTCACGCCGGCCTTGCGCCCCTGACAGATCGAGCGGGAAATCAGGTAGATCATGTTCGGCCCCGGCGTCAGTACCATCAACAGTGCGGCGGCAGCGAAAATCAGCAAGTCTTGTAGCGGGATCATGGGGGCAATCCTAGTCCGTGAATGATCAGGTGGTCGCGGTCAGCGAAGCTCGATAAAACGGCAGGATCAGGTCCCGTGTCAATGGCGCCAGTGTGAGATCGCCGTCGGTGGCCGGATCAATCCAGCGCACCTCTTCGATCTCGGCGGCAGGCGACACGTCTGCGTCGATGCTCAGCTGAAAGAGTTCGGCCTGGACCACATAGCCCGGCTCGTTGGCGGCCGGAGCCGAAAACGGTCCCAGATACTGCGCGCGGGCGGGGTCGATGCGCAGGCCCAATTCTTCTTCCAGTTCACGGGCCAGGGCCTGGACCGGTTGCTCATGGGGCTCGATCTTGCCACCGGGTTGCATAAACGCTGCGGTGCCGCGCTTGCGCACCAGCAAAGTGCGACCGTCGGGACCGATCAACAGGGCGGCAGCAATGCGGATGATGCGGGGGGAAGCGGCGGATAAAAGCGTCATGAATGTAAAAGTGCCTGGGATGAAAGGCGTAAAGGATCACATGGGCACGGGTTCTGCGTCACCCCGAAATTCCCCTGCAAAGCACGACAGCGCCCTTTGTGGGAGCGAGCCTGCTCGCGATGAACGATGACGCGGTAAACCTGAAAAAATGCGTCGTCAGCATCGCGAGCAAGCTCGCTCATACAGCGGATCAGTGCTGCGGCTGAGCAGTCTCCAGCGCCCCAAGAGTCACGCCCTCCACTTCCTCCGGCACTTTCACGAAAATGCTGTATTTCGCCCCTTCCATCGCCTCGAAAGCGATCAGCTTCTCTATCAGCGGCCCACTCATCACCTTGCCCGCGTTGAGCAGCAACATGCCGTTATCGGCATTGAGGTTGCGTGCCAGCAGCATGCCAGCAGCCAGGTCCCGGGTGGTCAGCACTTTGACCGTCGGATCGGCCAGCGAGACGTCGCTCAGGTACGCGGCGCAGACCTGAATGAAGTCCTCGACCAGATCCGGGTCATACAGTCGCCCGGCGTACTGTCGGATATAGACCAGCGCTTCATCGCTGTTCATCTGGCGCTCAAGGATCAGTCCGCGCTGCAACTCGATGAAATCCACCGCCAGTTTCAGCCAGCGCGATCCGAGCGGAATCGCCTCGCCCTTGAGCCGGTCGGGGAACCCGCTGCCATCCCAGCGCTCCTGATGGTGAAGGATCAAGCGCGCCGCATCCTTCATCGGGTCGAGGGTCATCAGCAACGATTCGCTTTGCTTCGGATAACCGCGATAGCGCTCGCGATCGGTGTGGTGCAGCAGGTCCGATGGCGCACTTATCATGCTGTCGGTCCAGCTCAGCTTGCCGATGTTGTAGAGCGCTGCGGCCATGGTCAGGTCGCGGGTGCTGCCCTCGTCCACGCCGTGGAGTTTGCAGTACACACGCACCAGTTCAATGATTTGCCGGTTCGTCTGCTTGGCAGGCGGCAAGCGCAGGTTGGCCAGCAACGAGAACACCTCGGTGCCGGTGACATAGCTGTGTTTGAGCTCTTCGTACGCCAGGTCGAGCATGTCGGCGGTCTGCTGCAGCTCGGAAGTACGAGCCGCGACGTGTTTTTCCAGGGTCGCGTTCAAGACCTTCAATTCTTCGTTGCGATGCCACGTCTCGCGTTCCAGGCGCAACCGTTCACGCTCGGAGTGCTGGTAGGCCAGCGACTGTCGCAACGTCAGCAGCAATTCCTCATCGTGCCAGGGTTTGCTGATGTAACGGTCAATCTGGCCTTCGTTGATGGCTTTGACGATCGTTGTCAGGTCGGCGTACCCGGTCAACAAAATGCGCAGCGTATCGGGATAGTGCTGGTGAATGTGCGCCAGCAGCGTCGCACCGTCCATATTGGGCATACGCGCATCGCTCATCACCAGGTCGACGGGCTCGAGCGCCATGATTTCCAGCGCCTGGGCACCGCTGGTGGCCAATAACACTTCGTAGGGCTGGCCGCGTAAAAGTCGACGCAAACTGTTGAGGATCGATTCCTCATCGTCGACCAGTAACACCCTGGGTCTATCGGTGATCGTGGGGGGGAGTTGCTCTTCCATGGCATAACCTCAAGCGAAGCGGGTACATCGTGCGTCAAGTCGCAGCCAAACAATCCCCTTTGGCCACGCCTGAGATACAGGCTAGATGATTTTGCACACTTGTTCTGGAAATGATTCGTTTCAGTCGGGTAGGCGAAGTGCTGTACAGGAGACTATGCTGCATTCACTCGGATCCATTATTTGTAACGCATGGCCACGTGATCAGGGAAAGGATGCCCCTATGAGTACATCACACCGCACTGCATCCGTTCCGGCCGTACGCTTATGAGTACGCTGCTGGCGCGAACCAATCGTCGGATTCTCATCGTCGACGACACCGCTTCGATCCATGCGGACTTCATCAAGATCCTCAGTCCGCCATCAATCGATGACGAAGACCTGACCAACGCCGAAAAAGCCCTGTTCGGGATGCAAGCGACGGCAGTACTGCAAAGCTTCGTGCTCGATTCGGCGTTTCAGGGCCTTGAAGCCCTGCGCAAGGTCGAGCAAGCACTGGCCAACGACCTGCCCTACGCGCTGGCGTTCATCGACATGCGCATGCCGCCGGGCTGGGACGGTCTGGAAACCATTGAACGGTTGTGGCAGGTCGATCCCAAGCTGCAAGTGGCCCTGTGCACCGCCTATTCCGACTATTCCTGGGAAGACATCGATGAACGCCTGGAGCTGGGCGATCGGTTGCTGATTCTGAAAAAACCCTTCGACGCCATTGAAATCCGTCAGATAGCCAGTGCCCTGACCGCCAAATGGCAGATGACCGAAGACGCGGCGCTGAAGATGTCGTTGCTGGAGCAGGCGGTCGAGGAACGCACCCGGGAGCTGTCCGATGCCAACATCATCGTGCAGAACAGCCCGACCATCTTGTATCGCCTGCGCGGCGAACCCTCGTTTCCGCTGATGTACATCTCCCACAACATCACCAAGTACGGTCACGTCGCGGCGAACCTGGTCGCCTCGGCCAACTGGGCCCGGGAGCTGATTCATCCCGACGATCAACCGAAAGTCGACACGGCGATGGCTCGAGTGCTGGACCGTCACGCGGCGGGAGCCTCCATCGAGTTCCGCATGCGCACCGGCGACGGTGCCTGGCGCTGGGTGGAGAACCGCTATATCCCGGTGCGCGACGATGAAGGACGCTTGCTGGAAGTCGAAGGCATCATCATCGACGTCACCGAGCGCAAAGTCGCCGAAGAGAAAATCGCCTTGCTGGCCCGCACCGACGGACTGACCGGGCTGGCCAACCGGGCCACCCTGATCGAGCGCTTGCACCAGGCGTTCGCCGCCGCCCGTCGGGGGGCCACACCGTTCGCGATGTTCTACCTGGACCTGGATCACTTCAAACGGATCAACGACACCCTCGGTCATCCGGTGGGCGACCTGTTGCTGCAAGAGGTGTCCCGACGCATCAAGGCCTGCGTGCGGGAAAACGATGTGGTCGCGCGCCTCGGCGGCGACGAGTTCGCCATCCTGCAACTGGACGTCAGCGACCCGACTCATTCCGCGGCGCTGGCCGCCAAGGTCCGCGATGCCCTGGTGCTGCCCTACTTGCTCGCCAGCAACGACGTGCGCGTTTCCGTGAGCATCGGCATCAGCAGCTACTCGCCGCTCATTACCAGTGCCGACGGTCTGCTAAGCCAGGCTGACATGGCGCTCTACCGCTCCAAGGAACAAGGCCGAAACCAGTACCACTTCTATTCCGAGGAGATCAATCAGGAGGTGGTCGAACGCATGACCATCGCCAGCGACTTGAAAGACGCCATCAAGCATGAAGAGCTAGAGCTCAATTACTGGCCCGAAGTGGAACTGAGCAGCGGCAAAATCCTCGGCATGGAAGCCCAGGTCATCTGGAATCACCCCGAACGCGGCTTGCTGGAAGGACCGGCGTTCTTGCCGGCGGCGGAAAAAACCGGCGCCATTATCGCCCTCGGTCACTGGGTACTGGATCGCGCCTGCCAGCAAATGCGCCAGTGGCGCGATGAAGGCATGGCGCCGCCGGTCATTGCCATCAAGCTGTCACTGGCCCAGCTCAAGAGTGGTCCCGAGCTGATCTATGACGTACTGCGCACCACCGCGCGCTATGAACTGTGCCCCTGGGACCTGCGTTTCGATGTCACCGAAGCGACCCTGGCCCAGACCAAGTGGACCCACAACGACGTGCTGCCGCGCCTGCGTGAGCTGGGGGTGAAGATCGCCATCGACGACTTCGGCACCGAATATTCCTCGTTCGACTACCTCAAGACTTACCAGGTCAATCACCTGAAACTCGCCCAGGAGTTTATCGACACCGCGGCCCGGGATCCGGCTTGCGCCAACACATTGCGCGCCATCATCAATTTCGCTCGAGAAGTAGGGATCGGAATCATTGCTGAAGGTGTCGAAACCCAGGAACAGCGTAGTTCGCTGATGGCCACAGGCTCGCCAATGAACGCACAGGGTTACTTCTTCAGCAAAGCGGTCAGCAGCCAACAAGCCGCTCGCTTGCTCAAAGCCGGCAGCATCATGCCCGCCAGCTTTCAAACCGGACCGATCCGGGACAACCCACACTCCACGGAGGACAAGGGATGAAAACGTCCTCCGTGCAGACCAACCGGCGCATCCTGATCATCGATGACACGCCCTCGATCCATCAGGACTTTCGCAAAATCCTCGGTCCCGACACCGAAGACGAGCAGTCCCTGGCCGGCACTGAAGAAACGCTGTTCGGCACGCCCAAGTCTGACCGGCTGACGTTCCAGCTCGACTCGGCCTATCAGGGCCAGGAAGCGCTCGAACTGGTCAAGCGCGCCCAGGCCGAGGGTCGCCCCTACGCGATGGCCTTCACCGACATGCGCATGCCGCCGGGTTGGGACGGCCTGGAAACCGTCGAACAACTCTGGAAGGTCGACCCGCATCTGCAAATCGCCCTGTGCACGGCCTTTTCGGATTACAGCTGGGAAGAAATGGCCGAACGACTCGAGTACGGCGACCAGTTGCTGGTGTTGAAAAAACCCTTCGACAGTGTGGAAATCCGCCAGATGGCCAGCGCCCTGACCTGGAAATGGCAGATGACCCAGGACGCCGAGACGAAAGTGCAAAGCCTGGAGCAGACCATCGAGGCACGCGTCCACGAACTGCTCAAGGTGTCTCACCTGCTGCAATACGACGTGTTGACCGAGCTGCCCAACAGCACACTGCTCGGTGATCGGCTGAACCAGTCCCTGGCATTGTCCCGCCGCCATGACAAGCAATTGGCGGTGATGTTTGTGGGCCTTGACCGCTTCAAGCGCATCAACAATGCATTGGGGCACCCGGCCGGTGACGAAATGCTCAAACGGGTCGGGCAGAACCTGGTGGCTACGGTGCGCGAGTCCGACTCGGTGTTTCGCTATGGCTCTGACGAGTTCGTGGTGATCCTGGCCGATATCCGCCACCCGCAACAAACCAAAGGCATCGCCGAAAAAATCCTGAGCGCCATTCGCGCTCCCCAGCACATCGCCGGCCATGACCTGAGCGTGACCGCCAGCCTGGGCATCAGCATTTATCCCGATGACGGCTTCGATGCCATCGCGCTGATCAAGAAAGCCGAAACCGCGATGCGCAATATCAAGGAAATCGGCCCGAACGACTTCAGCTTCTTCCTCGACGAAATGAACCAGCGCGCCCGGGATCAACAAAGCATCGAAACAGGGATTCGCCTGGCACTGGAGCGCGACGAATTTGTGCTGCATTACCAGCCCAAGCTCGACCTCGGCACGGGTCAGGTGGTGGGTGCCGAAGCCTTAATCCGCTGGCTCAAACCCGGGCATGGCCTGGTTTACCCGACTGACTTCATCGGTGTCGCCGAAGACAGCGGCCTGATCGTGCCGTTGAGCAAATGGGTACTGGCCCAGGCCTGTCGTCAAGCCTGCGCCTGGCAGGCCGCGGGCCTGCCCAAGCTGTGCATGTCGGTGAACGTATCGGCCATCGATTTTCGCCAGCGAGGTTTCGTCGAAGGCATTGAACAAGTCCTTGAACAAACCGGCCTGGACCCTTCATTGCTGGAACTGGAAATCACCGAAGGGGTGTTGATGCAGAACGTCGATGCCACCGTCTCCGCCCTGAACCGCATAAAAGACTTGGGTGTGCGGCTGGCCATCGACGACTTCGGCACCGGTTATTCCAGCCTGAGTTACCTGCGACGGTTCCCCATCAACGTGCTGAAAATCGACCAGTCGTTCATTCGCGGCCTGACCCGCGACAGCAGCGATGCGGCATTGGTCAGCGCGATCATCAGCCTGGGCAAAAGCCTCAAGCTGACCATCATCGCCGAAGGGGTGGAAACCCTCGAACAACTGGATTTTCTAAAGGCTCATCAATGCGAGGAAGGCCAGGGTTATTACTTCAGCAAAGCCGTCGAGCCGGACGCCTTTGTGCAGTACATGACGTCGGTGAAGTCTCCCCCGTTCGCAGCCACCTGACCGATATGAAGCGACGCTTCGGCCATCCGCCAAGGAATCATAAGATGTCGCCATTGCTGTACTGCCTGCTGCTGGTGCCTTTGCTCGGACTCAGTGCGGGCGCGGTCTGCGAGCCGCTGAATGAACCACTCAAACCGCTGCCGGCCGCTCCAGAACAAAACCCGCAGCGCGTCGAACTGGGTCGCCAGTTGTTCAATGAGACCCGATTGTCGGTCAACAACAGCCTGTCCTGCGCCAGCTGTCATCACCTGGAAAACGGTGGCGCCGATGACAAGGCATTTTCCATTGGCTTCAACGGCCAGCCTGTGACAATCAACACCCCCAGCGTATTCAATGCCAGCCTGAACTTCCGACAGTTCTGGAACGGTCGCGCCGACACCCTGGAAACCCAGGTCCACACCGTGGTGCAAAGCCCCAGTGAGATGGGCAGCAACTGGGAACACGTGGTGCAGACCTTGTCGGCCGATCCGGCGTATCACCGCGCATTTGCCGACGCCTACCCGGACGGCGTGACCCAGCCCAATGTGCAAAATGCCCTGGCCGCCTACGAGCGCACGCTGCTCAGTGCCAACTCGCGTTTCGACCAATACCTGAAAGGCAATACCGACATCCTCACGATCGAAGAAAAATACGGTTACCAACGCTTCAAGGATTACGGCTGCATCACCTGCCATCAAGGCGTCAACATCGGCGGCAACATGTTCCAGAAGTTCGGCGTGATGGGTGATTACTTCAAGATGCGGGGTAACCCGACCGAAACCGACCTGGGGCGCTATCTGGTGACCAAGGACGAAGAGGACCGCAACGTGTTCAAGGTCCCAAGCCTGCGTAACGTCGCCGTGACCGCGCCGTACTTTCACGACGGCTCGGCCAAAACCCTCGAGGACGCCGTGGACGTGATGTTCACCTTTCAGCTGGGACGCATCCCCTCCGCAGACGACAAGGGCCTGATCATCCAGTTCCTCAAGACCCTGACCGGTGAATGGGAAGGCAAACCCTTATGAAAATGTCCCATCGCAGCAGCCTGGCACTCCTCGGCATCGCGGCGCTGTTACTGGCCTCGATGCTGTTGTTTCTGTACCTCAAATCCAGCTCGAACCAAACGCTGACCTACACCGAGTCCCGGTATCTGATTTCCCGGATGAAACAGCTGAACGCGCAATGGGAAACGGAAATCCTCAAGGCCCGGATAGACACCAACCACAACTACGATCCCCTGGTCACGCCGCTGACCGAGATGACTCAGTTGTGGGAGCGGTTCGACACGATGGAGTCCAGTCACGGCCGCAACGATTCCCCCCTCTGGCGCGCCAGCCATGATGCCTATCTGAGCGCTTTCGAGGAAAAGTCCCGGCTGGTGGAACAGTTCAAATCGCACAATGCCGTCTTGCGCAACTCCCTGGCGTTTCTGCCGACCGCCGAAGATGACATTCAGCAACCCCTTGCCCAGTTGCTGGACAGCGACAAACTGCAGCTGCAAAACATTGCCACCGACACCTATGACCTGCTGCTCAGCGGCCTGGAATTTGCCCAGGTCACCTCTGATGACAAAGCCGCCGACATCCTGGTGGGCCTGAACAAACTGAGCGTGAACAAGTTGAGCCTGCCGGAGGAGTTCCACCGTCCGATCGATATCCTGAGCAATCACGTCGCGCTGATCCTGCGGGAACAGCCGGTGGTCAACCGCTTGCTGGAAAACATCGAAGCCATTCCCGTGGCCGAACGGCTGGACGACATCACCGACCTGCTGAACAAGGATCAACAGCAGGCCGTCGCGATCGATCAGCGCTACCACTTCTACATGCTGGTGTTTTCCGTGCTGTTGGTGATGTTGCTGGTGTACATGGCGATTCACTTGATGCGCAGTTTCACGGTGATCAACCGCGTCAACAAAGCCCTGCAAACCGCCAATGACGACCTCGAACACCGGGTCGAAGAACGCACCCGCGAGCTCAAGGATACCCAGAGTGAACTGCTCGATACCGCACGCCTGGCTGGCATGGCCGAGATCGCTACCAATGTGTTGCACAACGTCGGCAACGTGCTCAACAGCGTGAACATCTCGGCAGACCTGGTCTCGCGCAAACTGCGCAGCAGCAAGGCTCAAGGTCTCGGCAAGGCGATGCAGCTGATCAACGCCTATCCTGGCGACATTGGCACGTTCCTGACCCAGGACGAGAAAGGCAAATTACTGCCCGGCTACCTGAACCAACTGGTCGAAGCCATTGCGCTCGAACAACACAGCATGACCGACGAACTCGCCCAACTGACCAAGAGCGTCGATCACATCAAGGACATTGTCGCCACCCAGCAGTCCTATGCCGGTGCCAACAACCTGACGGAACCGCTGCACATCAGCGAGTTGCTCGAAGACGCCCTGCGCATGAATTCCGGCGCCCTGACCCGGCACCATGTGACGGTGATCAAGGAGTACAACGACGTGCCGCAGGTCATGGGGGACAAGCATCGGTTGCTACTGATCCTGATCAACCTGATCAGCAACGCAAAATACGCCATGTCCGACCTCAGCAATCGCCCGCGACAAATGACACTGGGGGTGAAAATCGTTGAAGACGCGACCCTGCAGATCAGCGTCAAGGATGATGGCGAAGGCATCGCGCCGGAAAACATGACCCGAATCTTTGCTCACGGATTTACCACCCGCAAGGAAGGTCACGGCTTCGGCCTGCACAGTTGCGCCCTGGCGGCTATCGAGATGAACGGCCACCTCAGCGCGCACAGCGACGGGCCTGGAAAAGGTGCACTGTTCACCCTGCAGATCCCGCTGAAAACCGTTACGGAGCAGGCATGAACGAATCCTCGAACCGACGCATTCTGCTGATCGACGACACGCCGTCCATTCACGAGGACTTTCGCAAGATCCTCACGCCCGTGGCGGTGCAGCAAGTCGAACTGGACGAAATGGAAGCCGCGCTGTTTGGCATTGAAGTCAAAGCCGCGGGTACCCTGTTCGAACTGGACTCGGCTTACGGCGGCCAGGAAGGCCTGGAACTTCTCAACCAGGCCTTGCAGCAAAACCGCCCGTACGCCCTCGCCTTCGTCGACATGCGCATGCCCGAAGGCTGGGACGGCGCGCAGACCATCGAACACTTGTGGCGGCAAGACCCGCACCTGCAAGTGGTGGTGTGTACCGCGTATTCCGACTATTCCTGGGATGAACTGCTGGAGCGTCTACACGCACATGACCGCTTGCTGATCCTGAAAAAACCGTTCGACAACATCGAAGTCCAGCAGATGGCCAACACCCTGCTGACCAAGTGGGAAATGACTGAACGGGCCTCTGTGCAGATGAGCAATCTGGAGCACCTGGTTAACCTGCGCACGGCCGAGTTCAAAGAGGCCAGCGTGGCGTTGCAGCGAGAAATTGACGAGCGCAAACAGCTTGAATCGCAATTGGTGCAATCGGAAAAACTCGCCTCCCTCGGTCAGTTGGCGGCCGGCGTCGCCCATGAAATCAACAACCCCATCGGCTTTATTTCCTCCAACCTCGGCAGCCTCGAGGGTTACTTCAAGCAACTGCAGGCCATGCTCGATGCCTATCGCGATGCCGAAGAGGCGATTGGCTCAAGCGAGGTGCTCGAACGGCTTGGGCAATTACGCGAACGGGTCGAGCTGGAGTTTCTGCGCGAGGACATTCCGTTACTGATCAAGGAATCCAAGGACGGCATCAACCGCGTCGGGCAGATCGTCAAGGACCTGAAGGACTTCTCCCGCGTGGACTCGAATCAGGAATGGCAGTGGACCAATCTGCAACAGGGCATCGAATCGACCCTGAACATCGTCGCCAATGAACTCAAGTATAAGGCCGATGTGCTGAAGGAATATCAGGTGTTGCCCGACATCGAGTGCCTGCCGTCGCAAATCAATCAGGTGATCATGAACCTGATCGTCAACGCGTCGCAGGCAATGGGACCGCAACGCGGCACCATTACATTGCGTACCGGGGTTGAGGAGCAAAAGGTCTGGATCGAGGTGGCAGACACCGGCTCGGGTATCGCGCCGGACACCCTGCAAAAAATATTCGACCCCTTCTTCACCACCAAACCGGTGGGCCAAGGGACGGGGCTGGGCTTGTCCCTGTCCTATGGCATTGTGAAGAAGCACCGGGGGGATATCACAGTGCGTAGCGAGGTGGGTGCCGGGAGCACGTTCCGGGTCGAGTTGCCCATGCACCAGACAAAACCCGCCGCCTGAACACCGTCGCTCCCACAGGGTTATGCAGTGTCCGGAGGTCAGGTGGCTTCCTGGAAATCCATCTCCGGAGGCTGGCGGCGGAAACCACTGGTCAACACCGCCAGGTACACCACGCCAATCGCCAGCCAGCTCAAGCCCAGGTAAATCGCCAGGTGATCGAGGCTGACCATCAGCCACAAATCGGCGGCCAGGCCAATGAACGGGAACAACAGGAACAGCACGAACTCACGCAGCCCCTTCTTTTCACCGCCGATCCAGTAATGAAAGATCACCGACAGGTTCACCAGGCTGAAGGCCAGGAACGCGCCGAAGTTGATGAACGAGGTCGAGGTGGTGACGTCCAGTTTCAGCGCCAGCAACGCGACGACGGCGCACAACAGGATGCTGTTGACCGGGGTGCCGAAGCGCTCGTGCAACGTGCCGAAGAACGATTTCGGCAGCACACCGTCACGGCCCATGGCGAACAACAGACGCGAACCACTGGCCTGCGCCGACAGGCCCGAGGCGAACTGGCCGACGATCAGGCCAATCAGGAAGATCGTCACGAACAGGTCGCCACCGACGTTGCGGGCGATTTCATAGGCCGCCGAGTCGACGTTATCGAACTGGAACGAGGGATGCGCAATCTGCACGAAGTAGGAGACGCTGACGAAGATCAGCCCGCCGATCAGGGTAATCAGCATGATTGCTCGCGGGATGGTGCGGCGTGGGTCGCGGGTTTCTTCGGTCAGGGTGCTGACCGCGTCAAATCCAAGGAACGAGTAACAGGCGATGGCCGCACCGCTCATGATCAGCGGCATCTGCATGTCGCCGTTGAAGAACGGTTTGATCGACCACAACGGCGTGTTCGCATCGCCGCCGACGTAGTGAACGCACAGCGCGACGAAGGCGATCAGCACCAGGAACTGCACCAGCATCAGCAAGGCGTTGATGCCGTTGGCCAGTTTCAGGCCGACGATATTGATCGCACTGGTGATGCCGATAAATGCCAGCACCCAGATCCACTGCGGCACGGCCGGGAACGCGGAGTTGAGGTAGGCCGCACCGATCAGCCAGATTGCCATCGGCAGGAACAGGTAATCGAGCAGCACGGCCCACCCGGCGATAAATCCGAGTTTGGGGCTGATCGCTTTGCGCACATAACTGTAGGCGGAACCGGCGACGGGGAACGCCGACGCCATTCGGCCGTAGCTCATGGCCGTGAAAAACATCGCCACCAGCGCCGCCAGGTACGCGGCCGGCACCATGCCGGCGGTGGATTGAGCGAGGATGCCAAAAGTGCCGAGCACAATGATCGGCGTCATGTAGGCAATGCCGAACAGCACCACCGAACCCAATGACAGGGTGCGTTGCAAACGAGCCATGAGCGACTACTCCGAATTTATTAGATTTATGGCAGAGCCGAGTTCGGCGCTAAATTTCGGGTGTTTCGTTGTTGTTTTGGGTGATCGGTCAAACAGGTGTGTTGACTATTCGGGCCTCATCGCGAGCAAGCTCGCTCCCACATTGGATGTGTATCCACTGGAGACCACCTGTGGGAGCGAGCTTGCTCGCGATGGCGGCAGTCGAGCCGATAAAGTGTCTGGATCAGCGCGAAGGAATCAGCAACTCCCGAACGCCAGAAGTCTGCTCGACGATTTCCCCCGGCAACTTCAGCCGTTGATCATCCAGGTACCGATAGTCCTTACGTGCCGCTTCCAACTGGCTGAAATCCAGTTCAACCGCAAACTGCCCCTCCTCCCGTCCGGCTTCGAACAGCAACGTGCCCAGCGGGTCCACCAGCGCACTGCCACCGGCAAATACCAGCCCGTCGTCGCTGTCTTTCACACGGTTGACCATCAGCGCGAACGCCTGGTTTTCCTGGGCCCGGGCCATGATCGCGGTGCGGTGAGTCGGGCCGTAAGGGTCCATGTTGCCGTTGGTGACGATCAGCAGTTCAGCGCCCAGCTGCGCCAGGGCGCGGGCGGTTTCCGGGAATTCAATGTCGTAGCAAATCAGCAGGCCGACGCGCACGCCGTTCCACAGGCAGGTGGCGTAACGGTCACCGGCCTCGAACACGCCGCGATCCGAAGCCCACAGGTGCGTCTTGCGGTATTTCAGCGCGATGCCTTCGGGAGTAATCAGCAGCGTGGTGTTGTAGAAACGGCCGTTGTCGTTCTCGGCCATGCCAATCACCACCGCGATGTTGCGTTCGCGGGCAGCCGCCACAATGGCACTGACGGTAGGCCCGTTGAGCGGTTCGGCGGTCTGGTCCACGGTGGCGGCGGTGGGAAAGCCCATCAGGTGGGTTTCCGGGAAGACGATCAGTTGTGTGTCGCCAGCGCAGGCAGCAATCGCCGCCAAGGCGCGTTCGAGGTTGTACGCAGTGCCGTTGTCACGGCCCGCCAACTGGGCGAGTTCGACTTTCATGGGGAGTCCTTGTGATGGGCCGGGCGGCAGAAAGATTGCCCGGTCTGTGTCTGTGCGCCAGTATGCGCAGCAAGCAGCGGGCCGGGGAATCACGCCGCTGGGGTAACCCGATAGGGGTAGAGGCATGACACTTTCGTTAGACGACATCGCTTGGCACCGCTCGGTCGGACAACTGATCGACGCGCTGGACAAGCCCAATTTCTGGACGCAACTGGTGCGCCTGCTGGATCAGTACGTGACCTTCGACAGCTGGGTGGCCCTGCTTTTCAGCGCCGACCAGCACCCGCAAGTGTTCGCCGAATGCCCCGGACTGGACGGCAGCCCGGATCAGCTCTTCCAGGATTACCTGCGCGGCCTGTACTTGCTGGATCCGTTCTACATCGCCTGCCGTGAGCAATCGCGCACCGGCCTCTATCGGTTGTCGGAAGTGGCGCCGGAGCACTTCGAGCTGACCGAGTATTACCAGCGCTACTTTCGTCTGAATGTGGTGGCCGATGAAATCCAGTTCAATTGCCAGCTCGAAGGCGACCGCACCCTGTGCCTGTCATTGGGCAGCCAGCAGCGTTTCAGTGGTCAGCAGATTGCCTTGTTGTCGCTGATCCAGCCTTGGGTGCTGGGCCTTTTGCGCCAACGCCTGCCCTACGAAATCAACGAAGTCGTGGCCCTTGCGCCCACCCCGCCGCAGGGTGACTGGCGGGTGCAACTGGAGGCTTCGGTGCAGCAACTCAAAGGCGCGCAATTGACTGCGCGCGAACTGGACGTCGGCCGTTTGATGCTCAGCGGTTGCTCCAGTAAAGAAATCGCCCGTAAGCTGGAAATCTCTGTAGAAACCGTGAAAGTCCATAAGAAACACATGTACAGCAAGTTGGGGATCAAATCCCAGTCCGAGCTGTTTTCGATTTTTCTCCAGGCGCAGAATGCCTGATTAGACAGTGCATTGCTTTTCTGTGGGAGCGAGCTTGCTCCGGGCGGCGTTCCGACGATCGCGGTCTTTCATTCAGCATTGATGTCGACTGAACCACCGCAATCGCGAGCAGGCTCACTCCTACAAGGATCTGTGTTTGTATCCATGCCTCTGTGCGTTGAAATTATTGAGTCCGAACCCAAGGAAACCGTATGAGCCTGTCACTCCTGAGCCGCTACGCCTTCTTTGCCGCTTGCGTGATCTTCACCCTCGCCAGCCTGCCTTTTCTGCAACACGACTGGCTCTGGCCGATCACCGCCGTCACGGGCGTGCTCAGCCTGATCGGTATTTTCGACCTGCTGCAAAGCCCCCACGCGGTGCGCCGCAACTACCCGATCCTGGGCAACATTCGCTACCTGGTGGAGGGCATTCGCCCGGAAATCCGCCAATACCTGCTCGAATCCGACAGCGACGCCCTGCCCTTCTCCCGGTCCCAGCGCTCGCTGGTCTATTCACGAGCCAAAAATGAAACCGCCGACAAACCGTTCGGCACGCTGATCGATGTTTATCAATCGGGTTTCGAATTCATTGGCCACTCCATGCGTCCGGCACCGTTGAGCGACCCGAGCGGTTTCCGGGTCATCGTCGGCGGCCCGCAGTGCACCCAGCCGTACTCGGCGTCGGTGTTCAACATCTCGGCGATGAGCTTCGGCTCGCTCAGCGCCAACGCCATTCGCGCGTTGAACCAGGGCGCCAAACTCGGCAACTTCGCCCACGACACGGGTGAAGGCAGCATCAGCGCCTATCACCGGGAAAACGGCGGCGACCTGACCTGGGAATTGGGCAGCGGCTATTTCGGCTGCCGCACCGCAGACGGACGCTTCGACCCGGAACGCTTCGCCGCCCAGGCGCAGACGCCGCAAGTGCGGATGATCGAAATCAAGATGAGCCAAGGTGCCAAACCCGGTCACGGCGGCATCCTGCCCAAGCACAAGGTCACCAAGGAAATCGCCGAAACCCGCGGCATTCTGATGGGCGAAGATTGCATCTCACCGTCGCGCCACAGCGCGTTTTCCACGCCGATCGAACTGATGCATTTCATCCAGCAATTGCGTGAGCTGTCCGGTGGAAAACCGGTGGGCTTCAAATTCTGCCTCGGCCACCCGTGGGAATTCATGGGCATCGCCAAGGCCATGCTGGAAACCGGCATCCTCCCGGACTTCATCGTGGTCGACGGCAAGGAAGGCGGCACCGGCGCCGCCCCGGTGGAATTCACCGACCACATCGGCGTACCGATGCGCGAAGGCTTGTTGTTCGTGCACAACACCCTGGTGGGCCTGAACCTGCGCGACAAAATCAAACTGGGCGCCAGCGGCAAAATCGTCAGCGCCTTCGACATCGCCAGCGTGCTAGCCATCGGCGCCGATTGGGCCAACTCGGCACGCGGCTTCATGTTCGCCATCGGCTGCATCCAGTCGCAAAGCTGCCACACCAACAAATGCCCGACCGGTGTCGCCACACAGGACGCCTTGCGCCAACGCGCTTTGGTAGTTCCGGACAAGGCACAGCGTGTCTTCAACTTCCACCGCAACACGCTCAAGGCCCTGGCGGAAATGCTCGCGGCGGCCGGGCTCGATCACCCGTCACAGTTGTCGGCCAAGCATCTGGTGCGACGCATGTCGGCGACCGAGATCAAGTTGTTCTCGCAGTTGCATGTGTTCTTGAAGCCGGGGGAATTGCTCACTGGGGAAGTGAACGGCGAGTTCTACTCGCGGATGTGGCAGATGGCGCGGGCGGATAGTTTTGAGCCGAATGAGGTGGTTGCTGCTTAACGTTTGTTCGACACGCCAGCCTCAAGGAGGGGGCTGGCATCGACGAGCCCCCTTCATTCTTCCTGTTCCTTGAACAGGATCAACCTCGAAAAGAACATCCCGCAGATCAGGCTCAACAACGAGAACGACCCAACGGTCACCCACCCATCGAGTTTCCAGACATCGGCAAAATGTCCAACAACGAAACTCATTGCCCCCATAAAGCACACATACGCCAGATAACAACGTACCGACGTCCCGTCTTCAAACGTATACAGCGCATGCACATAAAAAGAGAACAACGCCGCCACGCAAAACGCCGCCAGGTTACTGGCCGCCTGACTGAGTTGGGCCGCGGTGACGAGTACGTAAAATAGTTGCCAATGAATCAGCGTATTGGCGACGCCAATTGCCGCAAAAGTGGAAAACGCTTTCCATAAAGCTTTCATGTCCGATCCTTGGCCTATTGCTGTTTCTGGGGTGTTTCAAACCTAAAGTCAGGGCCGATGGGCGTCTACTGTCAGAAATAACAGATAGCGCCCCCATCCCGACCAACGGTCATGCCGATGATTTCACTCACCACAGAAGCGCTTTAACCGGAACCGGCTCTTTCATGACAATGAAGCCGTAATCCCCCAGCAGATAAATGCGATAGAACAGCGTGTCCACCAGCGGCGGATAACCCAGGTAGCCGACCCGCGTGGCATTGCGTCGTTCGTTTTCCCGGACCACGTTGGTGATGCCGGTTTTCGGCAGGTTTTCGGCGAGCATGTAGAAGTCGTTGTTCAACAAATAGTGCAACACCGGCATCTGCTTGAACGTCCCGGCAGCTGACACCAGCCAGTGGTCGGAGTACGTCACCGACAGGTAGATACGCTTGGCTTGGCGCAATGCCGGGCGGGAGGCGATGTCGGCACTCAGGGCAAACAGCGCCTGAGTCGCGAAGGTTTTTTGCTGCGTCAGTACCCGTCCGTAAGCGAAGGACAGCGAGAGCATTGCCAGCAAGGGGACCAGCAACAACAGCGGCAGTTTTCCGTGTGCCGGCGCAAGCGCCAGATGGCTGAGGTAAAACAGCAGCACCAGCACCACAGCAAAGCCCATCAACGTTCGGGCGCCTTCGTTGAAGTCGCGGAAAAACAAGGTTGCGCCCGGCACCAGCAACATCAGCATGGGCAGAAGTAACAGACACAGCAGGCCGATCACGCTTTTCTTCAGGCCAGTGTCGGGTCGCTCCATCACGTGCTGACCCACACGCACGGCACCCGCAATGGCGCACAACAACAATCCGGCGAACACCCAGGCCAACCCGCCATGAAACAGCAGCACGACTTTTTCCAGGACCCGCCCCGCATTCACCTCAATTTGCAGCAGCGGTGCCGCCGCCCCGTTCAAAAAACCGGTTCGGTTCTGAGTCATGTAGGAATAGGCCGTGGCGTAGTAGATCAACCAGGCCAGCACCGTCTGCGCGACTTTCCAGCCAATCATTGCGCGCCACGCCGGCCAGGGTAATTTGTCGTTGGCGCCGCGCAGCAACTCCAGACAACAGAGCCCGAGAAACACATTGATACTGACCTGATACAAGCCAGCGGCCAACGCGATCAGCACGGCCGGTACGACCAGTCGCCGGACGGGTGAAGCGCTTCGATAGGTGATCGCGTAAATCACTGCAACAACGCTCAGCGCCATGGTCGGCCCGTCATATTGATAGGACAGGTTCTGCAGAAAAAACGGGGTGTACCAAAGTGGCAACACCACCAGGCAATGGGCAAGCGTCGGTTCAGGGAAGTAGTGGAACGTCAGGCGGGTCAACGCCGCACTCATGGCCAGCGTAACGACCAACAGGGGCAGCGGGAAGATATTGGGCGCGGCACCGCTGAATGTCAGGACGTTGTAGAACCATTGCGCGAACAGACGCCCCTCGCCCGCCCAGCCTGTGCCCGCGGCCAGGGTGCGCCAGTTGTCGTCGATATAGGGAAAGTCCGCGAGGATCAAAGGGAGGATGTAAATCAGCGTCGCAAAAAGAAACAACAGCCAGACCTGACGGCCGGTGAGCTCTTTGTCGAGCCATTCGCTGATCTTCATTCCGGCGCCTCTGGAGGAATTCCGCCTTCAATCGGTAGAGCTTTGAACTCCGACGTTACTCAGAGATTGCAGGTACGTATGGCTTTTAGACTAGCGGTTGTCCCATGACGATGCTCAGAGACATTCCGTAATATCCACGCTTTGCAATTGCCGGCGAATCCCTGCACCCTGCGCGCCGCCAATGTGCGGCGCGTCACCTTTTCAGCGCCGACCGTTTCTACTTCAAAACCGTTCAAGAGCCCGTAACCATGACGACTGAACGCGATCACCGAATCGACTTTTTCCGGGGCCTGGCGCTGATCTTCATTTTCTGGGATCACGTGCCCCACAACCCGCTGGGTCAAATCACCCTGCGTAATTTCGGCTTCAGCGATGCTGCGGAAATTTTCGTTTTTCTCGCCGGTTATGCGGCCGTCCTGGCCTACGGCAAGATCCTGGCGCGCGACGGATTTCTGATTGCCTGCGTGAAAATCCTGCGCCGCGCCTGGGTGTTGTATGTGGTGCATATTTTCCTGCTGGCGATGCTGATGGGCATTGTGTTCTTCGCCAACAGCCACGTGGAAACCCGCGACCTGGTCGAGGAAATGGGCCTGCATCACTTCATCACCAACCCGCAGCAAGCGTTGACGGATGAGTTGCTGTTGCGCTTCAAACCTAACCTGATGGACCCGTTGCCGCTGTACATCGTGCTGCTGGCCGGGTTACCGCTGGTGCTGCCGATGCTGGTGCGCAAGGCCTGGGCGGTGGTTGCGGTGTCGTTGACGGTGTACCTGCTGGCGCCGTCGTTTGGCTGGAACCTGGCGGCGATCAAGGACGGTGTGTGGTATTTCAATCCGGTCACGTGGCAATTGCTGTTTGTGCTTGGCGGTGCCGCGGCGATTCACGGGCAGCGGCCACGGCCGGTCGACATTCGTCCGCTGCTGCGCCGGCCGTTGTTTGTCAGCGCGGCGGTGTATGTGGTGGTGACGGGTGTGATTACTGTCTTGTGGCGTTGGCCGCACATCCACGATGCGCTGATGCCGGCCAGTCTGAGTAATCTGCTGTACCCGATCAGCAAGACGGATCTGTCGCCCGTGCGGCTTTTGCATTTTCTGGCGTTGGCGTATGTGGCGGCGAAGCTGTTGCCGGACAGGGGCTGGACGCGCAACTGGCTGGCGCAGCAATGCTGTCGGATGGGGCGCTATTCGCTGGAGGTGTTTTGCCTCGGTGTGTTGCTGGCGCCATTGGCGGATATGGTCAATGCCATGACTGATGATGCCTTTGCCATGCAGGTTTTCACTGCGTTGGTGGGGGCTGGGTTGATGGGGTTGTTGGGGGGGTGGCTGGAGTTCAATAAGCGGTTGAATCGGGTGCCTTATGTTGCGGCGGTTTGAAGCGGAAAGGCTTTGGGGGTTGGGGGCATATCCGTTTCTGCGGTAACGGCGGCTTAGGGTTCCGCCCTGACGGCGGGTCACTTTCGAAAAGCGCGAAAGTAACCAAAGCGCTTTGCCCCTGACGTTCGGTGCCTCGCCAAGGCTCGGCATGCCCTCGCTCCGGTCCTGCTCCGTGGGCCCGCCGCCATCGGCCATCCATGGCCGGGGGCGGCTACCGCGGCATCCTTGCCGCGGTGCCCACTGCGCAGAACCTCCACTCGGCCTCTCGAGGGGGCGTGTACCGCAAAAGCCAAAGCGAGGCGGCCTACGGGCCGACCTGTTTGCTCAACGCTTGCGCGTAGTGATGATCGTTCCCACGCTCCGCGTGGGAATGCATCCCGTGACGCTCCGCGTCACCCTTGCGTAAGACTCAAGCCTGGTGTCGACAGCGGAACGCGGAGCGTCCCCGGCGGCATTCCCACGCGGAGCATGGGAACGATCAACAGCAACAGCAACAGCATCGCGAGCAAGCTCACTCCCACATAAAGCAGAGCAGATAGGCGCACCGCTTTTGCTTCTCACCACTCATCAGGTCGAGCGTTAGCTCGCCTTCAGCTTTTGATCTTGATCTTGATCTGCCCCGTCGGAAGGCCGAACGCAGGTTCTGCGCAGTGGGCAACCCGGCATGGATGGCCGATGGCGGCGGGCCCACGGAGCAGGACCGGAGTGAGGGAATGCCGAGCCTAGGCGAGGCACCGTACGTCAGGGGCGCAAGCGCTTGGTTACTTGGCGCTTTTCCAAGTAACCCGCCGTCAGGGCGGAACCAATAGCCGCCGTTACCCAAGTAATGGATATGCCCCCACCCGCCCGACCAGCAATCAATCAAGCAATCAAGCAAGCAAACCAATCACCAAAACTTAAGAAGCCGACCCCACCGCCCCTTGAGACACATTCGTCGGCTGCAACTTGAACACATAGAACAACACCGTCAGCAGCACCAGAAACGCCGGCCCGACATACAACGCCACGCGGGTATCCGGGAAGTACGCCATCAACCCCACCACCAACACCAAAAATGCCAGCGCCAGGTACGAACTGACCGGGTACAACCACATACGGTATTTCAAACCCGCACGCTCACTGGCGCTCAGGCCTTTGCGGAACTTCAGCTGAGCCAGCAAAATCATCACCCAGGTCCAGATCGCGCCGAAAGTGGCAATCGCGGTCACCCAGACAAACACCTTCTCTGGCACCAGATAGTTCAGCAGCACACCCAGCAACAACGCACCCATCGACAGCAGCAGTGCGCGACGCGGCACGCCGTTGCTCGAGGTCTTGGCGAAACCGGCCGGGGCCTGGCCGTTCTGCGCCAGACTGTAGAGCATGCGCCCGGTGCTGAAGATGCCACCGTTGCAGGACGACAGCGCCGCAGTGATCACCACGAAGTTGATGATACCGGCGGCCGTCTTGATGCCCAGACGCTCGAACGTCATCACGAACGGACTGCCCTGGGTGCCGATTTCGTTCCACGGATAGATCGACAGAATCACGAACAACGCGCCGACGTAGAACAGCAGAATCCGCCAGAACACCGAGCCGATTGCGTTGGGAATAGTCTTCTGCGGGTTCTTCGCTTCACCGGCAGTCAGGCCGATCATCTCGACCCCGAGGTAGGCGAACATCACCATTTGCAAGGACATCAACACGCCTTGCACGCCGTTAGGCATGAAGCCGCCATGGGCCCAGAGATTGGAAATCCCCAAGGCCACGCCATCGTTACCGAAGCCGAAAGCAATCACGCCGATGCCGCCGATCACCATCGCGATGATGGTGACGATCTTGATCAAGGCGAACCAGAACTCGAACTCACCGAAGGCCTTGACCGCGATCAGGTTGATGGTGCCCATGCTGACCAACGCCGACAGCGCCCAGATCCAGCGCGGCACATCAGGAAACCAGACGCCCATGTACACCGCCACCGCGGTGATTTCCGCGACGCACGTCACCAGCCACAAGAACCAGTAATTCCAGCCAGTCAGAAAGCCGGCCAACGGCCCAAGGTAGTCTTGAGCGTAACGGCTGAAGGAGCCCGCCACCGGATTGTGCACAGCCATTTCGCCCAGGGCGCGCATGATCACCAGGATCGCCAGACCGCCGATGATGTAGGACAGCATGATGGCCGGGCCGGCCATTTCGATGGCCTTGGCCGAACCGAGGAACAGGCCGACGCCGATACAGGCACCCAGTGCCATCAAGCGAATATGCCGTTCGCCGAGTTCGCGTTTAAGCGGGCCGCCCTGAGCGGTCTCGCCGTGGGGCAGATGATTGCCAACTGGCATGGGGTACAACCTCGTCTTGTTATTGGATATGACCACCGAGTGTCCAAGCGCTGACCGGTAAGCCAGTGCTTGTGAAAAACCGGGCCTGCTTCGTGGGCAGAACCGTCCTGTAGGACAAAACCTCCAGGATCAGCGGGGCGTGCAGTATAAAAAGCTTAAGGCAGGAGTTTTCACTCTATAAACCACAACATTCAGCCAGAACTCTCGGGAAAAGCGCGGTTTACGGAGGGGCATTACCTGGTTTTTCCGCGTTTGCTCGGGGCTGAAACGGCGTCGAGTATTGCACAACAATGGTGCATCGTCATGCCCATGCGCAGAGGGAATTTACGCTGCGAAGGCTCTACAACAAGCCTCTTCACCCATTACCCCGCTTTTGCCCTATAACCGCCACCGGCAGCTATAGGAATGACTGTGGATCCAGAAAAATTCACGCCATCACGGTCCACAATTTTTTCACCATCGCCAACCACCGTCTAAGCTTCAGACAAGTCCGATCAATCTGCGTGAATGGATCAATCGACTATGGGCGCTTTGTGGCAAACCGATACGAGTAAAACTGTGGTCCCGACTGAGCGTGTGGATGAAGCGCCTATACCTGAAAAACCGCCTCGCAGTCGCATCAAACACGGCTGGGGTGCGTTCTGGTTGCTGCTGTTGATTATCCTGTTGGTGCTGGGCCTCGCTGCCGCCAAGGAAATGCGCACGTCCAGTTTTCAATCCCGGGAGGTCAGCAAGTTTGCCGCGTCCCTGAGCTACGATTTGCAACCCGGTCCCAGCAATGCCATTCGCTATCCCGGCGCGGGTCCATTCGACCTGCGTCTGGGCTACAGCTCTCTGGGTGAGTTCCTGCCACGCTTAATCAAACGCAACTACGTCGTGGCGTCACAGACCCGCTTTTCGCAAAAACTGATGGACTACACCGACAGGGGGCTTTTCGTCCCCTACGCGGAGAAAATACAGGCGGGCCTGTCAATTACCGATTGCCGGGCGGAACCGCTTTACCAGTACAAATACCCACAACAGCTGTATTCAAGCTTTGAGGCCATCCCGCCCGTGGTGGTCAACAGTCTGTTGTTTATTGAAAACCGCTTTTTGCTCGACCCTCGCCAGCCAATGGCCAACCCGGCGGTGGACTGGCCGCGATTCGGCATGGCGATCTGGTCTCAGATCGCCAAGCTGATCCACCTGCCAGGGCAGTCGGCGGGCGGCAGTACGCTGGCGACGCAGCTTGAGAAATACCGGCACTCGCCCGATGGCCTGACCGTATCGGGCGCGGAAAAGATCCGGCAGATGATTTCCGCCACCGTGCGGGCTTATCAATCCGGCCCCGAAACCCTGCAAGTCCGGCAAAATGTGGTGCGCGACTACCTCAACAGCGTGCCGCTGTCGGCGGTACCGGGCCACGGTGAAGTGCACGGCATGGCCGAAGGCTTGCGCGTCTGGTACGGCGCCGATTTCAACGCGGCCAACGAACGACTGAACAGCAACGCCACGGATCCCAAGACCATGGCCGAAAAAGGCCTGGCACTGCGCGAGATGCTGTCGTTGATGATCGCCCAGCGCCGCCCTTCCCATTACCTGACCAAGGGTCGTGATGAACTGGCTGACCTCACTGACAGCCATATCCGTCTGCTGGCACAAAACGGCGTGATCGATGCACCGTTCGCCGCCGCAGCACTGGCCAGTAAAGTGACGTATCGCGACTGGCAAACCCAGCCCACCATCCAGCCCATCGAAACCAACAAAGGCATCAGCGTGGCGCGCAGCCGTCTGGGCGGCTTGCTCAACCGTCCGCTGTACGACCTCGACCGCCTCGACTTGTCCGCCACCAGCACCCTGCAGGGCGACCTGCAATCGAAGGCCACCGAATACCTCAAGCACCTGGCGGACCCGGCGTTTGCAACGCAGATCGGCTTGATGGGTGAACGCTTGCTCACCCCCACCAGCACCACCCAGGTGCGCTACAGCTTCACGCTGTTCGAATTGACCCCGGACGGTGCCCGGGTGCGGGTGCAGACCGACAGCACCGATCAGCCGTTCGATATCAACGAAGGCAGCAAGCTGGAGCTGGGCTCCACCGCGAAAATGCGCGTGCTCACCACCTACCTGCAAATCATGGCCGAGCTGCACGACAAATACGCCGGCATGACGGTTCCGGAATTGAAGAAAGTCAACGTCCCGGAACAGGATCGCCTGAGCCGCTGGGCCGTCGATTACCTGATCCAGAACAAGGACCGCAACCTGCCGGCGATGCTTGGCGCCGCGCTGGATCGCAAATACTCGGCCAACCCCGGCGAAGCGTTTTTCACCGGTGGCGGGCTGCACGTGTTCCATAACTTCCGCAAGGAAGACAACGGCCGCATGCCGAGCCTGCGCGATGCCCTGCGCGAATCGATCAACCTGCCGTTCATTCGGTTGATGCGTGACCTGGTGCGCTACGCCACCTACTCGGGTCCCAACAACAGCGCCGAATTGCTCGGAGACGACCGCGACCCTCGGCGTCAGGAATACCTCGCCGATTTCGCCGACCGCGAAGGCACATCGTTCCTGCTGAAGTTCTGGAAGAAGTACAAAAACAAGGACACCCAGGCACGACTCGACACCTTCCTCGACAGCATGCGCCCGACCCCGATTCGCATGGCGGCGGTGCACCGTTATCTGCTGCCGCAGGCCAGTCAGGAAAGCTTCAACACCTTCGTGCGCTCGCACCTCAAAGGCGCCAAGCTCACTGAAAAACTCACCGACGAGCGCCTGCAACGCCTCTACGAAAATTACAGCCCCGGCGCCTATGACCTGCCGGACCAGGGCTTTATCGCCAAGGTTCACCCGCTGGACCTGTGGCTGATGGGCTATCTGTTGAACAACCCGGATGCCAAGTGGAGCCAGATCGTCAAAGCCAGCCAGTTCGAACGCCAGGAAGTGTATAGCTGGCTGTTCAAGAGCCGTCACAAAGGCGCCCGCGACAGCCGCATTCGCACCATGCTGGAGATCGAGGCGTTTCTCGATATTCATCAACGCTGGCAGAAAGTCGGCTATCCGTTCGATCACCTGGTGCCATCGCTGGCCACCGCCATCGGCAGCTCCGGCGACCGTCCCGCAGCGCTGGGCGAGCTGATCGGCACCATCCTCAACGATGGCGTGCGCATGCCGACCCTACGTATCGACACCCTGCACTTCGCCGCCAACACACCGTATGAAACCAAGCTGATCAACGACCCGGATGTCGGCAAACGGGTGATGCCTTCCGAAGTGGCGGCGGCGATGCGTGAAGCCTTGTCGCAGGTGGTGGATGCCGGTACAGCCAAACGTGTTTCCGGCAGTTTCGTGAGCCCCGATGGCAAACCACTGGCCATGGGCGGCAAGACCGGGACCGGCGACAACCGCATCGAGGCCATTGGTTCGGGCGGACGGATTCTCAGTTCGAAGTCGATCAACCGCACGGCGACCTTCGTGTTCTACATCGGCGACAACCATTTCGGCACCCTGACAGCCTTTGTTCCCGGGCGCTCCGCCGAAGCCTTCAAATTCACCTCGGCGTTGCCGGTGCAAGTGCTCAAGGGCATGGCGCCGATCCTGACACCGTACCTGCAGCCAGGGAGTCACACAGGATGCCTGCCTGTTGAAGTTGCCCGACGTTAATAGGGGCGGTAATTAATTATTTTCGGCATTGATAATCTCAATGCGTCGACACGTACCCAGCGGTATTCAACAGCAGGAATTCAAACTTTTACTTTGAGCCTTGGGCGTTAGGCTGATGCCTCTCTTCAACGCTCAAGGTTTAAAAAGATGCCTGAAATACAAGGAAGTATATTCAACGGCCCCTTGCAGGGGGCCGACGATACCAAAGGCCGCCATTACCCCTTTATAAAGAACCGGATCCACCCCACCTTCACCAGCGCTTCATTGCAAAGGGCCCGGGAGCTGAGCCTCACTCAGAAGGCAAACGGGCAATGGATAAAGAGCGCCAGCGACTTTGATCATGACCGGTTACAAGAAGCCAATCTCAAACTCTGGTCCACTCAAAACAGGGTGGATCGTTTTATCGATAAGTTACAAAACATCTATAAGTTCGCCGAACCGTTACTCACCGACGCATTAAGTAAACAGTACGACGTCAACGTGGACGTCAAGACGACGTATTTACACCTCTACTTGCCCAAAGAGCGCCCTTGGTATGTGGTTGACCTCTCCGGCGGTGTGGTGACCCGCACGGTTTCACTGCTGGACGCGGCGCTGCACAACTTTGCGCTGAGCGAAACCTGCGAACCCGACTCGGACTTCATCAGCCAGCCCGATGCGCGCGGGCACTTCGACATTCAACCCATCAAACACAAAATGTCCATCGCACAGTTCCAGGCGTTATGTCGCGAACTGGACATCGGCGCGCGCTACTCCCGGTACCTCAATGAACAGCTGCTGCCCAGTGACGGGCTGGCGCGGATTTTTTTGAAACGTAACGTGGTCGAGCACGAGAAAGCTGCGTTCAAGGCGGCTGCGCAACAGGCCGTGATGACCCATGACATCGACGCCGACGCTTGCGACCTGATCCTGAAAATGCTCGAGGGTCAGCGCAACCTCACCCGCAAGGGCCGGGTGATGCAATTCACTCAACTGTTCATGCAGGACAGCCTGCTGGCCGGGATCGTGTTGATCACCCCGGACCTGGAACGAACCCGCGACGTCGTGCCGATTTTTGCCTATGTCCCGCAAGACCCCGAGCATCCCCTCAAAGAATATCCGTCAACCGTCGCGTTCATGAATGAGCTGACTCGCCAGCTGCGTGACAACAAGGTCATCTCGTCGACCGCCATGACTTATCGCCAGTACTTCAGCCGGTTTGTCGACCAATCCGCGCGCGGGCATTTTTTCGGCGGATTGCAGCAACGTCTGTTCGAGATCAAATGGCATCCCAAAGAACCGCTGGACCCACGTCCAAGCTGGCGTGAAGAGCCGGTCAGCAGCCCCAATCTGCAGTTCAGCGCCGAACCGATCAGCGGTGACGTGTGGGAGTACCTCTATGAGCAGAAGCTGAACAAGATCTTCAATGATGCGCGGCATATCGCCGTGTCCACCGCCGACACCGATCGCAATGCCCGATGGGCCTGGTGGGAAAACTTCAAGAAAGTCGTCTCGGACCTCTTCAACGTCGCGCTGCTGGTTCTCACCCCGTTCGTCCCGGGGCTGGGTGAATTGATGATGGCGTACACCGCCTACCAGATCACCACCGACGTCATCGAATCCATCGTGGACCTGACACTGGGCCTGTGGATTGAGGCCACCGAACATATTGTCGGGGTTGTGACGGATGTCGTTCAGTTGGCCGCCTTCGCCGCCGGAGCGCAGATCGGACAGATCGCCCGCCTCAAACTCTCACCGCTGATCGAAGGTATGAAACAGGTGGAACTGCCCAGTGGCCAGCAACGCCTGTGGCATCCCGACCTCAAGCCCTACGAGCAGCCGAACGTCGAGTTACCGGCCGACTCCGTGCCTGACACATTGGGCCTGCATACCCACGCAAGCCAAAAGATTCTGCCGCTGGACAACACACTTTACGCCGTGCAAAAAGACCCGAAAACGGGCACCTACCGTGTCCGACATCCCCATCGCGGCAAGGCCTATTTACCCGAGCTGAAACACAACGGTTTGGGTGCCTGGACACATGAAGCGGAAAACCCGCGAGACTGGGACCATCCGACACTGATGCGACGTCTTGGATACCGCGTCGACGGTTTCAACGATGCACAACTGGAGCAGATTCGCATTGCCAGCGGCACCGAGGCGGCGGCATTACGCCGAATGTACGTCGACAACAGCGCACCACCGCCCTTGCTCACCGACGGCCTTGATCGCGCAGACATCCAGCAGCAAACCGAGCTGGCAATTGATGACATTCGCTACGGACGGCCAATCGATCCCGCTTCTTACTGGTTCGAACCGCTGGCGACTTACCTCGAGGGCTGGCCCTCGGACAAGGCCCTGAGGGTCTACGAAAACGCCGAACTGAGGGGCCGCTTTCGTACCTACGGTAATGCCTTGGCAAGCGACGAACAGACACTCGCCATCAGTCTGTCGCGCCTCATGCAGGGTGACCTGCCACAGCAACTCGTCGAGTTCCTGAGCGAAGAAGAACTTCAAGCGCTGCTCGGCCCGGGCGTCGCCAGGGAAGAACAGCTCCAGGCGCTGCGCAATCAACTGGCTGACGAGGCAGACCGCCTGCGACCCGATATCTTCAATCAGCGCTATCAAGCGTCACAAGCGAGCGCAAACCCGCAGGTCCAACAGCTGCGCGAGGTGGCTCCAGAGCTGCCGAGCCGAGCGGCAACGGTACTGCTCAACAATGCCAGCGGCGCCGAGCTCAAACGCATGACGTGGGACAAACGCCTGCCACTGGACCTGAAAAACCGGGTACGTGAAGCGGCGTTCGAAGCGCGGGCCAACCACGCCTATGAAGGCTTCACCGACGATGCGCGTTGGGGGCCGGAAACCGAGCGACTGGTGCTGAATGCGCTCAGGATTCACACCGATGCATTGGGCGATTTGCGTATCGACGTACGCCAGGGCACCGACATCGGGCCGCTACGATGCAGCGTGGGGGCAGAAGACGCGTCGGTCATCCGGGTATTGATCAAGGACGCCGGGGCACGCTACGAAGTGTGGGACGCCGACAACCAAAAATTGCATGACGCCGACGACTTTTACGAATCGGTACTCAACGCCCTGTCGGACGACAAACGCCTGCAACTGGGGTATCGACCCGGCCAAGGGGCCTCGTTCAAACAATGGGTACTGGTCAAAACCCAAGCCCCCGCCGAGCGCCGGATCGCGCTGGCAGAGCCGCCGATTCGCCCGGTCGGCGAACCGGACACTTTGTTGCTGTTGCGTGGCCCGGGCTTTTCCATACAAAGGGCCACCCTGGCGGAACGGGTGCAAGGCATTTACCCGCACTTGAACGAGCGCGAGATCAGCACCTTTGTCAGCTCGCTGGGCGAAGAACCTCAGGCGCGCAAGACCCTCGATAGGCTTGACCGCGAACTGTACGATCTTCAAGTCATACTCAAAAAATGGCGGTATCGCCAACCAGAAGCCTGGGGCCCGAATCATAGCGGGTTCATGAACGGTGGCGGGCTGCACATTTACGAGCGGCTCATCGCCTGTTTTCAAAGAAAGTCGATGGCTTTTGGCGAACGCAGCGCAACACTCGAAGGCGGGTATGTGCTGGACCTGTCAACGGAGTTCAACACCCTTGATCTTGAACTGTGGTGGCGCGAACTGCCTGATCTCAAGTATTACCTCGACCAGGTCAGTACGCTGAATCTGGACCGCACCGACTTTTCCACCAGCGCCACAGGGTTGTTGAAGGATTTCCCTAATCTTCGACAACTGAGTGCCCGAGGCTGCGGATTGGAAAAGCTCCCGGTAACGATTGGCAAAATGCATTTCCTTCGCACGCTGCGTTTGATGAACAACCGGATCCGGTTGAGCCGGGCAGCCGTCGAGCAATTACGCCATTTGACGCACATGGAAACGCTCAGGCTCGATGACAACCCACCGTTGGGTCTGCTGCCGAACGTCGAACGCATGCCGAAACTGAAGATTCTGAGTTTGAGCAACACCGGCGCAACCGCTTGGCCTGAAGGCCTGTTCGCAAGGCATCGCCCGCACGGGTTTTATCTGGACCTGATGCAAAATCCGTTGCGCGACATCCCTGTGGTTGTTCCCGGCTCGGACGCCGCGCGCCTCGTGGCACGCACGCGACTGTTTCCGACCGATCTTTCGGATACCAACCAGATTGTCTATACGGACTACCGGATGTCAGTCGGCATCAGCCCGGATAATCTGTACTCGGCTATCGCCGATCGTGCGATCGATCAGTGGCCTATGTCCGACGATTCCCAATGGTGGAGCCACAACTCTGCAGGCCTGGGAATCTTCAGGGTGGAAGCCTGGCATGACCTGATGACCGAGCCAGACTCCCAAGGGTTCTTCAGCTTGATCCAGAAGCAGACCGAATCGGCCGACTACCGCGCCGATGGCGAGCGGCGCAAACAACTGAGTGACCGTGTATGGCGAATGATCGAAGCCATTGACCTGGACAAGGCATTGCGCCGGGAGCTGTTCGATATGGCCACCGCCCCAACCACCTGCGGTGACGCCGGAGCCCAGGTATTCAACAACATGGGCATCAAAGTCCTGGTCAGCGAGGCCTATGCCCAGTCGACATCGACCGCGATCCTGGAAGGCAAGCTGGTGGCCCTGGCCAAAGGCGCCGCGCGTCTTGAACGGGTGGATGACATCGCCCGGGCTGATTTCTCCAGCCGAAAAGGTCATCCTGATGAAGTCCAAGTGTTTCTCGCTTACGAGACCGGCCTTGCCCAGCGTCTCGGTTTACCCTGGCAATCGCAGAGCATGCTCTATCGACCCATTGCCGGCGTGAGTACCAAAATGCTCGATACGGCCTTCGATACCGTGATGTCGATGGAAGGCGGCGACGGTTTGATCAACCACATGATCGAGCAGTCGTTCTGGGAAAAACACCTGCATGACACGTATCCCACGGAGTTCAGGCGCAATGCCCGGACGTATGAAATCAGAACCGATCAATTGGATGAATTGCGCGAGGCCCAGCGTTCCTGGGCGAATTCCAAAGGACAGGTGATTGCGCAAAGACAAGCGATCAAGAAGCGACTGCTGGACCTTGCCAACCAACTGAACGTTCAGGAAAACCGTGTGCTCACCGATGAAGAAATGACTGATGAGGTCTACGGCGGATTGCTGAACGACATCGGCTACGAGGAGAAACAGCTGAGCAGGCGGTTGACCCGACAGGCGCTGCTCAACGCCGGCTAACCGCCAGTGCCCTGAAGGCAAACAAACGCCTTCAGGGCATGCTGCGCTTATCCGATATCCGAATCCCAAACCACGGTGAAGTTTCCGGAATATTTGGAGGCCTCGCCCGGCTTCAACATGTAGTTCACGTAATAAGGTGCAATCTCGAAATGCAGAATGCCCGGCGCACGATCCAGGTAAAAACCGGGTTTGAATTCTTGTGCATTCACCTGCCCGATATGCAACGGACGACGCTTGACCGGTTGCCCGCTGGTATCCGTCAAGCCGTTCGGCAAGCTGACACTGAGTTGCACCACCGCGGCGCGTTGCGAAACGGGGTCGCGAATCATGCAATCGAACAATCCCGGAATGTCACACTCCAGATGCATCTTGAAACGGCTCGACGAAGAGATATTGAACGTCTGATCACGAAACAGTCGTGTCGGTTTACGCCCCTGAGCCAGCCAGGACTGCCAGCCACCTTCCGGGACCAGCTCCACACGATCACCGCCAGGAGGTATATCCACTTTCAAGGTGTGTTCGACCGTCAGGCTGAAGTTGAGGTTGATCAAATCGTCATCGGGCAACATGACATCACCCATATCAAAATCCTGCTGCGGCCCTACGGTGTAGTTCATGACGCCCCGGTAAGTGCCTGTCGACATCTTCAGCGGATCAGGTGTGACCAGCTCATATGAAAAACTGACATCCTGATAGGCAAATCCAAGCGTCTCGGGAATCGGTTGGTAAGCCCGTTTCGCACAGCTCCCCGCATTGGCCGGCACTCGCCAGAAAAACGCGTAGTAATACGCGCTCCCGTAACCTACGCCGCCATAATTGCACGGCGCAGGCGCATTGACCCAAGAGGCGTCCCAAACGCCGACAGGAAGCGGTTCCTTGATGGTGTAAGCCGCCCCTATGCCATTGACGCGCATCTTTACCGTCTCGGCCTTTCCGCTGCCATCATGGATGACCGTGACTTCCTTCCAGTACGACGGTGTCCGGAACATCGCGCCTTGACGCTCGGCATGCTCAGGCAGGATAGGCGCGATGGACCTGAAGCGAACCGGTAAAGCGATGCTGAAAACGCCATTTTCGCAATACGCCGGATGATCCTTGCAATACCCCCCTTGCGGGGTCGTGTTCTTGAATTCGTTGTGCATGGGCTTTGCCGGGTCAGGCCGAAACACGGCCGTCAAATCCACAGACACCGCGCCTGCCGACGCAGTAAATCCCCCCGTCAATACCAGCGCACTCAACTGGCTCGTTATTCTGATTTTGTCCATGGTTCATACAGTCCTTTTGGGTGCTTCTGTGCAAATCCGATGGGTGCGCATCACGCTCCAGGCAACACCGCATTGAAAATCAGATTGACGCTGCCAAAGTAATTTCCAGGCTTGTAAACGCCGTCGACCGGTGGAAATGGCACGACCTCCAGCAGCAACCGTTTACCCAACGCCGCTTCGCTCATCGGCAGCACTTCGCGGTTATCCAGCTCACTCAACAGAACGCCGTTGAACAGTACTCGCAAGCCAATGTCATGGGCATCAGTGCCGTTCGACAGATAAGGCCGACCCTCAAGCTTTGCTTCAATCGAGCCGGCCTCATTTTTCACATCGAAGTACTTGCGCAGACTGCCCAGTGTCGACGTCGAGAGGTTCCACGGCAGGCGTTGTTCACGATGAATCCAGCCAGGGTCAGAGGGGATCACGTAGAACGCCAGGGTCGGAATCGTCACGAACACGTCGAACGTGCGCGCTTCTCTGGCCGCGTAGGCCCACGAGCTTGCCAACAAGGCGGCAGCCAGCACGGGCATGACAGTCAGTTTCTTGAACATGGTCACCACCCGGGGTCAGCCCTTCACGTCTATTTTTTTGCTGCTCTCACCTTCGACCAAGGTGAAGCGGTACTCGCGGCCGGCCTGCTTCTCGAACTGAAACGTGCGACCAGCCAGAATGTGATGCTTGGTCGTTGGCTGGCAGTCCTGCTCGTTCTTGATCGAGCAATCCTTGAACTCGTCGATCACCACCACCGTGTTGCCGTTGTTGCGGATCCGGTAGTTGCCCGTCTCGTTCTCGATCGCGCTGTCGAAACGCGCGTCCTTGGGCCGCACGAAAAACACCGCACCGTAACCTGCCAGCACGGTGACCCCGGCGGACAATGATTTTTTGTAGTCTTCGCGCTCTTCGCTGGAAACGGCGAATTCGTCTTCCTTCTCTGGAACCACCGGTATGAAACGCACCCGGAAGTAGCGCTCCCGGTCGCGTTCCCCCATGTACAGCAACCGTGTGCCCTGCATGCCTTTGGCCGGCACGATCAGCCGCGCCGGACTGGCCATCAAGCCATCCCGGGCATTGCCGTCGGCCTGGGTCTTGAGCGGCACTTCGCGCGAGGTGCCATCGGCTTCATAGAGGATTTCAAGGATGTTGACCTTGACGAAGGCCGTGCTGTCGCCGCCATTGAATACGCGCTTCAAGTAGGTACTTTTGTCGCCGTCCAGGTAGTCGTAAACGGTCCCGATATTGATGCTCGGCGCGGCGTGCGCCAGTTGCGCGAAAAGATAAAAACCAAACAGTGCCAACAGGTGTTTCATCGTACTGAACCTCATTGAATTGAATGCTGCAAAGGGCGGCTCGCTAGATGTCTGAATCCCAGATCACCGTCACATTCCCGGAGTACTGGCGTTGTTGCTCGGGCCTTATCATTTGCGCGACTTCGTCGGGAGGAATCTCGAAGTGCAGCGTTCCCGGTCTTCGCTCCACATAAAAAGCCGGTTGAAATAATCCGGTGCCGCTGCCGTCACGCAACAGGGGGCGCCGTTCGACAGCGAGGCCGTTGGCGTCATTCAAACCCCGAGGCAGGCTGACGCTGACGTTCAGGGGCACGAGGTGGCCGGACACCAGCTCGCGTAATGAGCAGGACTTGCCGTCCTGGGTGTATTCACACTCCAGATTCATCTTGAAGCGCGAACTGGCCGAGATATTGAAGGTCTGGTCGCGGAACAGGCGTGTGGGTCTGCGCCCCTGCTGCAACCAGGCTTGCCAGCCGCCCTGCGGGACCAGTTCAATCCGGTTGCCGCCCGGCGGAATCTCGACTTTGAGGGTATGTTCGACTGTCAAGGTGAAGTCGAGCTGAATGATGTTGTCCGAGGGCGCGACGACATCGCCCAGATCGAAGTCGCCACCGGGACCGATCGAATAGACCATCGTCCCCTGGTAGATGCCAGTAGACATCTTCAGCGGATCCGGCGTGCGCAGTTCGTAGGTGAAATCCAGAGACTCATAACCAAACCCGGGAATGAGGAATTTGGCCTGCTTGCCACACACCGCTTCTGTAGGGGTCAGCCAGAAGAATTGGAAACCGGTGTGACCGTAATAGGTTGTGGTGCCTATGGCCACGCATGGCCCCGGCGCTGTCCGCCAGTCGCTTCCCCACAAGGCCGTATGCGCCCTGACATACTCCGTTTCCCCTGTCAGCTCCATCACGGAATCGCTGAGCCTGTAAACGCCACCCATCCCGGCAATGCGCACCTCGACCGTGGCGGGTTCACCGGTCTCGCGGTTCAACACCGTCAACGCTCGCCAGGCGGCTGGCGTCTTGATCATCGCGCCTTTACGTACGTCCGCTTGGTTGGGCTGGATCGCGCCTTGGACTCCAACATTCACGTGAGAACGCAAACTGAATACGCCGTAACTTTTGCAGATGGCGGGGTAAGCCCAGCAAAATCCTTCATTTCGCGTGGTGTTCTTGAACTCATTTTCCTGCGGGTTGCCCGGATCCGGGTTGAAAGTGGCAGTGATCTGTTTAGCCACCGCTCCCGCTTGCGACGGCGTGACAACCAGGCAGGCCGCAATGAAAAACGTTCTTGCCGTGCGCCATGGCACAGTCAATAAACTCATCATTTTGTGAACTCCAGACATTGAGCGGCCTTCATCAACCGGCGCTCTGCGCGGCATCACCCACATCCGCCAACGTGTCTGGCGTGCAGCGCAAATCCCCAATCATCAACACATTGTTTTCAGTTCGCCCCTGGCTAGGGTCCAGCCGGAACTGACACAGCAACTGATTGCCGTGGCGCACTTCCAGCGTCGGTGAGCCGGCGTTCATTTCCATGGAGAAGAACCCGTCCACCTCACTCACCCCGCGACTGGCGTGGTTGATGATGTGGTGGCCCTTGAGCGGATTGCCCTGAGGGTCGATCAAGCGACCGAGCACGGTGAGGGTTTGCATCACGCGAATTTGCCGATAACCCACACCGCCCTTGTTCAGGTGATAGCTGGAACGGGCCGGTTGAATGGTCGCGGCGGGGACGTCGGTGCCCTCGAAGTCGAAACTGACCGAGCTGCTTTTGTAAGCCGTGATCGGCACAAAATTGCGCCCGGGTTTGAGCACCGCACTGCCACCGCTCAAATCGTCGGCGCGCAGGATAATGCCGTCGATGTCCGATTCGACATCGATGATCATGCCGGCACCATTGCGGTGGTATTGGCTGGTCACGACCATTTTTTTACCGCCGACGGCCACGGTGCTATCCAGGTTCAAACCGCCGGTGAGGTCGTTGTTGAACGAGGAGCGCTGGATAAACCCGTCACCGTTCGCCAGGTCCGATTGCATCGACCCCATTGCGTTCAAACCGATACCGTAGGTGTCGCTGATGACCGTGGCCGAGACGTTTTGCAGCAGATGATCCTGCAAGTCTTTGCGGTAGGTGAGCGAGGCATTGTTATCGCGGCCACCGTCACGGGCGGTGCGCGTGCCGATGCTGCCGGAGATCTGCTCACCGGGGCCGCCCAACGCAATGTTCACACTTAAGTCGATGCCCCGATTACGGTCGTCTCCCGAGCTCACGCTGCCTGGACGATCGAACAGCGACAGGCGCCAATTGGCATCGCTGCCGAACAATCGAGAACGTTGGGTCCATCCCAGATCCACACCCGTGCCATTGGTGTTGCCTTCGCTGTGGGACACCCGGACATTAGCCGAACTCTTGCTGGTAATCCGGTGGTTTACCGATAACGACGAGTTACTGGTTTGCCCGATGAATACGTTGCGCTGCTGCACCCGCGTGCCGTCCGGCAGGGTGTCGTACAGCCGAGTGGTGTCGAGCCAGCTGCGGTTATGGCTGGCGACGAGGCTGCCGCTGCCATAGGAATAGAGTCCCTGCACATCGAGGCCGGTGCCGTAGTCTTCGGTTTTGTAGACGTTGGCGAAAAGGCTGGCGTTGTTGACGATTGCCCAGTCAATCGACGTGCCGTATTGCAGCGAGTCGCGCACCTGCCGCCCTGTCAGACCGAGGATCACACGCGGGTGCCACAGGAAGTTGAGCGCGGCACCGGCGGTCATGTCACCGTCGTCCTGCTGTTCCCAGTTGCTGAGCAATTTGGATTCGCGACCGGCGAACAGGTTGTAGCGCCAGCGCTCGTCATGATTGCGCCAATTGTTCGGTTTGTAGACCAGCTCCAGGGTGCTGGAAGTGATCTGGCCGTCTTCGATCAGGCGCACTTCCACTTCATAAATACCGCCGGGCAGCGGGCGCGTATCGAGGGTCTGCAACCCTGCCGGGACGGCCTGAGTGTTGATCAGCAACCCGTCGCGGTAAATCTCCACAGAACCCTGTCGATTGGCCGTGACATAGATCGGATAAACCGCCGGTTTCGGATTGTTGATCGCCAGGCTGTCGGAACTGCCATACATGACACCCAACGCGGTATCGGGGCTCGCGCCAAACGAACGCGGCTGACGGGTCAGGCCTTCGGAGTTGGGCGTGAAATAGCCCAGGCGCACAAAGTTGCCCTGCAATTCACGCTGGGTAAACAGCTCATGCACGGCGTGATTGGTCTGGTTGTCGACACCGCCCAGGCGCGACAGCTGCATATTGACCGCTTGGGTCCAGTTGCCCAGGCTGCTGCTGGCTTCCAGACCGTAACGACCACCGAGGTCCTGGTTCTGGCCACCATTGAGGTTCAATTGGTTGCGCACGATCAAGCCAGTGCTGCCGCCTTCGGGCAGGTTGTAATACTGCTGCACCTGATCGTCACGTTCGGCGTTTTCCGTGAGGATCGACACCAACGAGTTTTCGAGGCTGTAGTGCACGGCCAACAGTTGTTCGGGGCAATTGGCCTGGCAGGCGCCCAGCGCCACGCCTTGTTTCAGATAGTTGGCCCAGATCTCGCGTTCGCTGGGTTTGATAGTGCTGTCGCTGACATCATTGAAGTCAACTAAGGTAATTCGATCATCGCGGGTCAACACGACCATCGCCTCACCGAGAAACTGTTGATCAAGTTCCACGCGCACCGCCAGCGGCACATCAAAGAAGTGTTCTTCGAAGTCGCTCGGTAACCCCTTGGCTTGCGCAAGCAAACTTCGAGGTGTGTGGCCGTTGTCCGCTGGCGCGGCCAGGGCGGTTGCACAAAAACATAGGGCAAGCGCCGTCGCGATGGGAGTCATCGGGAACATGAACGAAATACTCTGAAGATAAATGCGTTGAAACCCGATCGACAGGCAGTGATGACCCATCGACCGGTAAGTGCTAACGAATAAGGCTGAGCCTTAAGTCATGGCTGACTTAGATGCGCGGAACGGCATCGAAGATCACGACTGGATTGGCCGTGTAAAGACCTGTCTGATTGTTCCCCGGCAGGGCGGCGGTAATCAACAGATCAGCCCGCATGCCCCCGTTGGATTCGGTATCGCCGACCACTTCTTTAGGCATACCGGTCAAGGTTACGCCGTTGAAGGCATAGGTCAGCGCGATGGTGCTGTTGCCGTTGTACAGGGGTTGCGGACCACCTTCCACATACGCATGGACCGAACCGAGGGTGTTGCGGATATCGTAAGCCGCACGCAGCGGGGCCAAGCTCTCGGTTATCACGTTCCAGGCCATATTTTCATCTTTACCGAAGTCAGGATTCACCGGTTGAGCGTAGAAATCATTGGTGGGGATATTCGCGCTGATGTTGATGGACGAGCGCGCTTCTCCCGCAGCGAACGCCATCGAAGAACTCAGGGCCAGGAGGGTCATCGGAACGGTGATTGCAAGCTTCTTGAACATTATTAAGTACCTGTCAGTTTCAAAGGATTGGGCCGAGAAAAGTCTTGAAACGCGAATACCACTCAACACGAAGATGGCGATTTCGCTTAACTTTCGACGCCGGAGAATGATCGTCAAATCCGTTGAGAAAGTAAGTACGTAACTTCCTAAGAACATGTAGTAACAACGACTTTCAAGTAGCAGGAAAAAAGTCAAAAAAACACTAACGGCACTGCTTTACCCTCAGAGAAATACTACACACAGTTCTAACTAAAAAAGCACACAGATATAAACTAACCCCGCCCCTGTAAGACCGGTACTACTTAACTACTGCCAGGCAATTAATGATAAGCAGACCCACTTACAATTAGTTCAATTACTCTAAAAAATCAATCGACTCATCATCCATTGCCCATAGTCTTTGAGCGCCGCTCAAGGGCGACCGTTGGTCCAGAACGCTTGCGCAAGCCATAAGATATATCTTAAGTTGTATCTAAACACGACGAGAGAAGACGCAAAAATGAGAGACCATCATTCCCATCGAGACCACGGCGACGTCCGCGACGGCTTCGAAAAACGTCCTGGCCCCGGCCGCGAACGCGGCGGTCGTGGCCCACGCGTATTTGCCCCCGGCGACCTGAAACTGCTGCTGCTGGCGTTGATCGCCGAACAGCCTTGCCACGGTTATGACCTGATCCGCCAGATCGAAAGCATGTTCGACGGCGCCTACAGCCCCAGTCCCGGCGTGATCTACCCGACCCTGACCTTTCTTGAAGAAAGCGAAATGATCCTGGGCGATGCCGAGGGCGGCAAAAAACGCTACAGCATCACCGACGCCGGACGTCAGTCATTGACCGACCAGGCCATTGCGCTGGACGGCGTGCGGATGCGCATCGAGGTCAGCAAGCGCTCATTGCGCGGCCAGGATCGGCCCGCCGAGATCCACGAGGCTGTGCATAACTTGCGTCACGCCTTGCAAATGCACCACGGCCGCTGGAGCCCGGAAGAAATCCTGCGGGTGCGCGACCTCCTCAACAACACCGCCAAAGCCATCGTCGACGGCCCTGCCGTTCAGCCCGTTCAGGAGAAAGCCGAATGACTGAAGTGATCGTGCAATCCATTCACCGTGTCATGCATGAAATCAAACGCCGTCGCCTGCAAGTATTGCGGGTGGTTGACCTGACGCCGCGGATGCGCCGGATTACGTTGGGCGGGCCGGAGTTGGCCGGCTTCGTCAGCCTCGGCACGGATGACCACGTCAAACTGCTGTTCCCGCAAAACGCAGCGGAACAAGCGGCACTGGAAACCCTGGTGCTCGGTGCTGGCAAGGACAACGGCCCCCTGCCGGCGATGCGCGATTACACGCCACGTCGTTACGACCTCGACACTCTGGAACTGGACATCGACTTTGTGTTGCACGGCGACGGCCCTGCCTCGACCTGGGCCGAGCAGGCGCAACCCGGCCAGTTCCTGCACATCGGCGGGCCACGCGGCTCGATGATCGTGCCGGACATGTTCGACAGCTACCTGTTGATCGGCGATGAAACCGCCCTGCCCGCTATCGCCCGGCGTCTTGAAGGCCTGGCGGCCAATCGGCGTGCGTTGGTGGTCATTGAAGTGGAAAACGGCGCCGAACAGCAAAAACTAGACAGCCCGGCTCAGGTCAACGTGATCTGGGTCCTGCGCGAAGGCGGCCGGAACAACCTGTTGAACACCGTGAAGCAACTGCACATTCCTGGCGGCAGCCTGTATGCGTGGGTGGCCACCGAGACCAAAGTGTCGCGGCAGATCCGTCGGGTGCTGCTCGATGAGCACGGCCTGAACGAGCAATTCGTCAAGGCGGTCGGCTACTGGCGTGCGGATGGCAGCGACGAGGAGTGATCGACTCCAGGGCGCCATCGCGAGCAAGCTCGCTCCCACAGAGGGCTCGGTTGTTCACAGATCATTTGCTCACAATCGATCCAATGTGGGAGCGAGCTTGCTCGCGATGGCGATGGGCCAACCACTAAAAATCTCGATCCTTTGCACGACGCCCAAGCCACCGATCCAAACCGATCAACCCAAGCGCAATCAGCACAAACCCCGCCAGCAACCCTGCGGCATTCAAAAACACCTGTGGATAACCCAGCTTGTCCACATCAATGAATGGATAGGGATAGACCGCCAACTCATGCCCACGCAGCAGTAAATAGGCGAAATACACCAATGGGTAAATCACCCACCGGCCGATATGCCGCACCCGCAACGTGCCCTTGGGCACACAGCCCCCCCAATACACCAGAAACAGCAACGGCATGACGTCATGCATCAGCTCATCGGCCAGCAATTGCCAGCCTTCGGGATGCCACAGATGGCGCAGCAGCAGACTGTACGCCAGACCGACCACGGCAATGCTGACGGCAATCCCACTGCTCACCCACGGCTGCAAAAACCAGCGGCGCGCCGCCGATTCGCGGGACGTCCATTCGCAGGTCAGGACGGTCGCCACCAGCGTATTGGTCAGCACGGTGAAATAGCTGAAAAAACTCAACAGCCCGCCCAGCAGACTGGCCGCCAAGGTCCAACGCGAGTAGAAAATCAGGTAGAGCTGGATGCTCAAACCGGCCCACCCGAGCACCGCCGCCACCGCCACACAACGACGCCTTGCGACAGCACCAGGCGCCAACAGCTTGACCATGTTCAGACCGGACGCTTGGTGCGCATCAACTTCACGTACAAGCGTTCGACCTTCTCCCGGGCCCACGGGGTTTTACGCAGGAACGTCAGGCTCGACTTGATGCTCGGGTCGCTCTTGAAGCAGCGGATATCGATGCGCTCGGCCAGCCCCGACCATTCGTAGTGTTCAACCAGGGCGTTGAGGATTTGTTCCAGCGTCACGCCATGCAGCGGGTCGTTGTTCTGTTCGGTCATGCCGGGCCTTCGAGCGATGTCAGGTTGGGAAGCCGCGCACCTTAGCCGACGGTGTGGCCGGGTGGAAGCGCTCTGTGCGCTATCCCCTAAATGTAGGTGACCTTTACCGGATCGGCGCACGGCACTGTTACCAAATACGAAATAATTCATGTCACTAAAAGCACTTTCTCTATTTGTAACAGGACATTATCCTTGCGCCCGTCAAGCTGAAACGCTTCCGCTGCCCGCTTCACTCCTGCCGCGTTCAGTTCACTCCCTTAGAAAAAGACCCAGAATTTCTCCTTTATGCCTGATTTTCAAACTTCGCGAGACAGCGCTGTCCGCATCGCTGTTGCCAGCCGAAAAGCACTCAACCTGATCGGCGGTTTCACCGCGATGGGCCTCGCCACGTGCACCCAGGCCGCTCAAGCCTTTGATAGCGAATCACCCTGGATGCTCGGCGACTGGAATGGCACGCGCACCGAACTTTCGGAAAAAGGCTACGACTTCAAAGTCGATTACACCGGCGAGATGGGCAGCAATCTGCACGGCGGCTACGACCATGACCGCACCACACGCTACAGCGATCAGTTCGGCCTCGGCACCCACCTGGACTTGCAGAAAATTTTGGGCTGGAACGCGGCTGAATTTCAGCTGACCGTCACCGAGCGCAACGGCAATAACATCAGCAACGACCGGATCAACGATCCTCGCGTCGGTGGTTTCACCTCGGCCCAGGAAGTCTGGGGGCGTGGGCAAACCTGGCGCCTGACGCAGATGTGGTATCAGCAGAAATTCTTCGATCAGAAGCTCGACATCAAAGTCGGTCGTTTCGGCGAAGGCGAGGACTTCAACAGCTTCCCCTGCGACTTCCAGAACCTGGCGTTCTGCGGCTCCCAGGTCGGCAACTGGGTCGGTGGCATCTGGTACAACTGGCCGGTCAGCCAGTGGGCGATGCGCGTCAAATATCACCTGACGCCAGAGCTGTACGCGCAAATTGGCGCGTATGAGCAGAACCCGTCGAACCTCGATCGCGGCAACGGCTTCAAGCTCAGCGGCAGTGGCACCCAGGGCGCGATCCTGCCGGTGGAACTGGTGTGGTCGCCCAAGCTCAATGGCCTGCCGGGTGAATACCGCGCCGGTTATTACTACAGCAGCGCCAACGCCACCGATGTCTACAAGGACAGCAACGGCCAGCCCGCCGCCCTGAGTGGCGAGGCTTACCGCAGCGCGTCGAGCAAACACGGCGTGTGGCTCGGCATACAGCAGCAGATCACCAGCCGTGCCAGCGACAACTCGCGCGGCTTGAGCGTGTTCGCCAACGGCACGATGCACGACAAGAAGACCAACGCCATCGACAACTATGTCCAGGCGGGCGTCGTCTACAAAGGCTTGTTCGATGCACGCGCCAAAGACGACATCGGCTTCGCCCTGGCGCGGGTTCACGTCAACCCGGCCTTTCGCAAGAACGCCGAGGCAACCAATCAGGCCCACGCGGTCTTCGACTTTGACGACCCGTCGTTTCTGCCGCCGCAGGACACCGAATACAGCGCCGAACTCTATTACGGCGTGCACGTCACGAACTGGCTGACCGTGCGCCCGAACCTGCAATACATCCGCCACCCCGGTGGCGTGGACAAGGTCGATGACGCGTTGATTGGCGGGATAAAAATCCAGTCATCGTTCTGACCCACACCACAAAACCCTTGTGGGAGCGGGCTTGCTCGCGAAAGCGGTGGGTCAGTCAACATTGATGTTGAGGCTGATGGCCTCTTCGCGAGCAAGCCCGCTCCCACAAGGATCAAGTTTCACTTTTATAACTGAACCATGCCCACGCCAGATCGTCATCTACAGTGAACTTGCGCGGGACTACTTAAAACGTCACGGAGAACCACACTATGAGCACTGATGGTGCTTTGAGTCGAAGCCGTTTGCTGCCGAGCCTGCTCGGCATCCTGCTTCTGCTAATGGGCCTGGCCATGCTGGCAGGCGGGATCAAGCTGAGCATGCTCGGCGGCTCGCTGTATTACTTGCTGGCCGGTATCGGCCTGACGCTGACCGGCGTGCTGCTGATCATGGCTCGCCGCGCTGCGCTGGGCCTCTACGCACTGGTGTTGTTCGCCAGTACGGTTTGGGCCTTGTGGGAAGTCGGCCTCGACTGGTGGCAACTGGTGCCGCGTCTGGCGATGTTGTTTGCGCTGGGCATCGTCATGTTGCTGCCGTGGTTCCGCCGTCCACTGCTGATCACCGGCCCCGCGCCGATGGGCACTGGCGCGCTGAGCGTTGCCGTGGTGCTGGCAGGCGCTACCGCACTGGCCAGCCAGTTCACCAACCCTGGTGAAATCAAAGGCCAACTGGACCGCGACAGCGTGCCGGGCATGACCAACACCGCCCCGGCCATGCCCGACGGTGACTGGAACTCCTACGGCCGCAGCGCCCATGGCGATCGTTACTCGCCACTGGCGCAGATCACCCCGCAAAACGTGAACAAACTGGTCCCGGCCTGGACCTTTCGCACTGGCGATCTGCCAGGGCCGAATGACCCAGGCGAAACCACGGCCGAAAACACCCCGCTGAAAGTCAACGGCATGCTGTATGTCTGCACGCCGCACAGCAAGGTGATCGCGCTGGACCCGGACACCGGCAAGGAAATCTGGCGTTTCGATCCGAAGCTCTCCACGCAGAACGCGGCGAACTTCAAGGGCTGGGCGCACATGACCTGCCGTGGCGTGTCGTATCACGATGATGCTGCTTACGCCTCCGAACAGAGCCCGACCGGCAGCGCCAGCGCGCCAGTTGCCAGCGCCTGCCCACGCCGGATCTTCCTGCCGACCGCCGACACCCGTCTGATCGCCCTGAACGCCGACACCGGCAAAATGTGCGAAGACTTCGGCAACAAAGGCCAGGTCGACCTGAGCGCCAACATCGGCGGCTTCAATGCCGGCGGTTACTACTCGACTTCGCCGCCAGCCGTCACCAAAGACCTGGTCGTGATTGGCGGCCACGTCACCGATAACGTCTCCACCGACGAGCCAAGCGGCGTGATCCGCGCGTTCGACGTGCACACCGGCAAACTGGTGTGGAACTGGGACAGCGGCAAACCGGACGACACCACGCCGATTGCCGAAGGCAAAACCTACACCCGTAACTCGCCGAACATGTGGTCCATGTTCGCCGTCGACGAAAAACTCGGCATGCTCTACCTGCCGATGGGCAACCAGACCCCCGACCAGTTCGGTGGCGCTCGCACCCCGGAATCGGAACTGCACGCTGCCGGCCTGACCGCCCTCGACATTGCCACCGGTAAAGTGCGCTGGCACTTCCAGTTCACCCACCACGACCTGTGGGACATGGACGTCGGCGGCCAGCCAACCCTGATGGACCTGAAAACCGCGGACGGTGTAAAACCGGCCGTGCTCGCGTCCACCAAGCAAGGCAGCATCTACGTGCTGGATCGCACCACCGGCAAAGCGATCGTGCCGATCAACGAAGTGCCTGTTCCGCAGGGTGCTGTCGAAGGTGATCACACCTCGCCGACCCAACCGAAATCCGACCTCAACCTGATGCCGCCGCCCCTCAAAGAGCGCGACATGTGGGGCGTGACTCCGTTCGACCAACTGATCTGCCGGATCGACTTCAAATCCATGCGCTACGACGGCCCGTTCACGCCGCCATCGCTGCAAGGTTCGATCGTTTATCCAGGCAACTTCGGCGTGTTCGACTGGGGCGGCATCTCGGTTGATCCGGTGCGTCAGATCGCTTTCATGAACCCGGACTACATGGCGTTCAAATCGAAACTGATCCCGGCCGCCGAAATCGCCGCCCAGGGCCCGCGTAAAAGCGAAACCCAAGGCGTGCAACCGAACAAGGGCGCGCCATACGGCGTCATCCTCGAACCCCTGCTCTCGCCTCTGGGCCTGCCATGCCAGGCACCGGCCTGGGGTTACGTGACAGCGGTCGACCTGACCACCACCAAAATCATCTGGAAACACAAAAACGGCACCGTGCGCGACAGCTCACCGGTTCCAATCCCGCTGAGCATGGGCGTACCTAGCCTGGGCGGCACCTTCACCACCGCAGGTGGCGTGGGCTTCCTGAGCGGCACCCTCGACCAGTACCTGCGTGCCTACGACATGAAAAACGGCAAGCAACTGTGGGAAGGCCGCCTGCCCGCTGGCGCGCAAACCACCCCAATGACCTACACCGGCAAAGACGGCAAGCAATACGTGCTCGTCGTCGCTGGCGGCCATGGTTCGCTGGGCACCAAGCAAGGTGACTACGTGATGGCGTACAAACTGTCCGAGTAAGGTTTAGCGGCGGTTAAAGCAAAGGCGACTCCTGTGAGGGGGTCGCCTTTTTTTGTGGCCGCTATTTTCGCCTCACCACTGATCACCAGTGGGAGCGAGCCTGCTCGCGATAGCGGTGTGTCAGACGACTGAGATGTTGAATTTTAAACAGCCATCGCGAGCAGGCTCGCTCCCACATTTCGATTGAGATCAGTCTGAAAAATCTGTGGAGGTCCTACAGACGAAGCGATTGTTGAGGGGGATTCCGACAGGTTGTGTCGGTTGTTGTGTCGGAAGCCGGGGGGATAGGCTTTGGGTGTCGCTGCAAAATCAGCGGCCGGGCTTCGCGGTCTGAACTGGATTACTTGGTGCATAATCACCGCCCTCAACCGACTCTCCTTCATAGTTTGTCGATTGGTTTCATGGTGGCTGTGCGCGGGATACCTTCGGGTATGCCGGGTTTACCAAGTGCTCGGTCCGCGAACCTGCGTACAGCTGCCACCCTCCATCGCATCGCGGCGATTAGTGGCAGCTCCATTACTGACTTGGAGCTTCACCATGATCAAAGAAACACCCAATCCCCCGGAAGCCGACGACGTCTCCCCCTACGAATCCGCCGACTCCAAAAAATTCAACGACGCCGCCGAACGCGCGCTGGACCACTACCTCAAACCTGCCGCCCTCAAATCACCGGCCAACCGCAAACCCAGCACCCTGTTCCTGGTTGCGCCGGACATCAAAGACGAAGACCTGCTGGCCCACACCTGCGAATCGTTGGCCCAGGCCAGCGTCATGGCCAGTGACTTCGCCGGCTATCTGGAAGGCCCGCACCGACACACGGCAATGGCGACTCAGCAGATTGTGATGCTGGCCGAGCTGGCGGTGAACCGGATGCTGGATAACGTCGAACTGCCGACACCTTCGCCACACCGCTAATCCCTGTGGGAGCGAGCTTGCTCGCGATGGCGGCGTGTCAGTCGATACCAGTGTTGAATGTTAAACAGCCATCGCGATCAGGCTCACTCCCGCATTTGGTCGAGGTTGGCCTGAAAAAATCTGCGAACGTCCTACAGAAATGAAAATTCCAGAGGACGATTCCGACATGTTCTGGCGGTTGTTGTGTCGGAAGGCTGGGAGATAGGCTTTGAGGGTCGCTGCAAAATCAGCGGCCGGGCTTCGCGGTCTGAACTGGATTACTTGGTGCATAATCACCGCCCTCAACCGACTCTCCTTCATAGTTTGTCGATTGGTTTCATGGTGGCTGTGCGCGGGATACCTTCGGGTATGCCGGGTTTCCAAATGGCTCGGTCTGCGACCCCGCGTACAGCTGCCTCCTTCACATCGCGTCGCAGCGATCAGTGGCAGCCGAACCTTCATTTGGAGTATCACCATGATCAAAGAAACACCAAACCCGCCCGCCGCAGACGACGTCTCCCCCTACGAATCCGCCGATTCCAAAAAATTCAACGACGCCGCCGAACGTGCGCTGGACCACTACCTCAACCCTGCCGCCCTCAAATCACCGGCTAACCGCAAACCCAGCACCCTGTTCCTGGTTGCGCCGGACATCAAAGACGAAGACCTGCTGGCCCACACCTGCGAGTCACTGGCCCAGGCCAGTGTCATGGCCAGTGACTTCGCCGGCTATCTCGAAGGCCCACACCGACACACGGCAATGGCGATTCAGCAGATTGTGATGCTGGCCGAGCTGGCGGTGAACCGGATGCTGGATAACGTCGAACTGCCGACACCTTCGCCACACCGCTAATCCCTGTGGGAGCAAGCTCGCAGCCACAATAAGTTTTGTACATCTGCAAGAGATTGGTCGGCTGGCAGGGCGCCATCGCTGGCAGGCCAGCTGCCACAGAGTTCGATGTGCACCTGCAAGAGATTGGTCGGCTGGTGGGCCGCCATCGCTGGCAAGCCAGCTCCCACAGGGTTCGGTGTACATCTGCAGGAGATTGGTTGGCTGGTGGGCCGCCATCGCTGGCAGGCCAGCTCCCACAGGTTCGGTGTACATCTGCAGGAGATTGGTCGGCTGTCAGGCCGCCATCGCTGCGATGCGGCGACCCGACAGGCCAGCTCCCACAATAAAAACCGAGGTACACCGCCCGCTCCTCACCACTCAACAGGCCGAGCGGTAGCTCGCCTGCAGCTCTTGATCTTGATCCACCTGCCCCTTCGGGACGCGGAGCGTCCCGGGCTGCATTCCCACGCGGAGCGTAGGGAACGATCAACTGGCGGCAGGAAGAGACTGGTCGGCTGGCCGGGCGCCATCGCGGCGATGCGGCGACCCGACAAGCCCGCTCCCACAGGGTTCGTGCACACCTGCAAGAGATTGGTCGGCTAGCAGGCCGCCATCGCTAGCAGGCCAGCTCCCACAATAAAAACCAAGGTACACCGCCCGCTTTTAACCACTCAACAGGCCGAGCGTTAGCTCGCCTGCAGCTTTTGATCTACCCGCCCCTTCGGCAGGCTGAGTGGAGGCGTTCATCTGGGGGGCAGGCGCGTAGCGCCGTGCGGCGAAGCCGCACACATCGAGAGGAGGTCGTCGCGAAGCAGACCGGAGGCGATGCCCCCAGATGAATGCCGGAACGAAGGAACACCGAGCCCCAGCGAGGGGCCGGACGCCGGGGCGAGCCTTTTTTTTGCTTACTTTTTTTGAGGCGTTTGTCAAAAAAAGTGAGTCGCCGTCAGGGCGAAACCCTAAGCCGCCGTTACCGCAGCAACGGATATATACCCCCCCCCATAAGAACATGGTCGGCCCAAAGGCCGCCAAGTCCCCAGCACCCGTCCAAACCCTGAACACACCCAGAAATATCCCAGCCCATTGAAACCGCAGCCAACCCGCCCCATCTAAGACCCATACCCCATTGCGCAGGTGCCCCATGAGCGACCAGCAAGAATTCCCCGAAGACCCGAGCGAATACGCCGACCCAGAAAACGCCGAACACCCCGCCTCCAGCAAAGGCCTCGCCCTGCCCGGCCAAAACCTGCCGGACAAGGTCTACATCATCCCGATCCACAACCGCCCGTTCTTCCCGGCCCAAGTCCTGCCAGTCATCGTCAACGAAGAACCCTGGGCCGAAACCCTCGACCTCGTCAGCAAATCCGACCACCACTCCCTGGCCCTGTTCTACATGGACACCCCCCAGGAAGACCCACGCCATTTCGACACCTCGGCCCTGCCGCTCTACGGCACCCTGGTCAAAGTGCACCACGCCAGCCGCGAAAACGGCAAACTGCAATTCGTCGCCCAAGGCCTGACCCGCGTACGCATCCGCACCTGGCTCAAACACCATCGCCCGCCGTACCTGGTCGAAGTCGAATACCCGCACCAGCCCACCGAGCCGACCGATGAGGTCAAGGCCTACGGCATGGCGCTGATCAACGCCATCAAAGAACTGCTGCCGCTCAACCCGCTGTACAGCGAAGAACTGAAAAACTACCTCAACCGCTTCAGCCCCAACGACCCCTCGCCACTGACCGACTTCGCCGCAGCCCTGACCTCGGCCACCGGCAGCGAACTGCAAGAAGTGCTCGACTGCGTGCCAATGCTCAAGCGCATGGAAAAAGTCCTGCCGATGCTGCGCAAGGAAGTCGAAGTCGCACGCCTGCAGAAAGAGATTTCAGCCGAAGTTAACCGCAAGATCGGCGAACATCAGCGCGAGTTCTTCCTCAAGGAACAACTCAAGGTCATCCAGCAAGAGCTGGGCCTGACCAAGGACGACCGCAGCGCCGACATCGAACAGTTCGAGCAACGCCTGGAAGGCAAAGTGTTGCCGACCCAGGCGCAAAAACGCATCGAAGAGGAAATGAACAAGCTGTCGATCCTCGAGACCGGCTCCCCGGAATACGCAGTCACCCGCAACTACCTCGACTGGGCGACCTCGGTGCCGTGGGGCGTGTACGGCGAAGACAAACTCGACCTCAAGCACGCGCGCAAAGTGCTGGACAAGCACCACGCCGGCCTCGACGACATCAAGGACCGCATCCTCGAATTCCTCGCGGTCGGTGCTTACAAAGGCGAGATCAGCGGTTCCATCGTGCTGCTGGTCGGCCCACCGGGCGTAGGTAAAACCAGCGTCGGCAAATCCATCGCCGAATCCCTCGGGCGACCGTTCTATCGCTTCAGCCTCGGCGGCATGCGCGACGAAGCCGAAATCAAGGGCCACCGCCGCACGTACATCGGCGCGCAACCGGGCAAACTCGTCCACGCGTTGAAAGACGTCGAAGTGATGAACCCGGTGATCATGCTCGACGAAATCGACAAGATGGGCCAAAGCTACCAGGGCGACCCGGCCTCGGCGCTGCTGGAAACCCTCGACCCGGAACAGAACGTCGAATTCCTCGACCACTATCTTGACCTGCGCCTGGACTTGTCCAAAGTGCTGTTCATCTGCACGGCCAACACCCTGGACTCGATTCCCGGCCCGTTGCTGGACCGGATGGAAGTGATTCGCCTGTCGGGTTACATCACCGAAGAAAAAATCGCCATCGCCAAGCGCCACTTGTGGCCCAAGCAGCTGGAAAAGGCCGGCGTATCCAAAAGCAGCCTGAGCATCAGCGACAGCGCGTTGAAGGCCCTGATCGACGGTTACGCCCGTGAAGCTGGGGTGCGTCAGTTGGAAAAACAACTGGGCAAACTGGTGCGCAAGGCCGTGGTCAAGCTGATCGACGAACCCAAAGCGGTGATCAAGCTCGGCCCCAAAGACCTCGAAGCCTCCCTCGGCCATCCAGTGTTCCGCAACGAGCAAGTGCTGTCCGGGGTCGGTGTCATCACTGGCCTGGCCTGGACCAGCATGGGCGGCGCGACCCTGCCGATCGAAGCCACGCGAATCCACACCTTGAACCGAGGCTTCAAACTCACCGGGCAACTGGGCGATGTGATGAAAGAGTCGGCGGAAATCGCCTACAGCTACGTCAGTTCGAACCTGAAGTCATTTGGCGGTGATCCGAAGTTCTTCGACGAAGCCTTCGTCCACCTGCACGTCCCGGAAGGCGCAACTCCGAAAGACGGCCCAAGCGCCGGCGTGACCATGGCCAGCGCCCTGCTCTCGCTCGCCCGCAACCAGCCGCCGAAAAAAGGCGTGGCCATGACCGGAGAACTGACGCTGACCGGGCACGTACTGCCAATTGGCGGGGTGCGAGAGAAGGTCATCGCAGCGCGGCGGCAGAAGATTTTTGAATTGATCCTGCCCGAGCCGAACCGTGGAAGCTTTGAAGAACTGCCGGACTATCTGAAGGAAGGGATTACCGTGCACTTCGCCAAACGCTTTGCGGATGTGGCGAAGATTCTGTTCTGACCCCACAACCTGATCGTTCCCACGCTCTGCGTGGGAATGCATTCGGTGACGCTCTGCGTCACGCCTGTAAAGGGACGCGGAGCGTCCCGGGCGGCATTCCCACGCAGAGCGTGGGAACGATCCCTCCCGCAGCGCCGTCACACTTTGTCTCATCTTCAGTTATGCTCGCCGTTCGTCGTGAACGCCGGAGCCTCTGCCCCCATGTCCCCCACTCGCCTGTTTGTCCCCCTCGCCCTTTCACTGTTGGCGGCTTGCACCACGCAACCGAAACAGAACGTGACCGTGGAAAAACAAAGCGAATGCCCCGTGCAACTGCGCAGCGGGCAAAACCTGATCCTGACCCTGCCCAGTAACCCGACCACCGGATATCGCTGGGCGATTCAAGACTCCGCCGGCGGCGTGTTGCAAGCACTCGGCCCCGAGGTCTATAGCAACCCCGAAGACGCCGGAATTGTCGGCAGTGCCGGTATTTCCACTTGGCGCTTTCAGGCGTTCGCCGCCGGCAACGGTCGTCTGCGCCTGACTTCCCAACAGCCTTGGGCGCCGGAAGTGCTGCCGGTGGACACCTTCGACTGCGCGATCTCGGTTAACTGATCATGGGTTGGCTGATCCTGGCGCTGATGGGTGCGGTGACGTTCCTCTATGGGCTCAGCGTGCATGCCGCGTTGTTATGCCTGCTGGTCAAGCCACTGCCGGTGCTGGCCTTGCTCGGTTGGTTGCACGACGCACCGCCCACTGAGTACCGCCGCTGGATCAGTCTAGGTTTGATTTTCTCCCTGCTCGGCGATGTGTTGCTGGCGTGGCCGGGGGATTTGTTTGTGTTTGGCCTCGGTGCGTTTTTGGTCGCGCATCTGGCGTATCTGAAGGCCTATTTGAGCGACTGCCGGCGGTTGGCGTTGTTGCCGTTGGTGATGGCCCTCGTGGTGGGCTCGGTGCTGCTGGGGATCCTGATTTCCCACGGACTGGGCCCGTTACTGATTCCGGTGATCGTCTACGGTTTGGCCATCAGCGCGATGCTCTGGCGCGCGCTGGCTCGTTTGGGCAGCAATGTGCCCCAACGTTCGGCCCTGCTGGCGGCGGCCGGTGCGGTGGCGTTTGTGTTCTCCGACAGCGTGATTGGCATCAGCCGATTTGTCGTGCCGTTCGACGCAGCGCCTTACGTGATCATCCTCAGCTATTGGTTGGGGCAATGGGGGATCACCGCATCGGCGTTTGGCCCGAAACCGCACTGAGTTCATCGCGGGCAAGTCCGCTCCCACAGGGACAGCGCTGTACCTGTGGGAGCGGACTTGCCCGCGATAGCGGTCTCCCTGAAAACATAGAGTCCGGATCTGCCCGGCGCTTTATCAGACAACCCGCGCATCCCCCCGTCAATTTGGCTAAAATGCCAGCCTTTTCAACCGAAGCTGCTGGAACCGCCGTGAGCAAAGAACCCGATCGCCTTTTCGCCCAGCCTTTGGCCCAGGTGCCCGACTTCGCCTTTAACGAGGACGTGGTGCGGGTGTTCCCGGACATGATCAAGCGCTCGGTGCCAGGTTATCCGACCATCGTTGAAAACCTCGGCGTGCTCGCCGCGCAATTCGCCCAACCCAACAGCGTGCTCTACGACCTCGGTTCATCTTTGGGGGCCGTGACTCAAGCGTTGCGTCGCCACGTACGCACCGACGGTTGCCGCGTCATCGCTGTGGATAACTCCGCAGCGATGGTCGAGCGTTGCCGCGAATACCTCAACGGTCAGGACTCGATGTTCCAGGAGTTGCTGCCGGTGGAAGTGATCGAAGGCGACATCCTCGCCCTTGAGTTCCAGCCTGCTTCGGTCGTTGCGCTGAACTTCACCCTGCAATTCATCGCCCCCGACCAGCGCACCGCCTTGCTCTCGCGCATCCGTCAATCGCTGCTGCCCGGCGGCGCGCTGATTCTGTCGGAGAAACTGCGCTTCAACGATCCTGAAGAACATGCGCTGCTCACCGATCTGCACGTCGCGTTCAAGCGCGCCAACGGCTACAGCGAACTGGAAATCGCCCAGAAACGCAGCGCCATCGAAAACGTCATGAAGCCCGACAGCCTCGAAGAACACCGCGAACGCCTGATGGCGGCCGGGTTCTCGAAAGTCGTGCCGTGGTTCCAGTGTCTTAACTTTGCCTCGTTGATTGCCTTGCCATGATTGATCTGTCCCCCCTCGCCCGCCGTCTGGCTGGCACCCCACTGGCCGAATGGGCCAACACCCTGCAAGCGCAACTCGACAAGAAAATGGAGAAGGGTCACGGCGACCTGGAACGTTGGCAAAGTGCGCTGGACGCGTTGCCAAAAATTCAGCCGAGTGAAGTCGACCTGCTCAATGGCCTGACGCTGGACACCGAGTGCGACGACGAAACCCGTGCGCAAATGCGCACAGCGCTGATGGGGCTGTCGCCGTGGCGCAAAGGGCCGTTCGACTTGTTTGGCGTGCACGTCGACACCGAATGGCGCTCGGACTGGAAGTGGTCGCGGGTCGCGCCGCATCTGGACCTCAAGGGCAAACGCATCCTCGATGTCGGCTGTGGCAACGGCTACTACATGTGGCGCATGCTCGGCGCAGGGGCCGACAGTGTGATTGGCGTCGATCCGAACTGGCTGTTTTTCTGCCAGTTCCAGGCCGTGCAGCGTTACCTGTCTGAACCCAATGCCTGGCACCTGCCATTCCCGTTCGAAGACCTGCCGCCGAACATGGAAGGCTTTGACACGGTGTTTTCCATGGGCGTGTTCTATCACCGGCGCTCGCCAATCGAGCACTTGCTGGCGCTGAAGGATTGCCTGGTCAAGGGCGGTGAGCTGGTCCTGGAAACGCTGGTGATCGAAGGTGATCAGCAACAGGTGCTGGTGCCGGAAGACCGTTATGCGCAGATGCGTAACGTGTGGTTTCTGCCGTCGGTGCCGGCGCTGGAGTTGTGGTTGCGCCGCGCCGGGTTTACCGATGTTCGCTGTGTCGACGTGAGCGTGACCACGGTCGAGGAACAACGCGGGACGGAGTGGATGAAGTTTCAGTCGCTGAGTGACTTCCTTGATCCCGAGGATCACAGCAAGACCATTGAAGGACTGCCGGCGCCGATGCGTGCCGTCATCGTCGCCCGCAAGTAAAACTCCAATTTCTCAGACACCAGATCGATCGTTCCCACGCTCCGCGTGGGAATGCATCCGGTGACGCTCTGCGTCACGCTTGCAAAGGGACGCGGAGCGTCCCGGGCGGCATTCCCACGCAGAGCGTGGGAACGATCATGGACTGATACGCCGCCATCGCGAGCAAGCTCGCTCCCACAGGTGTCGGTGTTCAGTCTGCTGGTTTAGCTCTTCGGGCCTTGAAGAACTCGCTCAACACCGCCCCGCACTCCTCGGCCAACACCCCGCCTTCATACAGCACCCGGTGATTCAAAAAGCCCTGGGTAAAAAACTGCCCCTGACTCTGCACAATCCCGGCTTTCGGTTCCAGGGCGCCATACACCACCCGCGCAATCCGCGAATGCACGATCAGCCCGGCGCACATGCTGCACGGTTCAAGCGTCACGTAGAGCGTGCTGCCCGGCAGGCGATAGTTGCTGGCCGCTAATGCTGCAGCACGAATCGCGACCATCTCGGCATGGGCACTCGGGTCGTGGCGGCTGATCGGGCAATTGAATCCGCGCCCGATGATTTCACCGTCCTGCACCAGCACCGCACCGACCGGCACTTCGCCAAGGGCCGCGCCTTGAGCCGCGAGGGCCAGGGCTTCGCGCATGAAGTCGCGGTCGCGGCTGCGGTCAATGATTGCGGCGGGACGAATCTGACGCATCAGGCCACCTCGATTGCGGCCATCAGGCCGGTTTCCATGTGGTCGATCACATGGCAATGGAACATCCACACCCCCGGGTTATCCGCCACCAAGGCCACTTGTGCACGCTCGTTCTTGCCCAGCAAGTAAGTGTCGGTGAAATACGGAATGACCTTGTGCCGGTTCGAGGCGATGACTTTGAAGCTCATGCCATGCAGGTGAATCGGGTGCTGATACTGAGTCATATTCTTCAATTCGAATATGTAGCTCTTGCCCTTCTCGAGCTTGGCAATCGGGCGGTCGGCGCAGGTCTTGTCGGTGATGTCCCAGGCCTTGCCGTTAATCTGCCACAAGCTGGGTGGCTTGCCGTTGTCGACGTTCACCGAGACCGAGCCCACCCATTCGAAATTGAAGTTGAGTTTCTCGGCATTGGCCAGGTCCGGCTCGGCCACCGGGTTGGCGGGCAGCGCGGGCGGCCACGCGGTGGGAGCATCGGTGTTCGCCACCGAACGAAACGTGCCCAAGCGAACCGGGCCGTTGCGCAGGGACAACTCCTCACCGGCCGGCGGTGCCTTGATCGCCAGGCAAATCCGCATGCCCGGGCCAAGCCAGTATTCCTTGCCTAACGGGCGCGGTTCGATCGGGTTGCCGTCCAGCGCGTAGATCTGCGCTTCGACGCCGGGAATATTGAGGCGATACGTCAGCGTGTTATCGAGGTTGAGCAAACGCACGCGGGTGATTTGCCCGGCGGGCAAGTCGATCACCGCTTGCGATTCACCGTTGATGGTCGACAGGCGCCCGGCGGTGCCACCACGGGCGGCTTCGCGAGGAACGCTGAAAGCGACGAAAGCGCCCTCTTCATCCACGTGCCAGCTCTTGAGGCTCAGGGTTTTCTCGTACTTGAAACCGGTGGGCTCGCGCTCTTCGATGATCAGCGGGCCGACCAGGCCGCGACCAAGTTCTTCGCTGCTGTTCACGTGCGGGTGATACCAGTAGCTGCCAGCGTCGGGCACGCGGAATTTGTAGTCGAAGTATTCGCCGGGCAGCACCGGCAATTGCGAAACGTACGGCACACCGTCCATTTCCAGCGGCAGGCGGATGCCATGCCAATGGATGGTGGTCGCCACCGGCAGGTGGTTGATGAACCGCACCCGCAGCCAGTCGCCCTGACGCACGCGCAACTCGGTGCCAGGTGCCGACGGGCCGAACGCCCAGGCTTGAGTCTTGTGCCCGGCGACCAGCTCGACGTCCAGCGGCGCAGCGATCAGCTCATAGTCATGGCCGGCGTCAGCGTCGGCCATCTTGCCCAACCAATAGCGCGACGCGCCACCGGCCCCCACGCCAACCACCACAAGACCGGCCAGACCACCGAGTATTTGTCGACGGGTAAAGGACATGAACTCAACTACCTCACGTATCAGCGACAGGCCTGCGGGCCTGCAAAAGGCGAATACGATACACCTGCGGATGAGAAACAGTAAGGGCTGCGTGGCGGATGGCCGCAGTGCGTCGCTGCCTCTACACGATTGCGCATCCCGTGTGGGCATATCTATGTAGTGCACTCCTCCTGAGCAAATGGGCGATCCTCACCGTCCCATTTTCTCAAGGAGCGAGAAATGAACTTACCTGAATCAATTGCCCCATCCCTTTTGCCGAATCCCACGGACGAGCAATCCCTGAAAGCACTGGTGCTGCCTTTTACCGAGGCCTGCCCCGACATGCATGCGATGGCCTACGACGTCGCAAAAGGCATACTCGATAAACACGGAATCAAAGGTATCGACCCGGACAAGGTCTGGTGGCACCGTTTCGATAATGTGTCAGTCAGCAGCACCAAGGCTTTTCTGGGCTGGGAGCGTTATCCGAAGCCTTGCGAGTCGCTGACCTTGCCGCAACTGGTGGTCCAGCGATTCCGCCTCAGCGATCAGGAAGACCCTGGCATGCCGGATGGCGACGGCGGCTTCTACAGCGTAGGCCCTCACGCCTCGATTTTTAACGAAACCAACGAAATCAGGATGTACCCAAGGGATGTTCTGAAGGACTTCTGGGCCCTCAATTTCGCTCAGTCCTACCGAGAAAAAATGGAGCGATTCTGGCCACTCCATTCGGACGATTTTCGGACCCTCGCCAAACTCAACTTCCTGGTGCAGGCACTGGACGAACACGACGGCGCCCGACTGAACAACGAAAACCTCAAGACAGTGATCAAAGCCGTGGCCGGCAATGTGAGCTGGCCAGTCAGCCTCGACATGCTGCAAGCGCAGGCACCGACGGTGGACGGATTACGCGTGTGCGCACTGGATATCGGCGGTTATCAGGCGACCGATATCCTGTGCATCACCGATCGCAACGGCGTGAACATTCTTTACACACCGGGTGAAACCCAGACGTTCCACATCTTTACCACCCTGCTCGATTTTCATTGGTGGCTATTACTGCAAAACAACTATGCAGAGAATCGGGCGCGATTCATGAGCCATTTCCCGTTGTCCGCCCAACAGCAGGACGACGGCAAAATCGGTTTGAACGCCACGATCGACCTGCTCTACACCACGTGGGGCGCCTACGACCATCACCTAATCAATCAAAACGCCGAGCCGATCACCGGCGATGTTTTCAGCTGGTTGCGCGACTCGGTGAAGGCGCGCATGTACAGCGATGCGGACCTGTCCCTGCACTCCAACGGACAACTGCGAAAAAAGATGTGGATCGGTTATTTGAACGCGTTCGTCCACCTCTTCAGTTCGATGGCGGGCCTTGGATGGCCCGTGGCGCTGGCTGCCGTTGGCGCCGGCATTGCCGATATGGGTTTGAACATTGACCAGGCAATCAATGGCAGCACTAAGGCTGAGCGTAAGGCGGGGGTCTTGGGTGCCATCTTCAGCGGTATCGAAACCCTGTTCAACCTGCCTTTCCTGCGTGGGGCAACGGAGCTCGCCGAAGTCAGTGAAGCCAGCGAAACCTTCACGCCACAGGACAGCGTCACTGAACCTGCCAATGAACGCCCCACCAGCCCTTCAGGGCTCCCACCCATCGCCCGATTCGCCCCCGGCCCGGCGTATGCCGAGCAAGGTGCGGAGCTGCTGTCATCCTTTGAAACCAATGAAGTGCTGGATGGCTTGTTGCCTGTAAGCGACGAAGGCAAATTCGCTGGCATCTATCAGCCGCCGAACGGCGGCAACTATGTGCTGATCAACGACAGTTACTACCTTGTACGCTACGTCGAGGCACTGAAAACCTGGGTCATCATCGACCCGGCCAACCCCTATTCGTTTTATCGCAGCCTGCCGGTCCGGCTGGATGCAGCGGGAGAATGGCAACCCATCAACCGTCCGGGTCTGTTCGGTGGCGGCAAGTTCGACGGACTATGGCCGTGGGGCCGTGACAGCACCGCACTGCCTGACATCGATAGCCCGCCCAGCGCATACGATATGCCACAGGCCTCGCGCGAGCAGCTCAAAAACCTTGCTCAAGGGGGAGGAAGCAAATACGACCTCAAAGACTACACCGCCAGCCTGCCCAAGCCTGACGGCAGCAATCCCGTTGCCGACTTCAAGGACATGCGCAAAACCCTGTACCGGGACGCCACAGAATTCTTCGAATCAAACACCCTTCCGGCCAGGCCCGAAATCCCTACGCTGCCAGCGCGTCTGCCCTACAAAGACATCATCAAGAAGCTGTTTCGCCAGGCATCAGGACTGGTGGTCGGTGAGAGCCATTCAAGTGTCGCCAGCAAGCAGTTCCTGATTGAAAACATGGAGGTGCTCAGCAAGCAAAAGGTCAAGACGCTCTACATGGAGCACTTGCTGACCGACTTTCATCAGGCCGACCTGGATGTCTTCAACCGAACGGGAACGATGTCGGAAAATCTCGAGAACTACCTGAAAGTTCTGGATCAAGGGCACGGCACCGACCCCAGCGGTCAGTTCACCTTTCTGGAAGTGGTCAAGGCGGCCCGCCGAAACCATATCCGGATACAGGCCATCGATTGCATGGCCAGCTACCGGAGCACGGGAATGACCGGTGTCGAACCTGATTTCCGGCAAAGGATGATGAATTTTTTTGCCCATCAGGTCATCAGCGCCGACCAGGCTGCCCGAAGTGCTCATCGCTGGGTCGCACTAATGGGCGACAGTCACGCCAGCACATGGGGCGGCGTGCCCGGTGTCAGCGAACTGGAGGGCGGCATCAGCTTGCGCATAGAAAGCACCGATGCAGGTACGGCGCGAGGTATCGAAGTGGACCCGGGACGCATTCCCACCGATAACTTCGGCCGGCCGCTGGCCAGCGTCAAAGGTGATCTGCGTCTGCAACTGGATACACCGCCCAGTGTTGTGCTGGCCGAAACACTGGAAAAGAGCCTGCGCAATACGGGTGATTGCATAGTGACGAATATCGATAACACGCCCACGCTCATTCACCGCAGCAGCGACGGCACTATCGCTCGCACAGTGATCCATCGTGATTCCGGTACGTTCTACATTGAGCGGCCAAGTTGGCCGTCCCTCAACGGCCGACGTTTCCCCAACATCACGGACCTCTCGACAGCGTTAAGACTCATCGGCCTGAGACCGATCAGAGTGGCTGGCTCCTGATATAAAAAAAGCCCCGTGAACTCGCGTTCACGGGGCTTTCAGGTGTTACAGACGATCAATCAGACCGGGATCACTCCCACTCAATCGTCGCTGGCGGCTTGCTCGACACGTCGTAAGTGACGCGCGAAATACCTTCGATTTCGTTGATGATCCGGCCGCTGACGGTTTCCAGCAGTTCGTAAGGCAGGTGTGCCCAACGCGCGGTCATGAAGTCGATGGTTTCAACGGCACGCAGGGCAACTACCCAGGCGTAACGACGGCCATCGCCAACCACGCCAACCGATTTCACCGGCTGGAACACCACGAATGCCTGGCTGACCTTGTGGTACCAGTCGGCCTTGCGCAGTTCTTCGATGAAGATGTGGTCGGCACGACGCAGCAGGTCGGCGTATTCCTTCTTCACTTCACCGAGGATCCGCACGCCCAGGCCCGGGCCCGGGAACGGGTGACGGTAGACCATGTCGTACGGCAGGCCGAGTTCCAGGCCCAGACGACGGACTTCGTCCTTGAACAGCTCGCGCAGGGGTTCAACCAGCTTGAGGTTCATTTCTTCCGGCAGGCCGCCCACGTTGTGGTGCGACTTGATCACGTGAGCCTTGCCGCTTTTGGCGCCAGCCGACTCGATCACGTCCGGGTAGATAGTGCCTTGAGCGAGGTACTTGATGTTGTCCAGTTTGTTGGACTGGGCATCAAACACGTCGATGAAGGTACGACCGATGATCTTGCGTTTTTTCTCTGGGTCGGACTCGCCGGCCAGGTTGTTCAGGAACTGCTCTTCGGCATTGGCGCGGATCACTTTGACGCCCATGTTCTCAGCGAACATGGCCATCACTTGCTCGCCTTCGTGCAGACGCAGCAGACCGTTGTCGACGAAGACGCAGGTCAGTTGGTCGCCGATGGCTTTGTGCAACAGCGCGGCAACTACCGAGGAGTCAACGCCGCCGGACAAGCCGAGCAGTACGTTGTCGGTGCCGACCTGGGCGCGAATGTTGGCAATGGCGTCTTCAGCAATCTTCGACGGCGTCCACAGGGCTTCACAGCCGCAGATGTCGAGGATGAAGCGCGACAGGATGCGACCGCCCTGCTTGGTGTGGGTCACTTCCGGGTGGAACTGCACGCCGTAGTAGCCGCGAGCATCGTCGAACATGCCGGCAATCGGGCAGCTCGGGGTGCTGGCCAGGATGTGGAATTCCTGCGGCATCTTAGTGACTTTGTCACCGTGGCTCATCCATACGTCGAGGCCGAACAGGCCATCGGCGTCGATGTGGTCTTCGATGCCGTCGAGCAGGCGGCTCTTGCCGACCACGTCGACACGGGCGTAACCGAACTCACGCAGATCGGAGCCTTCAACCTTGCCGCCCAGTTGTTCGGCCATGGTTTGCATGCCGTAGCAGATACCGAAGACCGGCACGCCCAGGTCAAACACCGCTTGCGGGCAACGAGGGCTGTTGGCTTCGTGCACGGACTCGGGGCCGCCGGCGAGAATGACGCCTTTTGGAGCGAATTCGCGAATCGCTTCTTCATCCATGTCGAACGGATGCAGTTCGCAGTACACGCCGATTTCACGCACGCGGCGGGCAATCAGCTGGGTGTACTGGGAACCGAAGTCGAGGATCAGGATGCGGTGAGCGTGAATGTCGAGGGCCATGATTCAGTCTCGTCTAAGTAATTCAGAAACAGTCGTGATTCAGAAACAACTCGGGGCTGAATAAAACAGCCCCGGTTACTTAACTTTTTGCTTGAAGCCTCAACCTACGCGGTAGTTTGGCGCTTCTTTGGTGATTTGCACGTCGTGAACGTGGGACTCGGCCATGCCAGCACCGGTGATCCGCACGAACTCAGGCTTGGTGCGCATTTCTTCGATGTCGGCACTGCCGGTGTAACCCATCGAGGAGCGCAGGCCACCCATCAGTTGATGAATGATGGCGCTCAGGCTGCCCTTGTACGGCACACGGCCTTCGATGCCTTCCGGTACGAGCTTCTCGGCGCCTGCCGAGGAGTCCTGGAAGTAACGGTCGGAAGAACCTTGAGCCTGGGACATGGCGCCCAGCGAACCCATGCCGCGATAAGCCTTGTACGAACGGCCCTGGAACAGTTCGATCTCGCCCGGCGCTTCTTCAGTACCGGCGAACATCGAGCCCATCATCACGCAGGAAGCACCGGCTACGATGGCCTTGGACAGGTCACCGGAGAAGCGGATGCCGCCGTCGGCGATCAACGGCACGCCTGTGCCTTCAAGGGCAGCGGCGACGTTGGCGATGGCACTGATTTGCGGGACGCCGACACCGGCGACGATCCGGGTGGTGCAGATAGAGCCAGGGCCGATACCGACCTTGACTGCATCGGCGCCGGCTTCGGCCAGGGCCTTGGCGGCAGCGCCGGTGGCGATGTTGCCGCCGATGACCTGCACTTCAGGGAAATTCTGTTTGACCCAGCGAACGCGGTCGATCACGCCTTTGGAGTGACCGTGTGCGGTGTCGACCACCACCACGTCAACGCCGGCATTGACCAGGGCCGCGACGCGGTCACCGGTGTCTTTACCGGTGCCGACCGCAGCGCCTACGCGCAGACGACCTTGATCGTCCTTGCTGGCCAGCGGGTAAGCCTTGGCTTTTTCGATGTCGTTGACGGTCATCATGCCTTTGAGGGCGAATTTGTCGTCGACGATCAGGACGCGTTCGATGCGGTGCTTGTGCAACAGCTCGCGGACGTCGTTCTTGTCGGCGCCTTCCTTGACCGTGACCAGACGCTCTTTAGGCGTCATCACTTCACGGACGGTGGCGTCCAGACGGTTTTCGAAGCGCACGTCACGGGAAGTGACGATGCCGACCAGGTCGCCATCGTGCAATACCGGAACACCGGAGATGTTGTGCATGCGGGTCAGTTCGAACAGCTCACGAACCGTGGCATCGGCCTCGATAGTGATCGGGTCCTTGACCACGCCGGCCTCGTAACGCTTGACCTTGCGCACTTCGGCAGCTTGCTGCTCGATGGTCATGTTCTTGTGGATGATACCGATGCCACCTTCCTGAGCCATGGCGATTGCCAGACGGGCTTCAGTAACGGTGTCCATGGCGGCAGAAACCAGAGGAATATTCAGCTCGATGCCACGGGTTAGGCGGGTCTTGAGACTGACTTCGTTAGGAAGCACCTCGGAATAACCAGGCACTAGGAGAATGTCGTCGAATGTCAGAGCTTCTTGGCTGATACGCAGCATCGCGGGGGCTCCCGAGCGGGAAAATGGAAGCGCGCCATTATAGTCAGACACCCCCTCGGGTTCAATGTAAAACTCTGTCTATTATTAGCATTACTGATATACGGGGATTGTCACTTCCTACAACTCGACTTTCACCCAACTGACGGGCAGATCAAGCCAATCGGCAAACTCGTCGATAAAGCCCTGCTTGAACCCGGCCTCGGCCCAGTTGTTAAAGATGAACCCCAGGTTGGAAAAGCCGCATTCCTGCAAGAAAAGAAACCCGTTGATGTCATCTTCATGCCCGCACTCGGGGCAGGTGAAATTATCGGTGCGTCCTGGCATCCAGTCTTCCAGGCTTTCGAACAACGCTTCACCGATTTCCTTGCGACACTCGGGGCAGCCAGCCTCACTCAGGAACCCCTTGGCGGGCGTATAGATGCAGCGTTTGGTGATGATCTCCAGGCCATTGATCGGCTCGCCGAATGGCAGCGCTTCGGGGCGCAACACCACGTCGCGAGCCCCCTCGGCAATGGCGTGGGCCATGCGGTTACCGGTACGACCGCACGTGGTCAGCTCTTCCTTGACGATGTTCTTGCGCACCAGCCAACGCACGACGGCCCGGGCCCGGGGTTCGTGAACCGGCAGCGTGGAGATTTTCGGGACGATGATGCTTTGCGAGTTCATGGTGCAAGCCTGCCAATACTTAATGATCCCCCTGTGGGATTGCGGCCGGCAGCTTAATCCCTGACGAAATCCGGTCAAGTACTCAAGTAACGCCCGATCAAGGCGATCCCGCTGGCCAATACCAACCAGGTCACCAGCCGCACGAACGCCTCGCGGGACAACTTCATGGTCAATCGCCGGCCGATCCACAGCCCCACCGCCATCGCTGGCAACAAACACAACGCCAATATCAACAAGGGTAGCTCGGCATACACCCCGGCGATGGCAAACAGACTCAAACGCACCACCGTGCTGCAACTGATCAGCGCACTTTGGGTGGCCCGGGCCTCGTCCTTGGGTAACCGACTGTTCAAATAGATCGCATACAGAAAACCACCGCTGCCAAACAGTGCCCCGAACATCCCGCCCACCGTGCCCATCGGCACCGCCCAAATAGCGGACAATTGCGTCGGCCGGGTTTTGACCCACAGGCTGTAAATCGCATAGGCGCTGATAAACAGCCCCATCAACAGCAGCAACACATCGGACTTCAGGTTCAGCAGAAAAATCACCCCCAACGTGCAACCCACCGCCATGCACGGCAGCAGTCGCAGCAACTCCGACCGCTCTACATTTCGCCGCGAGGGCAGCAGATTGCCGAACGCGGCGACGAAATCCAGCAGTACCAACAGCGGCACGATTTTCGACAGAGGCATGAACAGAATCAGAACCGGCCCAGCCACCAGCGCGGTGCCAAAACCAGCGATGCCGAACACGATGTAGGCCAGGGCGATGCCCAGCCCAATCACCAACCAATCCACCGCACCCCACGGCCACTGGTTTAACAACTCCAACACATTCATCGACGCGGCTTCCTTTTATTCCTGTGATGACTTTAGCCAGCACCCGGCGTTGCGACTAATATCTTCAACACCGGCCACTCATCTCAAAAAGGCATACCTCGTGCTTTCAACCCGCCAATTGCGTTACTTCGTGGAAATCGCCGAGAGCGGCAGCTTCAGCGCGGCGGCCGAACGCCTGTTTATTGCTCAATCGGCCTTGAGCCGACAGATCAAGGATATGGAAACCCGCCTGCAAACACCGCTGTTCGAGCGTACCGCGCGCCAGCCACGATTGACGGCGGCGGGTGAAGCCTTTTTGCCTCGCGCCAGAAACCTGCTGAACGAACTGACCAAGGCCAGCGAAATGGCCACCCAGGTGGGAACCGGTCAACGGGGCATTTTGCGCCTGAGTCACTCAAGCACCGTGACGATGAGCGGCCAACTGCTGCGCGGCATCAGTGTTTATCTGGATCAGCACGCCGGCGTGTCCATGGAAATCGCCAAGCTGTCTTCCGAAGCGCAACTGGAAGACCTGGCCGAAGGTCGCCTTGATGTGGGTTTGTTACGCCTGCCGGTGCTGCGTCAGCGTGAGGGGGTGCACATCGTTCCGCTGTACAGCGAACGTCTGTTGCTCGCGGTGCCGCCGAATCATCGGCTGGCTGTGGATAAGTCCGCAGGCGGCATCGATCTGGCACAGTTGAAAGATGAAGCGTTCATTTCCATCCCTCATCCACAGCGCGGCGGCCTGAGCTATCTATCCGCCGAGTTGTGCATGCGCCAAGGCTTCTTTCCCCGGGCGGCTCGGGTGGTGTCGCGTAAAACCACGCAGCTGCAATTGATCCAGGCCGGGTTCGGCATCGCGCTATTGCCGGAATCGATGCAGGACATTGCGCCGCCGGATATCCACTTTCTCCCCTTGGCCGATCCGGATTGCCACAGCACCGTCGCCCTCGCCTGCCGGCAAGATCCCAGCGCGCTGGTTCAGCACTTCATCAACACCTGCACGGATCATTGTGGGAGTGAGCCTGCTAGCTCCCACAGGGGATTTTCGCCGGATCATGGAGATTGAGCGCCGAATGCCTTTAAACTGCGCCCCATGATTAAAGATCCCTTTGCAAGACTCGGCCTGGACCGTGAAGTCCTGACTGTCAGCCAGCTCAACGGCCGCGCGCGGGTGTTGCTCGAAGACGTGTTCAGCAATATCTGGGTCGAAGGCGAGATCTCCAACCTCGCCCGCCCGGCATCCGGCCACGTGTACTTCACCCTCAAGGACAGCGGCGCCCAGGTGCGTTGTGCGTTGTTTCGGCAGAATGCGGCGCGGGTTCGCCAGGCGTTGAAAGATGGCCTGGCGGTGAAAGTGCGCGGCAAGGTTTCGCTGTTCGAAGGTCGCGGCGATTATCAGCTGATCCTCGACACGGTGGAGCCGGCGGGTGACGGCGCCCTGCGCCTGGCTTTCGATGCCTTGAAGGAAAAGCTCAGTGCCGAAGGCCTGTTCAGCGCCGAACGGAAGGTGCCGCTGCCGGCGCATCCGCAGCGCATCGGCATCATCAGTTCGCCGACAGGCGCAGTGATTCGCGACATCATCAGCGTATTCCGCCGCCGCGCGCCGCAGGTTCAACTGACGCTGATCCCCACCGCCGTGCAAGGCCGCGAAGCCACCGCGCAGATTGTCCGTGCGTTGAAACTGGCGGACGCCCGGGGTTTTGATGCGTTGATCCTGGCCCGGGGCGGCGGTTCGCTGGAAGACCTCTGGTGTTTCAACGAAGAAGCCGTGGCCCGCGCCGTGGATGCCTGCGTGACGCCGATTGTCAGCGCCGTTGGCCATGAAACCGACGTGTCGATCAGTGACTTCGTGGCCGACGTTCGCGCCCCCACGCCATCGGCCGCCGCCGAACTGCTCGCCCCGGACTCCAGCGACCTGGTGCGTCGGGTCGAAAGCCTGCATCGTCGCCTGGTGATGCGCATCCGTGACCGCCTGATGCGCGATCGGCTGCGCCTGGAAGGCATATCCCGCCGCCTGCGTCATCCCGGCGAACGCCTGCGCCAGCAAGCACAACGTCTGGATGATCTGGACATGCGCCTGCGACGAGCCTTCGAGCGCAGCCTCAATACCCGTCGCGAACGACTGATCCGTCTGGAAACCCGCCTCGCCGGGCAACACCCGGGGCGGCAACTGGCGCTGCTGCGCCAGCGCCTCGACAACTTTGCCGAACGCCTGCCTCGAGCCATGCGCGAAGGCCTCAAGTCCCGTCGCCTGCAACTGCAAAGCCAGGTGCAGACGCTGCAAGTGGTCAGCCCGCTGGCGACGCTCGCTCGTGGTTACAGCATCTTGCTGGATGAGCGCGGCAATGCGATTCGCAGCGCCGGGCAAACCCACACTGGTCAACGCTTGAAAGCCAAGCTCGGTGACGGCGAGTTGCAAGTGCGGGTCGAAGACAACCACCTGACGCCAGTCACCCTTTCTTTACTGGATTAATCGATGCCGCGTTTTTTTGCTTCACTGCTGTTGCTGTGCCTGACCTTCAACGCTCACGCCGACAGTTACATCACCCGCCTGCTTAACAAGCCGGTCCCGGGCGGCGTGGCCGTGGTGGATCTGGGCGCTGCGGCGCAGGCGCCGAAAGCCAGCTATCAAGGCAAACCGGTGCTGGTGGTCAAGGAACAGAATAATTGGCTGGCGATTGTCGGCGTGCCGTTGACGGTCAAACCGGGCACGCAACAGGTCAGCAGTGGCGGGCGTAATCTGAGTTTCACGGTCGGCAACAAGAAATACCCGGAACAGCACATCACCCTGAAAAATACGCAACAGGTCAATCCGAACCCGGAGAATCTCAAGCGTATCGAGGGCGAACTGGCCGAACAGATCCAGGCCTACCGCAGCTTCAGCCCCAACACCCCAAGCAACCTGCTGCTGGACAAACCGGTCAACGGGCCGCTGTCGAGCAAGTTCGGGGTGCGCCGGTTCTTCAACGGTGAGGAGCGCAATCCGCATGCGGGACTGGACTTCGCGGTGCCCGCGGGCACACCGATCAAGACTCCGGCGGCGGGCAAGGTGATTCTGATCGGCAACTACTTCTTTAATGGCAACACGGTGTTTGTCGACCACGGGCAGGGCTTTATCAGCATGTTTTGCCACATGTCGAAGATTGATGTGAAGGTCGGCCAGTCACTGGCACGTGGCGATGTGGTCGGCAAAGTCGGCTCCACCGGGCGCGCGACCGGGCCGCACATGCACTGGAATGTCAGCCTGAATGATGCTCGGGTGGATCCGGCGATTTTTATCGGGGCGTTTCAACCATAAACAATTGTTGAGGCTGATGGCCTTATCGCGGGCAAGCCCGCTCCCACATTAGCTTTTCGGCGTTCACAGAATATGTGTTCACGCCGATCAAATGTGGGAGCGGGCTTGCTCGCGAAAGCGGTCTCATTGGCACCACTTACTCAGCCTCCAGATCCTCAATCCCATGGACTTCCCGGTGCGCCAGACACTCTTTGATCCAGTCCTGGGTTTCCTGCGAGAAGCCCGCCAGCTCTTCGGCCGTGATCAACTCACGCGAACACAGCCCCAGCAAGTGACCGGGCGCTTCATTGCGTGAATGCCTGAATGCGTCAAACGCCCAATACAGCTCCTTCTGACCGGCTTTGAGCCTTTCTTCACAGGCTTCGATACGCTCGTAGGGCGTCAGGCTTTTATCCAGCACCGTGCGCTCGACCTCATCCATGATCCCGATGCACATCCGCTCGTGGGCCCATGGACGCAACGCGCTATAGAGCTTCCAATCCGACTCGTTCATGGCTGACTCCTGCGTACAAGTCGTCCTGTTGAGGCTTTAAGAATAGCTGTACTGACACGTCCCATCCGCTGAAGCCTGCGATTGCGCATCGCTCAAACCTCGCGCAACCATCCAGACGATCATCGTCATTCAGAACAATAAAATCGCGACAAATCCGCTTTTTCGGGTATTCCTCTCAATTTTTTTCGACTGCTTGCCATCCTCCACAACGGCGGTTAGGGTTGAAGACATGAAAACCTCTCACACCCTCATTCAGCTTCGCCAGCACCGCAGCCTGTGCCTCGTCAGTGCACGACTGCCGGGCTGAATTTGCGGTGCCTCGCCCTACGCTTTTCCCCAAGAACATTTGATCCACCGGCAGGCCGCCTTTTTTCGGCCCACACAATAAGGATTTCCCGATGAGCATGCTCAAAGACCCGTCTTCGAAATACCGCGCGTTCCCGACCATCGACATCCCAGACCGTACCTGGCCATCGAAGACCATCACCGCCGCGCCGATCTGGTGCAGTTCCGACCTTCGTGACGGCAACCAGTCGTTGATCGAACCCATGGACGCGGTCAAGAAGCTGCGTTTCTGGAAAACCCTGGTGCAGGTCGGCGTGAAAGAAATCGAAGCCTCCTTCCCGGCCGCTTCGCAAACCGACTTCGACTTCGTACGCACCCTGATCGAAGGCAATCACATCCCGGACGACACCACCATTCAGGTGCTGACCCAAGGCCGTGAAGACTTGATCGAGCGCACCTTCGAATCCCTGCGCGGGGCGAAGAAAGCCATCGTTCACCTGTACAACGCGACCTCCCCTTCCTTCCGCCGCATTGTCTTCAACCAGGACAAGGACGGGATCAAGGCCATCGCCGTGAACGCGGCCAAGCTGTTCGTCAAATACGCAGCCCAGCAGCCGGACACCCAGTGGACCTTCGAGTACTCGCCGGAAACCTTCAGCGCGACCGAGCTCGAGTTCGCCAAGGAAGTCTGTGACGCCGTGATCGAAGTCTGGAACCCGACGCCTGAGCACAAGGTGATCCTCAACCTGCCAGCGACGGTTGAATGTGCGACCCCGAACATCTATGCCGACCAGATCGAATGGTTCGGCCGTCACATCAACCGTCGTGACAGCGTGATCATCAGCCTGCACACCCACAACGACCGTGGCACTGGCGTTGCCGCCACCGAGCTGGGCCTGATGGCCGGCGCCGACCGCGTTGAAGGCTGCCTCTTCGGTAACGGCGAGCGCACCGGTAACGTCGACCTCGTGACCGTGGCCTTGAACCTCTACACCCAGGGCATTCACCCTGAGCTGGACTTCTCCGACATCGACGGCGTGCGCAAAGTCGTCGAAGAATGCAACCAGATCCAGGTGCACCCACGTCACCCTTACGTTGGCGACCTGGTTCACACCGCGTTCTCCGGCTCCCACCAGGATGCCATCCGCAAGGGCTTCGCCCAGCAGAAACCGGACGCGCTGTGGGAAGTGCCGTACTTGCCGATCGACCCTGCGGACATCGGCCGCAGCTACGAGGCGGTGATCCGCGTCAACAGCCAGTCGGGCAAAGGCGGGATTGCTTACCTGCTGGAACAGGAATACGGCATCAGCTTGCCGCGCCGCATGCAGATCGAGTTCAGTCAGGTCGTGCAGCGTGAAACCGATCGCCTCGGCCTGGAAATGACTGCCCAGCAGATCCACGCGTTGCTGCACAGCGAATACTTGCAGGCCAACACTCCGTACGCGCTGGTCAGCCATCGCCTGCAGGAAGAAAACGGTCACAGCGCCGTCGAAGTGGAAGTCTCGGGCAAAGGCCAGGGCGAAACCAACCTGCACTGGCGCGGCAAGGGCAACGGTGCCCTGGAAGCGTTGGTGGCCGGTCTGCCGATTCCGGTTGAGATTATGGACTACAACGAACACGCGATCGGCGCGGGCACCAATGCCAAGGCTGCGGCCTACATTGAACTGCGCGTGAACGGTGAACGTGCGGTGCACGGCGTCGGTATCGACGAAAACATCACCACCGCCAGCTTCAAGGCCCTGTTCAGCGCGCTGAACCGCTCCCTGAGCCAGCCGGAAGCGAAAGCGGCGTAAGCCTTCGCTGCAATGCAAAAGGCCCCGAGGTGCGAACCTCGGGGCCTTTTTGTTTGCCTGATCGTTCCCACGCTCCGCGTGGGAATGCAGCCCGGGACGCTCTGCGTCCCATCAGAAGCCGAACGCAGAGCGTCCGTAGAGGCATTCCCACGCAGAGCGTGGGAACGATCAGTTAGGTGAATTCGAAGGTATCGGCATCCAGATTCGCTGGAAAACGCGTGCGATAAGCCTGCAGATCCGCAGCATTCAACACCACCTGAAACACCCCATCCGCCTCGCCTGCACTGAGCAATGTCTCGCCCTGGAAGTCCAGCACCTGACTGTCGCCGGTATAGGCAAACCCTTTACCGTCAGTCCCGATGCGATTCACCGCCGCCACATAGCAGAGGTTTTCAATCGCCCGCGCCGGCAGCAAACGGTTCCAGTGTTGGCGCCGGGCACCCGGCCAGTTGGCGGTGTACAGCAACAGGTCGGTGTCCTGTGCATCGCGGCTCCAGACCGGGAAGCGCAGGTCGTAGCAAATCAGTGGCCGCACACGCCAGCCCTTGAGCTCAAACTGCATCTGACGCTCACCAGGCGTGAAGTGGTTGTGCTCGCCAGCCATGCGGAACAGGTGGCGCTTGTCGTAATGCCACACCTCCCCGTCCGGTCGCGCCCAGAGCAGACGGTTGCGATGGCTGCCGTCAGCGGCCTGGACGATGATGCTGCCGGTAATCACCGCATCGAGCTTCGCAGCCTGAACCCGCAACCATTTGCTGGTAGGACCGTTTTCCGGCTCGCAGAGGGTTTGCGACTCCATGGAAAAACCGGTGGTGAACATCTCCGGCAGGATAATCAGGTCAGCGCCGCGAGCCTGTTCAAGCAATTGCTCGAAATGCTCCAGGTTGGCCTGGCGGTCATGCCAGGCCAGGGTGGTCTGGATCAGCGCGATATTCAGATTGGGCAGAGCACTCAAATCACGCATAGTTTTGCCGCTGCTTCACGCAGGGTCTCCTCGCGTTTGGCGAAGCACAGTCGCACCAGGCGCTGGCCTTCGGGCGGGGTCTGGTAGAACACCGAAATCGGGATGCTCGCCACACCATGTTCGCGGGTCATCCACAACGCCATTTCGACGTCATTGAGGTCCGGGCGGATCTGCGAATAATCAACCAGCTGAAAATAGGTGCCGGTCACCCGCTTAAAGCTGAATCGCGACGGCGTCAGCAGATCGCAGAACAAATCGCGCTTGGCCTGGTAGAAACCAGGGAGCTCCTCGACGTGTTCCGGGTGCTCGGCCATGAAGTCGGCCAAGGCATATTGCAACGGCGTCACGCCGCAGAAACTGACGTACTGGTGCACTTTGCGCAGTTCTGCAGTCAGGGCCGGCGGTGCAACCACGTAACCGGTTTTCCAGCCCGTCACGTGATAGGTCTTGCCGAAGGAACTGACCACGAACGCTCGTTGATACAGCTCTTCGTGATTCAGCACGCTGACGTGAGGCACGCCGTCGAAGACCAGGTGTTCGTAGACTTCGTCGCTGACGATGTAGATGTCGCGGTCTCGAATCAAGGTCGCCAGCTGATCCAGTTCCGCACGGCTGATCAGTGCGCCACTTGGGTTATGCGGAGCGTTGAGAACGATCATCTTCGTGCGGGGCGTAATCGCCGCCGCGAGCTTTTCAAAGTCGATGGCAAAATCATTCAGGCCCAGTTGCACATGCACGCAACGGCCACCGGCCAGCTCCACCGACGGTTCATAGCTGTCGTAGCACGGATCAAAAACGATCACTTCGTCGCCGCTGTGGATAACTGCCTGTATGGCACAGAAGATCGCCTGGGTGGCGCCGGGCGTGACCGTCACTTCATGGTCGGCATCCACGTTGACGCCGTAGCTGCGAGCAATCTTGGCCGAGATTTGCTGACGCAACGCCGGCAGGCCGGTCATCGGCGAGTATTGGTTATGGCCATTGGCAACATGCCGACCGACCGCATCGCACAGGGCTTGCGGCGCATCGAAATCGGGAAAACCCTGGGACAGGTTGATCGCCCCGGTTTGCGCCGCGAGCTGAGACATCTGAGTGAAGATAGTGATGCCGACATTCGGCAGCTTACTGGTGATCATCGGTGATTCCCTGCTCAACACCCGGCTCTAACGGCGGCGCGGGAGAGCCCGAGGATAGCCCATCCGGCGCCCATAAAAAAAGGGCACCCATTGGCGGGTGCCCTCTCTATGTTGATCGTTCCCACGCCGGAGCGTGGGAACTATCATTGAAGCTGCTTCTACTTCTTATCGCGGCGCTTTTTGTCGGCTTTCTTGTGGTGCGACATCATGCGACGCTTCTTGTTGACCTGGCGGTCGGTCAGCGTGGTCTTTTTGCCTTCGAACGGGTTCTCGCCGCCCTTGAACTCGATACGGATCGGCGTACCGACCAGCTTCAACACGCGACGGTAGGTGTTTTCCAGGTAACGAACGTACGACTTCGGCACCTTCTCGATCTGGTTACCGTGGATCACGATGATCGGCGGGTTCGCACCACCCAAGTGGGCATAACGCAGCTTGATCCGGCGGTTGTTGACCATCGGTGGTGCGTGCTCGCCAACCGCATCTTCCAGAATCTGGGTCAGGCGGTTGGTCGGCCAGCGGGTGACCGCAGACTTGAACGAGTTCTGTACGGACGCGTAGAGGTTGCCCACGCCAGTGCCATGCAGGGCCGAGATGAAGTGGATGTCGGCGTAGTCAACGAAGAACAGTCGACGTTGCAGCTCGACCTTCACGAAGTCGCGCTCGCTTGGCGTCATGCCGTCCCACTTGTTGATCGCGATGACCAGCGCACGACCCGACTCAATGGCAAAGCCCAGCAGGTTGAGGTCGTGGTCCACCACGCCTTCGCGGGCGTCCATCACAAAGATCACCACGTTGGCGTCTTTGATCGCTTGCAGGGTTTTGACCACGGAGAATTTTTCGACTTCTTCGTGGATCTTGCCGCGCTTGCGCACACCGGCGGTGTCGATCAGCGTGTACTTCTCGTCGTTACGCTCGAACGGGATGTAGATACTGTCGCGGGTAGTGCCGGGCTGGTCATAGACGATTACCCGGTCTTCACCGAGCATGCGGTTGACCAGGGTCGACTTGCCGACGTTCGGGCGGCCGATGATTGCGATCTTGATCCCGTCTTTTTCGCTTGGACCAGGAATGCGCTTGGCTTCCTCGCCTTCGGCAACGATCTCTTCTTCGCCTTCTTCCTGCTCATCTTCGTCTTTCGGGAAGTCGCTCAGGGCGATTTCCAGCATCTGGGTGATGCCACGACCATGAGCACCGGCGATTGGAATCGCGTGGCCCATGCCCAACGGGGCGAATTCAGCGCGGGCCATTTCAGGGTCGATGTTGTCGACCTTGTTAGCCACTACGTAGGAACGCTTGTTACGTTTGCGCAAATGCTCGGCGATCATCTGGTCGGCGGCGGTGAAACCGGCCTTGGCATCTACCAGGAACAGAACGACATCCGCTTCTTCAATGGCCAGCAGCGATTGCTCGGCCATTTTTTCGTCCATACCGTGCTCGTCACCGGAGATACCGCCGGTGTCGACCAGAATGTAGGAACGCCCTTGCCACTTGGCCTCACCGTATTGGCGATCACGGGTCAGACCGGACAAGTCGCCGACGATGGCGTCACGAGTCCTGGTCAGGCGGTTGAACAAGGTGGACTTGCCGACGTTCGGTCGGCCCACCAGGGCGATTACGGGAACCATGCGGCTCTCCACTTCGTTATTTCAGAAAATACAAAAGCCGCTGCGAGGCAGCGGCTGGTGCTCGGGGCAGCGCTTGAGGGCGCTGCGAACCCCGTGGTTACGGGGCTGCCTGGGGAATAACCCCAAGCATAGTCAAACCTTTACTTAATGGTCAGGGCTTCCAGCTTGCCACTGTTGCCATAGACATAAATCGTGTCACCCACCACCAGCGGACGGGCACGCAGGCCGTCGCTGTCGATGCGCTCGCGACCGACGAAACGACCGTCCACCTGGCTCAGCAGGTGCAGGTAGCCTTCCATGTCGCCGACTGCAACGTAGCTGGAGAACACTTCCGGAGCCGACAGTTGACGACGGGCCAGCGAATCGTTGCTCCACAAGGCTGTGGTGGAACGTTCGTCGACGCCTTCAACGGTGCCCGAAGACAGGCTCACGTAAACGTTGCCAAAACCCTGGGCGACACCGGCATAGCTGGAAGCATCACGCTGCCAGAGCTGACGACCGCTTTCCAGGTCCAGTGCCGCAACGCGACCCTGGTAGCTGGCAACGTACAGAGTGCCGCCGGACAACAGCAGACCGCCGTCGATATCGACAACGCGCTCCAGTTCCGAACGACCCTGTGGAATCGCAACCCGTTGTTCCCATACCGGCACGCCGTTGGAAATATCGAGAGCGACCACTTTACCGGTCGACAGGCCAGCCACAGCGAGGCGGTTGGTCACGATCGGTGCGCTGGTGCCGCGCAGGGTCAGGACCGCAGGCGTGCTGTCATACAACCAGCGCTGGTTGCCGGTGGCGGCATCCAGACCGATCAGACGGTCGTCCTGAGTCTGAACCACAACCACGTCACCGTTGTTGGCCGGCGGTGCGAGTACTTCGCTGGACACGCGAGCGCGCCATTTCTCTTCACCGTTGATCGCATCCAGGGCAACGATTTCGCCCTTGAGCGTACCGAACGTAACCAGACCGTAACCCACGCCAACGGCGCCGGAAACAGGCAGATCAAGATCCTTCTTCCATTTGACGTCGCCGTTGCTGCGATCCATCGCCATCACCACACCAGTGACGTCCGCGGCATAAATGGTATCGCCGTCGATCGCCGGAACCAGCATGTTGTAGGTTTCGCCCTGACCGTTACCGATCGAACGACTCCACTGCTTGTGCAGAACCACTTCTTCCTTGAAGTCGGTCAACTCGGCCGGAGGCAATTCTTTTTTGCCGTTGCTGCTGCAACCCGCGGCCAATATGGCCAGAGCCAGCAATGCTGCATGTTTCCAACGAATCACGTCACGCATCCCCTTTGGCCAGGTCGTCCAGCTTGATTTGTAGGCCACCGACTGCCGCTTCATCCGACAGTGCCGCCTTGGCTTTTTGATACGCCGTATTTGCTTCGTCGGTACGACCCAACTGCACCAGCAGGTCACCCTTGAGTTCTTCGCGAGTAGCCAGGAACGCCTTGTCGGCATCGCCTTCGAGCAGCTTCAAGGCCTCATCGGCCTTGTTCTGCGCGGCCAGTACCTGCGCCAGACGCTGACGGGCGATTTCGCCCAGCGCCGGGTTTGCCGGTTTGTCGACAATGGCTTTCAGTTCGGTGCCAGCATCGTCCAGCTTGCCGCTGTCGACCGCGACTTTCGCCACGAACAGGCTGCCGTACTGCGCATAAGCGGTGCCGCCGAACTCGCTTTTAAGCTTGCCGGCCAGATCCGAAACACGGGCAGCGTCAGGCTTGCCGTCAGGCGTCAGCGTGGTTTCCAGCAGTTGCTGATAGAGAATCGAGGCAGTTTGCGACTGATTGCTCTGATACTTGTGAAAGGCCTGCCAGCCGAACACGATGACCAGCGCCAACAGGCCGCCAGTGACCAGGGGCTTGCCGTTGCGTGTCCACCAGTCCTTCAAATCCGCCAGCTGTTCGTCTTCGGTACTCGACACCCCAATACTCCTTAATCGCTAATTCGGCTGTTTGACAGCTTCAACCCTGCACGACGCAGGTGGCCAGGTGTGCAGCAAGCGCATCCCAGGCAATGCTTTGTTGTTCGCCCTGGCCACGCAGGGGTTTGAAACCTACCACTTGCTGGGCCATTTCATCGTCGCCGAGGATCAGCGCGTACAGCGCACCGCTCTTGTCGGCCTTCTTGAACTGGCTTTTGAAGCTGCCGGCGCCGGCATTGATCTGCAGGCGCAGGTTTGGCAACTGATCACGCACCTTCTCGCTCAACGTCAGGGCAGCCAGTTCGGCCGCCTCGCCGAAGGCGCACAGGTAGACATCAACCTGACGGGAGATTTCTTGCGGGATCTGTTCCAGGGTTTCAAGTAGCAGCACCAGGCGCTCGATACCCATGGCGAAACCTACGCCCGGGGTCGGCTTGCCACCCATCTGCTCGACCAGACCGTCGTAACGACCACCGGCACATACGGTGCCCTGGGCGCCCAACTTATCGGTGACCCATTCGAAAACGGTCTTGCTGTAGTAATCCAGCCCGCGAACCAGCTTCGGGTTGATGACATAAGGAATACCGGCGGCGTCCAGGCGAGCCTTCAGGCCCTCGAAGTGCACGCGGGATTCTTCGTCCAGGTAGTCGGCCATTTTCGGCGCGTCCACCAGGACTGCTTGAGTGTCGGCGTTCTTGGTGTCCAGAACCCGCAGCGGGTTGGTCTTCAGACGGCGTTGGCTGTCTTCGTCCAGTTGGTCCAGGCGAGCCGAAAGGTATTCGACCAGCGCTTCGCGATAACGACCGCGAGACTCGCTGGTGCCCAGGCTGTTGAGTTCAAGCTTGACCGCATCACGGATGCCCAGCTCGCCCCACAGGCGCCAGGTCAGCACGATCAGCTCGGCGTCGATGTCCGGACCGTCGAGGTTGAACACTTCGACACCGATCTGGTGGAACTGACGATAACGGCCTTTCTGAGGACGTTCGTGGCGGAACATCGGGCCGATGTACCAGAGTTTCTGCACCTGGCCGCCGCCGGTGATGCCGTGCTCGAGCACCGCACGCACGCAGGCTGCCGTGCCTTCCGGACGCAGGGTCAGGGAATCGCCGTTGCGGTCGTCGAAGGTGTACATCTCTTTTTCGACGATGTCGGTCACTTCACCGATGGAGCGCTTGAACAGTTCGGTGAACTCGACGATCGGCATGCGGATCTGCTTGTAACCGTAGTTATCCAGCAAACGCGAGACGGTGCCCTCGAAATGACGCCACAGGGGTGTCTGATCGGGCAGGATGTCGTTCATGCCACGTATGGCTTGCAGAGACTTGCTCACTATAAATCCTTAAATTCGTTCAGCGCTTTAGTCGGGCTCAGCCACGCGCGATAACAGCAGCGTCGGCTTCGACCTTTTCGGCCGCTTTCTGGCGGATCAAGCGTTCGAGCTCATCCACCAGATTGTCATTCGTCAGTTTCTGCGACGGTTTGCCGTCGATGTAAATCAGGTTTGGCGTGCCACCGGTCAAGCCGATATGGGCTTCCTTGGCTTCACCCGGCCCGTTGACCACGCAACCGATGACCGCGACGTCCAGCGGCACCAGCAGATCTTCGAGGCGCCCTTCCAGCTCGTTCATGGTCTTGACCACATCGAAGTTCTGCCGCGAGCAGCTCGGGCAGGCGATGAAGTTGATGCCACGGGAACGCAGGTGCAGGGATTTGAGAATGTCGTAGCCGACTTTCACTTCCTCGACCGGGTCGGCCGCCAACGAGATGCGGATGGTATCGCCAATCCCTTCGGCGAGCAGCATACCGAGGCCTACGGCGGATTTCACCGTGCCTGAACGCAAACCACCGGCTTCGGTGATACCCAAGTGCAGCGGCTGGACGATTTCCTTGGCCAGCAAGCGGTAGGCGGCGACGGCCATGAACACGTCGGAGGCTTTCACGCTGACCTTGAAGTCCTGGAAGTTCAGGCGTTCGAGGTGCTCGACATGACGCAAGGCAGACTCGACCAGTGCAGCCGGCGTTGGCTCGCCGTACTTCTTTTGCAGGTCTTTTTCCAGGGAGCCGGCGTTGACGCCGATGCGGATCGGAATCCCGCGGTCGCGAGCGGCATCGACCACCGCGCGCACACGGTCTTCACGACCGATGTTGCCCGGGTTGATCCGCAGACAGTCAACGCCCAGTTCGGCTACGCGCAATGCGATCTTGTAGTCGAAGTGAATGTCGGCCACCAACGGCACCTTGACCAGTTTCTTGATCTTGCCGAAAGCCTCGGCGGCATCCATATCCGGCACCGAGATGCGCACGATATCGACGCCCGCTGCTTCCAGGCGATTGATCTGGGCCACGGTGGCGGCCACGTCATTGGTGTCGCTGTTGGTCATGCTCTGCACAGCGATAGGTGCATCGCCGCCCACAGGCACGTTACCGACCCAGATCTTGCGGGATTCGCGACGTTTGATTGGAGATTCGCCGTGCATGACTTATTGACCCAACTTCAGGCGAGCAGTCTCGCCACTGGTGAACGGAGCGACATCAACCACTTGACCGTTGTAGCTGACTTGGGCGCCACGGGCGAAGCCCAGACGCACTGAAAACGGTGGTTTGCCGCTGACAGAAACATTTTCGCCTTTGCGCTTGAGACCGCTCAACAACACCTTGCCGGTGCCGTCGCTCACTTGCGTCCAGCAATCAGCCGTGAATTGCAGTTGAACCTGGCCTTGGCCGGCCACCGGAGCTGCTGCTGCGGCTGGAGGAATGGTCGGTGTCACCGATGCGCTTGCCGGCGGGGTCGACACAACAGGGGCTGTCTGCGCAGGCGAGAGCGGTGTCGTGACAACTGGCGCGGTGCTGTGAGCCGGGGCCGCGACAACTGGCGCAGTGCTATGAGTCGGGGCCGCAGGCGTTGGCGCAGGCGCTGTCGGCGCGACCGCTTCAGCGGCTGCCGGTGCTTCGGCGGAGGTCTCGGCTTGTGGCAATGCAAGTGCGGTGGTGCCTTCAGCCTGACCTTGCGCGACGGCCTGGTCTTCCGGCTCGTCCAGCGGATGGATCTGGGTGGTGCCGTCGGCGCCTTCGACTTCAACGTGTTCCGGAGCCAGGGTGGTCAGGTCCTTGGTACGCGACGAAGTTTGATCCTGCCACCAGACAAAACCACCGCCAATCACCGCGATCAGCAATAGCAGGCTGACGATACGCAAAATAGTGTGGGAAACCCGAACCGGCTCTTCGATGCGACCCAGGCTGTGGACATTGCTGCCTTGGGAGTCGGTACCGGTGGATTGGTCGAACTGTTGGACCAGAACGGTCTGGTCCATGCCGAGCAGCTTGGCGTATGCGCGAATATAACCGCGAGCAAAGGTGTGCCCAGGCAGCTTGTCGAAAGCGCCCGCTTCCAGATTGCTCAAGGAATTGACGGTGAGGTTGAGCTTGAGGGCCACTTCGGCCAGCGACCAGCCATTGCTTTCGCGGGCCTGGCGCAAAGTCTCACCGGGGTTAACGCGATTCGCTGCTACAACTTCGGGATGCGCCGCTTTCATCATTGCTCCGACAGGTATTGCTGATATTCCGGCGTACCGGGATAGAGTCGTTTTAATTGCAGGCCTGCACTTGCAGCCTTGTCGCGATCTTCAAACACTTTTGCCAGCCGAACGCCGAGCAATAGACTACGTGCATTTTGTTCGGTGAGCAGGCTAAAACGATCGTAGTAGTCACGCGCGGGCACATAATGCCTGTCTTCGAAGGACAACTCAGCCATTTCCAGCAATGCACGTGGTTGTTGGCGGTTCAAACGCAGGGCTTTTTCCAGCTGCTGCTTCGCCAGATCACGTTCCCCCAGCTTCGAAGCCGTCATGCCGAGGTTCTCGAACACCCGCGAACGCTCAGGATACAGGGTATCGGCGGCGGCCTGTTCAAAGCGCTCGTAAGCTTCCTTGTAACGCTTTTCTTCGAAAAGAAAGCTGCCGTAGTTGTTCAGTATTCGTGCATCGCCGGGACGTGAAGACAGTGCCTTGCGAAAATGTTCGTCCGCCAGCTCCGGTTCCATCTCGGCCTGGAACACCAGCCCCAGGGCCGCATTGGCGTCAGGGTCAGAGCTATCCAGATCCAGCGCCTTCTTCAACGGGACCTTGGCGCGCTCGGTCATGCCCTGCTGCAAGTAGCCCAAGCCCAGTTGCACGTAGGCGGTGCGCGCTTCATCGCGGCCCTTGCTGGTCTTCATCGGGTTGAAATCGCCCGACAGGACGCAACCAGCACACAGGCTGGCCAGCAGCAACAGCAGCGCAAAGCGCAGGGACATAGAGATCCTCTCTTAATTATTGTTCGCAGCGTTCTGTGCGATATCGTTTTCGGCGCTCAGCTCGCGCACGGCGATATAACGTTCGCTGCGACGGGTGCGATCCAGCACCTGCCCTACCAATTGGCCACACGCGGCATCGATGTCTTCACCGCGAGTGGTGCGTACGGTGACATTGAAACCGGCATGGTGAAGCTGATCCTGGAACCGGCGAATCGCGTTGTTGCTCGGGCGCTCGTAACCGGAATGCGGAAACGGGTTGAACGGAATCAGGTTGATCTTGCACGGGATGTTCTTGAGCAGTTCGATCATCTCAACGGCATGCTCGACCTTGTCGTTGATGTCCTTGAGCAAGGTGTACTCGATGGTCAGCACGCGCTTTTCGCCCAGGGACGACATGTAGCGCTGGCACGACTCGAGCAGTATCTTAAGCGGATATTTCTTGTTGATCGGCACCAATTGGTTACGCAATGCGTCGTTTGGTGCGTGCAGCGACAACGCCAGGGAGACGTCGATGTGCTTGGACAGCTCATCGATCATCGGCACCACGCCCGAAGTGGACAGGGTTACGCGGCGCTTGGAGATCCCGTAGCCCAGGTCATCCATCATCAGATGCATGGCGGCCACGACGTTGTCGAAGTTCAGCAGCGGCTCACCCATGCCCATCATCACCACGTTGGTGATGGCACGGTCGGCGGTTGCCGGGATGCTGCCGAACGATTTATTGGCAATCCACACCTGGCCGATGACTTCGGCGGCAGTGAGGTTGCTGTTGAATCCTTGCTTGCCGGTGGAGCAGAAACTGCAATCCAGGGCACAGCCTGCCTGGGACGAAACGCACAAAGTGCCGCGTTTGCCCTGGGGAATGTAGACGGTCTCGACGCAGCTACCGGACGCCACGCGCACCACCCACTTACGGGTGCCGTCGGTGGAAATGTCCTCGCTGACCACTTCGGGACCGCGAACCTCAGCAATCACCTTGAGCTTGTCGCGCAAGGCTTTGCTGACGTTCGTCATGGCGTCGAAATCATCGACGCCAAGGTGGTGAATCCATTTCATTACCTGACCGGCACGGAAACGCTTCTCCCCGATTGAGTCGAAGAATTTTTCCATTTCCTGTTGAGTCAGACCCAGCAGGTTGGTTTTTACAGTCGATGTAGTCATGGATTCACCTTCACTCTTAAGCCAATGCTTAGCGAGTGGTTACTTCAGTAGCTGCGAAGAAGTACGAGATTTCGCGAGCAGCAGCGGCTTCGGAGTCCGAACCGTGTACAGCGTTGGCATCGATGGAGTCAGCGAAGTCAGCACGGATGGTGCCAGCAGCAGCTTCTTTAGGGTTGGTAGCGCCCATCAGCTCACGGTTCAGAGCGATAGCGTTTTCGCCTTCCAGAACCTGAACGACAACTGGACCGGAGATCATGAAAGCAACCAGGTCGTTGAAGAAACCACGAGCGCTGTGCTCAGCGTAGAAGCCTTCAGCTTCAGCTTTGGACAGTTGCTTCAGTTTCGAAGCTACAACGCGCAGGCCTGCTTTTTCGAAACGAGTGGTGATCTCGCCGATGACGTTTTTTGCAACAGCGTCAGGCTTGATGATGGAGAAAGTACGTTGAACAGCCATGGTGTAACTCCAGAAACGGTAATTTGTGAAAAATTAAACCCGCGAATTATACGCGGGTTCTTGGGTATTGCCTAACTGCGTACGGTGCAGACTCAGTCTGCTTCTTCGATCCAGGCGGCCTGAATGGCTTCAAGCACCTTCTCGCCACCGCGGGTCGGATCATCACTGAACTCCGGCAATGCCAGCACCCATTTGTGCAGATCGACGAAGTTCACGTAACGCGGATCCACTTCCGGCTTGCTTTCAGCCAGCTGGATCGCTATTTCCAGCACATCAACCCATTTCAGACTCATGTCACTTCCTTGAATCAGTGCGGCGCTTCGGCTGCATGGTTGAGCGAATATTTCGGAATTTCGATGGTCAGGTCTTCAGTCCCGACTTTTGCCTGACAGGCCAGACGCGACTGCGCTTCCAGACCCCAGGCCTTATCAAGATAGTCTTCTTCCAGCTCGTCAGCTTCTTCCAGCGAGTCAAAGCCTTCGCGGACCAGGCAGTGACACGTTGTGCAGGCGCAAACGCCGCCGCAAGCGCTTTCCATCTCGATATGGTGTTCGTGAGCCAGTTCGAGGATGGAGATGCCGGGCTCAGCCTCGACAACCATGCCATCCGGGCAAAACTTCTCGTGTGGCAGAAAAATGACCTGCGGCATCGTTATTCCTCAATCTCATTCAGGTTGCGCCCCGCCAGCGCGGCTTTCACCGTCGAATCCAGGCGGCGGGCAGCAAAGGCGTCGGTCACTTGCGACAGACGCTTGGTCTGCTGCTCGATGGCGTAACCATCGGTACCTTTCATCAGTTCGGTCAGTTCCTGCATCTGCAATTCGATGACCATGCGCTCTTCGGCATCGAGCAGGCGGTCGCCGTCGACATCCAGAGCGCCTTGCACGGCTTCGATCAGACGCTGGGCATCGACCTGATGCTCACGCAGCACGCGGGCGACTTTATCGTCGTTGGCATGCTGGAACGAATCCTTGAGCATCTTGGCGATCTCGCCGTCGGTCAGGCCGTAGGACGGCTTGACCTGGATGCTGGCTTCAACGCCCGAACCCAGTTCGCGCGCCGAAACACTGAGCAGACCATCGGCATCGACCTGGAAGGTCACGCGAATTTTCGCCGCACCGGCCACCATCGCCGGAATGCCGCGCAATTCGAAACGTGCCAACGAGCGGCAGTCGCTGATCAGCTCGCGCTCGCCCTGCAGGACGTGAATCGCCATGGCCGACTGGCCATCTTTGTACGTGGTGAAGTCCTGGGCACGGGCAACGGGAATGGTGGTGTTGCGTGGAATCACCTTTTCCATCAGGCCGCCCATGGTTTCCAGCCCCAGGGACAACGGAATGACGTCGAGCAGCAGCAGTTCGCCGCCGTCGCGCTTGTTGCCCGCCAATGTATCGGCCTGGATCGCAGCACCAATGGCCACCACTTGATCCGGATCGATTTCGGTCAACGGCTGACGACCGAAGGCTTCGGCAACTGCTTCGCGAACACGCGGCACGCGAGTCGAACCGCCGACCATGACCACCGCGTGCACTTCTTCCAGCTCGACGCCGGAATCACGCACTGCGCGACGGCAAGCTTTCAAGCTGCGAGCTACCATCGGCTCGATCAGCGCATTGAATGCTTCGCGGGTCAGCTCGGCTTTCCAGTCGCCATAAGCGACTTCAACGGAAGCGGCATTGGTCAGCGCTTCCTTGGCCGCACAAGCGGCTTGCAACAGATGACGCTGCGCGCCCGGATCGAGGTCGGCGGACAAACCGGCGCTCTCGATAATCCAGCCAGCAATCGCGTGATCGAAATCGTCGCCGCCCAGGGCGCTGTCGCCACCGGTGGCGAGCACTTCAAACACACCGCCAGTCAGGCGCAGAATCGAAATATCGAACGTACCGCCGCCCAGGTCATAAATGGCAACCAGGCCTTCGGCGTGTTGATCCAGACCGTACGCCACGGCAGCGGCAGTCGGCTCATTGAGCAAGCGCAGCACGTTCAGACCGGCCAGCTTGGCCGCATCCTTGGTGGCTTGACGCTGAGAGTCGTCGAAATAGGCCGGAACGGTGATCACCGCGCCCACCAACTCGCCACCCAACGTCGCTTCGGCGCGCTGACGCAGCACTCTGAGGATATCGGCGGAGACTTCAACCGGGCTTTTCGGCCCCTGAACCGTGTCGATGAACGGCATGTGCGATTCGCCGCCAACAAAGCGGTACGGCAGTTGATCGCCCAATTGCTTGACGTCGGACAGACCACGACCCATCAAGCGCTTGACCGACAGCACGGTGTTCAAGGGATCGGTAGCGGCAGCCAGCTTGGCTGACTCGCCCACTTCGACGCGGTCGGCGTGGTAGCGCACGGCGGACGGCAGGATGACCTGCCCATCAGCATCGGCCAGGGGCTCGGAAAGACCACTGCGCAACGCAGCGACCAGCGAATTGGTAGTGCCCAAGTCGATCCCCACAGCCAGACGACGCTGGTGCGGTTGAGGACTTTGGCCGGGTTCGGCGATCTGCAGTAGGGCCATCGTGATCAGGACTTATCTGTATATCAGGCGTGCGACCGGAGCGGCACTGGGTTAATCGTCGAGGCGCTCTTCTAACTGGCGCACTTCGTAGGTGAGCTTGTCGAGGAACTGCATGCGCCGCATCAGGCGTTCGGCCTGCTCACGTTGCGCTGCATCATTCCAACAGGCTGCGAAGCTTTGGTTCAGTTCATCCTGAGCCGTTTTCAGGCGACGCTTGAACGCTGCAATACCGGCCATGTCGGCGCTGTCTTGCAGGTCTTCGAGCTCTTCACGCAACTCCATCTGCTGCAGAAGAAACTCCGGATCATGCACCGTGACCTCCAGCGGCAGCTCGCGACCGCCCATGGCGAGCAAGTAACGCGCGCGTTTGGGAGGACTTTTGAGCGTCTGGTAGGCCTCGTTGAGGCTCGCGGATTGCTCTAGCGCCAGCCGTTGCTCGCGCTCGGAAGCATCCGCAAAACGGTCCGGATGAACGCCGCGCGCCAACTCACGGTAGCGCGTAGCCAGCTGGTCGAGATCCAGATTGAAGCTCGGTTGCAGCTCAAATAAAGCGAAATGACAAAGAGTACCCACAAGCAGCCTCAGATGTTGAAGCTTTCGCCGCAGCCACATTCACCGCGCACGTTGGGGTTGTTGAACTTGAAGCCTTCGTTCAACCCTTCCTTGACGAAATCGAGCTCGGTGCCGTCCAGGTACGCCAGGCTTTTCGGGTCGATGATCACTTTCTCGCCGTGACTTTCGAACACCTGATCCTCTGCAACCACCTCGTCGACAAACTCCAGCACGTAGGCAAGGCCGGAACAGCCTGTGGTACGAACGCCCAGACGAATCCCTTCACCTTTGCCGCGCCCGTTGAGGGAGCGCCGCACGTGTTGAGCAGCCGCTTCTGTCATGCTGATAGCCATCGGTGACTCCTTACTCGTCGCCAAATCTTGAAAGTCAGATCAAGCCTTTCTTCTGCTTGTAATCGCGAACAGCCGCTTTGATAGCGTCTTCAGCGAGTACGGAGCAGTGAATTTTTACCGGCGGCAGTGCCAGTTCTTCGGCCAGCTGAGTGTTCTTGATGGTCTCTGCTTCATCCAGAGTCTTGCCTTTCATCCACTCGGTCGCCAGGGAGCTGGAGGCGATAGCCGAACCGCAACCGTAGGTCTTGAACTTGGCGTCTTCGATGATGCCTTGCTCGTTGACCTTGATTTGCAGACGCATTACGTCGCCGCACGCTGGCGCGCCGACCATGCCGGTGCCGACATCCGGGTCTTCCGCGTCCATCTTGCCGACGTTACGCGGGTTTTCGTAGTGGTCGATGACCTTTTCGCTGTAAGCCATGATTCTTAATCCTCACTCATCAGAGAGTCGCTCTAGAGCCCTGCACCCGAAGGTTCACAGGGCCGGTTGGCGGCGACTTGAAATCAGTGTGCCGCCCACTCGATTTTCGAGATGTCGACACCGTCTTTGTACATGTCCCACAGCGGCGACAGGGTGCGCAGCTTGGTAACGGCCTCGCAGACTTTCTTCGCGGCGTAATCGATTTCTTCTTCGGTGGTGAAACGACCGAAGGTGAAGCGGATCGAGCTGTGTGCCAGCTCGTCGTTGCGACCCAGGGCGCGCAGCACGTACGAAGGCTCAAGGGACGCCGAGGTGCAGGCCGAACCGGACGAAACCGCCAGGTCCTTGAGCGCCATGATCAGCGACTCGCCTTCAACGTAGTTGAAGCTCAGGTTCAGGTTGTGCGGTACGCGAGCGGTCATGCTGCCGTTGACGTACAGCTCTTCCAGGCCTTCGACCTGCTTGAAGAAACGGTCGCTCAACGCTTTGATGCGCACGTTCTCGGCAGCCATGTCTTCCTTGGCTACGCGGAAAGCTTCACCCATGCCGACGATCTGGTGGGTCGCCAGGGTGCCGGAACGCATGCCACGTTCGTGACCGCCGCCATGCATGGTCGCTTCGATGCGAACACGCGGCTTGCGGCTGACGTACAACGCGCCGATGCCTTTAGGGCCGTAGGTTTTGTGAGCCGAGAACGACATCAGGTCGACTTTCAGCTTCGACAGGTCGATCTCGACCTTGCCGGTGGACTGAGCCGCGTCGACGTGGAACAGAATGCCCTTGGAGCGGGTCAGTTCGCCGATGGCTTCGATGTCGTTGATGGTGCCGATTTCGTTGTTCACGTGCATGACGGAGACCAGGATGGTGTCATCGCGCAGCGCGGCTTCAATCATTTCAGGGGTGACCAGACCATCGGTGCGAGGCTCGATGTAGGTCACTTCGAAGCCTTCACGTTCCAGTTGGCGCATGGTGTCGAGGACAGCCTTGTGCTCAATCTTGGTGGTGATCAGGTGCTTGCCCTTGGTGGCATAGAAATGCGCCGCACCCTTGATAGCCAGGTTGTCGGACTCGGTAGCACCGGAGGTCCAGACGATTTCACGCGGATCGGCGTTGACCAGGTCAGCGACCTGACGACGAGCGTTTTCGACGGACTCTTCAGCTTTCCAGCCGAATACGTGGGAACGGGACGCCGGGTTACCGAAGTTTCCGTCGACCAGCAGGCATTCACTCATCTTTTGCGCGACACGCGGATCAACCGGGGTGGTCGCAGAGTAATCAAGGTAAATCGGCAATTTCATGGACTATCTCCTAAATCAGGCTGGCTGGCGTGCCGCTTGGCTCTTTGGCTGTCATTCGACGGCGGACGCTTCAATCTTGTCCAGGCGTGGCGCCTTGCTGTTGCAACGGCGCTGGTCCTGACGCTGGGCTACTTCTTGTACCTCACGGCGAGTGACAAGGTCAGCCAAGCTGATACCGCTCAGAAATTCGTGAATCTGCAGGCTCAGATCGCACCACAAGTGGTGAGTCAGGCAGGTGTCGCCTTGATGGCAATCACCCTGGCCCTGGCATTTGGTCGCATCGACCGATTCGTTTACCGCATCGATCACCTGGGCGACCTGGATGCCCTGCATGTCGCGGGACAGTTGGTAGCCACCGCCTGGGCCACGAACGCTGGAAACCAGATTGCTGCGGCGCAATTTGGCGAAAAGCTGTTCGAGGTAGGACAGGGAGATGCCTTGGCGCTCGGAGATATCGGCCAGGGACACCGGCCCGTGCTGCGCGTGCAACGCCAGGTCAAGCATGGCGGTCACGGCGTATCGGCCTTTTGTAGTCAGTCGCATGGACAATTACCACGGAGTTCGGAATGGGGCGAGTATGCAATTCCCGAGTGTTTAAGTCAACTATAAGACCTAGTACTTTAGTCAGGATTACCCGCAAAATAGCGGCGGCATCATATCAGGGTCTGCGGCCTAATGGCACACCGCCGAGCGCTGCGCCATTGCCTGAATACGACCTGCCTTGGCCTTAACCGGCCTTTGTTTCGTCTTTGCCTTTTACGCAGGCAAAGTCTTCTTCGCGCAGCTCAGGCAGATCCTTGGCACAGTAATTACTGCCCAGGTCCTTCAACGCCCCGCACATCCCTTCCAGGCGACCATCGACCGCCTGCAAGTGATCCAGCAACTGGCCGATCGCACGCGCCACCGGATCCGGCATGTCTTCGCCGACACCATAGGCATCGAAGCCGATCTTCTCGGCCATGGCCTTGCGCTTGGCGTCCTGCTCGTCATCGGACTTGACGATGATCCGCCCCGGAATCCCAACGACTGTCGCACCCGGCGGAACCGCTTTAGTCACTACCGCATTGGAGCCGACTTTGGCACCCGCTCCGACAGTGAAAGGGCCGAGCACCTTGGCGCCCGCCCCCACCACAACACCATCTTCGAGAGTCGGGTGACGCTTGCCCTTGTTCCAGCTGGTGCCGCCCAGAGTCACGCCCTGGTAGAGGGTGACGTCGTTGCCGATCTCAGCGGTTTCACCAATGACGATGCCCATGCCATGGTCAATAAAGAAGCGACGGCCGACCTTGGCACCCGGATGGATCTCGATCCCGGTCAACCAGCGACCGAAGTTCGACACCAGCCGCGCCAGCCACTTCCAGCCCATGCCCCACAGGGCCGACGACAGGCGATGGATCCAGATGGCGTGCATGCCGGGGTAGCAGGTCAGGACTTCAAAGGCGTTGCGCGCTGCCGGGTCACGATGGAAAACACTCTGGATATCTTCACGCAAACGCTCGAACATTTTTAATCCTTCCGCTTTAGAAGCTCGCCACGGGCCGCTTTCTGGGTTTCCGTGAGGATGCCACGCAATATATTCATTTCCGCCCGGCTGACCGAGCTGCGTCCGTACAACCGGCGCAGGCGCGCCATCAAGTGCCGTGGTTTTTCCGGGTCGAGGAATTCGATGGCCACCAGGGTTTGCTCCAGGTGCTCATAGAATCGTTCCAGCTCATCCATGGTCGCCAGTTCACCGCTTTTGGTGGACGCCACTTCATCCTTCTCGACCTTGCTCGGCTGCCCTTGGGCTGCGAGCCAGGACATGCGCACTTCATAACTCAACACCTGCACCGCTGCCCCAAGGTTCAGCGAGCTGAACTCAGGGTCTGATGGGATGTGCACGTGATAATGACATCGCTGCAGCTCTTCGTTGGTCAGGCCGGAATCTTCACGACCAAAAACCAACGCGATCTCAGCGCCCTGCCCGGCTTCCTCAACCACTTTCACACCGCATTCGCGGGGATCGAGCAACGGCCAGGGAATACGACGATCACGGGCGCTGGTGCCGAGCACCAGGTTGCAGCCGACCAAGGCATCTTCCAAGGTGGCGACGACTTGCGCGTTTTCAAGGATGTCCCCGGCGCCGGATGCACGCGCATCGGCTTCGTGGTGCGGGAACAACCTTGGCTCGACCAGCACCAGCCGCGACAGGCCCATGTTCTTCATGGCACGCGCAGCCCCGCCGATATTGCCGGGGTGGCTGGTATTGACCAGGACGACACGAATGTTTTGCAGCAAGGGAGGCGCTCTCGAACACAATAATCGGGAGCAGAATCTTACAGCTCAACCTACCGTTAAGCTATGAATGCGAACACCAACCTTCACCTGTAGAAAAGTTCTGATAGAATGCCCGGCTTTCTTTAACAACCTTAGGTGACACATCCATGCAGCCCATGCTGAATATCGCGCTGCGCGCCGCCCGCAGCGCCAGTGAATTGATCTTCCGCTCCATCGAGCGCCTGGATACCATCAAGGTCGACGAAAAAGACGCCAAGGATTACGTATCCGAGGTGGATCGCGCTGCTGAACAGAAAATCATCGACGCGCTGCGCAAGGCCTACCCGAACCACTCGATCATGGGTGAAGAAACCGGCATGCACGCTGGCACCGGGATCGAAGGCGAAGAATACCTGTGGATCATCGATCCGCTGGACGGCACCACCAACTTCCTGCGCGGCATTCCTCACTTCGCTGTCAGCATCGCCTGCAAATACCGCGGTCGCCTGGAACACGCTGTTGTTCTGGATCCGGTTCGCCAGGAAGAATTCACCGCCAGCCGTGGTCGCGGCGCTCAACTGAACGGTCGCCGCCTGCGTGTCAGCGGTCGCACCAGCCTCGACGGCGCCCTGCTGGGCACCGGCTTCCCGTTCCGCGATGACCAAATGGACAACCTCGACAACTACCTGGGCATGTTCCGCGCCCTGGTTGGCCAGACTGCCGGTATCCGCCGCGCCGGTTCGGCGAGCCTGGACCTGGCCTATGTAGCTGCCGGTCGTTTCGATGCGTTCTGGGAGTCGGGCCTGTCCGAGTGGGACATGGCTGCAGGCGCCCTGCTGATCCAGGAAGCCGGCGGCTTGGTGAGCGACTTCACCGGCGGTCACGATTTCCTTGAAAAAGGCCACATCGTTGCCGGCAACACCAAGTGCTTCAAAGCCGTACTGACGGCCATCCAGCCGCACCTGCCGGCCTCGCTGAAACGCTAAGCGACCGCGCACAAAAAAGCACCCTTCGGGGTGCTTTTTTTATGCCTGTATTTCCACCCAAGGCACACCGCAGATCCCTGTGGGAGTGAGCCTGCTCGCGATAGCGGCCTCACATTCAACATCTGTATTGTTTGATCCACCGCCATCGCGAGCAGGCTCACTCCCACAGGGGTTTTGCTGTGTCGCTGAAATCGTGAGCACAAAAAAAGCACCCCGAAAGGTGCTTCTTTTTGACTCTAAGCCTGAATATTTAGCGATTCTGTTCGTTGTTCTGCGACAGGATCAGCTTGCCTTCCTTGTCGACCGGAATCTGGTTGCCCGGATCACGATCCATCCGCACCTTGCCTTCCTTGCCATCGAGCGAATAACGAACGTCATACCCTACGACTTTGTCGCTGATGTCATTCACCGTGTTACAGCGAGTCTGGGTCGTGGTGTAGGTGTCACGCTCCTGCATGCCCTCCTGAACCTTATTGCCCGCGTAACCGCCACCGACTGCGCCCGCCACCGTGGCGATTTTCTTGCCGGTGCCGCCGCCGATCTGGTTACCCAACAGGCCGCCTGCCAGCGCACCCACCACCGTGCCGGCGATCTGGTGCTGGTCTTTCACCGGCGCTTGCCGGGTTACAGCTACATCCTTGCACACTTCACGTGGCGTTTTGATCTGTGTCTTGACCGGTTCAACGGCTAGAACTTGCGCATACTCAGGGCCGCTTTTAACCAGGCTGTAGGTGGCAACAGCACCCCCGGCAGTCACACCGACAGCACCCAATACCGCACCAACCAGCAACGACTTGTTCACATGAACCTCCTGACCATCACCCGCGGAACATGTCCGCGCTTCTCCCAGCCTTGGAGCACAAAAAAAGGCGCGAGTTCAACTCGCGCCTTTTTGGGCTGACAACTGGAAGAGCGATGGCCGTTATGGACGGTCGTCGACTTCCTTCTCGCTTGCCGCAGGAGGAATCAGATCCTCGCTGTTCAGGTTCAGCCAGATCAGCACCACGTTCGCGATGTAGATCGACGAGTAAGTACCCGCCAGTACGCCGATGAACAGCGCAATGGAGAAGCCGAACAGGTTGTCGCCACCGAAGAACAACAGCGCTGCAATCGCCAGCAAGGTGGAGATCGACGTCGCCATGGTCCGCAGCAGGGTTTGCGTGGTCGAGATGTTGATGTTCTCGATCAGGTTGGCCTTGCGCAAAACACGGAAGTTCTCACGAACCCGGTCGAATACCACGATGGTGTCGTTGAGCGAGTAACCGATGATCGCCAGTACCGCCGCCAGCACCGTCAGGTCGAAAGTGATCTGGAAGAACGACAGGATACCGATGGTCACGATCACGTCGTGGATCAGGGAAACGATGGCACCGATCGCGAACTTCCACTGAAAGCGGAAAGCCAGGTAGATCAGGATGCCGCCCAACGCCATCAGCATGCCGAGGCCGCCCTGGTCGCGAAGCTCTTCACCTACCTGAGGACCGACGAACTCAACGCGCTTGACCACCGCTGGGTTATCGCCACCGACCTTCTGCAAGGCCTCGGCAACCTGGTGACCCAGCTGCGGGTCTTCACCCGGCATGCGCACCAGCAAATCGGTAGTTGCACCGAAGCTCTGCACGATTGCCTCGTGATAACCCGCTGTAACCAGTTGCTCACGCACTTTGGTGACATCGGCCGGACGCTCGTAGGTCAGCTCAATGAGCGTACCGCCGGTGAAGTCCAGACCCCAGTTCATGCCCTTATGAAAGACACTGAAAATGGCCAGCGCGGTGAGGAACAATGTGACGCCGAACGCAAAGTTGCGAACGCCCATGAAGTTGATTGTACGTAACATGGCAGCCCCTTAAATCCACAACTTCTTGAAGTCACGACCGCCGAAGATCAGGTTGACCATCGCGCGGGTCACCATGATGGCCGTGAACATCGAGGTAAAGATCCCGAGGGACATGGTCACTGCGAAGCCTTTGACGGGACCGGTGCCCATCGCAAAGAGAATCCCGCCGACCAACAGTGTTGTCAGGTTGGCGTCGAGAATCGCGGTGAATGCCCGGCCGAAGCCTTCGTTGATTGCCCGTTGTACCGTCATGCCTGCCGCGATCTCTTCACGAATCCGCGAGAAGATCAGTACGTTGGCGTCGACCGCCATACCCATCGTCAACACGATACCGGCGATACCTGGCAGGGTCAGCGTTGCACCCAGCAGCGACATCAGGGCCAGCAGCAACACCATGTTCACAGCCAGTGCGACGGTGGCGATGATGCCGAAGAAGCGGTAGATGGCGATGATGAACAGCGAGACAAACAGCATGCCCCACAACGATGCATCGATACCTTTGGTGATGTTGTCAGCACCCAGGCTCGGGCCAATGGTGCGCTCTTCAGCGAAGTACATCGGTGCAGCCAGACCACCGGCACGCAACAGCAGCGCCAGTTCGGACGACTCGCCCTGGCCGTTCAGGCCAGTGATGCGGAATTGAGCACCGAGCGGCGACTGGATGGTCGCCAGGCTGATGATCTTCTTCTCTTCTTTAAACGTTTGTACCGGTACGTCTTTCTCGACGCCGTTGACCATTTGCTTGACGTAAGTGGTCACCGGGCGCTGCTCGATGAAGATCACCGCCATGCTGCGACCGACGTTGCTGCGAGTCGCACGACTCATCAGCTCGCCACCGTGGCCATCCAGACGGATGTTCACTTCTGGCGTGCCGTGCTCGCCGAAGCCAGCCTTGGCGTCAGTGACCTGGTCACCGGTGATGATCAAGCCGCGCTCGATCTGTGCAGGCGGACGCTTGCCTTCACGGAACTCGAAAGTTTCGGAAGTGGCTTTGGAGGCACCCGGCTCAGCAGCCAGACGGAACTCGAGGTTGGCCGTCTTGCCGAGGATACGCTTGGCTTCTGCGGTGTCCTGCACGCCTGGCAGCTCAACCACGATGCGGTTGGCGCCCTGACGCTGGACGATCGGTTCGGCAACACCCAGCTCGTTGACGCGGTTACGTACCGTGGTCAAGTTCTGCTTGATGGAGTATTCGCGGATTTCCGCCAGCTTGGCCGGGGTCATCGCCAGACGCAGCACCGGTTGGCCATTGAGGTCGGCCGGAACAATGTCGAAATCGTTGAAGTTCTTGCGGACCAGCGCGCGGGCCTGTTCGCGGGAAGCTTCATCACTGAAACCCAGCTGAATGGCACCGTTGAGTTGCGGCAGGCTGCGATAGCGAAGTTTCTCTTTACGCAACAGGCTCTTGACGTCGCCTTCGTAGACTTTCAGGCGTGCGTCGAGGGCTTTATCCATGTCCACTTCGAGCAGGAAGTGCACACCACCGGACAAGTCCAGACCCAGCTTCATCGGGTGCGCGCCCAGGCTGCGCAGCCATTGCGGGGTGGTTTGCGCCAGGTTCAGTGCAACGACGTAGTCATCACCCAAGGCCTTGCGCACGACGTCTTTGGCCGGCAGCTGATCTTCAGCCTTGGTCAGACGGATCAGGCCGCCCTTGCCGTTTGCCGCCAGAGTGGCCGCCTTGACGCTGATCCCGGATTCCTTGAGCGCAGTGCTCACACGGTCCAGATCAGCCTGATTGACCAACAGCGCAGTACTTGCACCGCTGACCTGAATGGCCGGGTCATCAGGATATAAATTGGGAGCGGAATAAATCAGACCGACCGCCAGCACCGCCAGGATCAGAATGTATTTCCACAGAGGGTATTTGTTCAGCATCACGCCGCCCGCTTATGACGCGGGGCGCCTTGCGCGCCCCGTCGATTGAGTAGAAGTTGAAACTTAGATCGCTTTTAGCGTGCCTTTTGGCAGCGTGGCGGCAATAGCGCCTTTCTGGAACTTCATTTCGACAGTGTCGGAAACTTCCAGAACAACGAAATCGTCGGCTACTTTAGTGATCTTGCCGGCGATACCACCGGTGGTCACAACTTCGTCGCCTTTCTGCAGGCTGCTCAGCAGGTTCTTCTGCTCTTTGGCGCGCTTGGCCTGTGGACGCCAGATCATCAGGTAGAAGATGACCAGGAAACCGACCAGGAAAATCCACTCAAAACCGCCACCCATTGGGCCGGCAGCTGCCGGTGCAGCAGCGTCAGCCATGGCATTAGAGATAAAAAAGCTCATTTAGCACTCCAGTTGCAAATGTTGAATCTTGGGGTCAGAAAACTCAGTCCAAAGGCGGAACAGGTAACCCGCGTTTGGCGTAGAAGGCATCGACAAAGGCGGCCAATGTACCCTGTTGAATAGCCTCGCGCAAACCAGCCATAAGCACTTGATAATGACGCAAGTTATGGATGGTATTGAGCATGCTTCCCAGCATTTCGCCGCACTTGTCCAGGTGGTGCAGATAAGCACGGGAGAAGTTCTGGCAGGTATAGCAATCGCAGGTCGGATCGAGCGGCGAATCATCATGGCGATGGAACGCGTTACGGATCTTCAGCACGCCGGTATCAATGAAAAGATGCCCATTGCGGGCATTACGGGTTGGCATCACGCAATCGAACATGTCCACACCGCGGCGCACACCCTCAACCAGATCTTCCGGTTTGCCAACGCCCATAAGGTAACGAGGTTTGTCAGCCGGCATCTGACCCGGCAAGTAATCCAACACTTTGATCATTTCGTGCTTGGGCTCGCCCACCGACAGACCGCCAATGGCCAGGCCATCAAAGCCGATGTTGTCGAGGCCTTCCAGGGAGCGCATGCGCAGATCCTGGTGCATGCCGCCCTGAACGATGCCGAACAGCGCCGCCGTGTTGTCGCCATGGGCTTCCTTGGAACGCTTGGCCCAGCGCAACGACAGCTCCATCGATACCCGCGCGACGTCTTCGTCGGCTGGGTACGGCGTGCATTCGTCGAAGATCATCACGATGTCCGAGCCCAGGTCACGCTGGACCTGCATCGACTCTTCCGGGCCCATGAACACTTTGGCGCCGTCCACAGGCGAGGCGAAGGTAACGCCCTCCTCCTTGATCTTGCGCATGGCGCCCAGGCTGAACACCTGGAAACCGCCGGAGTCGGTCAGAATCGGGCCTTTCCACTGCATGAAATCGTGCAGGTCGCCGTGCTTCTTGATCACTTCGGTGCCTGGACGCAGCCACAAGTGGAAAGTGTTGCCCAGAATGATTTCCGCGCCGGTGGCGACGATATCCCGCGGCAGCATGCCCTTGACCGTGCCGTACGTGCCCACCGGCATGAAAGCCGGGGTCTCGACGGTACCGCGAGGGAAGGTCAAACGACCGCGACGAGCCTTGCCGTCTGTGGCAAGCAACTCAAACGACATACGACTTTGGCGACTCATTCTTTGTCCTCAGGGCCACGTGGTGCGGGATTACGGGTGATAAACATCGCATCACCGTAGCTGAAAAAGCGGTATTCGTTGTCGACGGCGGCTTTATAAGCGGCCATGGTCTCGGGATAACCGGCGAACGCCGAAACCAGCATCAACAGCGTGGATTCGGGCAAATGGAAGTTGGTGACCAGGGCGTCGACCACATGAAAAGGTCGGCCCGGGTAGATAAAGATGTTCGTGTCGCCGCTGAACGGCTTGAGCACGCCGTCACGCGCGGCGCTTTCCAGGGAACGCACGCTGGTGGTCCCCACCGCCACCACACGACCACCGCGAGCGCGGGAAGCCGCCACGGCATCAACCACGTCCTGACCGACTTCCAGCCATTCAGTGTGCATGTGGTGATCTTCGATCTTCTCGACGCGCACCGGCTGGAACGTGCCCGCACCGACGTGCAAGGTCACGAACGCGGTCTCGACGCCCTTGGCGGCAATCGCCTCCATCAGCGGCTGATCGAAATGCAGCCCCGCCGTCGGCGCCGCCACCGCGCCCAGGCGCTCGGCGTACACCGTCTGATAACGCTCGCGGTCCGAGCCTTCATCCGGGCGATCTATATAAGGTGGCAGCGGCATGTGCCCGACACGGTCGAGCAGCGGCAACACCTCTTCGGCAAACCCCAGCTCGAACAACGCATCGTGACGCGCGAGCATTTCAGCCTCGCCACCGCCATCGATCAGGATCTTCGAACCAGGCTTGGGCGACTTGCTGGACCGCACATGGGCCAGCACGCGATGACTGTCGAGCACCCGCTCCACCAGGATTTCCAGCTTGCCGCCGGAAGCCTTCTGGCCAAACAGCCGCGCCGGAATCACCCGGGTATTGTTGAACACCATCAAATCGCCCGGGCGCAAATGCTCGAGCAAATCAGTGAATTGACGGTGTGCCAGGGCGCCGCTGACCCCATCAAGGGTCAACAGGCGACTGTTGCGACGCTCGGCCAAAGGGTGGCGAGCAATCAGCGAATCAGGGAGTTCGAAAGTAAAGTCAGCAACGCGCATGATGGGGTTCGTCTAGCAGGGGCCGGAAGTCTAGCCGAAATAGTGAAAATTCTCTATGTACCTGATTGACCGACGGTAATCTCATCTCTATACTTCGCCGCCATTGAGCCCTGATGGCGGAATTGGTAGACGCGGCGGATTCAAAATCCGTTTTCGAAAGGAGTGGGAGTTCGAGTCTCCCTCGGGGCACCAAAATTAAGAAAGGTCTTGCTTAGCAAGGCCTTTTTTTTCGCCTACAGAAAAGTGACTATCACCCCACCGACCTGTAGGAGCTGCCGAAGGCTGCGATCTTTTGATCTTGCTTCTCTTCCACACCGCCCGCACCGGTGGAACATTTCACAAGGATTCCCCCCATGGAACTGCTGCTGGAAACCGTCGCCCTGTTCTGCCTCAAGCTTGCTTATGAGACGGAGGATTCGAGTCCGATTCTTAGGGATGATCCGATCATGAGTGATTATGAGCGGGAGGTGTTTGGGTTATTGGTGCGGCGGGGGGATGTTGAGGGGATTCAGCTTAGAGTGGCGCACTGTGTAGATTTGGCGCTGGTCGCCATAGGCGGGGCTGATACGCCGTTGGGGCGGGAGTTGCGGAGGTTGGCAGGTGAAATGGGCAGCATTCAGGTGATGGAGCAGCTTGATACCCCGCTCGTTGCGCTCAAGGATTATCTGAAAGCCATTCAATGAAGAAAGCGGGAGACCTTAAATCGAAGCATTCGATAGTCGAACCGACTTTGGTCGCGCTTCTTAACCGATAAAAAATCTGTCCCTTTCTTCCTCCGTCTCCCTTTCCCAACTTTTTACCGCCTATTGGTGTTTAGCCAAGTCCGCTTCCAGCCAAAGGCTGGTCACTAGCAGAGCGATTACCCTTCACACCCAGCCATAGACACTTTGACAAAGACTTCGTAACCTTTAATCTATGATAGCCGTATTTTTTCCTTACCCCCTGACGTCAAGTATTGAGCGAGCGATTCAATTAGATAATGGATTTATAGGAAAACCACGAACGTTATGCGACAAAAAGTGGCGAAATCGTATACCCCCTGTGCTGTCTGCTTTTATTCATCCCGGATTAGGAATCATCAATGATATTAGGTTGGCGGAAAATATGGAACGATCCAGTCTGGAGCAAAGTTATTTCTGCTTTGATTTTATTGTTTTTTGGCTTGTTAGCTACAGCACTACCTCCGAACCTTGCGGAATATTTTATATACTTAGCTCAATACAAAATAGTCCTTTCCGCCTGGATAATAATCCTTACACTTGGCACATTAGCAGCTACAACCATTCTAATTATTAGAACGAGCAGCAGATCGAAATTAGCAGACTTAACAAGCAAACAGTGGTTTTCTGAAATAGACCAACAAATAAAAGACTGTAATTTTGCACGCATATACCTTAGAGACTTCGCTCATCCAGATCAATTTAAATCCGACCATCGCGAGTCTTTACTATCATTTATGCGCTCGTTAGCTGAAAGACTTGAGGCTGGCGCGGATATAAGAGTTATAGCATACCACACCTCATTATCAGACAAGTCAGGGCTTGACTGGTTAAGCTCGGAAATAACAACCAATAAAGCAGCATTGGACAAGATCAAACTTATCAAAAATCAGCCTATATCAAACGCATCGTCAATGTATTTATTTGATAGCGGAGCTGTCCTCTACAACCGCCGACTTAAAAGCGGTCACTCATATCACATCGAAAATTTGCAGGGCTCAATTGTTCACTTCTTAATCGAGAGTGGATTTAATTCATCCGAAGGTGAACTATCATGAACTCCGTATTAATCAACTTTTCCGGCCACTCACTCAACCAAAAGGTCATAGATGAATTAACATCAACTTATGACAAGCTCATCGATGCCAAGCCAATTGAGATAACATTCGATGGCGATGTCGAAAAACAAATTCATGGCTTAGTGGAAAGCCTTCCCGTCAAAATTGACGGGTCGTTTTCGATAACAATTATTCCGCCTGGGCAAGCCACATTCGCGATTTTACTGGTTAGTTACCTACATGGTCTGATCGGGCATTTTCCAAATCTTTGCTATTTAGAAAGATCAAATAGCGGGATATATATACCCAAAACGGAATATCAAGTTCAACCACAGGAAATTAGATCTGCGGGGCGTAAATTCAGATACTCACAACACTTGGCACAATGAACATCCCAAGCTCATTCGCTTGCCGTTTTTAGGCGCCCTTAAACTGCCTTCCACCTAAAACTTATGTACCCTGAGAATAATATGAACTACGAAATCCCTCTGCCGACACATGATGATTTAGGAGGCTTTAAAAATATTCTGCACCTTAAATTAACAGACCCTCGTTCGCATCGAGATTCGTTAGAGCTTATGGCGACCTACTTTAAAAGAGAGTTTAAGTATGATCACCTTCAGTACGAAACCTCCGAGCATACAGCCGGCTTTACTGGAATTTTATTTCTCGAAAGAGCGATGGACTTGGTAGAAGATTTTGATCACTATCCGAACAGAGTAATAGGCGGCGCCGGGTTTTGGAAAAAAACTAACGGGTATATTCTAGACTGGGTGTGGCTCCATCCATTTTTTAGAAATAGAGGTAATCTTAAAAAACACTGGCCCGAACTCAGAAACAAATTTGGTGATTTTGATGTTTCGCCACCAGTTTCTAGTCAGATGGGTAAGTTCTTAGAAAGAAATGCATAACGGATCAATCAGCTACGCACCTGTGGCGTCAGACAATAAATGGGACAGATTTAATTCTCTGCGGAACAAAGGGAAAATAAATTTGCCCTTTTTTAGCCGCTTTGAGCCGAATCTCCTTTTCCCACATCAATTAGCAGCCCGCTCAATAAACGCCTTCCTTTTGGCATGCGCCCCCAGCGTGGCGAACCGACGCCAAAAGCTTTTCGGGGTACCCTTACCAAGCTGTCCCATTGTTTGAAGTGCCTGGAGTGCACTTAGCGCCTCCCCCTCTGTAAACATAGGGCCAAGCGCCTCAAGCGCCAATCTTGCATTACGTCGATAGCCGTAGTTCAAATCGTGTCCGGCTTGGGTCAGGCGATACATGGTCATGGTATGCAGCCTTCAAGGGTCATGAACCTTTTAGATTAGACGGGGTTAAGACTTGGTCGCACCGAAGTTCGCAAGGGCAAATACGCGACCTCCCTGCGGGGCTTGAGCTTGTTGGTATAGAAGTCGACGGGGCGAAGAAATTCGCACTCAGGTTCGCAGCGAACTCGGCCTTTGCCGAGTGCGAACCATCCCGAATTAGTGAAGCCGGCGCCAAGGCAGCAAGCAATGGCGATTTATTTCTATTAGCCGGAAAATAAATCGGTCCCCTTTTAAATTGATCGGAGCTCGCCCCTAGAAATCGCCGAATAATGTAGAAAAAACCGAAGCCGAAGGCCGCTTTCGGCCCAGATCGGATGAAAATAGATCTGTCACCTTTTCTGTGCCAACGTCAACTGGAACGGATTCTCTTAGCGCAGGAACCCTGGATTGTCCCGTTCGTATTCCAGCTGTCGGGCGAGTACGTCATACAGATTCTCGAAACCATTGAAACGCATCTGCCAACGCTCGATCCGGCGCTTTATGGTCGATTCATCCGAGACAATCAGGCGTACTTTCAAACGACGCATGCTCGCATGATCAGTTACTGGAATTGCTACTACCGGCATCTCTGCAAACACCCATCGGACTATGTCGGGTTTCGCGTGCTTGCGAAGCTTTGGGGATTTTCCAAAAGCGGCTAGAACCCGACTCGGCTCAGCCCCCACACTGCGGCCAAAACCGCACGAACCGTCCACCGTGCGTTTTACCGTGAGTAGGCCTATTTAATCGAAAGAATATTAAATCTACCCTTTTTTTTGACTTTCCGGTTATCAAATGTTTACTTCGGGGCAATACGAAGCTTAACAACAGGCAATGCACGAGGGGAACCGCCTCCATCGTACTTTGCAAACAAAACATCCTCCCCTATTTGAGGAAACTCGCCATATACGCACTCTTTATGAAAGAAGACCCTACCAGCCGATGACGAAATATGTCCATATGCACCAAAAACAAAATCACCTATTTTCCCTCGATAACGAGAAGCAGACGAATAACAAAGTTCGCTACACATAGAGACCAACTCATCAGCTGTGGGACGCTGCTTTGAGTCCTTTGTCATACAGATAAATGCAAGATTAATCAGTTCAGTTGCTAGCGGTGAAAATTGAGGATTGGCTGTTAAAAATGCTGGCACAGATGGCTTTTGTGCCGCTACGATTTTTGGCACTGCGCGAAGGCCTTGTCCGAATGGATATTCTCCCGTAAGCAAGTGGTACATCATTGCACCGATCGACCAAATATCGGCAGGTGCACCTACATCTCTAGGAGTGTCTATCGCTTCAGGAGCCATGTAGGGGAGTGCACCTACTGCTGTCTGTGATGTCGTTAAGCTTGCATCCCCCCCCTCCACAGCCTCAAGTAATTCATCCTCGGCCATTTTAGCAATACCAAAGTCAGTTACTTTAAGCTCCAACAACGAATAATCCCCCACGACCATTATATTCGTGGGCTTTAGATCTCGATGTACTACACCTGCATGATGAGCTGCGGCGACCCCCTTAGCGACATGGTGAAATACCTTAGCTGCGAGGTAAGGATCAAGAAACAACGAGTCCTCAAGCAGGGCTGCTTTTAAGTCTTTCCCCACTATAAGCTCTTCGATTAAAAACTGTTGACCATTCGCATTAATATAATCGAGGGTTTTTGCCACATTAGGGTGGTTTACCTTTGCAGCGACAACAGCACTTCGATGAAAGCGCTTCTCCGCAGATCTATTCTTTGGAGTCTTTAGGGCCACAACTCGACCGGTGACATTATCACTAGCTACATAAACAAACTGCATACCACCTTCAGCTAGATAGTGCTCAATTTTGTACCTACCACCAATCACATCATTCGGCGAAAGAGTACCAGTCATAAAACGATCTCCGGATGAGATAGATCAAAGGTAATGTATCTACGGCGACTTTTTTGCTCGGGAGCCCCAAGCGCAACTACACAAGCACCTGGAAGCTTCCCGCCTATGACAGCCCTACGGTTGTTTATAAACACATCACCAGATAAAGCACGAACAACAAAATCAAAACCGTCGTAAAAAATTTCAACATCCCCCATAGCCGGAAGACTAAGTACTACCGAGCGATTTGAAACACTCAAGTACGACGGCATCCCCTTATAAACCACTAGCGCCTTATGCCGATCCTGAAGTAAGTGCTTCGCCAGAACGTCTCGCACACTTACCATATTTGGTCGATTTTTTGGATCAATTTCAATACAAGAATTCAATACATCCAGCACATCGCCTCCGAGCTGAAAGTGTAACGCGGAAAACGGATTTACCTTTGAAGCCACTGGAGGCTGAACCATCAATTCATGCGGCAGCCCCCGAAGGCCTATGAATAAGGCCGTAGCCCCAAAGGCATAAGTATCTACCGCACTCGTGAAAGTCGCGTTATGAGCATAAAGTTCAGGAGCAGCAAATCCTTTGGTCCCTACAAAACCTACAGTCGCAGCATTCCCACCTTCATCTCGAGCAAGTCCGAAATCGAAAATCTTTACGATCCCCTCGGCATCAACCTTCATATTATTAGGCTTTATATCTCTATGAATTATGCCAACACTATGAATATCTGACAAACCTGATGCGATTTGCCACAATAATTTTAAATACTCATTAGCACTTGTCGGCGCAGTGGCATCATCAAAAAAGTCCAAGCCATCGACATACTCCTGCACAATGGCCAAGTCTTCGTGAGCCAGAGCCAAAACATCATATATCTGCACGACATGTTTAGAGCGCATTTTCAGAAGTGCGTTCAGCTCATCCAACACCCGTCGACGATTGGCGTCACCCGGCATAACTTTAATAGCTACTCGCCGCTCTAGAACCATATCATTACAAGGCAAAACCTGAGCCATGCCACCAACATGCGCTACTCCGTCAATCTTGTAACGATCCGCAATCAGCATCTTAAAACATCCTGTCAATTATTCTTATTCGGAAATTCCATTAACAACTGAGGAACTTCAGACTTTACCTTTTTTTGCTGAGTTTTCTCTTTTTTTACTGATACAGGCTTTTCTCTAGAGATCGTCTTTTGAGAGCTTGCTTTGCGTGCAGATGATGCCCCTCCCCCACCAGCTCGTGGCGCCGAAGCAATGGGTACGGCTGCATAAGCAACCGCAGGAGGGCGAGAGATATCTCTCCGTGATTTTATCAATGTGTCCAAAGAGGCACTTTCAAATACTAACTGCAACTCACCAAACGAATCCCAAACCTCTAGGCAATCATACGATGGCTTAACATCAGAATCCCAACTAGAGCTCATTGGCATTACGGCAACTGTTGCATTATCAGGGCCACCACACCAACTGGCCAATTCTACGAGGCGCTTGACACAAACACCCGGATCAGGAGAGTTAAAAATAATTCGCCCTAGCCAACTAGGACTCTTATCTAAATAATGCACACCATCAGTTGTGAGTATTACTGAGCTCTCTGGATCGCCGTAAATTTTTTCAATGTGTGGTTCAAGATCGCTCCCCATACCAATAAACTGAAGCAGTTTTGACTGTTCTATTTCAGCATCTTCTTTCTTTCCGAGCTGACCTGCGATTGTGTCATCTATAGAGACCTGAACCAGGCTGTTCCCAGAAGTAAGATATACTCGACTATCACCAACACTTAGCCAAACAACCGGATAGTTTGGCCTGACTAACACTGCGACCAGCGTCGAACCGCCTTCGTTTCTAAATTTGGAATGCACAGCTTCGTTAGCGGCAAAAACTGCTCGATGAAGCAAGTCCTCTGATCCAAAGGAACCGGTACGGGCGGATTCATTCAGTACCGCAATAAAGGTTCCTAGCGCTAGCGCAGCGCATGCGCCGCCATCACGCATTCCTCCGATACCATCCGCCACTGCGGCAACCGCGAAACGCTTGCCATCAACATCCCATCCATGTGCGACGATCGCTCGGTCTTGGTTTTCGTTACGTACGTTACCAATCTCACTTGCAACTGCAGCAGCCAATGGTATGACCCGACGAACGCCGGTTCTCGCAGTTCGGCGAGACAGCCAATCTGTAAGCTGGTTTTGAAATGGCAAATTCCAGTGGTTCATATCAGCCTTATCTAAATGCTTGCGTTCGCACCATTTTCTGGGAACGCTTGAATTGCGTTGCCGCTAGGATAGTACATACACCTCTAGCTTCGAGACGTTTTTAATAAATGGACAAATAATGGGGACAGTCCACATTTTTTCGTCATAGGTTGTTTGGGATCGCCCCCTTCGGAGGTTGCAGGGAAGGGATCTGCACTATACCCTCCCACCGTCGCTGCCAATTCAGCGACCGGGTGTGGTAACCCGAGTTATTCAAGGCGCAACAGCGCCCCAGACACGTCATCAGGCGCTTTTTTTATGCCTGCGGCGTGAGTCATGGCGGCTGTGCGTGGGACGCCCTCGGGCGTGCCGGTTTCCTTGATTCCCGGTTTACCACCCTGCGCACAGCTGTCACCCATTCGTGTGGTAACGAATCTGGCAGCTCCATATATCAAGGAGTCTGATAATGCGCAGCATCAATCCGTACAAAATTTGGCTGTTCCCTCAACGCGACTTTCAGTTGCGTAATGTTCCACTGTCCGCCCTCTCCCACCGCCTCTCCGTCATCGGAGGTGGCCAATGACCGATCAATCCGAGCTGAAAACCATCGGCCTAACCCCTGCCATTTACTGCGCCGATCTACCACTATTCCACGTAACTCGCGGCGTTCACCTCGGCGATGCATTAGCCATGGCTTCTGACTTTCTGTTTCTCGCCAAGAAGCTGAATGAAGATGCCGCGTACGCCACGGACACCGACCGCCACGCCTGGGCTGCGCATTATTTGACGGCGATGAGTAAGGCGGTAGTTGATGATGCGGTGAAGGTGCTGACGCGAGATCGGAAGGTTGCGCCGATGTCGAAGCAGGCAGCGGAGGCTGAAGAGTAGCTTCTGGTTTTTAGACGTCAGGCATAACACATGTAGGAACGGGTTTGGTCGCGGGCTTGGGCATTCAGCGGGACTGATGGTTGCCTTGAGTTTTTCGCGAGCAGGCTCGCTCCTACAGAGGGTGGTTGGAGCGGCGGTGGAAAGTTGGCTTAGACAACTTCCATGTTTCAGAAACAAGAAGGCCCGAACGTAATGCCGGACTGAGCCAGCACCAGAGGATCGGGCGCGATTGGGGTTGATGCTGTCGAAGCCTGATGATCATGTCAACGTTAACGGCACATAAAACACTGGTTTGTGACTACGCCCAAGCGGATGACGGCGATGGCTAAACAGGAGACGCAAGCTTTCAGCATTGATGTTGGCCGGTCTGGCCCTATCGCGAGCAGGCTCACTCCCACATTGGATGTGTATTGAGTCAGTTGGAGCCCCGAGTTTTTCGGGGCTTTTTAGTGTTTAGGTCACAGCAAGTGCTGGGATATCAGTTTGGAAATTTCAACCATTGATGTCCTGCCAGTGAATTCGAATTTCACTTTTCCCAGCGACGAGAAGTAAATCTCCAGTTCGGAGTCCAGGTCGAACGTGCCAGAGGTTTCCACCGAGTACGCCACGATGTTTTTGTAGGGCAATGAGGTGAAGTCTTTTTTGCTGCCGGTGATGCCTTGGACGTTGACTGCGATGATGCGTTTGTTGGTAAACACCACGCCGTCACGCATGGATTTATAAGAGTCGATAACGTGTTCGCCGTCGATCAAAAGGTCGGAAACGCGTTCGGCGTATTCGTCGTTTTGCTTGAGTTTGAAGAATCCTTTGTTGTTGAAATCAATCATCAGTCTTTCCCTGTTTTTCAAATGAACATCGTAAGCATGACGTCATAGCGCATTTGCCTCTACGCCGCCTCCCCTACTCCAAGTGTTCTGTCGCCCGCACCGCATTCTCAATCGCCCGAATGCTGATCGCCGCAAATATTGCCGTCATCAGCACCCCGTTGAATCCCAGCAAAATCGCCAGCACCCGCGAGACGGCCAGTTTCGGGACGAGGTCTCCATATCCGATGGTCAGGCCGGTCACGAACGCGAAGTAGATACCGTCAAACGGATCCCATCCTTCCAGATAGCTGATGATCAGACCGAACAGCACAATCAAGAACAGCAGGACGGAAAAAATCGGCCAGACCACGTGAAAGTAGAACCTGACGGCTTTGTAGAACTCTCGACGCACGTGTGCTGCATGGATGATGTTCATGTCATGGGCCCTTTGGGGGTTAGCCTGACCGGCAATTGAATGCTCGGCGTTTCAACTTCCTTTCAGCTTGGCACAAGCGAGGTCGATGGGCCGTTCATCGTCCTCAAGGGGTATCTGAAAGATATTTGGTGAGCAAACGCTACGCTTTGCGCTCTTCTAGACTTATTGGAGAGTCGTAGGCAGAACTGAGCACGTCGCTTTGGTGCAGATGAATCAAAAGCGGCGTGGCAAGCTGCCTTAATGCCCTTTATGAGCTGCGGCGAAGACCGTGCCGGGCACAACAAGATGCCCGCTCAGGGTGCCCTGGCCAACGGCCTGAAAATGCCACGATTCCGTGACGTGGTGTGAATGCCGCAGCCGACACTTTCGGACGACCGACAACCGCCTGGTTTGTCCGTGACCCGTGAGGAATGCTGTATGCCTGATGAGATGTTGCAATTGCCGATGGTCAACAGCGTGCTGGAGCGTCATAAACGCTCCCCGGGCGCACTGTTGCCCATTCTCCATGAGATTCAGGAGGGCATCGGTTACATCCCTGATGCCGCCATCCCCGAGATTGCCCACGCCCTGAACCAGAGTCAGGCGGAGATTCGTGGGGTGATCAGCTTTTACCATGACTTCCGTACCGCACCGCCCGCTCGGCATATCTTGCGTCTGTGCCGCGCCGAATCCTGCAAAAGCCGTGGTGCCGAGGCGCTTGCCGCGCAATTGCGCGAACGCCTGCAACTGGATGATCACGGCAGCAGTGCCGACGGCAGTATCAGCCTGCGTCCGGTGTATTGCCTCGGCGCCTGTGCCTGTTCGCCCGCCCTGGAGTTGGATGGCCAGGTGCACGCGCGGCTGAATCCTGAGCGTCTCGATGCCTTGCTCGACGCTTGCCGGGAGGACGCATGATGCCGTCTCTCTATTTACCGTGTGATTCGCTGGCCCGTGCGGTCGGCGCTGATGACGTGGCCTCGGCCCTCTCGAATCAGACTAATGTGGACCTGCAACGTAGCAGTTCTCGCGGCCTGTACTGGCTGGAACCGCTGCTGGAAGTGGACACCCCACAAGGCCGTATCGGCTTTGGTCCGCTGACCGCTGCCGATGTGCCGTCCGTGCTCGATGCGCTGCAAGGCGAGCCGTCCGCTCATCCGCTGGCCTTGGGTCTTGTGGAAGAGTTGCCTTATCTCAAGTCTCAACAACGCCTGTTGTTCGCCCGCGCCGGTATTACCCGGCCGCTGTCGCTGGACGATTACCGAACCCATGGCGGTTTCGAGGGTTTGAAAAGAGCCGTCACCATTGGCGGTGAGCAGACCGCGACGGACGTGTTCGATTCCGGCCTGCGTGGCCGTGGCGGCGCGGCGTTCCCGGCCGGGATCAAATGGCGCACGGTGCGCGCCACTCAGGCGGCGCAGAAATACATCGTGTGCAACGCTGACGAAGGCGACTCCGGCACTTTTGCCGACCGCATGTTGATGGAAGGCGACCCCTTCCTGTTGATCGAAGGCATGGCCATTGCCGGCATTACCGTCGGCGCCACGTATGGCTACATCTATGTGCGCTCGGAATATCCACAGGCTGTGGCCACTCTGCGCGAGGCGCTGGAGATTGCCCGGTCCAACGGTTACCTCGGCGCCAATGTCGGCGGCAGCGGCCTGGCTTTCGATATGGAAGTGCGGGTCGGTGCCGGCGCTTACATCTGTGGTGAAGAAACTGCGCTGCTCGACTCGCTCGAAGGCAAGCGCGGGATCGTCCGCGCCAAGCCACCGATCCCGGCGTTGCAGGGCCTGTTCGGTCTGCCGACCTTGGTGCACAACGTGCTGACGTTGGCCTCGGTGCCGCTGATTCTGGCCAAGGGTGCGCAGTTCTATCGCGATTACGGCATGGGCCGTTCCCTGGGCACCATGCCCTTCCAGTTGGCGGGCAATATTCGTCACGGCGGTTTGGTAGAACGGGCGTTTGGCCTGACCTTGCGCGAACTGGTGGAAGAGTACGGCGGTGGCACCGCCAGTGGCCGTCCTCTAAAAGCTGCGCAGGTCGGCGGCCCGCTCGGCACGTGGGTGCCGCCGTCGCAATTCGATACGCCGCTGGATTACGAAGCGTTCACCGCCATCGGCGCGATGCTCGGTCACGGTGGTGTGGTGGTGGCGGATGACACGGTGGACATGGCCCAAATGGCGCGTTTCGCCATGCAATTTTGCGCTGAAGAATCCTGTGGCAAATGCACGCCGTGCCGCATCGGCTCGACCCGGGGCGTGGAGGTGATCGATCGCCTGCTCGCTGCGCCTGACCAGAGCGGTCGCGAAGAGCAGGTGATCATCCTCAAGGACCTGTGCGACACGATGCAATACGGTTCGCTGTGTGCGTTGGGCGGCATGGCCCCGTTTCCGGTGGCCAGCGCCCTCAAGTACTTCCCCGCCGACTTCGGTCTGCAGCCCTCGGAGGCCGACCAATGATTACTCTCTTCGACCCGAAAACCGATATCGACCTGGGCACACCCGCCCGCGACAGCGACGTGCAAGTTACGCTGAGCATCGACGGTCGCAGCATTAGCGTGCCCGAAGGCACCTCGGTGATGCGCGCCGCCGCGTTGCTGGGCACCACGATTCCCAAACTGTGTGCCACCGACAGCCTGGAAGCCTTCGGCTCGTGCCGTATGTGCCTGGTAGAAATCGACGGCATGCGCGGTTATCCGGCGTCCTGCACCACGCCGGTCACCGAAGGCATGACCGTGCACACCCAGACGCCAAAGCTGGCGACCCTGCGCCGCAACGTCATGGAGTTGTACATCTCCGATCACCCGCTGGATTGCCTGACCTGCTCGGCCAATGGCAACTGCGAGCTGCAAACCGTGGCCGGTCAGGTGGGTCTGCGGGAAGTGCGTTATGGCTATGAAGGCGACAACCATCTGGCTGACGTGAAGGACACTTCCAACCCTTACTTCGACTATGACCCGAGCAAGTGCATCGTCTGCAACCGCTGCGTGCGCGCCTGCGAAGAAACCCAGGGCACGTTTGCCCTGACGATTACCGGGCGCGGTTTTGAATCCCGGGTCTCCGCTGCTGGCGGTGATAATTTCCTTGATTCGGAATGCGTGTCCTGCGGCGCCTGTGTGCAAGCCTGCCCGACCGCGACCTTGATGGAAAAAAGCGTGGTCGAACTGGGTCAGCCCGAGCGCAGCGTGATCACCACCTGTGCCTATTGCGGCGTGGGCTGCTCGTTCCGCGCCGAGATGAAAGGCGACCAGTTGGTGCGCATGGTTCCGGACAAGAATGGCCAAGCCAACCACGGCCACTCTTGCGTCAAAGGGCGCTTTGCCTGGGGCTACGCCACTCACCCGGATCGCATCACCAAGCCGATGATCCGCAAACACATCAACGACCCGTGGCAGGAAGTCAGCTGGGATGAAGCGGTGACCTACGCCGCCAGCGAATTCCGCCGGTTGCAGCAAAAATACGGTCGCGATTCCATCGGTGGCATCACCTCCAGCCGCTGCACCAACGAAGAAACCTATCTGGTGCAAAAACTCGTGCGCGCCGCGTTCGGCAACAACAACGTCGACACCTGTGCGCGGGTTTGCCATTCGCCGACCGGTTATGGCTTGAAGCAAACTTTGGGCGAGTCCGCCGGCACCCAGAGTTTCGACTCGGTGATGCAGGCTGACGTGATCCTGGTGATGGGCGCCAACCCCAGCGATGCCCACCCGGTGTTCGCCTCGCAGCTCAAGCGCCGCCTGCGCGAAGGCGCGCGGCTGATCGTCATCGACCCTCGGCGCATTGATCTGGTGGACTCGGTGCATGCTCGCGCCGAACTGCACCTGGCCCTGCGTCCAGGTACCAACGTTGCCATGCTCAACGCGCTGGCCCACGTTATCGTCACCGAAGGCTTGCTCAACCAGGCCTTTATCGACGCTCGTTGCGAGGACATCGATTTCGACCACTGGCGCGAATTCGTCAGCCGCGCGGAGAACTCGCCGGAAGCACTGGGTCCTGTCTGCGGTGTAGAGCCTGCCGACATCCGCGCCGCTGCGCGCCTGTACGCAACCGGCGGCAACGCGGCGATCTACTATGGCCTGGGCGTCACCGAACACAGCCAGGGCAGCACCGCTGTCATGGGCATTGCCAACCTGGCCATGGCCACCGGCAACATCGGCCGCGAAGGCGTGGGCGTGAACCCGCTGCGTGGGCAGAACAACGTTCAGGGTTCCTGCGACATGGGTTCCTTCCCGCACGAGTTGCCTGGCTACCGGCACATCTCCAACGAAGTGGTTCGGGCGCAGTTCGAACAGGCGTGGAACGTCTCTTTGCAACCCGACCCGGGCCTGCGCATTCCCAATATGTTCGAGTCTGCCTTGGCCGGCAGCTTCAAGGGCCTGTACTGCCAGGGCGAAGACATCGCCCAGAGCGATCCGAATACCCAACACGTCACCGCGGCCCTGTCGGCCATGGAATGCATCGTGGTGCAGGACATTTTCCTCAACGAAACCGCCAAGTTCGCCCACGTGTTCCTGCCGGGCGCTTCGTTCCTGGAAAAAGACGGCACCTTCACCAACGCCGAGCGACGCATCTCGCGGGTGCGCAAGGTCATGGAACCGCTCGGCGGCCTGGCCGACTGGGAAGGCACGGTGGCCCTGGCCAACGCCTTGGGCTATCCAATGAACTACAAACATCCGTCAGAAATCATGGATGAAATCGCCAGCCTGACGCCGACCTTCACCAACGTCAGCTACGCCGAACTGGACCGCCACGGCAGCCTGCAATGGCCGTGCAACGCCGAGGCACCGGACGGCACGCCGACCATGCACATCGAAGAATTCGTGCGCGGCAAAGGACGCTTCATGCTCACCGGCTACGTGCCCACCGAAGAGAAGGTCAACAGTCGCTATCCGCTGCTGCTGACCACCGGGCGCATCCTCAGCCAGTACAACGTCGGCGCACAGACACGGCGTACTGAAAACGTTGCCTGGCACGACGAAGACCGCCTGGAAATCCATCCGACCGACGCCGAGAGCCGTGGCATCAACGAAGGTGACTGGGTGGGCATCGGCAGTCGCGCCGGCCAGACCGTACTGCGTGCACGGGTCACCGAACGGGTTGCTCCGGGCGTGGTGTACACCACGTTCCACTTCCCGGAATCGGGGGCCAACGTCATTACCACCGACAACTCCGACTGGGCGACCAACTGTCCGGAGTACAAGGTCACCGCCGTTGAAGTCAGCCGCGTCTACCACCCTTCCGAGTGGCAAAAACGCTACCAGGCCTTCAGTGATGAACAGGACCGCTTGCTCAAGGAACGCCGGCATAGTCGTGGCGCAAAAGCGGAGGTGCGCCGATGAGCACTGAGAACCTGATCAAGATGGTCAACCAGATCGCCCAGTACTTCGCCATCGAACCGGACCATCAAAAAGCCGTGCTTGGTGTGCGTAATCATCTGCAGCTGTACTGGACGCCCGGCATGCGCAGGGAATTGCTGGCCTGGCAGACAGAGCATCATGGGGCTGATTTGCTCCCTCTGGCGCAAGAGGCGGTCAGCGGGGCGGGTTGGGAGGCTTAGGTTCACCCAAAAACCTGTAGGAGCGAGCCTGCTCGCGATAGCGTCAGTTCAGCCAGCAATCATGCTGAATGTTTTGACGCCATCGCGAGCAGGCTCGCTCCCACATTCGGTTGTTGAGTGCCTGGGATTTGTGATGCCTCCCAGGCAATCATCTCGCGCCTTTCATTGCCTGTTGAATCGCCCCTCTCACTTCAACACCCAGCCACTGATTTGCTATCGTGCACGCCTTCGCCTCACCTCAAAGAACAATGGACGCCATTGTTAACAAGGAAGAATGAATGGTACTCATGGCAATCTTGGTGTTCTTCGCTGCGTCAGCGGGAAGTTGGTTCTGGATAGTGAGGAATCGCGGCAGCTTCAATCTGTTGTTCGCCAACCTGACCGGTGCATTGGCCAGTTTGATCATCGGGATTGTCGTGCTGATGTTCCTGGCCCCCGATGACACCAGAACACGGAGCCCGGCCTACTTTCTATACGCGTTCATGGCGATCATTGGCGTCTTCATCGGCACATGGCGCTTCGTAAGCAGCCGATTCAAGCCAGAGGAGTACCCGGTCGCACGTCATGTGATTGCTGGCTCGTGCAGCCTGGTGATGGCGTCCATCACGTTAGTGGTGTGGGCAGTGATCTTTCCGGCCAAATGACCATCCCCCAACCCCATCACCCCTCGACACGGCTTTACAGATTCAGCTGCAAGCCAGTGGCCAGCAGCTAATCCTGGACGCTGGCTGCGCTATCATCGCGCGCTCTGTGCGCCAAGAGTTTTGAACCTGCATGCCCATGCCTTCGCCTGATCACTCTCTGCCACCGGTTCTCGCCGGCCCGCTGTTGCGGCGTCTGGAGCCCACGCGCCTGGTGCTTTGGCTGGTGGGAACCCGGGCCTTGTCGCTGACATTGCGCCTGCAAGGCGTCGGCGACATTCGCCTCGACGCCGGGCAATGCACGATCATCCCGGTGGGCACTCATGCGTTTATCCACCTGCTCGATGTGCCGCTGGCGACCGCCCTGCCCTGCGACACGCTGATCGAGTACGACCTGCTGATCGATGGCGACGACGAAGGCATCTCCAATTGGGCGCCTTATTTGTTGTACGGCGAAGCGCGTTGCCCGAACTTTGTTTTGCGCTCGAGAATCGATCAATTGCTGCATGGCTCTTGCCGCAAACCTCACCATCCGGCGGCAGACGGTTTGCTTTGCGTTGATCAGCTGTTGGCGACCGAACATGACGCATCGCAGCGCCCGGCACTGTTGATGATGAGCGGCGATCAAGTGTATGCGGATGACGTCGCCGGCCCGATGTTGCGGGCGATTCATGCCTTGATCGAGCGCCTGGGATTGTTCGAAGAACACCTGGAAGGCGCCGTGGTCAGTGACAGCGCCACGCTCTACGAACATCCCGCCAGTTATTACCATCGCGCGGATTTGTTACCGGCGCTGGAGAGCAACGAAACCCTGCGCGAACGATTTTTTGGTGGCGCGCGCAAGCCGATTTTCACCAGCAGCAGCGCCGACAACCATCTAGTGACGTTCGCCGAAGTCATGGCCATGTACTTGCTGGTCTGGTCACCGACACCCTGGACGCTGATCGCGCCACAACCACCGGCACTGACGCAGGAAAGGCGCGAGCGATATGCCCTCGAACAAACGCGCATCGATCACTTCAAGGCTGGCCTGGGCGGCGTCGCGCGCGCAATGGCCCACCTGCCGTGCCTGATGATTTTCGACGACCATGACGTCACCGACGACTGGAATCTTTCCGCGCAATGGGAGGAAACGGCCTACGGCCATCCGTTCTCCAAACGCATCATCGGCAACGCGCTGATCGCCTACATGCTGTGCCAGGGTTGGGGGAATAACCCGGATGCGTTCGGCGGTGTCCTGGAAAAAACCCGTTTATTGAGCGCCACTGGGGATGACCGTTATCTCGACAGCCAGGCGCAGGATGACCTGATCGATCTGCTGCTGCGCTTTCAGCACTGGCATTACGTGCTGCCCACCACCCCGGCGCTGGTGGTGATCGACACCCGCACCCGACGCTGGCGCAGCGAGATAAACCTCAAGCGACCCTCAGGCTTACTGGACTGGGAAGCGCTCAGCGAACTGCAACAGGAACTGCTCGATCATCCATCGGCGATCATTGTTTCGCCGGCACCGATCTTCGGCGTCAAGCTGATCGAAACCGTGCAAAAAGTGTTCAGCTGGTGCGGTTATCCACTGCTCGTGGATGCCGAAAACTGGATGGCCCATCGTGGCGCGGCCCAGGTGATCCTGAACATTTTCCGCCACTCGCGTACACCGGGTAACTACGTGGTGCTGTCGGGTGATGTGCATTACTCCTTCGTCTACGAAGTGCTGATCCGACACCGCAAGGCCGGCCCACATATCTGGCAGATCACTAGCAGCGGCATCAAGAACGAATTTCCACCCGCGCTGCTCGAATGGTTCGACCGCCTCAATCGCTGGCTCTACTCGCCACGCTCGCCGCTGAACTGGTTCACCAAACGCCGCCGCATGCGCATCATCCCGCACGTCCCCGAGCATGCCAAAGCGGGCGAACGGCTGTGGAATTCGGCAGGGATCGGCCAAGTGTTCTTCAATGAGAAAGGACAGCCGCAGGCTATTTATCAGCACAACTCAAACGGTGCACCAAAGACGCGAATGGTTGCGCCCGAAAACAACGACTAAGCGTGTGAGCCGCCATGAACCTCACCCGAACCTTGATCATCGGCAACTCTGGCTCAGGCAAAAGTTGGCTGGCTAAACGATTGGCCGAACAACTTAATGTGCCTTCGGTTGATCTCGATCAGATCCACTGGGTGTCAGAGGAATGCAGCATCGCCCGCCCCCGCGCCGACGCACTCGCCATGGCGCGGGTCGCGGCGGACGAACCACGCTGGGTGATCGAAGGTGTGTACGGCTGGATCGTCAGCGAACTTATCCACCGTGCAACTGCGCTTGTCTGGCTGTGCATCGACGACGACACCTGCGTCGCCAATATCCGCCAGCGGGAAAACCGGCGGGACGATGATGCGTTGCTGATCGCGCTGCTGGAATGGGCTGGCAGTTATCGGTTGCGCGAGGACTCCTGCGGATTTAACGCGCACCGGCAATTGTTTGAGGGGTTCAGTGGTTCGAAAATCAAGCTCGTGGATTGGGCTGACGTGAGCGCATTTGCCAATTCCCTGTTGCAACCCGAGTAATTGATCGTCCCCACGCTCTGCGTGGGGATGCAGCCCGGGACGCTCCGCGTCCCAACAGCGGACGCAGAGCGTCCAATGGGGCATTCTCCTGCGGAGCGTAGGAACGATCTCTACTAGGCAGTGATTAGCGCCCGACAAACCCCTCTGACAATCATCTCCACCTCCCGCTCATCGATCGTCAACGGTGGCAGCAGGCGTATGGTCTTGCCCCGTGTCACGTTGATCAGCAGGCCGTGATCCCGGGCGGCGATCAGGGTCAGGTCGCGGATCGGCTGTTTCAGTTCGATGCCGATCATCAAGCCCTGGCCACGAATCGCCAGGATGTTCGGGTCATCTGACAGTTCGGCACGCAGTCTGGCCAGCAGGCGCTCACCCTGGAGCCTGGCGTTTTCCAGCAGCTTTTGTTCTTCGATGATTTCCAGCACGGTGCAACCGACCCGGCACGCCAGCGGATTGCCGCCGAAGGTGCTGCCGTGGCTGCCTGGGGTGAACAACTCGGCGGCTTTTCCCCGGGCCAGGCAGGCGCCGATGGGGATGCCGTTGCCGAGGCCTTTAGCCAGGGTCATGACGTCCGGGACGATGCCTTCGTGCTGAAACGCGAACCACTGGCCGGTACGACCGATGCCGGTCTGGATTTCATCGAGCATCATCAGCCACGCACGCCGGTTACACAGTTCGCGTACGGCTTTTAGGTAACCGGGAGGCGCCATCTGCACGCCGCTTTCACCCTGAATCGGCTCCATCAGGATCGCCACGATGCGTTGGCCATGGGCTTGCTGCACTTTTTCCAGCGCCTCCAGATCGCCAAACGGCACTTTGACGAAGTCGCCCGGCAGCTCATTGAAGCCCAAGCGCACGGCCGGGCCATCGCTGGCGGACAAAGTGCCCAGGGTGCGGCCATGAAAAGCGTTTTCCATGACCACCACCAGCGGCTGTTCGACGCCTTTGTGCCAGCCGTAAAGCCGCGCGAGTTTCAGCGCGGTTTCATTGGCTTCGGCACCGGAATTGTTGAAGAACGCCCGCTCCATGCCCGCCAACGTCGTCAATGTCTGCGCCAGCCGCTGTTGCCAGTCGATGCTGTAGAGATTGGAAGTGTGCAGCAACAACCCGGCTTGCTCGCTGATCGCCGAGACGATTTTGGGATGAGAGTGGCCGACATTGGTCACCGCCACACCGGCCACCGCGTCCAGATACTCACGACCGTCCTGATCCCAAAGTCGGGTGCCCAGGCCTTTGTTGAAACTCAAGGCCAGAGGTTGGTAAGTGGTCATCAGGCAAGCGGCGGTCATGACATCAAGCTCCATCAATTGTCGGTGTTTTTGCAGTATGGTTAGCCACCTGAACTGGATAAACGCTGCAACACTTCAATCATCTTAAAGCTGGGCTTGATAATGGATCTGTTCCAGGCAATGACGGTTTACGTAAGAGTGGTGGAAACCGGCAGCATGACGGCGGCTGCTCAGCAGTGCGATATGTCCACGACCATGGTCGGCAATCACCTTCGAGCCCTTGAGCAGCGCCTTGGCGTACGCTTGCTTAACCGGACGACACGGCGCCAGCGCCTGACCGAATTCGGCACCGCGTACTATCAGCGCTGCCTTGAGGTGTTGGGTTTGGTGGCTGATTCCGAGCGACTGGCGGAACAGAGCCAGGACACACCGACCGGCACCTTGCGCATCACGGCTCCCCTGACCTTCGGTACAGAAAGACTCGCGCCCGCACTCAGCGAGTTCGCCCTGCAGTGCCCGCAAGTCAAACTGGATGTGGTGCTTACCAACGGGCGCCCTGATCTGCTCGAAAACGGTCTCGACGTGGCGTTTCGCCTGGGGGCTATCGAACCCACCAACCTGATCGCCCGCCCACTTATCGACTACACCCTGACCATGTGCGCCTCGAAGGATTATCTGGCGCGTCGGGGCACACCGGAAAAACCCGAAGATCTGCAACATCACGACTGCCTGTCCTTTGCGTATCCGGTCGGAGACGACTGGCATTCCGTGGGCAAACAATGGCGTCTGAGCGGCCCTGAAGGCGAAGTCATGGTGACGGTCAGCGGGCCGATGCTGATCAACAGTTCGGCAGGCCTGCATCAGGCCGCTCGCACGGGCATGGGCGTCGTGATGTTGCCCGATGCCCTGGTCGAGCAGGATTTGCGCGACGGCAAACTGGTGGCCTTGATGCCGGATTTCCAGCTGCCGAGCCGGCCCATGAGCCTGTTGTATGCCCAGGATCGCTACCGATTGCCGAAACTACGTCGCTTCGTCGACTTTGCCATGCAGATGTGGGGCAAACACTAGCCGCAACAATAGGCCATGCCTTAATCTCCGCGACTGACGGGTCACTTTGATATCAGTGCGGCAGGGAGAGCGGTGATGGGTGAGGCATCAAATATCGAGCCGTTGAAATTCAATGTGTCGGATATGAACGAAGACATGTTGCACACCATTCTGGAACTGGTCAGTGACGGCATTTGGGACTGGAACGCCAACACCGGGTTTGTCTACCGCAATCCAGCGTGGTACGAGATGCTTGGCTACGCCGCGCACTCCCTGGACAACACCGTGTTTACCTGGGAGAACGTCATCCACCCCGACGATTTCCCGCAGGTGATGGCCGTGTTCGATGATTACTTGAGTCAACGGGCTCCGGGTTATCAGGCCGAGTATCGCTGTCGCAGGCAGGACGGCAGTTACACCTGGATCGAAGATCGTGGCTACATACTGGCCCGCAATGCCGACGGATCGGTCGCGCGAATGGTCGGCGCTCACCGCAGCATCGACGACAAGAAACGCCTCCTCGAAGAGATGGAGAGGCGCAATCAGTCCCTTGAAGCCATCGTCGAAGAGCGCACCCGGGAGTTGTCCCGGGTCAATCAGCAGTTACAGATCCAACTGGAAGAAAACCGCAAACTCGCGGAAACCGATGTCCTGACATCGATCGCCAATCGCTATCTTCTAGAGAAAACCCTGCCCCAGGAATGCGAGCGAGCCCAACGTTTTCGGCAACCGTTATCGCTGATCGCCATGGACATCGATGACTTCAAGAACATCAACGATTACTACGGCCATGCGCTGGGAGATGCAGCGTTGGTGCAGGTCGTCGAAAGCGTGAAGCGCTACGTGCGCGAAGGCGACCTATTGGCGCGCTGGGGCGGCGACGAGTTCATCTTGATCCTGCCCAACACTGCGCTGGCCGATGCCCGATCCTTGGCCGAGACCATCCGCCATGGGCTGGCGAGCCTGCCGCCCGTGGGCGAGTTTCACGTAACCATGAGTTTTGGCGTGGTCCAGCGTTTCGAGGAAGAGCAACAGACCGGCCTTCTGGCCAGGGCTGATCAGGCGCTGTATCGGTCGAAAGTCGCTGGCAAGAATGTGATTTCGGGCTAACTGCTGCTCCCCGCCTTCACCAGCACCGGTTTCTCCTGATACCGCTCTGGATACAGCTGTTTCAGCTGCGCCACTTTCGGCAGATCGTTGATCACAATGTACGGATACGTCGGGTGTTCGGTCAGGAAGTCCTGATGCTCCTCCTCAGCCGGGTAGAAACCGTTGTAGGTTTCCAGTGTGGTCACAATCGGCTTGTTGAACAAATGCGCGGTGTTGAGCTGAGCGATGTAGGCCTTGGCCACGCGCTGCTGTTCAGTGTTCTCGGGGAAGATCGCCGACCGATACTGGGTGCCGCTGTCGGGTCCCTGACGGTTCAACTCGGTGGGGTTATGCGCCACCGAGAAATAGATTTGCAGCAAAGTGCCGTAACTGACCTGCGCAGGATCGAAGGTGACCTCGACCGATTCCGCATGACCGGTATCGCCCTCACTGACGCGTTCATAGCGGGCGTTGTTCGCTGCACCGCCGGCATAACCTGACACGGCTTTCTTTACGCCTTTGACGTGTTGGAACACGCCTTGTACGCCCCAAAAGCAGCCGCCGGCGAAGACCGCCGTTTCGCTGTGGGCCTGGGTGGTTTCGTCGAGGGCTGGCGGCGGAATGACGACCGCCTCTTCGGCGGCACCGAAAGAGAACGCCGCGCATTGGCCGATGACACCCGCAGCAGCCAGACCCAACAGGGTGCGGCGCCAGGTAAACGGGGTTTTCATGAGTCTGACTCCTGAGTAAATGAAAAGGCTATCAACCGAACGTAAACGCATACGCCGACACACCTGGATCGAGAAACTCGATGCTGAAGGTGTGGTCGTTCACAACGCTGCTCTGGCGCACCAATTGATACAAACGCTGTTCGGTGACGAGGCCACGACCATCGGGTGCCACGTCAGTGCCGTGGGCATCGCCGGGCGCTTTTCCGTCAATCAGCACTTTGAAGCGCACCGGTTTACCGTCCGTATTGGGCCCCAAGACCAGATGCAGATCCCGTGCGTGAAAGCGGTAGACGATTCGACTGGCCGGCGCGCTTGACGTGGCACGTTCGGAGCCGACTTTCCATTGACCGTCGAGGCTCCAGTCGTTGAGGGCCAGTTGGGACGGCGGGTTGTACGTCGCGACCGTGTCGGGAGCCAGACTGGCCTCAGGTACAAAATGCTCCGCGCGCTGATAGCCGACATAGGTTTCCGGCGATTGCACTTCGTTCATGTCCGGCGCGAGTTGAACACCGGTGGCGTTGGCATTGATCAACCCGTTGTCGACCTTTGCGGCACCCGCTTCACGCAGCAACTGCTGGATAACCCTTTCCGATTCGGCGTACTCGCCTTCACCAAAATGGTGATAGCGAATGCGGCCTTGAGCATCGGCAAAATAATGAGCCGGCCAGTATTCGTTGTTGAAAGCACGCCAGATCCGATAGTCGTTATCGACTGCCACCGGGTAGTTGATGCCCAGGTCCTTCATGGCTTTGGTGACATTGCCCACATCACGCTCGAATGCGAATTCGGGGGCATGAACACCAATCACCACCAGCCCCTGATCACGGTATTTTTCGGCCCAGGCTTTCACATACGGCAAGGTACGCAGACAGTTGATGCAGGAGTAAGTCCAGAAATCCACCAACACGACTTTTCCCTTCAACGCCTGCGCGGTCAGAGGCGGTGAATTGAGCCATTGGACCGCACCGTCAAGCGGCGGGAGGTTACCTTCGACCGGCAATGCACCCGGCGCTTGCGCCGACACTTTCATCGCACCGCCAGCGGCCATCATTGCCCCGCCGTTACTCGGTGACTGACCGGCCAACCGGCCTACCAGTGCTTGCTCGATGCCGCCCGTGGAAGCGGTCGAAAACCGCGCCAGAATCCCGGTATCCAACCCCAGGGCAATCGCCGCCACACCGGCCAGCATTGCCGCGCCCAATCCTCGACGCACCCACTCGCCAGCGCCAATCGAACGTTTCATCGCCGCAAAGACTTTACCGCCCAGCAACAGCGCCACGGCGAGGGAGGTAGCGGCACCCGCGGCGTAGGCCAGCAACAACAAGGTGGTTGCGATGCTTGCCCCTTGCAGCGCGGCCCCGGTCAGCAGCAGGCCCAGAATCGGCCCGGCGCAGGGAGCCCAGAGCAGGCCCGTGGCGACGCCGATCAGGAACGAAGCGCCGGGGCGCGGTTGGGAATCGGCGCCCGCCGCTTCCGACAGGCGACTGCCGGCGGCCACCAGTGGCCGGGTCAGGCGCTCGGCCAGCCGGGGCAGCAACAGCGTCAGACCGAACAGTGCCACGAACAGCAACGCGAGCCAGCGACCGTACTGATTGACTTGCACCACCCAGCCGCCGCCCACCGCCGCCAACGAGGCGACGAGCGCGAAGGTCAGTGCCATGCCCGCCAACAGCGGCAAACCACTTTTCATAAATGGCTGCCCGGTGCGCGCGAAGACAAAGGGCAGTACCGGCAGGATGCACGGACTGACGATCGTCAGCACACCACCGAGATAAGCGAGAACCAGAAGCCACATAGCATCGACCTGCATGACGTGAGTGAAAGGATGGGCCCACGGATCAAACCGTCCGGGGCACGAAGGTCAGCGCCAACCCGTTCATGCAGTAGCGCAGGCCGGTGGGTTTGGGCCCGTCATCGAAGACATGACCCAGATGACCACCGCAACGTCGGCAATGGACCTCTTCACGCACGACGCCAAAGGACCGGTCCTGACTGGTGGCCACCGCGTTGTCCAGCGGCGCCCAGAAACTCGGCCAGCCGGTGCCGCTGTCGAATTTGGTGCTGGAAGAAAAAAGCGGCAGATTACAACCGGCGCAGACGAACATACCCTCGCGGTGCTCATTGTTCAGCGGGCTGCTGTAGGCCCGCTCCGTGCCCTCTTTTCGCAGGATTTCGTATTGCTCGGGGCTGAGCATGGCGCGCCATTCGCTGTCGCTGTGAGTCACCTCGAAAACCTCCGCTGCACTGGCTTCGCTGACCAGCGCCGTGCTGCTGGCAAATTTTGGCAATACACCGATCACCAACGCTGCAGCCCCCAGCCCGCCGCTCGCTGCAAGAAATTGTCGCCGTGAAAACATGGCCTTCTCCAAAATTCCAGGTGCCTGACATGGAACACAGCCTAGGCTTGGGTTGATCGCCAAATCCTCACGGGGAGTTAAACAATTCGTGATAACTCGACCCGAGGAAAACCCGCACAATGTGCCCATTGCGCTACAAAGGATTGAGCTTTATGGAACAGACCAAACGTGTCCTGGTGGTCGAAGACGACCTGCACATCGCCGACCTTATCTGCCTGCATCTACGCGATGAGCAGTTCGAGGTGGTGCACTGCGCCGACGGTAACGAGGGCATGCAACTGCTGCAGCAAGGAAGCTGGGACGCCCTGATCCTCGACCTGATGTTGCCCGGTGTCGATGGCCTGGAAATCTGCCGTCGAGCGCGGGCAATGGCTCGCTACACACCGATCATCATCACCAGCGCACGCTCCAGCGAAGTGCACCGCATTTTGGGGTTGGAGCTCGGTGCCGACGATTACCTGGCCAAGCCTTTTTCCATGCTTGAACTCGTCGCCCGGGTCAAAGCCCTGCTGCGACGTGTCGATGCGATGGCGCGCAATCTGAAAATGGATGCCGGCAGCCTGATCGCCGACGGTCTTTCCATCGACCCGATCACCCGCGACGTCACGCTCGACGGTCGACGCCTGGACCTCACGCCACGGGAATTCGACCTGCTGTATTTCTTCGTCCGCCAGCCGGGCAAGGTGTTCTCGCGCATGGACCTGCTCAACGCCGTCTGGGGCTACAGCCACGAAGGCTACGAACACACGGTCAACACGCACATCAACCGCCTGCGGGCCAAGATCGAGGCCGATCCGGCACAACCCGCGCGCATCCTCACGGTATGGGGTCGTGGTTATAAATTCGCGGCCCGGGAGGAGCAGCCATGAGGCTGACCCTGACACAACGCCTGTCCCTGGTGTTTGCCGCTCTGTTGCTGGTGTGCTGCGGCACATCGGCCTGGATGCAAGTGCGCTCCAACCAGATGCATGAACTGGAAGTGGTGCAAGGGTTGTCCCGGGACCTGGCCCAGCACATTGCCCGCGACACGGTGCTGATGGACAGCAATGGCCTGATGCCCGATGCCGTGCGTGAATTGTTCAGCAAACTCATGCTGGTCAATCCCAGTGTCGAGGTGTACCTGCTGGACACCGAAGGCCGCATTGTCGGCAGTGCCGCGCCGGAAGGCCGGATACATCGCGAGCGCATCGATCTGACGCCGATCAAGCGTCTGCTCAAGGGTGATGCGCTGCCGATTCTCGGTGACGACCCGCGCAGCACCGAGGGGCGCAAGGTGTTCAGCGCCGCGCCGTTGCAGGTCAACGGTAAACCGGCGGGCTATCTCTATGTGGTGTTGCTCAGCGAAGAACACGACCGCTTCGCCGAGCGCGGTGCCACCAGCGCCGCGCTCAATACCGCCCTGTTGTCCATTGGTCTGGTGGCGTTGTTGTGCCTGATCGCCGGCCTTACGGCATTTGCCCTGATCACCCGGCCGCTGCGACGCTTGACCGAAAGAGTCAGCCAGTTCGACATCGACGCCGCTCCCACCACACCGCCCGCCCCGGAACCGGTTGAAAAGGCAGCCAGTCACGATGAAATCGCCGTGCTCGACGCCGCCTTCCGCCAGATGCAAACCCGCCTCAGCGAACAATGGCGTTCGCTGACCCGCCAGGATCAGGAACGCCGCGAACTGGTGGCCAACATCTCCCACGACCTGCGCACACCGCTGGCTTCGCTGCACGGTTATCTGGAAACGCTGTCGCTCAAGGACACCACGCTGTCTCCCGCTGACCGTAGGCGCTACCTGGGCATCGCGCTGGATCAAAGCCGCAAGGTCGGCGGCCTGGCGCAATCACTGCTGGAACTGGTGCGGCTTGAACACGGTTTTGTACAACCCGTGCTCGAACGTTTCTCGCTGACCGATCTGGTGCAGGACATCTTCCAGAAATTCGAACTCACCGCCGAGGCACGCCAGATCGAACTCAAGGCGAGCTTCGCACCGAACATTTCGACGGCCTGCGCCGATCTGGGGCTGATCGAACGGGTGCTGACCAATCTGTTCGACAATGCCCTTCGCGATACACCACAAGGTGGCGAAATCGAGTTGAGCCTGCGCCCTCACGGGTCGTTTATCGAAGTCACCGTCAGCGACACCGGTCCGGGCATCGCCCCGCAACTGCGCGAAGGCTTGTTCCTGCGTCCGTTCAACATTGGCGGTGCCCGACGCGATGGCGGATTGGGATTGCGCATCGTGCATCGGATCCTGCAGCTACACGGTATCGAGATTCAGTTGATCGATGTTCCAGGGCGCGGCGCGACTTTCCGTTTCTCCTTGCCGGTGGATGAGCAAACCGCTGAACAATGGGCCGTTCGCTCGATGAACCTGAACTCGATGGGGAAATAGCCTCTTTTCAGCGGTCACAGCTTTGAACCTGACCCGACGCTGAGGCGAGAAACCCTCGATGACTGCCACGACTCCCTTGTACATCGGCTGCGCCGGCTGGAGCCTGCCCCGTGATCATTGGGAGGCATTTCCCACAGCAGGCACGCACTTGCAGCGCTATGCCGCCCGGATGACGTGCGTGGAAATCAACAGTTCGTTCTATCGACCCCACCGCCCGGCAACGTATGCCCGGTGGGCCGAGAGCGTACCGGAGCGCTTTCGGTTCTCGGTCAAAGTCCCCAAGCAGATTACCCACGAAGCGCGTTTGCTGGGCTGTGAACAGTTGATCGATGAGTTCATCGGGCAATGCTCCCATTTGGGCCAGAAGCTTGGTTGCCTGCTGATCCAGCTCCCACCTTCCTTGGCCTTTGAAGGCGAGACAGCTCAACACTTCTTCAGCGTGTTTCGATCACGCTACGACGGGTTTGCGGTGTTGGAACCCAGGCATGTCAGCTGGCAAACACCGCAGGCGCAGACACTGTTGATTGAGCATCGAATCGGGCAAGTGGCAGCCGATCCTTCGCCGATCCCCGAGGGTGACGTGCCCGGCGCCTGGCCAGGTATCCGCTATTTCCGATTGCACGGCTCACCGAGAATTTACTACTCAAGCTACGAGTCGCCATGGCTGGAAGAGCTGGCTATAACGCTACAACCCCAGGCGCAAGACAGGCCCACCTGGTGCATTTTCGACAATACGGCCAGTGGCGCGGCGACCGCCAATGCGCTGGAGCTTCAACATTTGGCTAGCCCGAGCACCTGACGCAAGAAACAACGCCAACCCTAAACCGCAGGCTAAAGCCCTCAAGGCAAAAATGATGACCAGCGGCCTGTTCATCCGTGACAACTCAGGCTGGGTCCAATAGATTAGGCGGCCTGAAAAGGCCCAGTGCTTTCTCGCCTAAACCCAAGTTAAAAGAAGTAGTGAAATTTCAATGTCCGATTCCAATACCGCTGAATCCGTAGTCACCTTGTCGTCCAAAGCGGAATACGAAAACTCCATCAATCTTTCACAGCACGTCCCACAGGCCAAGACCATCAGCGAGATGGTCCTGGACGCGTTTCAATCCACTCGGGAAAGTGACCAGATCCGCGAGCTGCGCACTGCGATCCGCCAGGCCCACGACAGCTTCGACGACGATAAAGCCTACGAATTGATGGGTGAGCTCAAGCAACTCAAAGATGCCGAAGCCGCAGACATTGCCGCGCTGGAAGACCTGAGCAGCAAATTCCCGATCAGCCGCATTCTGTCCAGTTTCAAGGACGACCCGGCCTTTCAGGAAATCGTCTATGGATTGGCCTTGAAGGTGCTGAACCAGACGCATCAGGCCATCAGCAACCCGAGCAGCGGCAAGAGCAAAGCGGCTCGCGCCAAGAAAGATCTGGAAGTGTTCACCATCAGCAAGGACGGCGTGAGCGTCACGCTGCCGCTGCGCACTCCCCGTTCGAGCCTGAACGTTGATCGCAAAGCGCTGGAATTCCTCGGCTTCACCTTCGTCGGCGAAGGCGATGACGCAGAGATCGAGAGCGAGACATTCCTGGACAACACCGGGGCCGAACAAGCGGTCAACCGCAAGAACATCATCACCGCCCTTCAGCAGCAAACCGCGTTCGACGGCTACAGCATCGCCGCGCAGTAACACGCCACACCTCAAAGCCCCGCCCTCGCAAGCGGGGCTTTTTATTGCCCGCTGGGTTGATTACATCGACGGATGCAGGGCCGCGATCATGTCGATTTCGATGGGGGCGTTTTTCGGCAACTGGTAAACACCGACAGTCGTTCGCGTATGTCGACCGGCATCGCCCAATACATGGGTGAGGACATCCGAGGCGCCGTTGGCCACTTCGCTCAGGTCCACAAAATCGAATGTGGACTTCACATACACTGTGATGCGAAGGAGCGCCTTGACGTTATCCAGTGAACCAATGGCCTCTCGGATCAGCGCCAGCCCGCGTATCGCACTGATGCTGGCGGCTTCTTGAGCATCGGCCATATTGAGTTCCAGCCCGACGCGGCCGGGGTACTGGATTTTGCCGTTCATGCGCGGCACCAGGCCGCTGACATACACCTCGTCGCCGTGCCGAAGCAGCGGCGCGTAATGCCCTCCGGCAGCGTTCTCGTCGTAGATATCAAAGCCGAGTTCTTTCGCCATCGCGAGGAAACGTTCGTCGCGGGTTATCTGCTGAATCATCTACTGGACCCCCTTGGTCAATGATGCGAACCGCGCAGATGATGGTAGAGGCAGACGTTTGCGTTGATCAGGGCAAGTTCGTATAGAATCCAGCGAACTTTACTGCCAGGGAGACCAGTAAAATGCAGGCTCAGCGCGCAGTGATCGCCGCCATCGAATTCCAGCCGGGAGTTCCGTTGGTGCAGCAGATTGTCGATCAGCTGTCTGTGGCAATCAGCCAGGGTGGCTTGCCTCACGGGGCCAGGCTGCCACCGATTCGCGAACTGTCCGAATTGATGAACGTGGGCAAATCCACGGTGGTCGATGCCTTGGACCGATTGCGCGCCAAGGGGCTGGTGGTTTCACGCCAGGGCTCGGGGCACTACGTGCAACGGGCCATGAACCAGCCACCGGCTGCGCCAGGCCCGGACCTGCAACCCCAGGACATACTCAGTCGGGTCCGCCGCGCAATCCTGTTGAACAATGGCGCGTTGCGCCCCGGTTGCGGATTCTTGCCCGGTTCGTGGCTGCCCGCCGAAGAACTGCTCAAAGCCGTGCGCGGCACCCTTCGTGCGACTGCGCTGCGCATGGGTGAATACGGTGAGGTGGGCGGTTACCTGCCGCTGCGCGAGGCGTTGCGAGTAAAGTTGTCGACCGTCGGCATCGAGGTGCCGGTGGAGCAGATCATCACCACCGCCAACACCGTACAAGCCATCGACCAGCTGATGCGCCTGTTGATACAACCCGGCGATACGGTGGTACTGGACGATCCGTGCTATTTCAACATGCACACCAACCTGGCGCTGCACGGCGCCAAGGTCATCACCATTGCCCGCGATTGCGAGGGCCTGAATCTGGAGGCGTTCGAGCAATTGCTGATTGCCCATCGCCCCGTGTTGTACATGACCAACAGCACACTGCACAACCCGACCGGGCACTCGTTCTCCGCCGCCCAGGTTTACCGTTTGTTGGAGCTGAGTCACCGTTACGGTTTCCACATCGTGGAAGACGACCTCTATGGCGATCTTCAGCAAAGACACACGCCACGACTGGCGGCCAGTGGTCTGGACAACGTCAGCTACGTTTCCGGTTTTTCCAAGACATTGACCGCCAACAGCCGGGTCAGTTACGCAGTGCTATCGCCGCAACTGGCCGCACGGTTGATCCGTTTGAAGATGAGCTGCGGCGGAGTGACCTCAGAGCTGGCGGAACAAATTATCTGCACGATGCTCACCAACGGCACTTACGCCAAACACACACGCCGCACCGTCGACCGCCTCTACGAATCGAGCAGCCGCGTGGCGCGCTGGCTGGTGGAGGCCGGATGCTCGGTGTCTTCGTTGCCGGGCGAAGGCCTGTTCATCTGGACCCGTTTGCCCGATGGATTGCACGCCGAGACGCTGGCCAATAAAGGCCTTGAAAACGACCTCGTCCTGGCACCCGGCACCTTGTTGAGCAAAGCGGCTGATGCCAGCAGCTTCCTGCGCTTCAACGTCGCGCACAGTGATATTCCACAGGTGCGTGAGCGGTTTTTCAGATTGCTCGATAGCTGAAGTGTATGTTCAGGAAAACGTGGCGCGTTGCTCTGCTGCGTAATGTCGAGTCTGAAAAGGCATCAGGGTCTGGGCCTTCAAACCAAGGCCTTCACTCAACCCCCATGAGGCAGCAAGTTCATCACGGCGACGGCGAAGCGGAGCGGCTGGTTGTGGCTTCACGTCTTGCTTGAAAGTCGAGTATGCAAAAAGCTCAAGGACATTGAAGGTTTCCAGCACGCGGCTATCAGACACGCATGCAAAACGAGTGAAACGTTCGAGCAAGTAGCCTGCACGGCGGATTTCGATGTCATCAGAATGCCGACTCAAAAATGCCGAGACTTCACTTTCAAGGTTCGAGTCCGAGTACCAAACAGCTTCGGCCGCGCTTACAAGCGCAGCATCATCTGCTTGATTCAAAGGGCTTTTGACCAGCGTGTCCAAAGCGGATGAGAGGACGTGGCCGTTAAGGGGCTTCGTCATCTGTTATCTCCAGATAATTTTGCAAAATATTGTCGAGAACGGACGTTGGTGGCTCTTTGTTGCCAACATATACATCAATTGCCTGCAACGCCAATCGACGGAGTTCGGTAGTGATTATGAAGCCGCTCCTGAGAAGCGCCATGATATCGCCAATGTCTTGATCCGTAGCTCTGCCCAATTTAGATATCGCAATGTCGATGGGCGATGCAATGTGAACATGTAGAGGAGACTCGGTCGGAAACTCGGCAAGTGGCAGGCTCCGCTCCCAATAGTCCTCGTGAATTGGGCCAAAGCTTGTGTTGTATTGAAGGTCATAGTTCAGCTCCATCAACCGACCGGAGCGTTCATCGATAAATTGTTCGGGAACCTCTGCGAGCATGGTTTGGAGGTGAAGACTTTTGGGGACATTCGCTTCGTAAACTTCTGCATCGACATCTGTTGAAACACGGTGACTCGTATAAAGGTGAACTGCGCACCCACCGAAAACGATAATTTTTACCGCCCCTGTCTCTGCGTACTCAAGTACCAGCTCCGCTTCGACAGATTTGAACATCGAAATCAAAGCCTGCCCCAACGCCGTGCTCGTATTGACGCGGGGGATAATTACATCCGACAACTCCATGTTCGAACCTCAAACTGATGTGGGATAGCGATGCCGGTGATGGCGCGCGGGTCAACGCCTGGCGGCTATTGCGACTGAATTAGCCACACCCCGAGGTTAGAAAGGCGACTTCCGAGCGACAACCTGAAAACCTTGTAGGAGGGTTCTGCTGCATGAGTAGGCATGGACTTCGATACCCTTGGGGACGCGTTTCAATGGCAGCCTTGCTCTCAACCGACACCAAACCGACTGAATCGCCCCCAACAAAAAGCCCCGCTCTTCTCTCGAAGGCGGGGCTTTTCTTTACAGCGTCCGACGCTTAAGGCGCGTACGTCAGCAACAGCTCGCTCGGCACTTTGAAGTCCAGGGACATCATTACGCTCAACGCGGTAATGGTGAAGATCGAGAACACGAACAGCTTGCGTGCCCAGACCGTGTCATCCACTGCCTTGTAACCGGTCCAGGCCATGTACAACCAGTACATGCCCATGGCCGCGGCGACGGCGAGGTAGCTCATGCCGGCGTAGCCGCTGAAGGTCAGCATCAAGGTCGCCACGAGGAACGCCAGGATGTAGAGCAGGATGTGCTTCTTGGCCACTTCGATCCCGCGTTTAACAGGCAGCACCGGAATCGATGCGGCCAGGTAATCGTTGAAACGGAAAATCGCGATGGCGTAAGAGTGCGGCATCTGCCACAGGCTGAACATCACCAGCAACGTCAGTGCGGCCATGTCGAAGCTGTTGGTCACAGCGACGTAACCGATCACCGGCGGCATGGCGCCCGACAGACTGCCCACCAGCGTGCCGTGAACCGACTTGCGCTTGAGGTACAGGCTGTAGAAGCCGACGTAGATGACGAAACCGATCACGGCGAACAGCGCGGCCAACGGATTGGCCACCTTGTACAACAAGGCAACGCCGGCAACACCAAGGACGGTCGCGTAGATCAGTGCCAGTTTCAGGGAGATCAAGCCCTGGACCAGCACACGATTCTTGGTGCGTTCCATCTTCAGGTCGATGTCGCGGTCGATGCAGTTGTTGAACACGCAACCGGAAGCCACCACCAGGGACGTGCCGATCATGGCGGCCAGGAAAATGGCCAGATCGACATGCCCTTTCGAGGCCAGGAAAAATCCGCCCGCCACAGAAAGCACGTTACCGAAAATGATCCCCGGTTTGGTGATTTGGATAAAGTGCTTAAAGGACATCCGGACTTTCCTCAGTGCGCCATCATGACGGTGTGGATGCTGAACATGATCCACAGCGACAGGCCTACCAACAAGACGATTACCAGTGCGGCGAAAACAAACGCGATCACGTTGTTACGCTGGGCAGCCGAACGGTCCAGGTGGAGGAAGTACACCAGGTGCACCAGCACCTGGATTACTGCGAAGGCCAGTACGATCCACAGGGTCATTGCTTTAGGCAGCGATGGGTACATCACCAGGCCAAAAGGAATGATCGTCAGGATCACCGACAGGATGAAGCCGATGGCGTAGGACTTGACGCTGCCGTGGCTGTCGTCGTGGCCGTGACCATCGTGGGAGTGTGCGTTAGCCATTACAGAGTCCCCATCAGGTAAACAACGGTGAATACGCAGATCCACACCACGTCCAGGAAGTGCCAGAACAGGCTCAGGCAGCTCAGACGGGTCTTGTTGGTCGCCGTCAGGCCGTTTTTCTGGACCTGATACATCATGATCGCCATCCAGATCAGACCGCTGGTCACGTGCAGACCGTGGGTGCCGACCAGGGTGAAGAATCCGGACAGGAAGCCAGAGCGGTTAGGACCGTAGCCTTCGGAGATCAGCATGTGGAACTCGTTGATCTCCATGCCGATGAAGCCCAGGCCGAACAGGAAGGTAATGGCCAACCAGCCCAGTACCGCCTTCTTGTTGCCCTTGAACAACGCCAGCATGGCGAAGCCGTAGGTGATCGAACTGAACAACAGGCAGGCGGTTTCGCCCAGCACGTATGGCAGCTCGAAGATGTCGTGGCCCGACGGGCCACCCGCTACGTTGTTAACCAGTACCGCGTACACCGCGAAGATCGACGCAAACAAAATGCAGTCGGTCATCAGGTAGAGCCAGAAACCGAATACGGTCATCTCGCCCGAGTCGTGGTGATGGTCATCGTGCCCATGTCCATCGACATGGGTGTGTCCAGCATTGGTCACTAAGTTCGACATGGTTTAAGCCTGTTCCAACGAGGTTTCAACACGGGTGGCAGTGGCCTGGAGTTTCCCTGCGGCTACCAGACGTTTGCGCTGCTCGGCTTCGGTGCGCTCGATCACGTCGACCGGCACCATGTAGCCCTGGTCATCACGGGCAGCGTGGATCACGAAGTAGATCACGGCGCCGGCGAGGCCGAAGATGGCCATCCACCAGATGTGCCAGATCATCGCGAAACCGAACACAGTCAACAGAGCACCCATGACCAGGCCGGTCGCGGTGTTGTTTGGCATGTGGATCGGCTCGTACTTGACCGGAGTCTGGTACGCAGTACCGTCTTCCTTGGCTTCAGTGAACGGGTCGATGCAGTCGGCTTTTGGCAGTACGGCAAAGTTGTAGAACGGTGGTGGCGACGAGGTCGACCATTCCAGCGTGTGGGCATTCCACGGATCACCGTGCTCGCACATGTTTTCCGGCTTCTTACGGTCACGGACACTGACGTAGAGCTGGATCAACTGGCAGGCGATACCGCAGGCGATCATCACCGCACCGAACATGGCAACGTACAGGTACGGCACCCACTCAGGGTTGGTGGTGGCGTTCAGACGACGGGTCATGCCCATGAAGCCCAGTGCATAGAGCGGCATGAACGCGACGAAGAAGCCCGAGATCCAGAACCAGAACGCAGCCTTGCCCCAACCTTCGTGCAGCTTGAAGCCGAACGCTTTAGGGAAGTAGAAGCCGAAGCCTGCGATGTAACCGAACACGGCGCCGCCGATGATCACGTTGTGGAAGTGAGCGATCACGAACAGGCTGTTGTGCAGGACGAAGTCCGCACCCGGAATGGCCAGCAGTACGCCGGTCATGCCGCCGATGGCGAAGGTCACCATGAAGCCCAGGGTCCACAGAACCTGGCTGGTGAAACGCAGACGCCCTTGGTAAATGGTGAACAGCCAGTTGAATAGCTTCACCCCCGTAGGGATCGAAATCAGCATCGTCGCCAGGCCGAAGAAGGCGTTGACGTTGGCACCCGAACCCATGGTGAAGAAGTGGTGCAGCCAAACCATGAAGCCCAGGATCGAGATCGCGCCCGAGGCGTAGATCATCGAGTGGTGGCCGAACAGTTTCTTGCCGGTGAACGCCGAGATGACTTCGGAGAAGATCCCGAACGCCGGCAGAATCAGGATGTAAACCTCGGGGTGACCCCAGGCCCAGAACAGGTTCACGTACATCATTGGATTGCCACCAAGTTCATTGGTGAAAATGTGGAAATCCATGTAACGGTCAAGCGTCAGCAAAGCCAGGGTAGCGGTCAGGATCGGGAAGGAAGCGACGATCAATACGTTGGCCCAGGTGCAGGTCCAGGTGAAGATCGGCATGTCCATCAGTTTCATGCCCGGGGTACGCATTTTCAGCACGGTGGCCAGGAAGTTGACCCCCGTCAGTGTCGTCCCGAGTCCCGATAGCTGTAGGGCCCAGATGTAATAGTCGACACCCACGCCAGGGCTGTAGCCCAGTTCCGACAGCGGTGGATACGCAACCCAACCGGTACGGGCGAATTCGCCGACACCCAGGGACACGTTGACCAGCACCACGCCGGACATCAGCAGCCAGAAGCTCAGGGAGTTCAGGAACGGGTAGGCAACGTCACGCGCGCCGATCTGCAGCGGCACCGCAAGGTTCATCAGGCCGGTGAAGAATGGCATCGCCATGAAGATGATCATGATCACACCGTGAGCGGTGAAGATCTGGTCATAGTGTTCAGGCGGCAGGTAGCCAGGCGAACCCTCGGTGGACATGGCCAACTGGGTACGCATCATGATGGCGTCGGCAAAACCACGCAGCAGCATGACCATGGCAACGATGATGTACATCACGCCGATTTTCTTGTGGTCGACCGACGTCAGCCACTCGGACCACAGGTAGGTCCACTTCTTGAAATAGGTGATTGCAGCGAACACGCCCAGACCGCCGAGCGCGATCATGGCGATGGTCACCATCACGATCGGTTCGTGGAACGGGACCGCTTCCCAACTTAATTTACCAAACATCGTTTACTCCTCTGCCCCGGCAGCTGAATGCGAACTCATGTCCATCCCTTCCATCTGGGCCACTTCTTTCTCTTTCTTCTCGTGGTCCACTTTCGGACCCGGTTTCATGCCTTCGTACTTGTCGACGATGGTCTGGAACAGGTTCGGCGTGAACGAGGAGTAGAGCTCTACTGGATTGTTCTGGCTTGGTTTGGAAAGGGCTTCGTATTCAGCTTTTTCAAGCTGTTTAGGTGCCTTCTTGACATCACTGACCCAGGCATCGAAATCCGCCTGAGAGGTGGCGATTGCTTTGAACTTCATGCCGGTGAAACCCGCGCCGCTGTAGTTGGCGGAGATACCGTCGAATTCAGCGTTCTGGTTGGCAATCAGGTGCAGCTTGGTCTGCATGCCCGCCATCGCGTAGATCTGGCCGCCCAGGCCCGGGATGAAGAACGAGTTCATCACGGTGTCGGAGGTGATCTGGAAGTTAATCGGCGTGTTGGCCGGGAAGACGATCTTGTTGACCGTGGCGATCCCTTGCTCTGGATAGATGAACAACCACTTCCAGTCCATCGACACCACTTGAATGGTGATCGGCTTGACGTCGGATTCCAGCGGCTTGTACGGGTCCAGAGCGTGGGTCGACTTGTAGGTGACATAACCCAGGGCAATGATGATCAGTACCGGAATCGCCCAAACGGCGACTTCGATCTTGGTGGAGTGCGACCATTTTGGCGTGTACACGGCGTCCTGGTTAGAGGCGCGGTATTTCCACGCAAACAGGAAGGTCATGACGATGACCGGTACCACGACCAGAAGCATCAGCAGCGTTGCGGTGATGATCAGGTTTCGCTCGTCCAGGCCGACCTGACCCTTGGGATCGAGCAAGGTCATGTTGCAGCCTGACAGCAACAACGTGCCGAGCAGCGGCAATAAGCCTAGTAGTCTGGGGTACCTGTTTTTACTCATCTCACGACCTCTAAAGCAGCTTGCGCAATGCAGTTGGGTTTTGATCGCCAACACTTCACCCTGCCAAGGGTTGGCATTTTTCTTGGATTGAATAAGTGGCTGCCCGTCGCGCGTCAGACGCTGTTCGACAAATCCTGGGCAAGCGTTAAGTTCTTATTCGAATTCGTGGTCAAAGGCCTTGTTACAGACCAATTCCATTTGGTGCGGATAGTTGGAAGGCTCCGACACCTGGGGGTCGCATGGAGCATTCATGCTCCTCGACGCCCTACTTCATGCTCAAGGTGAGCAGTGCCGGGAATTCAGTGCGGGCGATTGTAGATATGTAACGATTCATAAACCATGTCTCATCCCGAAATAATTTTTATCCATTCCAGCAACAATCATTAACGGTTTTTGCAAAAGTGCGGCATCTTATCGAAATTCATTCTCAACAAAAACACCAAAATTAGTAGGGCTACCTCGCGCAGTTCAGACAGCATCGATGCCCTCGCCACCGCCCCCGACCCTGCCCAAGCCCCTATGTGACAAGGGTTCTGGCAATTCGCCAGGACCTGTTAAAACTGCCTGTTTCGCTGTTTTCAGCGAGCGGCATCCAGACGTTTAAAGAGACCAATGTTGTTGCGCTGCCATGCACCAATTCGCCGCGTTGAAACGCCTTGCGACAGTCGCGCTGTGACAACATGTCGCACACGTGTCGCACCCTTCCCTGTCACACATCACGTGTCTTTTAAATTGAGCCCTGAAATGCAAAACGCCCCGGTCCTCTCAACGAGGGCCGGGGCGTTTTCAGGTTGACTCAACGGTGCGGCGACAGCCTCAGCGCAGTGCTTTGCGGTTACGCACAGTGAGCAGCGGAACCAGTACCACGATCAGCACGAACGCCACCAGCGCCCATTGCGCCAGCGACAAACCGAGGATCGGCGGATACGGCGTGGAGCAGAAACCATCGACCTGGAAGCCCAGCGGGAAGATCTTCGCCAGCGGCAGGCCATCGACAATCGGTTGCAGCACATCGATGCCGCAACTGACCGACGGATAGAACTGGGTAAAGACGTGATGCCCGGCCACCGCGACGCCGGCCAATGCGCTGATCACCACCAGGGTTTCAAACACCGTGATGCTGCGACGGGTGCGCATGGCCGCGCCGATGAAGGCAAACAGCGCAACCAGCAACAACGCATAGCGTTGCAGGATGCACAGCGGGCATGGCGCCTCGCCCAGCACAATCTGCATGTACAGCGCGCCGCCGATCAGCGCCAGGCAGATGATGCCCAACAGCACCAGATAACGCCGTTCACGTCCCAACCGCATCGTTTCCTCGCTCATCGCGCTTCCCTTTTAAAAATCGATTGCCCGCAAGTCTACACGCAGGCTCCAACCTTTGAGAGCCCGGCGCGTTCCGGTGGTGACTGGGGAATAGACGACAAAACAGTTAAGGAGGGATTAACTTTCGAAGGATTTTTACGAAGGAAGACCGAGGTGGGCCAATCGCGGGCAAGCCCGCTCCCACAGGTGTTGTGTTGTTCGCGCGATCACGGCAAACACAAATCCTGTGAGAGCGGGCTTGCCCGCGATGAAGGCGACCCGGTCTCCCGAGTCGCCGCAGAGGTTTATTCCAGCGCCGAAGCCGGCCCGAAGAACTCGTAACGGCTTTGCTTCTCCGGCACACCCAAGGCTTTGAGGTGGCGCTTGATGGCCGCCATGAAACCTTTAGGCCCGAGGAAGTAAGCATCCAGATCGCGCTGCTCCGGCAGCCACTCGCCCAGTTGCTCACGGCTCAGCAGCCCGACCTTGTCCGCCGCCGGACTCACGCCGTCATCCTCGTCGTAGCAATAGAAGCGCTTGAGCTGCGGGTGACGCTCGGCCAGACCATCGATCCAGTCGCGGAAAGCGTGAACGCTGCCGTTGCGCGCGCAGTGGATAAAGTGCACCGGACGCTCAGTCGCCAGCGCCGCTTCAAGCATTGCCAGGGTCGGCGTGATCCCGACGCCGCCGCTGATCAGCACCAGCGGTTTGTCGCTGGCGGTCAGCGTGAACTCGCCCGATGGCGGGAACAGCTGAATGCTCGCGCCAACATGCAACTGATCGTGCAAGTGATTGGAGGCGCGGCCACCGGTCTCACGTTTAACACTGATGCGGTACTGGCCCTTGTTGGCCAGCGCCGACAACGAATAGTTGCGACGGATCTCTTCGCCATCAAGGATCAGCTTCATGCCGATGTATTGGCCCGGTTCAGCGGCCAGAATCGCGCCTTTGTCGGCAGGTTCGAAGTAGAACGAAGTGATTTCCGCGCTTTCCTCGACTTTGGCCGCGACGATGAATTCCCGCGCCCCGCGCCAGCCGCCCGGCGCCTGTTCTTTTTGGTCGTAGATGCTGGTTTCGGCGCCGATCAGGATCTCGGCCAATTGACCATAGGCCGCGCCCCAGGCGCTCATCACTTCAGGCGTGGCGATTTCGTCGCCCAGCACTTCGCTGATGGCGCGCAGCAGGCACGTGCCGACAATCGGGTAATGTTCAGGCAGGATTTGCAGGGCCACGTGCTTGTTGATGATCTTGGCCACCAGATCGCCCAATTGATCGAGCTGATCGATGTGCCGCGCATACATCAGCACGCCGTTGGCCAGTGCGCGGGGCTGATCACCGCTGGCCTGGTGAGCCTGGTTGAATAGAGGGCGGACTTCCGGGTATTCGGAGAGCATCATGCGGTAGAAGTGCGTGATCAACGCTTCACCACCGCTTTCGAGCAGCGGCACGGTGGATTTGACGATGGCACGGTCTTGAACGCTAAGCATAAGGTCGACTCCAGCTTTATGTGAATTACCTTAGCTTTATCAGTTTCCGTGCCAATGTTTTAAACCTTTAAAATCAACAACTTAAAAACAACGTAGTCATATAGACACTCACTGACTTATAGTCATGTCGACTACATGGAGTCACTATGACTGCAAAATCGCTGCTCACCGCCCTGCTGCCCCTGGTCTCCGACCTTTCCCGCGAACTGCCCGAAGGCGAGCGCTATCGACGCTTGCTCGAAGCCATGCGCGCCCTGCTCCCCTGCGATGCCGCCGCCCTGCTGCGCCTTGATGGCGATTGGCTGGTGCCGCTGGCCGTGGACGGGTTGAGCACCGACACCCTCGGCCGACGCTTCAAAGTCAGCGAACACCCGCGCTTCGAAGCACTGCTCAGCAGTCACGGCCCGACGCGGTTCGCCGCCGACAGCGACTTGCCCGACCCTTACGACGGCCTGGTCGATGGCCTCGACGAACATCTGGAAGTTCACGATTGCATGGGCTGCCCACTGTTTATCGACGAGCGCCCGTGGGGCTTGCTGACCCTCGACGCCCTCGACCCGGAACGATTTGAACCGATAGAACTGGATGCCCTGCAAGCCTTCGCCAGCCTCGCCGCCGCCACCGTCAACGCCGCCGAACGTATAGAACGCCTGGCCAATCGTGTCGAAGATGAGCATCAGCGTGCCGAGGTTTACCGTCAGGCCAGCGGCCAGCAGAACCGCGAGATGATCGGCCAGAGCAAGACGCATAAACGCCTGGTCGAAGAAATCAACCTGGTGGGCGGCAGCGACCTGACCGTGCTGATCACCGGCGAAACCGGCGTCGGCAAGGAATTGGTCGCACAGGCGATTCACGCCGCCTCCCCTCGTGCGGACAAACCGATCATCAGCCTCAACTGCGCCGCCCTGCCGGACACGCTGGTCGAAAGCGAACTGTTCGGCCATGTGCGCGGCGCCTTCACGGGTGCGACGAATGATCGTCGCGGCAAGTTCGAACTGGCCAATGGCGGCACGCTGTTTCTCGATGAAGTCGGCGAACTGTCGCTGACCGTGCAGGCCAAACTGTTGCGGGTGCTGCAAAGCGGTCAGTTGCAGCGCTTGGGGTCGGACAAAGAACATCAGGTGGACGTGCGACTGATCGCGGCGACCAACCGCGACCTGGCCGAGGAAGTGCGCAGTGGCCGCTACCGGGCCGACTTCTATCATCGCCTGAGTGTTTACCCGCTGCAGGTGCCGGCGCTGCGGGATCGCGGACGGGATGTGTTGTTGCTCAGCGGCTACTTCCTGGAACAGAACCGCTCGCGCATGGGCCTCAATAGCCTGCGGCTGACCAGCGACGCGCAAGCTGCATTGCTGGCTTACGACTGGCCGGGGAATGTGCGGGAGCTGGAGCATCTGATCGGGCGCAGCGCGTTAAAGGCGCTGGGCAATTGCAAGGAACGGCCGAAGATTCTCAGCTTGAGTGCGGCGGATCTGGACTTGCCCAATGGCAGCGTCGAACTCCCCGCTGAACAACCCGCTGTCGTGCCTGTCGCGTTGGTCGCCGGAGATTTGCGTGAAGCCACCGAAAATTATCAGCGTCAATTGATCAGCGCCTGCCTGGAACGGCATCACGACAACTGGGCGAGTGCGGCACGTGAGCTAGGCTTGGATCGTGCGAATCTGGGCCGGATGGCCAAGCGATTGGGGATGAAGTGACGCCCCTATCGTCGGAACGCCGCCTGATTTACTAAAGCCTGCCCCCAACAAGTCGATAACCCGGCATCAATAGATTTTGGCGATTCTTTACTCGCCCATCACCTTTTTCCACAGAAGGTTTTTATGTCCACCACCAAAGCCCGCGCAGACTCACTTTCGCTTCTGCTGTTTACCTTGCGCAGCGGCAAGCTGATGGCAATCAACCTGCTGAAAGTCAGCGAAATCATTCCCTGCCCGCCGCTGACCAAGCTGCCGGAGTCGCACCCCCACGTCAAAGGCATCGCCACATTGCGCGGCGCCTCGTTGTCGGTGATCGACCTCAGCCGCGCTATCGGCGAGCGTCCGCTGGAAGACCCGAACGGTGGCTGCCTGATCGTCACCGACGTCAGCCGCTCCAAACAGGGCCTGCATGTTCAGGCCGTGAGCAAGATCGTCCATTGCCTGACCACTGACATCCGCCCGCCGCCCTTTGGCTCCGGCGGTGTGCGCTCGTACATCACTGGCGTGACCTCGGTCGACGGCACGCTGGTGCAAGTGCTGGACATCGAAAAAGTCATCCACGGCATCGCCCCGGCACAGATCGAAATGGCCCCGACCGAACTGAGCATGGAAGACGCTGAAGTGCTGGGCAACGCACGAATTCTGGTGGTCGACGACAGCCAGGTCGCCCTGCAACAATCGGTGCACACCCTGCGCAACCTCGGCCTGCAATGCCACACCGCCCGCAGCGCGAAGGAGGCCATCGACTGCCTGCTGGACCTGCAAGGTACGGCGCAGCAGATCAACCTGATTGTCTCGGACATCGAAATGTCGGAGATGGACGGCTATGCCTTCACCCGCACTCTGCGCGAAACCCCGGACTTCTCGCACCTTTATGTATTGCTGCACACGTCTCTGGACAGCGCGATGAACAGCGAAAAAGCGCGCCTGGCCGGGGCCAACGCGGTGCTGACCAAGTTCTCGTCGCCGGAACTGACCAAGTGCCTGATCGAGGCGGCCAAGGCTGTCGCCGAACAAGGTCACTGAGTCTTGGCCGAGCAATTCTGCTTTTTGATGCGGCGCAACCTGGCGCAGGCCGTGCCCGACATCACCTGGCCCAAGGGAATCGTCCTCGTTCAATACCGCCCCGAACTGGCCGAAGCCGTTCATCGCTTGATGGAAACGGGTTATCAGGAAGGTGGCGGCCGCGTGCCTGCCCTGGACGTTTGGCAACAGCGCTTTGAGACCGATCCCGAATACGATCCTTCCCTGTGTTTCATTGCGCTCGAGAGCGACCGCATCGTCGGCGTGTGCCAGTGCTGGACCAGCGCCTACATCAAAAACCTGGTGGTGCATCCTCAGGCCCAAGGCCTCGGGCTCGGCCGTGCGTTGCTGCTGCATGCATTCAAAGTGTTTCAGGATCGCCGGGAAGGCTTTGTCGATCTGAAGGTCCTGGAAGACAACCTTCGGGCGCAGCGGTTGTATGAAAGCGCCGGGATGTATGTGGTCCGCCGGGAACCGGTTCCGGTCTGAACCACCGCCATCGCTAGCAGGCTCGCTCCCACAGTTGATCGCGTACCCTCTGTGGGAGCGAGCCTGCTCGCGATGAGGCCGACACATTCAACACAAAACCATCAGGCATACTCCGACCCTCGGCGAACTCAATGCCCAAGGATGCCTGCCCCCATGAAAGCCACCGCCCTGACCGTCCTCTGCCTCACTGCCCTCGCCAACCAGGCCCACGCCTCCAGCCCCGACGCCTGGGCCGCCTACGACAAAGCCGTCCTCGCCAGTTGCACCAAGGCCAGCGGCCTGAAAGACGCCAAACCCGTCGGCACCGCCGCCCAGTTTGACGACCGCGTCGGCTACACCGCGTTGCTGCTGCAAGGCCAATACCCGCAGAAACACATGAAAGGCCAGCAAGGCACCGAACTGTGCCTCTACAACAAAAAAACCAAAACCGCCTACGTGACCGAATGGGACGCCATCCGCCCCGCCACCAAAGCCCAGTGACTGGCGCATAACTTGCTTCGACGCAGGTCTGTGCGGTGAGATTCTGGCGCCGCTTCCTGCCTTCTACCTGCGACCTGAAGCCTGATGAATACGACGTTTTCCTGCGTAGGCTGCGGCAAATGCTGCAACGACCACCACGTGCCCCTGACCCTGGCCGAAGCCCGCATGTGGGCGGCTGACGGCGGTCAAGTGATCGTGCTGGTGGAAGGTTTCCTGGGCAACGGCCTGGGCCTGCCGGTGCAACAACGCGAACACGCCGAACGCCGCTCAGCGCGGGTTCGAAGCGGCACGTCTGACGCCTACGTCGCGATCACCTTTGCCGCCTACAACGTCGGTCCCTGCCGGAATCTTGACGAAGACAACCTCTGCCGCATCTATGAGCGTCGGCCGCTGGTCTGCCGCATCTACCCGATGGAAATCAACCCGCACATCGCGCTGAATACCGCCGTGAAGGAATGCCCGCCGGAGTCGTGGGAACAAGGCCCGGACTTGATTATCGGCGGCCAGTTGGTGGATCACGAACTGGCAGGATTGATCCAGCGTTCACGTCAGGCGGATCGCGACGACATTCAGACCAAGGATGCGATTTGCGGCTTGCTGGGGATTCGGACTACAGCGCTGAAAGGGGATGGGTTTACCGCTTATCTGCCGGACATGAGCGCGTTTGCCGCGGTCATTGATCAGGTTTCAGCGCAACCGCTGGAGACGTCTGGCAGTGACTGGTTGTTTCATGTGTCGGGGGAGGATATCGCCGGGCAGGTGCAGGCAGCCGGGGCGCAAGTGGCGACGGATGCGCCGTTGAACTATGCGTTTATTTCGTTGCGGGCGGCTTGATTCAGAAGATGTATTGCCTTTGATGGCCCCTTCGCGAGCAAGCCCGCTCCCACATTGGGTCCGTGTCGTACACAGATCAAATGTGGGAGCGGGCTTGCTCGCGAAGGCTATAGATCAGGCACCGCAGAAACAGAAACTCAGCGCTTACCCATCGAACGACGCGTCCCCGGAGGCGCAGCCCCCGGCGTCTTGGTATGGCCATTCTTCGCGCCATTCTTGTACCAAGGCTGGCTGGCATTCTTCGCAGCGGCCAGCTCACCCGGCTTGAACGGGAACTTGAACGCCGGAATCGCGGCTTTGGATTCGCTGTCTGCGCTGGAGTCGACGCTGTCTGGCAGGTCTGCCTGGTCGTCGCTCAAAGCGTCGGCAACCGGCGGTTGTGTCGGGGAAGTCATGAAAGCTCCGGGTGATGCAAAAGAGTCGGGCCCGGTCAGCGAGCCGCGAAAGGCGGCAGTATACCCGTGTCGAGCGCCGCAAGCTTCACGCCGCAAGCGAGTCCGTCGGGTTTAGTGCTGACTGACACACCGCAATCGCGAGCAACCCCAACACCTGTGGGAGCGGGCCTGCTCGCGAAGAACGATAACGCGGTCAACCTGACCGGACGCTATTTACGCCGGAACCTCAACCCTGTCCAACACCCGATTCACCGCCAACTCCGCCAACATGATCACCTGCTGAATCGCCAACACCGTATGACGCTGCGGCCCCACCAGATTCGTCGCAAAATCACTCGCCATCACACTCGCTGACGCCAAAGACTCACAGGCATGGGCCAACAGACTTTCAGAATCAATGTCGGGGACGACCATGAACATCGTGCTTGGACGACGGGGTTTTACGCTGTATTGCCCGGGCGGATCGAGGTAGTAATCGAGTGCGCGTTTTATCGCTTCGCGGTCTTTGATGAGCGCTTCGGCCTGGGTGGTCTCGGCGTTGGGGGTTGCGGTGTTGAGGGGTGGGTCGGGGATTAACTTATCCATGCAAACTCCTACTGAAATGGGTACCACCATTCGCCGGATCTCAAGCGGCGAAGAGGTGGCAGCTATGTGCAGTGTGAGATCACCGGTAGTAGGCACCCGGCCAGACCGAAGTCTGCCCGCACACAGCCGCCATAACGCATTTACAGGCAGCGGATAAGCTGGCGCCAATTATGGTGACATTGGCGCTAGATGCATACTGGTAGCCGGGGATCTCACGCCCGGTCGCTGAATTTGCAGCGACGGCTAGAGGTTAGAGAACACGCTTCCTACCCGGCAACCTGAAAAATGCGTGGGAATTCGCTGTGTTTCTTACACATCTTTCAACACACAAAAATGGAACGCGGAGCGTCCCGGGCTGCATTCCCACGCGGAGCGTAGGGAACGATCAATGGGCAGCAGGAAGAGACTGGTCGGCTGTCAGGCCGCTTTCGCGAGCAAGCCCGCTCCCACAGTTGGACTGGGTACATCTGGGAGAGATTGGTCGGCTGTCAGGCCGCCATCGTCGGAACGCCGCCCGGAGCTGGCTCACTCCTACAGTAAATCGAGGCGTACCGCCCGCTCCTCACCACTCAACAGGCCGAGCGGTAGCTCGCCTGCAGCTCTTGATCTTGATCCACCCGCCCCTTCGGCAGGCTGAGTGGAGGCGTTCATCTGGGGGGGAGGCGCGTAGCGCCGTTCGACGAAGTCGAACACATCGAGAGGAGGTCGAAGCGAAGCCGACCGGAGGCGATGCCCCCAGATGAATGCCGGAACGAAGGAACACCGAGCCTAAGCGAGGGGCCGGACGTCGGGGCAAAGACCTTTGCTTCCTTTGGGGCGTTTGCCAAAGGGAGTCGCCGTCAGGGCGAAACCCTAAGCCGCCGTTACCGCAGCAACGGATATACACCCAATCAACCCAAAACATGGTCGGCCCAAAGGCCGCCAAGACCAAAAGAACGCCCCAAACTGACAGCGCCGTCAGTTACCAGTCACCTTCCCGACCACCAAACAGGTTTATAAAGGAAAATACAAACCCGACAAAACCCCAAGCCCCGGCGCCCCACACGCATGCGAATTCAGAAAAAACCCGCCCTGCTCGCAACCCTTCTGATCGTCATGGCAGCGCTGGGCGTGTGGTACGCCACCAAACCCGCCACCGCCAAACTCGCCGCGCCCACAGCAATCCCCGTTCGCGTCGTCAGCGTCACCACAAAAGACGTCCCCCGCTACGTCAGCGGCATCGGCTCAGTGCTATCACTGCACAGCGTCGTCGTCCGCCCACAAATCGACGGCATCCTCACCAAAATCATGGTCAAAGAAGGCCAACTGGTGAACAAAGGCGACCTGCTCGCCACCATCGACGACCGCTCCATCCGCGCCAGCCTCGACCAGGCCCGCGCCCAACTCGGCGAAAGCCAGGCACAACTGCAAGTCGCACAAGTCAACCTCAAGCGCTACAAACTCCTGAGCGTCGACGACGGCGTATCCAAACAGACCTACGACCAGCAACAAGCCCTGGTCAACCAACTCAAAGCCACCGCCCAAGGTAACCAAGCCTCGATCGACGCCGCTCAAGTGCAGCTTTCCTACACACAGATTCGCTCCCCGGTCACCGGCCGCGTCGGTATTCGCACAGTGGATGAAGGCAACTTCCTGCGCATGGCCGACGCCCAAGGCCTGTTCACGGTGACCCAGATCGACCCGATTGCCGTGGAATTCTCCCTGCCACAGCAAATGCTGCCCACCCTGCAAGGCCTGATCAACGACCCGGAGCACGCGGTGGTGAAAGCCTACATCGGTGCCGACACCGACGGCGAAACCGGCAACCTGCTGGGCGAAGGTCACCTGACCCTGATCGACAACCAGATCAGCGCCAACACCGGGACCATCCGCGCCAAGGCTGAATTCGACAACCCCGGGCAAAAGCTCTGGCCGGGCCTGCTGGTGACGGTAAAGATTCAGACAGCGCTGGATAAAGATGCGCTGGTGGTGCCGCCCACCGTCGTACAACGCGGCCTCGATCAACATTACGTGTACCGGGTCAACGGCGACAAAGTCGAAACCGTCACCGTACAGATGGTTGCTCAAGGCAGCGGCCAGGACATCATCAAAGGTGTCAAACCGGGCGATGTATTGGTCAGCGATGGCCAGTCGCGGCTCAAACCCGGTTCCACCGTTCAGGTGCTGACCGACCCGCCGCAAGTGGTTCAGTCGGAGTCCAAGCCATGAAGGGCCACGGCTCGATCTCGGCGTGGTGCATCGATCACCCGGTCGCCACCGTTCTGCTGACGTTTGCCTTGGTACTGTTGGGCGTCATCGCCTTTCCGCGCCTGCCCATTGCGCCGCTGCCAGAGGCGGAATTCCCGACCATTCAGGTCGCCGCGCAACTCCCCGGCGCCAGCCCGGAAACCATGGCGTCGTCGGTGGCCACGCCGCTTGAAGTGCAATTCAGCGCCATCCCCGGCGTGACCCAGATGACCTCGAGCAGCGCCCTGGGCTCGACCAACCTGACCCTGCAATTCACCCTCGACAAAAGCATCGACACCGCCGCCCAGGAAGTACAGGCCGCGATCAACACCGCCGCCGGCAAGCTGCCCAAAGACATGCCGACCCTGCCGACGTGGCGCAAGGTCAACCCGGCCGACAGCCCGGTGCTGATTCTCAGCGTCAACTCGACACAAATGCCCGGCACTGAGCTCAGCGACCTGGTGGAAACACTGCTCTCGCGTCAGATCAGTCAGATCAACGGCGTAGGCCAAATCAACATTACCGGTCAGCAACGTCCGGCGATTCGCGTTCAAGCCTCGGCGGACAAACTCGCCGCTATCGGCCTGACGCTGGCGGACATTCGCCAGGCAATCCAGAACACCAGCCTCAACCTCGCCAAAGGTGCGTTGTACGGCGAGTCGAGCATCTCGACGCTGTCGACCAACGACCAGCTCTTCCATCCCGAGGAATACAGCCAACTCATCGTTTCCTACAAGGATGGCGCACCGGTTCACCTCAAGGACGTCGCCAAAGTCGTCAACGGTTCGGAAGATGCCTACGTGCAAGCCTGGGCTGGTGACAAACCGGGGGTGAACCTGGTGATTTCCCGGCAACCGGGGGCCAACATTGTCGAGACGGTGGATCGCATTCAGGCCGCCCTGCCCGGCCTCGAAGCCATGCTGCCGGCGTCGGTGCAGGTCAAGGTGCTGGTCGACCGCACACAGACCATCCGCGCCTCGCTGCATGAAGTGGAGGTCACCCTGCTGATCGCAATCCTGCTGGTGGTGGCGGTGATGGCGCTGTTCCTGCGCCAGTGGTCGGCGACCATGATCGTGTCCGCGGTGCTGGGTGTTTCGCTGACCGCCAGTTTCGCCCTGATGTACATCATGGGCTTCAGCCTCAACAACCTGACGCTGGTGGCGATCGTGGTGGCCGTGGGGTTCGTGGTCGACGATGCGATTGTGGTGGTGGAGAACATTCACCGTCACCTTGAGGCCGGCGACGGCATGCGAGAGGCGGCGATAAAGGGCGCCGGCGAGATTGGTTTTACCGTGGTGTCCATCAGCTTCTCGCTGGTGGCGGCGTTCATTCCGCTGCTGTTCATGGGCGGTGTGGTCGGGCGGCTGTTCAAGGAATTCGCCCTGACGGCTACCTCGACCATCATGATTTCGGTGGTGGTATCCCTGACACTGGCGCCGACGCTGGCCGCGCTGTTCATGCGTGCGCCGGTGCATCACGCCCACAGCAAACCTACGTTTGGCGAACGCTTGCTGGCCGGCTATGAAAAACTCCTGCGCCGCGCCCTCGCCCATCAAAAATTGATGATCGGGGTGTTCTGCCTGTCACTGGGCCTGGCGATTGCCGGTTACATCTTTATCCCCAAGGGCTTCTTCCCGGTGCAGGACACCGGTTTTGTCCTCGGGACCACCGAAGCCGCCGCCGATATTTCCTACGGCGACATGGTGAAAAAACACTTGGCGATGGCCGAAATCGTCGCCGCAGACCCTGCTGTTGAGGCGTTTTCCCACTCGGTTGGCGTCTCGGGCAGTAACCAGACCATCGCCAACGGCCGCTTCTGGATCTCGCTGAAAAAACGCGGCGACCGAGACGTCTCGGCCAGTCAGTTCATTGACCGGATTCGCCCGAAACTGATGAAAGTCCCGGGCATCGTGCTGTACCTGCGTGCCGGCCAGGACATCAACCTCAGCTCCGGCCCGAGTCGCGCCCAGTACCAATACGTGCTCAAGAGCAACGACGGCGCGACCCTCAGCACCTGGACCCAGCGCCTGACGGAAAAGCTGCGCGCCAACCCGGCGTTCCGTGATATTTCCAACGACCTGCAACTGGGCGGCAGCATCACCCACATCAGCATCGACCGCAGCGCCGCCGCGCGTTTCGGCCTGACCGCCAGTGATGTCGACGAAGCGCTGTACGACGCGTTCGGTCAGCGGCAGATCAACGAGTTCCAGACCCAGATCAACCAATACAACGTGATTCTGGAGCTGGATACCAAACAACGCGGCAAAGCCGAAAGCCTCAACTACTTCTACCTGCGCTCGCCCCTGAGTGGGGAAATGGTGCCGCTGTCGGCGCTGGCGAAATTCGATGCGCCCACCGTCGGCCCGCTGTCCATTGCCCATGACGGCATGTTCCCGGCCGCCAACCTGTCGTTCAACCTGGCGCCCGGCGTGGCGTTGGGCGATGCCGTGATCATGCTCAACCAGGCCAAGGCCGAGATCGGCATGCCGGCGGCCATGAGCGGTAACTTCCAGGGCGCGGCGCAGGCGTTCCAGAGTTCGCTGGCCAGCCAGCCGTGGCTGATTCTGGCGGCGCTGGTGGCGGTGTACATCATTCTCGGCGTGCTTTACGAGAGCTTCGTGCATCCGCTGACCATCATCTCGACACTGCCATCGGCGGGGCTCGGCGCGGTGATCATGCTGTGGATCTGTGGCCAGGACTTTTCGATCATGGCACTGATCGGGCTGGTGCTGCTGATCGGGATCGTGAAGAAAAACGGCATCCTGATGATCGACTTCGCGCTCGACGCCCAACGCAACGGTGGCTTGCCGCCTGAAGAGGCGATATTCAAGGCCTGTATCACGCGGTTCCGGCCGATCATCATGACCACCCTCGCCGCCCTGCTCGGTGCGTTGCCGCTGATGCTCGGCTACGGCACCGGCGCCGAACTGCGCCAGCCGTTGGGGATCGCGGTCGTCGGCGGCTTGTTGGTGAGCCAGGCGCTGACGTTGTTCACCACTCCGGTCATATACTTGTGGCTTGAGCGGCTATTCCATCGGCCTAAACCCGCACCCTTGCCGGTGCTGGCAACCACAGACTGAGGCGGGGTCATGCGCGTTCTGATTATCGAAGACGAAGAAAAAACCGCGGATTATTTGCACCGCGGCCTGACGGAACAGGGTTACACCGTGGACCTGGCGCGCGACGGCGTCGAAGGCCTGCACCTGGCGCTGGAAAGCGACTATGCGGTAATCGTCCTCGACGTCATGCTGCCGGGCCTCGACGGCTTTGGCGTACTGCGCGCCTTGCGTGCGCGCAAGCAAACCCCGGTGATCATGCTCACCGCCCGCGAGCGTGTCGAAGACCGCATCAAGGGCCTGCGCGACGGCGCCGACGATTACCTCGGCAAGCCGTTTTCCTTCCTGGAACTGGTAGCACGCCTGCAAGCGCTGACCCGGCGCAGCGGCGGCCACGAACCGGTGCAAGTGAGCATTGCCGACCTGTGGATCGACTTGATCAGCCGCAAGGCGACCCGCGCCGGTACGCGCCTGGACCTGACCGCCAAGGAGTTTTCGCTGCTGAGCGTGCTGGCCCGCCGGCAGGGTGAAATCCTCTCGAAAACGGCGATTGCCGAAATGGTCTGGGACATCAATTTCGACAGCGACGCCAATGTCGTCGAAGTCGCGATCAAGCGCCTGCGGGCCAAGCTCGACGGGCCGTTCGACGAAAAACTGCTGCACACCATTCGCGGCATGGGTTATGTGCTGGAGAGCCGCGGTGTCCAGTAACTCGATTGCGCTGCGCCTCAGTGGGATGTTTACGTTGGTGGCGCTGCTGGTGTTCCTGCTGATCGGCTGGGCGCTGTATCAACAGGTCGATAAAGGCCTGGGCCTGCTGCCGGAAGCCGAGCTGGACGCGCGCTACAGCGTGCTCGAATCCACCGTCGGGCGTTACGGCACGCCCGAGCATTGGGTGAAGATCAACAACAAGCTCAAGCTGCTCGGCGAAGAAGACAAACGCATCAGTTTCTGGATCATCAGCGGCGATCCGAACTACGAATACGGCAACCTGACGCCGCAGATCCGCGCCTTTGCCGAAGGCGCGCTGGGGATGCGCGACATGACCCTGCCGGATCATCCTTATCCGCTGAAAGTGCTGGTCAGCCAGTTCCCGGCCAAGGATCAACGTCCGCCGCTGCGCTTCATGATCGGCATCGACACCGAGACGTTTTTCCAGACTCAGCATCACCTGCTGATCGCCCTCATCAGCCTGGCGATCGTCGGCGTGTTACTGGCTTCGGCACTCGGGTACTGGGTGGCGCGCATTGGTCTGAAACCGTTGATCAAGTTGTCTCAGGAAGCCCAGCGACTGGCGCCGCCTTTGCGTTCCGGGCGTTTGCGCATGTCGTCATTGCCGCCGGAACTCAATCAGTTCGTCAATTCGTTCAACTCGACACTGGAGCGGGTGGAACAGGCCTATTCGCGGCTGGAGTCGTTCAACGCCGACGTTGCCCATGAACTGCGTTCGCCCTTGACCAACCTGATCGGCCAGACCCAGGTGGCGCTTACTCGCGGGCGTTCTGCCGAACACTATTTCGAAGTGCTGCAATCGAACCTTGAAGAGCTGGAGCGGCTGCGTTCGATCATCAATGACATGCTGTTTCTTGCCAGCGCGGACCAGGGCAGCAAGGCCACCAAACTGACGTCCACCTCGCTGGCCGCTGAAGTGGCGACGACCCTCGAATATCTGGATTTCATTCTTGAGGATGCACAGGTTCAGGTGCGCGTCAGTGGTGATGCGCAAGTGCGGATCGAGATTGCACATTTGCGCCGGGCGCTAATTAACTTGTTGAGTAACGCGGTTCAGCACACCGAGCCCGGACAAGTAATCGAGGTGAAAATCGAGGTTGAGGCGCATCAGGTAAGCATCGGTGTCGCCAACCCAGGTTCGCCGATTGCCAGCGAGCATTTGCCTCGACTGTTCGAGCGTTTTTACCGGGTGGATGCGTCACGCAGCAACAGCGGCAACAACCACGGGTTGGGGCTGGCGATCGTCAAGGCGATTGCGCTGATGCACGGCGGGGATGTGTTTGTGCGCAGCGATCACGGGATGAATACCTTCGGCATCCACCTCCCGGTTTAGCCCTTCTCAACGGATCGTTCCCACGCTCTGCGTGGGAATGCCTCAACGGACGCTCCGCGTTCGGCTTTTGTTGGGACGCGGAGCGTCCCGGGCTGCATTCCCACGCGGACGGTTCGACGCCTCAACGTGGGAACGATCAGTGTGTAACTATTGCTTTTAACGCAACAGTCCTTTCATGAATCCGCTCTTTTTCCCCTCCGCAATCCCCCTTATCTTTGCCGCACCAAACAGCACTTGCCAAGCAAGAAGGTTTTAAAGATGTCCAACACTATGGGTATTGCCAGCGCTTTCGTTTTGTCCTCATTGTTCCTGTCACCGTTCGCCATGGCTGAAGAGTCGCAGACCTTCGCCGCACAAAACGAGGCACGCGTCGCAGCCTACGAACAGTATCAGAGTGAAATGACGGCCAAAGCCCAGGAAGCTGCGCAAACCCCTCAAGCGTCAACGTCTGCCAACCAGCCACGGGCTGAAAAAGACAGCTGACCCACCCAGTTCGCACCTGTTCCCTCGACACTTTTCATCGGCTCTTCCCTTTGAAAAGTTGTCTTCAAAGCCGCTGCTATCAGCGGCTTTTTTTCGTCGTGGTTTAACACCGGCCTCGTTCGTCTTCCCCTATAAGAAACAGCCTGCACTTCAACCAATGAAGTGCTTGATTGACTCCAAGGAGCTTTACCGCACGTGCGTTTCCCTCTCAGTTTCAGCCCGTTGTTCATTGCAGTTGCTGCAACGATGACCGCCACCTTATAAGCCTGCTAAAAGTCGATAAGGGCTACGGCGCGCTCTGTCAGCAGCACCCCACCCAGCGACAACAGATTGATTCCACTCGTCAGAAAGGGCAACAAAACAGCCGTCTACTGTCAGATCTGACAGTAGCTGAAAAAATAGTGATCGTATTCAATCCAAATGGAATGAAGGTGCCTGACCTTCCTGCCCAAGGAGTTCATCATGACAATTGAATCGGCCAACCCTGATATTCAACTGCGCGCCAGTACAGGTTATGTGGACGTGGATATTGCTTACGGCGGGGGGTTCAAGTCCTCGACAGTCGAATACCGCGAGTCGTCTTCCGACATCGGTTTTATTACCCTGGTTGGTCAAACTGAACGTGTGGCAGATCAATCCAGAGGCATCCAGATCGGTTTCTACGATTCGATTACGCCAGGACAATACCTGTTACCAGCAGAGGCTTTCCCAAAAAACTATTACTGCCGCTACTTCACTCAGAATGGCGATCACCGGATGAGCTACGAAGCGATTGATGGCACCCTGACAATCGAAAGTTTCAATAGAGAGCAAGCGTTCGCAACCGGGAAATTCTCTTTTAACGCCAAAATCGACGACAGCGCACCCAGAGAACTCTTCGTGGGCACATTTGATATTCGCTGGGTCGATGACGAGAAAAATTAATAATTGGCGAGTTAACTGACGAATACAGGGTGTTCGTCGACTACCCGCTGAATGTCTTCTAAACTTCACCGTACAAATGGCCAGCACGTTTTGCCGGCCTTTTTTTTATCCGGGTTTTATTCAGGCGCTCTGGACGCGACCGGTTTCTGGAACTCTGCCCGATTCATGCGAAAGCACCTTCATAACGCCTCATTAGCAGAAGTCAGAACCATGAGCGTGAGCAGTTCACAACCTCAAGATCCGGTCCGTTCGCCCCGGTCGGAGCGGCTTCTGGTTCTTGGCAGTTTGCTGCTGGTGGTCGCCATCCTGAGCATCGTGGCGTTTCTGTTGGTCCGTGAGCGCGCCACCGCAGAACTGTCTGCCACGCGTGCCGCGTCCAATATCGTGCAGTTGATCGACGCCGACGTGCTGCGCAATGTCGAGCTCTACGACCTGTCCCTGCTCGGTCTGATTGCGGCCTCGCAACGAGAAGACCTCAAGAATGTGTCTCCCGCCATCCGCCATCTGGCCTTGTTTGACCGCGCCACGGCCGCACCGTACAAGGGCGATATTCTGCTGTTGGACAACAAGGGCGATGTCATTGCCGATTCGGCCTCGGTGGAGCCCAGAAAAGGCAATTTCGCCGACCGTGAATACTTTCAGTCTCACGTGAGCAATCGCGACCCGGGCATGTTCATCAGCCGCCCCTTTCGCTCCAGGCAGCCTGAACATGAGTGGCGAATCAGCTTCAGTCGCCGGGTCAGCGGTACACAGGGCGAATTCCTCGGTGTCGCCGAAGCCGCGATGCGCCTGAGTTACTTCGATCAATTGTTCAACAGCTTGAACATCGGTCGTGACAGCTCAGTCAACCTGATCAGCTCGGACGGCATCCTGCTGGCCCAGGAACCGCGCCCGGCCGAAGAGTTGGTCGGCAAGGATTTCAGCAACCGCCCCAATTTCCAGCGCATCGTCAAAGAGGGCAACGGCAGCTTCACCAGCGTTTCAAGCCAATACCAGGACAAACGCCTGTACACGTTTTCCAAGGTGGGCAACCTGCCGCTGATCGTCGTCGTTGCTCTGTCGAGCGATGAAGTGTTTGCCTCCTGGAAGCGCACGACGTTGGTGGTCAGCGTGGCGACCCTGGCGTTGTGCATCAGTCTGCTCTGGTTGACCTGGATGTTCTGTCGAGAACTGCGCCTGCGCCACAACGCCGAACGGGGGCTGGCGCAACTGGCCGCCACCGATGCGTTGACCGGCCTGGCCAATCGCCGGACGCTGGACCAGGCCCTGCGTCATGAATGGTTTCGGGCGCAACGATCGGGCAAACCACTGTCGGTGCTGATGATTGACGCCGATCACTTCAAGGATTTCAACGATCGGTATGGCCATCAGGCCGGCGACCAAGCGTTACGTACGCTGGCCAGTGTCATCAGCGCCCATGTGCGACGACCGGCTGATCTGGCGGCCCGTTACGGTGGCGAAGAGTTTTCAGTGATCCTGGCGGAAACCGACAGCGCCGGCGCGCAACAGATTGCCGAACACATTCGCAAAGCTGTTGAGCAGTTGCCGTTCATCGAGGGTGCCGAATCGCCGATCACTGTCAGTATTGGTATCAGCACCTGGACAACGGCAACTGATATCAGCCTGGAAAGTGTGCTGTTCGCGGCGGACAAGGCGCTGTATCAGGCCAAGGAAAATGGGCGTAACCGGGTGGTCTCTGCTGACTGAGGAACGATCGGCATACAGGCATAAAAAAAGGCCACCCGAAGGCAGCCTTTAAAAACTAGAGAGGTTTTTACTTACACGGCCGCAACGGGACGCATGTAAGAGATCGGTGCAGTGCTGGCGTCTTCGAAAGTCACGACTTCCCAAGCATCTTTCTGCTCAATCAACTTGCGCAGTAGCTGGTTGTTCAATGCATGTCCGGACTTGAAGCCCTTGAACTCACCAATCAGGCTATTGCCCAGCAGGTAGAGGTCACCAATTGCATCGAGGATCTTGTGCTTCACGAATTCGTCTTCATAGCGAAGGCCGTCTTCGTTAAGTACACCATCCGCGTCGACCACAATAGCGTTTTCAACGCTGCCGCCGAGTGCGAGGTTGTGCTTGCGCAGGTACTCGATGTCACTCATGAAACCAAAGGTGCGGGCGCGGCTGACTTCTTTTACGAACGAAGTGCTGGAAAAATCCACGCTTGCACTTTGTGTGCGGTCACGGAAAACCGGGTGATCGAAATCGATCTCGAAGCTCACTTTGAAACCTTCGAAAGGGACGAAAGTGGCGCGCTTGTCGCCGTCTTCCACTGTCACTTCCCGCAGGATCCGGATGAACTTCTTGGCGGCGTCCTGTTCTTCCAGGCCAGCCGACTGAATCAGAAATACGAAGGGTCCAGCGCTACCATCCATGATTGGGACTTCAGACGCGGAGAGCTCGACGTAGGCGTTATCGATGCCCAGGCCAGCCATGGCCGAGAGCAAGTGCTCCACCGTATCCACTTTGGTGTCACCACTGACCAATGTGGTCGACATCGTGGTTTCACCAACGTTTTCCGCGCGGGCAGGGATTTGCACGACCGGATCGAGATCGGCACGACAAAACACAATGCCGGTGTCGATAGGTGCTGGCTTGAGGGTCAGGTATACCTTCTCCCCGGAGTGCAGGCCTACACCTGTGGCACGGATAATATTTTTCAGTGTGCGTTGTTTAATCATGGCTTGGGCCGCTTCAGCGCAAATTGCGAACTGGTATCAACAAAGGCTGGCGATAATAGCAGACCAGACCTTTGCTGAACACCAATCACCTTCATAGCCCTGATACATTCCATCAATCAGCCTGGCGACGCAGGAAAGCCGGGATGTCCAGGTAGTCCAGATCATCTTGCGGATTCATCTTCGCGGCAGTCGCAGCACCGGCCTGAGCCTGGTTGCGCATGACGGTCGGACGGTCCAGGTCACGGTAGTTTACCGCTGGTTGTTCCTGACGAGCGGGTGCCGATTGTTGCGGCTGGGAAGCCATCGAGGTGTGAACGGTATTGTCGATGACCTTTACAGGCTTCTCGATTTTAGCGCCCAGACCGGTAGCAACCACGGTCACGTGCAGTTCGTCGCGCATGTCCGGATCGATAACGGTACCGACCTTGACCATTGCGTGCTCGGAAGCGAAGGCTTCGATGATGCTACCCACGTCGGAGTACTCACCCAGGGACAGGTCAGGACCGGCGGTGATGTTCACCAGGATGCCGCGTGCACCTTGCAGGTTCACGTCTTCGAGCAACGGGTTGCGAATGGCCGCTTCGGTGGCTTCGCGTGCACGGTTCGGACCGCTGGCGCAGCCAGTGCCCATCATCGCCATGCCCATTTCGCTCATCACGGTGCGTACGTCGGCAAAGTCGACGTTGATCATGCCCGGACGCTTGATGATGTCGGAGATACCGCGAACGGCACCGGCCAGTACATCGTCAGCCTTGGCGAAAGCCGACAAGAGGCTTGCGTCCTTACCGAGGATGGTCAGCAGCTTCTCGTTGGGAATGGTGATCAACGAGTCAACGCTTTCAGACAGCAGACGGATACCTTCGTCAGCGATCTGCATGCGCTTGCGGCCTTCGAACGGGAACGGACGAGTCACCACCGCAACGGTGAGAATCCCCATTTCCTTGGCCACTTCAGCAATGATCGGCGCAGCACCGGTACCGGTACCACCGCCCATGCCAGTGGTGATGAACACCATGTTGGTGCCCTGCAGGACTTCGGCAATGCGCTCACGGTCTTCGAGAGCGGCCTGACGACCTACTTCAGGGTTGGCGCCAGCGCCCAGACCTTTGGTCACGCCGGTACCCAGTTGCAGGATGGTCCGCGCGCCGATGGATTTCAGCGCCTGGGCATCAGTGTTGGCGCAGATGAATTCAACGCCTTCAATGTTGCTCTTGACCATGTGGTTGACAGCGTTGCCGCCGCCTCCGCCAACACCGATAACTTTAATAACCGGGCTTGCGGGGATGTTGTCTACGAGTTCGAACATTTTCCCTCTCCTTTACGTTCTCTAGTTTTTTCGCCTACTGCCTGTATCTACAACGGTGCTGCGGTAAATCTTTAGAAGTTGCCTTGTACCCAGCTCTTGATGCGATCGAGCAAGGCGGCTTTCGGTTCTTCATTGCTGTAGCTGTCGCGGCTGCTGATGCCCGAGAACGAAATCCCGTCGGACTGCTTTTGCAGGCCGTACATCAACAGGCCAACGCCAGTGGAATAAATCGGGTTGCGGACCACGTCATCCAGACCCTTGACGCCGTGAGGCACGCCCAGGCGGACCGGCATGTGGAAGATCTCTTCGGCCAGTTCGACCGCGCCTTCCATTTTCGATGTACCACCGGTCAGCACGATGCCGGCAGGGATCAGGTCTTCGTAGCCGCTGCGACGCAGTTCGGCCTGGATCAGCGTGAACAGTTCGTCGTAACGCGGCTCGACCACTTCGGCCAGGGCCTGGCGCGACAGCTCGCGCGGCGGACGGTCGCCAACGCTTGGGACCTTGATGGTCTCACCGGCACCGGCCAGCTTGGCCAGGGCGCAGGCGTAGCGAATCTTGATTTCTTCGGCGTACTGGGTCGGGGTGCGCAACGCCATCGCGATGTCGTTGGTCACCTGATCGCCCGCAATCGGGATCACCGCGGTGTGACGGATCGCGCCTTCGGTGAAGATCGCGATGTCGGTGGTGCCGCCACCGATGTCCACCAGGCACACGCCCAGCTCTTTCTCGTCGTCGGTCAGCACCGAATACGCGGACGCCAGTTGCTCGAGAATGATGTCGTCGATTTCCAGGCCACAACGACGCACGCATTTTTCAATGTTCTGTGCGGCGTTGACGGCGCAGGTCACCACGTGAACCTTGGCTTCCAGACGTACGCCCGACATGCCCAGAGGCTCACGAACGCCTTCCTGGTTATCGATCACGTAATCCTGCGGCAGGGTGTGCAATACGCGCTGGTCAGCCGGGATCGCCACGGCCTGGGCGGCGTCGAGGACGCGCTCAAGGTCGGCGGCGCTGACTTCGCGATCACGAATCGCCACGATGCCGTGGGAGTTCAGGCTGCGGATGTGATTGCCGGCCACGCCGACGAACGCCGAGTGGATCCGGCAACCGGCCATCAGCTGCGCTTCTTCGATCGCGCGCTGAATCGATTGCACGGTGGACTCGATGTTCACCACCACGCCTTTCTTCAGGCCACGGGACGGATGAGTGCCGATCCCGACGATTTCCAGCGTGCCGTCGTCCGAGACCTCGCCGACCAGCGCCACCACCTTGGAGGTGCCGATATCGAGACCGACGATCATTTTGCCGCTTTGCACGTTTGCCATGGGTCCTGCCTCTTCTTAATTCTTCGCGACAGCGGGTTGGGCTGTCGTGGGCGCTACAGGTTCCCGCCAGCCAACAGCGAGGCCGTTGGCGTAGCGCAGATCGATGCGCGCAATGTTCGTAATCTGTTCTTTAAGCGTCTTGTCGTAGATGGCAATGAAGCGGCGCATCTTTTCCACCAGGTTGCCGCGTCCCAGCAGCAGTTCGATCCCCGGACCCGCGCTGCCGGCGCCGGTGGTCAGGAACCAGCTGCCTCGTTCACGCAATTCCAGGCGTGCAATCGAGAAGCCCAACGGCCTGAGCATCTGGCTCAGCACCTGGTATTGCTGCATCACTTGCTGTTGTGCCCGTTGTGGACCGAACAGCTGTGGCAAGTGTTCATAGTTCGCCAGCTCACGCGGGGTGAAGGCCTGCCCCTGGTTGTTCAACAGCGACTCATCGCCCCAACGGGCCACGGGCAGTTGTTCTTCCAGGCGGATCACCACTTGATCCGGCCACACCCGACGCACTTCGGCGTGGGCAATCCATGGCATGGTTTCAAGCTCGGTGCGCATGCTCTCCAGGTCGATGGTGAAGAAGCTCGACGCCACGTACGGGGCGATCCGCTGCTGCACCGCTTGCTGGCTGATGTAACTCAAATCGCCCTGCACGTTGATCTTGGTGATCGGCCGGTCGGCGTACGGCAGCAAACGCTGTGCGCCTTCGTAAGTGCCGAACCCCAGTGCAACCAACAGCACCGGCCAGAACAAGGCTTTGAGAAAGCCGAAATTGGCTTTGGGCAGGCGCGCGGACATCGGCTCTTTCGCCACCATTCGGCTGGCACCCCGCGGCACCGGCTTGCGGCCGGGTACTGGAGGGGGCTGATGTCTCAGCTGTGCGCCTTGCATGGTCTTAACCTCGAGGCTCGTTGTTGCCGGCAATGCTGGCGGCCAAAATCGCCAGAACCAATTGCTGGAAATCCAGACCGGCAGCACGGGCCGCCATCGGCACCAGGCTGTGATCGGTCATGCCCGGTGCGGTGTTGACTTCCAGGAACCAGAACTGCCCGTCGGCGTCCTGCATCACGTCTGCCCTGCCCCAACCGGCGATACCCAGCGCCTCACAGGCTTTCGCCGTGAGGTCCATCAGTTCTTTTTCCTTGTTGCTGTCCAGGCCACACGGAATCCGGTACTGGGTATCGGAGGCCACGTACTTGGCGTCGTAGTCGTAGAAACTGTGCGTCGTGCCCAGGGCAATCGGTGGCAACACCTGGTCACGCAGGGTGGCGATGGTGAACTCCGGACCTTGAATCCATTGCTCGACCAACACTTGCGAATCGTAGGTACTGGCCGCTTTCCAGGCGTCGATCAACTCCGGCGCGGAGGTCACTTTGGCCATACCGATACTTGAACCTTCATGGGCCGGTTTGACGATCAAAGGGAAGCCCAGTTCCGTCGCTGCCGAAATACAATCGGCCTCGCAACTCAGTACGGCGTGGCGTGGCGTCGGAATCCCGAGGCTGTGCCAGACCTGTTTGGTGCGCAGCTTGTCCATCGCCAGTGCCGAGGCAAGAATGCCGCTGCCGGTGTACGGAATGCCCAGGCACTCGAGCAGGCCCTGCATGCTGCCGTCTTCACCGCCACGACCGTGGAGAATGATGAAGGCGCGGTCGATTTTTTCGTTCAGCAGACGCTGCAACAGGTCATCGCCCACGTCGAGGCCGAACGCGTCCACCCCGGCGCTCAGCAGCGCGTCGAGAACAGCGTTGCCCGACTTGAGGGAAACCTCACGCTCGGCACTCTTGCCGCCGAACAGCACGGCAACGCGGCCGAAGTCTTTCGGTGCGATCGTGGAGACGAGGTTGGCGTAGGCAGCAGTCATTTCAATTTCCCCGGAGTCGGTGCGGCAACAGCACCCGCGAATAGCGGGCTGGCCAACAGTTTCGGGGCGAGACCACCGATATCACCGGCGCCCTGGCACAGCAGGATGTCGCCGGCACGCAGCAGCGGCTTGACCAGCGGCGCAAGGTCGACACCGCGCTCGATGTAGATCGGGTCGAGCTGGCCCCGCTGACGAATGCTGTTGCACAGCTTGCGGCTGTCGGCGCCCGGGATCGGTTCTTCACCGGCCGGATAGACTTCCATCAGCAGCAACACGTTGGCGTCGGCCAATACATTGACGAAATCGTCGTACAGGTCGCGGGTGCGGCTGTAACGGTGCGGCTGGTAAACCATCACCAGACGGCGCTCCGGCCAGCCACCGCGCACGGCTTTGATTACAGCGGCGACTTCAGTCGGGTGGTGACCGTAGTCGTCGACCAGCATCACGTTGCCGCCCTCGACCGGCAGTTCGCCATAGACCTGGAAGCGTCGACCGACACCCTGGAACCCGGACAGGCCCTGGACGATGGCCTCATCGCTGACGCCCTCGTCGGAGGCGATGCAGATGGTCGCCAGCGCGTTCAATACGTTGTGGTTGCCCGGCATGTTCACCGAGACATCCAGCGGTTCGCGATCAGGGCGCAGCACGGTGAAGAAAGTCTGCATGCCCTGCTGGCGCACATTGATGGCGCGCACGTCGCAGTCATCGCCGAAGCCGTAGGTAACCGTAGGACGTTTCACCAGCGGCAGGATTTCACGCACCACCGGATCGTCCAGGCACACCACCGCCAGACCGTAGAACGGCAGGTTGTGCAGGAACTCGACGAAGGTTTTCTTCAGTTTGTTGAAGTCGCCGTCGTAGGTCGCCATGTGGTCGGCGTCGATGTTGGTGACCACGGCCACCAGGGGCTGCAAGTGCAGGAAGCTCGCATCGCTTTCGTCGGCTTCGGCGATCAGGTAGCGGCTGGTGCCGAGTTGGGCATTGGTGCCCGCGGCATTCAGACGGCCACCGATGACGAACGTCGGGTCCAGGCCACCGGCCGCGAACACCGAAGCGATCAGGCTGGTGGTGGTGGTTTTACCGTGGGTCCCGGCAACAGCGATGCCGTGGCGGTAGCGCATCAGCTCGGCCAGCATCTCGGCGCGTGGCACCACAGGAATGCGGCGTTCCAGTGCGGTGGCGACTTCCGGGTTGGATGTGTTCACGGCACTCGACACCACCAGCACGTCGGCAGAAGCGGCGTTCTCGGCACGGTGGCCGATGAAAATGTGCGCACCGAACGATTCAAGACGCTCGGTCACCGGCGACGCTTTCAGGTCGGAACCGGACACTTGATAGCCCAGGTTCAACAACACTTCGGCGATGCCGCACATGCCCACGCCGCCGATGCCGACGAAGTGGATTTTACGGATGCGGCGCATTTCCGGTTGCGGCATGGCTTTCTGATTCTCAACCATGGGCCACCTCCAGACAGGTATCGACCACGTTACGGGTTGCATCGGGTTTGGCGAGGCGGCGTGCCGCGCTGGCCATGTCATTGAGTCGTTGCGGTTGCATCAGGACCTCTGTCAGGCGTGCGGCAAGATCCGCTGCGCCAGTCGTTCTTTGCGGCAACAGGAAGGCAGCGCCTTCACGGGCCAAATAATCGGCGTTGCGGGTCTGGTGATCGTCGATCGCGTGGGGCAAAGGCACCAGCAACGAGGGCAGACCGGCGGCAGCCAGTTCACTGATGGTCAATGCGCCTGCGCGGCACACCACCAGGTCGGCCCAGCCATAGGCTTGAGCCATGTCTTTGATGAAGGGCTGCACTTGCGCCTCGACGCCAGCCGCGCGATAGCGCTCTGCAGTCACTTCATCGTGGTTTTTGCCGGCCTGATGAAACACTTCCGGGCGCAGGTCGGGGGCGACTTGCGACAGGGCTTCAGGCAGCAACTTGTTCAACGGTTCTGCGCCCAGGCTTCCACCCAGGATCAGCAAACGCGCCTTGCGACCGGCCAGGGCCTGTCGCGGTGTTTCGAGGAACAGCTCGGTGCGCACCGGGTTACCGGTGGTCCGACGGCTGTCCGACAGGGTAAAGGTGTCGGGGAACGCTTCACAGACTCGGGCGGCCAACGGCACCAGCAACCGATTGGCGGTACCGGCCACCGCGTTCTGCTCATGAACGATCACCGGCACGCCGGCCAGTTTGGCTGCGACACCGCCGGGACCGGTCACAAAACCACCGAAGCCGACGACACATACTGGCCGCAGCTGGCGAATGATCGCCCGCGCCTGCCAGACAGATTTGAGCACCATGAACGGGGCCTTGAGCAGGGACAATTTGCCCTTGCCGCGCACGCCGCTGGCGTTGATCCGATGCAGCTCGATACCGGCCATCGGCACCAGGTCGTTCTCGATGCCACGGGGCGTTCCAAGCCAGTGCACGGTGTAACCGCGGGCCTGAAACTCGCGAGCGCAAGCCAGCGCCGGAAACACGTGGCCGCCGGTGCCGCCCGCCATGATCAATACGTTAGCGCCCATGGGTCGACTCCTCGGCGAAGTCGCTCTCTTGGAATTCCATTTCTTCGCTGCCCAGGTGGGTTCGACTCTCCCACTCGATGCGCAACAACAACCCAAGGCAAGCACCGCAGATCACCAACGAACTGCCGCCATAACTGAGGAACGGCAGGGTCAGGCCCTTGGTCGGCAGCAGACCGACGTTCACGCCGATGTTGATCAGGAACTGGCCGATCCACAGGAACGACAAGCCGTACGCAATGTAGGCGGCAAAGAATTGCTTGGCCTTCTCGGCCCAATAACCGATGTACATGCCGCGAATACACACGAAGACGAACAGCGCGACCGTGCACAAGGAACCCACGGCCCCCAGCTCTTCGGCCAGGACCGAGAACACGAAGTCGGTGTGGGCTTCCGGCAGGTAGAACTGTTTCTGCACGCTGTTGCCCAGGCCAACACCCAGCCATTCACCGCGACCGAAGGCGATCAATGCCTGCGACAACTGATAGCCGGCGCCGAACTGGTCGGCCCATGGATCGGCAAAGTTGGTCAGACGCGCCATTCGATAGGGTTGCACTTGAATCAGCAACACCACCGCCGCAACCGCCAGGACCACCATCAGGGAAAACCGGAACAGCCCGACTCCACCAAGGAACAGCATCGCCGCGGCGGCACCCATCATTACGACGGTGGCACCGAAGTCAGGCTCCATCAGCAGCAGGCCAGCCATTGGCAATAGAACGATGAACGGCTTGAAGAAGCCCATCCAGCTTTCACGTACCTCTTTCTGGCGACGCACCAGGTAACCGGCGAGGTAGATCACCACGAACACCTTGGCGATCTCGGAAGGCTGAACGTTGAAGAAACTGAAGCCGATCCAGCGCATCGAACCGTTCACTTCACGGCCGATACCCGGAACGATCACCATCACCAGCAGACCGAACGCACCCAGCAGCATCAGCCAGCCCAGGCGTTGCCAGGTGGCGATCGGAATCATCATGGTGATGACGCAGGCGCCCAGGCCCAGCACGATGTAGATAAGGTGGCGAATCATGTAATACAGGGCGCTGCCCGATTGCGCCGCCGCCACTTCGGTCGAAGCCGAGGCGATCATGACCAGCCCGAGGCCGATCAAGGCCAGGCAACCGGCGAGCATCGGGAAGTCGAGGTCGATACCGCGCCCGGTGATGATCGGCGACGGGTAAGGCTTGATGATGTTTCGCAGGCTCATGCCAGATCCTCCACAGCGCGGACGAACTGGTGACCACGGTCTTCATAATTCTTGAACATGTCGAAACTGGCGCAGGCTGGCGACAGCAGCACCACATCGCCCGGTTGGGCAGCGGCGCGGCATTGCTCCACCGCTTCAACCAGCGAACCGACCCGGATCAACGGCACCGCATCGCCGATGGCCTCACCGATCTTGTCGGAGTCGCGGCCCATCAAAATGACGGCGCGGCAGTTGGCGGCCACGGGATCACGCAGATCCTTGAACTCGGCGCCTTTGCCGTCGCCCCCGGCGATCAACACCACCTTGCCGTCAATGTCCGCGCCCAAACCTTCGATGGCGGCCAGTGCGGCGCCGACGTTGGTGGCTTTGGAATCGTTGTAGTAGCTCACGCCATCCAGGTCACGGACCCACTGGCAGCGATGCTCAAGCCCGGCAAACGTGCGCAGGCTCGACAGCATGGCGTCGAATGGCAGGCCGACGGCATGGCCCAGCGCCAACGCCGCCAGGGCATTGGACTGGTTATGGGCGCCACGGATTTTCAACTCGCGCACCGGCATCAGGTTCTGGAATTCAAACGCCAGGTACTTTTCGCCGTTTTCTTCGCGAATGCCAAAGGCCTTGAAATCAGGTTTGCTCAGGCCGAACGTCCAGCACGGCTGACCTTCGCCCATCAACGGACGGCTCAGGGCGTCCTGACGGTTGACCACAAACTGCCTGGCCCCGCGGAAAATCCGGTGCTTGGCCAAGTGATAGGCCGGCAGGCCGCTGTAGCGGTCCATGTGGTCTTCACTGACGTTAAGCACGGTGGCCACTTCAGCGTTGAGTTGGTCGGTGGTTTCGAGCTGGAAGCTCGACAATTCCATCACGTACAACTCGACGTCATCGCTGAGCAAATCCAGCGCCGGCGTACCGAGATTGCCGCCCACGGCGACACGCTTGCCCGCCGCTGCGGCCATTTCGCCGACCAGGGTGGTCACGGTGCTTTTCGCGTTGGAACCGCTGATGGCCACAATCGGCGCCTTCGCATTTCGCGCGAACAGCTCGATGTCGCCGGACAACTTCACGCCACGGGCGGCGGCAGCCTGCAGGGCCGGGGTCGCCAGCGCCAGGCCGGGGCTCACGTAGAGCTCGTCGGCGCGGCACAGGAATTCGACGTCCAGCTCGCCACAACGCACTTCCACGTGCGGATAGTCACGCTTGAGCGTGGCCAGTTCCGGTGGATTTTCCCGCGTATCGGCCACAGCAAACGACGTGCCCCGGTTCGCCAGGAAGCGAACCAGGGACATGCCGCTCTTGCCGAGGCCGACAACGATGCGGAAGTGGTCAGAAGCGATCAGAGACACGAGTTTCTACCTCAGCTTCAGGGTGGCAAGGCCGACCAATACGAGAATCACGGTGATGATCCAGAAACGGACAATCACGCGCGGCTCAGGCCAGCCCTTGAGTTCAAAGTGGTGGTGAATCGGTGCCATGCGGAACACGCGGCGACCGGTCATCTTGAAAGAAGCAACCTGGATAACCACCGACAGGGTTTCCATCACGAACACGCCGCCCATGATGAACAGGACGATTTCCTGACGGACGATCACCGCGATGGTGCCCAGGGCCGCGCCCAGCGCCAGTGCGCCGACGTCACCCATGAAAACCTGTGCCGGATAGGTGTTGAACCAGAGAAAGCCCAGGCCCGCACCGATCAACGCGCCGCAGAACACGATCAACTCACCTGCGCCGGGGACGTAGGGAATCAGCAGGTATTCGGCGAATTTCACGTTACCCGACAGGTAGCAGAAAATGCCCAGGCCACCACCGACCATCACGGTCGGCATGATCGCCAGGCCGTCGAGGCCGTCGGTCAGGTTGACGGCGTTGCTCGATCCGACAATCACGAAGTAAGTCAGGACGACGAAGCCTATGCCCAACGGAATGCTGTAGTCCTTGAGCATCGGCAGGATCAGTGTGGTTTCCACCGGCGAGGTCGCGGTCATATAAAGGAAGATCGCAGCGCCGAGGCCGAACACCGACTGCCAGAAGTATTTCCAGCGGCTTGGCAAACCTTTGGAGTTTTTCTCGATCACCTTGCGGTAGTCATCGACCCAGCCGATAGCGCCGAACAGCAACGTCACCAGCAAAACGGTCCAGACATAGCGATTGCTCAGGTCAGCCCAGAGCAAGGTGCTGACGCCGATGGACGACAGAATCAGCGCGCCGCCCATGGTCGGGGTGCCGGATTTGGACAGGTGCGATTGTGGACCGTCGTTACGAACGGATTGACCGATCTGACGGTTCTGCAAAGTGCGGATCATCCACGGGCCATAGCACAGCGACAAAACCAGCGCGGTCAGCACACCGAGGATCCCGCGCAGGGTCAGGTACTGAAAGACCGCGAAGCCTTTGTAGAACTGTTGCAGATACTCCGCTAGCAGCAGCAGCATTAATGTTTCTCCAGACTGGACCCGCACAAAGCGGCGACGATGTTTTCCATCGCAGCGCTGCGCGAGCCCTTGATCAAAATAGTGGTGTTTGTGTCCTGCTCGGCGCCGAGTGCCTTGATCAGTTCAGCCTGAGTGCTGAAGTGAAAAGCTTGCGGGCCGAAAGCGTTTACGGCGTGAGCCATCAATGGCCCGACAGCGTAAAGCGCGGAAACCTTGCCGCGGGCGTACTCGCCCACATCCCGGTGCCCCTGCTCCGCCCAGTCGCCCAACTCGCCGATATCCCCGAGCACCAGAACGGTGCGGCCGGAAAAGCCGGCGAGTATATCAACGGCCGCGCACATGGAGGTGGGGTTCGCGTTGTAGGTGTCATCGATCACGCGCATGCCATTGCTGGCCAGTTGCGCGACGGTCCGGCCCTTCACCGGTTGCACCGCGCCGAGACCGGTGGCAATGCCCAACAGCGACACGCCCAAGGCGTGTGCGGCGGCAGCGGCAGCCATGGCGTTGGCGACGTTATGGGTGCCGAGCAGGTTCAGTTGAACGCGCTCCACACCTTCAGGGCTGTGCAGATTGAAGGACGGGCAACCGCGTGCATCGCGGTCCAGATCACTGGCGTAGAAGTCGGCGCTGACATTGCTCAAGGCAAACGTCAGCACTTTGCGGCCGGCAGCGCGGGTCTTCCAGATGCCGAACGCCTTGTCGTCCAGATTCAGAACGGCGACGCCATCGGCGTCCAGCCCTTCAATAATCTCGCCCTTGGCTTCAACGATTTTTTCCGGCCCGCCGAACTCGCCAACATGGGCAGTCCCGGCGTTGTTCAACACGGCTACATGCGGTTTGGTCATGCCGACTGTGTAGGCAATTTCACCCAGACGCGACGCGCCAAGCTCGATCACGGCAGCGGTGTGTTCCGGTGCGAGTTCGAGCAAGGTCAACGGCACGCCGAGGTCATTGTTCAGGTTGCCACGAGTCGCCAGCACCGGACCGCGCGTGCGCAGGATGCTCGCGAGCATTTCCTTGACGGTGGTCTTGCCGCTGGAACCGGTGATTGCGGCGACCGGGTTGGTGAACGCTGCACGGTTCATCGCGCCCAACTGGCCAAGGGCCTGGCGGGTGTCTTTGACCACCAATTGCGGCAGCGCACTGTCGGCGACTTCACGCTCGACCAGCGCCGCGACGGCGCCTTTGTTTGCCACGTCATTCAAATAGTCATGACCGTCGAAGCGCGGACCGGTCAGGGCAATAAAGAGTTGGCCGGGCTTGATCGCGCGGCTGTCGATGCTGACGCCATCGAACGTGGCGTCGGCCACGACCATCCGACCGCTCAGTGCGCTGGTCAGCTGGCTCAATTTCCAGGGCTTAAGCATGAGCTACCTCCCATGCGGTCAAGGCATGATCAGCCTCGACCAGGTCGGAGAAATCGTGACGCTCGCCGTTGATTTCCTGATAGTCCTCGTGACCTTTGCCGGCCAGGACAATCACGTCGTCCACCGAAGCGCTGGCGATCAATTGGGCAATCGCCTGGCCACGGCCCGCGACGAAGGTGACTTTATCCACGTTGGTGAAACCGACACGGATGTCGTCGAAAATCACGGCTGGATCTTCGGTGCGCGGGTTGTCATCGGTCACCAGCACGCCATCGGCCAGACGCTCGACCACTTCGGCCATCAGCGGACGCTTGCCGCGATCGCGATCACCGCCGCAACCAAACAGGCACAGCAAGCGACCTTTGGCGTGGGGACGCAGGGCCATCAAGACTTTTTCCAGTGCATCGGGCGTGTGGGCGTAATCGACCACGACCAGAGGCTGATTGCCGCCGCCAAGACGCTGCATGCGACCCGCCGGGCCTTCGAGCTTCGGCAGGACCTTGAGGATTTCGTCCAGCGCGTAATCCAGGCCGAGCAAAGCGCCGACCGCAGCCAGCACATTGCTCAGGTTGAAACGACCGAGCAGCGTGCTGCGCAAATGATGCTCGCCCTGGGGCGTGACCAATGTGGCGCGTACGCCTTCGTCGTCGAACTGCGCTTCACGGCAATAAAGGTAGGCGCTGGTGTTTTCCAGACTGTAGGTAATCAGGCGCGACTCGCCTTTATCGGCGGCCAGTTGGCGGCCGAACTCGTCGTCGAGGTTAACCACTCGGCACTTCAAATCGTTCCAGGCAAACAGCTTGGCCTTGGCTTCGCCATAGGCTTGCATGGTGCCGTGGTAATCCAGGTGATCGCGGGACAGGTTGGTCATCACCGCCACGTCAAACGCCAGCGCAGTTACGCGACCTTGATCGAGACCGTGGGAAGACACTTCCATGGCCACGGCTTTGGCGCCGGCCTTTTTCAGGTCAGCCAACATCGCTTGCACGGCAATCGGGTTCGGCGTGGTGTGCAATCCACTTTCGAGTGCTCCGTAGAAACCAGTGCCCAGTGTGCCGACAATGCCGCAGTGCTGGCCGAGCAGGTCCAGGGCTTGCGCGACCAATTGCGTGACGCTGGTTTTACCGTTGGTGCCGGTCACGCCGATCAGATTCAGGTGCCGGCTCGGGTCGCCATAAAAACGCCCGGCAATGTCCGACAGCTGCGCCGCGAGGCCTTTGACCGGAATCAATGGCACGTCGGTGATCGGCAGCACGGTGGCGCCTTCAACCTCATACGCCACGGCGGCAGCACCACGCTGCAACGCATCGGCAATGTGCGCACGACCGTCGAACTTGCCGCCCGGAACGGCGAGAAACAGGTCGCCAGCGCGCACATTGCGGCTGTCCAGGGTCAGTTCGCGGATCAGTAGATCGCGGCCGGCGTGGGCGAAAATCTTGTTCAGGCTCAGAGACATCAGCCGCGCCCTCCATTGGCTTTCAGTGGAACGACCGGTGTTGCATTAGCGGTTTGAGTCGGCGGCAAGTTGTCCGGGGTGATGTTCATCAGGCGCAGGGTGCCGGACATCACTTTGCTGAACACCGGCGCCGAAACCAGACCACCGAAGTAACCGGCCTTGGTCGGTTCATCGATCACTACCACGATGGCGTAACGCGGATCGCTCATCGGGCCGAAGCCTGCGAACAGCGAGCGGTAGGAGTTTTCGGCATAGCCTTTGGTGCCGACCGAAGTCTTGCGCGCGGTACCCGACTTGCCTGCCACGTGGTACGCCGGCACTTGCGCACGGAACACGCCGCGCGGAGCTTCGATCACCTGGGTCAGCATGCCTTGCATGGTTTTCGCGACGGCTTCGGGCAACACTTGCGTGGTTTGCGGCGCCTTGTCGGTCTTGATCAGGGTCAGCGGTGCGATGCGGCCGTTGTTGGCCAGGGCCGAGAAGGCGTGGACCAGCTGGATCGCGGTCACGGAAATACCGTAGCCGTAGGACAGCGTGGCGGTTTCAGCCTTGCGCCATTCGCGGTAGTTCGGCAGGTTGCCAACGCGCTCGCCCGGGAAGCCGAGGCCGGTGTCCTGGCCGAGGCCGACTTTCTGCGCGAGACGGAAAATGGTTTCGCCGCCGATGTCGAACGCGACCTTACTCATGCCGACGTTACTGGAGTTGATCAGAATGCCGGTCAGGTCGAGCACTGGACCTTCGGTCTTGGAAACGTCCTTGATGGTGTATTTACCAATCTGCAGGCTGCCTGGGTACACCTCGACGGTATCGCTCGGTTTCCAGCGCCCGGTTTCGATCGCGGCGCTCATGGAGATCGCTTTCATGGTCGAGCCCGGCTCGAACACGTCGATCATGGCGCGGTTGCGCATCATCGCCGGTTGCAGGTTGCGACGGTTGTTCGGGTTGTAGGTCGGCTGGTTGACCATGGCGAGGATCTCGCCGGTCTTCACGTCCATGATCACCAGGCTGCCAGCCTTGGCGCCGTTCTCGATGATCGCGTTACGCAGTTCACGGTTGGCCAGGTATTGCAGACGCAGATCAATGGACAACGCCAAGGGCTTGCCGGCCTTGGCGTTTTTGGTGACCTGGACATCCTTGATAAGTCGGCCGCGCCGATCCTTGATGACCTGTCGCTTGCCGGCGACACCGGCGAGCCATTCGTCATACGCCAGCTCGACGCCTTCACGCCCGTGGTCATCAATGTCGGTAAACCCGACCATGTGCGCGGTGACTTCACCGGCCGGGTAGAAGCGCCGGAACTCTTCGATGCCGTAGACGCCCGGCACTTTCAGATCGAGCACAGACTGGCCCTGCTCGGGGGTCAGCCCGCGCACCAGGTAAATGAATTCTTTGTTGGCCTGTGCTTCGAGACGCTCGGCCAGGGCTTTGGGGTCTTGCCCCAGCGCTGCTGCCAGTGCCGGCCATTTCTCTTTGGCCAGCTGCATTTCCTTGGCGTTGGCCCACAGGGTGGTGACCGGCGTACTCACGGCCAATGGCTCGCCGTTACGGTCGGTGATCAGACCACGGTGAGCAGGAATCGGGATGTGTCGAACGCTGCGCGCATCGCCCTGACCTTTCAGGAAGGCACGATCGACCACTTGCAGATCGATGATACGCCAGCAAATCGCCACGACCATGATGCCGAGCAAACCCAGGACCACGCGGAATCGCCATGGGAACAGTGCGCCTTCGAGCTTCATCATGGCGTCACCATCTTCACTTCAGCTGCGCCAGGAATGCGCATCTTCAGTTGCTCGGTGGCCAGGACTTCGATACGGCTGTGGGCGGTCCAGGTACTTTGCTCAAGAATCAACCGGCCCCACTCCGCTTGCGCCTTGTCGCGCACGCTCAACTCGTTGTACAGCGAGTTCAACAATTGACGGTTCCAGTGAGCGCTGTAGGACACGCCAATGGCCGACACGAGCACGGCCAGAAACAGCAGCAGCATGAAAAAGCTTCCGCCGGGAAGTGGCTTGGCGAAAAGCTTGCTCACCGCAGCTTCTCCGCGACGCGCATGACGGCGCTACGGGAACGTGGGTTGGCTTTGAGTTCGGCGTCGGAGGCCGTCTGCGCTTTGCCATGGACTTTGATTTTCGGTTCGAAGGCTACGTGGCGAACCGGCAGGTTGCGCGGCAGGTTGTCGGCTTCGCCTTTTACCAGCTTGCGCATGAACAGTTTGACGATGCGATCTTCAAGCGAATGGAAGCTGATGACGACCAGACGACCACCGATTTCCAGGCAGTCCATCGCGGCTTCAAGGCCGGCTTCCAGATCGCCCAGCTCGTTGTTGACGTGAATGCGCAGACCCTGGAATGCACGGGTTGCCGGGTTTTTGCCCTTTTCCCATGCCGGGTTGGCGACTTTCAGGACTTCCGCCAGATCGGCTGTGCGTTCGAACGGCTTGATGTCGCGACGTTCGGCCACGGCACGGGCCATGCGACCGGAGAATCGCTCTTCGCCGTATTCCTTGAATACCCGGGCAATTTCTTCCACTGGCGCGGTGTTGACGAACTCGGCTGCGCTGATCCCGCGAGACGGGTCCATGCGCATGTCCAGTGGGCCGTCATTGAGGAAACTGAAGCCGCGCTCAGGGTCGTCGAGTTGTGGCGAAGACACGCCGAGGTCGAGCAAAACACCGCTGACCTTGCCGTGCAGGCCACGTTCGGCCACTTCCGAACCGAGCTCGGCAAAGCTGCGCTGCACAACGACAAAGCGGCCGTCTTCGGCCGCCAGCGTCTGCCCGGTGGCAATCGCTTGAGGATCTTTGTCGAATCCGAGGACCCGACCATCGGGGCCTAGTTGGCTGAGGATCAACCGACTGTGCCCGCCGCGACCGAACGTACCGTCCAGATAGCAGCCATCAGGACGTACGGCGAGAGCCTCGACGGCTTCGTCAAGCAGTACGGTGATGTGGTTAAAGCCGCTATCAATAGTCACAGGATCAAATCACGCAGTTCATCAGGCATGGCGCCCGGTTGTTGAATAGCAGCCAGGTCAGCGGCAGAAACCGCATCCCAGGCATCCTCGTCCCACAATTGGAACTTGTTCAGTTGGCCAACCAACATCGCGCGTTTATCCAACTTGGCATATTCACGAAGACGCGGCGGAACCAGAAAACGACCACTGCCATCGAGCTCGAGGTCGACGGCATTACCAATCAGTAAACGTTGCAGGCGGCGGTTCTCTTCGCGAAGCGAAGGCAGTGCGCGCAGTTTGGTTTCAATAATTTCCCACTCATCGAGGGGGTAAACACACAAACACGGATCAACGGCATCAATTGTCACGATCAACTGACCGGAACTACGCGAAACGAGCTCGTCACGGTACCGGCTCGGCATGGCGAGACGGCCCTTTGCGTCGAGACTGATAGCGTTAGCTCCGCGAAACACGACAGCGTTTCTCCAAATATTAGCGTTTTACGTTCAAAAAACCCACTTCATGCCACTTTCCGCCACTTGCGCACACTATAGGAATGCGGCCACCGCACCGTCAAGGCGCGCTTTAAAGGAAAAGCCTTACAGAACTGAGATTTAGGAAGCTAAAGAGAGGGGAAACGACTATCCGGCAGGTGAATTTGTCCGATAACTTGAATGCGCACAGAAGGCTGCGTTCGAAAGTTAAAGTAGTTTGTTAAGAGTAAGATTTTTTTGGTATTACGAAAGTGCTTCTGCTGATGATTCTGGAAGGAGGGAAATTGCTATCACCGGCACCCTGCTCAATGATTTAAGCAGAGGGGAGAAAAAAGGTGGAGAGTCGATCTGTAAGCCGGGTTCTGTCTTGAACAGTCATTCGTCTACGATGGCCATCACTGGACATCTTTAGCAACCTACCCGGTCCCAGCGCGGGCCACGCCTTGGGACCCTATTTGGTCTTGCTCCAAGTGGGGTTTACCTAGCCACGAACTGTTGCCAGACGTGCGGTGCGCTCTTACCGCACCTTTTCACCCTTACCGGCGCCGAAGCGCTTAGGCGGTTATTTTCTGTGGCACTTTCCGTAGGCTCACGCCTCCCAGGCATTACCTGGCACTTCGCCCTATGGAGCCCGGACTTTCCTCCCCCCCCTAATTTTCATAGAGGGCAGCGACTGTCCAATCGACTCTCCGCCGCGAAGGTTAACGGCACAGCGACCGAAGAACAAGCGCTAAACGCCTTCGGCCGCGCCTTTACGTCGGTTTTCACTCACCTTTTTGCCTGTCGAGAGCGACCTGATAGAGCACATTCTTGCGTTCGCCGGTAATTTGCGCCGCCAAGGCCGCCGCACGTTTGAGCGGCATCTCTTCGAGCAACAGATCGAGGATGCGCATGGCTTCACTGCTGACCGCATCTTCAGTCTCTGGCGCCGCCCAGCCTGCGACCAACACCACGCACTCACCGCGCTGCTGATTGCTGTCCGACTCCACGAACTGGCGCAACTCGGCCAGCGGCAAACCTTTAAGGGTTTCGAACGTTTTGGTCAGTTCACGCGCCAGCAACGCCGGACGCTCAGGGCCGAACACCAGCTCCATGTCCTGCAAGCATTCCAGGATACGGTGTGGCGCCTCATAAAAAATCAGCGTGCGCGGCTCTTCCTTGACTTGCTCAAGACGAGCACGACGACCGACCGTCTTCGCTGGCAGGAAACCCTCGAAGATAAAGCGGTCCGACGGCAGCCCGGCCGCCGACAGCGCCGCGATCAATGCACAGGCACCCGGCACCGGCACAACATTGATTCCAGCGGCGCGGGCCTGACGCACCAGGTGATAACCAGGATCGGAAATCAGCGGTGTGCCGGCATCGGAGATCAGCGCAACATCGTCGCCCGCCAGCAGACGGGTGATAAAACGACTACCTTCATCCCGTTCGTTGTGCTCATGACAAGCCGCCAGCGGCGTGGGAATGCCAAAATGCTGCATCAATCGCTGGGAGTGACGGGTGTCTTCAGCCGCGATCAATGCGACGTCACGCAGGATCTTCAGCGCACGTGCGCTGATGTCGTCCAGGTTGCCGATGGGCGTCGCCACCACATAAAGCGAGCCAGCAGCGGAATTCAAAGCACCTGGAGCAGTCAAAGCGCACACCTCATGATCGGTAAAAGGCGACATTGTAGCGCGTACCGGCGCTTGCGATACGCCCCGCCCTCCCCGGGTTTTCCAGTCATTTGTGCACCACTGCAACATTTGCACGAGCTAAATTGATCGATTCACGCCAGTAACATCGCGCCCCGGCCAGTGCTTGGGTACAATTCCACGCTAATTTGATCGAGTATCAGGAACACTACATGATCGCTTGCCTGCGGCTGTTCACTGCCCTCTGCCTCGCTGCCTTGCTGGTGGCTTGCGCCAGCTCGCCCTCTTCCAGCCTTGGCGAACTTCCACGGACCCCGGATGCCAGTATCGAGCAACTGCTCGAACAGGCCGCTCAAAGCAAGGACGCGGAGAAAGCCTCGCTGCTGCGCCTGAGCGCGGCAGACCTGGCCTATCGTCAGGGTAACGCCGGCCAGTCCGCGCAAATCCTGCAACTGGTTCCGCTGGAACAACTCAAGCCAGCGCCACAAGTCTTCGCCAGCACCCTGGCGGCGGAACTGGCCATGACGCGCAATCAGCCCAAGGCTGCATTGACGGCCTTGAGCCATCCAAGCCTGCAACATCTCGGCGAACTTCCGGTCGAGCAACAGGTGCGCACAGGCACTGTCCATGCTCGCGCCCTTGAAGCCGATGGCCAGACACTCGCCGCCGCACGGGAGCGCATTTTCATCGCGCCAATGCTCAGCGGTGATGCGGCCAGCAAGAACCACGAAGCGATCTGGATCCTGATTGCCTCGTTGCCGACCGATCAACTGCAACCGACCACCTCCGACGACCTCGGCGGCTGGATGGGCCTGGCGCTGGCGGTGAAAACCGCGGGCACCCTGGAGCAGCAGCAAGCCGCGATCGACAACTGGCGCGCCCAGAACCCCAAGCACCCGGCGGCCATCCAGCTGCCGTTGCCACTGACCAACCTCAAGGAACTGGCAAGCCAATCCCTGAGCAAAATCGCCCTGCTGCTGCCGCAAGACGGCCCGCTGGCATCGGTTGGCAAAGCACTGCGCGAAGGCTTCATGGCCGCTCATTACCAGGCGCAACAAGCCGGGCAGAAGCCGCCAGCCATCGAGTTCTATGACAGCTCGAAACTGACCTCGATGGACGAGTTCTATCGCAAGGCCCAGGCCGACGGCGTGCAACTGGTGGTCGGTCCGCTGGAAAAGCCGCTGGTCAAACAGCTAAGCGCTCGCCCACAACTGCCGATCACTACCCTGGCCCTGAACTACAGCGAAGGCGAACAAGGTCCGCCCCAGCTGTTCCAGTTCGGTCTTGCAGCTGAGGATGAAGCTCGCGAAGTGTCCCGTCGCGCACGCGCCGATGGCCTGCATCGCGCCGCCATCATGGTGCCGAAAGGCGAATGGGGCGATCGCGTACTGAGAGCCTTCAGCCAGGATTGGCAAGCCAACGGCGGCACCGTCATTGCCACCGAGCGTGTCGACCAGCCGGTCCAGTTGGCCCAGCAGATTGCCGACATGTTCCAGCTGCGCCAGAGTGAAGGTCGCGCCAAGAGCCTGCAAAGCACCGTCGGTTCGCAAGTTGCGGCCCAGCCTTCGCGCCGCCAGGACATCGAATTCATCTTCCTGGCTGCCACACCACAACAAGCCCAGCAGATCAAGCCGACCCTGAACTTCCAATACGCGGGTGACGTGCCGGTTTACGCCACTTCCCACGTATTCAGTGCCAGCGGCGACGTGAATCAGTACAACGACATGAACGGCATTCGCTTCTGCGAAACCCCATGGTTGCTGGACGCCAACGATCCCCTGCGTAAACAGGTCACCGCGCAATGGCCACAAGCCGCCGGCAGCCTGGGCCGCCTGTACGCAATGGGCGTCGATGCCTATCGCCTGGCACCGCGCCTTGGGCAACTCAAGGCACTGCCGGACAGCCGCATCGAAGGTCAGTCGGGTAGCCTGGGCATGACCCAGAATCAACGGGTGGTTCGCCAGTTGCCGTGGGCACAGTTCGTCAACGGCCAGGTTCAACGCCTTCCGGACACTGCGCGCTAATGCCCGACAGGTCACGCCAGCAAAGCGGCAAGGATGCCGAGCGCCATGCGCTCGAGCATCTTCAACAACAAGGTCTGCGCCTGCTGGCGCAGAACTGGTTGTGTAAACGTGGCGAGCTTGATCTGGTCATGCTTGATGGCGATACAGTAGTATTCGTTGAAGTTCGCTACAGAAAAAACACCCAGTGGGGTGGCGCACTCGACAGCATCGATGGGCGCAAACGGCAGAAACTGATTTTCGCCGCGCAGTATTTTCTTCAGCGCGAGTCGCGCTGGGCCGATTCCCCCTGCCGCTTCGACGTGGTTGCCATCGACAGCAGCCTTGATCAGTTGAACTGGATGCAAAATGCCTTCGACTGCTGATCGCTTGCGCCCCGAACCGGACACCCACACCCAACACTTTTGCTCTTTGCTTTGCGGGCTGCACATTCATGTGCCAAGTAGCCGCGCTAATTAAGGTCACACAGATGGACATGCAATCCCGAATTCGCCAGCTTTTTCAGGCCAGTATCGACACCAAGCAAATGGCGATGGACGTACTTGCACCGCACATCGAGCAAGCCAGCCAGGTGATGGTCAACGCCCTGCTCAACGAGGGCAAAATGCTTTCGTGCGGCAACGGTGGCTCCGCCGGCGATGCACAGCACTTTTCGTCCGAGCTGCTCAATCGCTTCGAGCGTGAACGTCCGAGCCTGCCAGCCATTGCGCTGACCACCGACAGCTCGACGATCACCTCGATTGCCAACGATTACAGCTACAACGAAATCTTCTCCAAACAGATCCGCGCCCTCGGCCAGCCAGGCGACGTATTGCTGGCGATTTCCACCAGCGGCAACTCGGCGAACATTATTCAAGCGATCCAGGCCGCACATGATCGCGAAATGATTGTCGTAGCATTGACCGGTCGCGATGGCGGCGGCATGGCATCGCTGCTATTGCCCGAGGACGTCGAGATTCGCGTACCGGCCAATGTCACTGCACGTATTCAGGAAGTCCACCTGCTGGCGATCCATTGCCTTTGCGATTTGATCGACAGCCAACTGTTCGGGAGTGAAGAATGACCCCTAATCGCCTAGGCCTTCTGGCCTTGACCCTGTGCCTCGGCATCAGCGGCTGCACATCAGTGGTTAACGCCAGCCGTGAAGCGCCTATCGAAGATGACCGCGGCACACGCACCTTCGGCAGCAAGATCGACGATTCCCTGATCGACACCAAGGTCGGCGTGAACATCGCCAAGGCCGATCCGGCTCTGGATAACGATTCGCACATCGTCGTCACCAGCTTCAACGGTGTTGTGTTGCTCGCCGGGCAAACCCCGCGCGCCGACCTCAAGGCCAAGGCCGAACAAGCCGCTTCGGCTGTTCAGCGGGTTAAGACGGTTCACAACGAACTGCAGATTCTGCCACCCTCCAGCTTCCTCGCCCGCCAGAACGACACCTGGCTGACGTCCAAGATCAAGACCCAGATGCTCACCGACCCGAACATCCCGGGCTCGCGCATCAAGGTTGTCACCGAGAATGGCATCGTCTACTTGCTCGGCCTGCTGACCAAGCAGGAAGCGGAACAGGCGACCAACCTGGTACAGGGTGTTTCCGGCGTGCAGAAGATCGTGAAGCTGTTTGAGTACATCGACTGACGCGTAAATCGCAGGCACAAAAAAGGCGATCCATATGGATCGCCTTTTTTATTACTTCACCACTTTCAAACTGGGTCGACCGCTGGGACGCGGCGGCTCGCTGTCGGGTGGCGGAAGATCATCATCCGGCTCGATCTCTTCCTCGTCCTCCATGGGCGATTCCAGATCGAACACCATGCCTTGGCCATTCTCCCGAGCGTAAATGCCCAGGATCGAAGCAATAGGCACGTACAGGGTGTGCGGCACGCCACCGAAGCGCCCTTCGAAGCTGACCGCTTCGTTGTCCATGTGCAGATGACGCACGGCGGCCGGTGATACGTTCAGGACAATCTGTCCGTCACTGGCAAAACCCTGAGGCACCTGCACCGACGGATACTCGGAATTGACCAGCATGTGCGGGGTGCAATCATTGTCCACAATCCACTCGTAGAGCGCGCGGACCAGATAAGGTCGACTGGAGTTCATAGCGGCTCCTTAAGCCTTAGCGCATATCGCGTTCGACACCAGACAGACTCGCCTGGAAAGCCTCACGCGCAAACGAGCGCTCCATGTAATCAAGCAACGGCTTGGCAGGCCGCGGCAGTTCAATACCCAAAATCGGCAATCGCCAGAGTATTGGCAATAGGCAGCAATCCACCAGACTTTGTTCCTCACTGAGGAAAAACGGCTTGTCGGCGAACAACGGCGACACGCCGGTCAGGCTTTCGCGCAGCTCTTTACGAGCCACGACACGGGCTGCTTCCTTGGTCCGCGAATCCAGGATCAGATCCACCAGACCACACCAGTCGCGCTGAATACGATGAATCAGCAAACGGCTGTTGGCACGCGCCACCGGGTAAACCGGCAGCAGTGGCGGGTGCGGGTAACGCTCATCCAGATATTCCATCACCACGGTCGACTCCCACAACGCCAGGTCACGATCGACCAGGGTGGGCAGACTTCCGTAAGGGTTCACTTCAATCAGTTTAGGCGGCTGGCGACCAGCTTCCACGTAAATGATCTCTGCGCTGACACCCTTCTCTGCAAGTACGATGCGCACTCGGTGGGAATAGTGGTCGGCGGGGTCGGAGTAACAGGCCAACCGATTGGTCACGCCCATGGCGGTCCTCCTCGCTTGTTGAAATTATCGGAAGCGGAAAAACGCGCGCGCCCAGAGGACGCCTCCCGTAACGCCTGGCTCACCAGACTCGTTACACCTTCAGAGACGCCCCTGGGCGCGCGCGATTAACAGCAATTACTTAAAGCTTTATCAATGGACGTCTTTCCAGTATTCGCGCTTGAGCAAGTAAGCGAATACGAAGAAGAACGCCAGATACAGCAACACATAGGTACCGATGCGCTGATGCTGCAGCTTCACCGGGTTGGCCGAGTAGGCCAGGAAGGTCACCAGATTCTTGACCTTCTCGTCGAACTGCTCTGCGTTCAGCGTGCCGGTTTTCGGCAACACAGTCAGCTGGTCACACGCTTCATGAGTCAAAGCAGTGCCTGTCAGCGGATCATATTGCTTTTTGCCGTCTTCGACGATTTGAACTTGTTTGCAGCCTACCACCTGACGACCCTGCAGGCCGACCAGAACGTTAGGCATCCCGACGTTCGGGAAGACTTTGTTGTTCACCCCCCAAGGGCGCGCCGGGTCTTCATAGAACGAACGCAGGTAACCATAGAGCCAGTCGGTACCGCGAACACGAGCGACCAGGGTCAGGTCGGGCGGTGCCGCACCGAACCAGGTCTTGGCGTCTGCCGGCTGCATGCCGATGCTCATGTGGTCGCCAATCTTGGCGCCAGTGAACACCAGCTTGGAGAGCATCAGGTCGTGCGGGATGCCAAGGTCATCGGCAACACGCTCGTAACGCTGGAACTTGGCGCTGTGGCAGCCCATGCAGTAGTTGGCGAATGTACGCGCGCCATCCTGCATGGCCGCTTTGTCGGAAACGTCGATGTCGACCTTTTCCAGCTCGGGACCACCGTGCTCAGCCGCGAAGGACAGAACAGGCATGGCAGCAAGAATCAGTACAGCAAATAGTTTTTTCATCAGCCAGTCACCCTTTCCGGAACCGGTTTTGTCTTCTCGAGCCGGGTGTAGAACGGCATCAGAATGAAGTAGGCGAAGTACAGGAAGGTACATACCTGCGACAGCAACGTCCGCTCAGGGGTTGGGGCCAGAACGCCCAGAATGCCCAGGATCACGAACGCGATGCAGAACACCCAGAGCCAGATCCTGCTCAGCCAGCCTTTGTAGCGCATCGACTTGACCGGACTCCGGTCGAGCCACGGCAGTACGAACAGCATGGCAATCGAAGCACCCATGGCGATTACACCCATGAGTTTGTCCGGAATCGCCCGCAGAATTGCGTAGAACGGGGTGAAGTACCAGACCGGAGCGATGTGTTCAGGGGTCTTGAAGGCGTTCGCCACTTCAAAGTTCGGCTTCTCGAGGAAGTAGCCGCCCATTTCCGGGAAGAAGAACACGATCGAGCAGAAGATGAACAGGAACACCACAACGCCGACGATATCTTTCACGGTGTAGTACGGGTGGAAGGCAATGCCGTCCAGCGGTACGCCGTTTTCGTCCTTGTGTTTCTTGATGTCCACGCCGTCCGGGTTGTTCGAACCAACTTCGTGCAACGCCAGGACGTGCAGCACCACCAGACCGAGAATCACGATCGGCAAGGCAACCACGTGCAGGGCGAAGAAGCGGTTCAGAGTAATGCCGGAAATCAGGTAGTCACCACGGATCCACTGGGTCAGGTCGTTGCCGATGACCGGGATCGCACCGAACAGCGAGATGATCACCTGGGCACCCCAGTAGGACATCTGGCCCCACGGCAGCAGATAACCCATGAAGGCTTCAGCCATCAGCGCCAGGTAGATCAGCATCCCGAAGACCCACACCAGCTCACGCGGCTTCTGGTACGAACCGTAGAGCAAGCCACGGAACATGTGCAGATAGACCACGATGAAGAACGCCGAAGCGCCAGTGGAGTGCAGCAGGCGCAGGATCGAGCCGTACTCGACGTCGCGCATGATGTATTCGACGGAAGCAAACGCCTCTTCCGCCGACGGGGTGTAGCTCATGGTCAACCAGACACCGGTAACGATCTGGTTAACCAGAACGAGCAATGCCAGCGAGCCAAAGAAGTAGAAGAAGTTGAAGTTCTTCGGGGCGTAGTACTTGCTGAGATGGTCTTCCCACATTTTGGTCGCGGGAAAGCGCGCATCAACCCAATCCATGAACTTGCTCATCACGCTTTCTCCGTATCGACGCCGATGACAATGATCTCATCGGTCTCATAGGAATGCGGGGGAACTGGCAGGTTCAAAGGCGCAGGTTGCGACTTGTAGACGCGGCCAGCCAGATCGTAGTGGGAACCGTGGCAAGGGCAGAAATAACCACCTACCCAGTCCTTGCCCAGATCAGCAGGTGCCACTTCCGGACGGAAGGTCGGCGAGCAACCCAGGTGCGTGCAGATACCGATCAGCAGCAGAACTTCTGGCTTGATCGACCGCGTTTGCGGGTCGACATAAGTCGGTTGCGTCGAGTTCTTGGAGGTCGGGTCAGACAGCTGGCCCTCGATCTTCTTCAGATTCCCCAGGATTTCCGCAGTACGGCGGACAATGAACACCGGCTGACCGCGCCACTCAGCAATCATCTGCTGGCCTGGCTCGATTTTGCTGACATTCACCTTCACCGGTGCACCTGCGGCTTTCGCCTTGGCACTGGGAAACCATGACCCCACGAACGGGACCGCAGCCCCCACCGCTCCTGCAGCACCCACCACGGATGTGGCTGCTACCAAGAAGCGACGCCGGCCTGCATTCACGCCGTCATTGCTCATTCAGTCCTCTCCCATCAGCTTTGTGGCCTGTTAAATCAGGCGTCTACTAAGTAAAAATCTGAACTTATAAAAATTTTGCCGAATGGTAATGAAAAGCCCCAATTCTGACAAGGTAATTACCGAAGGGCTCCACTGCCAAGCCTTGCAGTATAGGGCCTCTACGGCTGTGGCAAGTTGTCACAGCGCAATTCTTTGATAAATAACGCGCATAAAAAAACGCCCAGCTTCGCGAGGAAGTTGGGCGTTCTTTTTGAACGAGAAAGCGAATTAACGCTTCGAGTACTGCGGACGCTTACGCGCTTTACGCAGACCGACTTTCTTACGTTCAACTTCACGAGCATCGCGAGTAACGAAGCCAGCTTTGCGCAGAGCGCCACGCAGGGTTTCGTCGTACTGCATCAGTGCGCGAGTGATACCGTGGCGGATTGCGCCAGCTTGACCACTTACACCACCACCGATCACGGTGACGTAGATGTCGAACTTCTCGACAGTCTCAGTCAATTCCAGCGGCTGACGAACTACCATGCGGGCAGTTTCGCGGCCGAAGAAATTATCCAGCGAACGGTTGTTGATGGAGATGTTACCTGTACCCGGACGCAGGAAAACGCGTGCGGTTGCGGTCTTGCGACGGCCAGTGCCGTAATTTTGAGTCGCCGACATAATGAACTATTCCGTTAAAACTTCAGTTCTTGGGGCTGCTGAGCAGTATGAGGGTGTACAGCGCCCGCATAGACTTTCAGCTTACGATACATGTCGCGACCCAGCGGGTTCTTAGGCAGCATGCCTTTGACCGCGGTCTCGATCACGCGCTCAGGGGCTTTGGCGATCAGCTTTTCAAAGTTGATCGACTTGATGCCGCCCGGGAAACCGGAGTGGGAGTAGTAGATCTTGTCGGTGGTTTTAGCACCGGTTACACGAATCTGCTCGGCATTGATAACGACGATGTAGTCGCCGGTGTCAACGTGAGGAGTGTACTCAGCTTTATGCTTGCCACGCAGACGGCTCGCGATTTCGGTGGCCAGACGACCCAGGGTCTGACCTGCAGCGTCGACGACAAACCAGTCGCGCTGTACTGTTTCCGGTTTAGCAGTAAAAGTTTTCATTCTTTATAGCCTCAGGGGCCGCCCTGTAAATTAGACGGCGGATCTTACTGAATAGTGCGTACTTTGACAAGTCAAAGGCAGCCGGATACAGACGCTTTCGGGGGCTCGGGTCGGCGCGTCCGTTCAACGGCAAGATTCTTCGGCGGCGGCGCATCACTTCCACTGCAGAAAGAGGTGCGCAATTATGCAGATTGCGAAAAATATTTCAACCTGCTTTTATGATTGTTTTGCCCAAGGAGCACCCGATGGACTATCGCCAGCTAGGCCGAACCAATCTGAACGTGAGTGCCATCTGCCTCGGAACCATGACCTGGGGCGAGCAAAACAGCGAAGCTGAAGCCTTCGCCCAGATTGAACGGGCCAAAAGCGCCGGGATCAATTTCATCGACACCGCCGAGATGTATCCGGTGCCGCCCAAGGCTGAAACCTACGCCACCACCGAACGCTACATCGGCAATTACTTCAAGAGTCGCGGCGATCGTGCCGACTGGATCCTGGCGAGCAAGATCGCCGGCCCCGGCAACACCATCGATTACATCCGCGACAAAAACCTGCGCCACAACCGCCAGCACATCACCGAAGCCGTGGACGCGAGCCTCAAGCGCCTGCAAACCGACTACATCGATCTGTACCAGCTGCATTGGCCGGAACGCAGCACCAACTTCTTCGGGCAGCTGGGCTACAAACACAAGATCGAAGCCAACCTCACGCCACTGGAAGACACCCTCGAAGCGCTGGACGAACAGGTCAAGGCCGGCAAGATCCGCCACATCGGCCTGTCCAACGAAACACCGTGGGGCACCATGCGCTTCCTCGCCCTGGCCGAAGCCCGTGGCTGGCCGCGCGCGGTGTCGATCCAGAACCCGTACAACCTGCTCAACCGCAGTTTCGAAGTCGGCCTGGCGGAAATCGCCATCCGTGAACAATGCGGCCTGCTCGCCTATTCGCCGCTGGCGTTCGGCTTCCTGTCAGGCAAGTACGAAGGCGGCGCCAGGCCGCCAAAGGGTCGCCTGAGCCTCTACAGCCGCTTCAGTCGCTATTTCAATGCACAGTCGGAAGCAGCGTGCAGTCGTTACGTGGCGCTAGCCCGTGAGCACGGCCTGGACCCGGCGCAGATGGCATTGGCGTTCGTGACCCAACAGCCGTTCGTGACCAGCAACATCATTGGCGCGACGACGCTGGAGCAACTCGACAGCAACATTGCCAGCTTCGAGCTGAAACTTTCCGATGAAGTGCTGGAAGGGATCGAGGCGATTCACAAGGATCATCCGAACCCGGCGCCTTGATCGATCATTAGACCCGATCGCGAGCAAGCCCGCTCCCACAGATTCAGCGCTGAACCGGTGGGAGCGGGCTTGCCCGCGATGGCGATACTGAACTCACAACAAATTCAAAGCGACCGCGCAATAATCTCCTTCATGATCTCGTTGGTCCCGGCGTAAATCCGCTGGACCCGCGCATCCGCCCACGCCCGGGCGATCGGGTATTCCCACATGAAGCCGTAACCGCCATGCAGTTGCACGCATTCGTCGAGCACCTTGCATTGCAGATCGGTGCCCCAGTATTTGGCCATCGCGGCCGTCGGTACATCCAGCTTGCCTTGCAGGTGCAGCTCCAGGCAGCGATCGACAAACACCCGACCAATCTGAATCTCCGTCGCCATCTCCGCCAGCTTGAAGCGAGTGTTCTGGAAATCTGCAATCGCCTTGCCGAAAGCCTTGCGCTCGCGAGTGTAGTCCAGGGTCCATTGCAACGCGGCTTCGGCCGAAGCGAGTCCGCCGATGGCAACTGTGAGGCGTTCCTGAGGCAACTCCTGCATCAGATACGCGAAGCCCATCCCGGCCTGCCCCAGCAGGTTTTCTTTCGGCACTCGAACATCCTGGAAAAACAGCTCCGACGTGTCTTGAGCCTTCATGCCAACCTTTTCCAGGCGCTTGCCCTTGTCGAAGCCCGGCGTGTTGGCCTCGACCAGAAACAGGCTGGTGCCTTTGGCCCCGGCCTTCGGATCTGTCTTGGCCACGACAATCACCAGATCAGCGAGAAAGCCGTTGGTGATGAATGTCTTGGAACCGTTGATGACATATTCATCACCGTCCAGCACGGCAGTGGTTTTCACGCCTTGCAGGTCGGAACCGGCCCCCGGCTCGGTCATGGCGATGGCCGTGACCATCTCGCCAGACACCAGTTTCGGCAAGTATTTGTGCTTCAGCGCTTCACTGCCGTAGTGCAGGATGTACGGCGCCACAATGTCCGAATGCAGGGAAAATCCGATCCCCGTCAGCCCCAGGCGACCGACCTCCTCGATCACCACGGCACTGTAGAGAAAGTCCGCCCCCAGCCCGCCATATTCCTCTGGCAGGTGAGAACAGAGCATCCCCGCCTCCCCTGCCTTGTTCCAGAGTTGACGGTCGATATAGCCTTGTTTTTCCCATTGCCCATGGAACGGCACCGCTTCTTTTTCGAGGAACGTTCGCACGCTGTCGCGAAAAAGTTCGTGCTCGGAACTGAACAAGGTTCTGGGAATCATGCGGCACCTGTCGTTGGTTGGAAGGAGTTGACCTTCAGAGACTAAGCCTCGCATTCGATACAGGACACTGGACACATCAGACAAAAAATAAGACGATCCAGCCGTCTGGTGACCACTTTCCCCTATAAGAATAAAGTTGAATTATGTCTAACCAAGCCTCCACGCCCTTGCGGCGCGTCAGCATCCTGGCCATTGACCGGGTTTTCGCTTCCACCCTCATGCAAGCCAAGGATTTCTTCCATCTAGCCAGCCTGCGTTATGGCAAACAACTGGGCCAGGGCCTGACACCGGCGTTCGAAACCCGACTGGTCAGCCCCGATGGCAAACCGGTGAACAGCTTCAGCGATGTGATCATGCCGGTGGACGGCGCCCTGGAAAATGCCGACGTCATCATCCTCCCCGCCTTCTGGGACGACTTCGACACACTCGTCAAACGTTATCCACAAGTCCTGCCGTGGCTGAGAGAACAACACGCTCGCGGCGCGGTATTGTGCGGCGAAGCGACCGGGGTGTTCTGGCTCGCCGAAGCCGGGTTGCTCAATGGCAAGGAAGCGACCACGTACTGGCGCTTCTTCAACGCCTTCGCCGAACGCTTTCCACAGGTCCAGCTCAATCAGGACAAGCACCTGACCGACGCCGACAACTTGTATTGCGCCGGCGGCACCACCTCCGCCTGCGACCTTTACATTTACCTGATCGAACGCTTCTGCGGCGCCAACGTCTCGCAAGCCGTGGCGCGCGACATTCTCTACGAAGTGCAGCGCAGCTATTCGCCAGGACGTATTGGTTTTGGCGGACAAAAACTGCACCAGGACGTGATCATCCTGCAGATCCAGCACTGGCTCGAAGAACATTTCGCCGACAAATTCCGCTTTGAAGACGTGGCCCGCGAGCACGGCATGAGCATCCGCAACTTCATGCGCCGCTTCCAGACCGCCACCGGTGACAAGCCGCTGCATTACCTGCAACGCCTGCGCATCGAGACCGCCAAAGGCTTGCTATCGGGTAGCCGCAAGAGCATCAAGACCATCAGTTATGAGGTCGGATATGACGATGCGAGCTTCTTTGCGCGGTTGTTCCGCCAGCACACCGAACTGTCGCCGAACCAGTATCGGCAGCAATTCCAACAAGCCGCTTAAGGGCTGGACTTGAAACGATGATCGAAGCGGACGCAGAGCGTCCATGGCGGCATTCCCACGCAGAGCGTGGGAACGATCAGCACAAAAAAAAGGCCTGCAATGCAGGCCTTTTTTATTATCCGAAATATCCTAAGGCTTATGCGCCCGGGACAGGAATTCGTGCGATTGCATCTCCAGCAGGCGGCTAAGCGTGCGCTGGAATTCAAAGTTCAGGCGACCGCCGGTGTAGAGGTCCTTGAGCTCGACTTCAGCAGAAATGATCAGCTTGACGTTACGGTCGTAGAACTCGTCGACCATGTTGATGAAGCGTCGGGCGATGTCGTCGGTGGTGACGCTCATCTGCTCGACACCGCTGAGCAACACGGCGTGGAAGATCTTGCCCAGCTCGATGTAATCGTTCTGGCTGCGCGGGCCGTCGCACAGTTCGCGGAAGTCGAACCAGGCCACGTCATCGCAGGTGCGCACGGCACGGATTTCGCGGTTCTCGATCATCAGCACGTCGTTCTCGACCGCAGCCGTGCATTCCGGCGTCAGAGCGCGGAAGCTCTTGCGCAAACTTTCCTGAGCGGCTTCGTCCAGCGGGAAGTGGAACAGTTCCGCTTGCTCGAGGTGACGCAGACGATAATCGACGCCGCTGTCGACGTTGACGATGTCAGTGTTTTGCTTGATCAGCGCAATGGCCGGCAGGAAGCGCGCGCGTTGCAGACCGTCCTTGTACAGGCCGTCCGGCACGATGTTCGAGGTCGCGACCAGGGTCACGCCATTTTTGAACAGTTCTTCCATCAGCGTGCCGAGGATCATCGCGTCGGTGATGTCGGACACGAAGAACTCATCGAAGCAGATCACCCGGGCTTCATCGGAGAAGCGCTTGGCGATGATGGTCAGCGGGTTTTTCTCGCCACCCAGGGTCTTCATCTCTTCGTGCACGCGCTTCATGAAGCGGTGGAAGTGAGTGCGGACCTTTTCCTTGAAGGGCAGCGCTTCAAAGAAAGTATCGACCAGGTAGGTCTTGCCACGGCCAACGCCGCCCCAGAAGTACAGACCCTTGACCGGTGCCACGTCTTTCTTGCCAAACAGCTTGCCGAGCAGGCCCGGTTTACTCTGCGAGGCGGCGACCAGATCGTCGTACAGGCGCTGCAGATGGCGCACGGCAGTTTCCTGCGCGGCGTCATGGAAGAATTCCGGGCGTTTCAGATCAGCTTGATATCGTTCTAGGGGCGTCATAATTCGTTAGCAAGGCAACAAAAACGGGCCGTCACTGTAGCGACGGCCCGGGGGAATGGCAATCAGCCCTTGGTCGGGCCGTGCCGTTGATTTATTCCTGAACAGGGGTCAGGGCAACCCGCAAGGCCTCGATGGCGACGTCGCGAGCGGCATCGTCAGCGAACGTCGGGCTGTCGGCCACACACTCGCCTTCCAGCCAGACGCTGAAGCTGCGGTCTTCACTGCGCACATCCAACGGCTGGCCTGATTGCAGCTGCTTGGTCACCTGACCTGCGGTTTTGCCGTCGGCGAAGTTACGCGACAACAGCAATTGCTCGCCATCGGCCGCCAACAGACGGAAGCGGAAACTGCTGTCTTCTTCGCGGAAGCTGACAAAACGAGCGGCTTTCGCGGCTTTCTTTTTGGTGGTGGCCGCGACTTGGGTCTGGGCAACAAAAGAACGCAGGCCAACCGCCTCACGCAGTTCGTGGAGGAACGGGGTCGCCACCGAGCGGGCCTTTTTGGCGCCGGCCTGCAGGATGTCTTCCAGGTCCGCCGGACGTTCGATCAACTGGTGATAACGCTCACGGGACTCGCCCAGCTCGCTGTCGAGCAGTTGGAAAAGGCGATTTTTCGCCTCGCCCCAACCCAGGCCCTGCAACAACTCGCTGCGGAATTCGTCGGACTGCGCCGGGGTGGCGAAGGCCTGGAACAAGGTGAACAGGTGCGAGTTGTCGGGATCCTTGGCTTCACCCGGCGCGCGGGAGTCGGTGACGATCCGCGAGATCGCGTCTTTCATTTCCTTGGCACTGCTGAACAACGGAATGGTGTTGTCGTAGCTCTTCGACATCTTGCGACCGTCGAGGCCTGGCAGTGTGGCGACGCTTTCTTCGATCAGCGCCTCGGGCATGGTGAAAAATTCTTTGCCCTGACCGAACAGGTGGTTGAAGCGCTGGCCGATGTCGCGGGCCATTTCCACGTGCTGGATCTGGTCACGACCGACCGGCACCTTGTGTGCATTGAACATCAGGATGTCGGCGGCCATCAGCACCGGATAGCTGTACAAGCCCATGGTGATGCCGGCGTCCGGGTCTTCGCCGGTCTCGACGTTCTTGTCCACCGAGGCCTTGTAGGCGTGGGCGCGGTTGAGCAGGCCCTTGGCGGCGACGCAGGTCAGCAGCCAGGTCAGCTCAGGAATTTCTGGGATGTCGGACTGACGGTAGAACGTCACACGATCCACATCCAGGCCACCGGCCAGCCAGGTCGCGGCGATTTCCAGACGCGAGCGCTGGATGCGCAGCGGGTCATCGCATTTGATCAGGGCATGGTAGTCGGCCAGGAAGTAGAACGAATCGGCATTGCTGTCACGACTGGCCAGGATCGCCGGGCGGATGGCGCCGGCGTAGTTGCCCAGGTGCGGCGTGCCGGTGGTGGTGATGCCGGTGAGAATACGGGTACGAGTCGTCATGGGTAATCGCTTGTCAGACTGCAATCAATTCGAAAGACGCGGCAGGATCAGATCCTTGAGATCAGTCAGCTTGCCATGAAAAAAGTGTCCGCATTCTGCCACTTTCAGCAGCTCATGGGGACGTTCGAGTTTGTCGGACCAGTCGTAGACAGCTTGCGGATCGATGACTTCATCGGTTTCCGGCTGAATCAGGGTCAGATCGCCCTGTTGTGGAAGTTTATCCTGATCACCCAGGCGCATGACCGCAGGCGCAACCATGAACAAATGCTTGAGCTGCTCGCCTTTGGCTTCCAGGCGGCCGCCGAGACTGGCCGCCACAAAACCGCCGAAGGAGAAACCGAACAGCGTCAACGGCAAGTCCGGGTGCCTGGCCCGCAGCCACTCGGCCGCGGCCTGGGCATCGTCGACTTCGCCGGTACCCATGTCGTGGGCGCCTTCACTGGCACCGACACCACGGTAGTTGAAACGTAAAGTAATCAAACCGGCGTCGCGCGCGGTGCGCTGCAGGGTCGAGACCACTTTGTTGAGCATGGTGCCGCCCTGCACCGGATTCGGATGGCAGATCAGTGCCAGGCCTCGAGGCTGCTCGTTATCCAGGTACAAACTTTCCAATTGACCGACCGGGCCATCAATCAATACAGGGGTTTCGCGCATAAGCAAGGAAGGAACTCCGTGACCTCAAATCGGGTCGACTCGTCTAGCAAATTGTCTGTGCCAATCTATTGCGAGTGAATCGCGGTATACAGCGCAGGTTCGAGCCGTTAACGTAAAGCAAAGCCGTTTATAGAGGAAGGACTCGTGGAACACTCGCTCTTAGTTTGGTTGTTGCCGACTCTTGCCCTGGTTGTGGGTGTCGCCATAGGTTTCCTGATCGCTCGCCTGGTGCCGAATGCTGCGCCGAGCAGCACACAACGTCAGCTGGATGACATTCAGGAACGTTTCGACAGTTATCAGAATGAGGTGGTCACCCACTTCAACAGCACTGCAAACCTGGTCAAGAAACTGACTGCGAGCTATCAGGAAGTGCAGGATCACCTCGCCGAGGGCGCCAACCGCCTGGCCCTGGACGAGCAGACTCGCCAACGCTTGCTGGCCGCCCTGCATTCCGATGCGACCGTAGCGCCACGGGAGCGCCTGACGCCTCCGCGCAATCAGGAACCGCCTCGCGATTACGCCCCAAAAGCCCCGAACGCGCCGGGCATGCTCGATGAACATTACGGCCTGAAGAAATAATCAGGTTTCGCGCGACATGAAAAAGCCCCCGGACAAGTGATTGTCCGGGGGCTTTTTTACGCCTGGGGTTCAGTCAGGTCAGTAAAGGTAACGCGTTTATTGCTGCGGATACTGCTGACCCGGAATCGCCTTCAGGTTGACTTCGACCCGACGGTTCTGCGCTCGGCCATTGGCGTCGCCGTTGCTGGCAATCGGGTTATCCGGGCCGGCGCCACGGGCTGAAAGGTTGGTGCCGCTGACACCTTGCGAGGTCAGGTAAGTCGCCACGCTCTGCGCACGACGCTGGGACAGGTCCATGTTGTGCTGACGGCTGCCAGTGCTGTCGGTGTAGCCGACGATCTCGATCTGGTTCTGGTTGAACTCCTTGAGCGAGCCCGCCAGGCTATTCAACGGCTGGTAGAAGCTGGAAGCGATGTTCGCCGAATCGGTCGCGAACGTGATGTTGCCCGGCATGATCAGCTTGATCTGGTCACCCTGGCGCTGCACTTCGACACCGGTGTTGGCCATGCTGGCCCGCAGTTTTTTCTCTTGCTGGTCGGCGTAGTAACCATACCCGGCAGCGGAAGCACCCACGACAGCGGCGCCAATCAGCGCGCCCTTGCCACGGTTGTCGTGGTTGATGGCAGCACCCGCCAAGGCACCGGCCAAGGCACCCAGACCGCCATATTTAGCGGTCTTGCTCATGCCCTCGGAGCCACCACCGTTGGCCTGGCCCTGATTGTCATAAGGATTGGGCGAGGCGCAGCCAGACAGCAAGGCAACAGCCGTAGCGACAATAATCAAACGCTGCTTGGTGAACATTAAGAGCTCCTACTTTTGCATTCTAGGGTGCAACGGATCAGGCATTGGACCTTTGCGGGCGTTGGATCATTTCGCCCGTCAAAAATTCCACCTGTTACAAATCAGGCGCGAACAAAAGGGTTTTCGCGCATTTCATCGCCCAGTCGTGTGTCCGGACCATGCCCGGTCACGACGGTCGCATCTTCATCGAGGGTATACAGCCGCTGCTTGATCGACCGCACGATAGTCGCCTGATCGCCCCCCCACAGATCCGTGCGCCCGACTCCACGACGAAACAACGTGTCGCCGGCTATCAGCAGCTTAGCCTCGGAAAACCAAAAGCTCATGGAACCTGGCGTATGGCCCGGCGTATGCAATGCCACGCCGCAGCCGCAAGCCAGTTCTTCATCGTCGGCCAACCAGCAGTCGGGTGACGGCACTGGCGTATAAGGCACACCGAACATCTGGCACTGCATTTCCAGATTGTCCCAGAGGAACTGATCTTCTTTATGCAGGTGCAAGGTCGCGCCGGTTTTCTCCTTGAGCTGACCGGAGGCCAGGAAGTGATCCAGATGCGCATGGGTGTGGATGATGCTGACGACTTTCAGGCCCAAGGCGTCGAGGCGCGCCAGGATCAACTCATGATTGCCGCCCGGATCGACCACGATCGCTTTCTTGGTGATCGGGTCGCCGATGATCGTGCAGTTGCACTGCAAAGGGCCAACGGGGAAGGTTTCGCGGATGAGTACGGGGGTTGGAACAGTCATGGGAAGTCGTTGGCCTGTATCAGACGGAAGGCTGTGAGTGTGGCTTGAGGATTCTACGCCTCGCCGAAACGGCGCGGGAGTACAAACAAATACGCCCTCCCGACTTGCTCGCGGCGTTTGCGTTGAAGCTTGGGCGCAGGTTTGGACTAGGCCAACACCCCCAACTCCTTCGCCCGGGCAACCGCCTGCGTACGCCGCTCCACCCCAAGCTTGCTGTTGATATGACTCGCGTGGGTCTTGACCGTGTGCAGTGAGATGAACAACTGGTCGCTGATTTCCTGGTTGGAGCAACCTTGGGCGATCAGGCGCAAAACGGCCAGCTCACGTGCGCTGAGCTGTTCGGCCCCAGGCGATGACTCCAAGGCCGGGCGAGCAGCCGTGGCCGGAAGTTTTTCAGTCAGGTTTTGCGACACAACGGTCGGCGGAAACAGTTGCAGTTGACCCCGCAGCCAATCCGGGTGTGCAGTCAACAACCCGTCAAACGGTTGCAGGACCCCGCCGGCTGCCGCTTCCAGCGCCTGAACCAACGCCTTGCGTGCTTCCGGCTCACGCCCGGCCGCCAGCAACAAGGTTATTTTCTGCGCCAACGCCATCACGCTGAGCATTTGCCGTCCCGATGTCTGCCCTTGTTCAAGCAACGCATTCAAACGCCCTTCGGCCAGCATCGGTTGCCCCTGAATCACCTCGAGCAACGCTTGCTGCAACTCGATATGCAGCGGCAGTTGAGGATGAAATTCCGGCGGTGCGGCCGCGTGTTCACCGTTGTAAGTCTGGCCCAGCCGTGACAGCCAGGCTTCCGCCAGATCGGTGCGCCCCTGGGCCAGCCAGAGTTCGCATTTGACCAGCGTGATCATCGCCAGGTAGTAAATCGGCGGCACGTCCCAGATGTGCATCAGGCGTTCGGCTTCGGCGAGTTCGGCGAAGGCTTTGGCGAATTCGCCGCTGCTGCCTTCGAGCCGGGCGATCACGCAGTGGCCAATCAACACGCTGATATCGCGACAGGCGCGGGCTTCACTCAATCCCGCTTGCAAACGCGCCCGCGCAGCTTGCGGTTGCAAGCGCACGGCCAAGAGAAAACCTTCGTACAGGGTCAAGCGTGCACGCACCGCATAAAGCCGTTGCGGCGACAATCCTTGCAGACGCTGCAGCCCCTGACGCACTTCCTGCAACGAACGCAGGATTTCCCCACGCGCTTGAAGCACGCGCGCGCGGTCGTAATGGGCCAGCGCTTCGAACAGCGGGTTGCCGACTCGCTGTGCCAACTCCAGCGACTCGCGATTCAGGCTGCGGGCACGCCACAAATCGCCGTCGGCGATCGCCAGGTTGGACAGGGTCGAAAGGCACATCAGCCGTTGCCCGTAGCGCTTGGCCGGGAGGCTCTGCAGCGCTTCGGTGCAGTAAAGCTGCGTGAGCGCGCGATTGCCTCGCCCTCGGGCGATGATGCCGCTCAGGGCCAGCCATTGCGCCAGCATGGACTTCTGCGCGGTGGCCGACGGGGCTGGCAGGAAACGACTCAAGTGGGCCGCCAGCTCCTCGGCAGCATCCAGCTGACAGGCCAGCCCCAGCGCCCAGCTGTAGAGCACGATCAGCCGCGGCGTGCTGATCAGCAGGCTATCGGGCAAGTCCATTTTCCAGCGCAGCAACATGCCGACGTTCTGCTCGGCGAGCAATTGTTCTTCAGAAAGGTTTTGCACCAGGTTCGCCGCAACGTCCAAGTGCCCGGCGCGCAACGCCTGCTCAACGGCCTCGTCGAGCAGCCCTTGTGCATTGAACCAGCGACAGGCGCGCAGATGCAGGCTGGCGGCCGGCACGATCGTCTGCGCGATGGGACGGGTGCGCAGCAGGTCGGAAAACAGGTGGTGATAGCGATACCAATGGCCGTGCTCGTCCAGCGGCACCAGGAACACCTGGTGTGCCTGAAGGAAACGCAGGATGTCGGCACTGTCATGGGCTTCGCGGATGGCGTCGCAGAGCTCGCTGCAAAAACGCTCCTGAGGCGCGGTGTCGTACAGAAATGACTGCACTTCGGCAGGCAGGCAATCGATGACTTCTTCGAGCAGGTAATCGCGAATCAGCCCTTCCCCACCGTGCAAAGACTGAGGCAACGCAGTGTCGGTACCCGCCTCGGAGGCCGCCAGCAGCCAGAAACGCAGGCCGGCGACCCAGCCTTCACTGCGCTGAATCAGATTTTCCAGGGCCTCGCCACGCAATGAACTGCTGTGTCGGTCGAGCAACGTCAGGGCTTCGTCGTGAGTCAGTCGAAGGTCCTGCTCATGCAACTCGAGCAGTTGGCGCGACAGGCGCAAACGCGCCAGGTGCCAGTCCGGACGTTGTCGACTGGTCACCATGACCAGCAAGCCCTCGGGCAAATGATTGAGGAAAAACTGCAGGCAGCGATCGAGCACCGGGCCTTGGGCCAGATGGTAGTCATCCAGCACCAGTAACAAAGGTGTCATGGGCGAAAGATGAATGGCCAGCTCGTCAAGCAAACCGTCCAGCCATTCCTCGAAGGCGAACGGCTGATGGCGTTGGCGCATTTTCAGCAGGCCCAGCGCCTGGCTGCCCAGTGTCGGAAAGTAATCCTGAAGACCTTCGAGCAAGCGCTCAAGGAAACGGCCAGGGTCGCTGTCTCGAGGACTCAACCCCAGCCACAGGCTTTGCCAATGGGCCGGCAGCCCCTGACAGAACTCCACCGCCAATGAGCTCTTGCCGAACCCGGCGGGCGCACTGACCAGCAACAGCCTGCCACCGAGGCCGGCACTCAGGCGCTCGCACAGACGAGGCCGCAATACATGGCCGTCAGGTAACGGGGGCCGGAAAAAGCGCCCTTCCAGTGCCGCGACGGCAGCGCTTGCAGGGCCCGGGAGTGGGGACAGATCAGTCATGGCCGGCTCTTGTTTGAAATACGGATGGCGGCGTTGCAGATGTCCGCAGACTAGCGGTAAACGAAGAGGGAATGAAGGTTATTGCTACAAATGGCTACAAAAAGAATACAAGCAAAAGTGTCCGGCCTGCGATGGTGTTTTCCTGGCAGACCGAGTCGCCCCCATCGCGAGCAAGCTCGCTCCCACAGTCGATCGCACTTTTATGGACAAGCGCGTTACCTATGGGAGCGAGCTTGCTCGCGATGGGGGCGTCAAAGGCACCGAAGACTCATGGAAAAAATCCAGGCAAAAAAACGCCCCGAACCAGTCGGGGCGTTTTTCGAGGATGCGGCCTCTGTTCAGTGCAGGTTAGCGAACCCCGTCCTGACGCAACGCAGCAGGTGTGAAATCGCTGGTAGTTGCGGTGAAGCCGAAGTCATACGCCGACTTCTCTTCGTTCTTCATGCCCAGTGCCAGGTAACGGCCCGATTGCAGGTCGTACAAGGTTTCCAGGGTGTACCACGGCACTTGAACGTTGTAGTAGTTCTGGGAGTGGGCTTCCGCCACGCGCCACAGTTGATTACGACCGTCGTAGTGATCGATCACCGCTGCCTGCCAGGTGTCTTCGTCGATGTAGAAGTCACGTTTGGCATAGATGTGACGCTGACCTTCCTTCAAGGTTGCCACTACATGCCAGACTCGGCGCAGCTCGTAGCGAGCCAGATCCTGGTTGATGTGGCCGGCCTTGATGATGTCGTCGTACTTGAGTTGCGGCGAATCGAGCTTGTAGCTGTCGGAGGCGATGTACATCTCTTTCTTGCCTTCGAGCTTCCAGTCGTAACGATCCGGCGCGCCGTTGTACATGTCCAGGTTGTCGGAGGTCCGCAGGCCATCCGCCGCAGTACCCGGCCCGTCATAGGACACTTGTGGCGCACGACGCACGCGACGTTGACCGGCGTTGTAGACCCACGCCGAACGCGGTTCTTTCACCTGGTCGAGGGTTTCGTGTACCAGCAGCACACCACCGGCCAGACGTGCCGGCGCAGTCACTTTCTGCTTGAAGTAGAACAGGATGTTGCCCGGGTTTTTCGGGTCGTAGTCTTTCATCTTGTCGCGGAACACGAACTGGTCCTGGAAGTACACCAGGCTGTACGAGCCGTTTGGCTGCGGCGTGGCCTGGGTCACCAGACGGGTCACGCTGCCACCGCGATAGCGGGTGATGTGGTTCCAGATGACTTCAACGCCGCTCTTTGGAATCGGAAACGGTACCGCGGTTTCAAAGTTTTCCAGACCGTTGCCGCCAGACACCAGGTTAGTGGCGGTGGCGTTTTTCTTGATCGCGGCGAACACGTCATCCGGCACGGTCGCGCCGCGATGGGACGGGTAAACCGGCATCTTGAAGGTTTCCGGGTAGCGCTTGAACATCGCGTACTGACCCGGAGCGAGCTTGTCCTTGTACTGATCGACGTTTTTCGCCGTGATCGTAAACAGTGGTTTTTCACTGGCGTACGGGTCAGACAGGAAGCCTTTTCCGTCGACGGTGCCGGCGGTTTTCGCCATCGGCTTCCAGGCTGGAATCGAACCGTCGGCGTTGCCCGCCATCTCGGCCCCCATCGGGGTCAGGCTTTTGCCCAGCTTGTCCGCTTCGGCAGCGGGGACCGCCGCCATGACGCTGGTTGCCAGCAGCGAAAGCCCCAGAACACCGGCGTGGAACAGACTCTTTGTTATTTTCATATGTGTGTTCGTCCTGAAAAAACAGTGCTTAGAAGTTCACGCCGACGCTGAGCGCTACGAAATCGCGATCATCGACAGTGGTGTACTTGCCATCAAAGAAGTTGGTGTACGCCAGACTCGCGGTGTAGGTGTTCTGGTACTCGGCATCGACGCCCAGGCTCACCGCTTTACGACCTTCCTCGAAGTTGCCGCCAGGGCCTGGCGAGTAACCGCTGACGTCGTGGGACCAAGCCACGTTCGGCTTGAGGTTCACACCGGCAAAAACGTCGTTGTATTCCCAGATCGCACGACCGCGATAGCCCCACGAAGTCGGCGTGGTGAAGCCTTCGTTGGTGCAGTTGCGGCTGCGGTTGTTCGTGGCAGCACCCGCGCCGGCACCGTTGATGGTGCTGGTATTGAGTGCAATACAGGTGTCCAGAGCGCCCGAGGCCGGCAGTTCACCCGGACCGTAGACCGGATCACGGCCATAACGAACGTCAGAGGTACTTTCCAGCCCGCCGACATGGGTCACGCCCACTTCGCCGACCAGCGTAAGACGGCTGGCACCCATGACTTGATCGAAAAAGTGCGTCAGGGTGGTCTGGAATTGCGTGACCTCTTTGCGACGATAACCATGCAGGTCAGTGCCCGGCGCGGCAGAGAGCAACGAAGCATTGGTCAAAGGATTATTCGCATTGCCGTTGCCCAGAGGACGAATGCCGGCGAACAGAATGTCGGTGGAGTTCAACTGCACCGGTGCATTCGGACGGTAGCTGACCTCACCGCTCCACGCCGTACCGGTAGGCAGGGTGGTGGAGAAGCTCAGACCGTAGAGGCGAATGTCCTCAGGGTATTCGACGAAGTACTGCGAGTTACCCGCGACCACCAACGGCCCCAGCGCCTGGAACGGACCTGGCAATGCCGCCACGCCGTTGTAGACCGACTGCGGCGCACCCGTGGCGCTGAAGATCGGCGCACGGCTGTGGTAGTTCATGAAGTAGGCACCGAACTCGGTGTCCAGCGGATCGAACATGTACTTGAAGGAAGCGCCCCACTGGCCGCTGTCGCGTGCATCACGATCACCGCCACGCCGGACCAGAACACCTTCCTCGTTGACGTCGACACCGTTGGCAGCCAACGGGCCCAGCGCGATGCCTGGAATCGTCGAGCGCTTGTTCAGTACGCGCAGGTTGTTATTGCAACCATCGGCAATGATGTCGGGCTGCGAGAAGAATGTGCCGCAGTTGTCGACGACAGTCTGGTCCCATTCCAACTGGTAGAACGCTTCGGCCGACAGGTTTTCGGTCAGGCTCTGGGACACGTAGAACATGTTGACCGGGATCAGGCCTTCCTTGATCTCGGCACCCGGGCGACGGAACGCGGACACATCGATCGGGTTGATCGAGTTGATGCCGCCGCCGATGAAGGTACTTTCACCCCAGCTCACCACCTGCTTGCCCAGACGCACGGAACCCGGCTGATCGGCAATGGAGTAGTTGTGATAGATGAAGGCGTCGAGGATTTGCCCGCCAGAGGATTTGGCGCCTTCCTTGCGGCCGTCGTTGCTGACGTTCTTGAATTCCAGGTCTTCGTTTTGCAGCGCGAAGTCGTACCAGTATTTGCCCCGGACAAACACGCCGGTATCGCCATATTTCAATTCAAGGTCATGGATGCCCTTGAAGATCTTCGAAAAGGCTTGGCCGCTCTTGAAGTTCAGGTGGCCGTCATCGGAGGTCTGGGACAGGCCCTGCCCGCCGTTGTTCACGCCGATCAGGTTCTTGTTCGGCTGTTGGGTCGACACACTCATCCCCAGGGAGAGCGACGAGTCGAACTGACCTTCGATTTCACCAACGTTGAAACTGACGCCGAATGCAGGCCCGGCGAGCGAAGAGGCGAGACTGACCGCCAGGGGCAATTTCGCCCGGCGCCAGAACTTGTTTACTGATGTCATCGACGCTACTCCATGTGCATTATTGTTATGGCAGTGAGCACTTCTAAAAACGTTGTGGGTGACGGGGAGCCATGGCGTCCCGAAGTCACTCCAAAATTGCATCGCCCCGTTTTGTGCGTTTGCTCCGTTCTTAAAAATCCTTGAGCGGACTATAGCCAGCAGGTAGTAGAGCTTGATCCCTCTAAAGTGTGATTTGCAGCTGCCAGCCACTCTGGAACAGTCCTTTCGCCAGTCCGACACCTGTCGGCACGGCAAGGATGGCTGAAAATCCGAATTAAACAAGCCAAGCGCTTGCTTGGTGGGGCTGGCGTGCCCTTTCGGGCACGCCAGAAGACGCTTAAAGCGTCGAGAGGAAGGCGCTGTTGTTAGCCTGCCATTCGGTAATGTCGACGCGGATACGCTTCTTGTCGAGCTTGCCGACACTGGTCTTGGGAATTTCAGTAACAAGGGCGATCTGGCTCGGGATCGCCCACTTGCTCAGGTGTCCCAACTCGACGAAGGGCTTGAGGTGTTCCTTGAGCTCCCTGGCCCCGATCTCATGCCCTTCGCGGATCACCAGCAGCGCAAACGGGCGTTCGCCCCACTGTGGATCAGCGATGCCCACCACTGCTACTTCGCGTACCGCTACATGGCGGCTGATCAGGTCTTCAAGGTCCAGGGAGGAGATCCACTCGCCGCCGGTCTTGATCACGTCCTTGATACGGTCGCGAATGTCGATCACGCCCATGCTGTCCAGCGTCGCCACGTCGCCAGTGTGCAGCCAGCCCCCGGCCCAGAGCTCGGCGCCCTTCTGCGGTTCGTTGAAATAACCCTCGGTGAGCCACGGTGCGCGCAACACCAGTTCGCCCTGGGTCTCACCATCGGCGGGCAGGAAGTTGCCGTCGGTATCGACAATGGCCGCCTCCACCAATGGCCCCGGCACGCCCGCCTTGATGCGATACGTGGTGCGTTCGTCCTCGGTGCCGGCCATCAGTTCGTCATTGAGATGAGCACACGATACCAACGGCCCGGTTTCCGACATGCCATACGCCGCGGTCAGCTGAATGCCCTTGGCCTTGGCCGCTTCGTACAGCGTGCGGTTCAGCGCACTGCCGCCGATGACGATTTTCCAGCCGCCGAAATCGGTGCCTTGAGCTGCCTTCGAATTCAGGACCATCTGCAGAATGGTCGGCACGCAGTGGGAAAAGGTGACCTTTTCCTTGCGCCACAGCTCCACCAGGTATTCAGGGTCGTAACGGCCAGGGTAAACCTGCTTGAGCCCAAGCATGGTCGCCACATACGGCAAGCCCCAGGCGTGCACGTGGAACATCGGGGTGATCGGCATGTAGACATCGTTGGTGCCCAACAGGCGCACGCTGTCGATGGCGCCCATGATGGTCGACACGCCCATGGTGTGGAGCACCAGCTGCCGATGGGTGAAATACACGCCTTTGGGGTTGCCGGTGGTGCCGGTGGTGTAGAAAGTGGTTGCGACCGAGTTCTCGTCGAAGTCCTGGAAGTCGTACTGCGTACTGGCAGCCGCCAGCAATTGCTCGTACTCGCCGACCAGATTGGGCAGGTCGGCGGTTTTTTCCGGCAGGTCGGTCAGCAGCAGGGTTTTCTCCACCGTGGTCAGGTGTCCGGCAATCGCCTGGTACAGCCCGACGAACTCGCTGTTGACCAGCACGAAGCGGTCCTGCGCGTGGTTCATGGTGTAGAGGATCTGTTCCGGCGACAGGCGCACGTTGATGGTGTGAATCACCGCGCCGATCATCGGGATGGCAAACATGCATTCCAGATAACGATGGCTGTCCCAGTCCATTACCGCCACGGTATCGCCGGCCTTGACCCCGGCCTCCGTCAGCACGTTGGCCAGCCGTGCGACCCGTTCGATCAGGGTCGGATAGCTGTACCGCAACTGGTCGCGGTAAATGATCTCGCGGGTTTTCTCGTAACGAGCGCCGGACATCAGCAGCCGCTTGATCAGCAGCGGATACTGGTAAGCGCCTTCGGCTGGGGGGATAACGCGAGTCTGCAACATAAGAATCCCTTTTCCTGACTGCACGGTGTTGGCTTTAGAGGTTAGTACTCTAGAACCCTTATACGCCGGCCAAATCAGCCAAAGGAATGATTTGCAGAGTCGTACAAATGCTAGCTTTGCGCCAGCATTTGCAGGAATGCTCTGTCCGAAAGGTTTGCCCGATCAATGCATCTCGGTGAAGGCGAGTTTCACGCCGATGGCGATCAATACCACGCCCATGGTCCGGTCGAACCAGTGGCCCATGCGGGCGAAACCGGCGCGAACGCGTTGCTGGCTGAACAACCGTGCCACCAGGCAGAACCAGACCGCTGTCGCCGCCGCGAGGTAAATCCCGTAGCCGGCCTGTACCGTCAATGGCGTGTGTGGGTTGATCACCACGGTGAACAGGGACAAAAAGAACAGCGTGGCTTTCGGGTTCAGGCCGTTGGTCACAAAACCCGAGGTGAAGGCGCCACGCGCCGTGCGTTCGCCGGCTTCCTTGTGCAGGTCGTCAGCGGCGGGTTTGGCCGGTTGCGCCCGCAAGGCTTTGTAGCCGATGTACAGCAGGTAAGCGGCGGCGGCCCATTTCAGGGCGTTGAACAGCACGATCGACTGCGACACGATCAGGCCGATACCCAGCAGCGAATACCCCACGTGCAGGAAAATCGCCGTGCCGACGCCCAGCGCCGTCCAGGTGCCCGCGCGACGACCGTGGGTCACGCTTTCACGCACCACGACAGCGAAGTCCGGGCCGGGACTGGCCACGGCAAGCAAGTGAATCAAGGCAACGGTCAAGAATTCTGTCCAGTACATAGGGGCTCCTTTTAGGGCAGATCGGTCGAAATGAAACTCACAAGGCTTACGGCATCCCCTGTGGGAGCGAGCTTGCTCGCGATAGCGGTCTATCAGCTGACACAAATATCGCCTGACACTGCGTCATCGCGAGCAAGCTCGCTCCCACAAGAGGCCAGTATGCAGTCTGGTACTGCGTAACCATTTGTTTCATCTGATAGGCTCGGCAGATTACGCCTTCAGTTCAACGCACAAAAGGTACAGTTGATGACGAACTCTCGCCGCGCCGTTTTCCTCGACCATCCGTCCCTGGACCTGGGTGACCTCGACCTCAGCCCGTTGCGCGACTGCTTTGACGATTTGCAGCTGTTCGCTCAAACCGCGCCGGAACAAGTCATCGAACGCCTCAAGGGCGCCACGGTAGCCATCAGCAACAAGATCCTGATCGATGCCACCGCCATTGCCGCCAGCCCCGAACTGAAGCTGATCCTGATCACCGCCACCGGCACCAACAACGTCGATCTCGCGGCCGCTCGCGCTCACGGCATCACGGTCTGCAACTGTCAGGGGTACGGCACGCCATCGGTGGCGCAGCACACGATCATGTTGCTGCTCAACCTGGCGACACGCCTGGCCGACTATCAAAAAGCGGTGGCTGACGGTCGCTGGCAGCAAGCGAAACAGTTCTGCCTGCTGGATTACCCGATTGTCGAACTGGAAGGTAAAACCCTTGGCCTGCTCGGCCACGGTGAACTGGGCGGAGCAGTGGCGCGGCTGGCTGAAGCGTTCGGCATGTGCGTATTGCTGGGGCAGATCCCAGGCCGCCCTGCCCGAGCGGATCGTTTGCCACTGGACGAACTGCTGCCACAAATCGATGCCCTGACCCTGCACTGCCCGCTCAACGAACACACCCGCCACTTCATCGGGGCCCGGGAGCTGGCATCGATGAAACCCGGCGCCTTCGTGGTCAACACCGCTCGCGGCGGCTTGATCGATGAGCAGGCGCTGGCCGATGCCTTGCGCAACGGTCATCTGGGCGGCGCGGCCACTGACGTGTTGAGCGTCGAGCCTCCGACCCATGGCAATCCCTTGCTGGCCCATGACATCCCACGGCTGATCGTCACGCCGCACAATGCCTGGGGCAGTCGCGAGGCGCGGCAGCGGATCGTCGGTCAGTTGACCGAAAACGCGCAGGGATTTTTCAGCGGTAAAGCGCTGCGGGTCGTCAGTTGATAGACTGCGGCACTTTTTTTCACAGGAGCAGTTATGGATCCGCGCAGTGAAGTACTGCTTCGTCAGGCCGAGTTATTCCAGGGTTCGGTGTTGTTGGCCGGTTTGCCCGCCGACGATCTGCTGGGCCGCTTGCCCCAGGCCCATGGTTGGTGCTGGCACGCCGGCGATCAAGCGGCGCTGGACGCACGTTTTGCAGGACGCAGCCATTTTGGTGTGAATGCACCCAAGCGTGAGTTCGAGACGGCGGTGGTGTTTCTGCCCAAGTCCAAGGACCTGACTGACTACATCCTCAATGCCCTCGCCTCGCGCCTGGCCGGTCGTGAACTGTACCTGGTGGGCGAAAAACGCAGCGGCATAGAAGGGGCGGCCAAGCAACTGAACCCGTTCGGAAAACCGCGCAAACTCGACAGCGCACGGCATTGCCAGCTGTGGCTGGTGACGGTGGCCAACGCGCCAGAAGCCAAGTCGCTGGAAAGTCTGGCTCAGACCTATGAGTTGCCGCTGGCCGAAGGCCCGCTGAAAGTCATCAGCCTGCCGGGCGTATTCAGTCATGGTCGCCTCGATCGTGGCAGCGCATTGCTGCTGGAGCACCTGGACAAGTTGCCAAGCGGCCACTTGCTCGACTTTGGTTGCGGCGCCGGTGTGTTGGGCGCTGCGGTGAAGCGTCGTTATCCGCACAATCAGGTCACGTTGCTCGATGTGGATGCGTTTGCCGCCGCCAGCAGTCGCCTGACACTGGCCGCCAATGGTCTGGAAGCCGAGGTGATTACCGGCGACGGTATCGACGCGGCGCCGATGGGTTTGAGCGCGATTCTGAGCAACCCGCCGTTCCATGTCGGCGTCCACACCGACTACTTCGCCACCGAAAACTTGCTGCGAAAAGCGGCTAAACATCTGAAAAACGGTGGCGAACTGCGCTTGGTAGCGAACAGCTTCCTGAAGTACCAGCCACTGATCGAGGAACACCTGGGCATCTGTGCAATCAAGGCTGAGGGACAGGGGTTCAGAATTTATCGGGCCAAACGCGGCTAAGAAATTAGTGCTTGCCGAATGGATTCTGCCTAGGCAGAATCCGCCCCGTCCTAGGGGAGTAGTCTCCCACGAGCGCCATGCTCGTCCGGCATACGTCAACATACTTGGTCAACAGACCATGGCGTATGCGACCCAAGGGTCCGCACCATGCGGATCGCAGGGTTTGACAAGACCTATGACACGAACACCTTACCCGGGGCGGGAAGGCTGTACGTGTCATAGCCGTGTCGACCCGCCCCTTAGGAAAAAACCTGATGTTGGACTCTCTGCTCGTTCCCACCGCAATCGTTGCCTTGGCCGAAATCGGCGACAAGACGCAACTGCTCGCGCTCATTCTTGCTGCCCGCTTTCGCAAGCCCTGGCCCATCATCGCCGGTATCGTTGCCGCGACCCTGGCCAACCATGCGGCAGCCGGCGCGGTAGGTGCCTGGTTCGGCAGCTTCTTCTCGGATGCGGTGTTGCACTGGATCCTGGCCGCGAGCTTCACAGCGACGGCACTCTGGACCCTGGTGCCGGACAAGATGGATGACGACGAAGGCAGCACGGCCCGCAAGTTCGGACCGTTCCTGACGACATTGATCGCGTTTTTCCTGGCCGAAATGGGCGACAAGACGCAAGTCGCCACCGTGATGCTCGCTGCGCAATACCCGGAACTGTGGCTGGTGATCATTGGCACCACCGCGGGGATGTTGATTGCCAACGTGCCAGTGGTTCTGGCCGGTAATTTTGCGGCGGACAAACTGCCGTTGACCCTGATCCGTCGCCTGGCGGCATCGGCATTTTTCGTCCTGGCGATTGTTGCGGTGTACAAGGCGATGCAGAGCAGCGGGTGGGTTTAACCCGGTAGACCGCGTCATCGTTCATCGCGAGCAAGCTCGCTCCCACATTGGTTTTGTGATCGATACTAACCCTGTGGGAGCGAGCTTGCTCGCGATGAGGCCCTCACTGACGAGGTAAAAACCTCAGGATTTACGCGCTTTCTCGTACAACGGCATCACCTTCGGAATCGCCGCCTGCAACGAAGCAATCCGGCTGGACGAAGCCGGGTGAGTGCTCAAGAACTCGGGAGGCGCGCCTTCCGAGACTTTGCTCATCTTGTTCCACAGCGTGATTGCGGCGTTCGGGTTGTAACCGGCACGGGCGGCCAGTTCGAGACCGATCAGGTCAGCTTCGTTTTCATTGGCGCGACTGTTGGGCAAGGTCATGCCGTATTCCGCCACGGTGTCCGCCAGGGCCAGGCTGTCCTGGCCCAGACCGAGCAACGCTCCGGCGCCCTGCTTGGCCATCTCGACCCCGTATGCCTTGGACATCGCTTCACGGCCATGCTCGCGCAGGGCGTGGGCGATTTCATGGCCCAGGATCGCGGCGATTTCATCATCAGTGAGTTGCAGGCTGTCCATCAGCCCGGAGTAGAAAATGATCTTGCCGCCAGGCCCGCAGTTGGCATTGAGTTCATCGCTCTTGATCAGGTTGACTTCCCATTTCCACTGGGCCGAATCCGGGCGAAAAACCGGAGCTTGGGCAATCAACCGGTCCGCGATGATCTGGATGCGTTTGGCGTCGTTACTGGTCTTGTCCAGCACGCCCTTGCTGTTCGCCTCGCCGACAGTCTTTTGATAAGACTGGGCATACATCTGGTTGACCTCGTCGGAGGACAGCATGCTGAACATATATTGCTTGCGTTCAACACCGACCGCGCCACCGCTGGTGGTATTGACCGACTGACAACCGGCGAGCAGCAGACTCGCGCTCAGCGCACACAAAACCAATCTCTTGCTCATCAAAAAACTCCCGGAAAACATGCTGCGTATCCTAGGCGTGGAATTGTATCGACGCCAGATACAACAAAGCTGTAGACGCACATTTCAGATAAAGCTCTCACGTCCGTAGGAAAAAATTCACATTCCGACACCCGCTGCGGCCAATAACGCTGCGCATTGATTCATTTACGACATCAGCCACTCCAAATCATCCATTTTGCCGCCCACCTGCTCATGCCCACCAAGCCCCCGGCCGATACACCTTCGCAGTCGTCCTCTTGCGTGCGGAGCACCCATGAAATTCAAGTCGATCCAGTTTTCCGTGGCAGCCCTCGCCGGCGCTATCGTTCTTAGCGTCGTGGCCGCGCTGGTGCTCTATGCCCTGTTTTCCGGCGCCCGGACGCAAGACATGGTGCAGGAGCGGACCCAAGCGCAATTCGAACAAGTCATCGAACAGCGCCTGACGTCCCTGGCACAAACCCAGGTCAGCCAGATTCAGCGTGAACTCGAAGCGCCGCTGCTGATTGCCGGAGGCCTGGTGCGGGTCAATACGTTGATCGGCACACCCGGCGCCGATGGCCAGCCACAACTGAGCCTGAGCCGTGAGCAGTTGATCAGCCTGATCAAGGAAAACGTGGCCAAAAACCCGAAAATCCTCGGCACCTACATCGGCTGGGAAAAAGACGCGCTCGACCACAACGACACTGCCTACGTCGGCACCAAGGTGGTGGGGATCGACGCCAGCAACGGACGCTTCCTGCCCTGGTGGTTCCGCAACGAAGACGGCAGCCTGGGCCTGGACAAACTGGTGGACGTCGACGACCAGAAAACCCTGTCCACCGGGGTTCGCGCCAGCGAATACTACCTGTGCTCCAAAGAAACCAAAAAGCCCTGCGTAATCGATCCGGCGCCCTACAAAGTCGGCGACAAGATCGTCATGCTCGCCTCCTTCATTGAACCGATCATGCTCAACGGCGCGTTCCAGGGCATTGTCGGCGCCGACCTGTCGGTGAACTTCATTCAGGAGATGCTCCTGGGCGCCAACCAGAAACTCTACGGTGGCTCAGGGGTGATGGCGCTGATTGGCGGCAACGGACGGATCGTTGCCTACACCAAGGACCCGAGCAAATTCGGCGAAAAAGTCAGCGACATCCTCGACAGCCAGCAGATTGCCAACATGGCCAATCTCAAGCGCGGCGAAGTGACCTATACCGTCGACAAAGCCCAGGGCCGGATCGAGTTGTACCTGCCGTTCGGCATCGGCCAGACCGATGCACGCTGGACTCTGATGTTGCAACTGCCGCTGAATGCAGTGATGGCAGACCTGCAAAAACTTCAGGGTGACCTGGACACCCAACGCAAATCCGACACCTTCGGCATGGCCATGGTAGGCCTGCTGATCGCCGGTATCGGCTTGCTGGTGATCTGGCTGGTGGGCCACGGCATTGCCCGTCCGCTCAAGCAAATGGTGGCGATGCTCGACGATATCGCCAAGGGTGAAGGCGACCTGACGCGCCGCCTGACCAGTGATCGCGCCGATGAGTTGGGCTCGATCGCCAAAGGCTTCAACACTTTCCTGGCCAAGTTGCAGGCGATGATCACGCAAGTCGTGACCTCAGTGCAGAGCGTCAGCGATTCGTCGGAACACACCGCCGACATCGCCATCCGCACCAACATCGGCGTGCAGAAGCAAATGGCCGAGATTGATCAGGTGGCGACGGCGGTGCATGAAATGACCGCTACCGCGCAAGACGTGGCACGCAACGCGACCCAGGCCGCGCAAGCCGCCAGCCATGCCGATAAGGCAGCCGCGCAAGGTATGCAAATCGTTCGGGACACCTCGAACTCCATTGGCGTGCTGGCGGTAGAAATCGGCAAGGCCGTTGGCGTGGTGCAAACCCTGGCCAAGGACAGCGAGAACATCAACGCGATCCTGACCGCCATTCGCGGGATTGCCGAACAGACCAACCTGCTGGCCTTGAACGCGGCCATCGAAGCGGCACGGGCCGGTGAACAGGGTCGCGGTTTTGCGGTTGTGGCTGATGAAGTGCGCAACCTGGCGCAGAAAACCCAGAAGGCCACTGAAGAAATCCAGACCATGATCCAGCAGTTGCAACAAGGCACGCGCGATGTGGTGCGAGTCATGGAGGACAGTCAGAACCGCACCGACGAAAGCGTACAGCATGCGGCGAAAGCGGCCGAGGCACTGGAGACGATTACTCAAGCAGTGTCGGTGATCAATGACATGAACACGCAGATTGCGAGTGCGGCCGAGGAACAGAGCGCGGTGGCGGATGACATCAACCGTAACGTGATCAATATCGGGCAAGTGGCCAATGAAGTGGCGGGTGGCGCGGATGAGTCGAGCGCTGCCAGTGCCGATCTGACCAAGCTGGCCGAACAGCAGCGGCGGTTGATCAATCAGTTCAAGGTTTAAAAATCGCCGGAAGGTTATCGATCGTTCCCACGCTCTGCGTGGGAACGATCATATCGAGGTTAGCCCGGGGTCAGGCACTCCGGCCCATTGAGCTTCGGATCATTCACCAGGTTTGCCAGCACCCGCTCGCGCAACGCCGCAGGTTCACTGGCAAGCAACGCCTGCAACGCATGCAATGGCGTCTCGGGATTGAGCCACGCCTCCTGCCCTGCCGCATCCAGAATCAACGGTCGACGCTGACTGGCCGCCGGTTGCGTGATCACCGCCGTGCTCAGCCAAACCTGCTCCTGCACCGGATACGCTTCCCAGATCGCCGCAAAGAACAGCGCCGAGCCCTCCCCCGGCGTCAGCCAATAGGGCCGCTTACGGGTGGTGCCACGCCATTCGTAAAAACCGTTGGCCGGCAACAGGCAACGGCGCTCGCGCAAGGCCTGGCGAAACATCGGTTGTTCGGCAACGGTTTCAGCCCGCGCATGGGCCGGGGTACGGGACAGATCGGTCAGCCACGGTGGCGTCAAACCCCAACGCGCGCGGGCCAACTCACGTTCACCGTCGACGCCGGCTCGCAGCATCAGCACCGAATCGTTGGGAGAAATATTCCACTGGGCCTGCTGATCGGCGGGGAAGCCAGGCAGGGCCGCGAAGGCGGGGTTCCAGCGAAACAGGGCATAACGTCCACACATGGGGCAACACGACTCTTGATAAAACGAACGTCAGCCTAACAGACCAGCGTGCCGGGAAAACTGTCCGGCTCATCGCCGGGCAGAGGCAGCGCGGCATTGTACGCGGTGATCAGCTCCCGGGCGTATGCGGCCTGGTCGTTATCCACCGACAAACCCAGCAGGCCGAAAACCGGCAATTCGCCGGTGCCACCGAGCAAATCGCGGCCCACCAGATGCGCCTCGATACCCTCGCTGGCCAGCATGCCCAGCAGCAACTCACCTTCCATCAGGTTTTCCGGCTCGTAGATTCGCTGCATAGACGCCCCTCATTCGTTTTCCGCATAAACGTCGAGATGCCATTCATCACCATGAACCTGCAACACGAAAGTGATCGGCCGGCAACACACCTGACAATCCTCGATGTAGGTCTGATCGCCTGCGGAAATATCCACAGTCGTTTCCACCTCTTCACCACAATACGGACATCTATACAGTGCAGTTTCCAGCATCGCGGTCTCCCAGGTGACTTGTGCGTATAATCGCCGGTCTATTTGCAGGGCTATTTTTGTCTGGCTACCTTTTCAGACCGTGCCCCGTTGGTTTTCGATCAAAACCTTTACTTACCCTAGCCGTTTCTAACAAGAGAGCATGATGGGCGAATTCGATGCCATCCGACCTTACAATGACAGCGAAGTCCCCGCAGTGCTGGACCGACTGCTCGGCGACAAGGCATTTCTAGATATCCTCATCCACTTCCGCTTCCCGCGTTTTGCCGGTGTTTTCGGCTGGGCGCTCAAACCTCTTATAGCTCATCGGCTGCGCCGTGAGTTCGCCGGCGTCACCTCGGTGGCCACATTGCAGGACAAGGTCGAGATGTACGTCGACCACACCATCGAGCGCGCCACGGATGGCGTGACGTACACCGGCGTCGAGCAGTTCAAGTCCGGCAGCGCCTACCTGTTCATCGCCAATCACCGCGACATCGTAATGGACCCGGCTTTCGTCAATTACGCCGTGTACCACGCCGGCCTGCCGACCCCGCGCATCGCGATTGGCGACAACCTGCTGCAAAAGCCTTTCGTCAGCGACCTGATGCGCTTGAACAAGAGCTTCATCGTGCACCGTTCGATCACCGGTCGTCGCGAGAAAATGGCGGCGTATCAACTGTTGTCGGCTTACATCAACCACTCGATCCGCAACGATTGCGCCTCGATCTGGATCGCCCAGGCCGAAGGCCGGGCCAAGGATGGCGACGACCGTACCGAGTCGGCGATCCTCAAGATGTTCCACATGAGCCGCAAGGACGAGCCGTTCGGCGAAGTCATTCGCTCGCTGAACCTCACGCCGGTATCGATCAGCTACGAATACGACCCGTGCGACCAGGCCAAGGCCCGCGAGCTCTACATCCGCGCGACCACCGGCAGCTACACCAAAGCACCGGGCGAGGATGACGTGAGCATTGCCAAGGGCATCACTGGCTACAAGGGCCGGGTCCATGTGAATTTTGCGGCGCCGATCACCGAGTTGTTTGAAGACACCAAGCAATTGGCGATCGAAATGGACCGGCAGATTCTCGGTGGCTACCGGTTATTCCCGGTGCATTACCTCGCCTATGCACAGTGGGAGGGCGCCGATCCACAACTGCAGGTCCCGCCCGCAGCCAAAGTGTTTGGCGCCGATGAGCTGGCCAAGGCTAAGGAAGAATGGCAGCGCCGGCTGGAATCTTGCCCTGAGGAACATCGCCCGTTCCTGGTGTTGCAATACGCGACACCGGTAAGGAATCAGTACCGCGTGAAAGCTGGATTGCCGCTGTAGGATTTTTGTCTGGATACACTAACGGCGCCTTCGGGCGCCGTTTTCATTGCTGCGTTCATTGCACTCAGAAGCGCGTGCTGATCCACGACACCAGCAACGCCAACCCCAGGCAGGCAAAGCCGAAGCGATAGAAAAACCGGTTCATGCGCAGGGTCGCGCCATCCAGCATCAACATTGGATCGTCGATGCGACGGCTCTGACTTTGCGCTTCGAGAGTAGCCAACGCGCGCTGTTCGCGGCGCCGCGTGGCGTGCAGCAACCAGCCACCCGGAAAGGCCAGCAGCAATGCCAGCAGGTTGATCAACTTGGCGGGATGGTTGGTAAACAGCGAAATCAAATGCAACGACATCACGTACCTCGGGCAAAACAGATGTGTCAGGCGTCGGACCGACGACCGCGGCGCGGATTCTACCGAAAGCTTGCCGACCTGCCCCGCCTTTCCGACAAATAACGAACCTTCAGACCCATAGTTGCCCTGTGTCACGGCACCGTCATCTGAATCCGCCAGTCTGTCGCCCCTCGAAACCGACATGGAAAGCATCATGCTGCACGCCGAAACCCAGGACCGCCTCTACCTCATCGCTCCGAGCGACGAACAACAAGACCTCGTCGGCAGCCTCGCCTTCAACGTTCAGGATCGCCACTGGCTGGTGTATTGCGCGCTGTCTGGACACCAGCATGTGGACTTGCCGGAGACGGATTTGCTGACCGGCGTGAGTGTGCTGGATTTTTATTCGCAGGCGGCCTGATACCACGCTCCCACAAGGGGATAGGTTAAGCCGGCAAAACCGGCAGGCATTAAAAAGCCCGGAACCATCACTGGCACCGGGCTTTTTTGAATCTGGCGAAAGGTTACTCGCCGAGCATCTGACCAACTGTCGGATCCTTGAACAAGCGCGTCAACGCATCGCTCAACACATCACTGACCAGCTTGGTGTTGGTTTCCTGATTCGGCGCCATACCAAAACGCTGATCCAGGGATGCGCCGTAGCGACCGCTGTAACGACGGTTGGCATTCTGGACATCGGAGCGGAACGTCGCGGCGATAGTCGCTTCGGTCACGTACATGCCTTCTTTAGGCGATTGGTATTTCAGCTCAGCCAGCGTCACCGTCAACTGCGGCGCATTCATCGCATTCGAGGTTGGAGTGAAGCCCAGCAAACGCACGGCTGCTTCGGCCTGGGCCTGCAACTTCGGCAGTATTTGCGCGCCCTGCACGGTGATCGCGCTGGTCTCAGGGTACAAGCCACCACGCGTGCCCAGGGTCGGCGACGGACGACCGTCCACCACCCGCACCACCACCGGCTGACCATGGCCGACTGGCGCCAGCTGAGTCGTCAGCTTAGGCTCAGGGTTCAGTTGTTGCGGGCTGTGGGCGCAGCCGACGAGGGTCAAACTGGTCACAGTGATCAAACCGAACAACAGGCGTTGCAACATGCTCTTCTCTCCAGAATCAGGCACAAACAGGCGCGCAGTATAGCGGTGAGCTATCGTTGCTAACTAGCGTATCGCAATGATTGCTCAAATCTCTGACAAACCTGAGGCAAAGCGGCTCCTGTCACACATCTGTCACCGCACCTACACGTTCACGTCATAACCCATTGGCAATCTACTCGACAGGTCATCCACAAGGTAATTCGCCATGCGTTATCTGATCTCGCTGTTCGCACCACGCCCGCGGCATCGCTGCTTTGCGCTGCTCGACCACAATGGTCACTGCCAGGCGTTCAAGCAATGCAGCCTTCAGCCCATGGGCGATGGCTGGGTCGAAATCGAAGAAATACGCCTTAACTGGTTGCACCATCCCCTGCCTCCTAGCGCCCACGTCCGGCAGCCTCAGTCCCGTTCTCGTGTGCAGGCGCTGTTGTCCATCTGACCAGACGCCTAATAAAAGTCATTAAACACGTCCATTTCCCTGCGTTTCTTAGATACAATCTCACCCCGATTATAAGGACGTCTCCTGATCGGGCCTCGCAGCATCGTCAATGCCTCGGTATTGACACCCCGCACCGCCCACAGAGAGCCGCCCACACAGATCGAGTGAAGCGGGCGCTTGCTGTTCCTTGAGCAAAAAAACCCACTTTGCGCGAATCTGCAGAGCTGTCATTACGCTCGGTCACTGAGCTGTTTGCCCGTTTTGCCTGTCATGTACCCCATGACGGCAATCCTTCCGGGCACGGTGCCAGGCTGGGACAGCCCTTTTTTGAGGTTCACGTCTTCAAAAGAGCGTGAAAAAAACGGGTTTTCACAACTTCACAAGAGTGTGGCGAGCAAATGAATAGTTTTGCGTCTGAACATGCACCATTAGCGTCTGAAACAGCCCAACGACACAGGACCGAGCACTCCTCGAACACCGGAGCCTGAAGCCTGTCCTCTACGGATTTGGTTGCACAAACGGACGTCTCGACCATAAGTCGAATTGCCAGCGGCGCGTTGAAGTGAGTTCATGTAACTCTTTTAGACCCGGCCGGTAGCGTCCGTCGAAGTTGCGAAAAATTGCGAAGATTCGGACATGGCACACTGACCACCGGAACCTGGGGCATCACTGACACGCCCCGGAACGCCTGGTAGCCATGCCGACAATTTGGTGCTGCAGATTTTGGAGACGCGTTAAATGGCGCATAACGAAGCAGTCGACGTAGTACTCGTTGGGGCCGGCATCATGAGTGCCACCCTCGCCGTACTGCTCAAAGAGCTCGACCCCGCGATCAAGCTGGAAGTCGTCGAGCTGATGGATTCCGGTGCTGCGGAGAGTTCCAACCCGTGGAACAACGCCGGTACCGGTCACGCCGGGCTGTGTGAGCTCAATTACACGCCGCAGGCCGCCGACGGTAGCGTCGATATCAAGAAAGCCGTGCACATCAATACCCAGTTCGAGGTGTCGAAGCAGTTCTGGTCCTACCTGACGAAGAAAGGCACGTTCGGTTCGTGCAAGTCGTTCATCAGCCCGGTGCCGCATCTGAGCTTCGTGCAAGGCAATGATGGCGTTTCCTTCCTCAAGGAACGCTTCAAGACCCTGAGCAAGCACCACGCCTTCTCGGACATGGAATACACCGAAGACAAGGCCACCATGGCCGAGTGGATGCCGCTGATGATGCCGGGCCGTCCGGCCGACGAAGTCGTCGCCGCCACCCGTGTGATGAACGGCACCGACGTCAACTTCGGCGCCCTGACCAATCAACTGCTCAAGCACCTGACCAGCGCACCCGACGCCCAGGTCAAGTATTGCAAGCGCGTCACCGGTCTGAAGCGTAACAACGGTGGCTGGACCGTCAGCATCAAGGACGTCAACAGCGGCAACACCCGAGAAGTCGACGCCAAGTTCGTCTTCCTCGGCGCTGGCGGCGCGGCATTGCCGTTGTTGCAGGCCTCGGGCATCGAAGAAAGCAAAGGCTTCGGCGGCTTCCCGATCAGTGGCCAGTGGCTGCGCTGCGACAATCCGGAAGTGGTCAAGCACCACCAGGCCAAGGTCTACAGCCAGGCTGCGGTCGGTTCACCACCGATGTCGGTGCCGCACCTGGACACCCGCGTGGTCGATGGCAAGAAGTCCCTGCTGTTCGGGCCTTATGCCGGTTTCACCACCAAGTTCCTCAAGCACGGTTCCTTCATGGACCTGCCGATGTCGGTACGCGCCGGCAACATCGGCCCGATGCTGGCCGTGGCAAAAAACAACATGGACCTGACCAAGTACCTGGTCAGCGAAGTGATGCAGTCGATGGAGCAGCGCCTGGATTCCCTGCGTCGTTTCTACCCTGAAGCGAAAGCCGAAGACTGGCGCCTGGAAGTGGCCGGCCAACGGGTGCAGATCATCAAGAAAGACCCGAAAAAGGGTGGCGTTCTGCAGTTCGGCACCGAGCTGGTCGCGGCGAAAGACGGCTCCCTTGCCGCCCTGCTCGGCGCATCCCCAGGTGCTTCGGTGACCGTTTCGATCATGCTCGAGCTGATCGAAAAATGCTTCCCGAACAAGGCTTCCGGTGAATGGGCTGCCAAACTGGCGGAAATTTTCCCGGCACGGGAAAAAATCCTGGAAACCGACGCTGCGCTGTATCGCAAAATCAACGCGCACAACAACGTCGCGCTGGAACTGGTTGAAGCCAGTAACGAGACCGAAAGCTACGCTTGATTCGGCCTGATAAAAAACGCCCCGCTCTCAATGAGAGCGGGGCGTTTTTTTGTGCCGCTTAAAAGTTCTTAACCGCGAGCCTTGGCGATCAGCTCAATGTACTCGGCCGCATTGCGCTGGTCCTTGATCAGAGCCACGAAGTCATTGCCATGCTCATCCTTACCGTCGAGATCAAGACCGGCTTCGACGAAGAAAGTCAGGAAACGCTCGAAATCGTCGATGCGCAGACCACGGTAGGCCTTGATCAGCTTGTGCAGGGACGGCGAAGTGGCGTCGACCGGCTCGAAATCGAGGAACAACTTGATCTGCTCATCGCCGATCTCGTCACCAATCACTTGTTTCTTATCTTTACGCATTGCCGACTCCAGCTCGCAGACATTTCACGGGGCGGGCAGTTTACCCCTGCCCGGGCACAGGGCTCAACGCGCACGAACACTGCCGGTGTGCAGATCCGCCCAGATATGGCCGTTGGCGTAACTGAGGAACTGGCAATACACCGTGTCATTGCGCAACAAGTCGAGCACCACCCGGTACTGCGCCATTGGGTAAAACAGCGTCAGGGTTTTGCTTTTATCGTCGAAGACCGGCTTTTTCAGGCTTTTGCTTTCGCCATCGAAGTTGACCAGCACCTGATTGATCGTTGCGCCCTTGTTCAAGGACTTGCCCTTGAGGCGAATCGACACAGGGGACGTGACCGGGATCGGCTGTTGGTTGGACTGGCGTTGACTGCCCACCACTACCGAATAATCGGTGACCTGCAACAGTTGTTGCTGCTCAGGTTCGGCATCGCGCAGGGTCAGGTCGTCCGGGGGTAAAAATTGCGCATGCATCGGTGCCGGGGCGGCGGCCAGTGGCAGGCTGAGGGTCAGCAACAGGGCGGCGCAGCTGCGGATCAAAAGGCTCATGACGGGCTCCGAAGGCGAGGCCAAGCACTCTAGCATGAGGATCAACCGCGCGAATTGGCGATATAGGTCAATACTTCGCAGTACGAGGCTGGCGATGCTGGACGAGCTTTCAGCCGTCGTTCAACAGTGCATCGTCTTTTAGGGAGTGTTCATGACGTTCTCCGTCCCCCCGTTGTTCGCGGCCTGGCGTCAGACCTGGCGCGCCGGCTACACCCTCAGGCGCTTACGCGGTGACATCAGTGCCGGGGTGACGGTAGGGATTATCGCCATCCCGTTGGCCATGGCCCTGGCGATTGCCGTAGGTGTACCGCCCCAGCAAGGTTTGTATACGGTACTGATCGCTGCGCCCCTGATCGCCCTGACAGGCGGATCGCGTTTCAATGTCAGTGGGCCGACTGCCGCGTTCGTGGTCATTCTGCTACCCATCACCCAACAATATGGCCTCGGCGGCTTGCTGCTTTGCACCATGCTTGCCGGCGTCATCCTCATTGTCCTGGGGCTGATTCGAGCCGGGCGGTTGATTCAGTACATTCCGTACCCGGTCACTCTGGGCTTTACCGCCGGGATCGGCATTGTCATTGCCACCCTGCAATTGAAGGACTTGCTGGGCCTGAACACCGCCGGCCACGCAGAACACTACATCGAACAGCTGGGCGTTTTGATTCTGGCGTTACCCAGCGCCCGGCCAGGGGACGGGATCATCGGCCTCACATGCCTGGCCGTTCTGATTGTCTGGCCACGGTGGGTGCCGAGGATTCCGGGGCATCTGGTAGCGCTTACCATCGGCGCGCTCCTGGGGTTGGCGTTGGAGCACGAAGGGCTGGCGGTGGCGACATTGGGTGAGCGTTTCAGCTACATGGTCGAGGGCGTCAGCCATCCCGGCATTCCGCCGTTCCTGCCAAGCTTTGATTGGCCGTGGAATCTGCCCGGTCCCGACGGCCAACCTCTGCACCTGTCTTATGACTTGATCCGCCAATTAATGGCCCCGGCGTTCGCCATCGCCATGCTCGGCGCCATCGAATCCTTGTTATGTGCGGTGGTGGCGGATGGCATGACCGGCAGCAAACACGATCCCAACGCAGAACTGCTGGGCCAGGGCCTGGGCAACCTGATCGCACCGTTGTTCGGCGGCATTACCGCCACCGCAGCCATTGCCCGAAGTGCCACCAACGTGCGCAGCGGAGCCTTTTCGCCACTGGCCACCATTATTCATAGCGCCGTGGTGCTGATGGCAATACTCGTCCTCGCACCGCTTTTCAGCTATTTGCCGATGGCTGCACTGGCAGCATTGCTGATCATGGTGGCGTGGAACATGAGCGAGGCCCGGCACGTGCTGCATACCCTGCGCATCGCGCCTCGCAGTGATGTGCTGGTCTTGTTGACCTGCCTGAGCCTGACGGTATTGTTCGACATGGTGATGGCCGTCGCCGTCGGCCTGCTGCTGGCCGCCGGGTTATTTATCAAACGCATGAGCGACCTCACCGACACCGCCGAACTGCCCCGCGCCTTCCATCAAGCCTTGCAGGACATGCCGGAACATGTTCGTTGCTATGCGATACGCGGGCCGCTGTTCTTCGGCGCAGCTGAAAAAGCCTTGGGAGTGCTACGCAAATTCAGTCCGGAGGTCAAAGTGGTGATCGTCGAGATGAGCGCCGTGCCGATGCTGGACATGACAGCGCTGGCGGCGTTCGACAATATCCTGAGGGATTACCGCACGGACGGCATCGGCCTGATTCTGGTGGCGACCACTCCAAGGGTTCGCTTGAAGCTCAGGCGCGCGGGCATCCATCGGGAACAGCGTCAGTTGGCCTACGTGAACAACCTGGAACAGGCTCGTCGCAAAAGCGAACGCTGGCTGGCCGAGGAAAATTGAGCGCACGGCTCAATCGAACTGCGCACGCATCCACGCCTGATATTCGGCCACACCAGGCTCACCTTCGCGCGGAGCCCAGTGCGCAAGCTCTCCCTCACCCACCGGGCGGTAAGGACCGGCCTTGCACTCGAACATCAGGCTGTCGGCTTCCAGTACCACCAGGCTATGGAACATACCGGTCGGCAGGTCCACACCCACACAATTGCCACCGGCCTGCAGGACTTGCTTGTTCAACACTACGCCGGTCTCGTCGAAGATCAGCACGCCGAGCCGTCCTTTGAGGACCAACAAGGTTTCGGCCTTGTTTTCACCCAAATGCCGATGAGGCGCGATATAGGTGTTCAGCTGTAAGCCTACCGCCATGCGATGGCAGGCGTCTTCCATCTGGTGGAAGTTGTGATGCTGACGCCCACGAGGATTGGCCGCGGCTTTCTCGGCCAATTCGGTGAACAGGGTTTGATCGAGAAAACGCGGCGTGGTCATTCCTTACATCCCTTTAACAGCGAAGATACCGTTAGCGTTACGCCAGTAGCCTTTGTAGTCCATACCGTAACCAAAGATATATCGGTCGATGCACGGCAGGCCGACGAAATCGGCTTTGAGGTCCGGGCGAGCCTTGCGGTCGTGGTCCTTGTCGATCAGCACGGCGGTGTGCACTTTGCGCGCGCCGGCGTGTTTGCAGAAATCGATGATCGCGCCCAGGGTGTGACCTTCGTCGAGGATGTCGTCGATGATCAGCACGTCACGGTCAATGAACGACACTTCCGGCTTGGCCTTCCAGAACAGGTCGCCGCCGCTGGTTTCGTTGCGATAGCGGGTAGCGTGCAGGTAGGACGCTTCCAGCGGGAATTGCAGATGGGTGAGCAATTTGCCAGCGAAAATCAGGCCACCGTTCATCACGCAGAACACCACCGGATTGCTGTCAGCCAGTTCTTCGTTAATGTGCGCACCGACGCGGGCGATAGCCGCCTCGACTTCAGCTTCGGTGTACAGGCAGTCAGCCTCTCGCATGATTTGACGGATATGCTCGAGATCAGCAGACATGGCGCTCTCCAGGGGGTGAGGGGCGGGACGGATTCAGGAAAAGCGGGCAAAGGTACGCATCAAGAGAGGCCAGATCAAGCGTTTGTGGACTAACGTACTGAATGTCTATAGGACAACACCCTCGGATAGATTAATCTAGGCCGGTTTTTTTGCCCGCCGCCGGAGCCTTTCCCCATGCCCATCCAAGAGATCCGCCATCCGCTGATCCGTCATAAACTAGGCCTGATGCGCCGTGCAGACATCAGCACCAAGAATTTCCGTGAGCTTGCTCAGGAAGTCGGCGCCCTGCTGACTTACGAAGCCACCAAAGACCTGCCGCTGGAAGCCTACGACATCGAAGGCTGGTGCGGCACCGTATCGGTCGAGAAAATCGCCGGCAAGAAAATTACCGTGGTGCCGATCCTGCGTGCCGGCATCGGCATGCTCGAAGGCGTACTGAGCCTGATCCCGGGCGCCAAAGTCAGCGCCGTGGGCGTTGCCCGCAACGAACAGACCCTGCAGGCCCACACCTACCTGGAAAAACTCGTCCCGGAAATCAACGAGCGCCTGGCAATGATCATCGACCCGATGCTCGCCACCGGCAGTTCCATGGTCGCCACCATCGACCTGCTGAAAAAGGCCGGTTGCCGCGACATCCGCGCCATGGTGCTGGTGGCCGCGCCGGAAGGCATCGCCGCCGTGGAGAAGGCTCACCCGGACGTGATGATCTACACCGCCTCCATCGATGAAAAACTCAACGAACACGGCTACATCATTCCAGGCTTGGGCGATGCCGGTGACAAGATCTTCGGTACCAAGCAGAAGGACGCTTGAGCATGCAGCAAGAGTTCAACGATCCGCTCTGGCGCACGGTGCTGTCTGGCGCACAGATGCTGTTCGTGGCCTTCGGCGCCCTGGTATTGATGCCGCTGATTACCGGCCTGGATCCGAACGTGGCGCTGTTCACCGCAGGCCTGGGGACGATTCTGTTCCAGATCGTCACCGGGCGTCAGGTGCCGGTGTTCCTGGCGTCGAGCTTTGCCTTCATCACTCCGATCATTCTTGCCAAGGGCCAGTTCGGCCTCGCGGCGACGATGGGCGGTGTCATGGCCGCGGGTTTCGTCTACACCTTCCTCGGCCTGGCCGTGAAGATCAAAGGCACCGGTTTCATTGACCGCTTGTTGCCTCCGGTCGTGATCGGTCCGGTGATCATCTCCATCGGCCTGGCCATGGCACCCATCGCCGCCAACATGGCAATGGGCAAGGCCGGCGATGGCACCGAGCTGATTCACTACCAGACAGCGATGCTGATCTCGATGCCAGCGTTGCTGACCACCCTGATCGTTGCGGTGTTCGGCAAAGGCATCTTCCGCCTGGTGCCAATCATCTCCGGCGTGTTGGTGGGGTTTGGCATGGCGTTCTACTTCGGCGTGGTCGACACCGCGAAGATTGCCGCCGCACCGTGGTTCGCCATTCCGCACTTCACGGCGCCGGAGTTCAACTGGCAGGCGATTCTGTTCATCGTTCCGGTGGCACTGGCTCCAGCCATCGAACACATCGGTGGCGTGATCGCCGTCGGTAGCGTGACCGGCCGCGATTACCTGAAGAAACCCGGCCTGCACCGCACGCTGCTCGGCGATGGCATTGCCACCACCGCGGCGGGCTTGTTCGGCGGTCCACCCAACACTACGTACGCCGAAGTGACGGGCGCGGTGATGCTGACCAAAAACTACAACCCGAAAATCATGACCTGGGCGGCGATCTTTGCCATCAGCCTGGCGTTTATCGGCAAGTTCGGCGCGCTGCTGCAAAGCATTCCGGTGCCGGTGATGGGCGGGATTCTGTGCCTGCTGTTCGGTTCGATCGCCGCAGTGGGGATGAACACCCTGATTCGCCACAAGATCGACTTGGGCGAAGCGCGCAATCTGGTGATTGTGTCGGTGACCCTGGTGTTCGGGATTGGCGGTGTGCTGGTCGGCACCGGGACTGGCCCCGACGACTTCGGCCTCAAAGGCATCGCGCTGTGCGCGGTGGTGGCGATTGCGCTGAATCTGCTGCTGCCAGGCAATGACAGCTGGAAGCACAAGAAGGCGAACGAGACTTTGCTCTGAGTGAACTGATCGTTCCCACGCTCTGCGTGGGAATGCAGCCCGTGACGCTCCGCTTCACTGGACGCGGAGCGTCCCTAGAGGCATTCCCACGCAGAGCGTGGGAACGATCATCAAAGTGCCAACGGCGCTCGTTCGCACAAGGCGTTCAATGCCCGCGCCCACTGCGGATCATCGTTGAGGCAGGGCACCAGCACCAACTCCTCTCCCCCCGCTTCGCGAAATAATTCCCGCCCGCGATCACCAATCTCTTCCAGCGTCTCGATGCAATCGGCAACGAACGCCGGGCACATCACCAAGACTTTTTTCACGCCCATTCCAGCCAATTCATCGAGGCGTGCTTCGGTATAGGGTTCGATCCATTTCGCACGGCCCAGACGCGACTGGAAAGACACCGACCACTTTCCCTTCGACAGCCCCAGGCGTTTGGCAAACTCCGACGCCGTGCGCAAGCACTGCGCGCGATAGCAAGTGGCCAATGACTGCGGCGAAGCGTTCTTGCAGCATTCCTCGTTCTTGAAGCAATGCTTGCCCGTCGGATCCAGCTTGGTCAGGTGCCGCTCCGGCAGCCCGTGAAAACTCAGCAGCAGGTGATCGTAGTCCTGCTCCAGATAGGGCTTGGCACTGGCCACCAATGCGTCGAGGTATTCCGGCTGATCATAGAACGGCTGGAGAATCGAGAACTGCACGTCGAGAGAATGCTCGCGCACCACCCGCTTGGCTTCCTCGATCACCGTGGTCACGGTGCTGTCGGCGAACTGTGGATAAAGCGGCGCGAGGGTGATTCTTTTGTGGCCCTGGGCCGCCAGTTGCAGCAGTTTCGACTCGATCGACGGTTCGCCGTAACGCATTGCCAGCTCCACCGGCCCGTGGCTCCACTGGGCAGTCATCGCCTGTTGCAGGCGGCGGCTGAGCACCACCAGTGGCGAGCCCTCCTCCCACCAGATCGAGGCATAGGCGTGGGCCGACTGTTCCGGACGCTTGATCAGGATCAGCGACACCAGTAGACGGCGCACCGGCCATGGCAGGTCGATCACATACGGGTCCATCAGAAATTGGTTGAGGTAACTGCGTACGTCCGCCACTGACGTGGAAGCAGGCGAACCCAGGTTGACCAGAAGCAATGCGTGATCGGTCATGCAACGTCCTATTTCAAAGGCGGCTGGACAGATCGTCCAGGGCCGCGCGCAAATCAGTGAACTGGAAAGTGAATCCCGCTTCCAGCAAGCGCACCGGCAAGGCTTTCTGCCCTCCCAGCAACAGCAGTGACAATTCGCCCAGGCACACTTTCAAAGCCAGGGCCGGCATCGGCATGAACGCCGGGCGGTGCAGCACGCTGCCCAGTGTCTTGGCGAACTCGCTGTTGCGCACCGGTTTAGGCGCGCAAGCATTATATGGACCGCTGGCGTCATTGCGATGCAGAAGAAAATCAATCAGGGCGATTTGATCGTCGATATGAATCCATGGCATCCATTGCCGACCACTGCCCAGAGGCCCGCCCAGCCCCAGCTTGAACGGCAGCAACAGGCGCGACAAAAAGCCGCCCTCGGCAGACAGCACCAACCCGGTTCGAATCAGCACCACGCGAACGCCCAGGGCTTCGGCGCGCTGGGCAGTTTCTTCCCAGGCAATGCACAGCTGACTGGCGAAATCATCGATGACCGGCGCAGACACTTCCGTCAGCTCCCGCTCGCCACCGTCGCCATACCAGCCAATTGCGGAACCGGAGATCAATACCTGCGGTTTTTGCTCACGGGTTTCGAGCCAGGCCAGCAAGGTTTCGGTCAGGGTGATGCGACTGCTCCAGAGCAAGGCTTTGCGTCTGGACGTCCATGGCCGGTCGGCGATGGGCGCGCCCGCCAGGTTGATAATCGCGTCCACGGGCTCTTGCCCCAGCTCCTGGAGCTGCGTGACACCTCGCACCTGGGCACCGCAAATTTTCGCGACTTTGGCAGGTGTACGACTCACGACAGTCAGACGATGCCCCTGACTCAACCAGTGTCGGCAGAGTTGACGTCCTATCAAACCAGTACCGCCGGTCAGCAATATGTGCATGACTTCTTCCTCGCGTGGCGTTTTACCCTGATCACTAGTCTATTTTTATAAGCAGGGATCTTTGGTATCGGGCAGGCTCTGTGTTTAACAATAGGCCAAGCTGTCAGATCGAGAACGCTAAAAGTTATACCAGAAAACAATATTGTACAGGTTTAAACCAAAGCGTAGTCTGTACAGAAAGGTAAACGAGGCCCCTATGACTGTACCTATCGCAATCATCGGCACCGGCATCGCCGGGCTCTCAGCCGCTCAAGCCCTGACAGACGTCGGGCATGTCGTTCAACTTTTCGATAAAAGCCGCGGCAGTGGCGGACGCATGTCGAGCAAGCGCAGTGATGCGGGTGCTCTGGACATGGGCGCCCAGTATTTCACTGCCCGCGACCGTCGCTTCGTCACCGAGGTCCAGCGCTGGCAAGCCAAAGGTTGGGTCGCCGAATGGACGCCGCAGCTTTACACCTTCCATGGCGGCCAGCTCAATCTGTCGCCCGATGAACAGACCCGCTGGGTCGGCACACCCCGCATGAGCGCCATCACGCGCGGCTTGCTCGGCGACCTGGAAGTGCATTTCGCTTGCCGGATCACTGAGGTCTATCGCGGTGAAGAACACTGGCATCTGCAAGACGCCGAAGGCTTCACGCATGGTCCGTTCAGCCACGTGATCATCGCAACGCCAGCCCCTCAGGCCACGGCTTTGCTGGCTGCCGCCTCGAAACTGGCAGGCGCCGCCGCCGGGGTCAAAATGGAACCGACCTGGGCGGTCGCGCTGGCGTTCGATACGCCGCTGGACACCCCCATGGAAGGTTGCTTCGTGCAGGACAGCCCACTGGACTGGCTGGCTCGCAACCGCAGCAAGCCGGGACGCGACAACACCATGGACACTTGGGTGCTGCACGCCACAAGTGCCTGGAGCCGGCAACACATCGACCTGTCCAAGGAAGCGGTGATCGAGCAATTGCACGGCGCGTTCGCCGAACTGTTGCATGATTCCATGCCCGCCCCAACCTTCAGCCTGGCCCACCGCTGGCTCTACGCCCGCCCCGCTTCCAGTCATGAATGGGGCGCACTGGCGGATGCCGATCTGGGCTTGTACGTGTGTGGCGACTGGTGCTTGTCCGGGCGCGTCGAAGGCGCCTGGCTCAGCGGTCAGGAAGCCGCTCGCCGCTTGCATGAACACTTGCAATGAACCGCATTAACCCCAGCAAATTGCTGCTGTCGAAATGGACAGCAGCCCACCCGCAAAAGCGCGAAAAACACTTTCTGGTGACCGAGCTGTTCCGCGATGAGGCGGGCACTGTGCTGACCGTCGAGTTGCAGGCAGTGTTGACCCAGCGCAATGAGCGACTCGACTGGCAAGCCCTCAAAGACAGCGACACCTGGTTGTCGGGCTGGAAATAGCGCCCACGCCGGAAATGCCCCTCCGCGAAAAACTTATACAAACAATTTGACTTGTACACCTCTGAACCTATGATGAAGTCATGTTGTACAGAGCCATCACTTTGTACAGGTTTAGATTCGAGGTGTTTCCAATGTGCGAACAGCCAGCGACCAAACCGAAAATCGCCATCAGCGCCTGCTTGATGGGGGCTGAGGTGCGCTTCAATGGTGGGCACAAGGAATCACGGTTGTGCAGCCGAACCCTGACTGACTATTTCGAGTTTGTTCCGGTGTGCCCCGAAGTCGCCATTGGCCTTGGCATACCGCGCGAACCGATTCGGTTGGTCGGCAATGGTGACCATCCCCAGGCGGTCGGCACCGTCAATCCCCAGATCAACGTTACCCGACCGCTCGCCGAGTACGGACAGAAAATGGCCGCGGAACTGGACGATATCTGCGGCTACATCTTCATGCAGAAATCCCCGTCCTGCGGCCTCGATCGGGTCAAGGTCTATCACCCTAACGGTTCTCCGGTGGACGGGGGTGGACGCGGCATTTACGCCCAGGCGTTCTGCGCGCTGCACCCCGACTTGCCGGTGGAAGAAGACGGTCGCCTCAACGACCCGGTATTGCGCGAAAACTTTCTCACCCGGGTGTTCGCCTACAGTGCCTGGCAGCAACTGTTGCAGGAAGGCCTGACCCGCCGTGGCCTGACCGACTTTCACTCGCGTTACAAATACCTGTTGATGGCGCACAACCCGGTGCAATACAAAACCCTGGGTAATCTGCTGGGCAACATGGGGCAGACCGATCCGCAGGAACTGGGTCCGCGCTATTTCAGCGAGTTGATGGCGGCATTGAAAAAATGCGCCACACGCCGCACCCACACCAACGTCCTGCAACACATCAGTGGCTATCTCAAACAAGCCATCAGCCCTGAAGACAAACAGGAAATGCAGCACGTCATTGGCCAGTATCGCCACGGCATCGTTCCGCTGGTGGTGCCACTGACTCTGCTCAAACATTTCTTTCGCCAACACCCGGATCCGTACATTGCGCAGCAGGTTTACCTGCAGCCGCACCCGGAAAACCTCAGCCTGCGAAACGCAATTTAATGGCAATGTCATGAAAAGCCCCCTCGACAGCAGCGCCAGCGAAGACCTGGGCGCCGACTTCAAGAAAGCCCTGGACGAAGGCTGGCTGCCGATACGTGAGGTAGCGCGCCAAACCGGAGTCAACGCCGTGACACTGCGAGCCTGGGAACGGCGTTATGGCCTGATCGTGCCCCAGCGCACGCCCAAGGGTCATCGCCTGTTTTCTGCCGAACACGTGCAACGGATTTTGACGATTCTGACCTGGCTCAATCGCGGTGTCGCCGTCAGCCAGGTCAAGCAACTGCTCGATACGCCCCAGGCCTTTTCCGAAGTCGTCGAGAACGACTGGCAGGTGCTCTGCCAGACGTTGCTGCAGGCCGTCACACACCTCAACGAACGCACCCTGGATGACACCGTCAACCAAGCCATGGCGCTGTATCCGCCCCGCACATTGTGCGAACAACTGCTGATGCCATTACTGGCAGAACTGGAACAACGCTGGCAGGGCCAGTTCGGCGCGCAGATGGAACGCGTGTTTTTCTATTCCTGGCTGCGCAGCAAATTCGGTGCGCGCATCTACCATAACAATCGCCAGTTGCGCACCGCGCCGCTGCTGTTGATCAATCAATCGGACCTGCCACTGGAACCTCACCTGTGGCTCACCGCCTGGCTGGTCAGCAGCGCCGATTGCCCGGTGGAAGTCTTCGACTGGCCACTGCCGGCGGGTGAACTCGCCTTGGCGGTCGATCACCTGCAAGCCCGCGGCGTACTGCTGTATTCCAGCAAAGCCATGAATCTTGCGCAGCTGCCGAAACTATTGAACGGCATCAGTTGCCCAAAAATGATTGCCGGACCAACGGTATGCATCCACCTCGCCGAGTTGTCCGTAAAAACCAGTGAGATCGCTGATTTGTTCTTGGCCGAAGACCCGTTATCGGCCCAACAGGACCTGGTTCAGCGAGGACTTATTTAAATGAAACGTGCGGACACCACCATGCAATTGATCTGGCTGCGCAGCGACTTGCGCCTGCATGACAACACCGCCCTGTCGGCGGCCGCCGAGCGCGGCCCGACAGTGGCGGTTTACCTGTTGAGCCCCGAGCAATGGCTGGAGCACGATGACGCGCCGTGCAAAGTGGATTTCTGGCTACGCAACCTCAGTGAGCTTAGCCGCGAGTTGGCCGAGCTGAACATCCCCTTGCTGATCCGCGAGGCGTCGCGCTGGGATGATGCTCCCAAAGTGCTGCTCGATCTGTGTCGGCAATTGAAGATCGACGCGGTGCACGTCAACGAGGAATACGGCATTCATGAGAGCCGTCGTGACACGGCCGTGGCTGAAACGCTGAAAGCCAACGGCATCGACTTCTCTAGTTACCTCGATCAATTGCTGTTCAAGCCGGGCACTGTGCTGACCAAGACCGGTACGTATTTCCAGGTGTTCAGCCAGTTCCGCAAGGTCTGTTACGAGCGCCTCCACCGTTCGCTCCCCCGGTTGGTTGCAGCCCCCGCTGCGCAGACGCCGCTGGCGATCAGCAGCGACCTGATCCCGTCAAACGTTCCCGGTTTCGAAACCCCGGGCGACAGCTTGCGCGCGCTCTGGCCGGCCGGTGAACGCGAGGCCTGCCGGCGCCTCGACTCCTTCGCCGATGCCCAGATCGACTATTACAAGAACGAGCGCGACTTCCCGGCCAAACCCGGCACCAGTCAACTCTCGGCGTATCTCGCCGCCGGCGTGATTTCCCCTCGCCAGTGTTTGCACGCCGCACTGCACAGCAATCAGGGCGAGTTCGAAAGCGGCAAGGTCGGCGCGGTCACCTGGATCAATGAACTGTTGTGGCGTGAGTTCTATAAACACATTCTGGTGGGCTACCCACGTGTTTCGCGTCACCGCGCCTTCCGCCCTGAAACCGAAGCGTTGGCCTGGCGCGATGCCCCAGAGGAACTGGCCGCCTGGCAAGAAGCCCGCACCGGCCTGCCGATCATCGACGCCGCCATGCGCCAACTGCTCGAGACCGGCTGGATGCACAATCGCTTGCGCATGGTAGTGGCGATGTTCCTGACCAAGAACCTGCTGATCGACTGGCGTGAGGGCGAACGTTTTTTCATGCGCCACTTGATCGACGGCGACCTGGCGGCGAACAACGGTGGCTGGCAGTGGAGTGCTTCGACAGGGACTGACTCAGCGCCCTATTTCCGTATTTTCAATCCGCTGAGCCAGTCGGAGAAGTTCGACGCCGAAGGCGTGTTCATCAAGCACTGGCTTCCAGAACTGGCCGGTCTGAACAAAAAAGAAGTGCACAACCCGGCGAACCTTGGCGGCCTGTTCGGCGTGGCAGATTATCCATCACCGATCGTCAACCTCAGCACTTCACGCCAGCGGGCCTTGGCCGCGTTCAAAAACCTGCCATCACGACAAGACGCAGGAGGGGCTCATGAGTGATTTCCTGCGGCGTTTTGCCCAGCTCTTCGTGCAGTTGAACAAAGACAATTTGCAGCGTCTGGGTGAGCTTTACACCGACGACGTGCGCTTCACCGATCCTCTGCACGAAGTGCAAGGTCTCGGACAACTGAGCCACTACTTCGGCGAGCTCTACGCCAACGTCAGCGACCTGCGTTTCGACTTTCACGGCTTTGACCAGATTGGCGATGGCGAGGGTTACTTGCGCTGGATCATGAGCTACCGTCATCCACGCCTGGGGGGCGGCCGGCTGATTCGCGTCGAAGGATGCTCGCACCTGCGCTGGCGCGACAAGGTTTATTGCCAACGGGATTATTTCGATGCCGGGGCACTGCTTTACGAACATTTACCCGTATTGGGTCGGGCGATTGCCTGGCTGAAAAGGAGAATGGGATGAATCTTGTACCTCCACGGCGGTACTGGCTGACCGGAGCCAGCAGTGGCATCGGCGCCTCGCTGGCCGAAGAAATTCTGAAGACCGGCGCTCATCTGGCCGTGAGTTCGCGCACTACAGCGGTATTGAAAGTTCTGTCCCAGCGCTATCCCGGGCAAGTGCTGGTGGTACCGGGAGACCTGACCAACAGCCAGGAAGTACGCGAGATCGGTGAGCAAATTGCCCGGCAATGGGGCTCTCTGGACACCGTCATTCTCAACGCTGGCACCTGCGAATACGTCGACGTTCAGCAGTTCGATTCGTCGATTGTCGAGCACGTGGTGCGCACCAACCTGCTGGCGAGCGCCTATTGCATCGAGGCCGCGTTGCCGCTGCTACGCAAGGGCACGGCGGCGCATCTCGTCGGTATGGCTAGTTCGGTGACGTACCTGCCGCTTCCGCGGGCCGAAGCCTATGGCGCATCGAAGGCCGGGTTGCGTTACCTGTTCGAATCCCTGCGCATTGATCTTGCGCCCGAAGGCATCGATGTCACGGTGGTCAGCCCGGGGTTTGTCGAAACGCCGCTGACCGCGAAAAACGACTTCCCGATGCCGCTCAGTTGGCCGGTCGCCAAAGCCGCCCGGCACATCTTCGCCAAACTCAAACACCACCCACTGGAAATCGCCTTTCCGGGGCTGTTCATGGCGGTTCTCTGGCCACTGTCGAAAATGCCCAACCGCGTCAAACTGGCAATCGGCAAGCGTATGGTGCGCAGACCTCCACCGATGCAGGATGTGCCATGAACATCGCCATTATCGGCAGTGGCATCTCGGGGCTGACCAGCGCCTACCTGCTCAATCGCAGTCACGAGATCACCCTCTTCGAGGCCAGCGACAGGATCGGTGGGCACACGCACACCGAGGACGTGAGCGTCGATGGCCAGCGCCACGCCGTGGACATGGGTTTCATCGTCTTCAACGACTGGACCTACCCCAATTTCATTCGCCTGCTGGGTCAGATCGGGGTGGCGTTCAAGCCGACGCAAATGAGCTTTTCGGTCACGGACCCGGACTCAGGCCTGGAGTACAACGGCAATACCCTCAACAGCCTGTTCGCCCAACGTCGAAACCTGTTGTCGCCAGGGTTCTGGGGCATGCTGCGCGACATCCTGCGCTTCAACAAACAAGCCCGGCGCGACCTGGATGAAGGCCGCATCGCTGCCGACATCACGCTGGACCAATACCTGAAAACCAACGGCTACGGCGAGCGATTCATCCTGCATTACATCGTGCCGATGGGGGCCGCGATCTGGTCGATGTCCATGGCCGACATGCTGGGGTTCCCGCTGCAATTCTTTATCAGGTTCTTCAAGAACCACGGCCTGCTGTCCGTCAACAATCGCCCGCAATGGCAGGTGATTGAAGGTGGCTCCAGTGCTTACATCAAGCCATTGACGGCGAGCTTCAAAGACAACATCCGCCTCAACTGCCCAGTGACCCGGGTCGAGCGCGACGAAGCAGGTGTCATCATCCATAGCGCCGCCGGCAGCGAGCGATTCGACAAAGTGGTCTTTGCGTGCCACAGCGATCAAGCCCTGAAGTTGCTGGCCAAGCCCAGCGATGCCGAAAGCTCCATTCTCGGTGCCCTGCCCTACGCCGACAACGAAGTGGTGCTGCACACCGACACAGGCCTGTTGCCCGTGCGAAAACTGGCCTGGGCCAGCTGGAATTATCGACTCGGCGGTCCCGGCCACATACGGACTGCGGTCACCTATGACATGAACATTTTGCAAGGTATCCAGAGCGATACCACGTTCTGCGTCAGCCTCAATCAGAGCGCCGGCATCAGCCCGGGCAAAGTGCTCGCCAAAACCACCTTCGCCCATCCGCAATACAGCCTGGCTGCCGTCACCGCGCAAAACCGCTGGGAAGAACTGGATGGCGCGCAACACACTTGGTATTGCGGCGCCTATTGGGCCAGCGGCTTTCATGAAGACGGCGTGGTCAGCGCCTTGCGCGTGGCGCGCTCGTTTGGAGAGGTGTTGTGAACAGCGCCCTCTATAGCGGCTGGATTGCCCATCGGCGATTCGTCCCCAAGCCTCATGCATTCCGTTACCGGATCGGCCTGCTGTATCTGGACCTCAGCGAGCAAGACGCCGTGCTCGGCCTGTCACCGCTCTCGGGGCGCAGTCGCTTTGCGCCGTTTTCATTTCGCCAGAGCGATTATCTGAAAACCTATACCGGCAGCGGCACGCCTCTGATTGATGCGGTGCGAACCCTTGTCAGCCAAGCCATTGGCCACGCGCCACAAGGTTCGATCTGTCTGCTGACCCAGCCACGCAGTTGGGGCCTGTCGTTCAACCCGGTGAGTTTTTTCTACTGCCATGAAGCAGACGGGCAACTGGCGGCAATTCTCTGTGAAGTCACTAACACCCCGTGGCGCGAGCGATATCACTATGTCCTGCCAGCCAAAGCCCCGGAGGACCTTGGCGATTTCCATCAGCATTTCGCCGTGGCGAAGGCATTTCACGTGTCGCCGTTTTTGCCTCCGGATCTGGAATACCGAATGAGCTTCAGCCCGGCCGCGCAAAAGCTTGGCGTGCACATGGCGGACTGGCAGGGCGAACTGAAAGTGTTCGACGCCACGCTCAACCTCAAACGCGAAACGCTGGATCGCCGCAGCCTGCACCGTTACCTGTGGCGTTTTCCCTGGATGACAGCGAAAACCTGTCTGGCGATCTACTGGCAGGCCCTGCGCTTGCTGCTCAAGCGTATGCCGATCTTTGCTCATCAGGCTGCCGATGGCAGCTTTAAAACCGCCCTGATTCCGCCCAAGGATCGCCGTCATGAAATCCTCTAGTGCTTCGGCCAAATTCAATCTGCTCAGCACCCACGGCCTGACCGGATCGTTACTGCGCCGCGGTGTGTTGCGGCAACTGGCGCATCTGCAACACGGGCAACTGGTGGTTATCGAAGACGGCGACAGGCAGGTCTTCGGCAACGCGGGCAGTCATTTATTGGGGGAAATTCATATTCTCGACGCGGCTGCGTGGGGACTGGTAGCCAGCAATGGATCGATCGGCGCCGGCGAAGCGTTTATCCACGGCTACTGGACTTCGCCGGACCTGACCGCTGTGGTGCGTGTTTTTGTCAGCAACCTTGAGGTGCTCGATGCGCTGGAAGGTGGCTTGGCAAAGCTTGGCCGGCCGTTCGTTCAAGGCCTGCACTGGCTCAATCGCAACACCCGCGAGGGCTCGCAGAAAAACATCGCGGCGCACTACGACCTGGGCAACGACCTGTTTGAGCAGTTTCTCGACCCGACCATGATGTATTCAGCCGCGCAGTTCCTCACGGACGAAGACACCCTGGAGCAGGCCCAACTGAACAAACTGGAACGGATCTGCCAAAAACTCGCGCTGAAACCGAGCGACCACTTGCTGGAAATCGGCACCGGATGGGGCAGCATGGCGCTCTATGCGGCACAGCAATACGGCTGCAAGGTCACCACCACCACGCTTTCAAAAGAGCAGTACGCGTATACCGCACAACGAATCGAATCCCTTGGCCTGCAAGACCAGGTCACGCTACTGCTCAAGGATTACCGCGACCTCACCGGGCAGTACGACAAACTGGTGTCGATCGAAATGATTGAGGCGGTGGGGCATCGCTTCTTGCCGGTGTATTTCAAGCAATGCGCGCACCTGCTCAAAAGTAACGGCTTGATGCTCCTGCAGGCGATCACTATCCGCGAACAACGGTACGAGCAGGCCAAAGGCAGCGTCGACTTCATTCAGCGTTACATCTTTCCCGGCGGCGCCCTGCCGTGTGTGCAGAAGATGCTGGAAGTCATCAGTCGCGACACCGACATGAACCTGTTGCACATGGAAGATTTCGGCCTGCACTACGCACGAACCCTGCGCCTGTGGCACGAGAATTTTCGCCGCGCCCACGGTCGCCTGAGTGAATTGGGCTACGACGAGGCGTTCTTGCGGCTGTGGGAATTTTACCTGTGCTACTGCGAAGGGGGATTTCTGGAGCGCACCATTGGCACCGCGCAACTGTTGTTGGCTAAACCGTCGGCGATGCCGGCGCCACTGCTGGGCCGCTTTGATGCTTGAACGCCTCGCCAATGCCCTGTTGTTTCAGCTTGGCTGGTTTGCCTGCGTGCTCGGAGGTGACAGTCTGTGGTTGTTGGTGGCGCTCACGGCGCTGGTGATTCATCTGCTGTGGATAAGTCGTTGGGCCGATGAAGGCCGATTGATCCTCAGCATTGTGCTGCTGGGCACCACCGTCGACAGTTCACTGCGCTGGCTGGGCGTGTTCGAGTTCAAACAGATCGCGCCCTTGATTCCGCTTTGGCTGATGCTGTTGTGGGCATTACTGGCAACCACGCTGCGTCATTGCCTGCAATGGAGCGCTAATCCATGGTGGCTCGCCAGCTTGCTGGGCGCCGTGGGTGGGCCGTTGTCGTATTACGCCGGCGGACAACTGGCTGGCGTGCAGTTCCCCTACGGTGAGGTGCCAACGCTGCTGGGCATTGCAGTGCTCTGGGCAGGACTGTTTCCCACCCTGCACTTCATGGCCCAGCGGCTGGCGTCAGACACGCGCAGCTAGCGTCCGTCAGGCCTTTCACACAGCATCGCCCCACTGCCTTACACTGCGCGCCATGAAAACCATTCCCCACACGCAAATCGCCGAATCGGCCGTCACGTGCTCGACCTGCGCGGCATGCTGCTGCCAGCTCGAAGTGATGCTGATCACGGACACAGGCGTGCCCGAACGTTTTATCGATACCGATGATTGGGGTGGGGAAGTCATGCTGCGGCTGGATGACGGCTGGTGTGCGGCGCTGGACCGCAACAGCATGATGTGCACCATCTACGAAAAACGCCCGCTGATCTGCCGGGAATTCGAGATGGGCGCGCCGGAGTGCATCGAAGAACGCCAAGGGATCACCACGGCGTATCGCTAGACTCGAATTCACTTAAGACCAATGTGGGAGCGAGCCTGCTCGCGATGGCTGCTCACCAGCCAACATTCGTGTCGAATGTTAAACCGCAATCGCGAGCAGGCTCGCTCCCACCTTTAATGCATCGAGTCTTACAACGGCATCGTGTAGTGCAATGCGTAACTCTCTACACCGTCATTCCAGCTACTAAGCCCGGCATTGGAATAGTGCGTCGCACGAATCCCGACTTCATGTCCGCCCGCGAAGCGCAAGCCAAACCCTATCCGGTCTTCAAACTGGAAGGACTCGCCCATTCTGCTGTCATCAAGTTTGGTATGGGAGAAAAATGCGACACCAACCCCCGCCTCGACATAAGGTTTGACGGTCTGGCCGGCAAACTCGTAAACGAACACCGGAGAGAAGGACAAGCTGTTGTTGTTGGAGGTCTTGTCGGCTTCCCAATAGGTGTAGGCACCACTCCAGTAACCGGTCAGACGACCGACGTCACTTTGCAACCAACTCTTGTCCCAGTCGAACTGCATGCCCAGTCGATAGGTCATGGTTGAATTACCGGTCTCGCCGACCCCGAACTCCACACCTGCCGCCTGCGCGGTAATGCTTTGCCCCATCAGTGCGGCCGCAATCGCAGCCAAGCAGAATAGTCGCTTCACTAGAAACATCCTTTTGCGAACGATGTCGTATGGTTTTTTTGTTGCTTCTCGCTATAGAAGTCGACGTTTAATCAGAAGTTCACCCCAATTATTCGTTGTTCCCCCAACGTTTCACTTACTGCTCAAAGCTTCGCACAACACCAGACGAATTCCACAGGATCGGCAAGATATTTCTGAAATGTTCCGGATCGGAACTCGTCCAGAACTGTGCAGCACTAGCAGGTCCTTGGGCGAGCAATTCACGCTCGGCCAACAGGCGCTGAAGTTGCCGCGCTACAGCGGCGCCGGTGTCGATCAGGCTGATGTCTTCTGGGATCATCTGCTTAAGCAACGGCTTTAGGAAGGGGTAATGCGTGCAACCGAGAATAATTGTGTCGCATCCGGCACCGAGCAGCGGCCCGACATAACTGGCCAGTAACTGACGCAATGCCTCGCTGTGCAGATCGCCGTTTTCAATCAGCTCTACCAGGCCCGGGCATGGCTGGGTAATGACCCGCACATCCGTGGCGAAACGGTCGAGCAAAGCGGCGAACTTGGCACTCTGCAACGTGCCGGTTGTGGCGAGCACGCCGACCACGCCGCTGCGGGTGGCGGCAGCGGCCGGTTTGACTGCGGGCTCCATGCCGACGATGGGCCATTGCGGGTAATCGCGCCGCAAGTCCGCGACTCCGGCGACCGTCGCCGTGTTGCAGGCCAGCACCAGGGCCTTCGCGCCTTGCTGCTGAAAAAATTCGGCCATGACACTGCAGCGCTGTTGGATGAAGGCGGGGGTTTTCTCGCCGTAGGGAACATTGCCGCAGTCGGCGACGTACAGCAAAGACTCGTTGGGCAGCAGACGCTGGATTTCGGCCAGCACCGAGAGCCCACCGACGCCGGAGTCGAACACGCCGATCGGCGCTTCACGCATGTGTCGAACCACAGACGCTGCAACCCGGATCACGTTTGACCCGCAACTCACGAAAGCGCGAACCCAGGGCATCGATCAATAACAGGCGACCGACCAGCGGCTCGCCGAAGCCGACCAGCAGCTTCATCGCCTCCAGCGCTTGAAGACTGCCCACCAGCCCCACCAAAGGCCCGACGACCCCGGCTTCGCTGCACGTCAATTCGGCTTCGCTGCCATGCCCGTATAAACAGTGGTAGCACGGACTTTCCGGGCGGCGCGGGTCGAACACCGACAATTGCCCTTCGAGCCGAATCGCCGCACCACTGACCAGGGGTTTGCGAGCAGCCACACACGCAGCGTTGACCGCTTCGCGGGTAGAGAAATTGTCGGAGCAGTCCAGCACCAGATCCACGGCGGCCACCGCGGCGGCCAGGGAGTCTTCGTCCAGTGCGGTACGGTGGGCGACCAGTTGAATCTCGGGATTGATCGCAGCCAGCCGGCGAATCGCCGAGTCGACCTTGCTCAGGCCAACGCTGTCGGTGTCGTGAATGATCTGACGTTGCAGGTTGGTCAGATCCACACTGTCGAAGTCCGCCAGATGCAGCTCGCCGACGCCGGCCGCCGCCAGGTACAGCGCAACCGGTGAGCCAAGTCCGCCGAGACCAACGATCAATACACGGCTTTCCTTGAGTCGCAACTGGCCGTCGATGTCGACGTGCTGCAACAGAATCTGCCGACTGTAGCGCAACAATTCCTGATCATTCAGCACGGCAGGCGCCCCAGGCTGATACGTTCGTGACCGCCCAGATCGGTGCGGCTGTGGACTTCTTCAAAACCACGACTGAGCAGCAAATCACGCACGGCCGTGGCTTGATCGTAACCGTGTTCGAGCATCAGCCAGCCACCCGCCTCAAGATGATCCGGCGCCTGGGCCACGATCAGCCGCAGGTCATCCAGCCCATCGACGCCTGCGACCAAAGCACTGGCCGGCTCAAAGCGCACGTCACCTTCCACCAGATGTGGATCGGCCGAGGCGATGTAAGGCGGGTTGCTGATGATCAGTTGAAACTGCTGACCTTGCAGGGCGCTGAACCAATGGCTGCTCAGCACGCTGGCGTTGTTCAGGCGCAGGCGCTGGCGATTGCGTTCTGCCAGGGCCACGGCTTCGAGCACGCGATCCACCGCGGTGACTCGCCAGGCCGGCCGTTCGCTGGCCAGGGCCAGGGCAATGGCGCCGCTGCCGGTGCCGAGGTCGAGGACCTTGGCGGGGGTGGCTGGCAACAGTTCCAGAGCGGCTTCCACCAGCAATTCAGTGTCCGGGCGCGGAATCAGTGTGTGCGGCGCGACTTCCAGATCGAGCTTCCAGAAACCTTGCTGGCCGAGAATGTACGCCACCGGCTCACCGCCACGGCGACGTTGCAGGTATTCGGCAAACTTCAGCGCCGCCTCGCTCGGGACAATGCGCTCGGGCCAGGTGTGCAGGAAACTGCGGGACTTGCCCAACGCCGCAGCCAGCAGCAATTCGGCATCCAGGCGCGCCGTGGGCGAGTCGGGCAAATCGGCGGCGCGCAACAAACTGGCAATGATCGTCATTTACTCACCTATCGCCGCCAGTTGGTCGGCCTGGAACTCGGCGAGCAACGGCTCGATCACCGCGTCGACGCCACCCGCGAGGATTTCGTCGAGGGAATACAGCGTCAGGTTGACCCGGTGGTCGGTGACCCGGCCCTGGGCAAAGTTATACGTGCGAATCCGCTCGGAGCGATCGCCCGAGCCGACCAGCAACTTGCGCTCGCTGGCGATGGCATTGGCCGCTGCGCTGGTCTGCTGGTCATTGAGTTTGGCCGACAGCCAGGACATCGCCCGGGCACGGTTCTTGTGCTGGGAACGTTCTTCCTGGCACTCAACGACAATACCCGACGGCAAGTGCGTGATGCGGATCGCCGAGTCGGTCTTGTTGACGTGCTGGCCGCCGGCACCGGAAGAGCGGTAAGTATCGACCCGCAAATCCGCCGGGTTGATCTCGATCGCTTCCTGCTCGTCAGGTTCAGGCAACACGGCCACGGTGCAGGCCGAGGTGTGGATGCGCCCTTGGGATTCGGTGGCCGGAACCCGCTGTACGCGATGCGCTCCGGATTCAAATTTCAGCTTGCCGTAGACGTTGTCGCCTTCAACCCGGGCGATGACTTCTTTATAGCCGCCGTGCTCGCCGATGTTCTCCGAGAGGATTTCCACCCGCCAGCCACGACGCTCGGCGTAACGCGAATACATGCGGAACAGGTCGCCGGAAAAGATCGCCGCTTCGTCACCGCCGGTGCCGGCGCGGATTTCGAGGAACACGTTACGGCCGTCGTTCGGGTCCTTGGGCAGCAGCATGCGTTGCAGGCTGGCTTCGATCTCGATCAGTTGCTCCTTGGCTTCGCGGACTTCTTCCACGGCCATTTCGCGCATGTCCGGGTCGCTGTCCTTGAGCAATGCCTGGGCGCCTTCGAGGTCACCTTGCACCTTGAGCAACTGTTTATAGGTTTCGACAATCGGCTCGACTTCCGCGTATTCCTTGGAATACATGCGGAATTTGTTCTGATCGGAAATGACTTCGCCGTCGCCAAGCAAGGCGGTCAATTCCTCGAAACGGTCCTGGAGGATGTCCAGCTTATTGAGCAGTGACGCTTTCATTGCGGTTTCTTATCCGAAAAGCTATCCGATGAGCCCTCATTCAGGGCAAAGAGTTCCTGGGCCATGGCCAGCGCATCAAGGCGGCCTTCGGCAGAGAGCTTTTTCAACTGCACGCTCGGTGCGTGCATTAGTTTGTTGGTCAAGGCGCGCGCCATTTGCACCAGCACGTCTTCGGCGCTGCTGCCGTTGGCCAGCATGCGCTGGGCCTTTTGCAATTCTTCGTCGCGCATGCGCTCGCTTTGTTGACGATATGCCTTGAGCACATCGACCGCCGCGAGTTCGCGCAGGCGCACCATAAATTCTTCGGCGCCCACCGAGACCATCTCTTCCGCCGCCTGGGCTGCACCTTGGCGACTCTTGAGGTTTTCGGCGACCACTTCGTGGAGATCGTCGACGCTATAGAGGTAAACGTCGTCCAACTCGCCGACTTCAGGCTCGATATCGCGCGGTACGGCGATGTCTACCATGAAGATCGGTTTGTGCTTACGCAGTTTCAACGCGCTTTCTACCGCGCCTTTGCCGAGGATCGGCAACTGGCTGGCGGTGGAGCTGATGACGATGTCGCTGCGCACCAGTTCGGCCGGAATCTCCGAGAGCAGGACCGCGTGAGCGCCAAACTGCTCGGCCAGAATGCTGGCGCGCTCCAGGGTACGGTTGGCGACAACGATGCGCTTTACACCCAGTTCATGCAGATGACGGGCGACCAGCGTGATGGTCTCGCCGGCGCCGATCAGCAAGGCCTGGCTGCGCTGCAGGTCACTGAAAATCTGTTTAGCCAGGCTAACCGCGGCAAACGCCACGGACACCGGGTTTTCGCCAATGGCGGTGTCAGTACGCACCTGCTTGGCCGCATTGAAAGTGGCCTGGAACAGGCGACCGAGCAGCGGACCGATGGTCCCGGCCTCGCGCGCCACAGCGTAGGCCGATTTCATCTGGCCGAGAATCTGCGGTTCGCCCAACACCAGCGAATCGAGCCCGGAGGCGACGCGCATCATGTGACGAACTGCCGCATCATCTTCGTGCACATAACTGCTCGCACGCAGCTCTTCGAGGCTCAAATGATGGTAATCGGCCAGCCAGCGCAACACGATGTCAGCCGAAAGGTGATCCTGTTCTATATAGAGTTCACTGCGATTGCAGGTGGAGAGGATCGCAGCTTCGCGGCTGTCGGTGAGGCGGCAGAGCTGCTGCAAGGCCTCCACCAGCTGCTCAGGGGTAAAGGCCACGCGCTCGCGGACGTCTACTGAAGCAGTCTTGTGGTTAATACCGAGTGCAAGGAAGGCCATTCAAGGTCGCTGATGGTGACGTGAAGCCGGCAATTGTCCTACTTCGACAGAGCCAGAACAACTACCGCTGACTATTGTCCCAATGACCTGCCTCTATAAAGGCCTCATTCGAGACTCGGTTATGTTTGGCCGAAGGCTTGTGTCATGATGATCCGACCGCAGGTTAGTCGTCCTCTTCCTATATGAATAGATCTTCCGCGTTGCTCCTCGCTTTTGTCTTCCTCAGCGGCTGCCATGCCTTGGCACCCGTTTCGTCGGACGGTACGTCGCCGGTCGAAGACAGCACTCCAGCCCCTGAAAAGCCCAAGGTTTACAGCTCATTCAGTGAAGAAACCATCTTCAGCCTGCTGAGCGCCGAACTGGCTGGCCAGCGCAATCGTTTCGACATTGCGCTGGACAACTACGTGACCCAGGCCATCAACACCCAGGATCCGGGCATTTCCGAGCGGGCCTTCCGCATCGCCGAGTATCTGGGTGCCGACCAGGCCGCCCTGGACACCGCATTGATCTGGGCGAAAAACGCCCCCAACGATCTCGAGGCGCAACGAGCCGCAGCCGTGCAACTGGCTCGCGCTGGGCGTTATGACGACTCCATGGCTTATATGGAGAAAGTCCTGCAAGGCAAGGGCGACACGCATTTCGACTTCCTGGCCCTGTCCGCGGCCGATACCGACCAGGACACGCGCAATGGCCTGATGAAAAGCTTTGACCGCTTACTGCAGCGCCATCCGAACAACAGCCAGTTGATATTCGGCAAGGCCCTGTTGCTGCAACAGGACGGTGACGCCAAGGGCGCACTGACCCTGCTGGAAAAAAATCCCCCGGAAGAAGGCGAAATTGCGCCGATCCTGTTGCGCGCGCGTCTGCTGCAATCGCTCAATCGTGGCGACGAAGCCCTGCCGCTGCTGCAAAAAAGCATCAAGAAATACCCGGACGACAAGCGCCTGCGCCTGACTTACGCGCGCATGCTGGTTGAACAGGACCGTATGGATGACGCCAAGGTCGAATTCTCAAGCCTGGTTCAGCAATACCCGGAAGACGATGAACTGCGTTATTCCCTGGCCCTGGTCTGCCTGGAAGCCAAGGCGTGGACTGAAGCCAAGGGCTACCTGGAAGACCTGATCGCCCGGGAAAGCCACGTCGACTCCGCGCACCTGAACCTGGGCCGTATTGCTGAAGAGCGCAATGACCCGCAAGGCGCGCTGATCGAATACGCCCAGGTCGGCCCGGGTAACGACTATCTGCCGGCGCAGTTACGCCAGACCGACATTCTGATCAACAACGGCAGGACTGCCGAAGCGCAGCGACGCCTGGCGGCGGAGCGCGACGCGCAGCCCGATTACGCGATTCAGCTGTACCTGGTCGAAGCCGAAACCTTGTCTGCCAACAAACAGCCCGACAAAGCCTGGCAAGTGCTGCAAACAGCACTGCAAAAATACCCGGACGACCTGAACCTGCTTTACACCCGCGCCATGCAGGCGGAAAAACGCAATGACCTGGCGCAGATGGAAAAAGACCTGCGACTGATCATCAAGCGCGACCCGGACAATGCGATGGCGTTGAACGCCCTCGGCTACACCCTGTCCGACCGTACGACGCGTTACGCTGAAGCCAAGGCCCTGATCGAACAGGCGCACCACATCAATCCGGAAGACCCGGCGGTGCTCGACAGCCTGGGCTGGGTGAATTTCCGCCTGGGCAATCTCGATGAAGCCGAGCGGTATCTGCGCCAGGCCCTGGAGCGTTTTCCCGATCAGGAAGTGGCCGCCCACCTGGGCGAAGTCCTGTGGGCCAACGGCAAGCAACGCGAAGCCAAGCAAATCTGGGGCAAGTTCCTCAAGGAACAACCCGACAGCCCCGCCCTGCGCAGCACCATCAAGCGCCTGACCGGATCAGAGACTCTTTAAGTTATGTTTTTGCGCCACCTCATCGTTTTCAGCTTCATCGCCCTGCTCGCCGGTTGCGCGGGCTTCGGCGCCCGCGAATCGGTCCAGGGTCAAGGCAACCCGGCCCAATGGCGCCAATACAAACAGCAATTGACCAGCCTCGACGGCTGGCAGATCAACGGCAAAATCGGCATCCGTGCGCCCAAGGATTCGGGCAGCGGCACTCTGTACTGGCTGCAGCGACAGGATTACTACGACATCCGCCTTTCCGGCCCGCTGGGTCGAGGCGCAGCTCGCTTGACCGGTCGCCCGGGCAAAGTGTCGCTTGAAGTGGCCAATCAGGGTCGCTATGACTCAACGACGCCCGAGGCGCTGGTCGAAGAACAGCTCGGCTGGAAACTACCGGTGTCCAATCTGGCCTGGTGGGTTCGCGGGCTCCCGGCCCCGGACAGCAAAAGTCGCCTGACGCTGGATGCCGACAGCCGCCTGGCCAATCTGGAGCAAGATGGCTGGCAGGTGGAATACCTCAGTTACGCCGAACAAAACGGCTATTGGCTGCCCGAGCGGATCAAACTGCACGGCACCGACCTTGATGTCACGCTGGTGATCAAGGAATGGCAACCACGCAAACTGGGGCAGTGAACATGACAGCTCATCGCTTGACGCTGCCCTCCCCGGCCAAACTCAATCTGATGCTGCACATTCTCGGTCGCCGTGCAGACGGCTATCACGAGTTGCAGACGATTTTTCAGTTTCTCGATTACGGCGATGAAATCACCTTCGCCGTTCGCGATGACGGCGTGATTCGTTTGCACACCGAATTCGATGGCGTTCCTCACGACAGCAACCTGATTGTTCGAGCCGCAAAAAAACTTCAGGAGCAATCCGGTTGTGCGCTCGGGATCGACATCTGGATCGAAAAAATATTACCCATGGGCGGTGGCATCGGTGGCGGCAGTTCAAATGCCGCGACAACTTTGCTGGGCCTCAACCATCTCTGGCAACTGGGTTGGGATGAGGATCGGCTGGCCGCTTTGGGCTTGACGCTGGGCGCGGACGTCCCGGTTTTCGTGCGTGGGCACGCGGCTTTCGCCGAAGGCGTGGGGGAGAAACTGACCCCTGTAGACCCCGAAGAACCGTGGTATCTCGTGCTTGTGCCGCAAGTCTCTGTAAGTACAGCAGAAATTTTTTCAGATCCGTTGTTGACACGTAACTCTTCTCCCATTAAAGTGCGCCCCGTTCCCAAGGGAAACAGTCGAAATGACTGCTTACCGGTGGTAGCAAGGCGTTATCCAGATGTACGTAACGCTTTGAATTTGTTAGGTAAATTTACCGAAGCAAAACTCACCGGAACTGGAAGTTGTGTGTTTGGGGGCTTCCCAAGCAAAGCTGAAGCTGATAAAGTCTCGGCCCTTCTTACAGAGACCCTTACAGGGTTTGTAGCAAAGGGAAGCAACGTTTCGATGTTGCATCGCAAGCTGCAAAGTCTGCTCTAAAGGAATCGATTACTGGGTAATCGTTGCAACAGATACAGGGGCGTCGCCAAGCGGTAAGGCAGCAGGTTTTGATCCTGCCATGCGTTGGTTCGAATCCAGCCGCCCCTGCCATTTTCCTATACTCATCCAGGTTACCCTCAGCCTTCAGGTACTGCGCGTGTCCAAGATGATGGTCTTTACGGGGAACGCTAACCCCGATCTGGCTCGGCGTGTTGTACGTCAGCTGCATATCCCTCTCGGTGACATCTCTGTTGGAAAATTTTCCGACGGCGAAATTACAGCCGAGATCAATGAAAACGTCCGCGGTAAAGACGTCTTCATTATTCAGCCGACTTGCGCTCCGACCAACGATAACCTGATGGAACTGGTAGTGATGGCTGATGCCTTCCGCCGCTCCTCGGCTACTCGTATCACTGCTGTTATTCCTTACTTTGGTTATGCCCGTCAGGATCGCCGTCCGCGTTCCGCACGTGTGGCTATCAGCGCGAAAGTCGTTGCTGACATGCTTACCGTAGTCGGCATCGACCGTGTTCTCACGGTTGATCTGCATGCTGACCAAATCCAGGGTTTCTTCGATATTCCGGTAGATAACATCTACGGCTCCCCGGTTCTGGTGGATGACATCGAAGATCAGCGCTTCGAAAACCTGATGATCGTGTCACCGGACATTGGTGGCGTCGTGCGTGCACGTGCTGTTGCCAAATCCCTGGGCGTTGATCTCGGGATCATCGACAAACGCCGTGAGAAAGCCAATCACTCTGAAGTGATGCATATCATCGGTGATGTCGAAGGGCGTACCTGTATTCTGGTCGATGACATGGTCGATACCGCCGGCACTCTGTGCCACGCGGCAAAGGCCCTGAAAGAGCATGGCGCTGCCAAGGTTTTCGCCTACTGCACACACCCTGTGCTGTCCGGTCGGGCGATCGAAAACATCGAAAATTCCATGCTGGACGAACTGGTGGTGACTAACACCATCCCGTTGTCCGCTGCTGCACAAGCCTGCTCGCGTATCCGTCAACTGGATATCGCGCCGGTAGTTGCCGAAGCGGTTCGCCGCATCAGCAATGAAGAATCGATCAGCGCGATGTTCCGTTAAGGGCCCTGCCCTTCTCGACCCTCTCGTTGACGAAAAGCGCCCCGCCCCGGCATTCCTGTCGGGGCGGGGCTTTTTTGCCCATATCGCCTTTAGCGCTGGTCGCAAACGCTGGGGCGAATGTGGTTATTTTGGAGATACAACATGAACGATTTTACTCTGAATGCTGAAGTGCGTTCCGACCTGGGGAAAGGTGCGAGCCGCCGCCTGCGTCGTCTCGCAAGCCTGGTTCCAGCTGTAGTTTACGGTGGCGAAAAAGCCCCTGAATCCATCAGCATGCTGGCTAAAGAAGTTGCCAAACTGCTCGAAAACGAAGCGGCTTACAGCCACATCATCGAGCTGAACGTTGGTGGCACCAAGCAAAACGTAATCATCAAGGCTCTGCAGCGTCACCCGGCCAAAGGCCACGTGTTGCACGCTGACTTCGTACGCGTTGTAGCTGGCCAGAAACTGACCGCTATCGTGCCTGTACACTTTGTTGGCGAAGAAGCTCCGATCAAGAAAGGCGGCGAAGTTTCGCACGTTGTTTCGGAAATCGAAGTGACCTGCCTGCCGAAAGACCTGCCTGAATTCATCGAAGTCGATCTGGCTAACGCCGAAATCGGTTCGATCATTCACTTGTCCGACCTCAAAGCCCCTAAAGGCGTTGAGTTTGTTGCTCTGGCACACGGTGATGACAAGGCTGTTGCCAACGTCCACGCTCCACGTGTTGCTCCAGAAGCTACCGAAGAAGGCGCAGCAGAGTAATTTCACTCTGTTCGCCGGAGTGACTGGAAACATCGCGGGCTAGAGCGTAGCGAGAAAGCGGGCGAGAACGCGAAGTTTACATACTGGTAAATGAGCACTTGTCGTCCACTTTCGCCGCACACACTGATCGCGGCGATGTTATCCACCACTCCAGGAAAGGGCCCCTATCGTGACTGCCATCAAACTGATCGTTGGCCTGGGAAATCCAGGCGCTGAATACGAACAGACCCGGCATAACGCAGGGGCCCTTTTTGTTGAGCGCATCGCTAACGCACAGGGTGTCAACCTTGTGGCCGATCGCAAATATTTCGGCCTGACCGGACGCTTTTCGCATCAGGGTCAGGATGTTCGTCTGCTGATTCCCACCACGTACATGAACCGCAGCGGCCAGGCCGTCGCGGCACTTGCAGGATTTTTCCGCATCAAGCCTGAAGAAATCCTCGTGGCGCACGATGAACTCGACCTTCCTCCCGGCGTTGCCAAGCTTAAACAGGGCGGCGGACATGGCGGTCACAACGGGTTGCGCGACATCATTGCGCAACTGGGCAATCAGAATACCTTCTACCGCTTGCGGCTTGGCATTGGCCACCCGGGCGTAGCCAGTATGGTTTCAAATTTCGTCCTGGGTCGTGCGCCACGCGCCGAACAGGAAAAACTCGATGCCAGCATCGACTTTGCCCTCGGCGTGCTGCCGGATATCCTCGCCGGGGAATGGAACCGCGCGATGAAAAACCTGCACAGCCAGAAGGCCTGACTCTTACTCCTCGGGGAATTACCATGGGATTCAATTGCGGCATCGTCGGCCTGCCTAACGTCGGCAAGTCCACCCTGTTCAACGCCCTGACCAAATCCGGGATCGCGGCCGAGAACTTCCCCTTCTGCACCATCGAACCGAACACCGGTATCGTGCCGATGCCGGATCCGCGCCTGGAAGCCCTGGCGGCTATCGTCAATCCAAAGCGCATCCTGCCGACCACCATGGAGTTCGTCGACATCGCGGGCCTGGTAGCTGGCGCCTCGAAAGGTGAAGGCCTGGGCAACAAGTTCCTCGCCAACATCCGTGAAACCGATGCCATCGCCCACGTGGTCCGCTGCTTCGAAGACGAGAACGTGATTCACGTCTCCAACAGCGTCGACCCGAAACGCGACATCGAGATCATCGACCTGGAACTGATCTTCGCCGACCTCGACAGCTGCGAGAAGCAACTGCAGAAAGTCGCCCGCAACGCCAAGGGTGGTGACAAGGACGCCGTGGTCCAAAAAGGCCTGCTGGAGCAATTGATCGCTCACTTCACCCTCGGCAAACCAGCGCGCACACTGATGAAGAACATGGGCGCCGACGACAAAGCGGTGATTCGTGGCTTCCACCTGCTGACCACCAAGCCGGTCATGTACATCGCCAACGTCGCTGAAGACGGTTTCGAGAACAACCCACTGCTGGACATCGTCAAGGCCATCGCCGAAGAAGAAGGCGCCATGGTGGTTCCGGTCTGCAACAAGATCGAAGCCGAAATCGCCGAGCTTGAAGACGGTGAAGAGAAAGACATGTTCCTCGAGGCCCTGGGTCTGGAAGAACCTGGCCTGAACCGCGTGATCCGCGCCGGCTACGAAATGCTGCACTTGCAGACCTACTTCACCGCTGGTGTCGAAGAAGTCCGCGCCTGGACTGTCCGCGTCGGTGCCACCGCACCACAAGCCGCTGGCGTGATCCACACCGACTTCGAAAAAGGCTTCATCCGCGCCGAAGTCATCGCCTACGACGACTTCATCCAGTACAAGGGCGAAGCCGGCACCAAAGAAGCCGGTAAATGGCGCCTGGAAGGCAAGGACTACATCGTTAAAGACGGCGACGTGATGCACTTCCGTTTCAACGTGTAAGACATCCGCCGAAGAAAAAGCCGCGTTTAGACGCGGCTTTTTTGTGCCTGAAATATTTATCCACCACACCACCGAACACCTGTGGGAGCGAGCTTGCTCGCGATAGCGGTGTCTCAGTCACCACCTTCGCTGAAGGTTAGACCGCCATCGCGAGCAGGCTCACTCCTACAGAGGGACGGTGTGAATGTTCAGGCCTTTTTGGTTCTCGGCAGGAAAATCGCCAACACCCCGAACAACGGCAGGAACGAACACAGCAAGTACACGTATTCGATGCCGTGCAGGTCCGCCAGATGCCCCAACAGCGCGGCGCCAATGCCACCGAAACCGAACATCAAACCGAAGAACACGCCGGCAATCATCCCGACATTGCCGGGCACCAGTTCCTGCGCATACACAACGATCGCCGAAAACGCCGAGGCGAGGATGAAGCCAATCACCACGCTGAGAATGCTGGTCCAGAACAGGTCGACGTGAGGCAGGATCAATGTGAACGGCGCTACACCGAGGATCGAGAACCAGATCACCGCTTTGCGGCCGATCTTGTCGCCAATCGGCCCACCAAAAAAAGTCCCCGCAGCCACTGCGCCCAGGAACAGGAACAGATGCATCTGGGAACTGGCCACCGACAGGTCAAACTTCTCGATCAGGTAGAAGGTGAAGTAACTGGTGAAACTCGCCATGTAGAAATACTTGGAGAACACCAGCAGCCCGAGCACCACCAGCGCGCTGATCACCCTGCCCTTCGACAAGCCATGGGTCGCCGCCTGACCTTGCTTGAGCTTGAACAGGCTCAAGTGGTTGGCGTACCAGCGACTGATCCGATAGAGCACGAACAGCGCAAACACGGCGAACAATCCAAACCAGGCCACATGGCCCTGACCGAAAGGAATGATGATCGCCGCCGCCAACAACGGGCCAAAGGCTGAGCCGGCATTGCCACCGACCTGAAAGGTCGACTGCGCCAACCCGAATCGCCCGCCCGACGCCAGCCGCGCCACACGAGAGGCTTCCGGATGGAACGTCGACGAGCCGATACCGATCAAGCCCGCGGCCAACAGAATCATCGGGAAGCTGCCAACCACCGACATCATCAAGATCCCGATCAATGTGCAAACGGTCCCGGCCGGGAGCAGCCACGGTTTTGGATGACGATCAGTGTGGTAACCCACCCACGGCTGCAACAGCGAAGCCGTCAACTGGAAGGTCAGCGTAATCAAGCCGACCTGAGTGAATGTCAGGCCGTAGTTGGCCTTGAGCATTGGGTAAATCGACGGCAGTACCGATTGGATCAGGTCGTTGATCAAGTGCGCCAGCGCTACCGCGCCGATGATGCGCATGACCAGCGGGCTGCTTTGTGGAGTCGCGGATGCCGGCGTCGCGCCGGTCGTTGCGTTACTGATAGCCATGAGAATTTCCGTACAGCGGATGGGTGCACAGGGGCAGGTGCATCAATGTGCCATTTTTCAGTGCAGCAGCGCCATCCCCTTAGCCTGCTAACGACCTCGGCGTCCATCGCTAAAAAGGTGATAGCGCAACGCCATGGTCTGAATCTTGCCTTGTTAATCCGCTTCAACGCGGCCCCTTACAAAGGGGACCGAGAATGGGAAGTTTCACCACAGAATCAGCCTACAGAGCTGACAAGGGTGAACTTTCGAGGCCTTTAAAAAGGGCACACGTCGCGGTCGCAACGATCTCGGCGCACGCCATTGGTGCGTGGTGTTCAGAGGAGTCATGGGGCATGTCTTTTTTATCACCGGGGATCGGGTTGCTGGGGCGTTTTGGCTTCGCACGCAAATTTCAGCTGTTGTTCCTGCTGTTTATCCTGCCGCTGGCGGGCAGCCTGTTGATGATTGGCCAGGACTATCGCGCCAAACTGAACCTGATCTCTGGCGAACGCGCCGGGGTTCATCAACTGCTTGCCCTCGATGCGCTCGATAACCTGCTCGCCGCCCAGCGTGACCGCGCAGCCCGTTGGCGCGCGACAGAAACCAATCGCCAGCCGACACCGGCGACCCTGGCGGCGATGGCCGCATTTGAGGCGGTACAACCCGCTGTCGCCCAAGCGACCACGGACCTCGGTAATGCACTGAAAACCGAAGGCGCCGAGAGCGAAACCCTGGCCCGTTACCAAGCCCTGCAAAACGCCCTCAATGGTCTGGACTCGAAAAGCCTGAGCAGCGTCGGTTGGTGGCCCGATGGCTACGATCGCTTCACCAATGCCTTGACTGCGCTGCAAGCATTGCGCGAGCAGATTGCCATGGATAACCGCCTGACACTGGCACCGTGGCTGGAAACCTACCTGCTGACGCAAATCTCGACGCAGCACGCGCCTGACCTGATCGAACGGGTCGGTCGCCTGGCCAGCGTCGGGCAGGCGTCGGTCGTTTCCGGGCAGTTCACCCTGCAAAGCCGTCTGCAATTGCGCGATTTGCGCAGCCGCATTGGCGATGCCCGCGAACAGCTGGTGAAAACCGCCGCCCTCCTGGAAGCCCGCCTGCCCAGCGCCTTGCAAAGTTGGGCCGGGCAATACCACGACAGCCTCAAGCATCTGGACGCAAGCCTCAAAGTCCTTGATGACGGCGTCTTCGGCGGCAGCATCACCCTCAAGCCCGACGACTTCGAACACAGCCTAGACGCCCTGCTCTCCAACCTCGCCGCGCTGCGCCAGCAGTCGTTGGTATCGCTTGATCAACGTCTGGATTACTACCATGGCTCAGCGATCAGCCAGTTCATTCTGGTGGCGACGATTTTTGGTTGCCTGCTCTTGGCGGCACTGTACTTGTTCATCTGCTTGCAGGCCTCGATCCGACGTAGCGCCAGCGGCATCACGCTGTTGGCCGAAGCATTGCGCGACGGCAACCTGAGCCTGCAAGTGCCGGTGCAAGGACGTGACGAGCTGGCAGCCATCAGCACCGCCCTGAATGTCGCCGTGGTGCAGTTGCGCAACAGTTTGCTGGGGGTCGATCACGAAACCTTGCAGGTCAGCAATGCGGTGCGAACCCTCAACCATCACTCCAGCGGCGCCCTTGGCGAAGTGGAAGCGCAGCAATTGCAGATCAGCCAGATCGCCGCCGCCGCCACACAACTGGCGGCCACCTCACAAGGGGTCGCGCAGAGTTGTGAACAGGCGTCCGGCAGCGCGCAACACACGCAGCGCATCGCCGCCGACAGCAGTCGTGACAGCCAGCGCACCACCGCGAGTATCCAGCAGCTCAACCAGCGCTTGAATGACACGGCCGCCGCGCTGGGCCGGGTCAGCGAACAAGGCCAGCAGATTCAATTGGTGGTCGACACCATTCGCGGCGTGGCCGAACAAACCAACCTGTTGGCGCTCAATGCCGCCATCGAAGCGGCCCGTGCCGGTGAGCAAGGTCGCGGGTTCGCCGTGGTGGCCGACGAAGTGCGCAGCCTCTCGCAGCGCACTCAATCCTCTACCGCGCAAATCGCCGGCACCGTCGACAGTCTGCGCAACACCGTGAATGAGGCGGTAAGCCTGATGGAAGCGGCATGCACTCAGGCGCAAAGTGATGCCAAATCGGTGACAGGCCTGGGCGAACGCCTCGGGGAAATTGCCCTTGCCGTGCAAGGCGTTACCGACACGCTGGCGCAGATCGCCACGGCGGTGGAAGAGCAAGCCAGTACCGCCGACGAAGTCAGCGGCAACATTCAACAGGTCGATCAAGCGGCGGTCCGGTTGCTTGAAGGCGCGCGGGCGGTGAACCTGGCGGCCGACACCTTGAGCCAGGGCAGCAAGGCCTTGAGTGCCAATACCGGGAGATTTCAGCTCAGTTGACGCCCTCCCCCGACCCGATTTTTCGGCTCAGGTGGATAAGCGGTTGAAAGCGTAGAGAAATATTTTAGATTTACGCTTGACGCATCTGCATTACCGGTGAATAATGCGCGCCACTTGGCTACATAGCTCAGTTGGTTAGAGCATAGCATTCATAATGCTGGGGTCCGGGGTTCAAGTCCCTGTGTAGCCACCAAGTACTAAAAACGGCTTACCGAAAGGTAGGCCGTTTTTTTATGCCTCGAGAAAAGTGCCCCTGACACTGCGTCAGGAGCCAATCCCCGGCAACGCCGACAGCGCCCGCTCCCAGATCTGCCAGGTGCGCAGCCAGACCATCGCCTGCCAGTCGTTGTCGGCGGGATAGAACTGCTCCAGCAGATTCAGTTTGATCTCACGCCCCACGGCATCGCTCGGGTTACCGTGCAGGTGCAGCCAGTGGTCATCGCGCAAATGACGATGAACCTCCGCCCCCGGATATGTCCCGCACTCAATCACAAACGGCATCAACCGCACCTGAGGCAACGCATTGATCAATGCCTGCGAGGTGTAGCCCGTCGCCGTAGCCGCCACACCGGTTTCGCTCAACGTGTCAGCGCCGGTCAGCAACGTGTAGAGCCATGGGCCGTAAATGGCCTGAGCATCGGGCAGCGCCGGATAAGCGGCCTCGGTGATCGTCAGCAACATCGGATGACCGTACTCGCCCGCACCCGTGTGCAAGTCGAAACACATCGCGACCTCGGCATGGGCAATGTGTTTTTGCATGATTTGGTGCAACGTGCGGTTCGACCAGCTCGGCGCCAGCCCGCCATAAAACAGACCATCGGGATGACTGTGCTGGCCGCCCTCGACAATCGACATGACCGCCGGCCAGCCGTGTTGGCGAATCTGAGCATCGAGCAAGGCGTCGGCGCGGTCCCGCTCGGGGCCTCGCAGCTCAGCGACGGCATAGATTTCATGCAGCGTGGCATAAGCCCGATTGTCCGGCAGTGGCCGGGTAAAGTTCAGGTGATTGCGGTTCAGGTCGATGTTGTCTTCGTTGACCCGACGCAGCCATGCGGTGCCCCAGGGGTTGATCAGATGGATCATCACCACCGCGACATCGGCTGGCAGTGAACGCTTGCCCAGCTCCTGCATCCACTTGATCTGACATCCCGAGCCATAGAAGCCTTCGACGCCGTGGGTGCCGCTCAGGACGATCAGCAGTCGCTTGGCGCCGGGATCGCCCAATACCGCGACGTCGGTGCTCAGAGGCTCGCCAAAAGGCCCTTTGAGCGGATGCGGATACTCGGTCAACGTCGCGCCGGCCGCGGTCGCTGCCGCGAGGAATTGCTCACGCTGGGTGCGGTAACTTGGCTGGGTGGGAAACTCGGTCTGCATGTCTGCCTCTTGTTGATTTTCTGGCCAGTCTGTTGCCCTCGACCCTACAGAAAATCCATCAGTTCATGAAGGACAAAAGCGTCTTTGCCGTAGTCCGTGGTTTGCACCTCGTCCTGCCGGCCGATACAGTCCTCTGATCTTTTCCCACGGACGGAGTGCCCAACGTGTTCTCAGCCTTTCACTTGAGCCGCTTTCGGCTGTCAGCCCTTTCGCTGATCGCCGCCGCACTGACCCTTGCCGCGTGCAACGGTGCCTCCACCACCACCTCGACCTTACCGCTCGCACCGGAAGTCGCCTCCGGTTATCGCACCGACCTGCAAACCCGCCACGCCTCGAAACACATGGCGGCTGCGGCCAATCCGCTGGCGGCCGAAGCCGGGCGAGAGATGCTGCGTCAGGGTGGTTCGGCGATTGATGCCGCGATTGCGATGCAAGCGGTGCTGACGCTGGTGGAGCCCCAATCGTCGGGCATCGGTGGCGGCGCGTTGATTGTGTTGTGGGATGGCAAGAATGTGCGCACGTACGACGGTCGCGAAACGGCGCCGGCCGGCGCCACCGAGAAACTGTTCCTGCAAGCGGACGGCACGCCGATGCCGTTCACCCAGGCGCAGATCGGTGGCCGTTCGGTGGGGACACCCGGCGTGTTGCGGGCGCTTGAGCTGGCCCACCAGAAACACGGGCGCCTGCCTTGGGCAACGCTGTTCGAGCCGGCCATCAAACTGGCGGAGCAAGGCTTCGCCATCTCGCCGCGCCTGCATCAGCTGATCGCCTCAGACACGTCGATTCGACGTTCACCAGACATGCTGGCGTACTTCATGAATGCCGACGGCAGCCCGAAAGCCGTCGGCACGCCACTGAAAAACCCGGCATTGGCCGCGGTGTTGAAACGCATTGCCCAAGAGGGGCCGAATGCGTTCTATAAAGGACCGGTCGCCCAAGAGATTGTCGCCAAGGTTCAAGGCCACACCAACCCTGGCAGCCTGTCGCTGAACGATCTCCAAGGCTACAAGGCCAAGGAGCGCGCGCCGCTGTGTACCGACTACAAGCGCTGGCAGGTTTGCGGCATGCCACCACCGTCGTCGGGCGGGATTGCCGTGGCGCAGATCCTCGGCACGCTCCAGGCGCTGGAAACCCGCGACCAACGGTTCGCCCTCCCGCCGCTCAAACCGCTCAAGACCAACCGTGCTGCGGGCATCGAACCTGCACCTGAAGCCGTGCACCTGATCTCCGAAGCCGAACGTCTTGCCTACGCCGACCGCGCGCTCTATGTGGCCGACAGCGACTTTGTGCCGGTTCCCGTCAAAGGCCTGGTCGACCCGACCTACCTGGCCAGTCGCGCAGCCCTGATTAGCGATCGCAGCATGGGCACGGCCAAACCCGGCACGCCGCCGGGCATCCAGGTCGCCTACGCACCGGACCGTTCGCCACTGCGCATCTCCACTTCGCAAGTGGTGGCCGTCGATGACGAAGGGGGTGCTGTGTCCATGACCACTACCGTGGAGTCCGCGTTCGGCTCGCACCTGATGGTTCAGGGCTTCATGCTCAACAACCAGATGACCGACTTTTCGTTCATCCCCGAAGAGAACGGCCAGAAAGTCGCCAACCGCGTCGAGCCTGGCAAACGCCCACGCTCATCGATGGCACCCACGCTGATCTTCGACCGCCAGAGCGGCGAATTCCTCGCCACACTCGGCTCCCCTGGTGGCTCGCAGATCATCGAATACGTGGCCAAATCCGCCATCGGCCTGCTCGACTGGAACCTCGACCCGCAAGCAGCGATCAACCTGCCCAACTTCGGCAGCCGCAACGGCCCGACGGAGCTGGAAGAGGGGCAATTCAGCGCCAGCTTGATTCAGGCCCTGAAGGACAAAGGGCACAGCGTGAGCGAGATCGACATGACCAGCGGCACCCAGGCGATTGTTCGGGTCAAGGATGCGCAGGGGAAGGCTTCGCTGGCGGGCGGGGCCGATCCTCGGCGTGAGGGGGAGGCGTTGGGGGATTGAGTCCTACACAGAAAAGGCTTACCGAAGGGTAAGCCTTTTCTATATTGAGTCCGCTCAACGAGTGATCTTCAACGCCTGCCGCGCCTTGTGCTTCTCCAGCGCCAGATCGATCAAGCGGCTCACCAGTTCGCTGTACGTCATGCCAGTGGCCTGCCAGAGCTTGGGGTACATGCTGATGCGGGTGAAGCCGGGCAATGAGTTGATCTCGTTGATCAACACTTCGCCGCTGTCGCTCAGGAATACATCGACCCGCGCCAGCCCGGAACAGCCCAGCACCTGAAACGCTTCGACGGCCAAGGCACGGATGCGCTCACTGGCTTCGCTGCTGATATCAGCCGGCACCACCACTTGTGCCGCTTGAGCGTCGATGTATTTACTGTCGTAAGAATAGAAGCCACTGCGCACCACGATCTCGCCGCAACCGCTGGCGATGGCGTCTTCGTTGCCGAGCACCGCGCATTCAATCTCGCGGCCACTGACGGCGGACTCGATCAACACTTTTTCATCGAAACCCAACGCCAGTTCCACGGCCGCCGTGTACTCGGCTTCGTCGTTGACCTTGCTGACACCCACGGAAGAACCCTGATTCGCCGGTTTGACGAACAGTGGCAGACCAAGCTTGCCCTGGACCTCGGCGAAGCTGGTGCGCGCCGCACTGGCGCGGGTCAGGGTCACGAACGGCGTGACCGCCAAACCAGCGTCTCGCAACAGGCGCTTGCTGAAGTCCTTGTCCATGCAAACCGCGGAGCCCAGCACATCGGAACCGACAAACGGCAGATCAGCCATGCGCAGCAAGCCTTGCAGGCAACCGTCTTCCCCCAGCGTGCCGTGCACGATCGGGAAGATCACATCGACGTGGCCCAGCAGTTCCTGACCGGACGTTTCCACCAACTGTTGACTGGCCTTGCCCGGCACCACGGCCAGTTCGCGGTTGGACTGGTTGAGTGCAATCAGGGCCGGATTTTCCTGGTTGAGCAGGAAGTTCGAAGGGTCGTTGAGGTGCCAGTGGCCTTGTTTGTCGATACCGATCAGCACCGGTTCGAAGCGTGACCGGTCCAGCGCATCGACAATATTTTTCGCCGATTGCAGAGACACTTCATGCTCAGCCGAACGACCACCAAAAATAACCCCTACCCGCAGTTTACTCATGCAATGCACCTCAACGATTGGCCACCAGATGCGCGCCAAACAGCAAGTAGCAACTGCCGGCGAAGCGATCCAGCCATTTACGTGAACGATCATAGGCCCCTGCGACCCGACGGCTGGCAAACAGCAGCGCCACACTGCAATACCAACTGAACGACAATGTCGCCATGGTCAGCACGGCCAGCGCGAGCAGCATCGGTGGCGGGGAGGCCGGCATGGCAGTGGCGAAAATTGTCGCGACGAACAGCGCGGCCTTGGGGTTGGTCATATTACCTACAAAGCCCCGGCCATAAGCCGACAACAACGTGCGCCCTGCCCCGTTCAACGAACTGTCGTCCGGCATCATCGCCGGTTTGCGCTTGAACTGTTTCAGTCCCAGATAGATCAGGTAGCAACCGCCAGCGATCTTGAAGCTCAGGTACAACGTCGGTGCCGCGCTGAACAACGACTTGATGCCAAGGCCTCCCGCCAATCCCCAGAATACGGTGCCCGTCGCCACGCCCAACGCTGCCACCACGCCATGACGGCGGGAGCAACTGGCGGCCAATTGCGCGGTATTGAAGAAGTTGGGGCCCGGCGTCACCACCGCAACCGTCCATAAAAGCGCCAGGGACAACAATGGCGCAGCGTAGCTCAGAGGAGTCATTTCCATGGTGTCGGGCGCCTTCGTGGCTTCATAGAATGCTCAACACCTTGCAACATTTGCCCGCGGTTTTCTAGCCACTCAAAGTGGTTTCGTCGATCAGCAGACAGTTGGCTGTTCACTGGGTTACCGTGTTCTTGACTGAGTTCAAGACAACGGCACCATGACCAAGCACATGCCTCCCATCGATTGGTTCCACCGCGCGCCCGACGTTGGCGGGGTTCAGCGTTTCGAGGCGTTTTTTGCGGGCCACGGTTACGACCTTCACCGCCACGACACCTATGCGATTGGCCGCACCCTGGCCGGCGTGCAGAGCTTTCAGTACCGCGGCGCCTGGCGCCACAGTCTGCCGGGCGGAACGTTGGTGCTGCACCCGGACGAAGCCCACGATGGCGAAGCGGGCACCGAGGCCGGATTCAAATACCAGATGATGTACATCGAACCGGCGCTGATTCAGCAGATCCTCGGCGGTAAGCCGCTGCCCTTCATCAAGACCGGATTGTCGACCGACCCGCGCCTGTTCGCCGCCACTGATGTATTGCTGCGCAGCCTCGATTGCCCTCTCGATCCCCTGGAGGAGCAGGACGCGTTGTTTGATCTGGCGCAGGCCTTGAACAGCGTTTCGGGAGCGACCTCCTCCCCACGCCAGAGCTTCGACTACGTGGCCGCGGAGCGCGCGCGGGCGTTCATCCACAGCGCACTGGATCGCACCGTAACCCTGGAGGAACTGGCACGACACAGCGGTCGTGACCGCTGGAGCCTGTCGCGCGATTTTCGCCTGTTGTTCGGCACCAGCCCTTATCGCTATCTGACCATGCGTCGCCTGGACCTGGTCCGCTCGCTGCTGATCCAGGGCCAGTCACTGGTCAGCGCCGCGCTGATCGCCGGCTTCAACGATCAGAGCCACATGACCCGGCAATTCAGCAAGACATACGGCCTCTCGCCCGCACGCTGGATGAAGATGCATCGCCGCTGAGCCACGCGCACAAGCCACGCACAATCGTACAAGAAGCCTGCCGACGGGCTGGTTAACGTGGGTTCACGATCAACCACGAGGCCTGCTTCATGAACGCTTACCACAGCCTGAACTTCGCTGAAAAAATCGCCCGGATCGACGCGCACTGGTCGCCGCGAGTCATTGCCGAAATGAACGACTACCAGTTCAAAGTGGTGAAACTGCTGGGGGATTTCATCTGGCACGATCACCTGGATACCGACGAAACCTTCATCGTTCTCGATGGGCAACTGCGCATCGATTTTCGCGATGGCCACGTTCTGGTGAATGCAGGCGAAATGTATGTGGTGCCAAAGGGAGTCGAGCACAAACCCTCTGCCACACAGGAAGTAAAGTTGCTGTTGATCGAGCCCAAAGGTGTGTTGAACACCGGCAGCGAAGGTGGCGAACGCACCGCTCAGAACGATGTATGGGTGTAAAGCCCGCAGACCACAGCACGGTAGGAAATGCCTTCCAACACGTTCGGAAGCTTCATACATAAGTGTTTCAGCGGTTGTTTTAAAGTGTTTCACGGAGCGCAGACGTCACAGTTTGACCCATCGGTCTGACTGCCAAAGGCCTCTGCGCCCCTCCACTTTTTCACAACCACCAAGGCGTTACATTTGATGAGCAACCGTTGGAAGAGCAATTCGCGCAAAGATTCCGGTGTGTTTTTGAGACGCTTTAAAACAGAGCTGATCGTGGGCTTCATTCTTGGCGCGGTGCCCCTGTTGATCAACTCGACCAATCAGGCCGAACTGCAAGCCATTCTCCAGTCATTGCTGGCCAGCGCCCCTATTCTCAATCATGGTGGATGCCTGCTGACGATCTATGTCGCGGTGTGCATCCACAAGAAAATCCATCGGTTGAAAAGCGACCGCATGCGCGACCGGTTCGAGACGATCTACAAGGTCACGGCGGAAGTCGGGACCAGTTTCCTGACGCTGCTGCGCACAGGGCTGGGGGCGATCGTCGGGTTTCTGATGATCGCCCCGTTCATGGACGAGGCGCCGATCTCGCTGAACCATTGGCTGACCACGGCCCTGTATTGCGCCATGACCCTGGTGTTCTCGGCATCGGTGTCGTTGTTGCACGATTTTCTGATGACCCGCCCGACACGCAGCCATCCGAAAAATCACATTCGCTTGTAAGGCCCCGGCCCCTTAGGCCTACAAAGTCTTGCCGTCCACCGGATCGCCAATCGTCAAGAAATGCCCGCCCGCGACGTGGTGCAAGGTGCGCAAGGCATCGTGCCCTTCGAAGTGCCAATGGCCCTCGCTGAACACCCGCTCATCAGCCTGTGCGGCAATCACTTCGGCCAGGAACAGATCGTACTGCTGATGGTTGTCGGGCTCTGGCAGCAGCCGGCATTCCAGCCATGCAACACAGCCTTCAAGCAAGGGTGCGTCGATCAGCTCACCGTTGAACGTCTGCAGGCCATAGGTCTGGAACTTGTCCTGGCCCTGGCTTTGGGTCAGTTCCAGGCCCGATGTCGAGCCGACGGTCTGCACGATGTCGGCCTGAGCAGCGCAGGGAACGTTCAATACGAACGTTCCCGAGGCTTCCAGCAGTTGCCGGGTCCAGGTGGATTTATCCAGCACCACGGCAATTTTTGGCGGTTCGAAATCCAGTGGCATGGCCCAGGCGGCGGCCATGATATTGCGTTGGCCATCATGCGCCGCGCTGACCAGCACGGTCGGCCCGTGATTGAGCAGGCGATAAGCCTTGGACAAGGGAACCGGACGGCGGTGAGAAACGCTCATGAGGGCTGCTCCTGGGGAAAACGCCGATTGTAGCGATTTCCACCAGGAGGGCAGGCATCAAGTCGCCAGCTGATTGGCAAACTGTCCAACCGCGTTCACCACTTTCTGCGCACCGTCCTGAATCTCGACGATCACTGTGCCCGCCTCCGCTGCCAGCGCCAGACCTTGTTCGGCCTGGAGTTGGCCGTCGGTCATCAGGGCCACGGCATTGCGCGCCATGTCCTGGTTCTGGCGCACCACGCCGACGATTTCATCGGTGGCCTGGCTGGTGCGCGAAGCCAGTTGCCGGACTTCGTCCGCAACCACGGCAAAACCCCGCCCCTGTTCACCGGCACGGGCCGCTTCGATGGCCGCGTTAAGCGCCAGCAGGTTGGTTTGTTCGGCAATGCCGCTGATGGTTTTGACGATGGTGCCGATGACCAGCGATTGCTCGTTCAGTGCTTCGATGCCTTCGCCGGCGGTTTGCATGTGCTTGGCCAGGTCGCGCATCACATTCACCGCCTGCGTCACCACCGTCGTGCCGCGCTGGGCGCTTTGGTCGGTTTGCTGCGAGGTGCTATAGGCGATGTTGGCCGCTTCGGCGACCGCCTGTTCCTGATTGACTTGATCGGTTATCACGGTGGCAAACTTCACCACTTTGTAGAGCTTGTTGTTGGCGTCCAACACCGGGTTATAGGACGCCTCCAGCCAGACCACCCGACCGTGGCTGTCCACACGCTTGAAGCGCTCGGCAACGAACTCACCCGCGTTCAAGCGACGCCAGAAATTCTGATACTCAGCGCTGTTGTAGTCCTCAGGCTCGCAGAACATGCGGTGATGTTTGCCTTTGATCTGCGCCAGGCTGTAACCCATGCCGCTGAGGAATCGCTCGTTGGCCATCAGCACGTTGCCATTGAGGTCGAACTCGATCACCGCCGTGGAACGCACCAGCGCGCCGATCAGATTCTCATGTTCGCGGGACGCCTCGATGGTGCGGGTCAGGTCGCTGGAGTAAATCGAGAAACACTTGATCTTGCCATTCGAAGACCGCACGGGTTGCGCAATCGAACGCAGCCACGCTTCCTGGCCATTACCCCGCAGCAAACGCACGGTGCCGGCAAAATGCTCACCACGGTTGAGTGCGGACTTGAAGCGGTGATGGAATTCATCGGATTTCACATGAGCCGGAACGATGTCCTCGATGTGCCGCCCGATCAGGTCGTTGCTCTTGTAGAGCATCTCGTCGATGAAGTTCTGGTTCACCGAATGAATGCGCCCTTCGGCATCAAGGGTCAAGACCAGCATCTCGCTTTCCAGACTGTCCCTCACTTGCTGAAGGCTGGAGAGTTCCTCGCGAAGAGCCGACAGCTCCTGCTTTAAGCGTTTGTTGAACATGGGAAAGTACCGATGGACAGGGATAGAAAGCGGTATGCAGCCTAGCCATCGGCCTTATGGGTATTTTCTGAAGAGTGTTTCAGTCTTGTCCTACAAAAATAGTTCCGGCATCGACACGACACCCAACCCTTTATTCATATCGCGCCAGCAGCCGGACAGTGCTCGACTCGTGGCATCCGCGTGCCGAAATACGCCGCGCTGCTCACGCCCACCGCGCCCATCACTGCACAGAAGATCACGCAGACCCACGGGCTCCATGGCATCAGACCGATCAGCAACAGCGGTGTGATACTCGCCCACGCCGCGTAGGCAATGTTGTAGGTGAAGGAAATTCCCGACACGCGGATCCGCGCCGGAAACAGGCTGACCATCACCGACGGCACCGCCCCGACAACCCCGCAACCAAGGCCCGCAATGGCGTACGCCAAGCCGATCCAGTTGCCACCAATGATCAGGCACGTATAGAGCACACCAATGCCCAGCGGCAGCAGCAGGCTATAGAGCATGACGGTGCGCCAGGCGCCGATGCGATCGACCAGCAGCCCGGCGAGGACGCAGCCGATGTTCAGGAAAACAATGCCCAAGGCACTCAAGGCGAAGGTGTGGCTGGCGGTCATGCCGAAGGTTTTCTGCATCATGGTCGGGGTAATGACCACGAACACCACCACCGCCGATGTCAGTACGCAGGTGAGGATCATGGCCGGCAACATCGCCAGGCGATGTTCACGCAAGACCGTGCGCAGCGGCAGTTCGACCGCCGCATCGCGCTGGGCCTCCATGGCCATGAACACCGGGGTTTCACTGAGCCAGCGGCGCAGCCAGACACCAATCACACCAAACACGCCGCCCAACAAAAACGGGTAGCGCCAGGCGTAATCAAGGATTTCTGCCGGGGTGAAGGCCTGTGCCAGAAAGGTCGCCGTCAGGGCGCCGATCAAGTAGCCGAAGGTCAGCCCGGCCTGCAGAAAGCCCAAGGCATATCCGCGATGCCCGGCCGGTGCGTGCTCGGCAACGAAGACCCAGGCGCTCGGCACTTCACCGCCCACCGCCGCGCCTTGCAGAACCCGCAAGACCAACAGCAGCAGCGGTGCGAAATAACCGATCTGAGCGTAAGTCGGCATGATCCCGATCAGCAGGCACGGCAGCGCCATCATCAAGATGCTCAGGCTGAACACCTTCTTGCGCCCCAATCGGTCGGCGAAGTGCGCCATCAGGATTCCACCCAATGGACGCGCCAGATAGCCGGTGACGAAGATGCCGAAGCTTTGCAGCAAACGCAGCCACTCCGGCATTTGCGGCGGGAAGAACAGCTGGCTGAGGGTCAGCGCAAAAAATACGAAAATGATGAAGTCATAGATTTCCAGCGCACCGCCAAGGGCCGCAAGGCCGAGGGTCTTGTAGTCCGAGCGGGAAAACGGCGCCGGGCGCGCATCGGTGTTGGCAGTCATGAAAAGAACTCTGGCACAGGCAAAAACCAAGGCGCTCATGGTCTACGCAAATGCGCCCACGGACAACCCGTTAGACCAAAGTCTCAGACTGGCTAAACTTCGTCACAAAAAATGACTGATTGATTTACTGTTGGCACCTGTCCAGACGGGCCTTTGAAGTGTCTTTTTAAAGCCCCCCGCGGACCACAATAAACACAAAAAATTCGAGGTAGTCCCGTGGCCGCTGATATCGAAGATACCCGCTCCGCCCGCTTTGCCCTGCGCTGTTCAAGTTTTGCCGAACGCTGGTTCCCCGATTCCTGGGTATTTGCGGCTCTGGCGGTGATCATTGTCGCCGTGGCAACGATGGTCATGGGCGCCAAACCCACTGATGCGGCGATGGCTTTCGGTGACGGTTTCTGGAGCCTGATCCCGTTCACCATGCAGATGGCGTTCGTGGTGATCGGCGGTTATGTGGTCGCCAGCTCGCCTCCCGCGGTGAAGCTCATTGACCGTTTGGCGCGCATCCCGAAAAACGGCCGTTCGGCCGTGGCCTGGGTCGCGCTGATTTCCATGGTCGCGTCCTTGCTGAACTGGGGGTTGTCATTGGTGTTCGGTGGTCTGCTGGTGCGTGCCCTCGCCCGCCGTGTCGACCTGAAAATGGATTACCGCGCCGCTGGTGCCGCCGCCTATCTGGGGCTTGGCGCTGTGTGGGCCTTGGGTCTGTCGTCCTCCGCGGCGCAATTGCAGGCCAACCCGGCCAGTCTGCCGCCGTCGATTCTGTCGATCACCGGCGTCATTCCCTTCACCCAAACGATTTTTCTCTGGCAGTCCGGCGTGATGTTGCTGGCGTTGATCGTGGTCTCGCTGATCATTGCCTATGCCACCGCACCGGGGCCGAACACGGCCCGTGACGCCCAAGCCTGCGGCATCGACCCGAGTTTCAACCTGCCACCGCTGCAACCGCGCACCCGCCCCGGCGAATGGCTGGAACACAGCCCGCTGCTGATCATTGTGCTGGTGCTGCTGGCAGCAGGATGGTTGTTCCACGAGTTTTCGACCAAACCTGCGATCAGCGCGATCTCGGGCCTGAACACTTACAACTTCCTGTTCATCATGCTCGGCGCCTTGCTGCACTGGCGTCCGCGCAGCTTCCTCGATGCCGTTGCCCGTGCGGTGCCGACCACCACCGGCGTGCTGATCCAGTTTCCGTTGTATGGCTCGATCGCCGCGCTGATGACCACCGTCAAAGGCACCGACGCACAGACCCTGGCCCACCACATCTCGACGTTCTTCGTCAGCATCGCGTCCCACGATACGTATGCGCTGCTGATGGGCGTGTACTCGGCGATTCTCGGTTTCTTCATCCCGTCCGGCGGCGGCAAGTGGATCATCGAAGCGCCATACGTCATGCAAGTGGCCACTGACCTGAACTACCACCTGGGCTGGGCCGTGCAGATCTACAACGCCGCCGAAGCCCTGCCGAACCTGATCAACCCGTTCTACATGCTGCCGTTGCTGGGCGTGCTCGGGTTGAAGGCGCGGGACTTGATCGGCTTTTCGTTCGTGCAGTTGCTGGTGCACACGCCGCTGGTGCTGTTCCTGCTGTGGGCGCTGGGGACAACGCTGACGTACACGGCACCGGTGATGCCGTAACCGTTTCAAGGACACCATAAAACACTGTGGGAGCGAGCCTGCTCGCGATAGCGATGTTCCAGTCGACATCAATATTGACTGTAACGACGCCATCGCGAGCAGGCTCGCTCCCACATTTGCAATTCGCTCGTATTCAGGGTCGTCACCCTTCTGTCACATCCCGCTGCTAGCGTCCCGCCGAAACATATTGCAACAATCTGGGCAAAAAGGAATTCGGCATGAACGACGACAAAGACCCAAGCAACACCCCCGCCCCTGACGACGATCACCCTGCAGACACCAGTCGCCGTCGCTTTCTCGGCGGTGTTGCGGTGCTTGGCGTCGGTGCCACTTTAAGTGCCTGCGGCAGTCAGGGCGACGACTCGGGCAAACCGGGCGAGCATCCTTTGTCCCCCGCGCAAATGGACAAGGCCCTGCATGACCAGGTGAAAACCGTGGTGGTGATCTACGCCGAGAACCGCAGCTTCAATAACCTGTTCGGCGACTTCCCAGGGGTTGAAAAGCCGCTGTCGGCGCTCAAGCCTGCCGAGTATCAACAGCGCGATCGCGATGGCAGTCTGTTGCAGACGCTGCCACCGGTGTGGGGCGGAGTGCTGCAGATCGGCCCGCAAACTCTCGATGGTGTGACTTACCCCAGCGAAACCCAGTTCCAGGAGCATCTGCCAAACGCGCCGTTTGCCCTCAAGGGCCCCAACGCTGAAGATTTGCCGTTTGGGCTGGTGACGCGCGACCTGTGGCACGTGTTCTATCAGAACCAGATGTAGATCAACGGTGGCAAAAATGACGGTTTTGTCGCGTGGGCCGACTCCGGCGGATTGACCATGGGCCATTACGCCCAGAGTCGATATTCCCTGCGCTTGTGGGACGTTGCCCGGGAGTTCGTCCTCTGCGATAACTTTTTCCAGGGCGCGTTCGGTGGTTCGTTTCTCAACCACCAGTACCTGATCAGCGCCACCGCGCCGTTCTATCCTGACGCAGCCAACTCCGTGGCCAAGGCGCAGATCGCGACGCTGCAAAGCGATGATCCGCTGGATCGGCGCCTCAAACCGCTGGAGAAATCCCCCGCCAGCGCCATGAACGGCCCACCGCAATTCGGCCCCAGCGCACTGACGCCGGACGGCTATGGCGTCAACACACTCGCGCCGCCCTACTGGCCGACTTGGATTCGTGACCCGCAGCGCCCGGCGTATGCCAAGCCTGATCTGCCAAACGTGCTGGTCCCGCAGACCCACGAGCACATCGGCGACAAGCTCTCGAAGAAGAACATCGACTGGGCCTGGTACGCCGGGGCCTGGCAAGCGACGCTGGATCAGTACAAGGATTCTGGCGGCATTCCGAAAATCCCCAACTTCCAGTATCACCATCAGCCGTTCAACTACTTCAAGCAACAGGGGCCCGAGAACCCTGCCGAGCGCAGCAAACGGCTGCGGGACGCAGGCTTGGGCGATGAGTCGAGCACCAACCTGTTCTTCGCCGATGCCGAGGCCGGCAAACTCCCGGCGGTGAGTTTCTACAAACCCCAGGGCAACCTGAACATGCACGCCGGTTACGCCGATGTAGCGTCCGGCGACCGGCACATCGTCCGCGCCCTGAAAGTGCTGCGTGAAAGCCCGCAGTGGAAAAACATGGTGATCGTGGTCACCGTCGATGAGAACGGCGGCTGGTGGGACCACGTAGCACCGCCAAAAGGCGATCGCTGGGGACCGGGCTCACGGGTGCCGGCCCTGGTGGTTTCGCCGTTTGCGCGCAAGGGTACGGTGGATCACACCGTCTACGACACGGCATCGATTCTGCGTCTGATCACGCGGGTATTCGGGCTTGAGCAACTCGACGGACTCAAGCAGCGCGACCAGGCGATGATTGCCAGCGGACAGAAGCCAATGGGTGACTTGACCAACGCGCTTGTGTTCAACGTCTGAGGGCTGGAACACGCTCCGTCGAAAATAATAGCTCAATGCCACTACTTTCCTTTACCGCCCCGCTGCTCCGGGAATATCCTTGGGGTTTTTTTGCAGGCCGTAAAGGGAGTTCATTGCAATGATCGTAGGGATTGACCTGGGGACCACCAACAGCCTTGTCGCCGTCTGGCGTGGAGAGTCCAGCGAATTGGTGCCCAATGCGCTAGGCCAGTTCCTCACACCCAGCGTGGTTGGCCTTGATGATCAGGGCCGCGTTTTGGTGGGCCAGGCCGCCCGTGAGCGTTTGCACACCCACCCGCGCCAGACCGCTTCGCTGTTCAAGCGCCACATGGGCAGCGCAACCGAAGTGCGCCTCGGGGACCGAACCTTCCGTCCCGAGGAGCTTTCGGCGCTGGTGCTCAAAAGCCTGAAGGAAGACGTGGAACGGGCCTTTGGCGAAACCGTGCACGAAGCCGTCATCAGCGTGCCGGCCTACTTCAGCGATGCCCAGCGTAAGGCGACGCGCATTGCCGGTGAGCTGGCCGGCCTGAAGGTCGAAAAGCTGATCAACGAGCCGACCGCCGCAGCCTTGGCTTACGGGTTGCACCAACGGGACAAGGAAACCTCGTTCCTGGTTTTCGACCTTGGCGGCGGCACCTTCGACGTGTCGATCCTGGAGCTGTTCGATGGCGTCATGGAAGTGCGTGCCAGCGCCGGTGACAATTTCCTGGGTGGCGAGGATTTCGACAGCGTGCTGCTCGAGCACTTTCTCGAACACCATCGCAACACTGATCATTTCCCCGACCGCGCCAGCATCATCCAGCCTCTGCGTCGTGAAGCCGAGCGCGTACGCAAAGCGTTGGGTCAAGACGCCAGCGCCGAATTCAGTCTGAGGGTCGATGGCCAGCAATGGACGCAAACCATCACCCAACAACAATTGGCCAGCCTCTACACACCGTTGCTCGAACGCCTGCGCACGCCGATTGAACGGGCGCTGAGAGACGCGCGCATTCGCGTCAGTGACCTCGACGAAATCCTGCTGGTGGGCGGCACGACGCGCATGCCGCTGGTGCGCAAACTGGCCGCCGGGCTGTTCGGGCGTTTCCCCTCGATCAGCCTCGACCCGGACGAAGTCGTGGCCCATGGCGCGGCCATTCAAGCAGCGCTCAAGGCACGTTCCGCCGCACTGGAAGAAGTGGTGCTGACGGACGTCTGTTCCTACACGTTGGGCATCGAGACCTCGACCCAGGTCGGCCAGCAATTCGAAAGTGGCCATTACCTGCCGATTATCGAGCGCAACAGCATCGTGCCGGTGAGCCGGGTCAAGACCGTCTATACCCTGCACGATAACCAGGAACATGTGCTGCTGAAGATCTATCAGGGCGAAAGCCGCCTGGTCAAAGACAACGTGGCGCTGGGCGAACTGGACATCAAAGTGCCGAAACGCAAGGCTGGCGAAGTCGCGCTGGACGTGCGCTTCACCTATGACAACAACGGTTTGCTCGAGACCCAAGTGGTGGTCCCACTGACCGGTGACCTGCACTCGCTGGTGATCGAGAACAATCCCGGCGTGCTGACACCCGAGGAGATTCAGCAGCGGCTCGCGGGCCTGGCACTGTTGAAGATTCACCCTCGCGATCAGCAGGTGAATACGGTTTTGACCGCACGTCTTGAGCGTCTCTATCAGGAAAGCCTGGGGCAGATGCGTGAACAGATCGGTCATTGGGCCAAACAGTTTCAGCACGTGCTTGATTCTCAGGACGAACGCCGGATTCGTGAGGCGCGCAGTGAGTTGACGCAGCAATTGAGCTCACTGGACAACGGCCTCTGGCAGTAAGGAGCGCCAACATGGATTGCTGGTCAGTACTGCAATTACCCGAAGACGCCGACGCGCGCACCATCAAGCGCAGTTACGCGCGACTGCTGAATACCTTCCGGCCCGATGAAGATCCCGAGGGTTTCCAGCGTTTGCGCGAAGCCTATGAGCATGCGCTGGAAGCTGCCCAATGGCGGGCCGAAAATGCTTCGCCCGAGCACGAAGTCGCCATGGCCGAAGGCGCAGAACAGCCGAATCACGCCAACCTACAGGCGTGGTCCGCTGTGCTCGACCTTCAACCGCTGAACATCGAAAACCCTCCCTTTCTGCACCCCTTGAAACTTGAAAGTCCGCCTCCGCTCCGCTCGCTGAACCTTGCACCTTTCCATGCTCAGCCATTGCACGAGCCGCTTGTCGCGCCGCAGGCGTTAGCGGCGCGGGCATTGATCGACGGGCTCACGGAACAGAACCTGACCGAACGTTGGGCGCAGGCACAACAACAGCAATGCGCCCAAGCGTTTGAGCAGTTGCTGCTGGCGCTGTGCTTCGATCATCCGGGTCTGCGCAATCCGGTCGCCAAGTGGGCAGTCCAGCACCTCGATTGGTTGGCGCCCTGGCAAAACGTTCAAATGACCGATTGGCAGCGAGACGCCCTCGCCAGCGGTTTGCTGCAGGATTATCGGCAGGCGTTGCAGGAATTGCTTGAAGGCGGCAAGGAGCGAGAGTTTCTCACCTTGCTCAAAAACTATACGGCGCAGCCTTGGCTACAAGTGTTTGATCGTCGCCAGGAATGGCAGCGAATCATCCTGCAACTGTTCAGCGATACCGAATGGAGCCTGCCGCTGTTTGACCGCGTCGGGCAGGTGTTTGGCTGGGACGACGAAAAAGGTATTCATCCAGAGCCTGCGTCGACGTGGGCGGCCTTGATGGAACGCTGCCATCAGGAGAGTTTTTACGAAAACCTGCGCGCCAAGGCGCAAGACAGCCGGACCTGGGCCGCCGACGTTCAGGCCGCGCAGTTGCTGATGAACCCGATGAAGGATGGCCAACAGAAGAAAATGATCGACGGCTTCGGCCAGAACGAGTGGCAGGCCTGTCATGACCTGGCGCAAACCCTCAAGTGGCGCTATCCGCAATTGCGTTTACGGTTGCCCCATGCCGATGTCTTTCACTGGCGACGTTTTTTGCCACGCCCCATCGCCGACGAAACCTGGGTGCAGGTCTGGGCGAGTATTGCCCTGGCGATGTTTTTGTTTTATTTGCCGACCGAGCACAAATCCCTGGGCTACAGCATCGGCATGCCGTTGATATTGGCCTTCGTTCCGGTCTGTTTTTTGCGCTTCGCCCTGAGTTGGTGGGTGCCGATCACGTCGCAATTTATCGTCCAGGACCTTTGGCTGACCGAGGGCCTCGTGCCCCGGCACTGGAACCCGGACACCCGCTGGCTGGTGATACGACATGGTGGACCGCAAGCCGTGCTCGCGTTGCTGTTCGGGATCATGCTCGGTTGGCCGGGCGTGGTGACTTACCTCGGCTTTATGCTGATCGGTCTCTTGCACAAACGGCGCATCGGGCAGCTCGACCCTGAACTCAGCGCCCGACGGCCATGGCTGACGGCGCTGCATTGGGCGCACTTGAGCCCGCTGCAGTTGGTGTTTTTGCTGTTCATGGTCGGGGGCATCCTCGTGTGCCTGATGTATTACCCGGACTATCACCTGACTCGTTTGAGGTTCAGCTGAGCGATTGTCGGCCGATCTGCTTAAGTAGCTATGGCCCGCGATTAACGCGGGTCCACGCTGAAAAGGATCTGAGCATGTTAAAACTGACAGGACTTACCCTCGCGGCGCTCACCCTGAGCGCCGCCGCTCACGCCGACGTCGATCTGAAACTGGGCAGCACCGAACGCGTTACGCGGCTGTTCTCTTATCCCAACAACTGCAACGTCATCTGCTTTCGTCATTGGACGCTTGAGCAGACCGTCGAGCATTACCTGACCCAAAGCGTGCAACGCGATGGTTACAGCACCGCGAAAGTACGGGTCAAAACCGATAACGACCACCTCTACGCCGACATCAGCGGCGTGCCAAAGGGTTACGAAAAACCGCTGGCCAGGCTGCTCGATGCGGGCGACCTCGCTTACTCCGGCGCAAAAAAACTCAACGTCGATGGCAAATGGGCCTACAGCTGGTATCTGTTCCTGCCGCTGGGCATGGCTCTGGAAAACCGTAAAAGTGTCGAACTGTTGCACTTCCCGCCGGATTACTCCCTGACTCAGGCCCAGGACTACCTGCGCTCGGCCACCACGGATCGCTGGGCCACGCTGCTGACGGACAACGGTATTCCAGCCGCCCAGACGCCGGGCTATCAGACTATCATCGACATCGCGCCGATTGCTGCGCCGGCCACTGCGGGCAAGGACCTGGAAGGTGTCTACGGTTATTTCAAGGACTACCAGACCACCATGGTCAAGGAAGTCAGCCAGAACGCCCACGGTGCGGCATTGCCGATGGTTGCCTTCGGCGCGCCGGTGCGTAACTGGATCAAGCAGCAATATGGCCCGACCGTGAATGTGCTGGGGCTGGCCACGATCAGCCCGAGCGCCGGGGTGAACGTGCCGGTGCTGGGTTCCAATCACCCAAGTTATATCTGGTACGCCGCCGATCCGGCCACCTACACCGGCGAAGACGCCCAGGCGAAGGCCGATGCCGCGGGGCTGACCGTCATGGGGCAGGATTTGAGCGCCGCCTGCTGGCAAGCCGGCATGGGCAGCAAACCGGGCAGCGATCCTGCCGTTCAGCTGAAAAGCTGCACGCAGACGTGGCAAGTGACCCAGAAAGAGAAAACCTGTGAGCTGTTCTACACCTCGATCCGCAACCTGACGCCTGAACAAGCCGTGGCCAAGTGCGCAACGACGCCGATCCAATCGCAGCTCAGCCGGCTGCAGGCGCCAGCACCGGAGACAGCGGTGCCAGTGCCAGCGCTGTAATCGCCTGTAGACGTTGCGCGTGAGCGATGGCTCACGCGCAACGGCATTCAGCTCATGTGCCCGATCACCTGCAGTTTTAGCGTCGGCGTGATCTTTGTCGAAACGCTCTACTGCGCTTCAACCGGACGCAGACGGTACTGCGGCGGCAGTTGCTCAAAACCGCTGATGGTTGTGTTCAGGCTTTTCCAGCGACCGTCCTTGATGCCATAGATGCAACCGTGGATCGACAGGCTCTGCCCGCGATGCCAGGCGTTTTGCACAATGCTGGTGTGCCCGACGTTGGCGACCTGCTGGATCACGTTGAGCTCGCAAAGACGGTCTACCCGCTCCTCTTCGGTCGCCAGCACGGCCAGTTCTTCACGCTTTTCGTAATAGAGATCACGAATCGAGCGCAACCAGCCGTCAATCAGGCCCAGCTGTCGGTCCTGCATCGAGGCACGCACGCCGCCGCAGCCATAGTGGCCAGTGACGAGGATGTGTTTGACCTTGAGCACGTCGACCGCGTACTGGATCACCGACAGGCAATTGAGGTCCGTGTGCAGCACCACGTTGGCTACGTTGCGGTGGACGAACAGGTCGCCCGGCAACATGCCGACGATTTCGTTGGCCGGCACGCGGGCATCGGAACAGCCGATCCACAAGTATTCCGGCGTCTGTTGACGGGCCAGCTTGGAGAAGAAGTCCGGATCTTCCTGCTTGATCGCTTCGGCCCAGCGTTCGTTGTTATCAATCAGATCTTGTAATTCGTTCATGCTGTAAAGCCTCAAGAATGATGCGCTGGTTTGACAGACAACCGTCCGTCGAGGTCACGCGCTTGATACAACTATGGCCGGTGGAATTCTCAGGAGCCCCGTGGGTCCACCTTAGTAAGGCCCACAGTATGAGGAATTGCCATGACTGATTCACGACGTCCGTACGATGCGGCGCAACCCGAGCCCATCGATGATAACGAAGACCGCATGGGCTCGCTGCATGAGCTTGATTTCGACGAGGAAGAGCCCAGCGCCAGAATTGGCGATGAACTGCCGGAAAACGAACGCGAGCGATTGATGCCCCGTGAACGCGTGCGTGAGGCCGGAATGACGGGCGCCTCGACCAATGACCATGAACCCACCGATGACGACATGAGCCCGGAAACGTTGATTCGTGAAGACGGCGCGCGGGATGCTCATGAGGCCGGTGAAGGCAATCAGGCAGATTGGGATTTAAGCATTGTCGATGAAGACGACATTGGTGGAGGCAATGGGCTGGATGAAGAGGAACTGGCGCGGCGCGATCCGATGGACGGTAATCGTTGATATTTAGTGCTCGTCAGGACCCCATCGCGGGCTTGCCCGCGATGTTCTTGAAGTGACTCAATCCACCAATGTGCAGGCCATGACCACCGCATCTTCGCGACCGCCAACCGCCGGGTAGTAATCCCGCCGCCGCCCGATCTCGTTAAACCCATAGCGCTCATACAACTTGAACGCGCCACGGTTGCTGTCACGCACTTCCAGGAAACACTCGCGCGCCTTGGCTTCATACGCCCGGGACATCAAGTGCTCAAGCAGCGTCAGGCCAAGGCCACGCCCCTGGTTTTCCGGTTTGACGGTGATATTGAGCAGGTGCGCTTCATCAAGGATGATCTGCACCACGCCATGACCGACCTGCTGCTGCCCTTCGAACATCAGCCAGATCTGGTACTTGCCCAGCCCGTCCAGAAAAATCCCGCGAGTCCAGGGATGGCTGTACGCCGCGTATTCAATTTTCAGGACAGCGTCCAGGTCCGCCTCGGTCATCGGGCGAAACGATACAGCGTCACTCATTCGATTCTTTCCAACGCGCCATCAGCCGACGCATGGCTTGCCAGACATCAGCCTTACGCTGTGGCTCTTCCATTAATAATTCCAGGCCCGGCAGGGCCCAGACCGAGCCCAGGCCTTCGACCTGGAGTTCGCGATTGAAGGATTCTGCATTCGCCTCCCCGGCAAAACGCACCGCCGGCAGGCCGATCAGCCACACGCAGACGCACGGTGCGTCTTCCAGGCGGGCCGAAAGAAACCCCTGCACAAAATCACGGGCGGCTTCAGGACCTTGATCCATGGTGCCCCGCACCAGCAACGGCCAACGCACGGGCTCGCCGACAATCTGCGGGCTGTCCGGCAGACCGGCGGCACGCAGCATGTCCTTGAGCAACAGATAGGCGGGATCGCGGGTCTGGAAGGTTTCGCCTGTGGGTAACTCCACCAGCAGCAGGCAACGACCGGCGCGCAGCAATTGCAGGGCGAAACGCGGTGGCGGCACGACCGGAGCCTTGAGCGCGACCGGTGCCTCCTCTTCCTCGACCTTGGCGTTCGTGCGCGTGCTGGCGAGGGAAGGACGTGGCACCTCGATTTTCACCCGCTCGGCCGGTTTGACCACGGGTTCCACGGGCGCTTCGGCCACAGGAACCGGCACCACTGGCGCGACGACCAGAGGCTCGGGTATCTCCAGCAGCTCGGGGCGCGAAGGCGCGGCAAAGGGCAATTCGGTGCGCGGCAGCCAGTTGACCACCTGCATGGCGGTCAAATAGGCGCGGCGACGGGACTCGATAAGCAAAGGTCGGCCACTTGTGGATAACTAAAGTGCGGTGATTCTACCGCCCTTCGTTAAAGATCGCCCGCTGTTGATCGATAGAAAACCGACACTCCGTCCCGAGAGTGAATCGACACGCCTGTGATGCAGTACAATCGCGGCTTTTAATCGCTAACCAGCCGGCCATTCCGATGATCGAACCCAAGCGCGTCTTGCGCGCCCTCGCTGAACACTGGGCACTTCTGGAGCCACTGTGCGAGCACTTCGACCAGGGCACCTTGAGCCTCAACGAACTGCGCACGCAGCTGGCCGCCCAGCAACTCGACAGTACGCCGCAGGACATCACCAGCTTGCTGGACGTGTGGATCCGCCTCGACATTCTGGTTCCGGTGGCGAAAAGCCCGAACCGTTTCGAGCTCAACGCACAGATTCACGACTTCCTCGCTTACCTGCGCCGTGAGCACCGTCTGGGCCTGTGCCTGGAAATCGAAGCCTACTTGCGTCACCTCGAGCGTCTGGCCGGTTACATCCAGGACGCCTTCGACATTCGCGACGGCCACGACCTGGCGCGCCAGTTGCGTCTGCTCGACATGCGTGTGCGCGACGTTCTGAAGAAACTCGACAACGACGAACAGGCACTGGTAGCCGTGGCCGAACGGGCCAAGACCAGCGACCGGCAGATTCCGCTGCGTCAGCGTTATGCGGAAGTACTGGCGACCTGGGACGAATACGTCGAGCCGATGATCGATCTGGTGAACGCCGACGGCGCCTTCGAACAAGGCGTGCGCAAGGTCGAAACCGTACTGCTGAAGATGCTCAGCGAACAGCAGCGCCTCGGCCATCTGGTCGATGACGACATGCTGCTGCGCACCCACGCGCGCATCCTCGAAATGCAGACCAGCGCGCAACTGACCTTGCGTCATGCCCGCGAACTGCTGCTGCCGCTGCGTGAAGAGGCCCGCCGCCACAACGCCGTGACCCGTGGCGCGGCGCTGGCCCTGTCGGCCATTCGCCGTAAAGGGATCGATGCGGTGCCACAAGCCGCTATGCCGATGTTCACCCGGCCGCAAAGCACCTTCCTCGGCAGCGCCAGTCAGGTCGAAGCCTACGTGTATGCCCTGGCCCGATTCGAGCCGAAACCGGCGCGTTTCCCCAAGGCTCACAAGACCCAGAAAGGCGAAGCGCCACGCGCGCCACGCACGGTTCGGGAAATGCTCGAACGCTGCGAAGACGCCCTGCCGATGCCGGACCTGATGACCTGGCTGCTGGAGCAGGAACCGGACGGCGCCACCGACGAATTGCTGTATTGGTTCTCGCGCCTGTCTCGCGAGAAACGTTTCAAACGCGAGCGTCTGGAACGTCGCGATTACCACACTCATGAGCACCAGGTCAGCCTGCGCTCCTTCGCCCTGCTCTCGGCCCGCGACACCGCCGAGGATTCTGCGAGCACCCCACATGCATCTTGATCTAAACGAACTGTCCCAGCTGGCGCCGATCTTTCGCGAGCTGTTCAAGGGTTACCACGTCAGCCGCCGCGACCCGGAGCTGTACGCCCAACTGTCGAACTTCCAGGACCAGTACCGTACGCTGTTCAAGGCATTGGGCTTTGAACTGGTCTGCGACACCCGTGGCTTCTACTACTTCGTCCCGGACCTGGCTGCCGCCGCCGTGAACAAGACTGCCCAGCGTCTGGCGCTGTTCACCTTCATCCTCGTCGAGCACCTGGCCGACCAGGGCCGTGACCCGGTCGCCGTGCTCGATGGTGGCAGCCTCGGTCGCGATGAATTGCCTTCCTTGCTGGAAAAGTACCGCGACCTGTTCATTCAGGCCGAAGTGCAGACCGTTGAAGATCTGGAAGAAAAGATCATGCGCCGCATGACCCAACTCGGCTTCGCTGGCGAAGAAAACGGCATCTATCGCTTCCTGCCGCCGATGCACCGTTTCCTCGACGTGTGCTTGTCGGTTCAGCAGGACCGCGATCTGGCGGCCAGCCTGCACAGCGTCTTGCCGTTGCCAGTTCCAGTCCTGATCGATGACGACAGCGACGAAAAACTGCTGCAAACCGACGATCCGCTGGACCTCAGTGACTTCGAAGAAGAAAGCGAAGAAGACGCCATGGCCCGCGCCATTGCAGAAGAACAGGAGACCGACGCATGAGCAAGGAACGCTACGGCATCCGCCGCTTCGCCCTTTTGAACACCGCCGGTTACAGCCTCGGGCTGTTTCCACTGGAAGAACCGTTGTCGGTCTACGGCGCGAACAACCTCGGTAAATCTGCGTCGATCAACGCGCTGCAGTTCCCGATTCTGGCGCGCATGTCGGACATGAGTTTCGGCAAGTACAGCCTGGAACAATCCCGACGGTTCTACTTCGCCTCGGACACCAGTTACATCCTCGTTGAAGTCGCGCTGCCCCACGGTCCACACGTGATCGGCGTGGTCGGTCGCGGCCCGGGCGGTGGTTTCGGTCACCAGTTCTTTGCCTACGCCGGCAAACTGGATCTGGCGCACTATCAGAAGAACGACACGTGCCTGCGCCAGAAAGAGCTGTTCACCAACCTTGAACGCGAAGGCCTCAAAGCCTACGAACTCAAGCCGGATGAACTGCGCCGCTTGCTGGTCGGCGGTCACACCTCGGTTCCGCTGGACCTGACACTGATCCCGCTGCGCTCCACCAGCGAGCAGAGCCTGAAGACCTTCCGCGCCCTGTTCATCAACCTGCTGCACATGCGCGAAATCACTGCGGCCAAGCTCAAGCAACTGTTCCTCGATGCCTTCGAACACAGCTTGCGTTCCGGCAGTGTCGATTACATCGCCGCGTGTGAAGAGGCGTTCCGCGATGTGCGACGCATGGAGCAGGACTACAACTCGCTGGTCACCGCCGGCCCGTTGGTTGAAGCCCTTGCGGCAGGCGTGACCCAGCGCAATATCCTGCGCGGCAAGTTGCACCGGATCTCGCCGCTGCTCGACTCGTTGCTCGGCACCTGGTCGGACTACGCCAGTGCGCGCAAGGAAGAGCTGACGATTCAGGCCGAACACTACCGCAACGAACAGGACGCGCTGCAAAACGATCAGCGCGGTGGTACGCAGGAGTTGATGCGCCTGGAACGGGAAATCACCGGTATCCAGCGCTGGCTCGGTGAACTGTCTGCGCTCAAGAATCGATTTGCCTTGGTCGATGACGTCAAAGTGCTGGAGCAGCAATTGCTCGCGGCCAAGGACGCGCACGACGAACTGGCCGGTGCGCTGGCCCAGTCGCGGCAGTTCAGCGCCGAAGATCTGGAAGAGCGTCTGCGCGATCTGGAAAAACGCCTGAAGTCGGTCAAGCAGCAACTCGACCACGCCGACAACAACAGCTACGCCCGTCTGCGCGAAGAGTTCTCGCAACAGGACGTCGAGCGCCTGATGCGCCTGTTCAACAGCGCGCTGTTCAGCCTGCCGCTGGGCGAGCACGGCATCACGCTGGACGAGGACGGTCAGTGGGTCAAATCCATGGAGCTGATCCTCGACGGGTTCAAAGGCGAGCGCTTTGAAGTGCCGGGCCTGTCCATCGACATCTCGAACATCGAACCCCCTGCCCTGCAGGCCCTGGCTGACCGCGCGGCGTTGCGCGATCAGAAAGAGCGTCTGGAAAAAGAACTCAAGCAGCTCAAAACTCAAGCTGCCGTGGCCGCCGACCGCGCCGCGAGCAAGACCCAGACCGAGGCGCTGTACCAGCAGGTGCTGGATGCGCAGAAAGCCCTGGAAGATTTCCGTCGCACGCAGACCCTGAGCGCCGAAGAAGGCGACAAGCTCGAACAACTCGCGCAGATGGAAGCCGCGCAGGACGAATTGAAGCGCTCCAGCGACGCCTTCACCGAACGCGTCCAGCAACTGTCCGCCAAGCTGCAACTGGTTGGTCGACAAATCGGCGACATGGAAGCCAAGCAACGCACCCTCGACGACGCCCTGCGCCGTCGTCAGCTACTGCCGGCAGACCTGCCGTTCGGCACGCCATTCATGGACCCGATCGACGATTCCATGGACAACCTGCTGCCGCTACTCAACGACTATCAAGACAGCTGGCAAGGTTTGCAGCGCAGCGATGGTCAGATCGAGGCGCTGTATGCACAGGTTCGCCTCAAGGGCGTGGCCAAGTTCGACAGCGAAGACGATATGGAGCGTCGACTGCAACTGCTGATCAACGCCTATGCACACCGCACCGACGAAGCCCTGACCCTTGGCAAGGCGCGCCGTGCGGCGGTCACCGACATTGCCCGGACCCTGCGCAACATTCGCAGCGACTACGACAGCCTCGAGCACCAACTGGCGCTGTTCAACCGCGAGATCAACAAGCGTCAGGTCTCCAACCTGCAGAGCTTCCGTATCGTACTGGCGCCGAACAAGGAAGCGCTCAAGCACATCGACCAGATCATCCACAGCGCCGGCCAGTACGAAGAAGGCGAAACCCTCTCCGTCTTTGACCTGAGCCAAAGCGCCGAGCAGGACAACAAGAACGAAGAGGCCAAGGAATACCTGGCGCGGCTGGTGGCGGCGAACCACAACCAGCTCGGCCTCAAGGACTTGTTCGAGTTGGCGTTCGAGATCACCAAGGTCAACGGCCAGCCGGTGATCCACACCGACATCGACGGCGCTGCTTCCAATGGCACCACGATGACCATCAAGGCGCTGACCAACATGTATTTGTTGCTGCACTTGATGGACCGCGACCAGGCCGGTCGTGTGCGCCTGCCGTACTACCTCGACGAAGCGGCGGACATCGACGAGAAGAACCAGGCCGCGTTGCTGGAGACCAGCCTGCAACTGGGCTTCGTACCGATTCTGGCGAGCGTGAAACCACAGGTCTGCGCCAGTGTGGCGATTGACCTGGAAGGTGGTAGCGGACCTAACGGGATCTACATCGATGAGGCGGACTGGAAGTACATTCGCCGTCACGATGAGGTGAAGGCCCTAGTTAACGTTGAAGCGGATGAGCCGGAGCTGGATGCCGTCTGACCTGCATTAATCGAAGGCAATGAAAAGGCCGCGATCCAATGGATTGCGGCCTTTTTTGTTTAGAGCTGGACATTGTACGTGAGCTTGAGGGCCCCTTCGCGGGCAAGCCCGCTCCCACAGTGGTCAGCGCCGTTTGCAAATTTTGTGTACGGCCCAAATCAATGTGGGAGCGGGCTTGCCCGCGAAGGCGTCATCACCGACGCCAATTAACCCTACTGCTTACCGAGGGCAATCTTCGGCGCCCAGGTCAGCCACTCATCTTCGAACTTGTCGAATAGCGGGAAGGTTTGCTCGGCCCGCGCCGGGCTACCCATGCGCTCACCGTCCGGCGTAGCGAAGGCGATACCGCCCTGAATCAGTGTCTCAAGCGACTCGGTACGAACCGTCGCACCTTTGAACAAGCCATAGTCGAAACCGAAACCACTGGTGTTCCAGAAACGCGTGCCGCTGCGTACCAATGGCGCGTACTTTGGCTCGATCAGGATGTGCACCAATACACGATCTGCCGTCTGGCCGAGCTCATAGCTTGTCACCTTGCCGACAGTGACCTCGCGGTAGGTAACAGGCACACCGATCTTCAACGAACCACGGCGCGCGGCGCTCAATACCAGGCTCAAACCGGCTTCTTGCTTGGCCGTTTCCGGTGGATTGGCCAGGGCGACAAAGTTTTTCTGCGGTCCAAGATTCTTCAGTGCCGGCTGCACTTCGATGTATTGACCGGTGACCAGGGTTTCGAGGTTAGCGGTCTTGATCAGCCCCAGTTCAGGCTTGACCACCCAGAACTGGCTGCCGACCCGGGCGATACGCTCAGGGACTTCGGTGATTCGCGCGGTGAGCAGGACCGATTGCAGGTCATCGCTGAGGTCGACGTCTTCGACCTTACCAACGTCCAGGCCTTTGAATCTCACCGCCGTGCCACTGTGTAAGCCATCAGCACGGTCAACCTTGATGGTCACCACGGTGCCTTTGAGATTCGCCTCTTCATGGCTGGGGAACAGACGGAAACGAGGGATGCGCTTCTTCAATGGCGCATTGGCTCGCGGGGTTTCGAATGCAATGCCCCCGGCCAACAGGCTTTGCAGCGACTCACTTTTGACCTGGATCCCGCCGGTCAATCCACCCGTGAGCGTGACACCACTGGCATTCCAGAAACGCGTAGAGGCATTGACCAGTCCTTCGTATTCTTTCTCGATGTGCACACCGATGACCAATTGCTTCTTGACCTTGGAGAACTGATAACTCTGGACCGAACCGACCTTGACCTGTTTGTAGAGAATCGGGCTGCCGACTTCCAGTGAGCCCAGGTTTTCGGTGAACAACACCAGGTGCAGACCCGGGGAGCGCAAGTCCAGCGGCGGCGCTTTCGGACGCGCCACGAACTCACGTTGCGGCGCCGCACCTTTGTCGCCCGGTCGCACGGCGATGTAGTTACCTTTGACCAAGGCTTCCAGACCGGTGATGCCGGCGAGCGAGATCGACGGTTTGACTACCCAGAACTGAGTGCCTTCGACCAGATAATCTTCGGCCAATGGATCAAGGGTCAACTCGGCCGTGGCGGCGGACAGGTCTGGATCGATCTTCAGCGCTTTGAGATTGCCGACCTGGATGCCTTTGTACATGACCGGTGTGCGACCGGCCTGCAAGCCTTCGAAGTCACTGAGCTTGACCTTCACCCGAATACCGGCGGCAGCGGCGTCGAAGTCTTCATAGAGACGGAACGGCAGACTTGGATCGGTCGGTGGGCTGTCCTTGCGGTTTTCCGGTGTGGCGAACGCTATGCCGCCAGCGACGATGCTGGCCAGGGATTCGCTGCGCACTTTCACGCCCGACAGGTTGGCGTCGATGCTGATGCCGCTGGCGTTCCAGAAACGCGTGTGTTTGCGCACCAGGTTGGCGTAGGTCGGCTCAATGAAGACTTTGAGCTCAACCGTGCTTTGATCTTCGGAGAGCACGTAGCTTTTGACCTGCCCGACCTTGATTTGCTTATAGAACACTGGGCTGCCGCGACTCAGCGAGCCGAGACGATCAGCCTTGATCGTCAGGTGCAGACCGGGTTTGGCGTCCGACAGCGGTGGTTCTTCGGCCAACGCTTTGAACTTGCGAGTGGGTTCGCCTTCGCCGGGACTGACGGCGACGTAGTTACCCGAGACGAGGGTTTCCAACCCGGTGATACCGGCAAGCGTCACGCTTGGTTTGATCAGCCAGAAGCGTGTGCCCGTCTTGAGGTAGGGCTCAACGTCCTTGTTCATCTCAATGGTGGCGATGACGCCTTTTGAACTGCCTTCGTCATCAAGCTTAAGGGCTTTAACTTTGCCGACCGACATGCCTTTGTAGACCACTTCGGTCTTGTTGGCCTGAATGCCTTCACCGCTTTCGAAGCGCACCTGAATCTCGATGCCGTTTTCGCTATAGGCACGCCAGCCGAGCCAGCCACCAATGATCAATGCGATCAGGGGCAATACCCAGATGGCAGACCAATTCGAGGCCGGTCGGGTTTTAGCTACAGGCAAGTCATTCATGGTCGTCGTCCGACTCCGTGTTATCCCAAATCAGTCGGGGATCGAAAGTTACTGCGGCAAGCATCGTCAAAATCACCACACTGGCGAAAGCGATGGCGCCAAGATTGGCTTCGACGCTGGCAAGCCGTCCGAAATTCACGACCGCCACCAGGATGGCGATCACAAAGATGTCCAGCATCGACCAGCGTCCAATGAACTCAATGAAGCGGTACATCCAGATTCGCTGTCGCGCCGAAAGTGGTTGGCGGCGCTGCACCGAAAACAGTAGCAACGCGATACCCACCAACTTGAACGTGGGTACCAGAATGCTGGCGATAAAAACCACGGCGGCGATGGGAATCATGCCGTGCTGAACCAACTGAATGACGCCGGACATGATGGTGCTCGGATCACCCTGCCCCAAGGAACTGACAGTCATGATCGGCAGCATATTGGCCGGGATATAGAGAATCGCCGCGGTTATCAGCAGCGCCCAGGTACGCACTAGACTGTTCGGCCGACGGACATGCACGAGCGCACCACAACGGGTGCAGCTCTGCTCGTCGGTGTCCGCTTGCTGCTTGTTCAATTCATGACATTCGGTACAAATCAGAATGCCCGCATCAATCGCCCGCATGGGCATTCTCTCCTGACAAAGCCTGCCAGATCTGATGAGGCGACATCACCACCTCCAACCAGACCTGGACCAACAACAAACCGATAAAGCACGCTAATCCAAGGCCTACGGTAATGGCTGCCATATCTGCCAGTTTGACGATCGCCACCAGTACGCCCATGAGGTAGACCTCGAGCATCCCCCAGTCCCGTAGATGGTGATAAATTCGGTAGAGCAGCAAACCGTAGCTGCGTCCGATATCAAAGCGGATGCTCAACAACACCATTAATTGGCAGAGCAACTTGAGCAGCGGGATCCCCATGCTGCACAGGAATACAACCACCGAGACGCCTTGCATGCCGGTCTCGAACAAGCCGACAACGCCAGTCCAGACAGTGTCTTGCGAGGACTGCCCGAGTAGATTGAGCTGCATGATGGGTAAAAAGTTCGCCGGGATGTACAACAATAAAGCGGCGATGACCAAAGCGAGACTGCGATGCACGACATTGTGTCGATGAGCATAGAGCTCGTAGCCGCAGCGCGGGCAGAGTGCTTTCTCGCCTCGGGCGAGTTCAGGCTTGCGCATCAGCAAGTCACACTCATGACACGCTACCAGGTCTTCCAGCGGTAATTCTGACAGCCTTGAGGTGTCAACCGGATCTGGCATAAGAGGCTCTGGCTCCGAAAAAGTTGGACCTATTCTAGTGTCATGAACCAAAAATAACTGTGCAAATTTGTGCTATCACGGACGAGCATTTTCCTGCGGG
>NZ_CATKQW010000043.1:0-307 GCF_949767865.1 Pseudomonas sp. IT-P294 | reverse complement strand
TACCGCAAAAGCAAAGCGAGGCGGCCTACGGGCCGACCTGATTCTTCAACGCTTATGCGTCCTGATCGTTCCCACGCTCCGCGTGGGAATGCCGCCGGGGACGCTCTGCGTTCCGCTGTCGACGTCAGGCTTGAGTCTTGCGCAAGGGTGACGCGGAGCGTCACGGGATGCATTCCCACGCGGAACGTGGGAACGATCAACGGCAACAGCATCGCGAGCAGGCTCACTCCCACATAAAGCAGAACAGACCAGCGCACTGCTTTTGCTCCTCACCACTCTTCAGGTCGAGCGTTAGCTCGCCTTCCGC
>NZ_CATKQW010000042.1:0-341 GCF_949767865.1 Pseudomonas sp. IT-P294 | reverse complement strand
TTGAAGAAGACGATAAGAAGCAGCCCGAAATTGGGTCTGTAGCTCAGTTGGTTAGAGCGCACCCCTGATAAGGGTGAGGTCGGCAGTTCGAATCTGCCCAGACCCACCAATTTTGTGTGGGAAACGCCTGTAGAAATACGGGGCCATAGCTCAGCTGGGAGAGCGCCTGCCTTGCACGCAGGAGGTCAACGGTTCGATCCCGTTTGGCTCCACCACTAACTGCTTCTGATTGTGTAAAGCTTAGAAATGAGCATTCCATCGTGATGATGGTGAATGTTGATTTCTAGTCTTTGACTAGTTCGTTCTTTAAAAATTTGGGTATGTGATAGAAAGATAGACTG
>NZ_CATKQW010000041.1:0-353 GCF_949767865.1 Pseudomonas sp. IT-P294 | reverse complement strand
CGTTCCGCTAATCTCAAAGCCACTTAAGGGCTAGTCCCCGTTCGCTCGCCACTACTAAGGGAATCTCGGTTGATTTCTTTTCCTCAGGGTACTTAGATGTTTCAGTTCCCCTGGTTCGCTTCTTAAGCCTATGTATTCAGCTTAAGATACCTAACTTATGTTAGGTGGGTTCCCCCATTCAGACATCTCCGGATCAAAGTCTGTTTGCCGACTCCCCGAAGCTTTTCGCAGGCTACCACGTCTTTCATCGCCTCTGACTGCCAAGGCATCCACCGTATGCGCTTCTTCACTTGACCATATAACCCCAAGCAATCTGGTTATACTGTGAAGACGACATTCGCCGAAAATTCGAT
>NZ_CATKQW010000040.1:0-396 GCF_949767865.1 Pseudomonas sp. IT-P294 | reverse complement strand
TCAAAAGCGGAAGGCGAGCTAACGCTCGACCTGAAGAGTGGTGAGAAGCAACAGCGGTGCGCTTATCCGCTCTGCTTTTTGTGGGAGTGAGCCTGCTCGCGATGCTTTTGCTGTTGATCGTTCCCATGCTCCGCGTGGGAATGCCGCCGGGGACGCTCTGCGTTCCGCTGTCGACACCAGGCTTGAGTCTTGCGCAAGGGTGACGCGGAGCGTCACGGGATGCATTCCCACGCAGAGCGTGGGAACGATCACGTAACCACTACGCCCAAGCGTTGAGCAATCAGGTCGGCCCGTAGGCCGCCTCGCTTTGGCTTTGGGCGGTACACGCCCCCTCGTGAGGCCGAGCGCAGGTTCTGCGCAGTGGGCACCGCGGCAAGGATGCCGCGGTAGCCGCCC
>NZ_CATKQW010000039.1:0-416 GCF_949767865.1 Pseudomonas sp. IT-P294 | reverse complement strand
GGCAGATCAAAATCAAAATCAAAAGCTGAAGGCGAGCTAACGCTCGACCTGATGAGTGGTGAGGAGCAAAAGCTGTGCGCTGGTCTGCTCTGCTTTAGGTGGGAGTGAGCCTGCTCGCGATGCTGTTGATCTTGGCTGTTGATCGTTCCCACGCTCCGCGTGGGAATGCCGCCGGGGACGCTCTGCGTTCCGCTGTCGACACAGGCTTGAGTCTTGCGCAAGGGTGACGCGGAGCGTCACGGGATGCATTCCCACGCAGAGCGTGGGAACGATCAGTACTCTGGAGAACGATCACTACGCGCAAGCGTTGAGCAAACAGGCCGGCCGGTAGGCCGCCTCGCTTTGCTTTGGCGGTGTACGCCCCCTCGAGAGGCCGAGCGCAGGTTCTGCGCAGTGGGCACCGCGGCAAGGATGCC
>NZ_CATKQW010000038.1:0-491 GCF_949767865.1 Pseudomonas sp. IT-P294 | reverse complement strand
TAACCTGGTGCTGCAAATCCACAACAACGACGACCCGGTGACTCTCGGCGGGCTCAACGTCGAAGGTGGTGAACTCACCGTCTACGAGAAAAACCTCAGCGACGGCACCAGTCCCAATGCGCCGACCCTGACCCAGAGCGGCACCTTCACGGTGACTGCCCTCGATGGTTTGCAAACCCTCGATGTCGGCGGTATTCATGTGGTGGTCGGTGGCGTCGCGGCAGGCTTTCCGCAATCGGTCGTTACGCCGCTCGGCAGTACGCTGACCGTCACCGGCTACAACGCTGCCACAGGCGTGGTCAGCTACACCTACACCCTGGTGGAAAACGAAGCGCATCCAACCGCCAACGGCGCCAACAGCCTCACCGAAAACTTCAACGTAGTCGCGACCGACACTGACGGCAGCACCGCGTCGGGCCAGATCAACGTCAACATCGTCGACGATGTGCCCAAGGCGCTAGATGACAGTCATGCCGGCACCGCCTCGGAAA
>NZ_CATKQW010000037.1:0-532 GCF_949767865.1 Pseudomonas sp. IT-P294 | reverse complement strand
CACCGACGACGAAACCCTGCTGGTCAACGCTTGTGAATCCCTGGCGTCGGCGAGCGTGATGTTGAGTAACTTCGCGGGTTTGATCGAGGGTTCCCATCGCCACACGGTGCTGGGGATTCAGCAAGTCGTGATGCTGGGTGAGCTGGCGGTGAACCGGATGCTGGACAGGCTTGATCCGCAGAATGCGGCTGGCTAACTGATCGTTCCCACGCTCTGCGTGGGAATGCAGCCCGGGACGCTCCGCGTCCCTTTCCAGAGCTGGAACGCGGAGCGTCCCTTGAGGCATTCCCACGCAGAGCGTGGGAACGATCAGTGGGTCTTCAGTTCTCTTGCGCGCGGTAAGCACCCGGCGTCACCCCGGTCCATTTCTTGAACGCCCGTTGAAACGCCGAAGGTTCGGAAAACCCCAGCTGCTCGGCAACAGCTGTCACCGATCGTTCCCACGCTCTGCGTGGGAATGCCTCAAGGGACGCTCCGCGTTCCAGCTCCCGAAAGGGACGCGGAGCGTCCCGGGCTGCATTCCCACGCAGAG
>NZ_CATKQW010000036.1:0-546 GCF_949767865.1 Pseudomonas sp. IT-P294 | reverse complement strand
GTCAACGACGCGACCAACCTGATCACCCTGAACAACACCGGGATCGTCGACCTGGCCGGCAACGCTGGCTCAGGTACCACCGATTCCAACAATTATGTGATCGACAGCCTGCGCCCGACCGCCACCATCGTGGTGGCCGACAGCACGCTGAGCGCGGGGGAAACCTCGCTGGTGACCATCACCTTCAGCGAAGCGGTGACCGGGTTCGACAACAGTGATTTGAGTGTGCCGAATGGGACATTGAGCGCGGTCAGCAGCAGTGATGGCGGTATTACCTGGACCGCGACCTTCACGCCGACGGTCGGCGTCAGGGACACCAGCAACCTCATCACCCTGAACAACACCGGCGTGGCCGACATTGCCGGCAACGCCGGCAGCGGCACCACCAACTCGGCCAACTTCACCATTGATACCGTGCTGCCGACCGCCACTATCGTGGTTGCCGACAATGCGCTGAACATCGGTGAAACGTCCCTCGTGACCATTACGTTCTCCGAGGCCGTGACCGGTTTCACCAACGCCGACCTGACCATCGCCAACGGTACG
>NZ_CATKQW010000035.1:0-565 GCF_949767865.1 Pseudomonas sp. IT-P294 | reverse complement strand
CCTCGACCGTCAAACTCACTGCCACCGGCAGTGCGGCCGAAGGCGGTGTCGTCACGTATACCGCCACCGTCGGTTCCCCCGTAACCGGTTCGCCGGTGACCGTGTCCTTGGCCAACGGCCAGACCATCACCATTGACATCGGCAAAACCACCGGTTTCACCACCACCCTGGCACCGAACGATGCGTTGACCGGTCACGCACCACTGACCAACTCGATCACCAACGTCAGCGGCGGTAACTACGAGAATCTGGTCGCCGACAAATCCCCGGTCAGCACCAGCGTGACCGATACCATCGACACCACGACGGTGAGCCTGAGCGCGACCGGCTCGGTCGCTGAAGGCGGTTCAATTGTCTACACCGCGACCCTGACCAACGCGGCCGACACACCGGTCACTGTGACGTTGAGCAACGGCGCCGTGATCAACATCGAGGCGGGCAAAACCACCGGCACCGTGACCGTCGATGCACCCAAAGACGACCCCTACATCGACGCCGGCAAGGTCAGCGCCACAATCGCCACCGCCACGGGCGGCAACTTTGAAAACCTGGTTCCGAGCACCGT
>NZ_CATKQW010000034.1:0-781 GCF_949767865.1 Pseudomonas sp. IT-P294 | reverse complement strand
TACCAACGTCAGCGGCGGCAACTACGAAAACCTGGTTGCCGACAAAACCCCGGTCAGCACCAGCGTGACCGATACCATCGACACCACGACGGTGAGCCTGAGCGCGACCGGCTCGGTCGCTGAAGGCGGTTCAATCGTCTATACCGCGACCCTGACCAACGCGGCCGGTACGCCGGTCACCGTGACCCTAAGCAACGGCGCCGTGATCAACATCGAGGCCGGCAAAACCACCGGCACCGTGACCGTCGATGCACCCAAAGACGACCCCTACATCGACGCCGGCAAGGTCAGCGCCACAATCGCCACCGCCACGGGCGGCAACTTCGAGAACCTGGTTCCGAGCACCGTTGCGGCGGTGACCAACGTCACCGACACCCTCGACACCTCGACCGTCAAACTCACTGCCACCGGCAGTGCGGCCGAAGGCGGTGTCGTCACGTATACCGCCACCGTCGGTGCCCCCGTAACCGGTTCGCCAGTGACCGTGTCCTTGGCCAACGGTCAGACCATCACCATCGACATCGGCAAAACCACCGGTTTCGTCACCACCCTGGCACCGAACGATGCGTTGACCGGTCACGCACCACTGACCAACTCGATCACCAACGTCAGCGGCGGCAACTACGAGAATCTGGTCGCCGACAAAACTCCGGTCAGCACCAGCGTGACCGATACTATCGACACCACCAACCTGTCGCTCAGCGCCAGTAACTCGGTGGCCGAAGGCGGTTCAATTGTCTACACCGCGACCCTGACCAACGCGGCCGACACACCGGTCACT
>NZ_CATKQW010000033.1:0-768875 GCF_949767865.1 Pseudomonas sp. IT-P294 | reverse complement strand
TAGGCGAGGCACCGTACGTCAGGGGCGCAAGCGTTTGGTTACTTGGCGCTCTTCCAAGTGACCCGCCGTCAGGGCGGAACCAATAGCCGCCGTTACCCAAGTAACGGATATGCCCCCAACCCCCAACCCCAAAACTTTCTTAAGTGAACAGCATTAGCCCACCGAGCGGACATTGCGTTCCCTCAGTGCCTCGGTATCAGAAAAACCGTTCGACGCCATTCAACTTGAGTCATAGGATGACTGACCACAATCATAAAAATAAGGAATCACTGTGTCTAAACCCCTTTTCATGGCCGCTGCCGTTGTCTGCAGCCTCAGTCTGCAAGCCAATGCCGCCACCTTTGCCTATATCTCGAGCCCGGGAGACGGTCTGATTTCCCAGTATCGTCTTGACCAGAGCAACGGCGCGCTGAGCCTGATTGAACAGGTCAACGCCGGTGATCAGGTCAACCCCATGGCCATCACCCCTGACGGCAAAGTGTTGTTTGCCGCCTTGCGGGTCAAGCCGTTCCAGGTGCTGGGCTACAGCATAAATCCCAAGAGCGGACGTCTGACTCCGCTGTCCAAAGCGCCACTGGCGCAAAGCATGGCTTACCTGTCTACCGACAGAAAAGGACACTATCTGCTCGGTGCATCCTACGGTGCCGACACCGTCAGCGTTCAGGCCATCGACAAGGCCTATCAGCCCTCTGCCAGCATCCTGAGCTACAAGACAGGCCCGCATGCGCATTCGGTTCGTACCGACCCGAGCAACCGCTTTGCCTACGCGGGCAATCTTGGCGCGGACCAGGTCCTGCAATATCGCCTTGATGCCAAAACCGGGGCGCTCACCCCCATTGGCAGCGGCTACATCAGTGTCCCGGCCAATACCGGGCCTCGGCACCTGGCCTTTTCCCCGAATGGCAAATACCTGTATGTGGTCGGTGAAATGAGCGGCACGGTCACAGCGTTTTCAATCAATGACAGCACTGGCGCATTGACTCAGATTGCCGTTGCCAATGGCGTTCCCGAGCCTTTGAAACTGGCTCACGGCGAAGTGCGTGATGCACGAAACAACGACTTGAAGGACGACCCCACACCACGTATCTGGGCGGCGGACCTGCGGATCTCCCCCGATGGCACGCTACTGTTGATGACCGAGCGCACCAGCAGTTCGGTATCGGCATTCGCGGTTGACCCATCAACGGGCGGCTTGAGCTTTCTCGACAACTATCCGGTAGCAGAGAAGCAGCCACGCAATATCGCTTTTTCACCCAACGGACGCTGGTTATTGGTGACGGGCGAGAAAAGCGAAAAAGTCGGCACTTACTCGGTCAGCAGTAACGGCGCCTTGAAACGTGTCGGTGAGGCGCCGTCGGGCAAAGGTGCTTTATGGATTGAGGTACTGCAAACGTCGGTGAAGTAATCTTCGGGCAGAAAAAAGACGCGACGCATGGCGGTCGGAATTTGGCTCATTCCGACCTCCATGGTTTGGCGGTCATCCATGTTTACGCCCCGCGAGATGCCTGACTAACTCCCCCATCTCGCTGAAAATAGTGCATCAACCACTAGACGGGCCAGTTCGGCATCCGACGCAAATCGCCACGGGCCAGTTGCGACGGTGGGCCAGGTCTTTTGCCGCCGACAGCATTTGCGAAACGTGTTGTTCGCTGAGTAACGCCTTGGTTTGCATCTCGACTCCAATCAATGAAAAAAACGGCCGCATGCTCAAGCATGCATGCCGAATGAACGCCCGGTCGTTACTCGCCGTAGATATCGAAGTCGAAATACTTCTGGCGAATCTTGTCGTAGGTGCCGTTGGCACGAATCGTCGCCAGGGCCTGATTGAAACGACCGGCCAGTGGATCGCTCTTGCGCACCGCAATACCAATGCCGGTGCCGAAGAATTGCTCGTCGGTAAAATTAGGGCCGACGAACTCGTAGTCCTGCCCTTCCGGACGCTTCAACAGGCTTTCATCGATCACCACCGAACTGGCCATGGTGGCGTCCAGGCGCCCACCCAGCAGGTCGAGGAATATTTCATTCTGCGAGCCGTAGCGCACGACTTCGGCACCGGCCGGGGCAAATTTCTCGGTGACGTAGCGATCGAAATTGGTCGCGCGCTGCACGCCGATCCGCTTGCCCTTGAGCTGTGCCGGAATGTCGCTGATGCCGCTGCCCTTCTTGAACACCAATCGCGCTGGAATGCGGTAATAGCGGTTGCTGAAATCGACCGATTTCATCCGCTCCGGCGTCATGGACATCGATGAAATCACCGCATCGACTTTCTTCACCTTGAGTGCAGGTATCAACCCGTCGAACTCTTGTTCCTGCCACACACACTGGACTTTCATCTCGGCGCACAGGGCCTGACCAATGTCGTAATCGAAACCCACAATCTGGTTGTCCGGGGTTTTTGAAGCGAACGGCGGGTAGGCCGCTTCGATACCCAGGCGCAGCGGTTGCTCCGCAGCCTGCACGCTGAGGCCCAAGGCCAGCAGAGAGACGAGTCCTACTTTCAAGAACATGCTTTTTACGTTCATTCATAGCTCCAGATGCGATGTTGTTTATGTCGGGCGCTCCGCAATCGAAGTCATCCGTTATGGCAGCAGCAATGTGAACTCACGGGAGTGGCGGCTCTGTCGGCCGTCTGCTCCTCTCTGCGCAAGATTCGAACGAGCGCAGCGGTGACAACGGGATCGGTCAGACGGCGGCGGTGACGATCAACTCCAGCAGGATCTGTGGGTCATCGAACATCACTTGGGCGGTGGCGCGTGCAGGGGTTTGCCCGGTGTCGACCCAGGCGCTCCAGGTTTCATTCATGCCGGCGAAATCGGCGCTCATGTCTTTCATCCAGATCTGCACGCTGAGCAGACGGCTCTTGTCACTGCCGGAGGCCTCCAACAGTTCGTCGACCCGTTGCAGCACCTGGCGCGTCTGGCCACGGATGTCCTGACTGCAATCGGCGGCGACGATGCCGCTGAGCCAGGCCACGCCGTTATGTACGACGCTACGGCTCAGGCGTGGATTGCTTTCGATGCGTTGGATAGGGCTCATGGATGCTCCTGGATAAGAGGTGTTTCGGTGGACAATTGGGCAAGCGTGATCGGTTTGAGTGGCGAGCGAATTCGGTAATACCCCACCTCTGCGGCGGGAACCTTGCGCTGCTCGGCAATGATTTCGGTGACGCTCAAACCGCACAGACGGCCCTGGCACGGCCCCATGCCGCAGCGACCGAACGCCTTGGTTTGATTGGGTCCCAAACAGCCGAGCTCGACGTGCTGGCGAATCGAACCGGCACTGACGTCTTCACACCGGCAGACAATCACCTCGTCGGCGGGAATGCGGTTTTGCTGTTGCGGGCGGTACAACGCATCGATCAGTGGCCGGGCAGCACGCTGGCGACGCAGGGCCTTTCGATAAGGGGCGGCGAAGGGTTGCAATGATTGCCCATCGACTTTCCCCAAGCGTGCGGCAATCGCCAGCCCGGCCAGGCGGCCTTCGAGCAGCGCCACTTGCGCACTGCCAATGGCGCCACCGTCACCGGCGATGTAAATGCCCGGCAGGCTGGTTTCACCCTGGCTGTCCCGACGCGTGATCCAGCACAGTTGCTGTTCGCTCCAGTCATGTTCGAGGCGTAGCGACCAACTGATCTGGGTGTTGGGCACCACGCCTTGGTGCAGCAAAATCAGCGAGGCGGGAATCGTCCAGCGCCGACCGCCACTGTCGAAACTCAAGGCACTGGCGTGCGCCTGACCTTCGATACGCAAATCACGGGCATCGCGAACATGCCTGACCCCGGCGCGCTTCAATTCGATAAGCAGTTGCAGGCCCTTGAGCACGTCACGCCAGCCGCGCAAGGCGCCCGGGACTTTGCGCCAGGCTCGCAGCAGATCGCCCTGACCGCTGGTGTCCACCAGCGCTTCGATCGCGATGCCGGCCCGCAGGTATTGCACCGCCAGCAGGTACAACAAGGGGCCACAGCCGGTCAATACCACCGGCCCGGCCGGCACCAGCGCAGCGCTTTTGAGCAGGATCTGTCCGGCTCCGGCGGTCATGACACCGGGCAAGGTCCAGCCTGGGATGGGCATCGGTCGTTCGAACGCACCGGTGGCGATCAACAGATGATGCCCTTGCAGGACTTCAGCGCGGCCATCGATCAGGTAATGCACCTGCCGCTGCGGCGTCACCTGCCAGATGGCCGCATTGGCCAGATACCGGGCCCCGCACTGGAGAAACTGTGCGACAAGCTCCGCGCCCGCCGTGTAGTCATCGCCCAGTATGCTGCGGCTGCGCGCATCGGCCTGCAGGATATTGCGATAGATTTGCCCACCGGGGCTGCCCTGCTCATCCAGCACCACAACCGAAAGCCCGTGTCGGGTGGCCTCCAGCGCGGCGCTCATTCCCGCAGGGCCTGCGCCAATCACAATCAGGTCGACCGTTTGATTACTCATCAGCGCTCACCTCACCGTGGTCACAGGCCAGAAACTCACGAGCGCCGCGCTGCCTGCGAACACGCATGCCGGCTCGAACCGACAGCAGGCACGCCTGACAGTTGGCTTGCCCGTCCACCTCAACCAGGCATTCGAAGCACACGCCCATCATGCAATAGGGCGCGCCGGGCCTGCCGCTGACGGCACTTTCCCGGGTGTGAGTGACGCCGCTGAGCAGCAATGCGGTGGCCAGTGAAACACCGGCCGGCACCGACAATGACGCGCCTTCGAATTCGATCTGCAGTTTTTTTTGCGCAGGCACCAGGGCCCGGAACAAGCTGTCAGCCGGCATGGCGCACCTCACGTTTGAGACTGAAACGCTGCAGACTGAAAGACGCCACAGCCGGCTCGTCGAACTCATCGCCAATCCACGGCGCCAGGCGCAAAGCGTGGATCGCCGCCAGGGTCACGCCGCTGTGGCAACTGACCACAAACGCCCCCGGGCAAGCCTGCGAGGCTTCATAGATCGGAAAACCGTCGGCACTCATCACCCGCAACGCGCCCCATGCCCGTACCAGGCGCACGTTTCCCAACTGAGGAAAACACTGCACGGCGCGCCGGGCGATGGTGCTCATCACCTCGCTGCTGGTGCCGTCGTCGAAGCCCGTCGACTCATGAGAGTCACCCAACTGCACCGTGCCTTCGTCGGTCTGCCGCACATAGGTGGTGGGGTAATGCAGAAACGGTTTGAGTCGCTCGGTGACCAGAATCTGCCCACGATTGGGACTCACCGGCACGTCCATCCCCAGCTGCGCGCCCAGCTCACGATTGCCAAGGCCTGCAGCCAATACGACCTGACCGGCGAACCAGCGCTGCTGGCCAGCGTGCAACTCGAAGCCCGAATCTCGCTGGCCAATAGCGCTGACCCGGTGACCATTGATGATCGTGACCCCACGCATCCGGCAGGCGGCATACAGGGCGCGCAACAATTTCAACGGATTGACGTGACCGTCCATGGGCGAGTAACAGCCCCCCACGACAGTCGGTCCCAAGCCGGGCAAGCGGGTTCGCAGTTGTGCCGAATCCAGCAGTTCGAACGGATAATCACCGTCCATGGCTTCGCGCAGCCAGAGCAGTCGACGGCTTTCTTGCGCCATCTCCCTATCACTCAAACACAGCTGGAAGCCGCCCGGCTGGCGCAGATGGATATCGATGCCGGTGTCAGCCTGCAACGCGGCGGCGAATCGCGGCCACAGCGCCACCGATTCGCGGGTCCATTGCGCGTAGGGACTCATTCCATAGCCCTTGCCCTGAACCCATAACAGGCCGAAGTTGCCACGGGCAGCCCGTAAGGCATCGTCCCCCTCATCCAGGACGCTGACCTGGCGACCGAGCATGGCCAGTCCATAGGCAATCGACAGCCCGACCAGACCACCTCCAACGATAACTACATCAGTTTTTTGCATGAGTTGCGCATTCGCTCTCTCGGCGCTGAAAACCCTCTTCAGCGCAGGCCATACCACTGGATATTCCCGATAGAGAAGATCCTAGAGAGCTGACAACGGCTTGAAAAATGCTTTATTTTGGCAAGCCCATGTCTTTTTGGTATGGATTTACCTTCAAGGAATAGCGCCATGAACCTTCGTCAGCTGGAAGCCTTTCGCGCCGTGATTCTGGGCCAGACCGTGACCCGCGCCGCCGAGATGCTGTGCATCTCACAACCGGCGGCAACGCGACTGATCGCCAGCCTTGAGGAGGACATCGGCTTCAGCCTGTTCGACCGGATCAAAGGCCGGCTTCAACCCACCCCCGAAGCCATGACGCTGTATCAGGAAGTGCAACGCTCGCTGCTCGGGGTCGAACGCATTGCCCGCACGGCGCAAGACATCCGCAGCTTGAAACGCGGCTCACTGCACATCGCCTGTGCACCGGCCATGGGCCTGTCCTTCATGCCGCGAGCCATCGCCGCGTTCATGGCCGAACATGATCAAGTGCAGGTATCGCTGATTGTGCATTCATCGCGCGAGATCGTTGATCTGGTGGTCGGTCAGCGCTGTGATCTGGGCATCATCGTGCTGCCCAACACCTACCCCAGCCCCCGCGCGGAAAAACTGCTGGCGACCCGCATGCTGTGCGCATTGCCGGCCAATCATCGCTTACAGGACAACACCACGATCCGGCCCGAGGATCTGCAAGGCGAGGCGTTTATTTCCTATCCGCAATCCATCGGTTCACGCCAACACATCGACGCAATATTTGCCGCTCATGGGGTGGAGCGTGAACTGCGGCTGGAGACCCAGCTGTCGCTGCCCATGTGCGCATTCGTCGAACAAGGCCTGGGCGTCGCGCTGGTCGACGCCATCAGCGCCGTTGAATACCGAGGCAGTGGCATCGTGTTCAGAGCCTTCGAGCCGGCGATCGAAATGGACTTCAGCATGCTGTTGCCGGTTCAAGGACCGGCGTCGAAATTGCAAATCAGTTTTCTCGAACACATGCAGCACTTCATCGCTCGGGAGGTGCCAACGGAATATCGGTTTTAATGGATCACTTTCATACCCATCTGATCCGGTTTTTTTTTGAACATCTGAGCCTTCTTCGCCAACCAACAGTCTATAAAGTGCACTGCCGATGCTCTTCCAAATAATAAAAAGCAGCCAACTAGTTTTGGCGCTTGGGCACACTGACGCGCCCAAGATTTAGACCATCCTCAGGATCAGCAAATAGAACCCTGTTTATCAGAAGTAAACGGGACAAATAACTATTCATTTGATTTGGAGATGGCCTCTGTGCGAAAGCTTGGTTTGGGGTTCCTGGTCACTGGCTTTTTGGGGCAACTATCAGTACTACTATGGACTTACCTACCTGCCGGCCCAACTTGTCAAAATAACGTCGAAAATTCATACCTCCGGCAAGAAGTGACAAAAATCGAACAAGTACTTGATGACACCGCTCATAAAGTTGCGACGGAGCTCAGTACAACGCATTCCGACGAGCTCGCGTCCCTTGCGGAAAACGGATTCCACATACCCGATTCAATGGAGTCTGACGCCGTACAGTTTTTGGCCCACAAGCCAGATGAAACACCCGCTCTTGCGCTGCCCTCATTACCCACGCAGGCATACAATTGGACAATTATCCTCAGCGGTCTGATTTCTTTTGCCGGCCTGCTCCTGGCGCTCTTCGCCCGCAAAAAAGCCTTTGATCCGCAATGGCACCTCTTTCGCACGGTGCCAGGCTCGCTAATTACGCTGGAACGCCCGTGCTTGACGTGCGGCGGCTTCATTTCCAACATCAAAAAAGCAGCTTCAAGCACTCCGTCATCCGGCCTTTGGGTGGTCGAAATTGCATTGAACACACCCGGCCGCCAACGCGCCCTGAAAGCCATTCAGCAGATGCAGTTGCCGGTAGCGCGTAAAGAAAACAACTTTGTCGTCATCGGTCCGTATAAACAAAAACAGGACGCGGCTCGAGTCGTGAAGCAGTTGAGTGAAAGTCATGCTGTTAGAGGATGGATGATGGCAGGAAATTGAAATAGTCCGATGTAGCGCCGGGCAGACCTCTAACAACCCTCTACTTATTGCATGCCACACGAGAGCCTTCATGATCGCAAAAGAACTTAGAGCCGAACTCGCCCTGAAGAAATTCCTGGACGCCAACTTATGGCTCCAACTTGAACTCAGCGAGATGAACTACAGCGTCGCTGAAAGTTGCGGGCTGTCACCAGAAGAATATCGCTTGAAATTTTTGCAAGAAGAATTTGAAGCAGAAGCGGACGCTCATGACTGCGACTGCTGGGACTTCATCCTGCAGTGGGTAGCCGACACTAAGGAAGAACTTGAGTTGATGCGCGAAGAACGCATGAAAGAAATTTATGACTTTCTTGGCGATTAGCGAACTCTACAACTTTCGTAGTCTACACAAGCTGCCGGCTTTCAAGATGAAACACTGACTTTATCAACGGGAGGTTGCCCAATTCCCCCGCCCTCCTTTCGGTTCAAACCTTCGCATAACAATCCACTACACGCCGATACTGGCTGGGCGAAGCGCCGATGTGCTGACGGAAAAACCGTGTGAAATGACCTTGCTCGGAGAACCCGAGGTTCTCCGACAACAGACCCAACGTTCCGCTGCGCTCACGCTCCAGCCAGGTAAACGCCCGGCGCATGCACGCGTCATTAAGCAGCAGGGTTGGCGTCATGCCGGTATCTTTCTTGAACAGCGCAAAGAAGTGCGCGCGCGACAGACCACAAGCCCGTGCGGCGTTGTCGATCGGGTTCGGATCATCGAGGTGCTCAAGCAACCAGGCGGTACCACGGCGCACGCGCGCGTCCCGGAACTCACCTGAGTTCGGCGCACCCAGTTGCGACAAATGCCGCCAGCTGGAAAAGTCCTCGATCAGTTCGATCAGGAAGTCGAACAGGATAAATTCCATGCGCTCTTTCGGCACGATCCCGCAGCCATGCGCTTCGGCGACCAGGATGTCGGCCAAGGTGCGATTACGACTCGACAGCTCGATGCATGACTGGGCAAAAAAGTCCGGTCGACCGCTGAGCGCCAGCGATTGCTGGGCAGTGGCCAGCCAGGAGGGCTCTATGTAGAGCGCCAGGATAAGGGTGGCACCGGCACCCGGCTGCGGATCGTAGAAATGCGGCTCCCAGGCGTTGACCAGCACTGCCGTGCGATCGCTGAGCGGAACTCGTCGTCCGTTGACGTTGAAGTAAGTGTCCTCGCCGGACACTTTGACCAGCACGTGGCATTCGGAATGGGTATGGGTGACCAGCGAACGATCCATATTCAGCAAGGCGACCCGGCCAAACCTGCCGTGGAAAACCCGTTGGGCAATCGACATCAGATTCCTCCGCTCGCTTGAAGCGATATCGTTATCGGCCTCAATGAATATCATCGGGGCGTCTATCTATTTCTCAAGCCCGTCGATCGGTCCATGGTTCAGCAACACTTGGCTGGCCACTATCGCGCGCGAATGACCGAGCGTCTACCGCGACTTTCGCAGCCCCCACGTTCGTCGGAAAAACCGCCTTACAAGGCATGGCGCTCTTTGCCGTGATAAACGCGCAGGATATCGGCGACCACCGCCAGCGCGATTTCCGCCGGGGCCTTGCTGCCCAGATCGAGGCCGATGGGCATGTGTAAACGGGCGATCTGTTCATCCGTCAGACCACCGATGCGTTTGAGCCGCTCGGCGCGCTTGGCCGAGGTTGCCTGAGAGCCCATGGCGCCGATGTAAAACGCCGGGGTGTGAACCGCTTCCATCAGCGCCAGATCATCGATTCGCGGATCGTGAGTCAACGCCACCACCGCAGTCGCCGCGTGGCAACCTCCGGCGGCGATAAACATCGAGGGCAGCACACGCTGCATCTCCACGCCTTCAAGATGTAGATGCAGCGTCTCTTCCCGGGGGTCGCAGGCGATGACTTCGCAGCCGATGGCGCGGGCGAAACTGGCGCAGACTTCCGCGACCGGCGAGAGCCCAGCCAGAATCAGGCGTAACGCCGGGCCTACGCTGATGCGCACCGTCTCGTCGTCGACTTGCACCCGCTCGCTGCCGTGCCCTGTGTCCGGGTCCAGGCGTAACGCACCGCTGCTCAGCTCGATATGACGCTGCAGACGTCGCTGGCCGAGTAACGCCGCTTGCAAACTCTCCAGGTGTGCGATCCATTCGAGACTGGCAGCGCGGTGCTCGACCAGCACGATCAGCACGCCACCACAGGGCAATCGTAGACGGTGGCGTTGCTCGACGCTGTCGCCATAACTGACGATTTGCGCCGGTTCGCGTAATTCACCCCGCGTCAGGCTTTCGAGAAACTCCTCCTCGACGCAGCCACCCGACAGCGAGCCGACGTGTTCTCCCGCGCCATTGGTCACCAGCATCGCACCCGGCGCACGCGGCGCCGAGCCATAGGTGGAGAGCACCGTGCACAGCCACTGGGCCTGCCCGGCGCGAGCCCATTGCAGTGCCTGGTCGATCACCTGAACATCGAGATGACGCATGTTTTGCATACCTCAAGCAAAGCGTGGTGCTGCAGGCGGGGTTACGTTTACGGTAACCTGCGAGCAACCTTGTTCAATCGTTGATTCGACATGTCGCCACAACAATTTTTGCAACTCGGGCCACTGCGCCTGGAATATCGCCAACTGCCTGCGGCTGACCCATCGCGACCGACGCTGGTGTTGCTGCACGAAGGCCTCGGCAGCGCCGAACAGTGGAAAGACTTCCCCCAGCGCCTGGCCCAAATGAGCGGTTGCGGCGTGGTCACTTACAGCCGTCAGGGTTATGGGCAATCGAGCCCGGTAACCCTGCCGCGTCCGCTGAACTACCTGAGCAGCGACGGCCCTCGCGAGCTGCGGCAATTGCTCGATGCCTTGCAACTGCCGCAGGTGGTCTTGCTCGGTCACAGTGACGGCGCCTCCATCGTCCTCGCCTATGCCGCCGCCAACGATCCACGCGTGTTGGGTAGCATTGCACTGGCGCCTCACGTGATTGTCGAGGCCGAGAGCCTCGATGGCATTCGCCATACCACTGAGGTTTGGCATCAGGGCCCCTTGCGCGAACGCCTGGCACGCCACCATGGGACAAACGTCGATGGCGCTTTTCACGGTTGGAGCGACAGTTGGTTGCACCCGGACTTTTCCCTGGATGATCTCGAAGCGCAGCTGGCACATATCGAAAAGCCTCTGCTGGTCATTCAGGGTCGCGAAGACCACTACGCCACGCCCGAGCAACTGGCAGTCATCCAGCGACAGGTGCCTGGACCGTGCCACTGTGTGTTGCTGGATGACTGCCGGCACTTTCCCCAAACCGAAGCGACCGAGCGGACCTTGCAGCTGATCGGCGAATTCCTGGAGCAACTCTCCACCGTTATTTGAAGTTGCCTTGGGTTTCTGGAATCACCACGCTGCCGATCAGGTAGATCACCGACAGAACGGCGGCGAAAATCGCCAGTACCATGGGGATCTGCGCCGGACTGCTGCTGACCAGGGACACAAAGGTCGGCATGGTGCCGCCGAGGGCGAAACCGATGTTCCAGGACAATCCAGTGCCAGTGGCTCGCAGCTCGGTGGCAAAGCGTTCGTTGAGGAAGATCAGAATCGGCGCGATGATCGCCCCGCCCATGAAGCCTATGCCCATGCAATACAGTGCAGTTCTGGTCAGCGAGCCCGGTTCGGCGACGCCAAGGAACATCATCGGCAGGCCCACCAGGTTGATCACACCCAGGAGCATGAAGGTCTTCTTGCGACCGATCAGGTCACTCAGGTAACCGAAGGCCAGTGCTCCGACAATGGTTGCCGTCGAGCCGTACATGAGCATCTGTGAAGTCTGCGTGTGAGGCACTTTGGCGACCACGTTGAGCAATGTCGGCAGATAACCGCAGGCCAGGTAATACGTGGCCCCGCCTCCGAACGTAATCAGCAGATTGACCATCATCACGGCGCGATACTCGCGACCAAACAGACGCTTGAGTGGCGACACCGCCACTATTGCCGGCCCCTTGGTTTTGCGGGCTTGTTGCAGCTGCCGCCAGACCGGGCTTTCTTCCAGGTAACGAAACATCACCAGACCGAAAAACGTGCTGAGCAGGCCGCAGAAAAACATGAAGCGCCAGCCCCAGACGTCAAATTCTTCCCCGGTAAAGATCTCCGACAACACCAGATAAGTGACTGACGCCAACAGCGCGCCCATGCCGGCGCCAGCGCCACCGATCAACCCGGACATCAATCCGCGATAGCGCGGCGAGATGGATTCGGTGCCGATGGTGTGAGTGGAGGCGACGATGCCGCCAACGAAAATGCCCTGAATCACCCGTAATACCAGGAACAGTATCGGGGCCAATATGCCGACCTGGTGAATGGTCGGCAACACGCCAAACAGTGCTGTGGAAATACCGACGCCGACCATCGACACCATCAGCGCACGCTTGCGGCCGTGTTTATCGGCATACGCGCCGAAGATCGCCGAGCCCAGCGGACGCACCAGCAAGGCCACGGCGAACGACGCATAGACGGCAGCCAGCGACAGTGTCGGGGTGTCCGAGGGGAAGAACAGGCGGCCGATGATCGGCGCCACATAGAGCAGAATGAACAGGTCAAACAAATCCAGCGCCCAGCCGAATGTCGAGGCAAATGCCGCGAGCAGGGCCTTGCCCGGTGGAATCTGTGGTGTATCGATAGCGGCGCTGGTGGGTGATGCAGTTATTGTTGTTGTCGTAGTCATGGTTGCCTCACACAAACGGTGAATCGAAACGTTCTGCAGCCCGGTGCGCGGGTTGCGAGTAATCAGCAGGTCAGCGGTGAAACCTTGATGTGCCCTTTTCAGTTGCATTGAAGGGGCGGCAGGCCCTGCTCCGTATGGGCGTACGCCGTTACCGACATACTCCCGGGCCTGCTCGCCGGTACGAATTACTCGCCGATAAACACGGCCGTACGCTTGCTGTGGAACGCTTCGACGCCTTCCTTGAAGTCCTTGGAACTACGCAGACGGCTGTAGCAGTGACCTTCCATCTCGATCGCGACAGTCAGCGGTGCATCTTCGTTGTCGTTGATCAGTTTTTTCGCCGTGCGCTGAGCCAGCGGCGAGAAACAACGCAGTTCATCGACCAACGCATCGACGGTGCTTTCCAGTTCGCTATCCGGCACGACTTCGGTGGCGATACCCCAGTCATAGGCCTGGTCGCCGGTGATGCGTTTGGCGCGCATCACCATGTGCTTGGTGCGGGTGATGCCGATGATTTTCTGCAAGCGTGCGGAGCCACCCGAGCCCGGGATCTGACCCAGGTTCTGCTCAGGCAAGGCGTAGCGAGTGGTCTGCGAAGCAATGCGGAAATCGCAGGCCAGGGACAATTCGAAACCGACGCCGAAGGTGTAACCACGGTTGGCAACGATCACCGGCTTTTCGCAACGTGCCGGTGCCGCGACATTCCAGGCCAGCTTCGAAACGTGCTCTGGCGAGGCTTCGAGAAAGCCCTTGATGTCGCCGCCGCTGGAGAAGTGTTCACCCACCGAGCGCAGCACGATGACGCGCACGCCTTTGTGTGCATCAAGGGCTTCGAAGACCAGGCGCAGTTCATCACGCTGCCCCATGGAAATGACGTTCAACGGTGCCCGGTTGAGGATGATGTCCGCGCGCTCGCGGGACACATCGACTTCAACCTGGAAGCCATCGAACTGAGTGTCGAGAAATTGCTGGATTGCTTGCTGTTGCATGAGAGTGTCCTCTGGATGATTAGCTGATGGCCTTCAAGGCCTGTTCCTGAAATTGGGCCAGCAGCACGCGCCGCAGCACCTTGCCCACTGGAGATTTGGGAATCTGATCGACGAACTGGTAACGCCGTGGCCGCTTGAATTTGGCCAGTCCCGAAGCGATGCAATGGGCATCGAGGTCGCCTTCCGAGACGTCGGCGCGCAGCTTGATAAATGCGGCAATGATCTTGCCCCACTGCTCGTCCGGCAGACCGACCACCACCACTTCTTCCACTGCCGGGTGCAGAGAGAGCATGTTTTCGATTTCCGCCGGGCTGACGTTTTCGCCGCCGGTGATGATCAAGTCATCGACACGCCCCGTGACGAACAGATCTCCCTCCAGATCGAAGTAGCCGATGTCACCGGTGAAATACCATCCGTCACGCAACGCCTTGGCGGTCGCTTCGGGACGGTTCAGGTAGCCTTCGAACGCCTCGTCACTCGCCAGGTCGGCGATGATCTGGCCCTCCTCCAACGGGTTGACCTGCACGTCCGCCGATTCAGCATCGATCGGCACCACGCGCACGCGCTGGTTCATTGCGCTGCGCCCTGACGAACCGGGTTTGCGGCTGGCTTGCTGGTCGATGGTGAAGGTGTAAATCTCCGAGCTGCCGTAATGATTGACGAACAATTGCGGCTGAAACGCCTGTTCGACGCGACGCATCAAACCGTCGCTCATCGGCGCACCGGCAAAGCCGATTTTCTCCACACTGGCGACTCGCTCGCGGGCAAAGGCCGGGTGTTCGATGAGCATGTGGTAGAGCGTCGGCACAAGGTACAGGTTGCTGACCTTTTCCCGCTCGATGGCCTGCAGCGTGGCTTCCACGTCGAACTTCGGTACACAGACGAAATGCCCGTCGATCAACGCCATGGACAGCAACGATCGCACGCCCATGGTGTGGTAAAGCGGCATGACACCCAGCGTGCACTCGCCCTGGCGATAAAGGTTTTGCGCTACGTGGGCAACCGCCGCGGCGCGTTCGCTACGGTGCCGACGGGGCACGCCCTTGGGCTTGCTGGTGGTTCCTGAGGTGTACAGCAGCAGTGAAAAGTCTTCGGCGTCGGCCTGCAAAATGATGCCGGAGGGGGTCTGCGAACACAGTTCCTCGAAACTCAGGTCAGTGTTGGCGGCACGCAGACCGGCGGCGATCCGTGGCAGCCTTGCGGCAGCGCTGCAACCGGCCACTGCGGTTACGGTAGCGTCGTCGTAAGCCACTGCACGGATTTGCGCATCTTCGATGCAGTAACCCAGCTCATCGGCAGTCGAACGCCAGTTCAACGGAGTCATGATGACGCCCGCAAATTGACAGGCCCAATGCAGGGTCGCCATCTGCCAGCGGTTTTGCATGGCTACCAGCAGTCGGTCACCGCGTTGCAGCCCGAGGCATTGCAAACCCCAAGCGGCGCTCTGGATATCGACGAACCATTCTTCATAGGTTTTCTTCAACGCACCGTCACTGACCGCCACGGCGTGCGGTCGGCGTTCAACGGCTGCGAGGAAGCTGCGTCCGAGATCGAACATTTTTGTTATACCCCTTTGTTCGTTTGGCGCTGGGCAGCGACTTCGAGCACGGCCTGGACGATGCCGGTGTAGCCCGTGCAGCGACATAGATGCCCCGAAAGCATGTCGCGTACCTGGGTCTCGTCCGGGTTGGGTACCCGTTCCAGGAAATCCACGCAGGACATGAGAATGCCCGCAGTGCAAAAGCCGCACTGCAAGGCGTGATGACGGCGAAAGGCTTGTTGCAGGTCGCTCAGGGTGTCGTCGTCGGCCAGGGACTCGACGGTCTCGATACGCCGCTCGTGCCCCTGTACCGCGAGCATCAGGCAAGAACGCATGGCGACCCCGTCCACCAGCACCGTGCAGGCGCCGCAGACACCGTGTTCGCATCCGACATGGACTCCGGTGGCACCAAGGTCGTGACGCAGGAAGTCGCAGAGTTGGGTCCGCGGTTCAGCCAGCGCCTCGCGGGAGCGGCCATTGAGTTCCAGGCGAATCGGAAAGGTTTGGTCGGCAGTTACACGCATGTTCAGACTCCTTCGATCAGCTGATGACCCAGCTCGCGAATCAGTTGGCGGCGATAGGCAGCACTGGCATGCACGTCGTCTTGTGCATCGAGCGACCAGGCGGTTTGATTGAGCGCGTCTGGCAGCGCCGCACCACGTGGCAGGCTGCGACGTTGCGGACGGTCGGCGACCCCGCCGATGCCGAGTTCGACCTGATCCGCGCCGATGGCTGCGGCCAGGGAGACAATTGCAAAGTCGCCGTGGCGCATGGCGATTTCGCGAAAGCGATAAGTGATGCCTTCGCGCTTGAGCGGAAAACGCACCTCGACGACCAGTTCATCCGCACGCTTGTCGGTGGTGAGGATGCCTTGGAAGAAGTCGACAGCCTTGACGATGCGCTTGCCCTTTTTCGACTCGAGAACGATCTCGCCGCCGAGCGTCACCAGGCACAGCGGCAACTCGGCGCTCGGGTCGGCATGAGCCACCGAACCGCAGACTGTGCCGCGATTACGCGTCTGGAAGTGACCGATCCAGGGCATCGCGAGGGCCAATAAAGGCACCTCGTCCATCAGGGTTGAACGCTCCAGCAACTGCGCCTGCCGTACCCCGGCACCGACTGCCAGGCAATCCTTGCGCAGTTCGATATAGGCCAGGTCAGCCACATGATTGATATCGATCAGCAACTTGGGTTGGGCCAGGCGCATGTTCAGCACCGCCATCAGCGATTGGCCACCGGCAATGATGCGAGCCTCTTGGCCGTACTCGGCGAGCAGCTCAACCACCTGACGACGGGTGTCAGCCCGAACGTAATCGAAAGCGGCCGGTTTCATTGCGCACCTCCCTTGCCAAACAGCGCGCCAAGCGAGGCACGCAGGCGTGCCCACCAGCCGGTGGAGATGGCCTGGCCACTGACCCGTTGCGACAGCCGAGTAAAGATTTGTCCGATGATCACTTTCGAGGCCCCTTGCAACATTCGGCCGCCGACCGCGGCAACTTTGCCGCTGACCGCCACCTGATATTGGTATTCCAGGCGTGTGTGGCCATTTTCCAGTTCGACGAAACGCACCTTGGCCTGGCCCTGGGCCGAGCCCATGGAGCTGCTGCCGGATCCGGACAGACGCAACGAATGCGGCGGGTCGAGATCACTCAGGGCAACCTTGGCCTCGAAGCGCGCACGGATCATGCCGACGCCAACGGTGACGTCTGCGCGGTAACGGTTTTCGCCTTCAAGCACGAGGTCGTGGCAACCGGGAATGATCGCCGCCAGCGTCTGCGGGTCGAGCAAGGTATCGAAAACCTGTTGCGGCGAAGCCGGAATCACCACCGAGTCGTTGGCCCGCAGTGCCGGTCCACCGGCGGCTGCCGCGTCCAGGCTTTCATCGGGCTCCATACCGGCGGGCCGTGGCGGCTCGTCGATGCCGATCAGCGTGCGTACTTTCGATGGCGTCAGTGGCAAACGGATGTCCGAGCGACCGAGGGCGTCGGCCACCGCGTTGGCGATGCACACCGGCGTGCTCATGTTGTTGCCCTCGCCCACACCCTTGGCGCCCAGTGGGGTGAATGGCGATGGCGTTTCCATGTGCAGGATCACCGGCTCGATCACTTCCGGTGCGGTCGGCACCAGATAGTCGGCGAAGGTCCCGGAGAGGAAGCTGCCATCCTCGCCATAGGCGAATTCTTCCATCAGCGCCGCGCCGAGGCCTTGGGTGAAGCCTCCCCGAATCTGGCCATCGACCAGCGCCGGGTTGAGCAGGCGACCGGCGTCATGGCAGGTGACATAACGATCGATGTGGATCTCGCCGGTCATGCGGTCGATTTCCAGACCACAGATGTCGAAGACAAAGCCGTAGCACAGCGAGCTATTGACCTGATCCTGATCGTCCGGTGCCACCAGTTGCGGCGGACTCCAGAAAGCGGTTTCGCGCAGGCCGCCGCTTTCACCTTCCGGCAGCAGACCCGGCGACCAGTGGGTTGCACCGGCAATCCGATGGAATGGCGCTACCGCCCCGCCATTGACGACAAAAATCTTGCCGCCCGCGAAACGAATATCTTCGGGACTGGCCTGCAACTGCTCGGCGGCAATCGCGGCGAGGCGATCGCGGATCTTCAGCGCGGCCTTGTAGACGGCACCGGCCACAGCACCGGCGAAACGGCTGGAATAGTTGCCCGAGGCAATCGACCAAGCGTCCTTCTGGGTATCCAGTTCGACGTTGACCACGATGGACTCCAGCGCAACCCCAAGCACTTCGGCGACGACCTGAGCGACGGTGGTTTGATGGCCCTGCCCTTGCGGTGCCGAGGACACATGCACACTGACGTCCCCCAACGGGCCGACGTTGATGGTTGCGGTTGCGACAGCACCGTTTTTCGGACCGGCCTTGCGCCGCTCTTCGGGTGTCATCGCGGTGGTGATGTAACCCATGTTGGAAATCGAGGGTTCGATGACGGCGGCATAACCGATGCCATAGATTCGGCCTTCGGCACGCGCCTGATCACGACGCTTGAGCAACTCATCGAGACCGCCATCAGCGACTGCCAGGGCAATGCCTGCCTGGTAATTGCCGGAGTCGAGCAACGCACCGGCGGCCGCGCGATAAGGGAAGGCATCGGCCGGCACCAGGTTGCGGCGGATCACCTCCAACGGATCGAGCTTCAACTGCACGGCGATGTGTTGCAGCAGCCGTTCAAGGGCGAAATACACCTGCGGGCCACCAAAACCACGGTTCAGGCCGGAAGGGGTTTTGTTGGTCAGCACCACACGGTTGCGCACTTGCAAATTGCGGATCGCGTAGGCCCCCGTCAGGTTGCCGTGCATGCGGTAGAACGTCGCCGGTTCCGGCGCTCTCAGGTAGGCACCACAATCGTCGATCTGGTCATAACGCAACGCGGTGATACGGCCATCGGCTTCTACCGCCGCTTCAATCTCGGTCACCCGATTGGTCGCAGAAGAAGCCCCTTGAAGATGTTCCAGACGGTCCTCGACCCACTTCACCGGCGCGCCGACTTTGCGTGACGCCAGGCCCATCATCACCACGTAAGGGAACACGCCTTGCTTGATGCCAAAGCTGCCGCCGGAATCTTTCGGTGTACGCAAACGCAAGCGGTTGCCGGGCACATTCAGTGCCCGGGCCATGACCGTGTGCAACGCGTAGGGTCCCTGGAAGTTAGCCAGCACGTCATAAATGCCGGTCGCGCGCTCGTACTGAGCCAGCACCACATAGCATTCGATGGGTGTGCAGGAACTGCGCGGGAACTTCACTTTGAGCGACACCTTGTGCGGCGCCTGCTCGAACGCCTGCTCCGGCTCGCCATAACGAAAGTGCCGTTCGTTGACCACGTTGCTACCGACTGCTTCGTGCAGGATCGGCGCCTCTTCGGCGGTCGCCAGTTCAGGATCGATGATCGGCGACAGCCGCTCGTATTCAACGCGCACACCTTCGATGGCGTCCTCGGCCAGATAGCGGCTCTCGGCGATCACCACGGCCACCGGCTCTCCGACATAACGCACCTTGTCGACGGCGACGCACCAGTGCTCCATCGGCTGACGTACACCTACCGGGAAAGGCAGCGCCCAGCGTTTGACGTCTTCGCCGACCAGCACGCCGTGCACGCCCTTCATCAGCAGCGCTTTGGAGAAGTCCACCGAGGTGATCCGCGCATGAGCGTGGGGTGAACGGATGATCGCCGCATGCAGCGTGCCCGGAGGGATCGCAGCGTCATCGGCGTAGCAGCCGAGGCCACGCAACAATGCGGCGTCCTCGACACGGGTCTGACGGGCGCCGATATGGCCGGCCTGGCTTTCGGTAGCAGGTTCTAAACTAGTCATTTTTTCGCGGCTCTTGTTGTGTTGCGGCGCGATAGCGTTAGAGCCGAGTGTGTGAGAAAGGCGCGGGGAGCGCCTTGCCTGGGGAGATGGAGTTCTGCGCGGGAGTCTGAAAATTTGCCTTTGCGTCTGATTTTTCAGGTCTGGGCCCCGGCAGAACTGCCGGTCAGTGATGGGATGCGGGTTGGCTCAGGAATACTTCGATTTCTGCATGGGGCATCGGTTTGGCAAAGTAATACCCCTGAAAAATATCGCAGTGACTGCCCTTCAGGAAATTCACCTGGGATGCCGTTTCCACGCCTTCGGCGACCACCGTCAGGCTGAGGTGATGGGCCATTGAAATAATGCCTTGAGTGATCGCAGCATCGTGATTGCCAGCGACGATTTCCTGGATGAACGAGCGGTCAATCTTGATCTTGTCGATGGGCAAACGCTTGAGGTAGCTGAGGCTGGAAAAACCGGTGCCGAAATCATCAAGCGCAATGCGCACCCCCAACGCCTTGAGCCGGTGCAAGGTTTCAATCGCCTGTTCAGCGTTGTTCAACATCAGCGACTCGGTGATTTCCAGCTCTAACTGCTCACCACGCAGACCATGTTTCTCCAGGGCGGCCTGGACGCACTGGACGAAATTACCACGCTGAAAATGCATCGGCGAAATATTCACGGCCATCGAGATGCCGGTGATGCCTTGATCACCTAGCTGACGCAGCTGCGCGCAGGCCGTATCGAGTACCCAAAGGCTCAACGGAATGATCTGACCACTGTCCTCTGCCACCGGTACAAACACCGCTGGCGAGATAAATCCTTTTTCCGGATGCTCCCAGCGCAGCAACGCTTCGATCCCGACCACCCCTAACGTTCGCGCATCTATCTGCGGTTGATAATGCAACTTGAGCGACTGGGTTTCGATGGCCTTCTGCAGATCATTGCGCAGGCTCGCGTGCTCGCAAACACGCTGATTGAGATCGCTGGTGTACCACTGAAAGTTGTTGCGCCCTTGCTGCTTTGCTTTGTACATGGCCATGTCAGCCTGCTGGATCAGCTGCATCGGTTGCTCAATGTCACCATCGCTCAGGGTGATGCCGATACTTGCACTCACGTGCAGGTCAATGCCCTGGATGCAGTAGGGTTTGGCAATGCTGGCCATCAAGCGCTCGGCCACCGGAACAACGTCCTCATCACGAAGCAGGTCCGGCAGCAGAACGATAAATTCGTCACCGCCCATGCGCACGATGGTATCGCCGGGACGAACCTGCTGGGTCATACGTTGCGCGACTTCAATCAGCACCTGATCGCCGAAGTAGTGTCCGATCGAATCGTTGATGGATTTGAATCCATCCAGATCAATGCAAATCACCGCCAGGCGACGCTTTCGCCGACGAGTGATGTGACAATCCAGCATAAGCCGGTCTTCAAGAGAGACACGGTTAAGCAAACCAGTCAGACGATCATGGCTGGCGTTGAAGCTCAATTGGCGCTCGTAATGCTTCTGCTCGCTGATGTCCCGGGCAATGCCAAATACCCCGACGATCTCTCCGTTGACCATGATCGGCAGGTTGGAGATGTCCATGGTCAACAGTTTTTCACTCTCGTCGAAAACCCGTGCCTCGAAGCGCTGAGGCGCCCCGGCGCGGGCTGCGGAAAAATGCTGACTGACCCGTTGCAGGTCCTCTTCGAGCACCAGATGAGAAAAGTGATGACCAATGAAATCGGCAGCGGTATGAGGTTTTAGCTTCAGGCCTGCCGGATTCACACTCTGGATGTTGCCCGCCAGATCGAGGGCGAACACCGGGTTGGGGTTGTAAGTGAACAATGAACGAAATTGTTGTTCGCTTTTCTCCAGACGTTGGCCGTCACGCTCATGGCGGATCGCAATGACTGCCAGCTGGGCTGCGCAGGCCAGCCGTTGAATCTGCGTCTCGTCCGGCACATGCGCGCGGCTCTGGTACAGGGCAAATGTACCCAACACGCTTCCTTGATGGGAGAGCAAAGGCAACGACCAGCAGGAACGCAGGTTATGCCCCAGCGCCAGATCGCGAAAACGCTCCCAGTTGGGGTCCCGGGCGATGTCTTCGGTGACCACCAGCTCGCGCCGGAACGCCGCGGTGCCACAGGTTCCTTCGTGTGGACCAATGACCATTCCATGAATCGCCTCGCTGTATTCGACCGGCAGACTGGGCGCCGCGCCGCTCAGCAAGCGTTTGCCCTCGGCATCAGTGAGCAGGATCGAGCAGAAGGTTTCCGGGGTTTGATCATCAAGCATCAGGCAGATGGCGCTGAGTATTTCGCCTAGATGATGATCGGTCGCGATCATACCGAGAATGTCACGTTGAGACTCGGGGAGCGTCTTGCTGTGAAAGCCCGTGTGACGAGTATTCATGGTGGTTCCTGAAGACTCTCAAGGTCGTCCGGTCTTCAGAGAGCCTGGAATAGTGGGAGGCCGATCACTGTCCACTAGTGCGTCGGTCGCGCACTGTATAGAGCACCGACCAGCGAAAAAAAGGCTCAGATCCAATATAAAAAACCGTATCAGATTGCCTGCGTTTGGCTGATTTTCTGGCCGCAGGCAGGCTTTCGGGAAAGGACAGATCAGTTGCACCCGGCGCGCAAACTCAAGTGCGTCGGGTTGCGTTGAATGGCAAGGAAATCAGGCGTCCTGCAGAATCAGATCGGCGCCCTACTGCTCAGGTAAAATCCTTGCCGGGAATGCTTGCGCTTTTAGCTTCTCCATCACCAGTTCTATAAAGGCTGATACCGCCAACGGCAAATGTTGCCGACTCGGATAAAGCACATGCAGGCCGTATCCAGTGCGATGGTATTGCGGTAGCACAGGCACAAGGCGGCCAGCCTGAAGATCGGCATTAACTATCGCGGACGGCAGCAACGCAATGCCCAAGCCAGCCACCGTGGCCTTACGCAATGCCTGAGCCGTGTTGCCATTGAAACGGCTGGAAATCTGCACGTCTTGCTCAACACCGTTTGGCCCTTTAAGACGCCACGTGGTGACGCCGCTAGGATGACCGAAACTCACACAGTCGTGATTGACCAGATCCTCTAACGTAGCGGGCACACCTCGGTTGCTGAGGTACTTGGGGCTGGCGACCAAACCTTCATTGCCTGCTCCAATGAGTTGGCGACCGACGTATCCAGAATCGCGCAAAGTGCCCCCTCGAAACGCGATGTCGATCCGGTCAGCAATCAAATCGGCGTGTGCATCACTGAGCACGAAGTCAAGCTGAACCCGTGGATGCAAGGCTAGAAAATCGGCCACCCATTCCATAGGGAAGAAGTCGAAGAAATCAGCCATCGCCGCAATACGCACGATGCCACTCGGCTCCTGGTTGCCGGTCATTAATTGCTGCCCGGCATCGATCAGGCCTTCTACCGCGCCCGAGCACCGGTCATGAAAAACCTGACCTGAATGGGTAAGGGTGAGCTTGCGCGTGGAACGCTGCAGCAGCCGTGTGCCGAGCTGAGCCTCGAGTTGTTGAACGCGCCTGCTCAACGTGTTGGACGGCATTCCAAGCTGGCGCGCCGCTTCGGCAAAGCTGCCGTTGCGCACAACGTGTACAAACAAGGCGACGTCATTCAGGTCAAGCATGTTAGCGCCACTACTTCGTTAAATGGATTAGTTCACTCCAATTATGCCATCTAATAAAGCAATTAGAAGACGCATATCCTTCAGGCATCGCTGAAGTCAGCCCCCAGTCTGCTGGACCGATGACCCGCATCTGGCCCTGCCAAAGCGCTGCTCGATTGCATTGTCTGGTGGGCTCAGGCGCTCAAAATCACGGGAGAAAACATATGACCGCCACCGTCGCTGTTCTGCAACGCGCCATTGTCCATCGCACCAAAGGCAGCACCCATGGCCCTATAACGCGGCTCATGAGCCCGGGCGATCTGGGCGAGCTTTTAAAGCCTTTCATTTTTCTTGATATTTTCAGTTTGAACGCCAGTCGCGGTAAGTCCAGTTTCGGCATGCACCCACACTCAGGGATTGCGACGGTTACCTTCATGACCAAAGGTGAGGTCGCCTATGAAGACAGCACTGGCGCGACAGGTGTGTTGCTTGCCGGTGGTGTTGAGTGGATGCGCGCCGGCAACGGGGTTTGGCACGACGCTACGCTAGCCAACGAGTCCTCGATGCAGGGATTCCAGCTCTGGGTGGCACTACCGCCGTCGTTGGAAAACGCCCCCGCGCTGAGTGTCTATCTTGCGCCCTCCCAAGTTCCGCAAGCAGGCCCGGCACGCGTGCTCCTGGGCCGCTACGGTCATGCGCAGAGCCTGATTGAAACGCCGAGTGACATGAACTATCTCGCCGTGAATTTGAAAGACGGCGAACGCTGGCGGTATACCCCACCGGCCGGACACACCGTGGCCTGGCTCGCGGTTAATGCAGGACGGCTGGACACAGGGAGCCTGATCAATGCCGGCGAACTCGCCGTGTTCGAGGAGTCCGAGCAACCCATCGACTTCGTGGCACAAGGCGAATGCTCGTTCGTGCTGGGCTCAGCGGTGAAGCATCCGCACGATCTGGTAATGGGTCACTACTCGGTGCACACAAGCAAGGTGGCTCTGGCGCAGGGCGAAACTGAAATACAGCGGATTGGCGCGCGCCTGCGACAGCAAGGACGACTTGACTAGGGCTCCCTCAACACTTCGCAAAGATCGTTACGACGATCACGACTCATGCAATCCAAAACCTACTGAGAAACATCATGACCACGAGCAATCTCGACCTGCTTTTGTCCCCTGCACAAATCGGCTCCCTCCCTCTGAACAACCACATGGTCATGGCGCCTTTGACGCGAAGCCGCGCCGGTGAAGGTGATGCTCCGACGCCCACCGTGGTTGAGTATTACCGGCAACGTGCCGGTGCCGGCCTCATCGTCACCGAGGGTTCTCAGGTCTCGGCACAAGGCAAAGGCTATATGAGAACGCCGGGCATTTTCACCTCCGAACAAATCGCGGGCTGGAGACAAGTCACCGACGCTGTTCATGCAGAAGGTGGACGGATATTCCTGCAACTCTGGCATGTCGGACGGCTCTCACATCCATTGGTGCAGATCAACAGCGCCCAGCCAGTAGCACCTTCAGCGATCAAGGCTGATGGCGAGATTTACACGTCTGAGGGACTGAAGTCTTACGAAATCCCACGGGCTCTGGATCTCGGTGAGATTCCCGATGTGGTCGCTGATTTTCGCCTGGCTGCTGAAAACGCGAAACGTGCAGGATTCGACGGAGTTGAGATCCACGGAGCAAACGGTTATCTGATCGACCAGTTCCTGCGCGATGGCACCAATACCCGAACCGATGCCTATGGCGGCGCTGTAGAACATCGCGCCCGGTTTCTCAAGGAGGTGGTCGAGTCGGTCATCGAGGTCTTCGGGGCCAGCCGCGTAGGAGTTCGCCTGTCGCCGATCTTCAATTATTTCTCCATGAGCGACAGCAATCCCCAAGCGACTTTCAACTACGCAGCGAAGATGCTCAGTCGCTATGGGTTGGCCTACCTTCATGTGGTGGAACTCGGTGCAGGGTCATTCGATTTCAGGGAACTGAAGCGTTGTTTCGGCGGCACCTATATCGCCAATGGGGGCTATGACGCTGAGCGTGCTGAAATGGCGCTCAGCTCAGGCGATGCGGATCTCGTGTCGTTTGGCACCGCGTTCCTGGCCAACCCGGATTTGGTCGAGCGATTCAAACACGGCAAGGCCCTGAACGAAGCCGACCCAACGACGTTCTACCAAGGTGAAGAGCGCGGTTATACGGACTATCCGACCCTGGCGGAACTCTGACAAACACGCTGAACTCGCCGTTCCTTTATCCCAGCACCTCCAACTCGGCCAGCATCTGCGGCGCAATGACCAACTCGCTCGCGGTGAGGTTTTCCCGCAGGTGGGCCACCGAAGACGTGCCCGGTATCAACAGGATATTGGGTGCACGTTGCAGCAGCCACGCCAGCGCCAAGCACAGAGGTGAAACGTCCATGCGTGTCGCTACGTTCGAGAGGACTTGCGACTGTAGCGGTGTGAAACCACCCAGAGGAAAGAACGGCACATAAGCAATGCCCTGCTGATCCAACTCGGAAATAAGCGTCTCGTCTTCACGGTGAGTCAGATTGTAGTGGTTCTGCACGCAGACGATGTCCGCGATCCCCTGCGCTTGCCTGACCTGCGATGGCGTGACATTGCTGACGCCCAAGTGGCGAATGAGGCCCTGGCGTTGTAATTCCGCAAGTGTGGTAAAGGCCTCCTCGATAGACCCTTCTACGGGCGACTGCTGGTTGCCCATAGCCCGAAGGTTCACCACATCCAGTACGTCGACACCAAGATTGCGCAGGTTGTCATGCACGGCCTGGGTCAATTCGGCGGGGCTCTGCGCCGGATTCCAAGAGCCATCGGCGCCGCGGAGTGCGCCGACCTTGGTCACGATCACCAGGTTTTCGGCATAAGGGTGTAAAGCTTCACGGATCAGTTGGTTGGTCACGTGAGGGCCGTAAAAATCGGCAGTATCAATGTGGTTTACACCCGCCTCCAGCGCTTCACGCAGCACGGCAATGGCCGCTTTCGAGTCTTTGGGAGGGCCAAAAACATGAGGTCCCGCCAATTGCATCGCACCATAGCCCATACGATTTACCGACCGGTCGCCCAATAAGAACGAACCTGCCTTGGCCACTTTGCTCATGTTGCCTACCTCTATCAGAGTATGTGTGGCGAACTATAGGCATTGACCACTTCACAGGTAATAGGGTGCAATCGGCACGGGTTGTACGGCTGAGAGAACAATGCAAACCAACATTCAAGACTTGCTCGCCTTTGTTGCCGTAGTGAATGCCGGAGGGTTTCGCGAAGGCGCCAGGACGAGTGGCAGATCCGCCTCAAGTCTGAGCGATGCCGTGCGCCGCCTGGAAGCGCGGCTAGGCGTACGGTTGCTCAATCGAACTACCCGCAGCGTCAGACCGACTGAGGCGGGCGCGAGATTGATGGAGCGCATCGTGCCCGCATTGGGGGAAGTCGAATCTGCTCTTGATGTCGTCAACGACTTCCGCGGGCGCCCCTCCGGCACACTTAAGTTGAACGTGCCGGCAAGCGCCGCAAGATTAGTGCTTCCGTCGATCATTACCCCCTTCCTGCAGACCTATCCCGACATTCGCCTGGAGGTCATGATCGAGGAGAGTTTTGTCGACATGCTTGCCGCGGGTTGTGACGCGGGCATCCGATACGATGAACGCCTCGAGCAGGACATGATTGCTGTCCCCATCGGCCCACGATTTCAGCGCTTTGCCACGGCGGCATCGCCGGCTTACCTTGATGCCAGAGGTCGGCCAAAACACCCTCGGGATCTGTTGAAGCATGCCTGCCTGCGGGGCAGATTTCCCAGTGGCGCAATGCCGCTCTGGGAGTACGAACGTCATGGCGAAATCATTAACGTGGACCCGACCGGGCCGTTGATTGTCAGCTTGGGTGGCACCGTGGACCTGGCTGTTCAGGCTGCGATTGACGGGCTGGGGATTGTCCAGCTGTTTGAGGGCTGGCTCCAGCCCTATCTGGATAGCGGCGCACTTGAACCGGTGCTGGAACCCTGGTGGCAGGATTTTACCGGCCCGTTTCTCTATTACCCTGGCAGACGCTATCTGCCCTCGCCTCTAAGGGCATTTGTAGACTTTATCAATGCCCAGCGAACGTAGTTGCCGGCTGGATCCGATATCTGGGGCGCCGGCACCCTGGTGACCGGCCTGTTGCTGGCATTGTTGATCCTCCCGGTGTTCTGCTTCCGGCACTATGTGCAGGACAAGGGGCGCTTCCCGGAAGCGATGCTCAGCGACCTGTACATTCAGACCGATGCCGGACAAAAACGCGCCGGCTGGCTACCTTATGCCACGCTGATCGCCGGTGTACTGGTGGTGTACGGTTGCCATCAACTGGTAGCCTGAGCGTCCTTGCCTGCAGGTCTCTGATGGATCATCGGGGCGCAACGACGCCTCGATGATCACTTCGCCCCCTATCAATCAAAATGACGGTGACTCTTTTGATCAGCACCACCCCTGCACTTGCCCGTGTTATCGACGGCAAAGCCATCTCTGCCCAGGTTCTCGACGAAGTTCGAGAAGAAGTTCTGGTCCTGGCCGGACAGCAGATTTACCCGGCCCTGGCCGTACTGCTCGTCGGTGAAGACCCCGCCAGCCAGGTCTATGTGCACAACAAATTGCTGCGGGCCAAGGAAGTGGGAATTCGCTCCCTTGAATACCGTCTGCCAGACGACGCCAGCCAGGCGCAAGTACTGGAACTGATTGCCCAACTGAATGCCGACGCCACGGTGAATGGCATCCTGGTGCAGTTACCCCTGCCAGGACATATCGACGAGGCGGCAGTGATTCACGCCATCGACCCGATCAAAGACGTGGACGGATTTCATCGGGAAAACGTCGGCGGCCTGGTGCAAGGCATCGAAGTCCTGACACCCTGCACGCCCAGCGGCTGCATGCGTCTGCTGCATGAAGCCTGCGGTGATTTGAGTGGTTTGCACGCGGTGGTCATCGGTCGTTCGAACATTGTCGGCAAACCCATGGCGACCCTGTTGTTGCAGGCCAACTGTTCGGTCAGCGTGGTGCACTCGCGAAGCGTCGATGCACCGGCGTTGTGCAGGTTGGCGGACATCGTGGTCGCGGCCGTGGGTCGACCTGAGTTGATCGACGCCAGCTGGCTCAAACCCGGAGCCGTGGTCATCGATGTCGGTATCAATCGCATTAGCGACGCGTCGGGAAATCGTCTGGTCGGTGATGTCGATTACGCCAGTGCGCGCACCGTTGCCAGCGCGATCACGCCGGTACCCGGTGGGGTCGGGCCGATGACCATTGCGTATCTGCTGAAGAACACCCTGATCGCCAGTCAATTGCAGCGTGCTGCTGGGCGGAATCTGGCTTGTTAGCTGATCGTTCCCATGCTCCGCGTCACCAATGCGCAAGACTCAAGTCCAACGTCTATAGCGGGACGCTGAGCGTCCCCGGCGGCATTCCCACGCAGAGCGTGGGAACGATCATCGCAAAAAAACCCGGTCAGCAATGCCAACCGGGTTTTCAGTGGTTCAAGCGAGACTACGATCAAGATCAGTGGTTATAGGCACTCTCGTTGTGCTCGGCCAAATCCAGGCCCATCTCCTCCACCGATTCGTCGGCACGCAAGCCGATCACCGCGTTGATCACCTTGAGAATGATCCAGCTGACGGCGAAGCAGTACACAGTCGTCAACAACACGCCTTTGATCTGCCCCACGACCTGGGCGCCCATGGTCACGCCTTCCACCAGTCCACCCAGGGACGGCACGCAGAACACGCCAGTCAACACCGCGCCAATCATTCCGCCGATACCGTGCAAGCCAAACACGTCGAGGCTGTCGTCATAACCGAAGCGGCGTTTCAGCACCGTAACGCTCAAATAGCAGAACACCCCGCACAACAGGCCGATGGCCAACGCGCCGCCGACGCCTACATACGCACACGCAGGCGTAATGCCGACCAAACCGGCCAAAGCACCGCTGGCCAGTCCCAAAGCACTCGGTTTGCCGACCTTGAACCACTCGGTGAACATCCAACCGAGAATCCCCGCGCAAGCACCCAGCTGGGTGTTGAGCATGACAATGCCGGAAGTGCCATTCAGGCCCCCGCCGGAACCGATGTTGAAGCCGAACCAGCCAACCCAAAGCATCGCCGCGCCGGCCATGGTCAAGCTCAAGTTGTGGGCGGGCATTGGCGTATTCTGGTAACCCTTGCGCTTGCCGAGAATCAGGCACGCGGCCAGCGCGGCAACACCAGCATTGATATGCACCGCCGTGCCGCCGGCAAAATCGAGGACACCCCAGTTATGCATCAAAGCGCCCGAACCACCCCAGACCATGTGGGCGACGGGCGCATAAACCAGGGTGAACCACAGCGCCATGAACCACAGCGCCGCAGAGAACTTCATGCGCTCGGCGAAATTTTACTCGGAATTTTTCCAAGCCAGTATTTACTTGAGCTCCAGCGGTTTTCTGCTCTACGAGAGTCCAGTAACGTCCATCAAGAGCCGACGTTTTTGTGGGGGAAAAGTAGGGGAACCCATTTCATGGCCAAAAGGAGGATCTGTGGTCGTCATGTTAGCCCTGCCACCCTCCTCCCAGCGCTTTATACAAATCAATGGTTGCCGCTCGTTCCGCCAACTGATCACTGATCAACGCTTGCTGTGCAGCGAACAGCGTCCGTTGCGCGTCCAGAAGAGTCAAAGAGCTGTCGATGCCTGTCAGGTAGCGACTTTGCGCGAGCCGATAGTACTGGGCACTCGCGCTGACCAACCCTTGTAGAGCCTCAATCTGCTGACCAAAAGTCTCGGTTGCGGCCAGCCCATCACTGACTTCTCTGAAGGCTGACTGGATGGCCTTTTCATAACGCGCCACTTGTATGTCTTTCTCGACTTGAGAGACATCCAGGTTGGCCTGCAAGCTGCCAGCATTGAAGATCGGCAGACTGATTTGTGGAAAAAAGCTCCAGGTTCCCGATCCTCCGTTGAACAGCCCGGACAACGCCTCGCTGGAGGAGCCGGCGCCCGCCGTCAGGCTGATTCGGGGGAAGAACGCAGCTCGGGCTGCGCCAATATCCGCATTGGCAGCCTTCAGCAGAAATTCGGCTTCCAGTATGTCGGGTCGACGACTGAGCAAATCCGATGGCAATCCTACGGGGACCTCAGGGAAGGATTGCCGCTCCCAATCGCCGGCGACCAAATCTACCGGGAGTTCGTCCCCGATCAACAACGCCAACAGGTTACGGTCTTCAGCCACCTGCCGACGATACCGGGCCATCGAACCGCGAGCGCCTTGTACCAGGGTTTGGGACTGGCTTAGCGCCAAGTCCGACGCCGTGCCCACTTCAGCGCTGCGGCGCGTCATTCGGTAGCTGTTTTCATAAGTGTCGAGTGTATCGCTGGTCAGTCGCTCTAGCGCCTGATCGGCCTGCAGGGTGAGCCAGGCGCTCGCAACGCTCGCAACCAGCCCGATGTGGACTGAGCGCTGAGCCTGTTCGCTGGCCAGATAACGCTGCAATGCCTCTTGATCGAGACTACGAACACGGCCGAATAGGTCCAGTTCATAGCTTACGTTCAGCCCGACAGAGTACTGACTCTCGATTGTGGCTTTATCATCAGATGCCAGATCTGCCGGGACGCGCTGACGGCTACTGCTTCCTGCTGCCGAGACCTCAGGCAACAGATCCGCACGGCGAATGCGATAGCGCGCCTGGTAGGCCTCGACGTTCAATGTGGCGATCCTGATATCCCGATTGTTGGCCAGTGCCGTCTCGATCAGGCGATGCAACGCCGGATCGGGAAAGAATTCGCGCCAATCGAGCGCTGCCGCACTCTCATCACGCGTCAAGGGCGCCAAAGGGTAAACGGCCGGCACAGGTGCCTGTGGCTGCTGATACGCCGGAATCAGAGAGCAACCACTGAACAGCAGCAAACTGAGGACTAGAACACTGAAAGGCTTGATCACGACATAACCTCCTCATGAGCGGCCGCGGCCGGTACGACAGACGATCGACGGGCGAAGAGTGACGACACCGACACATAAAAGAGCGGCACCCAGAAGATGGCCAGGATTGTCGCGGTCAGCATGCCGCCGATCACGCCTGTGCCAATGGCGTGCTGACTGCCAGAGCCTGCGCCTGTAGAGATGGCCAACGGCACGACCCCAAGGATGAACGCCAGGGATGTCATGACAATCGGGCGCAAACGCAGGCGTGCCGCTTCAATCGCCGCTTGCGTGTAGCTCATGCCCTGCTCATGCAGTTCCTTGGCGAACTCCACAATGAGGATGGCGTTCTTCGCCGCCAGCCCTACTGTCGTCAGCAGGCCCACCTGGAAGAACACGTCATTGGACAGACCGCGCAAGGTAGTGGCCAGCAATGCACCGACAACACCCAGCGGCACCACCAGCATCACGGCCAACGGGATAGACCAGCTTTCGTAAAGGGCCGCGAGACAGAGGAACACCACCAGCAGCGAGAGCGCGTACATGACGGGCGCTTGTGAACCGGACAGCTTTTCTTCATACGACAAACCCGTCCACGCCAACGCGACCCCAGGCGGCAACTGAGCAGCGATGGCCTGAGCTTCAGCCATCGCATCACCCGTGCTGTAACCCGGTGCCGGGCTACCCAATATTTCTTCCGCCGACACGCCGTTGTAACGCGCCAGCTTGGGAGCACCGAAGACCCACTCGCCGGAGGCGAAAGCGGAGAACGGCACCATTTTCCCGGCGGCGTTGCGTATGTACCATTTGTCCAGATCTTCAGGCGACATGCGAGCACTGGCCTGGCCCTGCACAAACACCTTTTTGACTCGGCCACGGTCGATGAAATCATTGACGTAGTTACCGCCGAAGGCCACGGACAACGTGGTGTTGATGTCTGTTTGTGAAACCCCCTGCGCCCTCGCCCGCCGGTCATCGATATTCAACCGATACTGCGGCTCATCGTTCAGGCCGTTGAGCCGCACCGCCGTCAGCACTTTGCTTTCAGAGGCCAGGTGCAAGAACTGATTACGCGCCTGCACCAGCACCTCGTGGCCGACACCCGCTTGGTCCTGCAGGAATAAATCGAAGCCCGAAGCATTGCCCAACTCCCGCACGGCAGGCGGTACCACGGCAAATACCATCGCATCGCGCATGCCTCTGTATTTCGCTTGAGCGCGCGCTGCCAACGCGAGCGCCGCATCCTCAGGACCGCGCTGCCCCCACGGTTTGAGCAGTACAAAGGCCATGCCCGAGCTTTGCCCGCGTCCCGCGAAGTTGAATCCATTGACGGTAAACACTGCATCCACCGCGTTGGCCTCACCGCCCTCCTCATGCGTGGCGAGCAAGTATTGACGCACGCTGTCGAGCACTTTCTGCGTGCGCTCGGCACTGGACCCAGCGGGGGTCTGCACTTGGGTAAAGATCACGCTCTGGTCTTCATCGGGCAGAAACGCGGTGGGGATGCGGTTGAACAGCAGGACCATGCCAGCAACGATCAGCAGGTAAGCCAGAAATGCCGGCGCTTTGTGCCGCAGCATCCCGGCGACGCCACGCTCGTAGCGTTGCACGCCGCGATCAAATCCACGATTGAATGCACGGAAGAAGCCGAGCCGTGCGAGCCCATGTGAGGGGTCATGCGGCTTGAGCATCGTGGCACACAAGGCAGGCGTGAACACCAGCGCGGTAAGCACCGACAGGGCCATTGCCGAGACAATGGTGAGGGAAAACTGGCGGTAGATGACACCGGTTGAACCGTCGAAGAACGCCATCGGCAACAGCACCGCCGATAACACCATGGCGATGCCGACGAGCGCGCCCTGGATTTGTTTCATGGAGCGAATCGTGGCTTCTTTCGCCGACAAATGCTCCTCTCGCATAACGCGCTCCACGTTCTCGACCACGACGATAGCGTCATCCACCAGCAGGCCGATGGCCAACACCATGCCGAACATCGACAACGTATTGATGGTGAAACCGGCGACCGCGAGGATGCCGAAAGTACCCAGTAGCACCACAGGCACGGTCAGCGTGGTGATGATGGTCGCGCGGATGTTCTGCAGGAACAGCAGCATCACCAGGAACACCAACACGATCGCCTCGCCCAAGGTATGGAACACGCCATGGATCGAGTCGCGCACGACGGGCGTGGTGTCGTAGGGGTAAACCACTGTCATACCGCGAGGGAAAAACGGTTGCAGTTGGTTGAGGGTGTCGTGGATCGCCCTGGTGGTATCCAGCGCGTTAGCCCCGGGAGCGAGCTTGATGGCGATGCCGGACGCCGGCATCCCGTTGAACTGGGCGTTGACGCTGTAGGTTTCGCCACCCAGCGCTACCTCGGCGACATCGGCCAGTCGTACTTCGGAGCCGTCAGGGTTGACCTTGAGCTGGATGTCCTTGAACTCATCCGCCGACTGCAAGCGGGTCTTGCCAATGATGGTGGCGTTGAGCTGTTGGCCCGGCAGTGCTGGCAGGCCGCCGATCTGACCGGACGACACTTGCACGTTTTGGGCTTGAATCGCACTTTTCACATCGACGGGCGTCAGGCCGAAACTGACCAGCTTCGAAGGATCGAGCCAGATCCGCATGGCGTACTGCGCGCCGAACACCTGGAAGTCACCGACACCGGAAGTACGTGCCAGCGGATCCTGCATATTGGACACCACGTAGTTGGCCAAGTCTTCGCGGGACATGCTGCCGTCTTCAGAGACAACGCCAATGACGATCAGGAAATTCTTGACCGCTTTGGTCACCCGAATGCCCTGCTGCTGCACTTCTTGCGGCAACAGGGGCGTGGCCAGGTTCAGCTTGTTCTGAACCTGAACCTGGGCAATGTCAGGGTTCGTCCCTTGGTTGAACGTAACCGTGATCGCCATGGTGCCATCAGAGTTGCTTTCCGAACTCACGTAGCGAAGGTTGTCGATGCCGTTGAGCTGTTGCTCGATGACCTGAACTACGGTGTCTTGCACAGTCTGGGCCGATGCCCCTGGGTAGGTCACCTGAATCGAGATCGCTGGCGGAGCGATGTCAGGGTATTGGTTGACGGGTAGCTTGAGGATCGCCAGCCCGCCCACCAGCATGACGATCAACGCGAGTACCCAGGCAAAAATGGGCCGATCGATAAAGAATCTGGACATGCTCAGTTACCCCCAGCCACGGCACCGGCCAACGCCGGTGCCACGTTTTGAGCGGCGGTCACGGAGACCTTCATGCCCGGCTTGACGAACTGCAGCCCTTCAGTGATCAAGCGATCCCCCGCTTCGAGGCCACGCTCTACCAACCATTGGTTGCCCACTGTGCGATTGGCCGTCAGGGGACGCTGTTCCACGGTTCCGTCAGCGCTGACCACCAGTGCGCTGGGATTGCCCTTCAGGTCGCGAGTCACCCCTTGTTGCGGAGCGAGAATGGCGGCCTGCCGCACACCGCTCTGGAGTTTTGCCCGCACAAACATGCCCGGTAGAAGCAGGTGTTCAGGGTTGGGAAACACGGCACGCAGGGTCACCGAACCGGTGGAGGGATCGACTGACACCTCAGAAAACTTCAGGCGCCCAGGCAGTCCGTACGCGCTGCCGTTCTCCAGCGCGAGAGTCACCACGGCGGCGTCCGCACCCGCGTTCTCAAGGCGGCCTTGCTTGAGGTCTTCACGCAGCTTGAGCAGGTTCGCAGAGGACTCGGTGATATCGACGTAAATCGGGTCGAGCTGCTGAATGGACGCCATGGCTCCCGTTTGGCCGTTGTTCACCAACGCCCCTTCGGTCACGCTGGAGCGGCCAATGCGGCCGGCAATCGGCGCGAGCACACGGGTGTAACGCAGGTTGATCTCGGCACGCTTGAGATCAGCCTCCGCCGTCAATTGTCGCGCCTGCGCATCTTCGAACTCTTGACGGCTCACGGCCCTTTCTCCGATCAGCTGTCGATAGCGGTCTGCGAGGGAACGGGCTTGCTGAAACGAGGCGCGGGCACGAGCCACGTCTGCTTCGTACGGCGATGGATCAATGCGGTACAGCGGTTGGCCGGGTTTGACCTCGCTTCCTTCGTCGAACAAGCGCTGCTGAATGATTCCGTCCACTTGTGGCCGCACTTCAGCAACGCGAAAGGGTGCGGTACGCCCCGGCAGTTCGCTTTGCACGGTGTAAGTCTGTGATTGCAGCGTGACGACTCCAACCTGGGGCGGTTTGGCGACTTGCACGGGCGCCTCTTGCTTGCAGCCAGCCAACACGATCGACAGCGCCAGGGCGGAGACGATCAAGGGAACCGTCTGTGTATGTTTCATCGGGCATTCCTCATACTTTCGCCAGGCGATAGCAAGCCGTTGCCGGCCGAATCGGGGCGGGTTCTAAACGAAAATTTTTGTCAGTGGCCGCGGGATGCTGCTTTGACGACCGGGGTCAGTTGATGGGTGCCACTGTACGAACCCGGGCATGCGGGGAGAATCGCTGCCCTCTGCAAGGCTTCATTGCGCATTCGGCAACGCTGCTTTTACCCGAGCGGGTTATCAGGGCGGCCAGCCTCGTGCCTCGGTGGTATCGGCTGGCATTCGATTCGATCAAAGGCGACGCGCAAGGCGGTCTTGCCAACTGCACAGGACGTGCTTAGGGCGCTAGTATTTCCTGAAGAAACTCTATGAATACATTGATGCGACTGGAGCCACGGTGGTTAGGCAGATACAGCGCATTGATGCAGGTGCTTGCACTGCCGGGGTTGACCTCATATTGCTCCAACACCCGAGTGAGCCGACCCGCGCTGACATCCTCACGCACCAGCCAATCGGCCAATAGCGTCACCCCGCCACCGGCCAAGGCAGCTTCGCGCAGAATGTCGGCATTGTTGCTTTGCAGCCGTCCCTGCACATTCAAGCGGATGACGTCCTCATCGCCCTGGAATGTCCAGTTGTGGTGGCCCGTGCGGTAATCAAAACGCAAACACTGATGCTCCAGCAGGTCACTGGGGTGTCGGGGCAGACCGGTTCGAGTCAGGTATTCGGGACTCGCTACAACCCAACGCTGGAAATCACCCAGCCGCTTGCTGACGATGTCATCACTGACGACCGATGAACCGAGACGCACGGACACGTCGATTTGTTCGCTGAGCAGGTCACTGACCTCGTCGCTCAGCGAGAGGCTGATTTCCAGGCCGGGATGGCGCTCAAGCAACCGCCCCAAGTGCGGAGCGATGATTCGCCGGCCAAATTCCACCGGGACGCTGACCCGCAATCGCCCTTGAGCTTCGCTGCCACGGTCGGCAACGACGGCATCGGCTTCGTCAATGGCCTCCAGGATCGCCACGGCTTTATCGAAATAGTGCTGCCCCGCCACCGTAACGCTCGTGTTGCGCGTGGTGCGATTGAGCAGGCTGGCACCCAATTCGCTTTCCAGCCCCGCGACCTGCCGCGTCACGGACGACGTGGAGATGCCGAGCTTACGCGCCGCGGACGAGTACCCCCCACAGCGCACCGTTTCGACAAACATTTTCAGCGCCAGCAACTTGTCCATGAACGGATTCCGAGATCGAAAGGTAAAGGTAGCGACTGTGCATAACCAGTCAATGGAAGTCTTGCATGGCTGTGCTCAATGGCCTGATTGATTAAAGAGGCTTGCGATTCTTCAATTGATCGGATGATAATCAAAATCCATCAAATGATCGATTGATTAATAGAGCAGCGTGTCGGAACAGGTCCATGCCCATCGCGTGGACCGGTCGCTCTTAACCTGCGCAGCACCGAGGCGCGTACCTGAACTCGCGAAGACAACAATAAAAAGGAGATCGACGATGCAATGCCCCTGCTGTCTTTCAAAGACCCGTCGCCAACTGCTGGGCATCATGGCAGCTACCGCGGGTGGCCTGCTGGTAACCCGTTTATCACCCGCCTCGGCGGCACCGATCAAGAGAGGCGCCGATGTCCCGGTGCGATCAGTGGACATCCACGCGCATTACTACCCTGAAGAGTTCTTACACCTCTTGGGAAGTGAGGGCAAAGCGTTCGGTGCAAGCTATACCCGCCAGGAGACTACTTTCAGCTTCGCCACACCGGCCGGCGGATTAGGACCATTGCCCTTGAAATTTATCGACGTGCAGGCGCGCTTGCTCGATATGGACCACTCCGGCGTCGATGTACAGGCGCTGTCCCTTAGCGTGCCGATGGTGTACTGGGCAGATCGACAACTCAATGCCCGTCTGGCACGTGCCTGGAACGATGCCGCGTCGACTGTCCATCGCCAACATCCGCAACGTTTTGTGGTGCTGGCCACATTGCCAATGCTGGAGGCTGACGATGCCATTGCCGAGTTGGAACGCGCAGCCGAATTACCCGGGGTTCGGGGCGTGTACATGGGCACCAACATCAACGGCCTGGACCTGGACAATCCGCTCTTCGCGCCCGTCTTTGCCCGCATTGAACAGCTGGGACTCCCGGTATTCCTGCACCCTCAACAAACGGTCGGCGGCAGCCGCCTGAGCAACTATTACTTGAGCAACCTGCTGGGTAACCCGTTCGATACCGCTATCGCGGCATCACACCTGATCCTCGGCGGGGTGTTGGATCAATACCCACAACTGCATGTGTCATTGCCTCACGCCGGTGGGGCATTGCCGATACTCGTGGGACGTCTCGATGCCGGGTGGACCTCACGTCCTGAGACTCGGCGCCTGGCCCAAAAGCCGAGCAGCTACTTGACGCGATTCAGCTATGACACCGTGTCGCATTCCGGGCCGGTGCTGGACTATCTGATCGCCAACGTCGGCATCGACCATCTGGTGCTGGGCAGCGACTACTGCTTCGATATGGGCTATGAGCAGCCGGTGCGTTTTGTCGAAAGCATAGGCCTGGGTCCCCGCGAGAAGGCGGCAGTGCTCGGCGCCAACGCAGCCAGAATCCTGGGACTCCCCGCATAGCCTTGGCAAAACTCTCGATTTCCCTTTGGCCGGTCTGACCGGCCTTTTTTTTGCGTGTCGTTCAAGACTTTTTCAAATGGTACTTGTCGTTCTGCCAGGAAATACAATCCAGTTAATAAAACCAATTTGAGCAAATACCAATTAATTAACTCATCACTGGAAAAACTTGCAGAAACATCACTTTCGGTAATATTCAGTATCCAGTCTTAATATTTTTATAAACATCCTGACGACACCATAATCAGTTCCAGAAGCAAACAAAGAAACCTTGCTTTCTTTCTCACTCTTACTGGAAAACACCCTAATGAAATATGCAATGCTCGCCTCACTCATGATGTTTAGCGTTTACGCTTCAGCCCAGGATGGCGCCCACAACACTGCCTCTGCCCCTGAGCCAGAGCAGTACAATTATTCCGAACACCTGGATATTGCCAAGGTCATCGACATCACGACGGTAGAGGACACACAGAATGTTTGCGGTCCCGTGGGCGCGCACATGGTGTATGTAGATCACAAGGGCGTAACGCACGATCTGCAATATAAGATACTGAGCAGCGCCTGTCAGAATGGTTAATGTTTCAATGGACACAGGAACAAAAAAGGAGATAGCTTCGATCTGAAGCTAATCTCCTCTTTTATATTCAGCCTATAAAAACTGCACTAACACTACGGTTACAGCCCACTTTCATCCCGCGAATAAATCCGATGTGAGCCACACTTTCAGACCTGGGCGATCCCCATAATTCGATTGCCCATCCTCACCCCCCAATCGCCCATGCGACTGCCTTCTGCAAGTTGTTGTTTCTGCCAGGCTAGCAGGGCTTTATCAATGTCGCCGACGTCGTCGATTGCCTGAGCCAGAGACAATGCGTTGCGCGCCGCCTTGGCCGTACTTCCGGCGGTATGAGGACGCGGCACAAAAGCGGCGTCGCCAGTCAACAGCACACGACCAAACACCATTTGCGGGACGTTGAGATCGAGGATCGCTTGCACGAAAATATCTTTGGTCTGGCGAATCAGTTCCCGAAAAGCCGGGTTCGCCTGCCGCTCCCCCATTCCCCGTATGTAAGCATCCTGCCCGGTGGCCAAGGCCCCAGGTGGAATGGAGTGACTACGCCGATGGCCATCGCTGTCAGTGAGCACAGCGTCCAGTTCCGCCCCTTGCGCAGCTTTCAAGTACCACAGCCAATTGAACCGACGCTCGCCAGGATTAACGGAGCCATTCACACTCGGCACCATGTATTCCAGCATCAGCGATTCAGGGTCTTGTTGAAAAACGAAGTCCTCGTAAAGCTGCGTTTTGGCGAAGTCTGGAAGTTGCTCTTCATCGACAAGCCCACGCCACACCACATACCCCGAATACGTGGGTTCTGCCCCAGGCAACACCACGCTTCGCACGGTTGAGCCCGCGCCATCAGCGCCAATCAGCAGATCGGCCTCGGCCGTGCTGCCATCGGCAAAAATCGCAGTCACTCGGTGCTCATTCTGAGTCAGATCCACCAGCGTCTTGCCACGGTGATAATGCTCGGCAGGAAATGCAGAAAACAATGAGCTGTACAGTGTGTTCCAGGACGTCTGGGTTTGCGGCATCGGCTCTTTATGCATGACGCTACCGGCTTGATCCAGATAGAGACGATCATGGGACCGAACGCCGAGCGCACCTGCCGGATGAATGCCCGCAAAGCGAAAATGGTGCAGGACTTCCGCTTGCAGAACGATACCCCCACCACGGCTATCCATCGCCGCCGGGGATCGCTCGTAAATATCGACCTGCCACCCAATCGCACGTAATGCCGTGGCGGCGAACAGCCCTCCCAGGGAACCACCAATGACCAAGGCCTTCGGAACGCCTGAACTCTTCATTACCTTTCTCCTCGTTGCGTGGTGATTCCCCAAACGCCGGTTTACCGTTGCGTTATGCCAACACCGGATAGTCGATGTACCCCTTGGCGTCGCCGCCAAAAAAGCTGTTGCCGTCGGCCACGTTGAGTTCGTTGCGACCGCGCAAACGAGCCGGCAAGTCGGGGTTGGCAATAAACGGGCGACCAAAGGCGATAAGGTCCGCACGGCCCTGCGCGATGGCCTGTTCGGCCGTTTCGCCGGAATAACCACCCGCCAGCATCAGAACGCCATGGAAGTCACTACGCAGTTGCTTGATGATCGCGTCCCAGCGTGGATCGTTACTTTCATCGAGCACTGTGCCGACCATCATCGGTTCTACCAGGTGCAGGTAAGCGAGATTCCAGTGATTGAGCCGGGATGCAATGTAGCCAAAGGTTTGCTCCGGGGTGTCATCGCCCATCCCCATGAAACGCCCCATCGGTGTCAGGCGAACAGCAACGCGCTCGGCACCGACTTCCGCGGTCACGGCTTCCACGACTTCGAGCAGTAACCGCGCACGGTTTTCGATACTTCCACCGTAGCGATCACTGCGCTGATTGCTGGCGCTGTTGATGAATTGGTCGAGCAGGTAGCCATTGCCCGCGTGAATTTCCACACCGTCCATGCCAGCCAGCATCGCGTTGCGAGCGGCCTTGCGGAAGTCGGCAACGATCGCTTCGATCCCCGGAATGTCCAGTGCCTGAGGGACAGGTACATCACCCCAGACGCCCTCGCCTTGTTCATTCAGGATAAAAGTCTTGCCGGGCACCGGCTGCGCGGTCGGCGCCACCGGCAAGCCGCCGTTGGGCTGGAACACCGGGTGCGACACTCGCCCCACATGCCAGAGCTGCAGGAAAATCCGCCCGCCTTCTGCGTGCACAGCCTCGCTGACAGCCTTCCAGCCCTGAATCTGCTCGTCGCTATGGATGCCGGGCGTCCAGGCGTAACCCTGGCCCTGCTGGGAAATCTGCGTAGCCTCGGTAATGATCAATGCGGCACTGGCACGCTGACGGTAGTACTCAACGTTCATCGAGGTCGGTACGTTGCCCGGTTGTCCCGCCCGCGAGCGAGTCAGAGGCGCCATGGCGACACGGTGATTGAGAGTGAATTGACCAAGTTTGATCGGGCTGAACAAGTGATGAGTCATGATGATTTCCTGAATGGATAGGGATTGAACAAACGCCTTAAGCGGCTTGGCTTCGTTTCAGTATCTGGATCATTATTTCGATGGGCTGGGCGCCACTGATCACGTCATCTGCGATCTGAATACTCGGCACCGAGCGCACACCGGACGCCTTGGTTTGGGCTTCGAGTTTCAAGACTTCAGCCGTGCCTTCATCGGCCTTGAGAAAGTCGACAATGGCCGCACGGTCCTGCCCGGTTTCAGCAGCGATGTCGGCCAGCACAGCGAGGTCGCCGATATCCCGTCCCTCGCCGAAGTACGCCTTGAAAATGGCCTTGACCAGCGGGGACGCGTCTCGACCCGCCTGCTGTTCGCGCCATACCAACCGATGCGCGGCCAGGGTGTTGGGCGTTTTTTTGACGTGCTCATAATCGAACTCAAGACCGACGGCCTTACCGGCGTGGGTGACCTGTGCGTCCATGGCCTGGCTACGCGCCCAACTGCCGAATTTTCCAGAGCGATAGGCTTTGCGATCCATGCCTTGAACAGGCATGTCCGGGTTCAACTGATAAGGCAGGAAACTGATTGGGCGGTCCGTTGATAAACCCGAAGCGGCAAGAGCGCGTTCAAGATTTTCCTCACCGATCCAGCACCATGGGCAGATGAAGTCGTAAGTCACCTGAATTTTGGATGCGTGCAAACTCATGACGGTCTCCGTGGTTGAATGTTTCACCCCCCCAAGGTAGGTGCCGGAGCGCCGTCAGAGAATCCACCCGCTGCACAACGTTGCTTTTCGCAAAACGCAACGATGAGCCGATCACGCCTTGGATTGACGTTGCGACTTGAGTAATTCGGTGAGGAAATCAATGAACGCATTGATACGTTTCGAGCCGCGGTGATTGGGCAGGTACAGCGCCGAGATCGCCGAACTGGCACTGTTCGGATTGACGACAAAAGCGTCGAACAAGGACGTGAGGCGACCACTGTCGATGTCGTCATTGACCAGCCAATCGGGCAACAACGCCACCCCGCACCCGGCCAGTACCACTTCGCGCAGGACCTCGGCATTGTTGCTCTTGAATTGCCCTTCGACGGGCACGCGCAGCTCTTGGTCCTGCTCTGAAAATGTCCAGAACTGCTGCGGCGCGCCATAGTTGAAGCACATGCACTCGTGTTGCATGAGGTCCATGGGGCGGTCGGGAAATCCTCGAGCATTCAGGTATTCGGCGCTGGCGACGACTCGGCGCCGAAAGCTGCCGATGCAGCGGCTGACCAGCGTTTCCATCGCTGCTGGCGACCCCATCCGGATCGATAGATCGATGCGTTCGCCGAGCAAATCGACGATCTCGTCTGACAGCGTCATATCCAGTGCGAGCAGTGGATAGCGCGCTAAAAGTTCGCCAATGTGGGGGGCAATGAGACGGTGACCCAACGCCACGGGCACCGAGATGCGCAACTGTCCCGCAGGCACTTCACCGCGGTCCGAGACTGACTCATCCGCGTCAGCCATGGCACTCAGAATATCCCGGCTTTTCAGGTAGTACACACCCCCGGCATCCGTCAACGTGACTTGCCGGGTAGACCGATTCAGCAGCACGGCACCCAGGTCACCCTCAAGCCTGTCGATCATTCTGGTCACTGAAGAGGTCGCCAGATTGAGTTGCCTGGCGGCAGACGAAAAGCCCTTGGAATCTACCGACTGGATGAACATTTTCAGTGCGAGCAGCTTGTCCATGAAACCCCTTCAGTGGCGTCGGTACGATCCTTGAGGGTCTATCTTTGGGCATGGGCGCACGCTGCGCGAGTTAACGGTTGTTAATTCTGCCGCCGTTGCGCCTGGCGCAATGTAGCGTTGCGCCCTGATGGGGTACTCCATCACAACCACCCTCTCTAAGCTCACGCCATGGAAATCGCCGTACGCCAATCGCACGCGGTGGATTGAAAAATCTGTCGTTAATTCAGCTCGAGAGGTAAGGCGATGAAGCGCAAGACGATCATCGGTGCCGTTCTGGCAATCGGCGTCGTGGGGTTAGGGTTTGCGTTCTGGATGATGTGGAGGCCGGAAATTGCCACGGTCAGCCAGCCCTTGAATGCCGCTCGAGAAACCCTGGACAGAGGCCGCCGCGTCGTCGAAGCGGGAGACTGTGCGGTCTGCCACACACGGCCAGGGGGCGCCTACATGGCCGGCGGTTTGCCGCTGGTAACGCCTTTCGGCACCCTCTTCACCACCAACATCACCCCAGACCCGGAATCCGGTATCGGAAAGTGGTCGCTGGACGCCTTTGAACGGGCCATGCGTGAAGGCATCGCGCGTGACGGTCATTTCCTCTATCCGGCCTTCCCCTACGTGCATTATCGAAAGATGAGCGATGCCGATATTGCCGACGCCTATGCCTACCTGATGAGCGTGGACCCGATCAAATACACCGCGCCGCAAAACCACATGGTCTTCCCCATGAACTTCCGTCCGCTGGTGTCTTTCTGGAACTTGCTGTTTCTGCATGGGGATCCGCTGGAGCCACTTCCCAACCGGTCAGCACAATGGAACCGCGGACGCTATCTGGTCGAAGGAGCGGGACACTGTTCATCCTGCCATTCGCCCTTGAATCTCATTGGTGGAGAGAAAGGCAGCGAACTGTTCAACGGTGGCGTCGTCGACGGCTGGACCGCCCCTGCCCTGCGTGGAATGACCGAGGCGCAACACCCCTGGAATGAAGCCCAGTTGGTTGCCTATCTGACGGGCGAGGTCGCCGAAGGACACGGCGCAGCGGCGGGCCCGATGTTGCCGGTCAGCCTGAGCATCGCGCAATTGCCAGCGGAAGACGCCCATGCCATCGCGCAGTACATTCTTGACCTCAAGAAAACCTCATCGGATGCCCCATCGCCGCCCTGCACCTCTGGGGTCAAGCCCAGCGCCAGGGCGCTTCTGGGCGCCTCATTGTTCGACGGGGCCTGCGCGAGTTGCCACGGCAGCTCGGCACCGATGCGCGTCGTTGAATCGCGGCCGGCGCTGGCGAACACCTCGGCGGTGATGGCGGACTCGCCACGCAATTTGATCCAGACCATCCTGCAGGGCATCCCGATGTCCGGCGCCGCTTCCAGCCACTACATGCCTGCCTTCGCCCCTAGCCTGGACGACACCCATGTGGCTGCACTTGCCGAGTACTTGCGCAACGAGAGCTGTGCGAACCGACCCTGGACGGATCTCGACAAGACCATCAAAAGCATTCGGGCTCAGGAGCAGCAACCGTGATCACACTCGACATCAACGGCAAGACCCACGAACTGGACATCGCGGACGACATGCCCCTGCTGTATGCCTTGCGCAACCAGGTGGGGCTCAATGGCGCCAAATACGGCTGCGGTCTGGGTCAATGCGGCGCCTGCACTGTGTTAGTGAATGACAAACCAGTGTTTTCCTGCCTGACGCCGTGCGGCGCGCTGGCGGGCAAATCGGTACGCACCGTCGAGAGCCTGGGCAGCGCCGACCATCCGGGGCCGTTGCAGAAAGCCTTCATCGACGAACAGGCCGCCCAGTGTGGTTATTGCATCGCGGGAATGATCGTACGGGCACAGGCGCTGCTGGAGGCCAACCCTCATCCAGACGATGAAACGATCCTCCGCCACATGGCGCCCAACTTGTGCCGCTGCGGCACCCATGTGCGGATTCTCGCGGCAATCAAGTCGGTTGTCGCGCAGGGAGGCAAGGTATGAAAACTCCCGCGCAAAACGTCAATCTGAGCCGCCGTGCCTTCGTGATAAACGGGGCATTGGTGATGGGGTTCGCGATGCTTCCGGGCATTCCCCGCGCCTTCGCCGACACCGAAGTGGACACCTTGGGGACGGCAATCCTGGCACCCGATCTGCCCGGCAGCCTGCGGGCCACTCCCTATCTGGACGCCTGGATTCGCATCGATGCGAAAGATGGCATCACCGTCTACACCGGCAAAGTGGAGCTGGGCACTGGCGTCAAAACTGCACTCCTGCAGATCGCCGCCGAACGCCTGGAGGTCTCACCTGGGCTCATCCGTTTTCTCACTGCCGACACCGCACTGACACCCAATGAAGGGTATACCGCCGGCAGCCATACGATCGTCGACAGCGGCACCGCGCTGTTCAACGCGGCGGCCCAGGTTCGTCAGTTGTTACTCGAGTCCGCGGCACGCCAATGGCAGCTCACTATCGACAGCCTGACCACGCGGGACGCGGTGATCTACGATGCACAAGGCCGCAGCATGACCTACGCACAAGCCGTGGTAGGCGTTCAACTGCATCGCTTTGCATCGGCCAACTCGCCCTTCAAGCCAGCCAGCAGTTTCACTCTGATCGGCAAATCATTGCCTCGACTGGACATCCCGGCCAAAGTCAGCGGCGGTGCGGCCTATGTGCAGGACATGCGCCTGCCCGATATGCTGCACGCCCGTGTGATTCGCCCACCCCGGCGCGGCAGTCAGCTTCTGGACATTGACGAGACCGCCCTCAGGAAACTCCCCGGCGCGGTGAAACTGATCCGCAACGGCAGCTACCTCGCCGTGGTCGCCACCGATGAATGGCTGGCGATCAAAGCGATGCGCGAGGGCTACGCCACGGCCCGCTGGACAGCAGGTAACCCGCTACCTGACTCGACGCATATCCATCAACTGCTCACCGAATTGCCGGCGCGGCGCTACCCGGTGAGCGCCAAGGGTGACCTCCCGAAACCGGTGCCGAGTGCCTACAAGGCCCGGGTGACCAAGCAATACTTGATGCACGGCTCCATCGGGCCCTCCTGCGCAGTGGCCTGGTTCAAGGATGGAACACTGACCGTCTGGACCCACACGCAAGGTGTCTATCCGTTGCGCGCGGGCATCGCCGAGATGGTCGGCCTGCCGGTGGCTCAGGTGCGTTGCATCCACGCTGAAGGCTCCGGGTGCTATGGCCACAACGGCGCCGATGACGCTGCCGCCGATGCCGCGCTGATCGCCATGGCCGTTCCCGGCAAGCCGATTCGGGTGCAATGGATGCGCGAACAGGAAAATCTCTGGGAGCCCTACAGCTCGGCCATGCTTGCCGAAGTGGAAGCGGGACTGGACGACGGCGGGCGGCTTCGTGACTGGAAATACGAACTCTGGAGTACTCCGCACAACGAACGTATCGTCAATGCCGGGCGCCTTTTGCCGGCGTGGCTGTTGGCCAACCCCTTCACCCCAGCGCCTTCGGTCCCGATCGCACAGCCCGAAGGTGACGGCGACCGCAATGCCGTTCCGTTGTATGAGATACCCAACCTGAAGGTCGATATGAACTTTGTGCTGACCATGCCATTCAGGACCTCGGCCATGCGTTCGCTCGGTGCCCATATCAACGTGTTCGCCATCGAGAGCACCGTCGATGAACTGGCGACTCGGGCTGCCGTGGACCCGGTGCAATTTCGCCTCAATCACTTGAGCGATCCGCGAGCACGGGCGGTGGTCGAGCGCGTGGCCGCAGAGTTTCGCTGGCCGCAAAAAGCAACAGGGCCCGGCAGCGGAATCGGCTTCGCCTTCGCCCGCTACAAAAACATCATGGGTTACTGCGCGATTGCCGTGCAGTTGCATGTGCAGCGCCAGACCGGGCAGGTGACGATTGATCGCGTTGTCGCCGCCGTCGACGTGGGGCAAATTGTCAGCCCCGACGGCCTGCTCAATCAGGTCCAGGGCGGCATCGTGCAGTCCGCCAGTTGGACACTCTATGAACGAATCCTCTATGACGCCAGTGGCATGCACAGCTTCGACTGGAGCGGCTATCCGATCATGCGTTTTCCGGATGTGCCGCAACAGGTAGAGGTCCACATGATTGATCAGCCGGATCAGCCATTTCTCGGCGCTGCGGAAATCGTCCAGGGCCCCATGGCCGCAGCGTTGGGCAATGCCATCAACGATGCCACCGGCAAGCGCTTGCTGGATCTCCCGCTGGCCCGACGTGGCTGGCAGGATGCACTGGGGTCATGATCGATCCGGGCGGTGTCGACGTTATGCCCTTATTACTTGGCGAGCAGGGCTGACGTCGCCGTCCAAAGGGCTTGGCAGGCGGCGGCATTGTCGGCTGGAGGCGTCGGCCGTATGGGCTTTGCGTCCTTCACTGAAAAGTAGCCGCCCGATGCCGGAGAAAGGTCTGAATAGGTAGCCAGGCGTACGATGATATCCGCGCCACGTTGCGGATCACCGATGTCCAACCAGTTGAGCGTCCTTGCCAGCCACGCGCTCTTGGTTCTCGCGCTGGTCGAACAGTTCATCCACCTGGGACTGGTGGAGGCGCAACCGGATCCTTCGGATGGTCGAGGCACCCTTTTGAATGTGAGCCATCAAGGCCGGGCCAGAATCCGCCAGGCCATTGTTCACAAGGGCGACATTTTTCGGCAGCGTATCGACGACTGGAACGATGAGGATCTGGAACAGCTGACGCAACTGCTGCGTCGATTCAATGGACTATCAACGTGACGGAATAAAAAAAGGCGGTGAAGGATCACTTGCACCGCCCTACCCCAACCAAGGGAAATGTTGCTCTTCTATAAAACACGCCGTTGGAAGAGAACGACATGTACACGCAGCACTCGTTAAAGTGCTGCCTGTCAGTTACAGCGGCCAGTCACACACGACCGGACCGCCGAATACGTTTTTGATATCTGGATATCAGTTACGAAGCGGCCTCGATCAAAAAACTAAAACAACGCCAATTGGTAATTGATAATCACGCGATTCTCGTCTTGCTCACGGGCATTAGGGATATTGTTGCGCACCATTGCATTTTTCCACATCACGCCAACGCCTTTTAGGGGCCCCGATTGCACGACATAGGCCAGCGTAATATCTCGTTCCCATTCACTGGAATTGGTGGAAGCAACAGTATTGATATCATCGCCTTTAACGTATACAACCCCCGCCGTCGCACCGGGCAAGCCCAGTTTTGCAAAGTCATAAGAGTAACGGGCTTGCCATGACTTTTCGCCGGCACGAACGAATTTCTGAATCTGCATCTCCGTAATGGTGTAGGTGGTTGGGCCATCTCCCTGGTTCAAATAGGGAAAGTCACTTTTACCATTGCTGACTTCATAACCTGCACCAAAAGTGTGGCCCGCAACGGCGTAGGTAAATAATCCACTGAACAGATTATTGTCGACCTCACCTTTTAATGTCTTACCACCATAGTAGCCTGTCGTGAAATACGCAGGGTCATGGCCGTTTGCACCATCACTTCTACTATTGAAGTATCGAACATCACTGGTCAGGACTCCAGGACCGATCCCCCAGTTATGAATGAGTCCAAGAAAGTCCTGCTTATAGAAATCTTTTAGATTCCCATAATAGTATTGCAAGGTTAGATCTTTAGTCGGCTTATAATCGCCACCGGCGTAAATAAATTTATTACTGAAGCGTCCCGTGACCGCATTGTTCGCACCCGCGATGGACATGTTTTCATTGTTGCTGGAGTTACGCCCCTTCACCTCATCAATTTGGCCTCCCACCAACGTCAGATCTTTGATATCTGTCGAAGTAACCTGGGTTCCTTGCCAGGTTTGCGGCAATAATCTTCCATCATTACTGAAGATCACCGGCAGTTTCGGGACCAACGTTCCCAGCTTCAGCTCGGTCTTGGATATTTTTACTTTGCCGGTCAATCCCAGGTTGGAAAATTCGTCAACAGCATGGTTGCCGTCGCTTGGAAATACGATGCCACCGTAGTTTGTCCCCGTTGGGTTGCCATGCTTGCCAGTACTAGAATCCAGCTTGACACCCAACATGCCCAACGCGTCAACACCGAAACCTACAGGCCCCGGGGTGTAACCTGAGATAAATTCGAGCTGAAAGGCTTGTCCCCACTCAGCTTGATAACTCTGGTTAGCGGCTTTCTGAGCAGGTGTTGCTGAATCTCGGTAATCACTATTGATATAGAAGTTACGCAGTTTAAGCGCAGCTTTACTGTCATCGATAAAACCCGCCGCATGGGCTTGCTGCGCCAATACACACAAGGCGACTGCAACAGTCAAAGTACATTTCATTGTTTTTGCACCACAGTTGAGATTATTATTTTTGTCTAAACTATTCAGCGACTTTCAGGCGCAGGTATTCACATGAGCTGCACTTTCATGCAGCAACTAGTTAACGTGAACAGTAATAACCCGAACTAATCAGCTTTCAGCTGCGCATTCCACGTGGCTGGCGTACCCAGTTCAGAATCGACCAGCTGATTATCGAATCGATTGCGCTCATCAATGGCACTGACCGAGCGATCGGTAATAGAGAACCAAAAGATACCGACAAATGCCACGGCCATGGAAAACAAGGCCGGATATTCGTAGGGGAACCAGGCTTGCGGGTTGTGGAGAATCTTGACCCAAACGGTTGGGCTAAGAATGCAAAGCGTAATGGCTGATAGCAGCCCCAGCGATCCGCCAATTACGGCGCCTCGTGTGGTCAGGCCCTTCCAGTAAATCGACAATAACAGCACGGGGAAATTGGAACTTGCGGCGATGGAGAACGTTAAGCTCACAATAAATGCGATGTTCTGTTTTTCAAAAGCAATGGCCAATAGAATCGACAACACACCCAGCACGATGGTTGTAACGCGAGAGACGCGCATCTCTTCACGGTCGCTGGCGGTGCCCCGGCGCAAGGCATGTGCGTAGAGGTCATGTGAAACAGCAGACGAGCCCGCAAGGGTAAGCCCTGCCACCACCGCCAATATCGTCGAGAACGATACAGCACACATAAACCCAAGGAAAACATTGCCGCCAACGTTGTGTGCGAGGTGAATCGCAACCATATTAACGCCGCCCAATATGCCACCTGATGCATCGTGATAATCAGGATTGCTGGCAACCAGGGCGATGGTGCCGAAGCCGATAATAACGATCAGGGCATAACCAATGCCGACCAGACCGGTGGCATAAAGGATACTTTGGCGCGCAGCCTTGACGTTACCGACAGTGAAAAACCGCATGAGAATATGTGGAAGGCCCGCCGTGCCGAAGACTAACGCCAAGCCTAGGGAAATCGCAGACACCGGGTCAGTGATCAAACCACCTGGGCTCATGATTGCACCATGGGAAGGATGCACCTGGGTCGCTTGAGTAAACAGCTGGTTCAGGCTGAATCCGAATTGAGACAGCACCATGAAAGCCATAAAGACGCAGCCGGTCAGCAGCAATACGGCCTTGATAATCTGAATCCAGGTGGTTGCTAACATCCCGCCAAAGAAAACATAAATCACCATCAGCGTGCCCACGAGAAGCACCGCCGCGGTGTAATCAAAACCAAACAGCAACTCCACCAGTTTCCCGGCACCTACCAGTTGAGAAACCAGGTAAAGCAACACTATCACAATGGAACTGGAGGCCGAAAATGCTCGTATGGGTCGCTGTTTCAGCCGATAGGACAGTACGTCTGCCAGGGTATAGCGCCCCAGATTTCGCAATGGCTCCGCAATCAGAAACAGAATGATCGGCCAACTGGCAAGGAAGCCGATCGAGTAAATCAGACCATCAAATCCACTGGTGAAAACCAAGGCGGAGATACCCAGCAAAGACGCTGCGGACATATAGTCGCCCGCGATAGCCCACCCATTCTGGAAGCCGGTAATTTTTCCTCCTGCGGCATAGTGATCCGCGACGCTATTGTTTTTGCGTGCCGCCCACCGTGTGACGAACAGAGTGAAAATAACGAACGCCAAGAACAGGCCGATGGCAATGGGATTATGTTTTTGTACGGCAACAGGGGCGTCGGCCGCGTATACCGTTACCGAAGCAAGCATGGCGGAGATTGCAATAAGTAGACGCTTCATTTGTTGAAGCTCCTGATAATTGTTTTTATTTTAGGGTCGTAGCAGGTGTTAGTGCGCCAGACATAGACAGCCACGAGGAGAGTCGTGAAAGCGAGCATTCCAAAACCGATTGGCACGCCCCACGTCATCGGCTGCCCTACTGTGATAGGCGTACCCAAACGGGCAGGTATAAAGGCCAGGGAAAGAATAAAACCAAAATAGACAGTGAGCATAAGCGCCGTCATGCTCCACGAAAATAATCGGCGCTGTTTTACCAAAGCTCGAAACTCTGGATTTACGAGAATCGGATTTTGAATAGTGTCGTCAACCCGTTCAGCGGGCATGGTCGGGCCACCGTCTTGCGGATATGCATGTTCCATGGTGATCTCCTGCAAATAGCTTTTGGCTGAGTTAGAACTTCACGGGCACTGCAGTCTCACGCATCACGGCTTCCGGAGTCCGGTACAACTCCGCCATTTCGCGCTCTTCCTCGCTTTTCAGTTGCGCCTGCATATATGCGCCAAGATGCCTGGCGTGTTGAACAATCGATGCACCGAAACGACAACGTTGTTCGCTGTAGTCCGCTAATGCCTCTTCAACGGATGCATGTCGCTCCAGTGCCTCCACGATTGCCAAAGCGTCACCAGCGGCCTTGGTAACCCCCATCCCGCAATGAGGACGCGCCACAAATGCCGCGTCGCCGAGCAACGCGACACGTCCGAAATTCATCTTGGGAACTTCCAGATCGTAAATGGGCTGGAATAACGGCTGAGCCGCTTTCTTTACGACTTCGGCAAACTGCGGAGCCAGTAATGTCTCTGCGCACGTGTACATATTGTCGAGTACGTCACGGCGTATCAGGCCAGGAGGAATCCCACCTTCAAATTGTTTACCGCTTTCATCCCTCAGCAAATCCTTCAATTCATCGTCACCGCTGGTGCGGTACCACACAAAGTTGTAACGGCGCTCGCCGACGAGAGTGCTGTTGGAATGCCCGGCAACTGGATACCCCAAGATCTGTTCATGCGGGGGCAAACAAAACGCGAATTTATCGAACAGTGCGGCGTGGGCAGCGTCAGACAGAGCACTTTCATCGACTAACCCGCGCCAGGCGATGTAGCCGGCATATTGCAAGTGCACATCAGGTAAAAAATGTTGGCGAATCGTCGACCGAAACCCATCAGCCGCAATAATGACGTCTGCTTGATGAGTCGTCCCATCGGCCAATGTAACGCTGGCATGGGTTTCAGTACTTTCGACCGACACGACACTGCCACCGCAGCGATACAGTGAATCCGGGAATGCGCAGCGGAGCACTTGGTACATCTTCCCCCACGCGGTTAGCGTTTGTGGGAGTGCGTTCTCAAGTACGACATCGCCGTCCTGGGCCAAAGTGACGCGTGAAAGCACATCAATGCCTACAGATGCGTCGAGGGGAATTCCTGCTGCGGCCATCGCTTCGAACAATTCAGGGTGTGTAACGATTCCAGCGCCTCGTCCAGCGAGTTCATCCGGAACGCGTTCGAAGACCTCTACGTCCCAACCTTTGCGCAATAGCATGTTTGCTGCAAACAGGCCGCCCAGCGAGCCGCCGACGACAATGGCGCGGGGCTTGTTCAAGGAATTCATCATGGCTGCTCTCCCACCGTTGCAGCGACATGGGAGGCGTAAGAACCCACTGCTTCAATCTCGGAGGCCGGGAAATTGAGCTCGATGGTGACACCCGACGGATCTTCGATGAACACCTGATGCAGGCCAAGGCTCGGCACGGTGCGATCGCGCCACGCAATCCCTTCGGCTTTGAAGACGTTCCAGAACTCGACCAGGCCGGTGACTAAAAAAGCAATGTGATCAACCGTTCCAGTGCCTGTCAGCGGGACTTCTTTATCGCCCAGGTATTTCTTCAGGCCTTCAGGGTTGGAAGGATCAATCCCGATAATGTGGACCGTGCCGTAGTCCTTCTCATCCCCTCCCATGTACAACCAGACGCCAGGAAAATCGAATGGCGGCCGGTAGCCAGGAGTAAAACCGAGCACCCTTTCATAAAATCGACTGGACTTTTCCAGGTCGAATGACCGGATCGAGTAATGAGCGAGCTTCACGACTTGCATGGTGCCTCCAACAGTTTTTTGTATTTATTTATCAGTTGATAAACAATACGACCTGACGAAATTGAAGTAAATAGGTGGAGGACCAAATTTTTGCGGACAGACCTGAACCACGTCGCGGCGCCGCCAACAGAGGACGGGCTTCAGGTGTTGAGAAAGGGCTTTTCAGGGCAAAAAGGCGCGTGCGTCCCCCTTACCACCTGCTCAGTTGAAGGCTGAAACAGGTGATGAGTGGTCGACAAAAAAGCAGGCAACACAGGAGATCAGGAGGCAAGAAACAGGGGAATCTCAACCGATCAATTCAAGCGAGACTTCTCACCGAGGTCGTTATCGACTTGCTGCAGTACGTGGGGACTGCCGTTGAGGAACGCATCAACCATTTGCTCGATCAGCGCATCAATGTCCTCAGTCACTGGAAGATCATAAATCCATTTGCGCACGCCAATATAGAAAATGCTGGCATGCAGACTCCAGATCAGTTCGAGCTCTTTTTCATTGATCGTTTCACCGGAGGACGGCGCCAATCCATGAGCGTGGCGGATTTCTGCAATGACAGGAATGAAGACCCGCTCACGCAATTTAGCCAGATACCGATCATTGATACCTTCACGCGTCAGCCCGGCGAATACGAAGATACGAATCCATTCTCGGCGCAAAATCACGCGCGCGTATGAGGTGTAAAAATGCACCAGGCGAGACTGAAGGGGTTCGCAGCGATCCTTGATCATCGCCTCCCACGAGGAATCCCACTGATAGACCTCGTCGTACACGCGGTCTATCAATGCCTCTTTGCTGGGGAAATACCGATAGAGTAAAGGTTGGGTAATGTCCAGTTGTCGCGCCAGCTCACGGGTACTGCCCGAGAATCCGCACGTCGCAAAATGCTCAACGGCTTTCTGCACGATTTGCTTTTCCCTGACCTCAGGCGAAAGGCGTCGAGTCGTCGATTTGACGGGGTCTGCTGATTTCGCTGATTTCCCCGACTCGTTCTCGTCTCTATTTTTTGAGTCTTGCATAACGCCTCACTGGAGCTTCATTAAGGCATCATACAAAACAAAGGAACGCACTGGCTATGAACCACACCTATTTGGCCAGGCGGCTTTCAATATCCTCCTTGAACAAGGCGGGTCGGCTTAAATAATGCCCCATGGCCAACACTTCCATTTGGCCATCGATCTCCAGCGCAAATGCCGGAAAGCCTCGCGCATTCAGCGCTTCAAGCATCCCGTTGCTGCGGTTGATGTGGTCCTGCAATGAGTCTGCAGTGATCGAATCAAACGTTGCCATAAACGTATCGGGCTCAAACCCAAGCTCACTGGCAATGTCGGCGATTACGCCTCGATCAGCGATAGCCCGCCCCTCTTGGTAGTAAGCAATTTGCAGGCGCTTGAGCATTTCGATGCCACGTCCGGACAGCTGTTGAGCGGTCAACATCGCGGCAATCGGTGGTGAAGAGTCCAGCTGGACGTTCTCATGTTCCAGTACGCCTTGAACATAGGCGTCTGCGAAGGTTTGTTTGCTGAATGCCGTAATCCGAGCTTCGTGAGGACGAACAAAATCGCGCCACTCACCCGACATCAACTTGCTTTTGTCCCCCGAGAGCATGCCCACGCCATGGGCCTGAATTTCCAGGCCAGGAACAGCGGTGGCCGCCGTGATCATCGGCGCCGCGCCATAACACCAGCCACAGAACGGGTCGTAGACGTAATGCAGTGTCGCAGTGTTCATTCAAATCTCCGGGATCTGCCGTGCCTACACGGCCTGAAAACAGCAATGAGGAGATCAGCTCTCGGTTAAGCCTTCAGGCCCGAGCAATTCGCTGATGAAATCGATAAACGCATTGACGCGTTTGGAGCCACGATGGTTGGGAAGATACAGCGCGGAAATGGCGGAACTGGCATCGTTCGGATTGATAACAAAAGACTCGAATAATGAAGTCAAATCACCGCTGCCAATATCATCGTTGACGAGCCAGTCGGGTAACAGAGCCACACCGCCACCCGCCAGCGCAACCTCACGTAAAACCTCCGCATTATTGCTTTTGAAGCGGCCCTCAATCGGTACTCGAGTCTCCTCGCCGTCCTTTAAGAAAGTCCACACCTGTTGCTTTGGGCCATAGCTAAAACGCAGACACTCGTGCTGCATGAGGTCCATGGGATGTTCAGGAAAACCCTGTGCACTCAGGTACTCGGCGCTGGCCACCACTCGGCGTTTGAAATGACCGACGGGACGACTGACGACACCGTCCATGGCTGCTGCCGATCCCAATCGGATCGCCAGATCGACGCGCTCACCCAGTAATTCAACGATGTCGTCAGAGAGCGTCATGTCCAACACGAGTTGCGGGTATCGCTTCAAGAGCGAGGCGATATGAGGGGCAATCAGACGGCGCCCAAGTGCTACAGGCACAGAAATACGAAGGTGACCTGCAGGGAGTTCCCCACGGTCAGTGACCGAGGCATCCGCCTCGGCCACTGCATTCAGCACCTCCCGTGCTTTCAAATAATAGGCGGCCCCAGCGTCAGACAATGAGATTTGACGGGTGGAACGGTTGAGCAGGACAGCGCCCAACTCAGCCTCAAGTCCATCGATCATTCGAGTGACAGAAGATGTAGCCAGGCCCAGATGTCGAGCGGCAGAAGAAAAACCCTTCGAATCTACAGCCTGGACGAACATCTTCAATGCGAGCAGCTTGTCCATGACACTCCTTGACTCATCCGTTGTTCATCTTGAGCATGGCGCCAATTCGGGCCCGACGAGACACCACCGAAAAGACGACCAAAGCTACCAGCGACAATGCGCTTCCCACCGCAGCAATCGCCAACCAGCCGGCATGTTCATAAAGCGAACTGGCCACCGAAGAACCGATTGCACCACCAATAAAGATACTGATCATGTACAACGCATTCAGACGGCCTCTGTTGGCAGTGCCCAAGGCATAGACGGCTCGCTGACCCAGCACCATGTTCATCTGCACTGCAAAATCCAGCGCCACACCGGTGACCGCTAATCCAATCACACCGTAAAAGGGATTGATGAAGGCCGGGAGGAAACTCAATACACCCAGCACCATGGCCAACTGCGACGCTCGTCGAGTATGCCCCGCATCAGCGAGTCGACCACTGATAGGTGCGGCAATTGCACCGATGGCGCCGACCAGAGAGAAAATCGCAATCTGACTTTGCGTCAGGCCGAACTCACGACTCAATATCAGCGGAACAGCGGTCCAGAACAAACTGAACGCGGCAAACATCAGCCCTTGATAGAGCGCGCGCTGACGCAGCACGGGCTCGCGGCAAAACAGTTGTCCCAGGGACATCAGCAATTGACCGTACGATGCGCGATGGGTCGGTTGCCATTTGGGCATGGTCATGCCAATCACGATGGAGATAACGAGCATCAAGGCTGCGGCCCCGATAAACACTGCCCGCCAGCCGAAATGATCGGCAACTAAGCTCGACAGCGGCCGCGCAAGCAGAATCCCCAGCAGCAAGCCCCCCATAATCCCGCCAACCACCCGACCGCGCGACTCTTCCGGTGCCAGATGTGCGGCCAACGGGATGAGCATTTGCACGGAGACTGAGCTGAAACCGATGAGCGCCGATACCACTAGAAATACACTCGGCTGCTTGGACAAACCGGCGGCGACCAGGCTGAAGATCGTAATCACAATTGTCGTGATCATCAGCCGACGGTTTTCTACCAGGTCCGCCAAGGGCACCAGGAAAAACAAACCGAGCGCATAACCAATCTGGGTCAGCGAAACGATGAAGCTCGCGCTGCCACTCGACATGCCGATATCCGGGGCAATCAAGCTAATGATCGGTTGTGCGTAATAGATGTTGGCGACGATGGCTCCACAACAAAAGGCAAACAGAAGCACCAGCCCCTTTGTCATTGATGCTTTTTGTATCGTCGCTGCTGTATCACTTGTAGAAAGGCCCATGCCATAGACTCCTGAGTTTCGACAGCGGTGACTCTCCAGTGGAAGATCACTCGCATTCATGTTTTCCAGGACAACAACATAGGCGGCAGTGCACCTCGAGAGAATATGGAGAGGACGCAACGTCGTGTTGCGTCGTGCGCAAGAGATAAACGGGGTCAGTCAAATACCTCCGCTTGAATCAATGACGGGGAATTGATCGAGATGCCGCATTGTCGGCCCCTCCTCCTCATAACTTTTGATATCGATACCAGGCCTGAATGAGGCGAAACCACCGTCTATGGTCGGGCATCGACAAGCCGATCCGGCTGGGCGTAGACTACTATTGATCGACCGATCATTAAAAGGCCTTTTTCATAAAAATGGAGCGCCTTCACCTCTCCAGGCTCAGCAGTTTCAACCAAAAACACCCCCTGCTTTTATGCAACGCTGAGCCAATGAGCTCGAGGTAAAAATGGGTGGGTCACAATAAAATCTCTTGAGTGAGGCGAAACTCATCGTGACGCTTAATCTTCGTAGCAAAGTCATCCTTCTGGCGATCATCCCCGGCCTTTTACTAGCGGCGATGGTCAGTGGCACCACCTTTTGGGTTTTGCAAAAGCTGGCATCCGAAGAGGTCGCGCAGACGCGCGAGCTCCTGATCGATGAGCGAAAAACTTCACTAAAGCACTATATGGACATTGCCCAAACGTCGATTCAGCCGATCTATGACGCTTCCCGCTATGGGGATCTGGAGGCTCGCGATCAGGCCGTCAAAATTCTGCGGACGCTGAGTTTCGATAAACAAAACTACTTTTACGGCTATGACTCCTCGTCTGTTCGAGTGTTCTCTGCAAACCTGAACACCGATATCGGCAAGAGTTTTGTCGATAGCAAAGATGCCAACGGCGTGTATGTCATTCGCGGGCTGGTTGAAGCAGCCAAGACCGGCACTCATTTTTTTCGCTACGACTGGCAGACGCCCACCAGCCCTAAACCTACGCCCAAACTTGGTTACACCGTTTACCTGGACAAGTGGGACCTGACCGTGGGTACCCAAGTGAACCTGGACGATCTGGAAGTTCAGGTGCAGGCCATTGCCAGTGAGCGTTACGAGCGAATCGGCCAGTACACAGCGTACGTACTTGCCCTTGCCGGTTTCTTGCTGGTACTGGTCGCCTTAGTAGGAATCTGGCTTGGCAACGGACTGGTGAAACCTGTACTCGCTATCAAAAAAAACCTGGACGACATTGCCGCTGGAAATGGCGACCTGACACACCGTTTGCCAGTTTCGAGCAATGATGAGCTGGGCGATTTGGCTCACTCGTTCAACGTATTTGTGGAAAAAATTCATAGCCTTGTACGTCAGATTGCCGAGATGACCGGGCAACTATCCGAGCTGGTCGAAGATATGTCGGCCCAGGCACAACGGTCGGAGCAGGCCATGGATCGTCAGCGCCATGAGACGGATCAGGTAGCGACAGCCATTCATGAAATGTCCACGGCGGCGCACCAGGTTTCCGTCAGTGCCCAAGGTGCTTCACACGCAGCACGAGAAACCAGCGATGTAGGTGGGCAAGCAAGAGATGTCGTCAACAAGAGCATCGAAAGCATTCATTCGTTAATTGAGGAAATCGGGCAAAGCAGCACGTCTTTGGACAGCCTGAACAATGACGTGCAGTTGATTGCCGGTGTAGTTGACGTCATTCGTTCTATTGCAGAACAAACCAATCTATTGGCTTTGAACGCTGCAATAGAGGCAGCACGAGCCGGTGACGCGGGGCGTGGATTTGCGGTGGTTGCTGACGAAGTTCGAGCCCTGGCCAGCCGTACGCAAAAGAGCACTCAGGAAATCCATGGGATGATCAGTCTGCTTCAAAAAGGCACTCAAGACGCCATGATCACGATGGGCCGCTCCAGCGAATCAGGAAAAACAACGGGACAGTTGGCAAACCAGGCAGGGTTGTCTCTGGATGCCATCAGCCAACTCATTTATACAATTAATGACATGAACGCTCAGATCGCCAGCGCTTCCGAAGAACAGACTGCCGTTGCTGAGGAAGTAAACCGCAGCATGACTCATATCTCCCAGGCGGCTGATGTGGTCGCCAATGACGCCAAAAGCACCGCACGAACCTCCCGGAGCCTCACAGATTTGGGCAATCGGCTGGGCCATTTGGTTGGGCAGTTTCGGATTTAGACGTGAGCCTTTGCATTAGTTTGCGAATTTGAGACGGGCTCTCTCCAACCTCGCCGAATAGGCAAAAAAAACTCCGTGGTGTTTCGCCACGGAGTCTTTTTCTTCGCCAAAAACAGTCACTGATAGAGGACCAAAAAAGCCTCGACTACTCGGATGAAAATTTCACATCCACGATTTTGTTTTCCAGGAACGCAACATCCAGATAATTTACTTTTCCGGCAATTGCCTTGTAGGTCCGGCGAGTAACTGCGTTCTCCTTTGTCTCCCCAACTTGCACCAACTGAGTATCATTGGAGACCTTGCTGAATGACGCCTCTATCTCTGACACGTGTTTATCGTTAAATGCCTTGCGTATTTCCGGGCTTAACATTGGATCGCTTTTACCATCCATCAAGGCAATAACTGCTGCCTTAGTCTTTTGAGTCTCAGCCGCTGAGCCTTCGATTTCTTTTTCAAGAGGCAACAGATTTGGATCAATAATCCCGGCAATGCGCTTAACTATGTAATTGCTACGAGCTGTCTCGAGATTCGCCAGAAAACCAATGGAAATACCGTTATCGAACCTAGCGTAGTGCGCATGAAAGCCCTGGAACGATCCCCCATGATCGATCAGCCGATGTCCATTCACGATATTGTTGCGCCATCCGAATCCATAACCGGTAATGGGTTGACTGCCGTCAGCCATCAACGGCACTTCCCACTCGGTATCAATTGACTCTTTAGACAATGGCTTGCCTTTTGAAAGGCACGTGTCCCAGGCAGCCAGGTCATTGATCGTCAGCAACAGACTCCCGTCGGCTGTCTGAGCCAGGCTTTGCGAGACCGGCCCCGGGTTTTCCAGCTGTCCATCACTGGAGACATAGCCGGACGCCCGATTGGGGATAATAGTTTTCAGCATATTGACTTGCGCCGTTTGCATATCGCACTGGCTGAACAACCTTTCCCGAAGCAGATCTCCGTAAAATCTTCCGCTCGCACGCTTGATCAGCATCCCCAGCGCGACATAGCCTGAGTTGCTGTAGCGGTACTGAGTTCCCGGTGCAAAATCCAGTTTCTTGGACGCAAGAAGACCGATAAGTTGTTCGTCGGTGTAGTCTTGTTTTATATCAATACTATTGAACTGCTCATAGTCGGGTATGCCAGAACGCTGCTGCATGACCTGGCGAATGGTAATACCGTCCCACATGCCTTTGGCTTCGGGAAAATAGGGTGCAATCGGATCATCAAGCTGAAGCTTGCCGTCTTGTACCAAGAGCATAATGACGGAAGAGGTAAACATTTTCCCAACTGAGCCAGATTGGAAGACAGTCGCCGTCGTTGCAGGCGTTTTGGTTTCCAGATTACTGAATCCGTAAGCAGAGGTATAAAGTGGCTTCCCGTCTTTAAGAATTGTAATTGCTGCCCCCGGAATACCCTGTTCTTTCATAAGGGCACCCATAACATCATCGACTTCATGGGCGCTCGAGAACGGCGCGGCATGACACGCAACTCCCCACACCAAACTTGTAAGTAACAAACCTTTTGAGAGTACAAATGTTCGCTTTTTAGAATTTTTATTCATTGTAATTCTCCAGAAAATTTCTAGTGGCTGATCATTTCTGTGGTCGGTGGACGCTAGTTATTTGGTGTGAGTATTCAGATTCTCCTTTAAGCAAAAAACCACGGTGGGCTCTGCCATTATCTATACAGATCTAATCTGGATTAATAATTCCATAATGGACAATTACGTCCACATCGTCAAGCTTTCGAGAGACGGTTTTTCGAACAAGGAAACGGAAAAATGAGCGCGATCGGCGGAAGGCATTTTTGCTGTACTGATGACACCAGAGTGATCGCTCACAGGCAGAAATCGGCCAGAAGTAGACACCTGAAATGCCCCCCGACCTTTACATCGCTCTGGACGAGATCGCATTGGCCATCGTGCCTTGAGCAAGCACGGCTAGGCGCATTCGCGCCGCTATAGTCGATTCTATGACCGATCGTACTTCCAGGAGCTTTTCCCAGTGTCTGACATGCCGAGCAATTTCGCTTACACAAAACGCTTCAACGCCGTACTCACCTACATTGATGCCAATCTCGAAGGTGACCTGTCGGTGAAGACGTTGAGCCATGTGGCGAACTTTTCGGCGTTTCACTTCCATCGACAATTCACGGCGTTCGTTGGAGTGCCTGTCTCACGTTATGTGCAACTGATGCGACTACGTCGCGCGGCACATCGCCTGGCCGCCGTCACTGATCATTCGGTACTGGACGCCGCACTCAGTGCCGGCTTTGAAAGTCCCGAAGCATTTTGCAGGGCGTTCAGGCGGGCGTTCGGTACGACGCCGAGTGCGTTCAGGAAGGAACCGAACTGGCAGGTCTGGAATGCGGTATTCGCAATCCCCCACTTTTCCAGGACTATCGTCATGCAAGTAAGAATCGTAGATTTCCCTGAGGTCAAAGTAGCAGCGCTTGAGCACCGTGGACCACCCGGGCTCGTCAATGAAAGTGTGCGCAAGTTCATTGAGTGGCGCATGCAGAGCGGACAGTCGCCGGTGGCATCGAGTCGCACCTTTGGCATTCCCTATAGCAACCCCGATACGACACCTCCACAAGCATTCCGCTTCGCAATCTGCGGCGAGATTCACGAGGTTGTGAAGCCGAATGAGTTCGGCGTTCACCAGATCGTCATTCCCGCCGGCCGCTGCGTCGTGGTGCGACACACGGGGTCACCTGATCACATCGGCGAAACGATCTATCCGATTTACCGCGATTGGCTTCCTGCCAGCGGAGAGGAGCTTCGTGACCATCCACTGTTCTTCAATTACCTGAGCGCCTATCCCGAGACACCGCAGGATCAATGGCAAACAGATGTGTATGTTCCGCTGCAATAGCGGAGCAAGCAGCTTTCGAGCCTGAGCTGAGGTTGACGAGTGTCAGTTCGGGGTCGGTTGCCTCTGCGACCCTCTGGAAGAGGTGATCGAGCATTGCTACAAGAGGCTTATGTTAAGCCTGCTAGAGCTTGTGCTTACGCAAGCGTCTGGAATGCTCAACGGTTTTTGCTCGGGAAAATGGCGAGCGTCCGAGCTCAACTCCGGCGCAAGAGTGTATGAGGAGCCACACCAAAAGCTTTGCGAAAAGCATGGCTGTAATGGGAAAAATCGGAGAATCCGAAATCCAGTGCAGCTTGGGAAATGCTGCGAACCTGGCCACGTTCGATCGCCTCGCGGCTGGCGATCAGGCGCTCTTTCCAGATCTCCGCAACCGGCGTTTTCTGGTAACGGGCGAAAGCGCGCGTGACGGTTCGCGTGGACACATAATGCACTTGAGCGATGCGCTCGATCGAGAGGTCCGGATCGGTCAGATTCTGGTGGATGTAGTTCATGATCCGACCATAAAGATCCAGCTCCTCATGGGTCGTCTTGAGATCCTGGAGTTCCAGGCTGATCGCCAGCAGATCCAGCAAGGTATTGGAGAAGCGACTGGATAGCCCCTCGTCTTGAAAGCTCGCGGGAATGCTCGCCGCTTGACGCAACATCTCGCGCAACGGAATCACCCCTGGACGGCGATCGTCCAGAACCACGGCTGTGCAGCCTCCAATACCTGGCAACCGCTGGCTGAGCAACTGTCTCGGAATGCGGACCAGGTGGTTTTCGGTACCACCCAGGCTGAATCTGAACGTCTGGGATGCGTCATAAAGAAACAAATTGTCCGCCGCCAGAGTTGCCCTGCGCCCTGCCTGCTCCAGTTCACCAAAGCCTCGCCGGGTGAAACCCAGCCATAAATCCTCATCAGGACCGCTGCGCAAATGCTGGGGTGAACGCTCCCAAAAATGCAGTGGCGAGGACAGCGTACAGATGTCCAGCGGACCCATGCCGTGCACCTCTAGCGCCCCGTCGAAATCGCTCTGCGTCAATGGTTTGCTGTCCGCCGCCAAGCAGTGTCGGCACACCACTTCTTTCCAGTAATCAAAGCGACGTGGAGCCGCAACGGCGAGGGTTGAATACTGATTGCTATGACTCATGGCATTCACCTCACGGTGGCGACTGAACAATAAGGGTGACGGAAACATTGGTTCCCTGTTTAGCAAATAGCAGGCCACTCCAGTTTTGTACTGCCAAGGTTATGTGAGCCTGAGATATCAGACCCGCGCGCGCTCGGGAAAGAGTCTGCGTGAGGCTGTCACACGGACGACTCCTGCCCGTTATCGTTACATGCATTCGCAGTGCACGCACCCATTCAGCCCATCCTAATCCTGTTTTCAGGGCCTGTCCTTTCTAGCCAAACGGTTGTCCGTTCGAGCCAAGCGTACGGTGCCGTCCCCGCCTAACTTCTACCCCACACCGTGCCACTCCAACCACAGCTGATGAGGTGTCCCATACAACCGCCAGAGCAGCAGCGACAGTCCGATTCATCCTGGCTTTTGCAGATGCGCGACCTGGCACCTGAAGAGTTCGCCACCTACCTGTTAGAGCTGGGGACTCAGGTGCTGCGGCGTCGACTGGTTGCACCAACCGCCAGACAGCCGCGCCCGTCGAAACGTTGAACAGATAACCGCATACCAAAAAAAACAAAGGAGCCCACCATGGAATCTGCGATCGATAAGCACCTCAAATGCCCGCGCACGTTGTCTCGTCGCGTCCCCGATGAATACCAACCCCCCTTCCCCATGTGGGTTGGACGCGCCGATGAGCAACTGGAACAAGTAGTGATGGGGTATTGGGGTGTGCAATACCGCGGGGAGGACCAGCGTGAAGCAGCCCTGAACGCCATGCGCCACATTGCCGCCAGCCTGAGTTTGCCCGATGGCCCTCTGAGCCATGACCTGACTCACCACACTGACAACAGTGGTTACGACAACCTGATGATCGTCGGTTACTGGAAAGACCCCGCCGCGTATTGCCGCTGGCTGCGCACGCCTGAGGTCATCGAATGGTGGTCTTCAGAGGATCGGGTGAGCGACGGCCTGGGTTACTTTCGGGAAATTGTCGCGCCGCGAGCCGAGCAGTTCGAGACGCTGTATGGCTTTCGCGATGAGTTGCCCGGTGTTGGCGCCGTGATGGACAGCATCAGCGACGAAATCGAAGAGCACGGTTACTGGGGATCGATGCGTGACCGCTTCCCGATATCCCAGACCGACTGGATGGCTCCTTGCGGCGAACTGACGGTCATCGCTGGCGACCCGGCCAAAGGTGGGCGCGTGGTCGTGCAAGGCCACGACAATATCGCGCTGATCCGCTCCGGGCAGGATTGGGCGGATGCCGGCGACGACGAACGATCACTCTATCTCAACGAAATTCTGCCGACGCTGCAGGCGGGTATGGACTTCTTGCGCGACAGTGGCAAGGACCTGGGTTGTTACAGCAATCGCTTCGTAAACTACATCGACCTGGACGGCAATTTCCTGAACCTCAGCTACAACATTGGCCACTGGCGCTCCCTGGAAAAACTCGAGCGCTGGGCCGAATCCCATCCGACCCATCTGCGGATCTTCGTCACCTTCTTTCGTGTTGCCACCAGCCTGTCGAAGCTTCGGCTCTACCACGAAGTTTCGGTCTCCGACGCCAAGGATCAAGTGTTCGAGTACATCAACTGCCACCCGCAGACCGGCATGTTGCGTGACGCGTTGATCCCTAAGACCTGACGTCTGACGCAACCCGGCGTTCACGGGCGGTCTTGATTCGAATTCCGCCCTGACACCGTTATCCCCCCCGCACATTTTTTTCGGCCCCCCATCTCCAGCGCATGGGGTTGGGGGCCCTTTTGCCAGGAAATCGATCATGAAGTTGAGTCACTTTTTACTCGTGCTGGGCATGCTGCCCTTTGTCAAAAGCCAGGCCATCGAGGTAGCTCCAGGCGATTTCGAGCCATTGCCGGCCGGCGCCAACGCCTTGCTGCTCTACTACCAGCATGCCGACCGCTCGGAACTGTACCAGAACGGCCATAAGGTCTCCGACGACGCCCGGCTCAGTTCTGACATTGGCATCCTGCGTTATGTGCACGCCATCGGCCTGTCAGAAAACCTCTCATGGGAACCGCAGATTCTGTTGCCCTTCGGTCAACTGAACGCTTCCGGAGATGTCGGTACGTTGGGCGATACTCGTGGCATCGGCGATCCGATCATCACCGCCCCGCTGAAGTGGACGCTGCCGACCGCGAACAAGGACATCTTCTCTTTGGCACCGTACCTGTCCTTTCCGGTGGGGAGCTACGATAAAAACGATGCCCTGAACCTTGGCGAGAACCGCTGGCGCGCCACGCTACAGGCGGCGTACATCCACCATTTCTCCCCGAAATGGGCCCTGGACACCGTGGCTGAAGCCTCATGGGTGTCGGCCAACAATGACTTCGGCTCGACCGGGGCAAAGCTGGAAGAAAACACCCGCTACGAGTACCAGGCCGCCGTGCGCTACAACTGGACGCCGAGCACCACCTTCGCCATTGGCGGCGGCTACATCACCGGCTCGGCGACCACCGTCAACGGGGTCGATCAGCACGATGGGGTATCCACCTCCTATGGCCGTTTCACCGTCACGCACTTCATCGAGCCCACGCTGCAGATTCAGGCCCAGATCGGCACTGACATCGAGGTCGAACAAGGCTTCAAGGAAGACGCACGCCTGAACCTGCGCGTCTTGAAAGTGTTCTGAGCGCGCCACGCTCGGCAGGTTGTCCTTTTCAACCAAATGGCTGTCCTTCTCAGCCAAGCAAATGCCAAGACGGATGCCTAACTTGAACCTTGTTACCCACATCGATTGATGTCGCTCCAGGTACCGGCCGAGTGTTTTGCTAACACCGTCGAACGCTCCCGTACTGACTGACCCGTCGTCGATCACAGACAAAAAGAATAGGAAAATCATGGCCATTGTTCGCCCTACCCTCGATCAACTGCAGGACATCGCTGGCCGGCTGAATATGCAGCTGCCCCATGAGCAGGCAGCGGAATACCTGGCACTTATGCAGCCAAGTTTCGACGCCTATGACTTGGTCGACGAGTTGCCGGATTTCACTCCGCCGGTGCGGTACGACCGCAGTTCGGGCTACCGCCCTTCACACCCGCAGAACCTGCTCAACGCCTGGTATTACAGGACTGAAGTCAATGGCGCCCGTGAGGGCAAGCTTGCAGGCAAGACTGTTGCGCTCAAGGACAACATCGCCTTGGCTGGCGTCCCGATGATGAACGGCGCCTCAATCCTGGAAGGGTTTGTACCGTCGTTTGACGCCACCGTGGTGACCCGCTTGCTGGACGCCGGGGTCACCATTCTGGGCAAGGCGACCTGCGAGCATTACTGCCTCTCCGGTGGTAGCCACACGTCTGATCCGGCCCCCGTACACAACCCATACCGGAACGGTTTCGCTGCTGGAGGTTCCTCCTCCGGTAGCGCTGCATTGGTGGCAGCCGGCGAGGTGGACCTGGCGGTTGGCGGCGATCAAGGCGGTTCGATCCGCATCCCTTCAGCGTTCTGCGGCACCTATGGCATGAAGCCGACCCACGGTTTGGTGCCTTACACCGGGATCATGGCGATCGAAGCCACCATCGACCATGTCGGTCCCATCACCCGCAACGTACGTGACAACGCGCTGATGCTGGAAGTCATGGCCGGTGCCGATGGACTCGATCCTCGCCAGGCCGCACCTCAGGTCGACGCCTACTGCGACTACCTGGATCGAGGTGTGAGCGGGCTCCGGATCGGCGTCCTGCAGGAAGGCTTCCAGCTGGCCAATCAGGATCCACGCGTTGCCGACAAGGTACGCAGCGCCATCGCCCGCCTTGAGGCTTTGGGCGCTCGCGTCGAGGAAGTCTCTGTTCCAGAGCACAATCTGGCGGGTTCGCTGTGGCACCCCATCGGCTGCGAAGGCCTGACCATGCAGATGATGCATGGCAATGGCGCAGGTTTTAACTGGAAGGGTCTCTACGACGTCGGCCTGCTGGATAAACAGGTCGGTTGGCGCGAACAAGCGGACGCTTTATCCGCGTCGCTCAAGCTCTGCATGTTCGTCGGCCAGTACGGCCTGGAACGCTACAACGGTCGTTTCTACGCCAAGGCACAGAACATCGCACGCTTCGCCCGGGCCGGTTATGACAAGGCACTGGAGACCTACGACCTACTGGTCATGCCGACCGTACCGATCATCGCCCAGCCCCACCCCGAACCCGATTGTTCGATCACTGAGTACGTGGCCCGGGCGCTGGAAATGATCGGCAACACAGCGCCTCAGGACATTACCGGTCATCCGGCCATGTCGATCCCATGCGGTCTGGTGAACGGTCTGCCGGTGGGGCTGATGTTCGTTGGCAAACACTATGCCGAAGGCACGATTTACCAGGCAGCAGCAGCGTTCGAGGCCGCAGTCGACTGGAAGACGTTGTAAGGCTGCCTCCCCCCAAGCCTCCCGTACATCAATAAAAAACCGGGGGGCTGATCTTCACCTTTTTTAACCGTGTTAACCGATGAGGAGTTACATCATGAGCGCCACTGTATCCCCAGCATCCACTTCGACGCCCAGCGAGCGGGCCTGGGCCTTGTTCAAGGTTTTGAAAGATAAAGAACTGATTCCGGAGGGCTATATCGAGCAGCTAACCGAACTGATGGAGTACCAATGGAGCCCGGAAAACGGCGCCCGTGTAGTCGCCAAAGCCTGGGTCGATCCACAGTTCCGGGAACTGTTGCTCAGAGACGGCACCGCAGCGTGTGCGCAGTTTGGTTTCACCGGCCCGCAAGGCGAATACATCGTGGCTCTGGAGGATTTGCCCCAGCTGAAAAATGTCATCGTCTGCAGCCTGTGCTCCTGCACCAACTGGCCCGTCCTGGGGTTGCCGCCGGAGTGGTACAAGGGTTTTGAATTCCGTGCACGTCTGGTTCGTGAAGGACGTACCGTGCTGCGTGAGATGGGCACAGAGTTACCAAGCGATGTGGTCGTCAAAGTCTGGGATACCAGCGCAGAAAGCCGCTATCTGGTCCTGCCCTTAAGGCCCGAAGGCTCCGAGCACATGAGTGAAGAAGAGCTTCAGAAACTGGTGACCAAGGATGTGCTGATCGGGGTTGCCCTGCCCCACGTACGTTGACCCAAAAGACTCTTCATCTTCTTCTAACTTTCGGAGGTTTTTATTATGGATGGCTTTCACGATCTCGGCGGTTTTCAAGGCTTTGGCAAGGTTCCCCATGTCATCAATACTCAGGACTACAAGCAAGTATTCAAACAGGAGTGGGAACACCTGGCTTACAGCCTGATGTTTATCGGCGCCGACCAGCTGAAAAAATTCAGCGTCGACGAAATCCGTCACGCCGTCGAACGGCTTGATGTCCGCCAGCACGTCGGCACGCAATATTACGAACGCTACGTCATCGCCACGGCCACGTTGCTGGTCGAAACCGGCGTCATCACCCAGGACGAACTCGATCAGGCGCTGGGCTCACCCTTCAAATTGGCCAACCCTCCCCACGACAAGGGCCGCCCTGCCATCACCGGCCGCCCGCCATTTGAAGTCGGCGACCGGGTAGTGGTTCGCGACGAATACGTGGCCGGCCATGTGCGCATGCCGGCCTATGTACGCGGCAAGGAAGGCATCGTCCGACACCGCACCTCGGAAAAATGGCCGTTCCCGGATGCCATCGGTCACGGCGATTTGAGCGCGGAGCACCAGCCGACCTATCACGTTGAATTCCGTGTAAAGGATCTGTGGGGCGATGCCGCGGACGATGGCTTCGTGGTCGTCGACCTGTTCGAAAGCTATCTGGACAAGGCCGTCGATGCGAAAACGGTGGCCGCATGATTGACGGGGCCCAGTTGGTTCGATTGCCGGTGACGGTCCTTTCGGGCTTCCTCGGCTCCGGCAAGACGACCCTGCTCAACCACATCCTGCGCAACCGCGCAGGTATGCGGGTGGCGGTCATCGTCAACGACATGAGCGAAGTCAACATCGACGCCGAGGACGTGGCACGCAACGTGTCGCTGCACCGCGGTAGCGATGAACTGGTCGAGATGAGCAACGGTTGCATCTGCTGCACGCTGCGCGCTGATCTGCTTGAGCAGATCAGCCTGCTGGCGCGTCAGCAGCGCTTCGATTACCTGCTGATCGAGTCCACCGGCATCTCCGAACCGATGCCGGTCGCCGAGACCTTCGCCTTCCTCGATTCGCAAGGATTCAGTCTGAGCGAACTGGCGCGGCTCGACACCTTGGTCACCGTTGTCGATGGCAGCAACTTCCAGGCGCTGCTGGCCTCACGGGATACAGTCGGCGACGAGGACGAAACGGGCACGCCATTACGTCACTTGTCCGACCTGCTGATCGAACAGGTTGAATACGCCAACGTCATCCTCGTCAGTCGGCTGGACGTGATTGGCGAGAAAGGCTTTCTGGAACTGAGCGCCGTTCTTGCGGGCCTCAATCCGCAGGCCGAAATCCTGCCCATGGACCACGGTGACGTCGATCTGTCGAAGATCCTCGACACCGGCCGCTTCGATTTGCCGAGTCTGGTGCAGTCACCCGGCTGGATGAAAAGCCTGGAATCGAGTGACGATCGTCCTCCCGAGTCGGACACCTATGGAATTGCTTCGTGGGTATATCAGGAGCGTGCGCCATTCCATCCGCAACGTCTGCTGGAGTTCCTGCAGCGGCCTTGGCAAAACGGGCGGCTACTGCGTTGCAAAGGCTACTTCTGGGTTGCCAGTCGGCATCTGGACATTGGCATGCTGGTGCAAAGTGGCGGGCAATTTCGTTGGGACTATGTCGGGCGCTGGTGGACATTCATTGCCCAATCGCAATGGCCTCAGGACGACTATCGCCGCGAAGGAATAATGGCCAAATGGAACGAAATCACCGGGGATTGCCGACAGGAAATCGTCTTCATCGGCCAGGGTATCGACCTGGATAATTTGAAGCTGCAACTGGATGCTTGCCTGCTGACTCCGCAGGAGATCTTGGAAGGTCCACAGACGTGGCCAACCTTGCCAGGCGCAACATCCTTTGACCTCAAGGCATTGTCGCCCTGACCGCTCGGCAGTCTACCTACCAATGCACCCACTTTAGCGAGGCCGGGCAAGCCTCGTTATGACCTTTAACTTCAATTTTCACGGACTGAGAGGCGCTGTATGTTGTTCTTCAACAGAACTACCCATCGGGCACTGGCCTCACTCGCCGATAGGCTGGATCGACCCGAGATCGCTGGCTCGGCAATCCCTTCCGACCGCCCGGTGTTGCGGCACATTCTGACAAGGGTGGAGAGTCTCCTCAACGAGCGACGAGGCCTGCTAGCGCGAGAAGAGAACCTGAGCCAAAACCTGGAACAAATCACCTTACGGCTCGCTGAGCGCGACGCTCAACTGCAACAACTCCAGACACGCTGGGAACTCGCCGTTCAAGGGACAGGAGACCTGTTCTGGGAACTCGATCCAGGCACAACTACCCAGCCCGATCCCGGTAGCGCACTGCGCTGGTCAGGTTCCTGGACGATCCCGACACAGTTGCCTGCCCAGCTCAATCTCTGGAGCGAGCGACTACACCCGGATGACCGCCAGCGCAACCACGATGCCTTGTCGAAACATCTCGCAGATCGCAGCGGCCGGACCAGCTACGATCTGGATGTTCGAATGACCTTCGAAGGTGAATATCGCTGGTGCCGCATCCGCGGTGAATCCCGTCGCGATGCCCAGGGCATGCCAGTGGCCATCGCCGGAGTGTTGCGCGACATCCACGCGCAACGCTTGCAGGACGAAGCGCTTTCACTGGCGGCCACCCGTTTCGAGATTGCACGGGAAATGCTCCACGACGGGCTCTGGGACATCGAGGTAGTGGCTGGCGATCCGGCCAATCCGAAGAACGCCATCTGGTGGTCTTTACAGATGCGACGCCTGCTCGGCCACACTACGGCCGAAGAATTCCCCAATACTTTGGAAGCCTGGTCGTCACGCCTGCATCCCGAGGACAGTCAACGCGCTATCGGCGCCTTCGTCGCACACGTCGATGACCGTACAGGAAAGACCCCCTTCGACGTCGCCTACCGACTCAGACACAAGAGCGGTGAATACCGTTGGTTCCGCGGCCGTGGCCAGACCCGACGCACGGCTGACGGTTCGCCACTACGTGTAGTTGGCGCTATCACCGACATTCACGCGAGTCACGAGGAGAGCCAGTTGCGTGAGACCCAAGAACGACAACATCAGGCCATGCAGGGAAACCTCACCAAACTGACGCAGATCGTTGCCGCCATACAGGGCATCGCCAACCAGACCAACCTGTTGGCCCTGAACGCGGCCATTGAGGCCGCACGCGCAGGCGAGGCAGGACGCGGCTTCGCCGTGGTCGCCGACGAGGTTCGCAAACTCGCCACCCGAACCAGTCAGGCGACTCAGCAGGCGGCAGACATGATAGAAGGCTACTGACTCGACCGCGGCTTTTTTGTTTTCGGCTCCACCACACCCTTTGCTCCGAGTTGGGAGGCTCCGTGAATCCGGGCATAGCCCGAGCGGGACCACGAGAAAATCGTCTGATCCCGAAGCAATTGCGGACCTGAATATCAGCGAAATCACCGGGTAGTTTTGCGCAGGCACAAAAAAGCCGATCTAACTGATCGGCTTAAATGTCTGATATTAATCGGGAATAATGTTCGGGACGGAGTGATTCGAACACTCACGCCCTAGCCCCCCATCTCCTTTTTCATACCTCTTGAAAGCTTCCAAAATTTTACAGTGAGGTCCCGAGGCTCAACGCCCAAACCCAGTGCATTGCTTCAGATCAAAACGACTGTGGGAGCGCTCGCGATGGCGGTGCAACATTCAACGGGAATGTTGAATGTGATGCCCTCAACGCGAGCAACCTCGCTCCCATAGGTTATTCATAACGGATCGAGAATGAAGTCTGTCAATGACGCAGCAATTTGCGCAATGGCACGCCGTCCTTGAGCACCGGTGATTTGATGACGATGTAACTGAAATACTTGGAAATGCCGATGTTCTTGTCCAGCAGGCTTTCGATGACTTCCTGGTAGTGCTGGATGCTGCGTGTCATGAAACGCACCAGGTAATCGTAGCCACCGCTGATCAAATGGCATTCAAGCACTTCATCCACCTGGCGGATGTTGGACTCGAACTTGGCGAAATCTTCGCGCTTGTGGTCGCTCAAGGTGATCTCGGTGAAGACCGTGACCGAGTCAGTGATCTTCGCCAGGTTCAGGTGCGCCTTGTAGCTGGAAATATACCCCGCCGACTCCAGTCGCTTGACCCGTTGCAGGCAGGGACTGGCCGATAATCCCACGGCATCGGCCAGGCTGACGTTGGTCATGCGGCCGTCTTTTTGCAGCTCAACCAAAATGCTGATGTCGATCCGGTCCAGTTTCACTAAACCTTCCATTGCGTACCTCGTGACTGCCGTTTGTAGGACAATCTTCTAGCAAAATCAGCGCCGTAAAGACAGCTGATGCTGAGCCACCAGATCCGCCATGCTGTTGATGCAGTAATCCGCCGCGCAAGGGGATGGCTTATTTTCACGTGCACGACTGATCAGGCATACATTGGCGGCCAACCGCCGACCGGCAGAAGGCCGCGTCACTTGCAGGATATCTCCGGCTTCAAGTCCGTTGGCTTTTAACCAATCCTGATCCTGCAATGGATCGCTGGCCAGTGAAATGAAATCGTCGGGCATAATCCCCAGCCGCTCACAGAGCAGCGCTCGATCTTCAACATCCCGATCGCCCTGCACCAGCAGGCGATAGAACTTGCGCAGGTACAGCATCGCCCCCGGCGCATCCTCGAACAGCGACCAATTGGCGACCGAACGGGCAAAGCTCATGCCCTCCTCCCAGCTGGCTTTGAGCCCCCAGCATTCAGCCAACTGGCGATGGGCGAAACACAGCAGACCACTAAAACCCAGTTCACCGAAGCGCGGATACAGTGCGCGCAACACCTCGCTGTATTCGGCCAGCACCTGTTCCTTGTCCGGGTGTCCGCCCCGGCTGTCGAGCAAGGGTTGCAATGCCGCCCAGACTCCCGAATCCCGATCGACCAGAACCTCGTCGCAATGAATGAGCAACGCTCGATATTCAGTCAGCCCCATGATGTGCAAAGCCTCCGATGATGCATTTCATCCATGCTCCATAAACGCGCACGGGCGATGCCTTGCGGCACCGCCTCGAGCGGGCACGAACTCATTTCAAGACGCGTGCCAATGCGGCTTCCAGAATCTGCAAGGCTTCGTCGACCTGTTCATCTGTTGTCACCAACGGCGCGAGGAAGCGCAGCACGTTTCGGTGGACACCGCATTTGATCACCAGTAAGCCGCCGGCCCGGGCTTCATCGATCAGCCGCTGATTCAAGTCGGCGTCTGGTGTGCGAGCCTCGTCATCCTTGATCAGCTCAAGCGCCAACATGAAACCGGTGCCGCGTACGTCGCCGATTTGCCAGTGACGAGCCTGCAAACGCAACAGCCCCTGGCGCAAACGCTCGCCCAGTGCTTCGCTCCGGGCAAGCAATTGTTCTTGCTCGTAGGCTTCTATCACCGCCAGTGCCGCAGCGCAGGACAACGCGTTACCGCCGTAGGTGCCGCCCAGACCGCCTGGCAGCGGGGCGTCCATGATCGCTGCCTTGCCGACCACACCCGACAGCGGCAATCCACCTGCCAGACTCTTGGCGACCGTCACCAGATCCGGCTGAATCCCGGCATGCTGGAAACCGAACCATTTGCCGGTACGGCCGAAACCGGTCTGGATTTCATCGAGGATCAACACAATGCCGTGCTTTTCAGTCAGAGCACGCAGAGCCTGGAGAAACTCCGCCGGTGCCGAGAGGAAACCGCCATCGCCCTGCACCGGCTCGATAATGATGGCCGCGACCCGCTCCGGCGCCACCTGAGTGGCGAACAACTCGTCGAGAGCCTTGAGTGCCATGTCGCTGCCGACACCGCGATAGGCATTCGGGTACGGGGTGTGGAACACCTCCGGCGCGAACGGCCCGAAGTTCTGCTTGTAAGGCTGGCTCATGCCGGTCAGCGTAGTGCCAAGCAAGGTGCGACCGTGGAAGCCGCCGCGAAAGGCGATAACGGCCGAACGGTTGGTGTGGGCGCGGGCGATCTTGATCGCGTTTTCCACGGCTTCGGCGCCTGAGGTGAAGAACGCTGCTTTATACGCGTCCTGACCGCCTATCATTTCGCACAGGCGTTGGGCCAGGTCGAGGTAAGGCTTGTAGGCAACCACCTGGAAACAGGCGTGGGAGACCTTTTGCAATTGTGCCTGCACGGCCGCGACCACTTTGGGGTGATTGTGGCCGATGTTTAGCACGCCAATACCGCCGACGAAGTCCAGGTAGCGCTTGCCGTCCACATCCCACAATTCGGCACCTTGGGCGCGATCGATCACCAATGGGTGAGCGGTAATCAGGCCACGTGGCACGAATTGATCGCGCTGACGGAGCAAATGAGGGGTTTCGTCGACTTTGCTATTCATGGCATATCCCATCGTGAGTCCGGCAACCGGGAGGTGGTTGCGATGGTGTTCAGGTTAAGCCTTGCGCGAAACGATCTACGCCGAACTTGGGCCCTGAGAAATTCGGATCAACTGTTTTCACCCTGCCAAACGGCAGATTCCTTCAGCAGGCCGAATCTGCCGGAGCATCGCCAATAAAACCTCGTGCAACCCGTTTAACCCGGTGCTTTCGACAGATCCTGCGCTGGCATTGCGCGAGGATGGAGAGCACCTTCACCCTTTCAGGAAATGCCCATGGCCCTGCTTTACAAAGCTGACCCTGTACGCGGCGAGCAGTGGAAAGCGCTGTTCGCCGAGCACGCCCCGGATATCGAATGGCGCGCCTGGCCGGACATCGGCGACCCCACGGACATCGAGTATCTGGCCGCCTGGCAGGCGCCCGACGATTTTGAGGCGTTGCTGCCCAATCTTAAAGTGCTGTTCGCCCTGTCCGCCGGGGTCGATCAACTGGACCTCGCACGCTTGCCCGTCAGTTTGCCGCTGGTGCGCCTGCTGGATCCGGGCATCACCCGCGGCATGTGCGAGTACGCCTGTTTCGCTGTGTTGAGCCTGCATCGGGACATGCTCCGTTATCGCCAGCAACAAATGGCTCGCTGCTGGCAGGCGCACTTGCTGCAACCGGCGAACAAGCGTCGGATCGGGATCATGGGCCTCGGCACCCAGGCCCAGCAGATTCTGGCGGCGTTACGCCCCCTGGGGTTTGCATTGTCAGGTTGGGCCCGCAGTGTCCATCAGATTCCTGATGTGGATTGCTATGCCGGCAATGAGCAACTGCCTGCGTTCCTTAGCCAGTGCGACATTTTATTGTGCGTGCTGCCGCTGACCGAACAAACCCAGGGCATTCTCGATGAAAAACTGTTTCGCCAACTACCCCATGGCGCGGCGCTGATCAACATGGGCCGTGGCGGGCATCTGGTGGAAAGTGATCTGCTGGCGGCCCTGGACACCGGGCAACTCAGCGGCGCGGTCATCGACGTGCTACAGCAAGAGCCGGCGCCGGCGGATCATCCATTCTGGCACCATCCAAAGATTCTGCTGACCCCGCACATCGCGGCCATGACCCAGCCGGAAAGTGCGTTCAGGGTGTTGCTGGAGAATATTCGGCGACATCAACGTGGAGAGCCGATGGTGGGTGAGATCGACCGCACCCTGGGTTACTGAATACCGCGCAAATCCACTGTGGGAGCAGGCATGCTCAAGTCCACGGTGGATCAGCGGCGTGGATCAAAGTCGCTCGGCAATTGCTCTGCCCACCTTCTGTGTTGAGCCCTTCCCGCCCACGTCCGGCGTGATTGGCACCTCGGCGATCACCCCGATCATGCTTTCAACGCAGCTTCCAGAAATGCCACTAACGCCTGTACACGCGGACTGCGAAGTTTGCGTGAGGGGACCAACAGGTTGATCGGAGCGCTGTCGAATTGCCAATCCGCCATCACCCGTATCAGGCTGCCGCTGGCAATAGCGTCACTTACGTCCCATTGCGAACGTAAAACCAACCCCAAGCCTTGCTCGGCCCAACGCCGAGCTACGCTTCCGTCGTTACTCAACAACATGGGTTCGATGCGCAGCGTTTTCCGCTCCGCCCCCTTACGCATATGCCACAGCGTGACATCTTCATCATTTTCACGAATGCAAATGTAACGATGCTCGGTGAGTTGGTCCGGCGACGACGGCACACCGTGATGCTCTAGATAGGCCGGACTGGCGCATAACCATCGGTTGTTTTGCGTGAGAGGCTTGGCGATCCACAGGCTGTCATTGAGGTGACCGATGTGAATCACAGCATCGCTGTCGTGACGATCAGGCCATGGCGTTTCGCGCAAATCCAGGTGCAGGCACAGCTGTGGGTGCAACCTGGCAAAACGAGCCAGCAGCGGCGCAATGCGTTGTCGCCCATAGCCGAACGGCGCCGCTAACCTGAGTGTGCCAACCAGTCGCTCGTCTTGCTGCTTGAAAGATTCCGGAAGCGCCTCCAACTGTTCCAGCAAGAGCGCGCTTTCTCGGGAAAAACGCTCGCCATCGGCGGTGAGACTCAGGCGCCGGGCATCGCGATTAGCCAAGGTCAGACCGAGCAGCGTCTCCAGCTTACGCAGACGCATGGACAACGCCGGTGGTGAGACATTCAGAATTCTGGCAGCAGCGCTTAAAGACTCGGAGCGCGCCAGCGTTACAGCCAGACGTAGGTCTTCGACGGAGATCATTCAATTTTACTTAATGATTGATGACTATCCATTGAACCATAACTTAATGACAGCTGAGTAGAGTGACCCCTGTACCCAGCCACCCGAGTTCTGTCATGCCAACTTCTATTGCCTCCCTCGATACCCCCGTCGCGATAGTCGATGTCTCGCGAATGCAGCGCAATATCCAGCGCATGCAGCAACGCATGGACACCCTGGGTGTGCGTTTGCGCCCGCACATCAAGACCAGCAAATGCCTCCCCGTGATCAAGGCACAGATAGCCGCTGGCGCAAGCGGCGTCACAGTTTCCACCCTGAAAGAAGCTGAGCATTGTTTCGCTGAAGGCATCAGCGACATTTTTTATGCCGTTGCAATAGCGCCTGGCAAATTGGCCCAGGCACTGACACTCAGGCGCAAAGGCTGCCGGCTGAGCATGCTCACCGACAGCGTCATCGGGGCTCAAGCCATCGTCTCCTTCGGACAGCAGAACGACGAACGATTCGAGGTCTGGATCGAAATAGATTGCGACGGCCATCGATCAGGTCTGACCGTTGAAGACAATGCACTCATAGACGTCGCACGGGTCCTTTCCGAAGGGGGCATGCAATTGCGAGGCGTGATGACCCACGCCGGATCCAGCTACGAACTCGACAATCTTGAAGCTCTGCAGATTTTGGCCGAACAAGAACGCTTCCTCTGCGTCAGTGCCGCCAAAAGAATCCGCGAAGCCGGGCTGGTGTGCCCGGAGGTCAGCATCGGCTCCACTCCCACGGCACTATCGGCACTGAGCCTGGAAGACGTCACTGAAGTACGCGCAGGCGTTTATGTGTTCTTCGACCTGGTGATGCACAACATCGGCGTCTGCCAGACAGACGAGTTGGCACTGAGCGTGCTGACCACCGTCATCGGCCACCAGCAAGATAAAGGCTGGATCATCACCGATGCCGGCTGGATGGCCATGAGTCGTGATCGAGGCACGCAGCGCCAGCGACAGGACTTCGGTTACGGACAGGTGTGTACCGAAGCTGGCGACTGGATCGAGGGCGCGCTGGTCACTGGCGCCAACCAGGAACACGGCATCATCACTCTTGGAGCGGCCGAGAGCGCCAACATCGTAGCGCGCTTCCCCATCGGCAGCCGTCTGCGCATTCTGCCCAACCATGCATGTGCCACAGGCGCGCAATTCCCGGACTATCACGCCTGTGACGCCGAGGGCGTCGTGCACACATGGAGTCGCTTACATGGCTGGTAATCAAGCAGGTTCGATCGACTTAATCCAAACGGCTAACGCCGCAGCTCCGGGTGGACATTACTCCCAGGCGGTAGCGCACGAGGGTGTTTTATATGTGTCCGGGCAACTGCCGGTACGCGCGAATGGCGACCACAGTGTCGACCAACCGTTTGAGGTTCAAACATCAATCGCCCTCGACAACCTCGTGGCGATCCTCAGCAAAGCGGGCCGGAGCACGAATGATCTCCTGAAGGTCACGGTCTATGTCGTAGGGATAGAACACTGGCCCACCTTTGATCGAATTTATGCCCGTTACCTGGGTGAACATCGGCCAGCACGCGCCGTAGTGCCTGTTCCGGTCTTGCATCATGGTTACTTGATCGAAATCGAAGCGCTGGCCCGCGGTGAACAAAAGGAAACCTGCCAATGACGGTTGCCAGGGCCGGTATTGCTCTCAGGCCGGGGCCGAAGTGATTGCCGCGGCGGCCGGCGTCAGTGTGCAACAGGTCGGTCGGCAACGGGGTCAGGCCCCGGTCAAACCCTTACCGATGACGATCATCGAGGAGCCATTATGAAACCGCAAAAAAGTGATGTTCTGATTATCGGCGGAGGCATCATGGGCTCGACGTCGGCGTTTTTCCTGCGCCGGCGTGGGCACTCAGTCACTCTGCTGGAGCGTGACCAGATCGGTCAGTACGCCAGTGGCGTGAACTTTGGCAACGTGCGACGCCAAGGGCGGTACCTCGGGCAGCTGGAACTGGCCAACCGTTCCTGGGCGCTGTGGAAACGACTGCCGGAGCTGATCGACGACGACCTAGAGTTCATCGCCAGCGGCCATATGCGTGTGTGTTATCGCGAAGATGAAATTGCTGAACTGGAGGCCTATGCGGCGGCCCCGGAGGCCCGTGAACTGGACTTGCAGATCCTCACGGGCAAGGCTTTGCATGCACGCTTCCCGTTCCTCGGCCCGGAGGTCAAGGGCGGTTCCTACGCGCCTCACGATGGTCACGCCAACCCGCGTCTGGCAGCGCCGGCGTTTGCCCGGGCAGCCCGGCGCCTCGGCGCGCGGATCGAAGAGCGCACCGAGGTCGCCGAGGTGCAGAAGGTCGATGACGAATTCCACGTCACGACCACCGATGGTCAGCTGTTCGTCGCCCAGCAACTGTTGATCACCGCGGGCGCCTGGGCCGCCAAGCTGTCCGAACAATTCGGCGAACCGGTGCCGCTGGAACCCAATGGTCCGCAAATGTCGGTGACCGAGCCGGTGCCCTACGCCTTGCCGACGGTGATTGGCGTGTTTACCAAAATCAAGGAAGAGGTGATCTACTTCCGCCAGATCCCCCGCGGCAACATCATCATCGGCGGCGGCAACCGCTGCAAACCGGACATGCTCAACCGGCGAGCCTACTTCCAGCCGGAAAGCCTGCTCAACCAGATGCGGCAAATGCGCCGCCTGCTGCCAGGGGCCGAAAAGTTGAACATCATCCGGGTGTGGAGCGGCATCGAGAGCTATACGCCAGACTCCCTGCCGGTCATCGGCCCCAGCGGTACCGTCGACGGCTTGTTCTACGCCTTCGGCTTCTGCGGCCATGGCTTCCAGCTTGGCCCGGGCGTCGGCGACGTGATGGCCGAACTGATCAGCACCGGCAGCACCAGCACCTTGATCAGTCCATTCGATATACGTCGGTTTACTAACCCATCCGCGATTGTGATGCCTTTATCTGCGAACCTCCTCAGCACAGGCAAACTTATATGAGCCGCACACCGCAACTCCCTGATCGCCCCGCTCAAGATCGCCATCTTCAAGGAGGCTCCATGCCTGCAACGTCAGATTCTGCCTATCTGTACCGCACTGTAACCGCGGCGGACATGCCCGCGGCACACGCCCTCTCCTTGCACCTGAAATGGCCTCACCGAGAAGAAGACTGGGCCATGGTACAGCGCACGTCCGAAGGCTTTGTCACGGAACATAATGGACAGTTGGTCGGCGTAGCATTCGCCTGCCATCAAGGCGCTTATTCCTCAATCGGCCTAGTGATCGTGAGTGATGAGCACCAAGGAAAGGGGATCGGACGTCGACTGATGAACCTGTGCCTGGAAGCCACTGCTCCACGCACGCCAATTCTCAATGCCACCGAGTCAGGCGCACCGCTTTATGCAAGCATGGGATTCGTCGACTTCGCGCGAATCCAGCAGCATCAAGGCGTGCCGCAGGCACCTGCGCTGATCCCTTTGATCAAGGGCTCGTATTGCCGCGCATTAAGCCCGGCCGATTACCCGAAGCTGATTGAATTGGCCAATGCTGGTAGCGGCCTGGACCGCACAACGGTACTTAACGATTTGCTCCCGATGGCCGAGTACATAGTCGGCATTGAGGTGGATGGAAAACTACAAGGTACTGCCCTGCTCCGTCGTTTTGGTCGTGGCCATATCATTGGTCCGGTTGTCGCGCAAAACCTGGAACAGGCCCAACACTTGATTACCCACCTTCTGAGTTTGATACCTGGTGCCTTTGTTCGCTTCGACATTCTGGCCGATTGCGGGTTGGCCGACTGGCTGGAGAGCCTGGGGTTGCAGTGCGTCGACATAGCACCGCGAATGGTTCTCGGAGTCCCCCCGCAATCAAGCGGTGGAATCAAGCAGTTTGCTCTGGTTACACAAGCTATCGGCTAGCGATCACGACCACCAGCAAGGATTTTATCGCACGCAATACCAACGTGAACGGCTCAGTTGCATTGATGCAACGTTAGCGAGGCAGATACAGCAGATTATCCCTTGCCGACTTGAATAACGGCATATGTTGCCTGGCCCGCTTTGTTAGCTTATTGAGGAAACAGGGCATAAGGATGTACTGGTCGCGACGGCGATGCTCTGGTGACTCACTACCTCCCCGGCCATGCTGTTCGCAGTGCCTATTACCGCTCCAAGGAGCTAGTTGGATGACAACACAATCTTCGAATAGCTACAGCGTTGATCCGGAAACATCTCACAAGTTTTATATCAACGGCCGTTGGTCTTCCCCTGCAATCCCGGCAAGTTTGCCGGTGGTCAATCCGGCAAGTGAAGAGGTCGTTGCGCAGGTCGCGCGAGGGTCTGCCGAGGATGTTGATCAGGCAGTAGCCGCGGCACGGGCAGCGTTTCCTGGTTGGTCTGCTTCCTCGACAGAATCGCGTGCGCTTATCCTTGGAAAGATCTACGAACTTATCCTTGAGCGCAAAGAGGCTCTTGCACAGGCCCTCTCTCTCGAAATGGGCGCTGCCATCGGATTCGCACGGGCGATGCAAGTGCCACTGGCGGCCGAACACGTTCGGGTCGCACGTGATCTCCTGTCGACCTATCGTTTCCAAACGGTTGAAGACGGCACCGCGATCCAACGCGAACCAATAGGCGTCTGCGGCCTTATCACCCCGTGGAACTGGCCGCTGTATCAAATCACCGCGAAAGTCGCTCCGGCTATTGCTGCCGGATGCACAGTAGTCCTGAAGCCAAGCGAACTGTCGCCTCTGAGCGCCCTTCTTTTTGCACAACTGGTGCATGACGCAGGCCTACCGCCCGGCGTCTTCAATCTGGTGAACGGAAGTGGTCCCGAGGTCGGCGCAGCCATGGCGGCGCATCCCGATATCGACATGATTTCCATAACCGGCTCAAACCGCGCAGGCGCTCTGGTTGCACAGGCGGCCGCCCATACGGTGAAACGCGTCACACAAGAGCTGGGAGGCAAGTCGCCGAATCTTCTGCTTCCCGATGCCGACTTCGCCAAAGCGGTCCCGCTGGGAGTGATGTCTGCGTTTCGCAACGTCGGACAGTCCTGCAGCGCCCCGACACGAATGATCGTCCCAAAGGACAGGCTGGCCGAGGTCGAATCTCTGGCTGCAGCAACCGTCAATGCAATCATCGTTGGTGACCCGCAGTCGGAAGATACGGTGCTGGGTCCTATCGCCAACGGAGCCCAGTTCAATCGCGTGCAAGCAATGATCGAGGCTGGCCTTGATGAGGGCGCAAAACTCGTTTGCGGCGGACCAGGACGTGTGCCGGGCCATGAAAAGGGCTTCTACGCCCGACCGACTGTTTTTTCCGAGGTGGATTCCGGAATGCGGATCGCCCAAGAAGAAATTTTTGGTCCAGTGCTGTGCATCATTCCCTATGAGACGGTCGATGAGGCGGTCACTATCGCAAACGATACGGTATATGGTCTGGGTGCCCATGTTCAGGCTCAGGACCTTGATCTTGCACGTACCGTTGCCTCTCGTATCCGAGCCGGACAAGTGCATTTGAATTACCCTGCGTGGAATCCAATGGCTCCGTTCGGCGGCTACAAGCGCTCTGGTAATGGTCGTGAGTATGGTGTCTACGGGTTTGAAGAGTACCTGGAAACCAAAGCAATCATCGGGTTTGGCGAAGCGCCAGGCCTCCCTTCGCGCGCATAGAACATACTTGCCGCTGCCGGTATTGCGGCTCACAAACAATCCGGGTGTCAGGCTGTGAGGTTATTACCTCACGAGCCTGCATTTCAGCAGTTCCCGCCAGCTCCCGATTTCACTCACTTACAGAACTCCGTGGAACTCTGCGGCTCAGTATTTTGAGCGAAAAACAAGGTTCATATATTGGATGTGATAAAAAAAGCCCGCAGTGTGGACGGGCTAAAAGGGTGAAGTAGCAGAAATGAAGAAGGCTTCCAAGCCGATCTGTTGTTGCCTCAGTTCAAAGTGCTGCAACGATTGCCATACCGACATCCTGGGTCGAGCCCTGCCCTCCCAGATCGGGGGTAATCGGGCCCTCGGCGATAACCCGCTCGATGGCCTTGAGAATGCCGTCATGCGCTGCGCGATAACGCTCATCACCGTGGCCCAGGAAATCCAGCATCAACGCCCCGGACCAGATCATCGCAATCGGGTTGGCGATGTTCTGCCCGTATATGTCCGGCGCCGAGCCATGCACCGGCTCGAACAACGACGGAAAGCGCCGCTCGGGATCGAGGTTGGCCGACGGCGCGATACCGATGGTGCCGGCGCAGGCCGGCCCGAGATCGGAAAGAATGTCGCCGAACAGATTCGACGCCACCACCACATCAAAACGGTCCGGTTGCAGCACGAAACGCGCGCACAGAATGTCGATGTGCTGTTTGTCCCAGGTGATGTCCGGGTATTGTTCAGCCATCAATGCGGTGCGCTCATCCCAATACGGCATGCTGATCGAGATCCCGTTGGACTTGGTCGCCGCCGTCAGCCGCTTGCGGGGTCGGGTCTGTGCCAGGTCAAAGGCGTATTTGAGAATCCGGTCGACGCCACGGCGGGTGAACACCGATTCCTGCAGCACGAACTCATGGTCGGTGCCTTCGAACATTTTGCCGCCGACCGAGGAATATTCACCCTCGGTGTTCTCGCGGATCACCACGAAATCGATGTCCCCCGGTTTGCGTCCGGCGAGTGGGCACGGCACGCCAGGAAACAGGCGCACCGGGCGAATGTTCACGTACTGGTCGAAGTCGCGGCGAAACTTCAGCAGTGAACCCCACAACGAAATGTGGTCCGGCACCTTGTCCGGCCAACCCACGGCACCGAAGTAGATCGCATCGAAACCCTTGAGCTGTTCAAACCAGTCATCGGGCATCATCTGCCCGTGTTCCAGGTAGTAATCGCAGTGTGCCCAGTCGAGCACTTCGATGCTCAAATCCAGCTGCCATTTCTTCGCGGCCTGTTCCAGCACCCGCAACCCTTCCGGCAGCACTTCCTTGCCAATACCATCGCCGGCAATCGCGGCGATTTTGAATGTCTTGCTCATCGATCATGCCTCGCAAAATGTCTGTGCCATCGTGGGTCGGGTTACAGCCCACCGATGTGGAAGGCTTTGACTTCCAGGTATTCGTCCAGGCCGTACTTGCTGCCTTCACGGCCCAGGCCTGACTGCTTGATGCCGCCGAACGGGGCGACTTCCATGGAAATGATCCCGGTGTTGAGCCCGACCATGCCGAACTCCAGCGCCTCACCGAAACGCCAGGAACGGCGCAGGTCCTGGGTGAAGAAGTAGGCACCCAGGCCGTAAGGGGTTGCATTGGCTAGCGCGAGCGCTTCGGCTTCGTCGGTAAAGCGCATCAGCGGCGCCACCGGGCCGAAGGTTTCTTCGTTGGCCAACAGCATGCCGGCGTGGGTATCGCCCAGAACCGTGGGCTGCACGAACTGACTGTCGCCATCAGGAATACCGCCGCAGAGCAACCGCGCGCCCTGACTCAAGGCATCGTCGATGTGTCGGGCGACCTTGCTCACGGCAGCCGGGTTGATCAGCGGCCCGATGGTGACATCGGCGTCCAGACCATTGCCGACCTTGAGTTTGCCCACCTCCTCCACCAGACGTTGAGCGAAGCGCTCGTAGATGCCGTCCTGCACCAGAATCCGGTTGGCGCAGACACAGGTCTGGCCTGCGTTGCGAAACTTGCTGAGCATGATCCCGGCCACAGCCTGCTCAAGGTCAGCGTCGTCGAACACAATGAACGGCGCGTTGCCGCCCAGCTCCAGGCTCAAGCGCTTGATGTGCTCGGCGCTCTGGCGCATCAGCAGCCGACCGACAGCGGTCGAGCCAGTAAAGGAGATTTTCCGTACCGCCGGGTTGCCGGTCAGCTCCTCGCCGATCCCGGCGGGCATGCCGGTCAACACGTTGAACACCCCGGCCGGAATGCCGACACGCTCGGCCAGTACCGCCAGGGCCAGGGCCGACAACGGCGTCAGGTCCGAGGGTTTGACGATGATTGGGCAGCCGGCCGCCAAGGCAGGTGCGCATTTGCGGGTGATCATCGCGTTGGGGAAGTTCCACGGGGTAATCGCGGCGCAAACTCCAACCGGTTGCTTGAGTGTCAGCAGTCGGCGGTCACTGCTGGGGGCCGGCATGGTTTCGCCGTAGACCCGCCGGGCCTCTTCGGCGAACCATTTGACGAAACCAGCACCGTAGCGGATTTCGCCTTTGGCCTCGTTCAGCGGTTTACCCTGTTCGCAGGTCATGATCAGCGCCAGGTCGTCGAGGTTGTCGATCATGGCTTGATACCAGCGCTCCAACAGCGCCGCACGTTCTGCTGCCGGTCGTGCGCGCCAGGCGGGCCAGGCTTTTTCGGCGGCTTCGATGGCACAACGGGTTTGCGCGCCTTGCATGGCCGGCACGCGAGCCAGCAACTGGCCGCTGGCTGGGTCGATGACGTCCAGGGTCGCGTCGTTGTCGGCGCCGATCCACTGCCCGTCCACATACGCGAGTTCTGCCAAAAGGCTGGGGTCTTTCAAACGATTCTTGAGCATGGTCGAGTCCTGATCCGAGACACGTTCCAGTCTAGGGTGATGCTTCGGATGAGGATGCTGAAAGCGCCATTTGGGCGGTGTTGGATGCTGAAAATCGGGGTGGGACGGCAGGCTCTACCGAGGGGATATAAGGCCTGTCAGACAAACGCAAAACCCTGTGGGAGCGAGCTTGCTCGCGATGAGGGCCCGACATTCAACATTGATGTTGACTGATAGTCCGCAATCGCGAGCAAGCTCGCTCACACACTTGATCTCTGTTTGCCCTAGAACCTATCAACACCACCGTTCTACAATTTCAGGGAACCGAGCAACCCTTCAAGAAACCGTTCCCCAGCCTCCATCTGGCTGATCTCGATAAACTCGTCCGGCTTGTGCGCCTGTTCAATCGACCCCGGCCCGCAAACCACCACTGGCACATCCAGACGCTGCTTGAACAACCCGCCTTCGGTACCAAACGAAACCTTGGATGTACCGGTATCCGGCGCGGCGAAGCTCTTCAGAAAGCGCACCGCTTCGACGCTCGGGTGGGTGTCGAGGCCGGGGTAGACGTTCAGGGTTTCGATCTCGATGTCCGCAACACTGGACAGGCGCTTGGCCTCACGAACGATCACCTCTGCACGCTCTCGCATCTGTTCCAGAAACTGATCCAGGTCGTCGGCCGGCAAGTTGCGCACTTCGAAATCCAGGGTGCACAGGTTCGGCACGATGTTCAGAGCTTTGCCGCCGACAATTTGCCCGACATGCACGGTGCTGTAGGGTACGTCGTAGTCCGCATCCTGGGCGCCCTGCTCTTGCAGTTGGAGCTGACTTTGGCGAAGTGCCGTGATGAAATCGCACGCCACGTGAATAGCATTGACCGAGCGCGGTGCCAGGGAAGAATGCGCTTCCAGGCCACGACAGTAGGTGCGGTAGGAGCCCTTGCCCTTGTGCCCGAGCACGAATTGCATGTTGGTCGGTTCACCGATCATGCACAGAAACGGCCGCACCGGTGCCAGATGCAACACGTCCAGCAACCGTCGCACGCCGACACAACCGATCTCTTCATCATGGGACAGCGCCAGTTGCAACGGTCGGCTCAGGGAATGGTCGGCGGCGTCGAGCATCGCGTCGATGGCCAAGGCGATGAAGCCTTTCATGTCGCAACTGCCGCGACCGTAAATCTTGCCATCCAGCACCGTCGCCTGGAACGCTGGAAAGGTCCACGCCTGCCCCGCCGCAGGCACCACGTCGGTATGCCCGGACAGCAGAATTCCTGGCAACTCTCGCGGGCCGGTGCTGGCGAACAGATTGGCTTTTCTGCCGGTCTCGTCCTTGACGATCAGCGACTCGATGCCCTTGGTCAGCAGCAGGTCGCGCACGTAGTCGATCAGGGCCATGTTCGACTCCGACGACACGGTGTCGAAGGCCATCAAGCGTTTGAGGATATCCAGTACGCGGGGTTTCATGAGGCCATGCTCCGTTGCTCGGCTGAAAGGGCAAATCGGCGGATGGAGAACGGCTCAATCGAAGTGCTGGTGCTGCCGGTGCTGATCAGTTCGGCCATCACGTCGCCGACGCCCGGGCCGAGCTGGAAGCCGTGACCGCAGAAGCCGAACGCGTAGAACAAGCCGTCGACGGTGCCACTCGGGCCCATCACCGGCAGGGAATCCGGCAGGTAGCCTTCGATGCCACTCCAGACCCGGATGATGTTCAGGTTGCCGACACCCGGCAGCAGGCGGCGCATTTGATTGACCTGGTTGAGAATGCTGCGCGGCTCCACGTAGGCCCGACGATTGAGCATGTCCGGTTTACTGCGATAGCCGCCACCGATGACAATGTTGCCGCGAGGGATCTGGCGGAAGTAAATCACTTCCTCGGGAATCTTGGTGTACACGCCGATCACTGTTGGCAAGGCGTAAGGCACCGGTTCGGTCACGGCCATTTGGGGGCCGTGGGTGTCCAGCGGCACCGGTTCGCCGAATTGCAGTGACAGCTTCTGCCCCCAGGCCCCGGCGGTGATCAAGAGTTGTGCGGCGCTGAACTGGCGACCGTCAGTGGTGGTGACGCTGAACTCGCCACCGACCTTTTGCACCTCGGCCACTTCAGTCTGCTCCTCGATCTGCGCGCCGAGACGCCGTGCCGCCCGGGCAAACGCCGGGGCTGCCAGACGTGGATTGGCGTGACCGTCGTGGGGCGCATAGGAGCCACCCTTCACATCCGGCCCGAGGAATGGAAAACGCCGATGCAACTCGGCACCGCGATAAATCCTCAGATCCAGTTGCGCCGCCTCAGGCGCCGCGGCATAGGCCTCCAGCTCGGCGATTTCATCTTCGCGATAACACACACGCATGTGGCCGCTGGCGATGAACTCAAGGTCATCGTCGATCAATTCCGGCAGGCGCTTCCACAGCGCCCAGGAACGGTTGGCCAGTTCCAATTGGCCCAGATACCGCCCCTGACGCCGGACATTGCCGAAGTTCACGCCGCTGGCGTACTGACCAATCTGGTCGCGCTCCAGCAGGATCACCGATTGCCCGCGCTGGCGCAGGAAAAACGCTGCCGCCGAGCCCATCAGGCCACCGCCGACGATAACGACATCGGCTTTGTGTACGGTCATGGCGACACCTCCTCGGTGAGCATCGAAAGGGGTTTGACCGGCGCCTGGCTGCGTTGGCGTCCAACCTGTTGCACGCTGACACCGGCCGCTGCAGCGATCACCTCCGCACCGGCCTGGGAGCAATAACGGCCCTGGCAACGGCCCATGCCGACCCGACTGAATGCCTTGGCACGATTGACTTCGCAGGCGCCCTTCTCGCTGACTGTACGGCGCAGTTCACCAACACTGATCATCTCGCAACGGCAAACGATGGCGGTGTCCGGCAAGGCTTTGGCAAGTTCGGCCGGCCAGGGAAACGCCTGAGCCAAACCGAAGCGAAACCGGTCCATCACCGCCAAGGCGTGGCGTTGTTCATCGCGCAAACCGGCGTTCACCGGTTGGTGCAGGTCTTCCAGCAACGCCATGGCCACCAGGCGTCCGGCGTGTTCAGCGGCGTCCGCACCTCGAATCTTCGAACCGTCACCCGCGGCATACACACCGCTGACCGACGTCCGACCTTCCTCATCAACCGCCAGCCACCATTGGCCGGACGCCTCGTCGAAGCGCATGCGACAACCGGCCAGATCCGCCAGTTGGGTTTCCGGGCGCAAGTGATAACCCAGCGCCACGGCATCGCTCTGCACATTCAACGTCTCGCCGCGTGCGGTCAGCACCCGCACACCACTGACACCACTGGCCGCATCGCCCAGCACCTGTAGCGGCTTGATGCCGAGGTGCACCGGAATCTTCGCCCGATATAGCTGCGCTAACAGTTTCATCCCGGCGAGCAGTAATCCTGGACGCGCCAGCAGTTTCGACAAGGCACCGATACGTTTGCTCAGCGGTGACGTGTCGAGCACCGCCGCCACCTTCGCACCCGCCTTGACGTACTGACTGGCGACCAGGTACAGCAACGGTCCGCTGCCCATGAACACCACGCTGCGGCCAATGGAAACTGCCTGGGACTTAAGCGCAATCTGCGCCCCGCCGAGGCTGTAGGTGCCCGCCAATTGCCAACCTTCAATCGGCATCAGGCGGTCGGTGGCACCGGTACAGAGGATCAGCGCATCGTAATCCACCGTCGAGTGTTTGCCCTGGCTGACGCAGCACAACTGCCTAGGTGTCAGGTTCCACACCAATGTGTCCGGGCGGTAGTCGATCCGTTCGCGCAGGTGATCAAAACTTTCGTGCAGGTCCCGAGCCTTGGCAGCTTCGGTGCCGTACAGCGTGGCGTAATCCCTGGTGAAACCTTCGGGCTGCCGGCGATAGATCTGTCCACCATCGCGGCGATTCTCATCGATCAGGATCGGCTTGAAGCCCGCTGCCAACAAGGTCTCGGCACAGCGAATACCCGCCGGCCCGGCCCCAACGATGACTATCCGTGCAGTGGCCATGTCGCCTCCGGTTGTGTGGTAACGATGTCCAGTCCTTCACGGACTTCATTGGAGCAAGCACGCAGACGCTCGCCACTGCGGGTCCAGACCCAGCAATCCTGGCAAGCGCCCATCAGACAGAAACCCGCGCGCCGGCCGGAATCGAACTCCGATTGGCGCAACGCGTTGCCCTGGGTCAGCAATGCCACCATCAGCGTGTCGCCCTGCAACGCCTCGATGGGTACACCGTCCACCTTCAAACTGATGGTTGGCCGGCCCTGCTCGGCCAGCCTCACAAAACGCCCCTTCATGCATAGGCTCCCTGAGTCATGGTGATCAAATCCAGCTGGGTTTTCAGCAACTCGGCGCTGTCATGATGGCAAAGGATTTCACTACCGCCATCAATGGTCCGGCGGTTCGGCGCCGTGCTATTGCACAAGCCATCGACCCGCACCGGACAGCGGCTGAGAAAGGTGCACAACTCCGGCACATTGGCCTTGGCGCCAATCGGCGGCAGCGTGCCGCAGGTTGTGCTGCAGGTTTCCAGCCAGCCTTGACGCAGTTCCGGCACCGAATGGATCAACAGGTCTGTGTACGGATGGAAGGGTGCCTGGGCAAATGACTGGCGAGTGCCGGCCTGGACTTTGTGGCCGCTGTACATCACCACAATGTCATCGCATAGCGCCCGCACCGTGGAGATATCGTGGCTGATGAACAGATAGGAAACCCCCAGCTCCTGACGCAGGTCGCGCAGCAGTTCAAGAATGGCTGCTCCGACCACGGTATCCAGCGCCGAGGTCACCTCGTCACAGAGGATCAGATCAGGTTTTGCCGCCAGCGCCCGGGCCAGGTTGACCCGTTGCTTTTGACCGCCAGACAGTTCATTCGGGCGCCGTTCGGCCAGGGTTCGGGGCAAGCGCACCAGGTCCAGCAACTCGCCGATACGCTCACGCAACGCCGCGCCCTTAAGGCCGAAATACATCTTCAGCGGCCGGCTCAGAATGGTGCTGACGCTGTGCATCGGATTGAGCGCGGTGTCGGCGTTTTGAAAGACCATTTGGATGCGACGGAACTGTTCGTCGGTGCGCTCGGACAGGCTGCCGCCCAGTGGCTGACCATCGAAAGTCAGCCCACCGAGGGCCGGTGTCAGCAACCCCGCCACTACCCGCGCGAGGGTCGATTTGCCGGACCCCGACTCACCGATCACGCCGATGGCCTGGCCCCGGCGCACAGTCAAGTCGATGTCTTCCAGCACGCGGATCGCCGGCATGCCGTGCATGTCCTTGTTGCCGTAACCGGCGGTCAGGCCCTTGATGGTCAGCAATGGCGTGTCTTGCGCCATATCGCAGGGCGGGCGAATCGTCGTATCCGGCCGCGCCGCCGCCAGCAGACTGCGGGTGTATTCATGGGCCGGGCCTTTGAGTAACGGCGCGGTGGCGCTCTGTTCGAAGATCTGGCCGCCGTTGAGCACGACGATCTGATCAGCCATCTGCGCCACCACTGCCAGGTCGTGGGAAACATAGACCGCCGTCGCCCCGCGTTCACGCACTACACGTTTGAAGGCTCGCAGCACATCGATCTGGGTGGTGACATCGAGGGCCGTGGTCGGTTCGTCGAGCACCACCAGCAACGGGTCGCTGATCAACGCCATGGCCGCCATCACCCTTTGCAGTTGCCCGCCAGACACCTGGTGCGGGTAGCGTTGGCCGATATTGTCCGGGGCCGGCAGCGCCAGGTCTCGGAACAATTGGATGGCTTTGGCTTCAAGCTCCGCACGAGTGCCCAGGCCATGAATCAGCGCGCCCTCCACCACTTGGTCGATCAACTTCTTCGCCGGGTTGAACGCCGCCGCCGCGCTTTGCGCGATGTACGACACCCGGTTTCCGCGCAGTCCCTGCAATTCTTTTTCACTGAGTGCGAGCATGTTGTGCTCGCCGACCTGCACCACACCACCGGACAACCTGCAGCCGCGTCTTGCATAGCCCAGCAGCGCCAGGGCGATGGTGGTCTTGCCGGAGCCAGACTCGCCAATCAACGCCAGCACTTCACCTTTTTCCAAGGCGAAGCTCACGCCTTTGACGATTTCCGTTTCGCCACGCTCGCCACAGGCGACCACACGCAGGTCTTGGACTCGAATCAATTCACTCATTTCAATGACCTCCCGTACGGCGACTACGTCGGGATGACAGTCTGTCGATAAACAAATTCACACCGATGGTCAGGGTGCCGATGGCCAGGGCCGGAATCACGATGGCCGGCGCGCCCTGGTTGAGGCCGCCGATATTTTCCCGCACCAGCGAACCGAGGTCGGCATCTGGAGGCTGCACGCCGAGGCCAAGGAAACTCATGCCGCTGAGCAGCAACACGATGAAGCCAAAGCGCAGGCCAAGGTCGGTCAACACCGGATTGAGCATGTTGGGCAAAATTTCTACGCAAGCGATGTACAACCGACGCTCACCACGGGTACGGGCCACTTGCACGTATTCCAGCGCCTCGATGTTCACCGCCATGCTGCGCGCAATGCGAAACGCGCCGGGGGTGAAACTCAATACGGCGGTGCAAATCAGCAAGGTCACTGAGGAGCCGAAAGCCGAGACCATGATCAATGCCAGCATCTTGCTCGGGATCGAAATGAACGCATCCATCAAGCGACTGATCACTTCGTCCAGCCATTTGGGCGAAACCACAGACAGTAGCGCGCAACTGGTACCCAGACCGCTGGCCAACACCGCCGCGATCAACGCCAGGCCAACGGTGAACCGTGCACCTACGAGGATGCGACTAAGCATGTCACGCCCAAGGTAATCAGTGCCGAACGGGTAAAGGGGGCTGATGCTGTCGAAGACATTATCGGAGACCACTTCGCCCACCGGGTGTGGAGCCAACCACGGGCCGAAGATCGCCACCAGCAACCAGATAACGCACATCGCAGCCCCGATCAGACCCAGCCAGCCCGGGCCATGAGCCCCCTTGCCAGTCGACAGGTCGGGGGTCACAGGCGTCGATTTCACAATGAGATTGTTCATTGGTTTCTCAGCCTCGGGTTAGACAGAATCGCGCAAAGGTCGGCGAGTAGCACCAGCCCCAGGTATGCCGTACAAAACAGCATGGTGCAGGCCTGAACCAGCGCCATGTCACGGTTGGTCACGGCATCGACCATCAGGCTGGCGATGCCGGGATAGTTGAAGATCGTCTCGACAATCACCACCCCGCCCAGCAGGTACGACAGGCTCAGGGCGATCGCGTTGGCAATTGGCCCTATGGCATTGGGCAAGGCATGGCGCAGCACGATGCGCATCGGGCTGACGCCTTTGAGCCGAGCCATTTCCACGTAAGGGCTGTCGAGCTGGTCGATCACCGCAGCCCGGGTCATCCGGGCCATTTGCGCGACGATGACGCAGCACAGCGTCATCACCGGCAAGGCGTAAGTGCGCATGAATTGCCAGGGTGAGGTGATGTCGCTGGCATAGGACAACGCCGACAACCAGCCCAGGTTTACCGCAAAAATCAGCACCGCCAGGGTCGCCACCAGAAACTCCGGGACGGCGACCATGGCCAGGGTGAAAAAGCTCAGGAAGCTGTCTATGCGCCCACCGCGCGCCATCGCCGAGCCGATGCCCAGAATCAATGCCACCGGCACCGACACCAGCGCCGTAGCGGCCGCCAGCATCAGGGTGTTCGGTACGCGGCCGGCCATCAACTCGCTGACCGGCATGGCGTTGGACACCGATACCCCCATGTCACCGCTGAGCAGGTTCATCAACCAGTGCAGGTAACGCAGCACACCGGGCTGATCGAGCCCCAGTTTCAGGCGCAGCGCCGCCACTTGTTCCGGCGTGGCGAACTGTCCCAGGGATTGTTGCGCCGCGTCCCCCGGCAGGACCGCCGTGATCGCAAACACGACCATGGACACGATCAACAAAGTCACGATCGCGGCGCCCAAACGCCGGCCGATCAACCACAGTGTGTTGCTATTCATCGCCTACCCTCCTGCGCTGTCCTTGACGTACCAACCGAGCATCCATCAAGCGTCCAGCCAGACCTGCTCAGCGAACATGTAGCCCATGAAGCCGCCCAGCGGGTTGCTGCCGTAGCCCTTGACGCGCTGGTCGACACCATCGATGTTGCTGATAAACACCGGCACGCCGATACCACAGTGGTCATGCACCAGGGTTTGCATGTCCGCGTACATCTTGCTGCGCTTGGCGTCGTCGGTTTCACCACGAGCGAGCATCAGCAACTGGTCGAACTGATCGTTCTGCCAACCGGATTCGTTCCACGGCGCTTTCGACTGGAAGAACTGCGAGAACATCACGTCGGCGTTCGGCCGTGGGTTGATGTTGCCGAAGCTCAGCGGGTGCTTCATCCAGTGGTTGGACCAGTAGCCGTCACTCGGCAAGCGGTTGACGTCGAGCTTGAGCCCGGCCTGTTTCGCCGACTGTTGCAACAGCACCGCGATGTCCACCGAACCGGTGGCGGCCGGCGATGCTGCCACCGGCATGCTGATGCTTTCCATGCCGGCCTTCTTCAGCAGGAATTTGGCTTTTTCCGGGTCGTAGACGGTCTGCGGCAGATCGGCATTGTAGTAGCGCGAACCCGGGGCAATCGGATGGTCGTTACCCACGACCGCGAAGCCACGGAACACCGCGGATTTGATCTGCTCGCGGTCAATCAGGTACTTCATGGCCTGGGTGAATTCAGGGCTTTTGCCGGGCAACTGATCCTGACGGATGATCAAGTCAGTGTAGTTGCCCGACGGCGCATCGACGACCCGGTGCTTGGCGCTGGCCTTGATACGCACCGTCGAGCGCGGGTTGACTTCGTTGATGATGTGCACGTCGCCCGACAGCAACGCATTAATCCGCGAGGGTTCATCGCCAATGGCGATAAATTCGATTTCGTCCAGGTAAGGCAGACCTGGTTTCCAATAGTCGGTGTTGCGCACAGCAAGCGAACGCACACCCGGTTTGAACTCCTTGGCCTTGAACGGCCCGGTGCCGATTCCCTGGTTGAAGTCGGTGGTGCCTTCGGGAACGATTAACAAATGTGAAACCGCGAGCATCGACGGCAGCTCGGCATTCGGGCCGCTCAGACGGATATGTACTTCGTTGGTGCCCGTGGCCTTGATTTCGGCAAACTGCTCCGCCAGAGGCATGACCTTGGAGCCCGTGATTGGGTCCTTGTGCCGCAATAGAGAAAACACCACGTCAGCGGCTGTCAGAGCCTTGCCATTGTGGAAGGTCACCTCTTTGCGCAAGGTGATCACCCAGAGCGTGGCGTCACTGGTTTCGATGCGCTCGGCCAACTCCAATTGCGGCACCATATGGCTGTCGAAACGGGTCAGGCCGTTGTAGAACATGAAATGGCGCGCGTAGTCTGTGGATGAGGAACCTTTGGCCGGGTCTAACGTATCGGCGGTGGAACTGGTCATGCCGGCGACTCGAATCCGCCCGCCCGGCTTGCCTTTGCCAGGACTCGCGGCTTCGTCGGCAAACAGTTTGCCGGCGGCACCGAACAGGCTACCGGCGCCTGCGGCAGCAACCCCGGCCACCCCCAGCATTTGCAAGGCACTGCGGCGTGACATGCCGCGATTGAGGCCTTCGAATACTCTCAGGCTTTCTTGGCCGGAGATCAGTTTCGAGTCGATCTTGTTGTCAGTCATATCAGCTGTACCTGTCGATAATGAGAAGGCTCATGCTCGCGGTTGTCCGGAGCGTCTTGAAACGCAAACGACGGTGAAGCCACAACTTCAAATTCAATGTAAATAATCCTGGAACCGGTAATAAGCGCCCACGAGCGGCAGGAACCACGGCTTGCCGAAATGCCCGGGAATCGCCGGCCAGTCCAGTTCACGCCAGGGGTTGGCCTCGACCTTGCCGTCCATGACCTCGGCCATGACCTGGCCCATGTGCACCGACATCTGCACCCCGTGACCGCTGTAGCCCATGGAGTGATAAACCCCACCGTGCTGACCGGCCCGAGGCAAACGGTCGGAAGTCATGTCGACCAGCCCGCCCCAGCAGTAATCGATTTTTACGTTGGCCAACTGCGGGAACATCCGCACCATCGCCGCTTGCAGCACCTTGCCGCTCTTGGCGTCGTTGACGCTGTCGGACATGGCAAACCGCGCACGACCGCCAAACAGCAGGCGGTTGTCCGGGGTCAAGCGGAAATAGTTACCGATCATGCGGCTGGTGACATAGGCACGATGACCGGGCAGCAATTGCTCGATCAACGACTGCGGCAGGACTTCTGTGACAATCACAAAACTGCCCACCGGCACGATCCGCCGCCGATACCAGCCCAGCCCGCCGTGCTGACAGGCGCCAGTGGCGAGCATCACTTGCCCGGCGTGCAGCGAACCTTTGCTTGTGTTGACCTGATATCCGCCAGCCCGGGCTTTCCAGTCCATTACCGAGGTGCCTTGATGAATCAGCGCACCATGTCGTACCGCCGCTTCCGCCAGGCCGACACCGAAGCGCCCGACGTGCATCTGCACACCGTTGCGTTGCAGCAAGCCACCGTGGAACTGCGCCGAACGCACTTCATTGCGGGTCTGTTCGGCGCTTAGCAACTCGACATCGGCATCGACTTCCCGACGAATCAGCTCGCAGGTTCGTGCCAGTCCTTCGTAGTGCATCGGCTTGGCTGCCAGTTTGAGCTTGCCGTTGCGGATCAGATCACAGGCGATTTGCTCCTGATCTACCAGCGACACCACGCTCTGCACCGCACTTTCGTAAGCCTTGTAATAGGCTCGAGCCTTGTCGACACCGAGGCTGGCACTAAGACCGGCGAAGTCCTGGGCCACCCCGGTATTGCACTGGCCGCCGTTGCGTCCCGAGGCTTCACCGATCACCCGCCCGGCCTCCAGCACGACGACACTGGCGCCTTTCAAGGCCAACGCCCGAGCCGCCGCCAGGCCGGTGAAACCGCCACCGACGATGGCCACGTCGACCTGCCCGGGCAACGCGCCGAGCTGGGCACCGGTGAACGCCGGTGCGGTGTCGAGCCAGTAGGATTCACTGCCCATGTCTAATCCGCCTATGCCAGGAAAAGTGCCATTACGTTACAACTCAAAGACCGACCAATGCCGCCAGTCCGCCGATGTCGGGGATTTGCTGGTAGCTGTAGAAGGCATTGGCAGGAACTTCATGACCACGGGCGACAAACGCCTTGTTCTTGATCTTCATGTCATGGGCCGGCATCAGGTCATAACGGAAGCTGGAGGACACATGCAAGATGTCTTCCGGGCCGCAGTTGAGGTTGTCGAGCATGTATTCAAAGGCGGCCAGACGTGGTTTGTAAGCCTGTGCCTGTTCGGCGGTGAAGACCTTATGGAACGGCGCGCCGAGCTTGTCGACGTTGGACATTATCTGGCTGTCGCTGGCGTTGGAGAAAATGACCAGGGGGATTTTGTCGGCGATTTTCGACAGACCTGCCGGCACGTCAGGGTGCGGGCCCCAGGTGGGTACGGCGTCGTAATACAGTTGGCCTTCGTCGCGGTATTCGATACCCCAACGCTTGCAGGTCCGGGCCAGGGCGGTCTTGAGGATTTCGTCATAAGGCATCCAGTCACCCATGACCTGGTCCAGGCGATAGGCCGAGAAATCCTTGACGAATTGGTCCATCTGCGCCGCAGGAACGCGATCAGCGAAAATCTCGCGAGTCATCGTGCCCATGTGAAAATTGGTCAGTGTACCGTAGCAGTCGAACGTAATGAATTTGGGGCGAAGAAAGCTCATTGAGTGCGGTCCTGAAGTTCGTTTAGGTCATGGCGTGACTAACATTCGCTTCATTCAAGAAGCTGTGATGCATCGCTGCAGCACACCGTCATTACAACACCGTGAATTCAGCAGATGGCGTTAAAAGCGACCTCTACTCGATACAAACCACCGTTTTAGCCTCCCCCCTCAGCAGACTTTGCGGCGCGCTCCTATCTTGGGCAAACCCCGTATTTGTGCGCTTTTATGGACCTTTATAATCCTGTACGAGCCGCGCGTGCCGTCATTAACCGCAGAAACTGCGCCGGACTGAACGAAAACGGGCGCTCCCCTGAGGAAGCGCCCGTTTGCTGTGGTTTGGAGCCTGCCATCTCTCTCCGGCTGGCCAGCTACCTGCGGGATCGCGATGTTATTGGAGGATGTCGATCAGCACGCTTTTGAAACGCAAATTGGCTTCGAATGCCAGGCCAACACGTCTTTATGTGGTCGGGTCGAACCCGCCGCTTCAAGCGGTGCGAGAGTCTCGGCATCCGCGTCGATCAGATCGGCCCAACGACGCATGACCCGCGCCCGCTCCCGAGGTAGACGGCTGGCCAATCACTGCAGGTGAACGCCTGCCAGGCATAGTTGACAGCCTCGTCCACCAAGGTTGGCTCGGCATACACCTGGCCGTCCGCATCACCTCCAGTACAGGCTGAGCATCGCGGTATTGGCCACCAATGAAATGAGCGCTGCGCACAGCGATTAGGCGAGGATCAAAACTGTCCATGGAGCGCTCCAGATATGAGCCGGCGAGTCGTTTACTCTGTTTCCATAGTAGAAAAAAAGCCCAGGCATTTGCTGCCGACCTTGCCATGCGATTAAGTAGTAAATGTGGTCTTGCGGCCTCTGCCTCGCGGAATCTGCCGAATGTACATCGCCCTCTTGTCAGTCCTTCATGCAGATGGGATACAGGCATCACCGCGCTGGAAATCCGGCCGCTCGTGAACACTTTTTAACGGAGACTCGCCATGTCCGACTCGCAACAATCCACCTATGGTTATCGCCCTATGACGGTTGCGGATCTACCGGCAGCCCACGCGTTGTCCGTGCAATTGAAGTGGCCCCATCGGCTGGATGACTGGGCCATGCTGCTGCGGATCAGCGATGGCTTTGTGGCGCTCGATGGCGAGCGCCTGATCGGCACCGCATTCGCATGCCCCCAGGGTGATTTCTCCACCATCGGGTTGGTGATCGTGAGCGACGCCTATCAAGGCAAGGGGATCGGACGCCAATTGATGGAACGGGCGCTTGATGCGTGCCAGCCACGCATCCCGGTTTTGAACGCAACCTTAGCCGGAGCACCGCTTTACGTGAGCCAGGGCTTCGTCGAGTTCGGTCGGATTCTGCAGCAACAAGGTCAGGCGCAAGTCCCGGCAATTACCCCATTGGCCAATGATGAAAAATGTCGCCCACTGCATGACGCCGATAAGGCGCGCGTGCTGGAACTGGCTAACGCCGGTACTGGGCTGGAGCGCAGTACCGTGATCACCGACCTGCTCGAGGTCGTCGAGCACTCGGTGGGCATTGAGTGCGATGGCCAACTGCGCGCCTTCGCCATGTTGCGCCCCTACGGCCGGGGTCGAGTTATTGGCCCGGTGGTCTGCGAGAACCTTGAACAAGCTCAACATCTGATCGGCGTGTTACTGGCCCAAGTGCCGGACACCTTCGTGCGTATCGACATTCCGGCGGATTGTGGCTTGAGCGACTGGCTGGAAACCGCCGGCCTAAAACAGGTCGATACCGTGGCGCAAATGGCCCGTGGCACACCGCCGCAAGCCAGCAACGGCGTGCGCCAGTTTGCCCTGGTCACCCAAGCCATCGCCTGATCGCTTGCCTTGATAGAACCCTCACCATCCAACACTTTTATTTGTATGGAGCGTCACCCGCATGCCCCAACCTACCGTTTTACTGTTAGCTCGAGCCGACGGCAGTCGCGTTGCCACACCTTTCAAATCGCTGCCATTGAGTGCTGCCGATCCGTTGATTGACTGTCGTCAGGTCGCCTGGTCCGGGACCGACGGCGTGTCTGCCGGCATTGTGGCAATCGGTGATGTGCTTGATATCGATGACTTCCCACACACAGAAGTGATCGTGATCCATGCCGGTCATGTCGTGCTAAAAACCGATGAGCAGACACTGCAATTGGGTATCGGCGCAAGCGCAGTGATCGGTCGCGGGACCGCGCTACAGATCGAGGCGCAGATCGGTACGCAATGGGCGTTTTGTACTATGACCACCGTAACCCCGACACCCGGCCTGACCTTGCTGGATCCGCTGGCGATGCTGTCCCCTTCCTCCCCACCAGAACCGCAAATATTGATCGGCCCGACGCCGCAATGCCGTTCACGTAATGCCTTCGAGGATGCGGCAACCAATCTGCGCGTCGGGGTCTGGGACTCGACGCCTTACGAGCGACACGGCCGAGCGCACAAGCTCAATGAGCTGATGTACTTGATCGAAGGCAGCGTGACCCTACAGGGATCTGACGGATCAAGCGTTACAGTCAACGCCGGTGACAGCGTGTTCGTCGCGCAGGGCGCACCGTGCGCCTGGAAAAGCACAGGGTATGTGCGCAAGGTGTATGCAGTTAAATAGACACCAATGGTCAAAAAAATGCCGGGATGGAGGATTCGTTGATGAAACAACGATCGAACTCATGCTCTCGGCAGTCGATGACCTGATTGCTGAGATCAATATTTTGATCTCAGCAAACGCCAGGAAAAATCCATCGTAACGTCGGCGGGCAAGGAATCTCCAACCAGTTTGCGTTGATTATTGATACCGATGCCGAATAGAACCCAGAGCCAGTCTTGGGGGGGTAAAAACACTTACTAATAAAAAAGGGGTCGCGAGATAAAATCTCGCGACCCTTTTGAATTATATGGTCGGGACGGAGTGATTCGAACACTCGACCCCTAGCACCCCATGCTGGGGACTGTAGCGACCCAAGCAATTGTTTTATAAGGATAACAGCCCTTTCTGAGGGTAGCAAAACATCCGCCTTTTTGTGCTTATGCAAACGGTAAACCGTGGCTTCCAGAGGAGGTTTTGCGCAGCAATGCATTGGGCGGCGACCACTTCCTGATGGTCTATGCTGGATTGGCCTGGACTGCCCCAGGCCCACCAAAAGGAAATTGAAGATGGCTGATGATCTGCACAACCGCGGCCCGAAAGACAGAGCTCGCGTGAACACATCTGAGGCTTGGGAGCTGAAGTACTGGGCGAAAGAATTTGGCGTCACCGAGGACCAGCTCAAAGCCGCTGTGAAAGCGGTCGGGCCGATGGTGACGGACGTCCGCAAGAAGCTCGGCAAGTAAAGTAATGTCGGCTCCGCGGCAATCGCGGGGCCTGCTTAGACCGCCACCATGTCAAGGTGACCACGAAACCAATGCAACCTATTGATCTATAACAATAAACAGGTGTTTTGTGCAGGGTTGAAAACCGTAACATACACCTATAAGAATCAATAACTTAGCGTTGTATATTCCTACAGTACTCCCCCCGTCCCCGGCGTTCTGCCGACCGAATACCAATCCCTTTTTTGACTGCTACGCTCTCCTCTTTCACGGAGGAAATCACAATGCCAAATTCAGACCTGCTCCCTTCCCTACTTTACAAGATCAACGAGAACCAACTCGCCCTTGAGGCCGCCATCATGGAGCTGACAAACTGGGTCGAGCAGCGAGGGTCCGCCGAGGTTGCCGACAATGTGCGAGGCGCTCTGGAGACGATTGACCGTAACGAGGAGTTCATCAAGATCACGCTCGCGGTGCTCATGACGCCCGAGTGACAAGGCGGCAGCTCGTCGCTTCCCCCTCGCCCAACGGCGTCAGCTCGATTACTGTACATACAACCAGTATTTGTACAGTGAATTGTCACGATGAATTTTGACCAGGCAAAAGTGCTGAGGCTTCAGCAGTGGCGCTCGACCCTTGATAACCATGAGTTCCGAATGCAGAACCCGGAGGCGCATCGCCAGACTCTTCATTCAATGAGCGAAACCTTGGCCGCCGAGGGCTTGATCGACAAGCTTGAGCAGTTCGACATGGATGAAATGGCGAACGCCGCCTACTGGCATGCCGTGGAAGAGCTGCATGACTCGCCACCTCGCTACTCCGGCGCGTCTTCCTATGACGTCGTATTGCGCGGGACTACCACCTTATTCGGTCGCATTGGCAGGTCCATTTTCTACGACGCCAGTTCGCTTGCTGATCCTCTGCGGTCTGGCTACGACGGCAAGGTCTATCCCGACGCCAGCGGAGCGAACCTTGTTTTCAATGCCTCTGGAACTATCGCGAGAATTACCGGGCTGACTATGGCCATGTCCGACGGGCGACTGTACGACCTTATCGAGACTCAACGCGTGGTCGAGGGAGCGACCTACGAACCGATCGAAGACCCCGACATGTACCGCGCCTTGGTCGACACTGCCCAGCTTGCCCGGGAGAGTCACGATCTGCGCGCCTTCGAAAAGGCACGGCCACTTCTCGACCTGGCAAGCTTTTGCACCTGCCCGACGTGCTTTGATCGCTTCGGTCCGCGCGAAGACTGTCCGACCTGCTTCGGAAAAGGGTTTGTAACGAAGCCGACATTGGCTGGTCTACGCTGAAAGCACGACGTGAGGATGTGGCAATGTGTGGACGACTTTCCCAGTACCGAGGCATTCACGACTTCGTGGCGGCATTGAGTATGCCGGGGGCACTCATCAACAATACTGGTGAGCAGCCCTTCTAGCGCTATAACGCCGCACCGACAACTCAGCTCGCTCTCTTCCATCTTGAGGAGAACGTACTGCACGCCGACATGGTCCGCTGGGGATGGCGGCCACACTGGGCCATGGATCGCGCCGCGCCGATCAACGCCCGGGTCGAGAAAGTCGCCCACGGCCCATTCTTCCGCGCAATTTGGCCGCACCGGGCAATCATCGCAATCGACAACTGGTTTGAATGGGTCGACGAAGGCGGGCCGAAGAAGCAGCCCTACTTGATCCGCCGGCGGGACCGGTCGCCAATACTGTGCGCCGCGATTGGGCAATACCCAAATGCCGAACATGAGCCCAGCGAGCACGATGGTTTCGTCATCATCACTGCTGATAGCGCTGGTGGCATGGTAGACATCCACGATCGACGACCGGTGACGCTGTCGTCCGAACTGGCCCGGGAATGGTTGGACCCGGCCACGCCAAAGGAACGCGCCGAGCAGTTGGTGATGCACCAGGGCGAACCCACTGAGGTATTCGAATGGTTCAAGGTGGACCGCGCGATTGGCAATGTGCGCAACCAGGGACCCGACTTGATAAGTCCGATCGAAGGAGCTCCAACCAGTGACTTATTCTAAATCAAAGCCACGGGCTTGAGCCGGTATCACTGTTTGCCAACCTTGAGGTCTATATCGTGATAGCCTTTTGACAACAATCAAACAGGAGACACGCATGCTTACTGATGAGCAGATCAAAGCCGCAAAAAAAGTTACCCCTTATTCGTCGGGGGAGAGTCCGCTGCACGAACACAACGACTGCATACGCTTTGCTTATGAATGGCTTGATGCACAGGCAAAGACTAAAGGCTTGGTGAAAACGCCCTTTCAGATAAAGCACCTGATCGAGAGATGGGCGGGACGATATGTATCAACTTCTGATGTAGAGGTTGCAGCATTCCTTCACCCCGACGTGCGAGGAAAATATCCCTACTTTAATATCAGCTCTCGGCTAACTAATCCCTCAACAAAGCGAATTCTGAATCTCGACCAAGCGTTCTCGCAAAATCAAAATGATCGACACGATTTGACTAACTACTCACGTAACGAATAAATCATCATGAAAGGCTGTCATGGCACATCCTTAAAGAACGCATGACCACCAAGCCTCAGCGTTTCTTTTGCTTTCGCCGCCCAGCCCGGGGCCTTCTTCATCGCGATGGCGTAGTAGTGCGTGGCACCGCCGGTGGGATCTGACACCTTCCCGTCGACGACCTGGTCAGCGGCGATCCGTGCTTGGGCAAGCTCGCGAAACGGGATCGCTTTTGCGCCGATCAGGTAGCCGTAGTTCGGGTCGCTCTTGTTCCAACAGCTGAACTGATACGGCGCCTGGCAAACACCGGCATATCCCTCCCCCCACCACGATCTGTCCTTGCCGTCGTTCACGCGGTTGCGAATTGTCCAGGCCACGGCGATCTGCCCTGCCAGGCTTTCGCCGCGCGCTTCGCCCCACAGCGTGCGCGCAAGGATGTCGCGGTCTTTATCGGTTACGGGCATAACTTTTCTCCAAGCAAAAAAATACCCGCGCTCGGCGGGCTTTTGTTTGTGTTGGTCAAACCTGCCCTTCCATGGACAGGCAATTTGGCGTGCTTGTTTTAGTAGGTGCTTATTGCTTCGACACTGAGGTTGTTTTGATAGCCCGATGAGTTGCGCGCCAAGGTACAGGTCGCGCGCACCGACCAATTTCCCGGCGGCAGCACAAGATTTACGGGCAAGATGACCCCGGTAACCGTAAGGACCACGTCAACCACTACGGTTTTCCCGCCAACGACCTTCTGGCATGCCTCAGCGTTAGCGATCGCTGAACTATTCGCGGCTACTACGACCACGCACGAAGCGTTGCCCGGCACACCATCAATCCGAACCGCCACAAACTGCCCGGCGGCTGCGTCAAAGGCTGTCGTAGTGTTGATGCCCTTGATCCGTACTGTTTTTACTTTTGTGTTATCCGTGGCTCGCTTAAATACGTGAAGTAGAGCCGAGAACGCCACGCCCCAAATAAGAATTCCGCCCTTTTTGGAGTGGTGGTTGATGGCGTTGCCGCCGTCTGAATTGGGGTTGGTTAGCCAGTCGTCGACGCCATAAATGTCGTCATCCGTCATTTGCGGGGTGCCGACAACATAGCGATTACCGAAGCGCGCTTGCAGGTCGAAAACAGCAGAGTCCGTTCCCGTTGAGCCCGTAATGTTAATGCCGTGACTGCCAGCCGAAAGGCCAAGATAGTTCCACACCGCCGTTTGGTAGATGCTGTTTACATACAGCATATGCTTGGCGCCTTCGCAACGAACCTCAAGGCGAACCGCAGTACCATTTGCCACTGTAAAGCCAAGTGCGCGAGTCAGAATATTTGTGCCGTTATAGTCGAGGCGTAGGCTGTTTCCCGCAACAATCGAAAGCGTGTAACAAAAGTTTGATCCCTCAGAGCGATAAAATATGCCAGGTACAGCGGTCGCGTAGTTCGAGCAAACGAACGTCGCACCGACGTGGATATCCTCGGACGTCACGTTTCTGGTGATTTTTCCGAAGCCCGACAGCACCGAACCTGGAGTGGTAAAAACGTAAGACGACGACCCTAAGTCCCAACCGGACGGGTAGTTGCCCCACCCGCTTTCACCGCTGTACTTTTTATTGCAGATATCGATCCCTTCACGCATGAGCCAAAGGCGACGGTTTACGTCCAGCAACGTGCAATTGTTTTCGCGCGCCTTGCCGCGTGCTGTGTCCGCGTTGCGTTGCAGCGGAAGTTGCAAAGGAGCACCGACTGGGTGCTTTTTTGATGGCAGCGCAGTCGGCACGATGGCGATGGATGGCGGGTTCGTCCAGAATTTCGTGTAGTCGATTACTGCCTGCATTTGGCTCGCGAACACATAACTATCGCCAAAAGTATCGTTTGCGCCAAGGCCAATGATGAGTAAGTGAGGCGCTGCGTTGCGGGCGTGGTCAATCCACGACAGGCCGACAGTGGAGCCTACCGGCCAAGAATTGTCAGCGAAGCCGCCCGGCGCCCTGTAGAACCCGACGTTTGGATCTACGCCGGGAGGTCCGCCCTTATAGTTCGGGTCTGCAAGGCCGCCCATGGCCACGCCGGCAATGCTGTAATTGACGATGTTGATCGTCAGCCCAGGATTCTGATTGATCAGAGATCGGCGCAAAATGCCAATCGACGAGTCTTCATAGAAAAGCTGCGAGTTACCCTCAAGGATAGAGTCGCCAGTAACAGCGATGGTCACAGACCCCGCCGCAATGCCGGCCAACAGGTAGTCAATGTTTCCGATGTCGTCAAACATGGACATGGCAACATAGTCGCCCTGCTGCTTTGTCAGCAGATTAAGCGATTGCTCAAGGGTTTGACCTCCTCGCCCGATCTTCGTCGTGCCAACGGTGCTTGCTAGTTCTTGGCGAAGGGCCGCGTCACCGATGGCCAGCAGCTTTGGCGCATCCGCCGCCCAGGTCGTTGTGGTGAAAGGAAGGCTTGCATCCTTGCCACGGTAGAGCTCGCCCGCATAGCGAACGACCTGCGTCGGCCGGGTAATGCTGATCCCTGCGACGTAATCGACGGCGGTTTCATACCCGCTACTGATGAGAAATTGTTGAAACTCAACTTCTCGCTCCGCTTGATCGGCGGCGAACTCAACTTCTCGCTCCGCTTGATCGGCGGCGAACTCAGTGCGTCGCTGCACCTGCGCGGCATCATGCTCTGCCGTCATGCCCGCCCACGTCTTGATTGCCTTACCTAGCCTTCCGAGCCAAGTAAGATTGGAGCTGTTTACGAGCTTGTCGAGGATTTGGGCATTGTCACGAAGGTCGCGTGGGTCAGTCGAGCCGTTTGGTTCAACAGGATTCCCGGTGTTATAGGCCATGGTTTTCCCCGAGGCAAAAAAAAGCCCACTCAATGGTGGGCCCGGAAAGGTTTTTGCTAAGCCGCGATCCGCGGCTCGTTGTCATCATCTGCATAGAACACTGGCGAGTATTCGGCAGCAGTAACCGCGCAGGTTCCATCCTGATTCGGGGTTATTTCGGTGATCATTGCGGGGTACCCGACTTGTTCGCTCGGCCCAAACAGGAAGCGTGCAGGCTCAATACTGAGGTCAGTGACAATGTCGAAGTCGATTGCGGTGGATGGCACAAGCACCTGGTGGAACCCCGCCGCCATCGGCTCGAACAGACTGGTTACCGTTCCGTCGTGCCGGCGGATCACCGCACGTGGTGCGGCCATAGACCAATCCATCTCCTCGCTCAGCGTGAGCAGGTACTGGCCGCCAACCAATTCAACCTCAGTGATCAAAGCGCTGCTCGTGGTGTTCGGGATGTCATCGGCCAGCGTGATGCGGTCGATGTCATCGAACACGAGAGCGTCCATCTCTGTGTCCACGCTGTAACCCCAGCGAGAGAACTGATACTTGCGCAATTGACGCATACCAATGCGCCAGGCCCTGGTTCGGTCAGACACCCCGTCGAGCTGAATTTTGTCCACCTTCAATTCCAGACTTCCATCCAGCCTGCACGGAACTGTTTCCTTGCGGTTCGTGTACTGGTCGATGTACTCCACGTCGACCCCATCGAAGTCATCCGGGCTTGGCGCTGTGAAGCTGGCGGTCAATTCGCTGGTCATTTCGTGTGGTGTGATCACACCGCGCGCAGGCTGTATGCCTTCACGCTTCACACTGAGAAGACCACTACCGCTCGACAGATGAGACATGCCGGCCGTGAATATCCCCTGAAGCGCTTCGCGGACAGGAATGGCCTTTTCATGCGACATGTCATACAGCTCGCCCCGTGGACTCCAGTAATCCAGGTCGGTCGCCGTGATTGCGTCCATATCAATTAATGATTCATCGATGCCAAGACTTTGGCACACGTGCAGGGCTGCACCTTTTATCGATCGGGCCGGCGCATTGTCATAAATCCGCGTGGGCACGCAGCTAATCTGGCGCTCCGATTGGGCGCTTAGACGATCTCCGCCGCGCATGTCAAAGGCGATTACGGTGATTCCGGCATACGACGCTGGAGCCGGAAGCCTGGACCTGAGTCCATACCACTGAATGGCATCACGCACCTGCCCGCCCTCGACAAGCTCAACCCGACGCATCCGAAACTCTGGCCGCAACGGGTAAGGAAACACCACCTTATGGGTGAAACCGATCTGGTCTGCGGTCGTGTCGGTGTAGGTGTGGGTGATTGAGTTCCAGGCCCCTGCAAGTGCAGCATCTCGCCACTGCACTTCGACTGACCTTGTGAGCGTCCGAATTTTCCCGGTCTTGTTGTAGTAGCAAAGCCCCTGACTAAAAAATATGTCGTACTCCGATTCTGTGGCCAACTCATTTTCCGGGCAGCCCATAAATGAACCGATCCAATTAATGGTGCCGCCGCTACCGGTCAACATGAAGTCGAGAAGCGTTCGTTCGGTAAAACCACCCCAAGCAGTATCAACAAGACCGGCGTCCGTAAGACGCTGAAGTGTTGCGGTAAAGCCGCTGATCGACGCAATCTTGAATCGGAGCCCGCGATAGCCAATTGCGATCCTTTGTTGCCCCGGCGGCACTCCAGTAAACGGCGTTCCGTTGTCGAATTTGAGGGTGATGAATGCGGCCTGTTCAGCGGTGCCACCCGAAGACGCAGTGCCCACGGTGTACGTCGGCCCCGACCCGAAAATCTGCACGGGTGCGCTGGACTGGGTAATAGGTCCGCCCTTGTATGGGCTCAACGGTTCAACCAGCCTGACCCGACCCGAGTTGTCCTGAGCCACAAGACCTGAGCCCGTCAGTTGCGCAGTGATCGATGCGATCAAACCACTCATGTTCGTGTAGTTGGTGCTGAGGGAAACCGTTCGCGCAATACCATTGAAGGTGATTGTCCACACCACAGCAGAGCCCGTGAAATCATAGGTACTTGGCGCTGCACTGGCCAAGACCGCTGACGGAGTACCACCCACGCCCGCGACAGGCGGAACATATGGCGAGTAACTGGCGATTATCAGGTCGAGCTCATCATCACTTTTAAGCGTGACCTTCATCCCCACAAATGGGTACAGATCGACGAATTGCCCGGATATTTTGCTGTATCCCGCCGCGCTGGTAACCGTGTATGTATCGGGCGTCACCAGCCTGACTACGGTTCCAGACGCCCACACCTCTGGAAATTTCGGAGCGTTTCCCAACAGCGAAATAGAGCTCCCGCTCAAAAGCAAAGAGTCGGCGATGACAGCCGCATCTGCTGGCGCTGTGCTGGAAAGATCAAGCCCCGCTGTGCCGGCATTGGTGCCGCCAACCTCGGTGACTGGGTACCAGTTTTGCGTTCTGATATCGGCGCCCAACGACTCACCGGGCTCATAAATCGAATAGTTCACATCCGACCCGAATGCCGCAACAGGCGTGTCACCAATTTTGATAGAGCTGGGAGGGATCGACAGGTGCCCCCTGCTAACCGACAAGCACAAGCTGGTTCTCATGATGCGCTTGTTCTCAAAGCGCGATACAGGAGGAACCAATAAGTCTGGGTAGACCTTGGCCATTCCCAAAAGCTCACGTATCGGAGAGTTCAGCTTTGCATGATTGCCAGTGGCCGTGGCAGCATCCAAATCATCGCCCTGCTGTTGCTTGCTGGCCTTCGCAGCTTTAGGCATGGTCAGCACCATGACAATTGAGATTGCCGCCAGCGCGACGGCCGCCCAGGCCGCTACTACTGCCGCACCGGCGCGCGCTTCGGGGAAAATTCTGACCTCGATATCTGGTGTGATGATCGTTTGGGGCCATTGTTCAGGAAGCACCACGGAGCCCGCAACCTCGATGCAGATCGGATGGGCTCTATCCAAGTTAAAACCACGGACATTTTCGGAAAGCCAAGCTGACAACAGCATCGGCTCGATCACGTCGTGAGCTTCCAGCGGTACAGCATCACCTTCCATGGCACCAATCCGGGATGGGTATATTTCGATCACTTGTAATACTCCACCCGCACATAGCGGCGTTTGAGCCTGTGCAGTGGCAGGCTGATTGTGTTTTGCTTTTCGGTGATCTCCATCGCCTCAAGTGAAGCGCCGCACCTGACCACTACGCCGACATGGCGCATCTCGCTACCCTGATAGAGGGCAATCAACGCCCCCTCCTCTGGATCGCAGGGTGTCAACGTGGGAAACCACTCGCCCGCGATCTCCACCATCGATCCGTCTCCGGCACGAATGTCGGCCCACTCAGGCCAATCAGGCAACCCAAGGTCGCGACGTACTTCCAGTACCAGGCCGTAGCAGTCAACGTTCGGCCACACTCTCCCGCCCTCTAGGTACCGGCCCGCGAGGTATTTGTCGTGGTCAATCATTATTGGTACCGCATGCCAGGGGCGAATTCGCCGGTGTAGTTGAAGCGAAGCCAGAGCGTTTCCAGCAGGTTGAAATAACCTGCGACAATCTGCGCCTCTGTGGCCGTGATAGAACCATTTTTAACTTTGTAACGAAGGATCTTCGACGGGTAGGCCATGTCGGTGCTGATGTACTCCCTGTACACCAAGCTGATCTCCCGTACAGACTTCAGCGCAGCACGCAGGAACCCTGAGACACTGCCGTCGATGTTGCACAGCGCAAACTTCAGGTCCTGCTTTCCGTCGCTACCACGCTTGGGCAGCGCGATGGATATGCCGCAAGCTTGGAAAGTAGCGAGGCCGCCAGTCTCAAGCCCCGCTTCCAAATCCTCATACCCATTGGTGAGGAAGTGGTGGGCCACACCATCGGTAACTTCCAGAGTTCCATGCAGAATCTCCGGCCCTCCACTGGAGTAGAGCCGGTTCAGTACGAAGCTGGTCATTGTGGCCAGTCCTTATTGATAGCCAAGTCGAGGATGTTCATGCCGAGGATGTACTCAGGCGCGTAGACGGCCCAGCCCCCGGTGAGGATCGGCCTTTCCCACAACTGCAGAGTTGCCTGGTAACGCCACAAACTAACGCCCTCAAGCGTCGGACCTTCGTAGATATCAAGAAAGTGGGCTTTGTACGACTGGAAGCCCTGTGGGGTTTTCAATTCATACTCAAACCACTGACTGCCAGATATCAGAACCTCTTCAAACCACGATTCAAAAAGCTGCGCCTGCGCATCGTTAAACAGCCAGGTAACAAGGCTTTCGGTTGGAACTGATGAGTACTTGCGACGGTATCTCGTCCGCCCGGTTTGCATCTGCGTACTGGCCACCGGACTCGTCGGCTTGAATCCATATCCATCTCGGAGAGCGCAAGGCAAACCCTTCGGAAACTGAATCATCTAGCAGCTCTCCCCATGCCGAACATTTGCTGGATGGCTTTTGCGCCCTTGCCGTCGCCTCGGATATCAGACACGAACTGATCAATCACCCATCGCCCATCCACTTGGCGAGACCGACTTTGACCGGCCTTGCTGGCATCTTCGATGAGATTGAAAACAGGTGGACCTGAGGAATTACTGCCTGCACTGACGCGATCAAGGGTTGAGTCCAGCTTTGCACTGGTTTCGGCAGTGGTGACTCGCTCACCTTTCTGCAGCAACCAGGTGCCAGTCTCCGGCACCGACTCGATACCATCGTGAGCCATACCGGCAAGCGCCGCAGTGCCGACAGCGCCTGCGAGTGGCCCGGTGATCGCCAAAGCAGTGGCCATCGCAGCAGGTGCTGCCAGCGGTCCAACGATTGGAATAGCAGCGGTAGACGCGAATGCGGCCAGACCGGCCTGGAGAGACATCGCCGTCGCGTTGGCAGCCAAAGCTGTCGCCGCACCGGACTGTGTGGTTTTGCCCACGATCAGTTGAACAGCCTGATAGACCAGCCACTGCGCGGCCATTTCCGTCAAGGCACCGACAATTGACTTCGCCATCGATGCGGCGACATTCGCAACGGAATCGCCGAAGCTTTGATTTTCTAGGACCATCGCTTGCAGGTTGTCCGAAATCGCGCGGCTGGTCCCCTCAAGGACGCTGGATGTAGCGTCAGCCGTTTGCTGCTGGTAATCAATGGCCGTGTCGCGGTAGTTCTCCCAGGCAGAAGTGACACCATCAAGCCAGTTGTTCTGTGCTTCGTCCTGCTGGTTGTAATAGTCCTCCTGAAGAACCATCCGCTCAGCAAGCGCTTCCCCGAGCATCTCGGTTTCTTTGTCGTACAACTCTTTGGTGATGTCTCCACCGTTGAGCTGCTTCTGCAAGTCAGCGGCCTGCTTGTTGTAATCCTGTTGAATCGCGAGATCAGCCTGCAGCCGTTCCTTCAGCTTGTCGCCAGATCCTGCGCCGGCAAGCTCTAACTCAAAACTTTGCTTTACCGTTTGATTGCTGTCCTTGAGCGTGTCGCCGAAGGTTGTCAGCTTCGCCGTATCTTCGTTGGCGAGCTTTATTTTTTGTAAGGCATCCAGCTCGGCAGCCAGACCTTCAAGTCGCTTTTGCTGGATCGCGTTGATCCCGACCAGTTTGCCCGATGAAATCTCAAAACGAATTTTGTCGATCTCAGTCGCTTTTTTCTGCGCGTCTGTACTGGTGTTGATCAGTGCAATCTGGCGTTCGAGGTCAGTCTCAGAACTTTTGAATGTGTCGCTTATCTTTTTGGCAGCAGTGGCGGCGTCCTGTGCGGCTTTCTTCGCGCGCTCAACGGCCTTGGGATCTACACCGCTGCCTTTGCCTGGCGTCACGCTGAGAGTGGTCGATGCGATTTCCGCAGCGGCTTTTTTGGCGTTAGCTACGTACTCCTTGAATTTGTCACCAGCAAGCGGCTCTTCAAGGCTTTGCTTTATCCCCGCTGCGGCCTGAGCTGCAATACCGAACTGGATTTGCGCGTCATTCGCAAGCGCGGCCGCGGTGGCTTTGAACTCTTTTGAAGTATCGCCAAATGAGATCATGCCCAGCGCGCTGTTGGCCTGGGCCGCCAAGTTGTTCGTGTGTCCTACAGCGGTGGCGAACATACCCACCAGCGTATTGGCCACAATGTCGAAAACACGGACGATGCCATCTCCGGCGTTCACAACGAAAGCCGCTGTTGTGACCAGCTTTTCACCCAGATTGCCAACAACACCACTCAGCCCGCCAGCATCTTTTGCTGACTGGTTGACGTCCTTTGAAAACTGGGCCAGCACAGGAAGGAATTCAGCAGCCAGCATAGTTTGTGCTGAGGTGATGTACTGCCCCAGTCCCTGAAGCTCGATACCGAACTGCTTGGCAGCAGCGATCGTCGTCTCGTCCATGACGATACCGGCATCCAATGCGGCCTGACCGAGTGCATCAAATGCTTTGCCGCCGTTGCGCAGCAGTGGTACCAGCGCGGTCGAATCGTTGGCGATGGCCTCCATGTAGAAGGTCATTTCCTGCTGATTTACGTTCGCCTTCTCAAGGCTGGTGACATACAGCGCCAGCGCGTCTTTGCTGTTCAGCTTCTTGAAGCTTTCGGCAGTGAGTCCAACCTTAGGAGCGATGTTTTCAAAAAAGTCTTTTAGCGCGCCACCGCCGGTGTTCGCAAAGTCACCCATCTTGTCGTTGGTGTCTTTGAAGATGTCCGACAGTTTGTCCTGCTCAACCCCTACGGTTTTCGCAGCGGCGGCGTACTTTTGGAATTCCGTGGTCCCGAGACCGGCAAGCGCTGCCTGGTTAGATATCTCTTTCGCGACGCTTGCAGAGTGAACAACCAGCGCCGTCAGGACGGCCGGGATGCTTCCTATCGCGACACCGACGCCCTTCGCCAAGCTGTCAAATGACTTGGCGATCTCTGCGTTACGCTTCTTCGCCTCTTGGCTGGCTTTATCGAGCGGGCCGGTGAAAGCACCGATTTTGGCGACTAGGTCCAGCGTCAGTGTCCCCAGTGATCTGCTGGCCATATGTTTTCTCCGGACGAAAAAAAACCCGCGTTAGCGGGCTCGATTTGTGCACTTATATCAGCCGTGATCCCACCAAGCTGTAAATCTCGCAGCTAGGTAGAAGACAATGCCGGCAGCCATGGTTAAAGCCCCCCACATGGGGTTATCTGATCCAACCATCATTACAACGCCGATGCAGGCTACGAGACCGCCTACCAGCATTCTCCCCTTATGCTTCTTGCCAGTTTGTTCCGTAACTGTAGGCTTCATAGTTCCCTCCATAAAAAAGGAACTCTAACACCTGGCCCTGTTCGACTTAAATGCCGGAAGCCAAACCGCTAAAGTACGAACTATTGGTATTTAAGCCCACGCTTTCATTGCCTCGGCTAGGCTCAGCGCTCGGTTTCCTTCATGAGGAATGAAATCCGTCAGCTTGAACCCACCGTCCTTGCTGATCTTGTTGGCATACATCGCCGAAAGAACCGCCAAACTTCGCTCAATGCGCAGCCCCATATTCAGCGAGCCGCGCTCCTTGCGGTATTTTGCCCACCGATGAAACTCGAGCGTGCTCACCCTTTCGCGGGCTTCCGCGATCGTGCAGCCGAGCGAGAGGGCGAGTTCGTGTTCGAGCTCGTCGAGGGCGGTGAGCTCTTCATCTTTCCCGCGTTGTTCACCTCATACATTGCAGCGAGCAACGCGACAGTCAACCGGCCGTCCAGCGCACCGCGCTCCGGGTCGGCGGCGCCCGTGATGTCGTCCACGGTAAACACCGGGGCACCGTTCTCATCACACACGCTTGCGGCCAGACGCCCAGCGAGACTGTCCTGCTTGCCATTCAACGAATTCACGTCGCTGATCGCAGCCTGATATCCCAACGGACGAATAAACACCGTAGCCTTGATTTCGTCGGCGCCTTGGGTCCAGGTGATTTCCTTCTCCACCGGCCGGCCCGTAAAGGCACCAACCGATTTCAAACTTTCGAGAGTCAGTTTCATTTCAAACCCTTAGGCAGTTTTACGGATCCAGGCCGAGCCACCGGACCGTTGGATGGTGGCGGCAGTGGTGACCACAGCGTTTGCGGCGAAGTCGAACGGGAAGTCGGAGACGTAGCCGTCGAAGATGAACCACGTGCGGGTGCTCGGTAGAACGAAATCGTCGCTGTCGCCAAGGACGGCCGCCGCTGTTGCGCCAGTGCCTGCACCGCCAGTCAGAGCAATGGTCGGGGTCGACGTGTAGCCGGCGCCTGGGTTGGTGATATTGAAGCCGGTCACTGCACCGCCGCTGATGATCGCGGTAGCAGTCGCGCCGGTACCGCCGCCGCCAGTAATAGCGACAGTTGGAGCGGTCGTGTAGCCGGTACCACCGGTGGTCAAGCTGATTGCAGCCAAGGCGCCATTGGTGCCAACGGTAGGCTCGATGTCGGTACCATCAGACCAGCCAACCGCCCAGCGAATGCTTTCGATGCTGTCGTCTTCGGAGAGTTGATGCAGACGCACATGGGATGCGTTGCGCGGATCCGCGTTGAGTGTCAGCGAAGCCTGGCCGGGAGTGCGCAGGCCACGCATGTAGGTCCGCACCTTCTGGCTTAGGCAGGTTGTTTCAATCTGGTCAGCAGGGTTACCGCCGGGGCTGAATGCCGTTGCGCACTCGATCTCGAGAATCTCGAAAATCGAAGGGTTCGCAACTGTCGGCACGAGTGCGTAAATCTGGGTTCCTTGGGAAAGGATCGACATGGCGTTCTCCAAATGTCGGGCATAAAAAAACCCGCGCATGGCGGGCTTGGGTTTGGGATTTGGCTATCTGGGTACAAGCCAGTCGATGTCGAAGCTCGACCGATACAGGTTTGTTTCTGCGTCCTTGCTCTCTCCGCCCCAGCGGACGACGTTTGCCTTCAGCTCGATGGCATGGGCTATGGCGTCGGTGACGGCCCGGGCAGATGACGCAGTTGCGGCGTATACATCAACCTGCAGCGTGAAACCGTCCATGTCAGGCCGCCCCGCCAAGTAGTTCTCGGGGCTGCCGGTGACCAACTGCCAAACGGCATACGGCTTCGCCACTCCCTCTGGCGCCTCGCCGAACGGATACAGCCTGTGAGGCGTCACGCCGAGCAGAGCGCGAACGCCAGCATCAGCTGCGCTCACGGTGAATATTGGTGCTGCTGGCATCAGCTACTCCCGGACGCCTTGGCCGCTCGCCTGATGGCACGATCAATGGCTTTTTCGTATTCGGTTATGAAGGTGTTGGTCGCTTCGCTGATGTTGTCAGCGAGAGCTTTCCGGGCAAACGGTTGAGCGCGCATTTTCGCGGTACCGAACTCAATCAGACGCCAATGCGGTGTTGGTGAGTTGGCCGACGTGTCGCCGCCATTTTTCAGCACCGCACCGTGCAAGATGCCGACCCTGAAACCGAGATCACCGCTCGCCTTGAATAGTTTCCCGTTCCATCGCAGCGCGACGTTGTCCGCGATCGAACGACCTGTTTCAGGGTCATCAATCCTCTTGGCGCCTTCTTTCATCTTGTCGGCGACCAGTTGTGCCACCTTTCGCAGCGCAGACCGCCCGCCCTTGCGCTTCATGTCATAACTGATGGCTTCGAGTTTCCCAACCAGCGAGTCGATGCCCACCAGGATGAACTCAACTGTCTCAGCCATCATTCAACCCCTTCGCCACCAGGATAGTGAGGTACTCCAAGCCCGACACAGGGTCGGGCATCGGCGGGCCTTGGATGTTGTACACGTCGCCGCGGTGCAGGATGCGCATCGTCGGCAACACACCGGGGCGGTATCGGATGACCATGCGGCCCGATGCTTCGGACTGGCCGGCCTGGGCCGCGATCAGGTCGCGAGCGCTGAGCGGTTCGACTGAGGCAGGAACCTTGTCCCACACCGTCGTCCAGCCCTCGATCTCTTCGCCGGTGCCAGGGTCCTGCGTGATACCAAGCGCCTGGAAGGTGACCCGGTGACGCAAAGCACCGGCCCTCATGGGATCACCACTGGATCAGGCGGGCCGGACCAATTGCGAGACGACCACAGCAAAGACTCAACGGCCATCGGGACCTCAGCAGTGATGGTGCCAACCACCACCGCCTCCCGATTCGCGTATGAATGCCCAATGAGCAGCAGCAACGCCGCCTTGAAGCTCGCCGGAAAGTCATCGACCTCCAGCAACTTTGGGTTGTCACAAAACCAGAGTGCCCAGGCCAACGCCGACTCGGCGTACAGGATTATGAGATCGTCTTCGTCCTCATAATCCAGACGCAAGTGCTTGCGAATCAGCTCGATGGGGAGCAGATCAGCAGCGGCGACGGTCATTTTTTGGTGGCCTTTTCCTTCGCCTTGGCGTCGGCTTCGGCTTTCGCCTTGGCTTCTGCGTCAGCCTTTTCCTTTTCGAGGGCGTCGGCCAGTGCCTCGGCGTCGGCTTCGGCTTTCGCCTTGGCTTCTGCGTCATCATCGACATACTCGGCCAGCTTCATGCCGACGAGAGCTTCGGCAATGTCGTCAGCGACCGGCCGAACCTCGTGCTGATCGAAGGTGCCACCGTTGAAATGGGAGAACTGTTGGAGCGCGCGAATCTTTTTCATCGGTCAAACAGGAGCGGTTGCCCGCCCCTGCCTCGCTGGCGATCAGGCTGCAGGTGCAAACGCACCCTTGATGATCGCGGTTGGACGATAGTGAGCCAGCGCCAGGCGCTCTTCGCACAGGATGGTCAGCATGTTCTTCACGAAGTTGTCGCGGTCTTCGCGGCTGACTTCCACGGTGGCATCCATGCGATCCCATACCTGGGACGCCAGATCGAAGCCACCGACGGTGAAGGTGCCAAGCGCCTGCGCCTTGGTGGCCACCACAGGGAGACCCCACATGACCTTGGCAGCGAACGCGGCTGGGCCGCCGAAAATGTAGCGGCCTTCGGCATCTTTCAGCAGTGCAATCGCGTGCCAGTCGCGCGGGTTCAAGATGATGCCGGAGGCTTCGAACTCGGACTCGCTGGTCTGGAAGATTGCGTGGGCAATCTGGTCCGCGCGGGTGTCGCCGGTCGCATTCAGGGCTGCATCGTATGCGGTGGCCACCTGGTTCAAACCGGTGAGGTTGTCACCGGTGCCGTCACCGTTCAGCAGCTGGGTTTCTTCAACCAACGCCAGACCGAACAGCAGACGGTTGTTGACGTAGGATTCCAGCATCGGCGCGTCATCCATCACCTGACGCGAAGCCTGGATCCAGTGAGCGATGGTCTTCACGTTCGCGGTCTGCTTGGTGAAGGTCAGGTTCGACTCGGGCTTCAGCGTGCCCTCGGGTACTGGCGCCGCGCTGTTGGTGAACACATTCTCGCGAACATACTCCAGCGAGTTCGTACTGATACGGCCCTGAGCGAGCAAGTCGCGAATGGTCAGACGGCGCAGGCCGGGCATAAGGATGCCAGGATTCATTTGGGCTTGGATCAGCGAGCCAGCCGAGCCAGCCGTGCTGCCCAGCACTTTGTCGAAGCTTTTCACGTCGACCTTGCCTGAAGACTTGCCGTCCCACGACTTGTTCAAGTCGATGGCGGTTTGCGCGGCAAAGCTCTTCTTGTTTTCCGGATCGTCCAGATTGCCGCCGGACAGCTTCTGCTCCAAATCGAACAGTCGAGTACCAGCGGATTTCAGTTCGTCCTGAACGGTGGTCAACTCGCCTTGCAGCTTTTTGCTGACCTCACCGGTGTCGGTGATTTCTTTTTTCTGCGCATCGAACAGCTCAGTCATTCGAGTCTGCGCGGTCTCGATGGCTTTCTGAATTTGTGCCAAGTCCATTATTTCTGCTCCAGCGATGGGAATGTTTTCAAGCGCTCCAGGAGCGCGGCGATTTCTGATTGGTCGCCGCCTTCGGAATCACTCCGAACCGCGGACTTGATGCGGGCGATAAACGCCTGCGCTTCGGACTTGGAAAGGCCGGCTGAATCTCTCAACCAGTTTTCCGCATCGCGGATGCTTTCGATGGTGTCCATGCTTTTCAGGGTGGACACAGTGGCCAGTTCATTGGCAGGGAAGGTGCAGATGCTGATTTCGTTGAGGCGGGACACGCTCTTGAATGAGTAGCCCGTCTCGATCGGAGTTACATCTCCTTTTGCGGCTGAAAACCCGACCGACATACCGCCCACGGTGCCGTGGATCATTGCGGCCTTGAGCGCGTCCGATTGCGGGTTGCCCGGGGTAAGTTCGCCACGAACGTGAAGGCCGGTGCCGTCCTCTGCCAGATCGAGCCATTTGCCGACAGGAATCTCATTGCGCCGATGGTTGAAGAACATGGCCACCGTGCGGGACTGGCTCTTCAGTGCTTGGGCAAATGCACCGGGCTCAATGATGTCGCCGTCGCCGTCAATGACACTGAAGACGCTGGCGTAGCCTTCGAAAATGCCCTGGGCACCGTCCTTGGCGAACTTGATAGAGGCCTGGTCGAAGGCCAGCGTTTTGCAAATACTCGGCATTTCAGCCTCCAGAAAAACTAAACCCCGCTTGGTGCGGGGTTCGTTTGGCCAAGTTGGGTAAGCGGTACGTTTTGCGATTGCCGTGTCGCAACATCCCCGCCGGGAAGCGGCGGCCGGTTATCAAGCCGTCGGCCTTCGTTGACCGTCAGCAGTCCGGAGTCGACGTTGGTCTTCAGGTAGTTCGCTCGGGCGGTGGAGTCTCCACGCAGCAGACCTTCCAGATTGTGCTCCGCATGCAGGCGACCTACTTGGTTCGGCTTGAGCAGCCAGCGCTCGATCGCGTACTCCCAACGATTCAGGTAAGGCGACAGTGTGTATTGAAGAAATCCGAGATTTTGCTGCTCGATGCCGGTGCCCCAACTGGTGGACTTTTCAACATCGCCGACCATGTGAGGCGGCACTCCGAAGAATCGCGCCAGTTCGCTGACCTGGAACTTTCGGGCTGACATGGTCTCCGCATCCTGCGGACTTACCCCGATCGCCTGGGTGGTAAAGCCACCTTCCAAAATCCACAAACGCTTGCGAACAGGTCCGCCGGATATTTCCTTGAAGTTCTCTTCGAGCTGCGCCCTCTGCTCCTTGTTGAGCACCTTTCCATCGCCGGTCATCAGCAATTGGGGCGACTTGGCACCATTGGCATAAAACTCTCGCTGCTGGTCTTCCATCGCCACCGCAACGCCAGCGGTCTTCGCGGCGAAAGCAATAGGTGAAAGGCCGACCAGTCCATTGAATCCAAACCCTTTGAGGTGAAAGATTTCGGACGGCTTGAAGTCGGCGTACTCGGTGTCTCGTTTGTACCGGTAAACCACCCGGTCGTTTTCAAGCCTGACGTCCATGTTCACGGACATGAGCGGTAGCAGGCTGATGACATCGCCGGCGCTGTTGCGCTCGATGTGAGCGTAGGAATTACCGTAGTAACAGAGCTGCATTGTCATGGCCTCGCGAAATTCCACGGCGGTCATGTACTGATTTGGGGAGTAGCGCAGCAGGCGTGCCAGGAGGTTATCCATGCCCACCTTGGTACGGTTGTCGTCTTTCGTTTCGTAGACGTCCAATGGCAATCCGGCTGTAACGCTTGAGATCAAACGCACACAGGCGAATACCGTAGCGATTTGCAGAGAGCGTTCGTCGTTAACGACCGAATCCCCTACCACTCCGGATGCGGACACTGGTCCGGTCTGAGATCCCTTTTCCGGCGTCGACAGTCGGCCGCCGACAAAGAAGCTCGCCATGCGCGCCCACAGGGGGCTGCGAGTGCGCAGGTCAATGCTGTAGTCGGTGTCTGCCATTACATACTCATCGGTCTGGAGAGGAAGTCGTCGACAGAGCCCTGCACGTCTGCGTTAGCCAGGATGCGGCCTATCGTCATGATCAGCGCGACAGCGCCGTCGATCTTGTTGTCATCACCCTGCTTGATGGGTCGCACCACGTCGTCGTTGCCGGGCATGTTTTTGCCGATCACGTTGGCGATGCACCAGGTCATGATGGGGTTACCGTCGTGATGGAATCGGCCGGCGGTGATCGCCGCCTCGAGTTCCTTCATCGGGTCCGACATGTTCGTGTAGTTCTGCGTGATGGTGATCGGATTGAAGCCCTCGTCGTCCAGGTCATGACTCAAGCCGGTCGCGCCGTGCGGGTCAATTGGCGACTCGCGCAGCGGCGCGTGGTGATTCGCCTCCTTGGTGTCCTCAAGGATTTCGCGGTAATCGATCTCGGCGCCGTCAGTAACCTCCAGATGCTTGGAGTTCACCCAGGCCTGGAATCGTTCGGACATGCGCTTGTTATCGGTGTTGAACGCGGTGTCATACGGCACCCAGAATTTCGGGGCCACGCTGTAGTAGTGGGTCTTGCCATCGATGACCCGCCAGAACAGACGTGCCCGCGAGTTCATGTCCAGTTTGCGCGCCAGGTCGAAGCCCGCAATCCACTCCTGCCCCTCGAACTGCTCGAGCGTGAGCGTGGTGTCTTCGCACGATTTCCAGTCCTCCATGTTGAAGAAGCCGGACTTCGCGCTCACCCAAAGGTTGAGGTGCTTCGTTTTGAACGTATTCGCGAAGCGAGCCGACCGAATCGCCCTCGCCTGCTGGCTCTCCAGGTACTCCTGGAACACCGAAACCCCATGGTTCGGGTTGGCCTTGGCCAGCATCTTCGGATCGGTCCAGTCATCACCCTCATCGAGGGTCCAGATCCAGCCGAACAACTCTTCGTCAGGCACGGTGCCGGCGAGCATCTCCACGACCTGCCGACGTTTGTCGTAGCAAGGTCCTTCGATATCGGCGCCGGCGGTGGTGATGATAAACATCAGCGGCTGTCGGCGAGCGCCCATGCCGGTGAGCATGGTGTCGTACTGAGCCGACGTTGGGTGTTCGTGGTATTCGTCGACGATCGCGCAGCTTGGTGATGCACCGTCGCCTGGGTTGCCAATCAGTGGTTCGAAGCGGCTGAAGTCGGACGGAATGTTCATGTTCGAAGCGTTGACCTCGATCCCCGCGGCCTGAATCAGCATGGGCGACTTGCTCACCATCAGCTTGGCTGGGCGGAAAACTTCCCACGCCTGCTTCTCGGTGGTCGCACCTGCATACACTTCAGCGCCGAACTCGCCGTCGGCAACAAACATGCTGATGCCCACGCCGCCCGCGACAACGGATTTGCCGTTTTTTCGAGGCACTTCCCAGTAGCTTTCACGGAACCGGCGGTGGCCGCCTTTCTTTTTGACCCAACCAAACGTGACGGCAAGGCCGAACAACTGCCAAGGCTCAAGGCTGATCAACTGACGCTTGAATGCCCACTCGCCTTTTGTGTGCGGCAGAAGCTGGATAAGCCTCAGCTTCTTTTCAGCCTTGACCGCGTCGAACTTGTATTTGAAGCCCCGCTTCCTGCTGGCTGCCAGGTCGTCGAAGTGACGCTGCACCGCCTGGTGGATGTATCGACAAGCCGGCACCTTACCGCGAAGCAATGACCGACCCCACGCCGTCGCCTTGTCGACGTTGGGGTGGGTAGATTTGGTCATCAGCTACTCAGTAGTTTGGCGAATTCGTTGGTTTCTTTCTCCTTGTTGCCGCCTATGAGGCGGCTGCGACTGGCTGGATCAAGGCCGAGCATCGACCCGAATGTAACCATTTGCCGCATTGTTTCATTGGCGGCAGTCAGTGCCGGGTTCTTCATCGGACCGCCGGTGGCACCGGTAACGACAATTCCGTGCACCTGGATTGATTCCTGCGCCATGCGCCAGTTGTCGTAAGCGCTGCAGAAAGCTTCTACGTTATGTAGGTCGGTGATCGCGACGACGTTCTCGCGCAGCAGCTCCGGAACAATCATGTTCCACATGGTGGCGGCCCGAGGGCTGAACCACTCGGGCGGGTCTATCTGGGTGATCTTGGAAAACTGTGGCTCGGCGGTGTTCAGCGCACGCTTGCCAGGGTTTCCAGCCAGTGCTTTCTTGGCCGTTGGCTTGGGTTTGCGACCACGGCCGGCGACCGTGGCGGTGCCTCCCATCGCGCAACTCCTGAATTTTTAATTTCGCGGGTGTAAGAAAACGATTGAGGGCGCGGTCTAGAAGCCAAAAAACCTGGACTTTCGACCCTCCCCCACCCCCTGAACGCGAATTCCTCTCATTTCGGTCATTTTCGACCATTTTTGGTGAAAAACCGTGCGATTCGTTCTCATTTCGATCATTTGCCCGGATGATCCGTGCTTTGCTGCACCGCGTTGCCCCATCCGCCGTCCTCGGCCGCTGTCTTGCGGCTGTGGCATGGCCGACACAGGCCTTGCCAGTTGGACCGGACCCAGAACGCATCCTTGTCACCTTTGTGCGGGACGATGTGGTCCAGATCAGTGGCAACCACCACCAAGCCCTGGCGTTCGCACTCAGCACACAGCGGGTGCTTGGCCAGGTAGGACTTGCGGGCCTGCTGCCACTTGTAGCTGTACCCACGCTGGCTACTGGTATCGCGCTGCTTCTCTCGCTGCTTCACCTCGAACTGCTTGCCCACATCCGCATGGGCTTCACAGTAGCGAGGGTTGCGGGTGAGTACGTTGCAGCCCTGGGCGTTGCACGGCTTCTGTGGCCTCAGCGGCATGGGCTGCCATCCATGTAGGTCGATGGCAAAGCATCGGGGTCTTCGTCACTCTCGTCTGCCAGCGCCTGAATCAGGAGCAACTGCTGCTCGGCCATCCTGTTGAGGATCGCTGTCTGCTGCTTCTGCTCGGTCAGCACCTGGGTCAGCAGGCTTTCCAAGTAGCTGAGCGGCTCGCTCATATGCAATGTCCTTCCACTTCTTGATCCATTCGCGCCGGGCGGCGCATCCACTGCAGGACATCATCGACCTCCTACTTGGTCTGACTGCGCTTGATCTGGGCGTCCACCTGATCGGCGCAGGTATCGAGCAGCTTGACCGCCTGATCCTTGAGGTCCCACACATCACCGTTGTCGCGTAGGTCAGCCTCTTCGGCATCAATGCGCTCGCACGGGATCAGCTCAGGGGGCTCGACTCTTACTGCTGTTGTCTTTGTTACCAGCGGCGGCGGGCTTCCCGCGCAGGCCGTCAGGCAAAGGCTGAGCAGCCCAATCGCGAACAGGCTTGCTGTTTCGTTTGAGATCTTCAAAGTCTTTCCTCGCCTTCTTGGCTTTCTGCTCACTGGCATTGATTCGCTTCGCCAGGTCGGCGGTGTAGTCGGCGTTGCGTTGGGCCTCGGCGCGAAGGGTGGTAATCGTCGCTTGGCTTTCTTTGTTGGCGTCGACGGCGTCTTGCTTACCCCTGGCCTCGATGGTCACCTGACCTTCAAGGGCAATGACCTGGTTGTGCTGGATGATCAGCAACAGGCAGGCAACGAGCGCGATAATTGCTGCAGCGGCAAAGGCCTTCATAGCGAATCCACCTTGCGCCCCAGGAAGCGGGTAACCATCTCGCGAATGGCCGTGACGCCGAGGAAGCCAATGGTCCCGCCGGCGGCCACGGACAGGCTCGATGGCCAGGCCATCCACTCAATGACGCTACTGGCTGACAAGCTCAACCCACCACAGATCAACGCCTCGAAGAAGATCCGGCGCTTGCTGGTTTCTTTAGCGTCATACAGGACACGCAGGAAGGAGATGAGGATCGCCATAATTGCGCCCTGCCAAAGTGGGTTGCTCAGGGCCACCCAGATAGCGGCCCACGTGTCCGGGTTCTTTTCGGGCATGAGCGTCATCCGGTGTCCTCCCTCTCGGGGAGCAAAGTAGGTACAGCTCCAGCAGCACTCCCAGCTCGGAGCAATGGGTGTGGTGGAGCCGTAAACGAAAAAGCCCCGCACGATGGCGAGGCTTATTGAATGAGTAGTTGCTGGTGAAGTTAACGCTTGTTGTAGTCGTTGTTGAATGAAGGATCAACTTGACCGGCAAACAAAAACCAAACAGCCCAAACCATGAGCAGTAAGACCGGGACACATAAGGCAAACGCAATAGCGTTCTGAGCTCTTTGGGATAACGCCTCGCCAGCTCTCAACAAATGCGGTGCCACGAGAATGAGGAGAAAAAACCCACCAAATAAATACCAAAGATTCATAGCATCCTTTCTTATCTCATTACAAAACAAAGCCCAGCTCGTTGGCTGGGCTTTGTGTGTCGCCTCTCATAACGCGCAAGATCGACATGATGGGGTTAATTTACGGCCAATTGGCCATCACGGTCAAGCAGCGTTTACGAAGATTTCTTCCAGATCGAATATCTCGGTTGCATGGATCACAGCCGCCTCCTCCAACTGCTCTAGGCGCTTGTGAATACCTCCTCGCCAGTTGCGTCGAGTGCGCTCCGGCGAGCCGGCCAGGTCCCAGGTGTTCATGTCGTAGAACTCGGCGGGCAATACGATCATGTCGGTGGAGCGCTTGCCGACCTGCACGCCCTTCAGCTTGGGGATCGCCCAGGCGGTGAGCGCCTTATAGATGAACAACTGCGGCGCCGGGGAAACCATGCGGGCTACCAGGCGGCCGATGGCGGCGACCTTATTGGCTTTGTGCGTCGAGTACTTGGCGACCAGAACATCCCACTGGGCCGGATCAAGCTGACGATGCAGGAGCGCATAGAGGCAGCAGTCATAGTCAAACTTGTCGCGCACCGAGAGCGAGCTACCAGTGCCACCCTGCCGCAGGTCGGCATCGATCAGCTTCTGCCAGGACTGCTTGGTGCTGTTGTCGATGTTGTCGGCGGCCAGTACGCGCACCAGGGTGCCCATCACGTCTTTATAGATGCCCATAGATCAATCCCCTGTGAAGTTCGAGCCGCCGGCGCCGCGGCGGTTGTTCTGTTCGTATTGTTCGTGGGCACCACCGATTGCCGGAGCGCTACTCAACTGGTTGCGAGACCGGCGAACCATCAGGCCGAGCTGAACTACCAGGTCATGCATCAGCAATGGCTCCAGCGTCTCGGCATGGACGAACCCGGACGAGTGACAGCCGATGCATTCGAGTTGGTGGAAGACACCCTGGATCAGGCCGGCGCCATGGCAGGAGGGACACTCAGTCATCGGGATGAGGCAACGCACAAAGGCGGGGCCATGCTGCTTTTTCATCATTTTTAAACCTCGCCTTTTATGGATTCGTGATTTGGCTAGAGGCCGCGCCATTCAAGGCCTCGGCGGCATTCTGCGAATTTTCGTTTCTAGTCATGGTCGAGCGGTGAATCAGGTTGAAGCCCTTCCCGTCTAACCATTCGTGCCACTTGTTCAGCGCCTCGCGCTTGAGCAACTCCGCCGAGGTGTGGATGTAGGTCTGCACGTTGCGGGTCAGCGTGTGATTCACCAGCATCTCGCCGATGAGGAAGTCGACACCGAGGTCCGTCCAGCCGGTGCGGGCCACCTTGCGAAGGTCATGGCTGGTCCACTCGCCTTTGCCCAGCCGGGTGAACACGGCACAGGCTTGGCTGTCGCTGATCGGACCACGATTACGCGCCGGGAACATGTAGGCGCCCTTGTAGCCCTTGGCCGATTGCCAGACCCGGTACCGCTCCAGCAGCGCGCAGACTTGATGGGTGAGAGGCAGGTGATGCTCGCAACGGGTCTTGGTGTTCTCGGCGGGAATGAACCACTCGCCCTGTTCACCCAGGGTCAGGTGAGCCCAGCGGGCTTGCCGTGTCTCGCCAGCGCGAGTGCCGTGGCAGAGCATCATCAGAGCCAACATGCAGTCCTGCGGGTGCTGGTCGAAATCCTCGGCCAGTTGACCGATCACCTCTTCCAGCTGCACGGCACGCAAACGTGATGGCTTGGGCAGAATTCGAGCCTTGGTGAAGTCGGTAAACTTGAAGCCGGCGATGGGGTTCTTGGCGATCAGGCGCAGCTTCTCGGCCTGCCGGAACGCGACAACCAGCACACCCCACATCAACCGAACATACGACAGCGACATCTCGGCCTGCATCGGCCACATCACCAACTTGTCTAGGGCAGAACGATCAACCTCGTCCACCAGCAGGTCACTGAGGCGAGGCTTGAGGTGGCACGTGATGATTGAGGTGTTGGTGGCCCGGCGTTTCGCCGACAGACTCCGCTCCGTCGATTGACGGGTCATGAACCAGTCCAGCAGCTGGCCGACCGTCTGCAAGGTGCCGGCGGCGGCCGAGGCCTTCGGATCGATCGCCAGACGCTCGCGAATCTTCGGCAGCGCGCTGATCAGTCCCTTCGCCGGAAGCTCTGGGAAACCGGCGATCTTCTCCCACTTCTTGCCGACCACCAGGTGCCAAGAGCCGCGGTCCCGGTTCTGGTGAAAGCGGAAGTAGACGCCCGGGTACCGCGCATCACGCATGTCCCGAACGTCCAAGTTGCCGGCCTGGCGCCGGATCTCGGCATCCGAGAAGGTGGTCAGCATCGTCTCGCTCATGCGGCCGCCACGGTAGGAGCCATGCGCAGGTAGGCGCGGATCTGCTCCATCGCGTCGAAGTGGCCACGGCAGACCACGGCGAGATAGCCCTGGTCGTTCAGTTTGCGAATGCGTTCGTGCTGGCTGGCCGAGATCGCGGCATCGTTCGGCGGCGTGGCCTTGAACTCGATATACAGACCGAAGTAGCCACCGCGCGCCATGGTCAGCACCAGATCAGGAATACCGGCCACCACACCCTGCTGCTTCAGTTTCGCTGCCACGGCCTTGTGCCGGTGCCCGCCATTCGGAACGTGATAGATCAGATCAGCGACGGCCGGCATGCAGGCACGGAGTTCGGCCATCAGTGCAGCCTGTTCAAGGCCTTCGCGGTCGACGGACTTGGCGCGCGGGGCGGCCTGCTTGAATAGCTTCGGGGTGAACGTCTTCATGGGCGCTCACCCCGCGCTTTCCGCTGCCGGCGATCAATAACACCGCACAACTCGCGCAGCACCCAGCAGGCGAGGATCATCACGACAAGCAAAGTCATTGGGTCGATCATGCAGCCCCCTTCACGGTAAGTATTCCGGCCCGGATCAGGGCCTCGTGTGTTTCGGCGATGGCCCGCGGCATGTCCTGCCAATCGATGTCGCCGACGGCGCGGCCGTCGATGACGTCATGGCAAGCGCTGCACGCGTACACGGCGACAGTGTCGAAGCCCTTCATGCCCATGCCTTTTTGGCCGCATGGCAGGTGAGCGAGCACCGTTGTAGCTGGGTCGAAGTTGCAAGCGCCAGGCGCGCGGACAGTGCAGTCCTGGCCATTGGCCGAGGCGCGTAGTTTCTTCGAGGTCACGCGCATACCCGCTCCCCGGTGATGACGTCGATCACCTCGAAATGTTCTGGCCACATCGTCTGGCCGAATTTGAAAGCGAGAACCTGATGTTCGAACAAGGCCACCGCGCGATCCGGCTTGTCGGTCAGGTCCAACTTGTGCGCGCAGCAGTGCACGGCGAAGCGGTAATCGGCAGGGTTGGTCGTTGCAAGGCGGGAGTTAGGCACGGGCAGCACCTCGCGCACGCATCGCACGGAGTTCGGCCAACGCCTGATTGCCCACCTCTGGTGTGCGCTCTGGCGCGGGGCCGGCCAACTCAGCTACTGGAACCTGCCCGAGCTGCTCACCCATCCAGACCTTGCGAACCTGTTCGAGATACCGCTTCTCGAAACTGACCAGGCCAAGCTCCTGGCTGAGCAGTGGCAGGCTGCTAAACCCAGCGGCGGCGGTCGCGTGGTAGACGGCAGGGTGAAACCACTTCGCAATTCCGTGCATCGTTGGGTGACAGTTGCGAAGGGCCTGCTTGTAAGCCACCTCCACGCTCGGCAATGGCGGGTTGAGCATCTCCGGCGTCGGCACGCAGCCTTGAATGAATTTGCCAACGCTCGGGATGAAGTCGGACGGCTCGGCGCGGCAACGGATCAGGCCGATATCGATCTGCTCTTGGGTGCAGATGCCGTTCTCGATGAAGGCCTGCAGCCAGGTGGCCTTCGATTCCATGTACGCCTTCTTGTCCGGCCAGGCTTGACGCCATGCCGTGCGGATCGAACGCATCTGGCGGAATAGCTGGTTGATCACCTTGCCTGTTTCCCGTGCCTGATCCTGCCGTTCTTGCACCGAAACATCGGTGGTGGCGTCGATGAATTCGCCGTGACGGACTTTGGTCAAGGCCTGAGCCGCTACCGTGGAAACCGTTTTCATTTGGCACCCCCAGTCATCCATTCGATGTCGGTGTCGTCGAACTCGTCCGCCTGCGAAGCAGTGCCGGCGGTTCTGGTTTTATCTCGTTTTGCCCACTTGACCAGTTCGAAGCACCAACCAGCGGCGCTCTGTACTGACGCTGGGCGGGCAACGTAGAAACCCATGAACGTTTCGAGCAGCTGGCTGGTGATGGCTTCGGCAGGCAGCCTGGCGATCGCAAGTTGGTCGGCCAGCGCCTTCTCGTTCGGAGTCCAGGAGGCGAACATGGCGAAGCGTTGGCGGTCGTCCAGTGCTTCGATGGCTGCCTGATCCTGCTCAGCAATCACATCGGCAATCGGCTGCCGCTGCTGCTGTTCGGTTCCTTGATGGTTAATTGATGTATTGGGTGCAGCCTCTGCACCCCGTTCTGTTCCAGGCTGCACCCCGTTCTGTTGTGAGTTGCACCCCGTTGCGTCATCTGCACCCCGTTTTGTACGGGGTGCAGGATTTGCACCCCGCAATAGTTGAAGGTCATAAACTACTGGACGGCGGTCATGGCGATCGATGTGCACGGCGGCAATGGCTTGGTTGCCCTTCTGGATCAGACCGGACTTCTCCAGGTCATCCAGCTTGTAACGAACGGTACGCTCGGAAAGGCCGGTGTCTTGAGCCAGGGTCGAAGCAGACGGAAACGCCCCTGCACCGTTCGAACCGGCGTAGTTGGCCAAGCACAGCAGCACGTGACGCGCGCTCGAGTCTTTGAGGGATTGGACGGGCAGCGAGAGCGCCCAGGACATTGCTTGAACGCTCACAGCGTGATTCCTTGAAGTTGTTCAGCCAGCGTGACGATGCCCGAACGGGTCACCATCACTTGCTCGACGACCTTGATGTCCTGCCCTTCCCCGCCGCCGACCTTGACCAGCTTGTGCTTGAGCCAACCGGTGTTCAGCCGAGGCTGATACGCAACCCAGCTCGAATGAGCGGTACGGCGATGAATCCAGCGATTCTGGTTCAGCCAGGCGAATAGATTTGTTGGGCGAATGCCGAGAAGCTGGGCGGCAGTGGTGATGCAGACGTCGCCGTGAGATTTCGCCAAACGCTGGAGCGCTTCGACTTTCGGCGCCTGCTTGGCGATGACCTGCTGAAGCTGGAGATTCTCTTCGGCTTGCAAGGCGGCGAACCGCAGAGCTTCAGGAAGAGTTTGTGGGATTGTGACAACCTGCGACACGTTTTCGAGTTCGTGCAAACGTGTCACGACACGGTATCGAAGCGGCGCGCTGTACCCGGAAAGCAACGTAACGACCAGGTCCTGCCCGAGCACGTACTCGGTTTGCTGCCGATTCAGGCCATCGAGATAGATGCGTCCAAAAGTGGACGCATCAAAACCGAGGTCGCCGAGCATGCGCTTCGTGTCGCGCATGACGTGCTGATGCTGCTTGCCGGTGAGATCGGCGATCTCCCGGCTCGACATGGTGACCGTATTGCTTGGAGCGACGATCGTGTTCATAATGGCCCCACTGTGTTTTACAAGTTGTTGAAAGAGCCGGGTTGCAGCCCGGCTTTTTTGTGCCTGGAATTCAGGCGGCTTTGACTGAGCTTTCCAGCTCCGCGAGGCTTTCCCTCACGTGCGTGATCTCCGTGAGGATTTCGAATTTCTCAGTGCTGGATACATGGCTGTCGTCTAGCGCTTCGTGGATGGCGATGGTCAGATCGGCAACCTCTTTGCCCACATGGATGAGAGATGCCGTCAACGCTTTCGGTGCCGGCGCGACTTTCGCGGTTAGCTCAAAACCGAACTGATCTGCCAGCGTCATCAATGGGCGCATGTCGCCGGTGTGCAGCAAAATCCCGAACAGATGCTCAATGGTCAGGTGATGCGCGGCGTTATCCGGGTTCGAGCGCTGAAGCAGGCTCACATGCGCCATGCACATTTTCCCAGCCAGCTCCTCTGCCCCGCTTTCCTTGACGGTGGTGTGGCAAGCCCTCAAGAAATCTTCCATTCGTAAAACCTCAAATTTGTTTCCGTGGAGCCCTTGCAGGGCTTGAGCGATCATTTGTTCAGCGAGTTAGGCGGCCGTGTCGTTGAGCGCTTGGGCCGGGTCGTCTTCACGCCGAGCAACCAGCGCGCCGCCTGACTCCTTCTCCAGAACGCACTGCATTGGGTAAGAAAACCCGCCGGCTGTACGGCATTGCGATACCCGGCTACCAGTCACGCGAAGGGCGTCCCCGATAGCGCGGCCGGTGCGGAAGTGTTTCAGGGCTTCGTCGTAGGTCATGGGCTTGTCTCCATTGTCTTCGCCGAGTTTAGAGTTCTTAACAATACAAGGCAAGTTATCTAAACAATGAATTGTTTAGAATCCTAAATATGGAATTCAAAGATCGCGTGACCGCGCGCATGAGGGAGCTGAACCTCAGCGCTACAGACATCAGCAAGCTGACCGGCGTGTCAAAGGCCACGGTCAGCTTTTGGGTGAGCGGAACAAACGGTGCAAAGGGTAAAAACTTGCTTTCCCTGGCACGCGCACTTGATTGCTCGCCTGACTGGCTATCGGAAGGCACCGGCTCGCCAGGCGTTTCCACGTCCGAAAGCCGATTGGATTCCGGCGCATCTGCCGCTGATATGGTCAAGCAGATGCTCGCAAAACAAGGGAAGTCTCTACCGGAAGCTGCGCGTCAACGTTTGCTTGCGGCGGCTGAGGCCGACGATGGCGGTGGTGTGATCGATCTCGACTATTACCGCCCAGGTGCTGTAGGCGATGAAGTGTGGATTGCCCATTACGACGTCCGGGCCGCGATGGGCGGCGGGCAGATCCCTCACGATTACCCCGAGATGTTTCAGGACGTGCGCGTCAGCCCCCAGCACCTGCGCGAAATGGGTGTTGAGTTCAAAGAGCATTTCCACCTGAAGATGGTGACGGGCTGGGGCCAGTCGATGGCGCCCACGATCAAGCACCGTGACCCGCTCTTGGTCGACGTCAGCGTTCGCGAGTTCTCAGGAGATGGGATCTACATGTTCTCTTGGGAGGGGCACCTGTACATCAAGCGTCTGCAGTGGATCGGCGACGATCAGATCAAGATGATTTCTGATAACGACAGGCATCAGCCGCAAACGATCAGGGCAGACGAAACTTACATCCAGGCCCGCGTTCTCCTCGTTTGGAACGCCCAGCTGGTGTAATCCCATGTCCCTAATTAAGCCCAACCAGCAACTTCGGCACGACCTAAAAGAGGCCGCAGCCCTTCTCAAGTGCTCCGGCGTAGATCTAATGCTGATCGCCGAGCGACTGGCGAAAGAAAGCCTTGAAGATGAAGCAGGAATGCTGCTCAAAAGCGCCATCAGCTATCAGGCTGTCGAGGACAAGCTGGCGAGTTATGCGTATGAGGTGAAGGCGGGGAGGGTTGTGCGGGGCGCTTGACGACACGTACAGCAAGGCAAACGCTTTGATCGCGCGAAAAGCCACTCTTGTGTTGATTTGGGAACATTTACACGGCTTGAGTAGGGTTATGCACATGGATATCCATAACCCATCCTGAACTTATTTCAAGTTGAAGCTAGCCGCCGGAATACATCGCCGCGAAACTTCATAAACTCATTAAGCTCTTCTGAAACACCTTTTTGCCCGTAAAAACGCCCCGAGTCTACGCCGTACTCTACAGTCAACTGAAGTCTCTTTCTTAAATCAGCAAGGTATACAGGATCGTACTCCTCTCTGCCTTGCTTACCTTTCTTGATTATCCTGGTAACAACCTCATCATCTTTAACAACGTCAATCATGCCGTATCGTTCAATGAGTTCGAAGCCGAATCTTCCAACCTTTTCGCGAAGATCATTATAGGATAAATATTTATCAGACTTCATGATCCTGCGGGAGTTTCTCAGAAGCCAGTCGACAATAACCGGAACTTCATCCTGCCTACTTTCAGAAATTTCATGAGCTGCGATTTGCCTGGTAAACTCAAACATATCGTCGTCATTGCACTTATCTACCCAGATATTATTTTCACCCAGATAATACAGAGCACTTAACAAGCCGGTACGTTTGTTACCATTATAAAAGCAGTGGTTCGATATTATGCCGTGAAATATAACAGCGCCCTTTTCGTATTCAGTAGAATACGCATCTTTACCGTTTACTGTCTGGAACGGCCTGGCGCAGGCTGACTCTAATAAATTTCCATCCTTCACTCCGGAAGGTTCGAGCGGATCTTCAGACCCGGCAAAATGATCAACCAAATATTGATGAATGCTTTCAACTAACTCCCTGTCCATCGGGCTCCCCAGCCAAGTCTATAGCTTTAAAAATTTCGATTGTAAAATATTATTATTATCGTACGCGTCCGAAGCTAGACCATCGATACTCTCAACATCAAACTTCACACACCAATGCTTTAACCAGCAACCAAAATCATCAAGATCATAGGTATGTTTGGCCAAGCCCTCGAACATATCGACAACCTGTTGCCATGGTGCCGTCAATCTAACGCCATTTATCAACAGAAACACCATTACTGCAGCCGCAGCTGTGCGTTTGTTGGCATTAAAAAAAGGATGGTTTTGCACTAGGGCTTCGGAGAAAACCGCACCCAAAACAAATATATCGTCTGCGTAGGCATAGCTCTGATACTGCATTGCCCTGTGCTGAGCAGATGAGAGCCCTGAGTAATTCAGGACACCCACCGGCTCCAGAGGAGTTTGCGCATCGATTAGGCTTTCGTTTAGCGAAGCTATGTCAGAGTCACTCAACCATTTAATTTGTGTTGTCGATTGAATCATTTCAAACTTTCGCCAGTTCTTCGAATGCGCGCTCATACTGATCAAAAATGATCAGGAAGGCGTTATTCACCTGCTTGGCGTGCGCAGAATAGCTTCTTCGGTTTGCAGCAAGCGCTTGCCCGCCTTTCGAAGACACATTCGGACGCTTAACATCTCGATTGTTGTGTGCCATAGCGATCTCCAGCATGTGAGCTCCTCCATAAGTTTACAGCTTAGGCCGATCTTGGCCTGGTTGCCTGGCTTCACGGACATGCGTCTAATTCGGGAGCCGCGCGTGCGCCCGTATGCCCGTGTTATATCCTCTGCTGAAGGATCTGGACAGCAATTTATCGTCACCGCGGCCGTTAATTCTATTCAAGCTTCACTACCTATGTACGCATATCCAGCATTCGATTCTTGCTGGCCGAAGAACTGGAAATTTTTTTTCAGAAAGGCGCCGGCTCCTCTACTTGCTCCATCACCTCGACCGGCCGATCTTCCACCGCGCTCGCCTCCCACCTCAGCGTCACCGACTCATCGTCGTTGAACGTCATGTCTATGCCAGACGTCTCGTTTAGTAGCCCCATCACCTCCTCCCACTCACGGTCACCATCCGTGTCCAGGCGATGGATCGTCACCCAGCGCTGAATCTGCGCTACGGGGTGGTTGATCATCGATGAGACGCGCAGGCCAAGACGCTCAATTCCGCTTACCTCATGCCGCACTGCCGGCTTTTCTGTCTTCTTTGCCTTCGCCATTTTCGCCTCCTAAATGCTGTATGCATATCCAGTTGTTGCGGAGCATACGCCAGCATTTTCTAAATCGTAAGGCTTGATCTTTTTCAATTCTCAGAGACGGCATCTCGCCAAGTTGTTAAGTTTTCTTAAAATAAGTGTTGACGGATTTTGTTTAGTTTTCTAAATTGCACCCATCGCAGCGACACACCGCCACTGCGGCACCACCGCTCTTTAACAGTCAGGAATCTTCGCGGATCGATCCCCGGAAACGGGCACAGCGCGAAACACAAATTTCGATCTCCATGCCAGCTCTGGAACTGGCCGGGCTCCCCATTGAGAGCACGCGAAGTTGCACAGCCACCCGATGTGACGCCAGTTGCGGCAGCGGGTAGAGAGAGGACTCCGGCGGACGTGCAGCGAGAGAAACGGACAGCATCACTGCTGCACCCTGGCGACAGGGTGCAGCGGGATGACAACCGAACACCGGAGCAACCCGAGATGACCACGATTATCAAAGATGACTTCACAAGCGGTGCGCAGGTCAGCATGGAAATGGACAAGGTCGCGGGTGAGCTGTTCGTTTTTCACTGCCCTGCCGGCCAGGGCTGCAAGGTGAGCAAGTGGCCTCTGGATAGCTACCACATGCCAATCGCGGTGGCTCATTACGAACAATGCTGTGAGCTGGAACGCGCCGTCTGAACAACCAGCGCCACGTCAGCCTGACGATAACTGCCCGAGCACCTGGTACTCCCCAGCACCAGGCCGCATCGGGGTGTGATTGGAGCGTGCCCAAGCGGGCTGCAGCGCTAGGATCGCAAAGACCCGTGTATGTCCTGAGCCGGCATGAGCGAGACGGCCAATACTAAAAACGCGGCGGGAACCAAGTAGGGGTAGCGCCCTGGTGTTCCGATCGCACCCCGATGCGGACGAAACCCCGGCTTATACCGGCCACCTGCATCGCAGATGAACCGCCGAGCGCGGGAATTGCCAATTCGTCCCCGGATACCTGATCGCGGCTGTAGAGCTGAAAGCGCGACGAGGTGATAACGCCGGGAGCAGGAACGGTTCGCCTTGCCTGCCATCTGCAACAAACCAGAGAACGGCGAGCGCCCGCCAAGATGCCAACGGCGCGCACTGGAGGATGACCATCATGAAATAGCACATGACCGAAGCCCTCCAGCAGGAGGCACCCCGTCACATAAGGTGGACTTTGTGACGCAAACAAAAGCCCGGTTCCGATCGGGCTTTTTTACGCCTGCCTTTATCCGTCAGCACTCTCCCCTGCGCCCAACGGCAACCAGCAGACCGGCCGAGTGCTGACGAATACACGCAACCCCACACAGAGGGATCAGCCATGCACCCATCAATGCAACAACGCAACGCCGGACTTTCCGCCCTCCGTGTGCGGGCAAGCATCGCCACCGCCGCGCTCTACGCCATGATCGGCAAGGACCAGCCCGTGCAAAAGATCCGCTACCAGGTCCAAACCAAGGGCAACGCTTACCACATCGTTGAGCTCCCCACTGGCTTGACCAAAGGCTTTCGCTGGACGTGGAAAGAAGCGGTCAACTATGCCCAGGTACTGGAAGCGCGCGCCGATGGCATCAAGGTCTCGCTGACAGGTGAGCGGAAATGATCGGCGTACCAATGCCCAACCCGCGGGACTCGATCATCGCGAACCTGAACCAGCAGCTGGATCAGTACTTTGGCCAAGGCCGGGCGGTGGAAGAAGTCGCCGCCGGCGTCAGCGGTGAAAAGGACGCCATGTTCGGCACCTCCCACAGCAACAAGCTTCGGATCGGGCGCAACAAGCAAGCGCCTCGACTGAAGGAACTGGCCGACGCCGGCAAGACCGTCATCCAAGCAGCGAAAGAGATGGGCATGGAAACCAAGCGCGCTCGGCTGATCGCCCGTGAGCACGACATCAAGTTCCCAGGCCCGCCGTGAGACGAATCAGCAACCAGGTGCGACAGCGCCGACGACAGACATGGCTGGATCTACCGGCCCACGGAATTGAAGAGGCAGGCCATGGCCAAAGAACAGGAGCTGACGGCGGAAGCCATCAAGCAGCGCCGGAAGCGCGAGAAGGACGCGACAAAGAAAGCCGCGCTGGGCATCGAGAAGTTCACTGTTGAGGTCGCCGGTGTGTTCAAGCCTGACATCAAGCGACTGATGAAAGAACACGGCTTCAACAACCAACAGGAGGTGTATCAGAACCTGCTGCGCAACCTGATAACCGCCGACTTCGAAACTGCTGCTCGAATGCTTCGATGCGTCACGACACCTTACGAACCAGACGAAAGGGTGTTGCGACAGTTGAGAGATGCTGGTCTAGACCATCTCGCCAAACACCCTGGCGAACCAGAAGACGAAATCGTCACACCGCCAGACTTTAGCCCTTCGGGGCTGGAGGTGGTGGCGGCGATGGAGCCTTAGGCCTCACATTGGCAGGATTTGTTTTGCACCTTTCGTCTTGGGCAATCACCCATTTTCCACCTTTGGGCATCGGTTGTGGCGCTTTGCTGGTCATAACTTACTCCGATACATCGCTTGTGAATTCTACCCATTGTACCTTCGATGAATCTATAACAACAAAGTCAGCCCCGAAAGGACGCTCGCCTTTTTCCTCTAGCCAACTGGGGCCCTCGATCACAAACTGCCCGCCAGACGGATCCGACGGCCACTCAGAAGGCCAACCATAAAGACGGCGTTCATCGTTCAAGTGCAAAACAACAAACCGCTCATGTCGCGCAAAGGTGCTGTACCACTCACTCGGATAGGAGGTTTGTTTCGTAATGTCTCTATGGCGCAACCAACTATGAAGCTTGTCATTTGTCGCTAAGTAACACGATAACAAGCCGACCAAAACCGAGATCACAAAAGACCATGACGCTTCTGTTTTGTCGTCCCACAATCCAATGATATACCCCTTGGAACCGATCCATAGAAGTCCGGCCTTAACTACTAATACTGCGCCATGGATAACGAAAGTAAAAATGAGAGCCTGAACAATTTGACCGAATGTATCCGGTCTTTTGAATGCCGTAAGCGAGTAGAAAATCCATGCCGTCAAAAACCCGGGGATTAGATACTGCAGCAGCGGTATTACTTCTTTAACCAATCCATCCAAGATTGCAATTCCCTATTTACCGAATTCAGCCTTCTGTAATACCCCACTTCAACGAATCACGCCAGCCAGCGAGGATCCCCTATGGAAATCACTTACGGCTCGGTCTGCTCAGGCATCGAGGCGGCAACGCTTGCATGGAAGCCTCTCGGGATGCGCGCCACCTGGTTCGCCGAGATCGAAGCCTTCCCCAGTGCAGTACTCGCCCACCACTACCCGAACACGCCGAACCTCGGCGACATGACCAAGCTCGGGGCCCTGGTCCTGGCTGGCAAGATCGAAGCGCCGGACGTGCTGGTCGGCGGTACGCCCTGCCAAGCATTCAGCGTCGCCGGCATGCGCCAGGGTCTACTCGACCCCCGCGGCGCCCTCACCATCAAATACGTGGAGCTCGCAGATGCAACTGACTATGTTCGCGCCGGCAGCAGAAAGCCCCCCTGTGTCATCGTCTGGGAAAACGTCCCCGGTGTCCTCAGCGACAAAGGGAACGCCTTCGGATGCTTTCTTGGCGCGCTTGCTGGGGAAGACTGCGAACTGCAGCCTTCAGGGAAAAGGTGGCCGGACGCTGGTTGTGTGTATGGACCAAAAAGAACAATCGCATGGCGGATCCTGGACGCCCAATATTTCGGCCTGGCCCAACGACGCCGCCGTGTGTTCGTTGTCGCAAGTGCTCGAGACGGATTCGATCCCACCGAGGTACTTTTTGAGCGAGAAGGCGTGCGCCGGGATACTGCGCCGCGCCGAGGCGAGGGGCAAGACGTTACCGGAACAGCTCCTTTCGGCCCTGCGCTCCAGTGCGGATGTGGACACGTCTTCGGCGAAGAGCTCGGACCGTACGGCTGCGTGAACTGCGAGGGTGATGAAGGCCCTGCTGTATCGATGTTCGGCGGCATCCCGGCCTTCGGCGGCCACAGCCTGGAAGGATCGGTCGAGCGCTCCGCAACGTTGACCGCAAAGGACAGCCGGCTCGACATGGAAAGTGAGACGTTCTTCGTACAGCCCGACGTAATTGGCGCTCTCACTAGCCACGCCTACAGCGGCGGTGCAGGTGGTCGGCCGGATGGCGCAGCTGCCGGTCACTTCCTAGCCGTCACTCCCTCGCTTCGTGCACAGGCGCAGAGCAGTCACCGAGCCGACTCTGAAGCTTTCATCGTAGCCGGCACACTCCAGGCCAATGGCAAGGCGGCCGGCAGCGCCACTCAGCAGGATGCTGAATCTGGGTTGTTGGTAGTACAAGAAGCTCGCGCATTCACTGCTGATGATTATAAGGAAGGGACCTTTACGGAGAGCGATACCGCGCGGCCATTGACCACCAGCGCGGACCGCTCTAGAGCCGCCCCCATTGTTGTGACCGCATTCAGTTGCAAGGATCACGGCGCCGACGCCGGGGCGATATCGCCAACGCTCCGCGCCATGAACCACTCCGGAAGCCACGCGAATGCCGGCGGCCAGGTCGCTGTGTGCATTACAGGCGACAGCAACCACACACTGAAGGCCGAGGGCTTCGACGGCAGTGAGGACGGCACGGGGCGGGGACAATCGATTGTGACCCACTCAATTCAGGCGGGAGCTTTGCGGACCAACCCAGATAGCGGACCAGATGGCGTAGGCGTACAGGCTGATCACGCTTACACCCTTGAAGCGCGAGCAGAGGTGCAGGCGGTTCAGGCTGGTTCAGCAGTGCGTCGTCTCATCCCCCGCGAGTGCGAACGCCTCCAAGGTATGCCCGACGACTACACACTGATCCCTTGGCGCGGCAAGCCCGCCGAGGAGTGCCCCGATGGCCCACGCTACAAGGCGATCGGGAACAGCAAGGCGGTCACCGTCGTTCGCTGGATTGGACAGCGGATACTGAAGCAGATCACACCCAGCCCATATGGTTGAGCATGTCGATAACCCGAAGGATAGCCATGGCTAAGCCAGCCAGCGTCGCAATCAATTGAACTCCAAGAATGTAGCCTTTCATTGAGATATGTCTCCGAATTCTGAGAGAGACGTTTTCTCTCTACCAGTATATCCGGCTTCAAACCCGCCTCTCCCACTCCACTGCCCGGGCATGACCCGGCATAGGACGCCCCATGCCCACAGAAAACAAACAGGCCGAGCCGCTGAAGGTTGAGCGGTCCACCGTGACGAAGCTGGTGATCACCGGCGCGCCACGGCTCGATGCGATCACCGTGTTCCTCGAGGACTTCGGCCGGCGCGACTGCCCGACTGAATCGAATCCGAACTATCAGACCGCCCAGGGCAAGATCACCATCAACTGCTGGGACAACAGTTGGAACGCTTACTGGGGCGGTATGGGGCCGCGTACCGTCGCCGAGTTCGTTGCCGACTGCGGTTGGGACTACATCCTGAATTGCTTGGATCGCGGGATCAGTTCCACCGTCTTCAGCGGCGACGCGCTGCACGCCTTGGCCAAGAAGTGCATCGTCCAGCGACGTCGACAACAGACCGGTCGCCATGACTGGGAACTGGGCGAGCTGAGCAAGGATGAAGCCCGGGAGCTTTGGCATGACATCGATGTTCTAAGCAGCATCGAGAGCTCAAACGAATGCTGGCATCAAAGCGCGCTGCTGACTGACTTGTTCGGTGAGGAATGGCATTACCCGCTCGACAGTAAGGCAGTCGAAGAAAACCACAAATTCACGTACCTGCGCCGAGTTGTCGAAGCGGTGCAACAAGCACTGCGTCAGGAACAGCAGCAGGTGGCAGCATGATCAATATCTTCTGGCGCCTGGTCGCCAAGCTGCTTGCCCGCCCGGCCATTGCCGCCTGGCTAATCGCCCGCGCCCAGCGCACGCCTTACCTGCACATCATGTCCGCCGACGGCGCCGATATGTACATGGGCCGCTGGTGGCTGTTCAACCCCTACTCCCGCACCACGCACAAGCCGGCGCTCTGGTGGTGCCCGTGGTCGTTCCGCATCCACCACATCATGCGGCCAGACGAAGACCGGGATCTGCATGACCACCCGTGGAACGCGAGGACGATCATCCTGCGCGGCTTCTACAAGGAGCAGCGCCGGCATTTCTGGAAATCTGGTGGCCACACCGACCTTGATTACTGGCGCGAACCCGGCGACACCGCCCGCCTGATGCACGGCGAGTACCACCGAATCGACGAGGTATCGCCCGGCGGCGTCATCACCCTGTTCATCACCAGCAAGTGGCGCGGTGACTGGGGCTTTCTGGTCAACGGCGTCAAGGTCCCTTGGCGCACCTACACAGGTACGGACAATTGAAGAGGTCTTTAAAAGTGAGCGAGCCAAAAGTGATTTACCTCGGTCCGGCCTGCGAGGCCGAAACCAGTGAAGGCAGGACCTGGGCAGAGGACAACCCGTGGCCGAACTGCGAATGCGGTCACCGCCCAGTGCAGTATGTGCTCGGTGAAACCTTTGAACGCATGAAGGCCGAGCGTGATGCCCTGCAGCTGCGCCTGAACGCAGCGGATCAGCAGATTGATGAGCTGACTGCGTCGCGTCCTTAGACGAGAACCGACAAAAACCGAACGTTAAACGCAGCAATTATCAGCGCGTTCACTAAGCCGGGCAGCCGCGTAAGCCCGAGAACCACATAAAGGATTGGACTGATCGAGCCGATCATCAGTTCTACGAATACGTCCGATGCCTGCTCGTCAAACACCGAAAAGGCCGCAATTACGGCCCATATCGTCAAAAAGACATACATCGTCACGCCGTCGACTCGATAGAAGGCCCGCTTGAACGCGTATCCCACGGTGTCCGTGTCGTTAAACATCTGAGTATCCCTACGTCGGTCGATTCGCTCGAGAGTAGCTGAATCGCAGCGTGAACCTCTACTCCCTCCCCTTTCAAAGTCAGCCGCTATAGCGGCAAGGACGAAGTCATGCCTGAAGAAATCAAATTGATCCAACCAGCGCCAGTTGTGCGCGACGAAATGGGTTCGTTTCAGCATCCCGATATGCCTGACTTCGACGAGGGCGACGGTGACAAGTGCAAAGCCTGGGTGGCAGAACAGGGTTTGAAGGTGGCGATGGTGAGCCTTGAGTACGCCGACGAAGCCGTTGCAGATCGCTACTTCGAAGCCGGCGATCCCGACTTCAGCTATTGGGAGCCTGACCGCCCCGAAGGCGAGGATTGGTTCTGCCTAGCGATTCACGACACCGACGACGGCCCTGTCTGCTGGTGGGCTCGCCGAGAGGTGACGCCATGATCGCCCTCGCCTGGTTCGCCTACGTGTACTGCTACAAGGGGCCGCAGCGATGAACAACAGGATCGTCTGTCAGTTCAGCTGCGGTGCTGCCTCGGCGGTGGCCACAAAGCTAGCGCTGGCTCAATACGGCACAACCCATGACGTGCAAATCATTAACGCGTTTCTGGCCAACGAACACGAAGACAGTCGACGTTTCCTGGTGGACTGCCAGGCTTGGTTCGGCCAAGAGGTTGTTCAGCTTAAAGACGAGAAATACGGCGCCGACATAATCCAGGTTTTCCGTCGCGAGAGGTTCATGAAGGGTCGCAACGGTGCGCCATGCACCAAGCTGCTCAAGCGCCGACTCCTCGATTCGTGGAAGCAGCCAGGCGACGTGATGGTGTTTGGCTATACCGCCGAGGAGGTCGATCGGTTAGAAGATTTCCGCGACCGCAATCCGGACCGGCCCGTGATCGCGCCACTGATTGACGCAGGTCTTGGGAAAGAAGACTGCAAGGCGATGGTTCTGCGAGCAGGCATTAGCCTGCCAATCATGTATCAGATGGGCTACGACAATGCCAATTGCATCGGGTGCGTGAAGGGCGGCGAGGGATATTTCCGCGCGATCCGCGAAGACTTCCCTGAGCAGTTCGAAGAGCTTTGCAAGGTTCAAGACGAGCTCGGCCAAGGTAGTTACCTACATCGCAATCGCACCACCAACGTGCGCTTCTCCCTGCGCGATTTGGGCGATGGCCCAGTGCGGCGCAACGAGAAAATCCCGTCCTGTTCGTTCTTCTGCGAGATGGCCGAAGCCGACATCGCCGACAACACCTAACCCCTCTTCCACCTACCAGCCTGCCGGTGTACGGCGGGCGAGGAATTTCCATGCCCGAGATTAAGTGCGCATACGGCCACACCCAGCACATCGGCACCGACGAGTGGATCAGTCAGCTATCACTGGACCAGCTTCGCTACGCCCGCCAGCAGATGGCTGAGCAAATTGATAAAGCCGAGCAAGGCCCGCGCCGGACAGTCTGGCTGGTCGATGACGGCATCAGTGTCGCTGGCTTTTATCGTGAGGACGCTTTCGCAGAAGCGGCCGACCACCTGCTCAGGATTTACAAAGACGTGTTTTTGAGAGAGGCGAAGGACTTCGGCGGAAGCCCCGGATCTGTTCACGAATTCAAGCAGTCGATGCCACACATCGAGCCGCGGCGCGTGACTCAGTTCGAATACGACACCGAGTGGTTCCCCGCTAAATCCGAATAACCACCTTCTGCCGCCACGCGCGGCATGGAGCATCCAATGAAACGAGAACTGATAAAGATCAGTGAGTTCCAGCGCCGGCGCTGGGGCGAGAACGGCACCCCGCAATGCCCGCAGGCCATCCGCAACCACATCCGTAACGGCGTGGTGCCCGGCGAGCAGATCGGGAAACTCTGGTACGTTGACTGGACAGCATTCAATCGCTCGGACGGAAACGACCTGGTGGCGATGGTATTGAAAGGAGCTGCATGATGGTCCCACGGCCGCGCAACAAGGCGAATAAGAGCCTCCCGCAGAACCTGTATTTCGATTCGCGGCGCTCGACTTATCGCTACCGGCGGCCAACCGACGGTAAGTGGTTCCAGTTTGGCAGCGACCGAATCAAGGCGATCGATGCCGCAAAGCAACTGAATCTGGAATTCATGCGCGGCGCTGACCTGATCGGCGCCGTGATGGGCAACTCAACGGAGTCATTTGCTGGCTTCCTCGATACCTACGAACGCGACGTTCTGCCGCCACGAGAGTTGGCCAAAGGAACGCTAGGCCTTTACGCCGTGCACTTCCGGCGCTTCCGCAAGCAGTTCGAGGGGAAGGCCGTCGATCAGATCACCATTCGCATGGTCGCGGAGATGCTCGACGCGCTCACCCCGCGCACGGCGAACCAGTGCCGGGCGCTACTGATCGACATCTTCAATCACGCAGCGTCCAAAGGACTGTGCCCGGACAACCCGGCGGCCAGCACCATTAACCGGATCGAGAAGAAGCAACGCAAACGCCACACGATTGAAGGACTGAAAGCCATTCGGGAGAAGTCCCCGGCCTGGCTGCAGAACGCAATCGACTTGGCGTTGATCACCGCCCAGCGCCGGACAGACATCCTCGACATGCGTTTTGATGGCAGTCGGGAGGGTTACCTGTACGTGGTGCAGAAGAAGACCGCCAAGGTCAGTGACGCGGCATGGATACGATTTCTGATAACGCCGGAGCTGCAGGCGGTCATCAGCCGATGCCGTGACGATGTCGTATCGCCCTACCTGGTGCACCGAAAGCCGGAGCGCCGGAAACAGAAGCAGGCGCAGACCAAGGATCACTGGACAAAGGTTGAGGAGAGGTATTTGACGCGAGCATTCAAGGAGGCCAGGGAGGCGGCGAACTGCTACGCGGGATGGAAGGAAGAAGAGATGCCGGGCTTCCACGAAGTGCGAGCGCTGTCGCTGCACCTGTACAAGAAAGCCGGAAAGGATGGTCAGAAAATAGCTGGCCATGCGAGCGAGGGCATGACCAGAAACTACCAACGGGACCACGAGGAAATCGTCTGGTCCGAGGCAATTCCGGACCTGAATATCAGCGAAATCACCGGGTAGTTTTGCGCCAGTTTTGCGCGGGTTTTGCGCAGGCACAAAAAAGCCGATCTAACTGATCGGCTCAAGTGTCTGATTTTACTCAGGAATAATGGTCGGGACGGAGTGATTCGAACACTCGACCCCTAGCACCCCATGCTAGTGCGCTACCGGACTGCGCTACGCCCCGACTAGGCGTGTAACTCGTCCTTCATCTCGAAGGACGCTCAAGAATATATCGCAAGCGTTTGAAAACTGGAAGTATTCAAACGCAGGAAATTATTTCTTGAGTACAACCAGCACATCTTCCAATTCCGCAATCATCTGCCGAATCATTTGCTTGTACTGGGTGGTGTCGTCTTTGGCTTCATCGCCGGACAAACGCAAGCGAGCGCCGCCGATGGTGAAACCTTGATCGTATAGGAGCGCGCGGATCTGCCGGATCATCAGCACGTCTTGTCGCTGATAATACCGGCGGTTTCCGCGGCGTTTGACGGGGTTGAGTTGAGGAAACTCCTGCTCCCAATAGCGCAGCACGTGCGGTTTTACCGCACACAGCTCGCTAACTTCACCAATGGTGAAGTAGCGTTTGCCTGGGATGACGGGTAGCTCGTCGTTATGACTTGGTTCCAGCATAAGCCTCAACTCGGGCCTTCAACTTCTGCCCTGGACGAAAGGTGACCACACGGCGAGCCGTGATCGGGATTTCTTCACCCGTTTTCGGATTGCGGCCAGGCCGCTGGCGTTTGTCCCGAAGGTCGAAATTGCCGAAACCGGACAATTTGACTTGTTCGTTGTCTTCAAGAGCGTGCCTGATTTCTTCAAAAAACAGTTCGACCAATTCCTTGGCCTCCCGTTTATTCAGGCCCAACTCCTCATACAGACGTTCCGCCATCTCAGCTTTCGTCAGAGCCCCCATACGTCACTTCCTTAACGTGGCGTTCAACCTTTGTTCGAGCGAGGTGAGGATGTTTTGCGTCGCGGTATTCACCTCATCGTCATTAAGAGTGCGCGATGGATGCTGCCAGGTCAAGCCGACTGCAAGGCTTTTTCTATCAGGATCAATGCCTTTACCCTGATACACGTCAAATAGCCTGAGGTCCGTGAGCCATTCGCCTGCATTTTCACGGATTACATCCAGTACAGCACTGGCCGCGACGTCCGTGGCCGCGATGAGTGCCAAGTCACGACGCACTTCAGGAAAGCGCGACAACTCGCTGAATTTCGGCATTTTCCCCAGCGCCACTTCGGCCAGGACCAGCTCGAAAACGAAGACCGGACGGTCAAGACCGAGGGTTTTCGACAATTCAGGGTGGATAGCGCCGACGAAACCTACCAGGCGACCTTCACGTTCGATGCGCGCGGTTTGACCCGGGTGCAGCGCTGGGTGTTTGCCCGGCACGAATGTGAACGAATCCAGTGCACCGGCAAAGCCCAGCACCGCTTCCACGTCAGCCTTGATGTCGAAGAAGTCCACGACATCGCGACCCTGCGCCCAACCTTCCGGCAGACGGCTACCGCACACAACACCGGCCAGCATTGGCTCTTGCTTCAAGCCTTCCAGCTGCCCCACGAAGCGCAGGCCACTTTCGAACAAGCGGACGCGATCCTGTTGACGGTTCAGGTTGTGCTGAAGCGCCTTGACCAGACCCGGCCACAATGACGAACGCATGGCAGCCATGTCGTTGGAAATCGGGTTGGCCAGCAGAAGCGGCTCTACACCTGGATTAAACAGCTCGAATTGTTTCGGATCGATGAAGCTGTAGGTGATCGCTTCCTGATAACCACGGGCGACCAACAGACGACGCAGCTCAGGCAGGTCGCTACGCGCTTCAGCCTTGGCTTGCGGTGCCAGACGGGCTTGCGGATAACGAACCGGCAGACGGTTGTAACCGTACAGGCGAGCCAGCTCTTCGATCAGATCGACTTCCAGGCTGATGTCGAAGCGATGGCTTGGCACTTCAACGCGCCACTGCCCTGCCCCATCAGCAGAAATATTCAGACCCAGGCCGCCGAGCAGACGCTCGACTTCGGCCGACTCCATTTCCATGCCCAGCATCTGAGTGATGCGTTGCGCACGCAGGGTGACTGGAGCAATTTTCGGCAAATGCTGTTCGCTGACGGTCTCGACGATCGGCCCAGCTTCACCGCCAGTGATTTCCAGCAGCAGGCCAGTGGCGCGCTCCATGGCTTCACGGGCCAGCTGCCAGTCCACGCCACGCTCGTAGCGGTGCGAGGCGTCGGTGTGCAGGCCATAGGAACGGGCCTTGCCGGCGACAGCAATCTGATCGAAGAACGCGCTTTCCAGGAAAATATCGCGAGTGGTCGCGGTGTTGACACCGCTGTGCTCGCCGCCCATGACGCCGGCAATCGCCAGGGCACGAGTGTGGTCGGCAATGACCAGCGTATCGCTACGCAGGCTGACTTCCTGACCGTCGAGCAGCACCAGCTTCTCGCCTTCTTCGGCCATGCGCACGCGGATGCCGCCATTGATTTCGGCGAGATCGAAGGCGTGCAGCGGCTGACCCAGCTCCAACATCACATAGTTGGTGATGTCGACAGCCGCGTCGATGCTACGCACATCGCCACGACGCAGACGCTCGACCATCCACAGCGGCGTAGGCTTGGACAGGTCGACGTTACGGATCACACGACCCAGGTAACGTGGGCAAGCGGCTGGCGCCAGCACTTCGATAGAACGCACTTCGTCATGCACGGCTGGCACCACAGCCACCACCGGACGGGTGACTTCGGCGGCGTACAGAGCGCCGACTTCACGGGCCAGACCGGCCAGGGACAGGCAGTCACCGCGGTTCGGAGTCAGGTCGACTTCGATGCTGGCGTCGTCCAGGCCCAGGTATTCACGAATGTCCTGACCGACCGGCGCATCGGCCGGCAATTCCATCAGGCCATCGTTGCCTTCGCCGACTTGCAACTCGGCTTGCGAACACAGCATGCCGTTGGACTCAACGCCACGCAGCTTGGCTTTCTTGATCTTGAAGTCGCCTGGCAGTTCGGCGCCAATCATGGCGAACGGAATCTTCAGGCCCGGGCGCACATTGGGCGCACCGCAAACGACCTGGAACGTCTCCGCGCCGTTGCTGACCTGGCAAACACGCAACTTGTCGGCGTCCGGGTGTTGCTCGGTGCTCAGCACCTCGCCCACCACCACACCGGTGAATTCGCCGGCGGCCGGCGTAACGCTATCGACCTCAAGACCGGCCATCGACAGACGAGCAACCAGCTCGTCTCGACTTACCTGCGGGCTTACCCAGCCACGCAGCCATTGTTCACTGAATTTCATCCTGCTCTCCTAAGAATTCGTTACGACTAGCGAAATTGCGCGAGGAACCGCAAGTCGTTGTCGAAGAACAGACGCAAGTCGTTCACGCCGTAACGCAGCATGGCCAGACGCTCAACGCCCATGCCGAAGGCAAAGCCCGAAAACTCTTCCGGGTCGATCCCGGACATGCGCAACACGTTCGGGTGAACCATGCCGCAACCCATGACTTCCAGCCAGCCAGTCTGTTTGCAGACACGGCAGCCTTTGCCGCTGCACATCACGCATTCCATGTCGACTTCAGCGGATGGCTCGGTGAACGGGAAGTACGATGGACGGAAACGTACGGCCAGTTCTTTTTCGAAGAACACGCGCAGGAATTCTTCGATGGTCCCTTTCAGGTCGGCGAAGTTGATATCGCGGTCGACCAGCAGGCCTTCGACCTGGTGGAACATCGGGGAATGGGTGATATCGGAGTCGCTACGGTACACGCGGCCTGGGCAGACGATGCGGATCGGCGGCTGTTTCGATTCCATGGTGCGGACCTGTACCGGCGAGGTATGGGTGCGCAGCAACATGTTGGCATTGAAATAGAAGGTGTCATGCATCGACCGGGCCGGGTGATGGCCTGGGATGTTGAGCGCTTCAAAGTTGTGGTAATCGTCTTCGACCTCTGGGCCTTCGGCGATGCCGTAGCCGATGTGGGTGAAGAATTGCTCGATTCGTTCCAGAGTGCGAGTAACCGGGTGCAGACCACCGGAGGTCTGACCGCGGCCAGGCAGGGTCACGTCAATGGACTCGGCAGACAGTTTGGCGGCCAGATCAGCCTCTTCAAACAGTGCCTTGCGGGCATTGAGAACCTCTGTGACACGCTCCTTGGCAACGTTGATCAGCGCACCGACTTGTGGGCGCTCTTCTGCCGGCAAATTCCCCAGGGTCTTCATCACCTGAGTCAATTCACCCTTTTTGCCAAGGTAGTGAACCCGGATTTGCTCCAGGGCATTGATATCTTCAGCGCTTTGCACAGCCTCTAGTGCTTGAGAGACGAGCGCATCCAGGTTTTCCATGTACAGACTCCAGATACAAAATAGGGGAAGAGCTTGAAGGCTCTTCCCCTATTTATGACGTTTAACACCTGGCCCCACAGAGGTGAGGCCGGGTGACTGTCGGGGGTACTTAAGCCAAGGTGGCTTTAGCTTTCTCGACAATCGCAGCAAACGCCGCTTTTTCGTTCACTGCCAGATCAGCCAGAACCTTACGGTCGATCTCGATGGACGCTTTTTTCAGGCCGGCGATGAAACGGCTGTAGGACAGACCGTTGATACGTGCACCAGCGTTGATACGAGCGATCCACAGAGCGCGGAACTGACGTTTTTTCTGACGACGGTCACGGTAGGCGTATTGGCCTGCCTTGATTACCGCTTGCTTGGCAACACGGAATACGCGCGAGCGAGCGCCGTAGTAGCCTTTAGCAAGTTTCAGAATTTTTTTGTGACGTTTACGGGCAATGACGCCACGCTTTACACGAGCCATGAGTTACTTCCTCTATTCTTGACTAAATTAACGAAGGCGCAGCATGCGCTCGACTTTTGCCACGTCACACGGTGCCAGCAAGCTGCTACCGCGCAGTTGACGCTTACGCTTGGTCGACATTTTAGTCAGGATGTGGCTCTTGAAAGCGTGCTTGTGCTTGATACCGTTAGCAGTTTTCAGAAACCGCTTAGCAGCACCACTTTTAGTTTTCATTTTTGGCATGTTCGGATACTCCGCATTCAGTTGATAAACATAATCAGAAGGCCTGCCGTGCCCTATTGATTACTTCTTCTTTTTCGGGGCGATGACCATGATCAGCTGGCGTCCTTCCATCTTAGGATGCTGTTCGACCGAACCGTACTCGAGCAAGTCACCTTCAACTCGCTTGAGGAGTTCCATCCCCAGCTCCTGGTGGGCCATCTCACGGCCGCGGAATCGCAAGGATACCTTGGCCCTGTCCCCATCACTCAGGAAACGTACCAGGTTGCGCAGTTTTACCTGGTAATCCCCTTCCTCCGTCCCTGGACGAAACTTGATTTCTTTAACCTGAATCTGCTTCTGGTTTTTCTTGGCCGCGGCAATCTGCTTCTTCTTCTCGAAGATCGATTTGCCGTAGTCCATCAGTTTGCAAACAGGGGGTACTGCATCGGCGGAAATTTCCACCAAATCCAGTTTGGCCTCTTCAGCCTTAAGAAGCGCGTCTTCAATTGACACAATCCCAAGCTGTTCACCTTCAGCCCCAATTAACCGAACCTCGCGTGCCGAGATATTCTCGTTGATCGGGGCTTTCGGTGCAGCTCGTTTATCTTGTCTCATTTCACGCTTAATAGTAATTACTCCGAATCTGGGCGACCACGCCGGGAAACCGCTTGCGCGAGAAACTCAGCGAACTGGGCGACGGGCATCGAGCCCAGGTCAGCACCTTCACGAGTACGCACAGCGACAGTCTGCATCTCGACTTCCCGATCTCCGATAACCAAGAGATAAGGAACCTTGAGCAAAGTATGCTCGCGGATTTTAAAGCCGATCTTTTCATTTCTCAAGTCAGACTTGGCACGAAATCCGCTTTCGTTGAGAGTTTTTTCAACCTCGGCGGCAAAATCGGCCTGTTTATCAGTGATATTCATGATCACTGCCTGGGTCGGAGCCAGCCACGCAGGGAATGCACCCTCGTAGTGCTCGATCAGGATTCCGACGAAACGTTCGAAGGATCCGAGGATCGCCCGGTGCAACATAACCGGGTGCTTGCGACTGTTGTCTTCGGAGACGTATTCGGCTCCCAGACGGACAGGCAGGTTAAAATCGAGCTGAAGGGTACCACACTGCCAGACACGACCCAGGCAATCTTTCAGCGAGAACTCGATCTTCGGACCATAGAATGCACCCTCGCCCGGCTGCAAATCGTACGGCAGGCCCGCGCTGTCGAGTGCTGCAGCCAATGCAGCTTCGGCGCGATCCCACAGTTCGTCGGAACCGACGCGTTTTTCCGGACGAGTGGACAACTTCATTTCGACTTCTTTAAAGCCGAAGTCGGCATAAACGTCCATGGTCAGCTTGATGAACGCAGCGGACTCGGCCTGCATCTGCTCTTCGGTGCAGAAGATGTGGGCGTCATCCTGAGTGAATGCACGCACGCGCATGATGCCGTGCAACGCACCCGATGGCTCGTTACGGTGGCAAGCACCGAACTCGGCCAGACGCATCGGCAACTCGCGGTAGCTTTTCAGGCCCTGATTGAACACTTGCACGTGACACGGGCAGTTCATCGGCTTGATGGCGTAGTCGCGGTTTTCCGACTGAGTGGTAAACATGTTGTCGGCATAGTTGGCCCAGTGCCCGGATTTCTCCCACAGGCTGCGGTCAACGACCTGCGGAGTCTTGATCTCCAGGTAGCCGTTATCGCGCTGAACCTTGCGCATGTACTGCTCGAGCACCTGGTACAGGGTCCAGCCGTTCGGGTGCCAGAAGACCATGCCCGGCGACTCTTCCTGGGTGTGGAACAGGCCCAGGCGCTTGCCGATTTTGCGGTGATCGCGCTTCTCGGCTTCTTCAATGCGCTGGATGTAAGCCGCCAACTGCTTCTTGTCAGCCCAAGCGGTGCCGTAAACGCGCTGCAATTGCTCGTTCTTGGCATCGCCGCGCCAGTAGGCGCCGGACAACTTGGTCAGTTTGAAGGATTTCAGGAAACGCGTATTCGGCACGTGCGGACCACGGCACATGTCGACGTATTCTTCGTGATAGTACAGGCCCATCGCCTGCTCGTTCGGCATGTCCTCGACCAGGCGCAACTTGTAGTCTTCGCCACGGGCCTTGAACACTTCGATCACTTCGGCGCGCGGAGTGACTTTCTTGATCACGTCGTAATCTTTCTCGATCAGCTGCTGCATGCGCTGTTCGATGGCAGCCAGGTCGTCCGGAGTGAAGGGACGCTCGAAGGCGATGTCGTAATAGAAGCCTTCGTCGATGACCGGCCCGATGACCATTTTAGCGGTCGGGTACAGCTGCTTGACCGCATGGCCGACCAGGTGAGCGCAAGAGTGGCGAATGATCTCCAGCCCCTCTTCATCCTTTGGCGTAATGATTTGCAGCGTGGAATCGCTGTCGATGATGTCGCTGGCGTCAACCAGCTTGCCATTGACCTTGCCGGCCACGGTGGCCTTGGCCAGACCTGCACCAATGGATGCGGCGACCTCGGCTACGGAAACCGGGTGATCGAATGAACGTTGACTGCCGTCGGGAAGAGTAATAGTTGGCATGGCGCCTCCTCTCCTAGTGGTGACCCCTACCAAAGGTCACGTGGGTTGGGATGAGCCAGTACAAGATCCGATCCAGGCCATTCAATGACGAACGCCTGCCTTACAGCGGCAGGAGCCTTGCGGCCAACCGGAAAACCGAACCAGAGTGACTGGGATTCAAATCAGGGTTATTCGCGCAATTGCCGCCACCGGGACTGAAAGTCATCCGGAGCCTGCAAACGCCCGAGCGAGGCATGCTAGCACAGATGAACGGTCGTCGATGCAACGAGGCTCGCGACCGAGGTCAATCCGCTCTTTTTATGCCAGAGTGCTGAACTTGAATCCTGCTTTACCCCTCAGATAAACACGACATTGACCCACAAGGAGCATCCCAGCATGCGTCTGAATCGTTTGTTCGCAGTAGTCGCCCCCATCGTTCTGCTGCTACCACTGACTGCCCACGCCGAATGGCCTAAAGACCTGCGCGCAAAGTACATGCAGCAATGTACACCGGCAGCGGCGACGCAGATCGGTGATGCAGCCGCCAAGGCCCACTGCGCGTGTGGTGCCGACGCCATCAAATCGTATCCAGCCAAGGACCTCCAGGCCCTGATGGACAATACAGCCAACGACGCACTGAAGCAAAAGGCACTGACGCAAATTTCCGCGTGCAAAGCCGATTCCAAAGAAAAAAAATAAGCCTGATGTCGGGATTTTCACCCCGCCCACGACAGTAAAAAGCTTCTGAAAACCGCTTTTTTTTACAATTTATGCAGGTTTTACAGGTTTTTTTACTGTCTTTACTTTTGGCTGAAAGCCTTCTAAAACGGGGCTTGCAGCGAAACAAAGCAGCAAACAGAATGCGACTGCAGGGCAAACAGCACGTCCGGGGGGCTCCCAAAGCGAACATTTCGACTATGATAGTCCGGTGTGCCCAGTTGGCCTGAGCAGCACAGCACTACTGAAAATATAAGTTTCTTGGAGATACACCATGTCTAATCGCCAAACCGGCACCGTTAAATGGTTCAACGATGAAAAAGGCTTCGGCTTCATCACTCCTCAAGGTGGCGGTGACGACCTGTTCGTACACTTCAAAGCTATCGAAAGCGACGGTTTCAAAAGCCTGAAAGAAGGCCAAACCGTTTCCTTCGTGGCTGAGAAAGGCCAAAAGGGTATGCAAGCTGCACAAGTTCGCCCAGAGTAAGTTTCTGGCGCACTAAAAAAACCCCGTCCATGTGACGGGGTTTTTTATGGGCGATACAAAAGCCTGGGCAGATCAGCCGCAGTTGATGCGTGTCACCACCCGATTGGCATCGGTATTGAGATTCAGGCGATCAGAGCGGTATTCCAGAGTCACCATATCGTTCGGCCCCAGGAACCGTGCATTCTGTGCACCAGCGCGGGTACGCGCCTGTTCCAGCAGCGCGGCCGAAGCCGCTTTGCCGATGGCGAATTCTGCCGCCTTGGCCTCACAACGGCTGTGGCCAGTGTCAGTCGTCGTAACGGGGTCTGTCGCAGGCTGCGAAGTCGAACTGCTGCAACCCGCCAGCAGCGTGACAGCGAACAAAGTACCCAATGACGCGAGCTTCCAAGGCATGAAGCCTCCTTTTTTCCAATAGTTAAGCTGAGATCTTGCGACCGCCAATCCGGCGTTTGGTTTCAAGGTGAGCGTCCTCGCCCGGCCCTTGACCCGCACAAGCAGTGAGTTTGCCTGAGCAGCGCTCTGTCGTTCATCACTCAATCGTGACTGAATATGAACGCCGCTCAATAGACATCAATGTAATCGAAGGGCGGGGTCGGCCAGTTTTCCTTCAGCGCGTTGAAGATCTGCATGACCCAGACCTCGTCGCTGGCCGCGACCAATCCAACATACCCGGAGCCCTTGGCCCACGTTTCAAGGCGAAACAGCAGGCCGTTGATATCGGTGCCACCTACAACGCCGGATGAAATGTAGGCAATCCCGTCCTTGGTCACACGCAATTGCGTATGTTCGTCATCACTGGCAGCGGCCAATAGCTGGCGCACCGCCTCAAGGGTCAAGCCGTCAGGGGTGTTCAAATCGATCTGCACAGCGCGGTCCTTGAAAATCGGTCAAAGACCAAGTGTCGCATAGCCCTCCCCTCATGCCTAAGTCGGAGTGCCAAATCTCGTGCAAAATGGTTAACTCGACACTCAGACTTTCCCGACTTTTCGAGCGCAATCATGACCACCGTAAGCATCGACGCCACCATCACCGTCAAGTGGCCACAGGGCCATAGCTCTTACAGTCCGGGCAGCCCGGAAGAGTTGGCAATCATTGGCATCGATCTACTGGTCAAAGCACTGGGAGCCGAATCAGCCCAATCATTCATCAAGCAAGTTTTCGAGAAATACCCTGCTGTCGTGAATGGCGCCTTGGAAACCGAGAGAAAATAAAACCCCGCAGGCTGGCACCTGCGGGGTCAACGCTTACTTCAGACGAGCCAGACGCTGGGTCAGCAGATCGAAGAAGCCCTGGGCATCGCCACTTTCAACCCAAAAAGCATTCTTCGGCGCCTTCAGGCCGTCATACCAGTCGACGATGGTTTGACCAAAGGTTGGTCCTTCGCGGCTATCAACGACCACATTGACCGAGCGACCGATGAACAACTCAGGCTTGAGCAGGTAGGCGATGACCGTCGCGTCATGCACCGGGCCACCTGGAATACCGTAGTGCTCCATGTCGCCTTTGACATACTCGTTGAGAATATCGCCGACCAGCTTGCTGGCGTTGTTATTGAGCGCTGCGATTTGCTTCAAACGCGCCTCACTGGTGAGGATCTTGTGAGTCACGTCCAGTGGCAGATACGTCAGCTTCACGCCGCTTTTGAGCACCACCTCTGCCGCCTGCGGGTCGGCGAACAGGTTGAATTCGGCCACTGGCGTGATGTTGCCCCCATTGAAGTGCGCGCCACCCATGACCACCACTTCCTTGATGCCCTGGACGATTTCAGGTTCCTGGATCAGCGCCAGGGCCAGGTTGGTCTGCGGCCCCAGCATGGCGAGGGTGATGCTGTGGGGCTTGGCGGCTTTCAAGGTATTGATCAGGTAATTGACCGCATTGCCTTCGGCCAAGCCTTTCTTAGGCTCGTGCACGGTGACGCCCGACAAACCTTCCTTGCCGTGGATGTTCTCGGCGTAAATCGGTGTACGCATCAACGGCTTCGGCGCACCCGCATAGACCGGCACCTCTTCGCGCCCCGCCCACTCGCGAGCCAGTCGTGCATTTCGTGAAGTCTTGTCCAGACGCACGTTGCCGGCGACGGTGGTCAACGCAAGAATATTCAACTCTTGCGGCGATGCCAGCGCAAACAGCAACGCGACTACGTCGTCCGCGCCGGGATCGGTGTCGATGATCAAGTCGATTTTTTCCGCCGCCTGGGCGCTCGTTGCAGTAATCAGGGACAAAAGCAGCAGACTCCGGAGCAAGTGGTGCAGTTTCTGAGCATAGCGGTGCATATCGCACTCCTTGTGCGTGGGGAAACGAATGTAGGCAAGCCGCGTTAGAAGGTCACTCCAGAGACCAGCACGATGTTGCAGTAAGGCGCACATTCGCCGGTCCGGACAATCGCCCGCGCTTGGCGGCTGAGGACTTTGAATTGCTCATGGCTGAGCAGCTCCCGCTGGCCCAGCGCGCCTTCGGCGTTCAGTTCATCAAGCGCGCTCAAGGCAGGCGGTTGCTTGTCGAGGATTTCCTGGGCCAACACATGCCGCTCAACCTGCATTTCACTGAGCACCACCTTCAAGGTGCTGACGAAATCGGGAATCCCCTGCGTCAGGGCCAGATCGATCAGCTCAACGCCTGGCGGTACAGGCAGGCCGGCGTCGCCGATCACGACCATGTCACCGTGGCCAAGGGAGGCGATCAACCGGGACAGTGCGATATTGAGTAATGGTGTTTTTTTCATGGTGCTTTGAACGCCTGCACTTCGGACAAGGAGGGAATCGAGGGTTGTGCACCGGCGCGGGTGACGGACAGCGCAGCAGCTACCTGGCCAAAACGGATTGCCTCGGCTTCGCTTTTGCCGGACGCCAAAGCAGCGGCGAAGCCCCCCACGAACGTGTCACCGGCAGCGGTGGTATCGACCGCCTTCACCTGCGACGCCGGAAAATGTTCAAAGCCTGTGCCGTTGGCGAACAGCGACCCTTGAGCGCCAAGGGTGATGATGACTTTGCTGGCACCCAAGGCGATTAGAGCGCTGGCGGCCGTTTCGGCGGACTGCAGAGAGTCCACCGCCACACCGCTCAGGGCTGAGGCTTCGCTTTCGTTGGGAATCAGGTAATCAATGGACGCATACCAATCCGTCGGCAGTGGTCGACTGGCCGGCGCCGGGTTGAGAATCACGGTTTTGCCGAGCTCACGGCCGCGCTTGAGGGCGTAGCCCACCGTGGCATCCGGCACTTCCAGCTGACAAATGATCACATCCGCCGCCTGCAACACCGCATCGAACCGATCGATGACCTGAGGCGTCAGCGCCCCGTTCGCACCGGCAACAATCACGATCGCGTTCTGACTGTTGTCATCGACCACGATCAAGGCCACGCCGCTGGCGCCTTCGACAGTACTGACCGCCTGGCAATCGATCTGCTCGGCCAACAACGCGCCGCGCAGCTCTTCGCCATAGGCATCGCTGCCGACACAACCGACCATCGAGACCTGCGCCCCAAGCCGCGCCGCGGCGACGGCCTGGTTTGCGCCCTTACCGCCGGACACCGTGGCAAATGACTCGCCGATCAGCGTCTCACCGCCACGGGGCAACCGTGGAGCCCGGGTCACCAAGTCCATGTTCAGGCTGCCTATTACCACTACTTTTGCTGGCATACATCACTCGTCAAATTCGGTTTCAGCGGTATTCGTCGAACACACCGGCGAGCGGTGCAGTCGACTCTCGCAGGACAATACTGGGCGTCACGATCCGTTGATCGGTAGCCATATCGGGTGATGCGATCCGTCTTAACAACACTTCGGCCGCCATCTCACCGAGCTGCAGGATCGACTGCCCCACGGTAGTCAGCGCCGGGTAGACATAACGACTCATCTGGATATCGTCGAAGCCGATGACCGAAAGTTCGGTCGGCACACGCACATTGCGCTCGGCAGCCGCTCGAAGCACACCGATGCCGATCATGTCGTTACCGGCAAAGATCGCGCTGGGCGGGTTCTTTTCCAGCAGAATCGCAGCGGCGTTGTAACCGCCTGTGCTGGTGAAGTCACTTTCCAGCATGCGCTCGCGATGCACTTCGACGCCTGCTTCTTGCAAGGCTCGGCGATAACCGGCCAGACGCATCTGTGCCACGCTGGTCCCCGCCGGGCCGCCGATAGTGGCGATATCCCGATGGCCCAGTTCCAGTAGATGACGGGTGGCCAGATAGGCGCCGTATTCGTGGTCGATGCGCACCAGATCGGCATTCACGCCTTCCAGCCCACGGTCGACGATTACCATCGGGGTGCGCACACCGGCGAGGCCTTCAGCCAGTCCAGCATCGCCGCCGGCGGATGCCACGATCAAACCGTCGATGCGCTTCTCCAGCAACACGCGCAAGTAGCTGCGTTGTTTGTCCGGGTTGTCGTCGGAGTTGCAGAGGATCACGCAGTAGCCATTTCGCTCACAGTAATCCTCGATGCCGCGCGCCAGCTCGGCAAAGTAAGGGTTGAGGCTATTGGGCACCAGCAACCCGATGGTCGCGGTGGTCTTGGCTTTTAACGAACGGGCCACGGCGCTTGGCACGTAGTCCAGGGTCTTGATCGCCGCCTCGACTTTGACACGCACTTCTTCGCTGACCGGCCGGGTCTTGTTCACCACATGGGAAACTGTCGTGTAGGAAATTCCCGCGAGTGCCGCCACATCTTTTATCGTTGCCATGACTCAGGTCCGCCGGCTTGCGCGCTGACTGCGATACGTATCCAGCACCACCGCCACCACGATCACCGCGCCAGTGATAATGCGTTTGGTGGGCTCGGTTGCGCCGATCTGCGCCAGCCCTGCCGCCAACACGGAAATAATCAGGACCCCAAAGAATGTGCTGATGACCGAACCTCGGCCGCCCATCAAACTGGTGCCACCGATCACCACGGCGGCAATCACCTGGAGCTCAAGCCCGGAGCCGGCATTCGGATCCGCCGCTTCCAGTCGGGAAATCTGGAACAGTGCAGCAATCCCGGCCAACAACCCCATCAGACTGAACACCAGGATCTTGTAGGGCTTTGGGTTGATCCCGGCCAGACGCACGGCTTCTTCGTTGGTGCCGATGCCGATCAGGTAGCGACCGAACACCGTACGGGTCAACACGGCCTGGGCAATGATGATAATCAGCAACGCAATGATGAACGACGGCGAGATGCCGAATGCAATGGGGTTGGACAACCACGCGAAGGCATCACCGATATAAGCGGTGCGCGAACCGGTCATCTGGTACGCCACGCCTCGGGCCATTTCCAGCACGCCGAGGGACACGATGAACGACGGAATCCGCCACGCCACGGTGATCGAACCGGTGATGGTCCCGGCCAGGGCCGCAACTGCCATCCCGAGTATCGCCGCGGGAAGAACGCTCCAGCTCCAGCCGAGAATCGCCACGCTGACCGTCGACGCCGCAAGCGCCAGCACCGAGCCGACAGACAGGTCGATGCCGCCGATGATCAGCACGAAAGTCATGCCCACCGCCAGCACCATCAAATCGGGAATCTGATTGGCGAGGGTGCTGAAGGTGTCGTAAGACAGGAAATGGCTGCTCAATACCGAGAACAGCGCAACCATCGCCAGCAAGGCACCGGCCAGGCCCAGATAGGTGCCCAGGCCGTAGAAATTGCCACTACGTTTGCCGGCAGAAGATGCAGTTTTCATGGAAGATCCCTAGGCGCTGCTTCATTGAGCAACGCATCACGTTTTTGGTAGCCGGCGAACGCGGCGGCAAGCAAATCATCCTGGGTCCAGCTGTCGCGCTCGAAGGTGTCGATCAGGCGCCCCGCCGACAACACGCCAATCCGGTCGCAAATCAACATCAGTTCGCGCAGGTCGCTAGACACCACCACCAGCGCTTTGCCCTGCCGCGTCAGCTCACCGAGCAGTGCATAGATGTCGAACTTGGCGCCGACATCAATGCCACGGGTCGGCTCATCGAACAACATCACCGCACAGTCGCGCTCCAGCCAGCGGCCGATCACGACCTTCTGCTGGTTGCCGCCCGACAACTCGGACACCAGCTGCGTAGGGCTCGAACTGCGGATGCGCATGGCGTCGATCTGACGCTGGGCCAGGGACATCTCGGCAGCGTTGTTGACGAAACCGCCGCTGGAAATCTCCGGCATATTACCCAGCGCAATGTTGGCGCTGATCGATTGGGTCAGCAGCAGGCCTTCGCCTTTACGGTCCTCGGTGATCAAGGCGATGCCATGACCGACCGCATCGGCCGGCGAACGGATGGTCACCACTTGAGGCGGCGCCCCCAGGGCGACGGTGCCACTGTCCGCCGTGTCCGCACCAAAGATCAGACGCAGCAGCTCGGTGCGCCCTGCCCCGATCAATCCGGAAATCCCGTAGATCTCGCCGGCACGCACTTCAAAGGACACATCGCGAACCTTGTCGGAGCGGGTCAGGCCTTTGACCGTCAAGGCTGGCGCGCCAATCTTGCGCGGCCCCAGGTCAATGTGTTCGCCGAGTTCACGGCCCACCATCAACGACACCAGTTGCTCGCTGTTGTAGTTGGCCATCGGCTCGACGCAAACCAGGTTGCCATCGCGCAAAACCGCAATGCGCTGGGCGACCCGTGCCAGTTCTTCGAGGCGGTGGGAGATATAGATGATCGAGACGCCCCGGGCCTGCAGACGCGTGATTTGCTCGAACAGCATTTCGACTTCGCGGGCGGTGAGCATCGCGGTCGGTTCGTCGAGGATCAATACATGGCAATCGCCGATCAGGTTGCGGGCGATCTCAACCATTTGCTGGTGACCGATGCCGAGTTCGCCGACCAGAGTGTCCGGGTCGATCGCGTCGAGCCCGACCTGAGCCATGGCCTCGATCGCCGCCTTGCGCAGTTGTTTGCGACTGATCCAGCCGCCGCTGCTGGGCAAGTTATCGAGAAACAGGTTTTCCGCCACCGACAGGGTCGGCAACAGATTGAGTTCTTGCATGACCATGCGGATGCCCAGGTCTTCGGCCTGGGCGCGGCTGCCGGGGCGGTAATCCTGCCCTTGGAATTGCATGTGGCCGGTGGTCGGCGTGACCAGTCCGCCAATGATTTTCGACAGCGTGCTTTTACCGGCACCGTTCTCACCGGTCAACGCCAACACTTCACCGCGCATTAGTGTCAGGTCGATGCCGGTCAGCACGGGTTGGGCGTAGGTCTTGCCGATACCGCTCACCGAGAGGACAGCGTTCGGGGCGCAAACTGACATAAAAATCTCCATGTGCTCGCCCCGACGGGCGAGCACCCTCGTGTGGCCGGAAGGATTACTTGGTGACCAGTTCCACCGGCGTTTCGATCACGCCATTGGTGCCGCTGTCGACCTTCTCGCCCTTGATGATTTTCAGCGCAGTCTCGATGCCGAACACGGCTTGCTTGGCGGCAAACTGGTCAGCGGTGGCCAGGACGCGACCATCCTTGAGCATCGGCTTGATGGCGTTGATGTTGTCGTAACCGACCACTTGCACCTTGCCGGCCTTGCCTGATGCACGCACCGCAGAAACGGCGCCGACGGCCATGCTGTCGTTGCCGGCCAGCAACGCTTTGACTTCGGGGTATTCACTGAGGATCGAGGCGGCAACCTTGTTGCCCTTGTCGATTTCCCAGTCGCCGGATTGCACGGAGACGATCTTGATCTTTGCCGCTTCCATCGCATCCTTGAAGCCCGCCGTACGGGCCTGGGCATTGGTGGTCGTGGACACACCCTCGATGATGCCGACTTCATCCCCTGCCTTCAGCTGCTTGGCCAGGTATTCGCCGACCAGACGCGCACCTTTGCGGTTATCCGGCCCTACGAACGGTACATTGATGTTTTTGCTTTTGACCACGGCCGGGTCCAGCTGGTTATCGATGTTGATCACGGTGATACCGGCATCGATGGCTTTCTTGATCACCGGCACCATGGCCTTGGAATCGGCTGGCGCGATGACCAGCGCATTAACCTTGGCCAGGATCATTTGCTCGACGATGCGCGTCTGGCCGGCGGTGTCGGTTTCGTCTTTGATGCCGTTGGAGATCAGCTCGAAATCGCCGGAGTGGTCTTTCTGATAAGCCTTCGCGCCGTCTTCCATGGTCAGGAAGAATTCGTTGGCCAGAGATTTCATGACCAGGGCGACTTTGGGCTTTTCAGGCGTCTCGGCGAAGGCCGATGAGACAGGCAGCGCGGCGGATGCGGCAGCCAGCATAGCGACAGCAAGAAGACGTCCAGCGAATGGCAGCTTCATGGGTTCACTCCGATCTTATGATTATTGTGAGCAACGCTTGCGCTGGCGAAGATTGCCGTGCGCCCTGCGATGGATCAATCCATCGAGAGCGTCGCGCAAACGTTTGCGTAGACCGAACTATGCGAACCCTGCTTTGATTTGTCAACGACCTGTATGGGTCTTACCGCTCTACGTTACGCCGTCGTGCTGACCAGAGCACCGGCGCTGGAGTCTTTGGCCAACTCTTTCACCAGGCTGCCCGCCACTTGTGCCAGGGCACCGTTCGTATCGGCTATCTGCCCCTGGATCGCCATGACCGCCGTGGCCTTGGCTTCCGGGGTCGGGTAAGACGCTGCCTGAGCTGCCGCCAGTTGTTGTTGCTCTTCACGCAACTGCTTCTGCAGTTCTTGCATGCGCTTAAGCAGCACCTGCACGGCAATGCTCTGGCTGCTTTTACTTTCTGATGGGCTTTTGTCCGGTGCAGCACCACCGGTTCTTACCTGGTTTTTATCCTTATCTGTCAGCGGAGTCGCGGTGTCGGCTGCTGTGTCGTTCAAGGCATTGATCGTCGCCGTGGTCTTGCCACCGATGGTGACTGCGCTTGGATTTGGAAAACCGACGGATAAAGACATGTTAACTCCCGAAAAGAAAAAATCCCTTGAAAGGGCATCGACCTTTGCGCCGGTTTCTTTAGCACGGATTTTCCATCTGACAAGGCGACTTACTCACCAGCAGTCGTAGGCCTTTTCGGAGAGCCGAACGAGAATCCTCAACTTATTCGGAATCCCGGACAACACAACGTTTAACGCCTGTAGTCCACAAGATTAATATTCATATAAATCATCGGTTTAAAAGTTTTTCTCATTCAACGTAGGGCTGGTACAGATCCTGCTCTTCTCCTGCACCCCCGGCGTTCAGATCTGCCTGGGGCGCATCTAGATGAACCTGCATCAGCACCGTCACTACTAGAGAGAAAATAATGAAATCTGCCTTCAACACTTTTATTCCGGGCGCCTTGGCCCTCTTGCTCCTGCTGCCTACCGCTCTTCAGGCAAAAGAAGTCGAAACTCAACAGAAACTGGCCAACGTGGTGATCCTAGCCACTGGCGGCACCATCGCCGGAGCCGGCGCGAGCGCCGCCAACAGCGCGACCTACCAGGCGGCGAAAGTCGGTATCGATCAGTTGATCGCCGGGGTTCCCGAGCTCAGCCAACTGGCCAATGTCCGTGGCGAACAGGTCATGCAGATCGCCTCTGAAAGCATCACCAACGACAACCTGCTGCAACTGGGTCGTCGCGTGGCTGAACTGGCTGACAGCAAAGACGTCGATGGCATCGTGATCACCCACGGCACCGACACGCTGGAAGAAACCGCCTACTTCCTGAACCTGGTGGAAAAAACCGACAAGCCGATCATCGTGGTTGGCTCGATGCGTCCTGGCACCGCGATGTCGGCGGACGGGATGCTGAACCTGTACAACGCCGTCGCCGTCGCCAGCAGCAAAGAAGCGCGCGGCAAAGGCGTCCTGGTGACCATGAATGATGAGATCCAGTCGGGTCGCGATGTCAGCAAAATGATCAACATCAAGACCGAGGCGTTCAAAAGTGCCTGGGGTCCACTCGGCATGGTGGTTGAAGGTAAATCCTACTGGTTCCGCCTGCCGGCCAAGCGTCACACCATGGATTCAGAATTCGACATCAAAACCATCAAGAGCCTGCCTGACGTAGAAATCGCCTATTCCTATGGCAACGTCAGCGATACAGCCTACAAAGCGCTCGCGAAGTCAGGCGCCAAAGCGATCATCCACGCTGGCACGGGCAATGGCTCGGTGTCCTCGCGCGTGGTTCCAGCCCTGCAAGCCCTGCGCAAGGACGGCGTTCAAATCATTCGCTCGTCCCACGTCAACGCCGGCGGGTTCGTACTGCGCAACGCCGAACAGCCTGACGACAAATACGACTGGGTCGTGGCGCATGACCTGAACCCGCAAAAAGCCCGCATCCTGGCGATGGTCGCACTGACCAAGACCAACGACAGCAAAGAGCTGCAACGGATGTTCTGGGAATACTGATTCGCCCTCGCCCGACCGGTTCCGGTCGGGCACTTTCCTCACCCCTTGCCAGCATTGGCAAGGGGTTCATACCGCACCTTCCCTCTTCCTGAAAAACTCCCCTTTGTCCTACACCAAACGGTAAAAACTGCTGTCAGAGGAATTTCTTGAATTTTAAGCAGTTGCGAAAATGCCTACAGTTAAATACTGTATGCACGTACAGCTTAATAAGGATAATTCCATGGCCACTTCCTCTGCCTCTCCTGACGCCTACGCACGCATGGGCCTGCGCGTTCAGAAAATCATCAATTCCCCTACTGCTCAGAAAGCCAAAGCCGCGCTGATCTTCCGGTTGCCGGACGAACCTGTGGATGAGTGGGAACAATTGCTCGAGGAAATCGACGAGAACGATAACGTCACCCTCGCCTATCGCGACGACGGTGGTGTGCAGATTTTCTGGGTTGTGCCGAAGGAAGATTGAGTCAATGAGTGTCCGCTGTTTTGCTTTGCTGTTTCTGTTTATCACCCTCAGCGCCCAGGCTGGCGCGCCACGCACTTTCAGCGAAGCCAAGAAAGTCGCCTGGAAGCTGTACGCGCCGCAATCCACCGAATTTTATTGCGGCTGCAAATACACCGGCAACAAAGTCAACCTGACGGCCTGTGGGTATGTGCCGCGCAAGAACGCCAAGCGCGCGGCGCGCATTGAGTGGGAACACATTGTTCCTGCCTGGCAGATCGGCCATCAGCGTCAGTGCTGGCAAGAAGGCGGGCGCAAGAACTGCACACGCTACGATCCGACCTATCAAAAGGCCGAGGCCGACCTGCACAACCTGGTGCCAAGCATCGGTGAGGTAAACGGCGACCGCAGCAATTTCAGTTTCGGCTGGCTGCCTGTGCAATCGGGTCAATACGGTTCTTGCCTGACCCAGGTCGACTTCAAGGCAAAGAAGGTCATGCCCCGCCCTTCCATTCGCGGCATGATCGCCCGGACCTATTTCTACATGAGCAAACAGTACGGTTTGCGCCTGTCGAAACAGGATCGCCAACTGTACGACGCCTGGAACAAGTCCTACCCGGTCGAAGCCTGGGAACGCCAGCGTAACCAGAGCGTGGCGTGCGTGATGGGCCGGGGCAACGAGTTTGTCGGGCCCGTGAACCTGAAGGCCTGCGGCTGATCAATCGCAGAAACGAAAAGGCCTCGGGTATTCACCCGAGGCCTTTTCGTTTCTGCCCCCTCATTGGACTAGCGATGTCATGCGCATCAAATGAGGACTGAGATTTTCTTGCGCCCCTGTTTAGGGTGTCCCGATGAAATGCTCCGCGAGAAACACTATTATTGGGCTGCGGGGTGTTCAAGGACCAACAGTTCAACGTTCTGTTTCTTTGCCCGGGTAAGCGCTGCTGCCACTTCCGCCTGCTTGGCCTCGGCCTCGGCTTTGGAACTGAATGGCCCGACCAGGATGCGCGCCTTGCCGTTTTCCACGACGACATTGGAAACAAAACTGTGCTCGATCAACCAGCCGCTCAGGTCGCTGACAGCCTGAGTCGTTTCGCCTCGCACTTCGAGATCCCATTGCGGCCCGACTGCCGCCGCTGGTGCGGAAACGAGTGCCGGTTTCGGCTTTTGAGCGTCAACACCCTTACCCTCGCCGCATCCAGCCAACGCCAATACTGCGATTACCAAGACCATTTTGCGCACAACGGTTCCCTCTGAATGCCGAAAGCGGCGATTTTAACATTCATGAATACTTCCCGAGTGCCGCAAAATGGGCTCAAAACAACGAGAATGATGGAGACGGCCTCTGTATAGTTACGCCTTGGGAATTAATGCAGCATCTGCGCGTCAGAAAGAGGCACCCAAACCGTGAGACTTCGCACTAATCTATACATAACACCGACCTCTGCACTGTTCGAATCAGGTGCCCTACAAAGCAATCAAGGAGAAGACCATGCTGATACTCACCCGCAAAGTCGGTGAAAGCATAAACATCGGTGACGACATTACGATCACCATTCTGGGCGTAAGCGGCCAACAAGTTCGCATCGGCATCAACGCGCCGAAAGACGTCGCAGTGCATCGCGAAGAAATCTACCAACGCATTCAGGCTGGCCTGACCGCTCCAGACAAGCCACAAACTCCCTGAATTCTGTTGCAGTCAGTAGCCAGCCTGTTCATCCCTGAACCACGGCTGGCTAAAGATTCAAGCGTTGCCTCGTCACTCGTTATTCGCCCGCGCCCTCTTTCTGTGTCAAATCTGCAGCCGATATTACCGGCACGCCCACAGCCGTGACTGTCAGACGTTTCCGATTAACCTCGAGGAAGAACGTGATCGGACTCGGTTAACCAAACGTAACGCCGCGCGCCATGCCTGTAGCAGCCACCACCATCAGCAACACCAGCAGCGCCTCCATATGGCTGACACGGGCGAACAGCTTCGCGCGCCCGCTATCGATCGCCGCGCCACGACTCAAGGCAACTCGCCATTTGATCAGCGTAATCATCGGTGCAACTTCGAGAAGCAGGATGAGCACAAAAAATGTCATCTTGAGATGGAAAAGGGGCTGATGGAGATAGTAATCAGTGCCTTTTTCGTACCCGCCGAAGGCTCGCATCCCACCGCTAATCAGTAGAACGACGGCAGAGATGCCCCACAGGTTGTCGGCCATCAAAACACTGCGCGCCTCCCCCGCCCCAGCCGCGAGGCGGCTGAATGCAGTCCCTCGAGTGAGCACCGCCCAGAACCCGATGGCAAAAGCCAGCAAGTGAATTGCCGCAAGCGACCAATGAACCAGCATCGAGACCTCCATCAGACAGCGTTTGAGTTTGGCCAGTCAGTAGTAGCCTAGAAAACTGCAGCTCGCCTGATTCTCATGAACGATGATTCGAAGGAGTGAGTCGATGACAGCGCTTGCCAAATTTCAGGCAAAAAAAAGCCCAAGCAGCTGATGGACGCTTGGGACTCAAAAATGCATAAACCGTGGTGGTGAACGCGGGGCGATAATACCCGAGCATTTCAGTTGTAACAATATATTTTGATCACTATTCAGTTAAAAATACTCGTAACCTATTAAATATCCACACAATTTTTATGGATCTTGGGGCAACCCCTATCGGCGACAGCCCCGAGCCTTTCATTCGAATCGCCCTATGCGCAGAGCCCAGCGCATTGGCTGGGCCCTGATTATCTTCGGTGTTCCATCATCTTGTCGGCGAGCGCTTTTGCTCTTTCAATCAACAGGTTTTGCCTGTCGTCATGAGTGACAGCCCCGACGACCGGTGCCGTCAGATTGCTTTCCGCGATCAACGCAGCGCAGAAGTATTGATCCCAAACCATCCGGTTTTCAGAGGCCTGTTTGTTCATCTGATTGGCGATCATATGCGGCTCCTTTTGGTGAGGTAGCACCGCTATCTTACGCCCCAATTGCGATCAACCTGAGCGCCGCAGACAATCAGCACGTACAGGACAGGGGACCACAAGCCAGGATCGCCTGATCGGTCATCAGCGAAATGGCTCAGGGAAGAAGGCGTTGATAGCAGCACGGCCATTCCTACACTTTCCGACGCGAGACAGGTTCATTTAGAAGGACTCGCTAACCTTTTGCAGGTTCGTGCCGATGCCTCTACCTTAGGGCATTGGAGCAATACAGATGAGAAACAATCAACCCGTTACACAGCGCGAGGTCAGCCTTGGACCTCAACAGAAACTCATCTCGACCACGGATTCGCGAGGGGTCATTACTTACTGCAATGATGCCTTCGTGGAAATCAGCGGCTTCAACAAAGCTGATCTGATAGGCGCCCCTCAGAACATCGTTCGCCACCCGGACGTGCCCTCGGCAATATTTGCGCATATGTGGGCCGCCCTCAAGCAGGGCAAACCCTGGATGGGCATCGTCAAGAATCGCTCCAGGAATGGTGATCACTACTGGGTCAATGCCTACGTCACGCCTATTTTTGAAGGCAGCCAGATTGTTGGTTATGAATCGGTCAGAGTAAAACCAGGCATTGAGCAGATCCGCCGCGCCGAAGCCCTCTACAAAAGAATAAGCCTGGGCAAGTCTGCCGTCCCCGGCAGTGATAACTGGCAACCCGCCCTCATGGACTGGCTGCCGTTTTTGACGATGGGCTTAGTGGGTACGTTGGGAGGTGTATTCCTCAGCACTCCCGTGGCGACAATAGTTGCCGTAGGCGTATCGGTGCCGCTAGGACTGATGGTTTCGCACCGGCAAAAGCGTGGCGCCCAAGACTTGCTGGACATGGCAGAGGCCTCCACTTCCGACCAACTGATTGCACAAATGTATAGCGACAAGCGAGGTCACCACGGGCGACTTGAAACGGCTTTCGTCAGTCAGGCATCACGCCTCAAGACTTGTCTGACGCGCCTGCAAGACACCGCTGAGCAACTGACCGGGCTGGCCGGGAGATCCGACGCTCTCGCCAGCGACAGTTCGCGCGGACTTGATCGCCAGCGAATCGAAACCGAGCAGGTATCGGCCGCCGTCAATCAGATGGCGGCGACCACTCAAGAAGTTGCAAGCCACGTCCAGCGCACGGCCGATGCAACTCAAGAGGCCAATGTGCTGACCAGCCGTGGTCGCGACGTTGCCCGGGACACCCGCGAAGCCATCCAGCGTCTCTCCGCCGTGGTCGGCGAGACAGGACAAACCGTTGCCCAGCTAGCCAAAGACAGCAACGAAATCGGGACGGTTGTCGATGTCATCAAAGGCATTGCCGATCAAACCAACTTATTAGCCCTTAATGCCGCAATCGAAGCCGCGCGTGCTGGAGATATGGGCCGGGGCTTCGCGGTGGTCGCGGACGAAGTGCGCCAACTGGCACAACGCACAACTGAGTCTACTGCTCAGATCCACGGCCTGATCTCCAAGTTGCAAGTCTCTTCCAATAATGCCGTGAAGACGATGGAGAGCGGCCATCGCCAGGCTGAAGAGGGGGTAACGTGGGTGCTGGAAGCAGACAAAGCGCTGGTTGGCATCAGTGAAGCCGTTGCCAACATCACTGACATGACAACCCAGATAGCAGCAGCAACCGAAGAGCAAAGCGCCGTCGCAGAGGAAATCAGCCGCAACATCACCACCATCGCCAGCCTTGCAGATCAGACATCCGAGCAAGCCAGGCATTCTGCCGAACTCAGTAAGGAGTTAACGCAGACAGCGACAACCCAGTACTCGTTGGTCGAACGTTTTAATCGATAACCCATCAGCCGCGACTGGTCCGTACCCATGCAGATTACTGGATGATCAATCCTGCTTTTAAACCAGTAATCTGCTCGATTCTTCGGGCCAGCCACGGCTTTGCACGCTATTTCGGCAAGAATCATTGAATTTCGAATGTTTACCAAGTAATGGCAATTTCCCTGAAGGGAAATAAAGGCTTTAATTGGAAGATGGAAATCAAAGACATACGCAGAGCCCGGGTCCGCCAAATCATCGAACGCGACTTCGGTGGGAAAGATGTTGATTTTGCCGCCAAGGTGGACAAGCAGCCGTCCTACATCTCAAGGCTATTCACTGATAAGGCAGAGCACCTCAGAAACATCGGGGAGAAAATGGCGCGCGACTTCGAAATGAAGTGCGGGCTTGAGCCTGGATCGCTGGATCGGCCATTAAGTGAGGGCGACCTCAAGTCGGCCGCAATCTCAGATGCAGCGACGCCGCGCATTCCGCCCGGAGTCGTCATGTCAGACATCGAGGTATGGGACGACGAAACCCCGCTCGATAACGACGAAGTTTACGTACCCTTCCTTCAGGAAATTGAATTGGCAGCGGGCTCCGGTCGATTCGCGATCGAAGAAAGCAACAGCTCTCGCCTTCGCTTCTTCAAGAAAGACCTTCGCCACAACAACGTGCAGTTCAGCAATGCGAAATGCGTGGTGGTCAGGGGAAACAGCATGCTCCCCGTGTTGCGTGAAGGTGCGACCGTGGGTATCGACGTCGGTAAAAACTCACTCGGCGCCATCATTGACGGCGACATGTATGCGATCAGCCATAACGGCCAGCTTCGCGTCAAGCAGGTTTACCGCCTGCCCATTGGCATTCGTCTGCGCAGCTTCAACCGTGACGAACACCCGGACGAGGATTATTCCTTTGCCCAGATCCAGGAGCAGCATATTGCGATTCTTGGGCACGTGTTCTGGTGGGCGATGTACTCGCGCTAACCATTGAAAGCCAGAATAATGCCCTGCAGAAGGGTTACTAAATGCCGAAGATAAAGCAGGAAAGCAAAGCAGTGACTGCTGCTGAAATTGAGCGCTCCATCCAGGCCCTGAACAAAATGGCAGAACGCCTTTGGGGAGATGGCCGGGAAGCTGAGGCGAAAGCCCTTCTCGATGCCCTGGACGCGCTTAACCGGGCGCTGGATCGAATCAGGATCGGGGAGAGTCGCAGGGTTGTGACTCTTCATTGAACTGCCACAGACTCAGTGAAGACCTAATGCTCGCGGAGGGACATTAAATGGCAGATCTGATGCAAGGGCTCGACGGCCCCAGAACAGCTCAGCAAGAGTTGTTTTACGATCTTGAAGACGCTACCGCCGTCATCGGCTGGGCAGTGGTTGAGCTGACCAACATGGCCAGCGGCAACAAATCGCGCGATGAGTCCATGGCGCTTATGAGGATCTGCGCGCTATTGGAGGCTCAGAAAGAAAAAATTCGCCTGCATGCGGATGAAGTCAAGGCAGGAAGGACTGTGCGAGTATGACGCGCAAATGAAGTGCCCAGCGGCGCTTACAGATGAAAAACCTGCTCACCCGCCGACCCCGCGTAGCCATTAATACCTGACCAACGAAGCCCGCCTACTGCGGGCTTTTTTTCGTCTTGAGAAAAACCAATGGAATCAGCTGTTTACCAACAACAGTCGTTTATTTACCTTTTTATTTACCATTATGCATTGACGCATTATCTGCAAATGGTAACTTTACCTCAAGCCAACGCAACTCTGGCCCACGCAAGAGCAGCTCACTGGAAAGCATCACTTCTGCCCATTCGATGATTGAGCAGTGGGATGTAGGCCTGCATCAAACGAGAGGCTCAACTGAGCAAGGCAATATCAACGGAATGAGGCACAAACCATGACTGTAGACATCACCAACTTCACCATTGCAACCCCGCTCCCGATCTCCGATACCAATCCGATAGCGCTTGAGATCATCGGCTGGCGCGCACTGATCGAATGCCCGGACATCGTCTCGATGCTGCCCGATGGCTCGCTGCAGATGACCGCGCCAACACTCGGCGCATCCAGCAAGAGCACGAAGCGCACCCGGTGCGAATGGAAGGAACCCGGTTACTGGCTGTTCTCCAGCGCAACGGACCACTGGAACCGTCAGGAGATGCGAGTGACCAAGGTCAACTCGCTGCAAAAGGTTGTGATCGCCCAGATTCACGTGAAGGATTCAGAACGACCACCCGTCAAGGTGTTCTGGAACAAAGGCAAAATCATCATGGGGTTCCGTTCGAGCTACTTGCAGGACGATCCGGTCAACTCGACAGTGCTGGAGAACGTGCCGCTCGGTGCACTTTTCAATATCAGCATTCACGCCAATTCGAGTGGCGCCGTTTCCGTTTCGGCAAGCTGTAACGGCGCTAAATCCGCTTCCACAATCATGCACCTCGACAACACCTGGGACACGAAAACGCTCGCCTTCCACGGCGGTGTGTACAACCAGATTGATTACTCCGAAAGCACCGACCCGGAAGACGGCTCGGTTTGCATCATCAGTGACCTGTCCATCACTCATGCCTGACATCGCCATTGCGTGCGATTGTGATTAACCAACACCAGGGGTCTGACTTGGAATCGGGGCCGCAGCAAACCCAGGCCGTCGCCACTGGCGGACCTGGGAATTTCACAGATTAACTTTTGTAGCGAGGCATAGCGGGAAGCTGACCGAAGGGAACCCCGGAAGAGAAATCAGCGCTGACTAGTCATCTCTATCATCGCGATCGCGACGGTGGTTGCGGTCATATCCCTGATCATTATCGCGACGCTCATATCTGCGCTCACGCCCTCGATCATCGTCCTCGTCTCGGTCATAGCCACGGTCGTATCCACGACCATGATCATAGCCCCGGTCACGACCGTACCTTTCTCCGTCATCCCAGTGAGGACCGCAGCCGCTTAATAGAAGAGAGCCAGAGATGGCCAGGAACATTATTACTGCACGCTTCATTTGAACGTCCTAAATGCGAAGGTCGGCGATATGACCGTGAGTCTGGTCAATGATTCAGTGGTGAGGGACGCGAAACAAAAAGCAGATCCAACGCAGAGTCATGCGCTTGCGCTGTCTGGAGGAGTACGACGAAAGCAGATCAGAAGGTGCAAACCTTATTGGACGGGACATTGTGATCGCTCGTAAGGACTACGAAGACCGCCACCGTCAGGGTCAGGGCATTGAGAGAGCACAGAAGACAGGCGTGTATGCAGGCCGTCCCAGTTGACGAGAAGCCGCACAGTCGCATCAAGGAATATCTCGTTGCTGGTATGAGCCCACGCAAGACCGCAACGACTGTAGGTTGTGCTCTGTCTACGCTGCAACGAGTCGCGAAGCAACATAGTTTCAGACAGCCCTAGAGCCTGCCTTAAGCGCGCTTCGTCGTCTTTGTGCCTAGGCGACGCTGAGTCTTCTTGGTTTGATGTTCAAGCCTGCAAATGCCTAAGGGTGCATATCATTCTTTCTATATTTAGGCGAGTTACATGCCAACCAGAGGCGACTCATTTAACACATGGGAGAAAATTCTGGAAATCTTCCAGTTTGCTACAATCACCGACGTTCACTCCCGTAGAAATTCACTCGTACAGGATGTACGGTCCCATCGTGTGACAAGGATACGCAAGGAAGAAACATTCATGTTCGAGAAGCACCCTGATCAAGCTCGAGAGCGCTGGCTTGTACTCTTGTCAGGAGGCGGTGCTCTGGTTATTGGTTTGATTTTTCTTTTTTGGAGGGGAGGAGCTGTGAGCTTTGCTTTTCTCTTGCCCGGACTTGCGTTTGTTCTAATAGCCATTTTTTGCAGTCATGAAGGATTCATGACTGCAATGCAGATTGGAAAATTTTTCCAGTGGTTTTCTTAGCTTCGTGGGAGGAAGGTTACTTCGAAGGGCGCTGCCAGTTCGCCAAAATTCCAGCCATGAATCCAAGACACCCACGAGAGTGGTCGAAATTGGGCGAAAAATGGGAATCTGGAAAACTCGCCCTCTCAGGGCTAGTACAAGATGATGATGCTCGCCACAACAGCTGCCAGAAATCCATACGGCACGTACGCCATCGGATAGTGGTAGGTCAATGGCAACCAAACGAAAAATACTGCACACACGGGCAGCAACAACCATCCGCGATTACGTGTAAGCCACTCATATCGACCGCTCAACCGGCGCACAAGCTTTCTCGCCGTAAAACCTATCACCAGCCCGGCGATGACAAATAACGCCGCGATCACCCACCACAGCCAAGATCCCATCGCCAACATCGACACTGTAATCAGTGCATTCATCGGTGGAAGTCCTTTTATTTTAATCGGCTGAGCTTACAGTCTCATCGCGAACCTGAACCAGCAGCTGGATCAGTACTTCGGCCAAGGCCGGGCGGTGGAAGAAGTCGCCGCCGGCGTCAGCGGTGAAAAGGCCGCCATGTTCGGCACCTCCCACAGCAACAAGCTGCGGATCGGGCGCAATAAGCAGGCCTCGATTGAAGGCGCTGGCCGACGCCGGCAAGACCGTCATAGAAGCAGCGAAAGAGATGGGCATGGAAACCAAGCGCGCTCGGCTGATCGCCCGTGAGAACGACATCAAGTTCCCAGGCCCGCCGTGAGACGAATCAGCAACCAGTTGCGCCAGCGCCGACGACAGACATGGCTGGATATACCGGCCCACGGAATTGAAGAGGCAGGCCATGGCCGAGGAACAGCAGCAGCCGACAGCAGAAGACATAAAGCAGCGCAGGAAGCGAGAGAAGGACGCGGCCAAGAAAGCCGCGCTTGGTATCGAGAAGTTCACGGTTGAGGTGGCCGGGGTGTTCAAGCCGGATGTGAAGAAGGTCATGAAAGCTCATGGCATCAACAGTCAGCAGGAGGTTCACCAATTGTTGCTGATGAACCTGATCGCCGCCGACTTCGAGACGCAAGCAAAGATGTTGCGCTGTGTCACGACACCTTTTGTTGTCAGCGAAAAGGTGTCGAGAGCATTTCACAACCAGAGCGTGCTACTCATCCAGCAGGATCCTGGGGATGACATCTTAGATCCAAGCTCGGATACCTATGGGCTCCAGTCGTAACTGGAGTTCTATCCGGCAATTCTGGGTAGAACGGTCATTAGGTTAAAGTTCGTTGAGATCGAATCCGGAGTTCGCAGAGCATTCGAGCATCTTGTTTAGATAGGTTGCTACGTTGCTGTTTTTCTCATAGATGATGCGCGCGTATTCATCAGAAGAAATGTGATCCGTATAACCGACAAATGTGCTGCCTGGCTGTTGAAGCTCGGTGCTATGAAGATGATCACGCCCTACGTACATAGCGCAGATGAGCTGACCTTGGACCTTTTCAGAGTATGCCGAGAGCATGGCCTAAGCTTGCACGACAGTCACTGCCCCAGCACCAATGAAGCTCTGTATTGCGTCGTACACGTTACCTGTCATTGCTAACTTCCTTCTTGAACATGTTGCTTTCCGGCCCCATGCAGGCCCCCCCGTAATACCCCACCCCAAACCAAATTGCCACCACCGGTCAAGGTGGGCGGCGCCTACTCGACTTTGATCTTCACGTTTGGCTCTGACGACATCGTCGGGCGACGCAACTCTGGATCGTTCGCATCAAGGCAACGGAATTGCAGTTCGGCATTTGCATAGCGACCGTAGCCGGAATCTCGAGATGCTTCTTTCACAGGCATAAGCTGCTTCCCTTTGTTTTCACAAAAGACATTGGCTTCCTGGTACAGCTCTGCCTTGACGGCGGCGCCACCGAAGGTGGTGAAGCTGCCATCCTTCGCGACCATGTATGTGTCGCGCCCCATCGGCACGATGCCCGGTCCAGCGCAGCCAGCGATAAGTAGAGTGATCGTTGAAACCAATAAAAGCCGCATCTGCAACATTCCTTGTGGTGTAGGGAAGCTGGCCATCACTCTGCCACACTCAAAAACATACCACCACTGTCGCATCCGGTCACGGAGGGCGGCGCCTGACTGGAGCGACGCCAGGCAAAAAGCCTTAATTGCTTGTGGTTGAGCGAGTATATCTGTTCGTCCATGTATGACTACATAGATCGCACCTGTGATACTCCGTCACCAAAAAATCGGTTTTTGTAACTCGAGCAAACTCCGTATAGCCAGTATTTTTATTAAGTACATTTTCCTGCTTGCTATATGTCCCCTTATACTCCTCATCTTCCTTTAAGAGCCTTATCTTGTTGGAGTTACAATTCCTACACCTAGAATCATTAGCACCAGAGTCTCCGATTGTAAAAGCAGCCCAAAAAAGTCCGACCGCGCCAACTGCGGCAAACAGCCAACCCAATGGAAAATAATTTCTCAGGGTGTGCTCAGACAGAATAAAAATGCCTGCCATACCAACTAGCATGCCGACCATCATGATCGCCAGCCCAGTCGTTTGCTTCTTTCTATCAATAACTTGAGACGGATGCAGTCTCTCAGTGATGACTCGCTGAAGGTCAGCGCTTTCTTTTATTTTTTGTTTCTCTTCTATTTTTGACTGAGATTCATAGTTACCGAGGTATTCAATATCCGGATTCTTCAGCCCACAAGGTAGATTTAGCACACCATCGCTAGTAAGGCCGATCCAATCTCGCAAAGTCCAGAAATCAACATGACAAGTTACATCAAACTCGTGCGACTCAAAATCAAAAACTGCAGTTTCATTGTTCAATATTTGTTTTTCAAAGGAGTCATCGAGATTCCTTCTCTTATCAAATATTTCCACTAAAACGGTAATTGGAACATGAGAGTACCCTTCAATTTTATCACTCCGCTTTACCGCTAGCCGCATAAGCTCTCCTTGAAATTACAATCTTTGCTTGGCCGCGAACCTACTATTAAGTCATTGCGCCTTTTCGACCATCATTTATAGCTCGACCACAACAAAATGGACAGCCCCTCCACAAGAGGCAAAGAGTCATAGCTAGCTACATATCTCATATCCCATTTCAACGAATCACGTCAGCCGGCTAGGATCATTGAGGTCGAGGATGAGCAGCAGTCGCAAAGCCTCTTCAATCGATTCAATACTGATTGCCCAGTGCTCAGCGTCTTTGTGTGACTTGTCGGTAAAGTTTTTTGGGAAAAGGGCCTCTATTGCCTCTATCTGAGGTCGATACCGGTCAACAACTGGCGGCCGCCAATGGAAGAGCAGCTTCTTGCGTGACGGTATGATCGAAAAGCACCACGCATCACCCTGGCTGACAGCAACAGAGCGCACCACCCCTTGCTTGGCTGCCCAGCAACTGACACTGCTCATGCAGGTGAAGGTGCCAATCAGCAACGCAAAGGCTTCCCGGACACCGCCGTCCTGGATGTACTCATAAAACTCAGCGATCCGCTCCGCATCGCCTGCACCTTTCAGCATCACGTAATCCTCCGAAATCCTACCGTCACTGTAGCCGCCCGGGCATGACCCGGCATAGGACGCCACGACTTCGAGGAATGGCAGGAGACGGTGTCGACTTTCCTGATCAACATTGCCGGCGCAACGGCCAGTGAGTCCGCCCGATTCGCCAACATATCGCGACACAAAATCACAATTAGCGAAAACGTCTCGCAAAAATTGGAGCTCGCCTACAGGCGAGAAAAATTGAAGTCGCTACCTGATGAGGACGCTAGTTGAGGGCCTCTCGCTGAACAAAGATGTGCACTCGGGCGGATGGTACATAGACTTCTGTAGGCCCTAACAGCGAAGTGCTGACCAGCTCTACAACCATCCCGTCTTTGGAAAGCCCGCAGCCTCTAATCTGGCGGTAGTCCTTCTTCGCTACGAGATCCATTTGTTCCTCCATCAGAGACGCCGAATCACAAATCACCGAACCCTTCGGCAAAAAGTGGCTTGCCGCTAATGCAGCGTCACTAAAAATGGCCAGTAGGCCAGCGTATACGACTAAACCAATTCGCATTTGATCCTTCCTTTGATTGTTGGCTGCCGAATCAAACACTAATTAATCGCAAATTGCCACCACCGGTCACGGAGGGCGGCGCCTGACTGCAGATAACCCACAGGTCGCCTAATCAATCGGGGTCATTCCTCGCGTTCTTTGCGAATCGCTTCCCCCCTGAGGAACCCAGCCTCTTTCGCTTCAGACTGTGTAGCAAACTCCCCAGCTTTTGTTGGCTTAGGAGCGTATCCGTCGACCTTCAGGTTAACAATGTCCCACCCGCTGACGAGGTTTTCGTTAGAGACGATAACTTCAACGCCGTTTCGGGACTCTTGTGCTGTAGTACCCATCTTTCTCTCCTTGATCCGGCTAATTGCCGGGCTCAACACAAATACCCCACTTCAACGAATCACGCCAGCCGGCGAGGATCCCCTATGTTCACAGCAATTGATTTGTTTTCCGGTTTTGGCGGATGCACCCGCGGTGGTGTCGATGCCGGACTCAAAGTGCTCTGGGCCGCCAACCACTGGCCAGCCGCTGTTGAGTGGCACACAAAGAACAATCCAGATACGCAGCACGTCTGCCAAGACTTGCACCAGGCTGACTGGTCGAAGGTGCCCAAGCATGACGTCATGCTGGCCTCGCCCTGCTGCCAAGGACATACCAAAGCCCGCGGCAAGGCATCCGGAAATCCACAGCATGACAACTCACGATCGACAGCCTGGGCGCCGGTGGCGAATGCAGAGGTGAATCGGCCCGACTTCGCGGTGATCGAAAACGTACCGGAGTTCATGGACTGGATTTTGTACCCAGCATGGGCAGATGCGATGCAACGTCTGGGCTACACGCTGGCACCACACATCGTTGACTGCGCCGACCTCGGCGTGCCGCAGTACCGCGTGCGGTTGTTCATGGTCTGCTCGCGCAGCAAGGCGCCACTTCACTTGCAGTTACCGCGATACCGGCACGTTCCCGCGAGCCAGATCATCGACTTCAATGCCGGCGAGTGGTCGCCGATCAATAAGCCAGGCCGCGCCGCGTCGACGCTGACCCGCGTGAAAAATGGACGCGAGCGATTCGGCGAGCGGTTCGTGATGCCCTACTACGGTTCCGGCTCTGGGCTTACAGGCCGCAGCCTTGATCGCCCAATAGGCACCATCACCACCCTAGACCGCTGGGCAGTAGTTGACGGTGACAAGATGCGCATGATCACCGCGGATGAAGCGATGGCAGCACAGTCCTTCCCTGCCGACACCCTCCGCCCGGACAACCACCGGTTAACCATGCACATGACTGGAAACGCGGTACCGCCACTAGCAGGTCGGCGAATCATAGAAGCGTTAAAAAAATCTGCATAATTTTGTCAAATAACAACCACTTCGTACTCCATGGCAATATCCCTGATGACCTGTCCGCCTTTTGGGGTAAGTTGGAACTTAGCATCAACTAAATCTCTACCCATTAATCCGTTTAGGCTGCCCAAAGAGATATTGCCCTGCTCGACAAGCCCCCTAAAATACAATGCCATATCCTCGAACGAAGTATTCTCAAGATTAGTGCCAGCCAATCTCACAACTACATTCTTTAGAATATTAATTCGGCCTAGCGTTAAATCGTACATAAGTATCAATTGATTACCAAAGGCACCATCATCCACATTATTCCTAGATCTCAGAAATCGATGCTCAATGCCAAACTCAGGCCCATTAACTTGCGCATGCACTACTGCTTGGAATGCTAAATCAATCCATCCTGCATCTAGAGTTAGACGTCCGCCGAGACTAATAGACGCGGAGGGCGGACCGCCCAACTCAGAGTTATGATCGACAAAATCCACATTATCGGGTAGGCGCCCCTCATGAAGAAGAGCGCATCGAAAGTAAGTATAAATTATTTGCTCTATCTGCTGTTGTTGTCCATCGAACTCGATACAAAGGCCGGAAGAGCCATATTCGCTGGGAGCTGCGGAATTAAATAGCAATTTATGTAATCTACCCCCTAGAAAATACGTAAAGGCCTCATTATCTCGCATATAATCATTTGAAATTAGTGATTTAGTTACGCCTTTGGGAAATGCCTTCCTAGAAGATGCAGAAATCGCGATCATTAAATTGGCGAACGCACCTACGTAGCGGCCGCCTTCCAACAGAACTTTTGAATCTTCAACTCTATCTTTAATACTCATCCTAACCTCAAAGATCGTGTTTGAGAAAAATAAATGTAGCTATTGGATTAAAAAGTGCCATGTATAAGTCACGCATCTACCTCAGCGGCCCTATGACCGGCCTGCCAGAACTCAACTTCCCCGCCTTCGCCGCAATGACTGCCAACCTCCGCGCCGACGGCCACACCGTCACCAGCCCCGCCGAGCTCAACCCTGACGGCGGCTCCTGGAACGACTGCATGCGCCGCGACATCGCAGCGCTGATGGACTGCGATACCGTGGCCACGCTCCCGGGCTGGGAGCATTCAAAGGGCGCCCGCCTCGAAGTGCTAATCGCTGAACGCCTCGGCATGACGGTTGTGAATGCCCACAATCTGGTATCGATGGAGATTGCAGGATGAGTAATTACTCTGCGTCTAAGTCCGCCCGGATGCGAGCAGCGATAGACGGCGCCCAATCCTGACCGGTAATTTGATACGTCGAACGCTTCTTGCTGACAATTCGAATCGAGTAGCTATCTGCGGATGGCGAGACAGGACTGACAAACAAACCAATGACCTCTCCCCAAGTGGCCATTCCGGCAGGTGCTTCAGACTTAATGACCCCAGCGCTTTTGTTAATTTCAACAATCGCCAAGCCTGAACTCATAGCACTCACCGAGGACTTCCACACCTCGTTGTAAGATTTATTTCGTACTTCAACGGTCACCCCACTATCAGTGGGTTGAAGCCCGTCAATAGTAGAACAAGCACCAATACCAAGGCACAACGCACCAACAGCTAAAGCCTTCGATACGGTTTTGATCATAAAGACACCCTCATCCCTTAGATTGGAAACTCAAGAAGTTTTGTAATTCAATTCTTGTAAACGGTTTTACCTGATGCTGGCAGCGAGCCAGAGCTTCGCATAATCCCCACAAAAGAAAAGCCCTTCCCCCTTCAAAGTCAGCCGCTATAGCGGCAAAGGAACAGTCATGCCTGAAGAAATCAAATTGATCCAACCAGCACCAGTTGTGCGTGACGAAATGGGTTCGTTCCAGCATCCCGATATGCCTGACTTCGACGAGGGCGACGGTGACAAGTGCAAAGCCTGGATGGCAGAACAGGGTTTGAAGGTGGCGATGGTGAGCCTTGAGTACGCCGACGAAGCCGTTGCAGATCGCTACTTCGACGCCGGCGATCCCGACTTCAGCTATTGGGAGCCTGACCGCCCCGAAGGCGAGGATTGGTTCTGCCTGGCGATTCACGACACCGACGACGGCCCTGTCTGCTGGTGTGCTCGCCGAGAGGTGACGCCATGATCGCCCTCGCCTGGTTCGCCTACGTGTACTGCTACAAGGGGCCGCAGTGATGAGTGATGCCCCTATTGAGCCGCAGGATTACATCTACGGCGTGAAGGTCGTCCAGATCGAAGACCTACGCGTAGCCAGAGGATTAACGAGGCGCCCGGCTTCCTCCTGCCGACACAAACAATTAGTTTATGACCAAGGCGAGCGGCGAGTCTGGTGCCAAGACTGCGAAGCCGAGGTAGAGGCTTTTGACGCCTTCGTTGGAATAGTCGAGGTTTTCAGCGCCGGCATGAGCAAGTTGAATACTCGGCGGCGCGAGCTAGCAGAAGCTGAATCATTCCAGATCCGCAGCAGAGCCGCGAAGGTCATGGATGAGGCATGGCGCAGCACGAAGATGGCGCCGCTCTGCCCGCACTGCAATGCTGCGATTCTTCCAGAGGACGTTGCCGGCGGCGTGGCAAGCACCTCGAAAGCCTTGGTTACCGCTGCGCGCAAACGCCAGCAGACGAACAAGTCCTAACCCCTCCCCCAACTTAGCAGCCTGCCGGTGTACGGCGGGCGAGGATTCGTTATGCCTGAGAAATCATCCATCCAAGACTTACAAGGCGCCGACCTGGCTCTCTGGGCTGCCCGCGCCCAGGGTATTGAAGAAAGAAAGCAAATCAAGCTCTACGCCTCGGGGCCTTGCTTGTACAGGGATACCGGCCCAGGCGGCGATCCATTTCCGTTTCGCCCCGACTCGCACCTGGGTGACGCGGCCATCCTCATTCACGAGATGGCAGGGGCCGGCATCCTGACCCTATTTGCGCATGGCGCGCAGTTCGAAGCCAAAGGCTTTGGGCATGTGGGCTTTTCGGGCTTGGCACCAGCAGCGCTGACCCGTTGCTACATCGCTTGGAAGCTCGGCCAAGACTTCACGGCGAATCCGACCAACTAACTCTCCCACCTTCTGCCGCCACGCGGCGCGGAGCATCATCATGGCAAAAGTCATTGCCCACATTACGGCCAGGCTGCCGCGCCTCATGGAGGCCGGCGAGTACAGGAAGCTGCGTTACGCCGGCGGCAAACCGAGTCTGCAACAGTTGAAAAAATGGATTGAGGAAGGCGAAGTGATTGGAGAGGTAAAGGGCGGGATGTACTTCGTGGACCTGCAGGCGGCTGTGATTGGATCGAATGATCCGCTGCTCGCCAAGATGATGGAGGTTGGCTGATGGCTCCCCCGCGCGCCAGGACAGTGAAGAACCGGGACCTGCCAGCGAACCTGTACCCGAACGGGAAATACTGGCAGTACAAAAACCCGATCACCGGCAAGAAGACCAGCATCAACAAGCCGATGGCGGAGGCCATCAAGCTGGCCAAGGCCGCCAACGCCAAGCTGCTGCCACTGCTGGCTGACAACGGGGCATTGCTGGCCATGCTCACCGGTGACGCTGCGCCAAAGTTCAGCGGCTGCCTGGAGCGTTTCGAGAAGGAATGGCTGACCACCAAGACCTACGCCGCGAGCACCTTGAAGGAAATCAAATTCAAGTTGGCCCGGTACCGCGAGGACTTGGACGACTTGATGATGGGACAGCTGGATGTGCTGACGGTGGCTGAGTACCTCGATGGTTTCGAGAACAACGCCTACACGAAGCACCGCGGGCTTCTGGTGCAGGTGTTCGCGTTCGCCGTGGCCAAGGGCCTGTGCGATCGAAACTCCGCCGAGCTCACCCTGGTCAAGAAGGAAGCAGAGAAGAAGCGCCAGCGGCACACCGTCGAGGGGCTGAACAAGATTTTGGAATACGTCGGGACGCCGATCTGGCTGAAGCGAGCCATCCGACTGGGGTTGCTGAGTCTTCAGCGGCGGGAAGATATCGTAATGTGGCCAAAATCGGCCGTGGACCTCGAGCAGAACACCATCAAGGTGTCGCCCGGGAAGACGCAGAACTATGGGAAGCCCGTGCACTTGGAGATTGTCATGGGCCATGCGCTGCGGGAGGTGGTCTTGGAGTGCATGAGATCGCCGGTCGTCTGCCCGTACCTGATCCACTACTCGCCAAAGGCGCGCAAGCGTACCCAGCTCGATGCCAAACTGCACTGGAACGCGGTGACGGCGGACTACCTGACCAAGTCATTCGCCCAAGCGCGGGACGATTCGAAGGCCTACGAAGAGGTGCCGGCCGGCGAGCGCCCCACGTTCCACGAGATCCGCGCACTCGGCGCCTGGCTGTACGAGCAGCAGGGGTTCGAGCAGGAATACATCCAAGGCTTGATGGGCCACGCAGATGTGAAGATGACCGAGCACTACCAGGCGGGGCACGGCGATGACGCGGTGGTTTACATGAAGGTCAAAGCCGACCTGAAGGTGTAGCGCGGTGGTCGTTTGCCCAAAATATTCCCAAAGATTGCCCAAACACCAGACAACAAAAAAGGGCCCACCTTTCGGTGAGCCCTTCTAGACCGCCCAGCAGAGCGGATTTTGTTTGGTAGGCGCGATTGGACTCGAACCAACGACCCCCACCATGTCAAGGTGGTGCTCTAACCAACTGAGCTACGTGCCTGCTGTGAGGCGGCATTCTACGGAATTCCGGAGGGGTGTCAACACCTTTTTTCGAGCTAACCCTATGAATATGCAAAATATTTAATTTCGCGGCGACAAAGAAGATTTTCCGGTGGCTGGCGGTCGATTTTTAACTCGGGTAGGATCGATGCACTCGTAAAATATATTAAACAGAGGCACCAGGATGGCGAACACCCCCTACCCAGAGTCCTATTACGCCGCATCGGCCAATGCGGCTCCGCCGCGTCCGGCCTTGCAGGGTGATGTAGAGACTGATGTCTGTGTGATCGGTGCCGGCTACACCGGCCTGTCCTCTGCACTGTTTCTGCTGGAGAACGGTTTTAAAGTGACCGTGCTGGAAGCCGCCAAGGTGGGTTTTGGCGCCTCGGGTCGCAACGGTGGGCAGATCGTTAACAGCTACAGCCGTGACATTGATGTGATCGAACGCAGTGTCGGGCCCAGGCAGGCTCAGTTGCTGGGGCAGATGGCGTTCGAGGGCGGGCGGATCATTCGTGAGCGGGTCGCCAAATATAATATCCAGTGCGACCTGAAGGACGGCGGTGTGTTTGCCGCCATCACGGCCAAGCAGATGGGCCATCTGGAATCGCAGAAACGCCTATGGGAACGTTTTGGTCATACGCAGCTTGAGTTGCTGGACCAAAAGCGTATTCGTGAAGTGGTGGCCTGCGATCAATACGTCGGCGGCATGCTCGACATGAGCGGCGGGCACATTCATCCGCTGAACCTGGCCCTGGGCGAAGCGGCGGCGGTCGAGTCGCTGGGCGGCACTATTTATGAGCAGTCGCCGGCGGTTCGCATCGAGCGCGGCGCGAACCCGGTGGTGCATACGCCCGAGGGCAAGGTCAGGGCCAAGTTCATTATCGTGGCCGGTAACGCTTACCTGGGGAATCTGGTGCCCGAATTGGCGGCCAAGTCGATGCCGTGCGGAACGCAGGTGATCACCACCGAGCCGCTGAGTGATGCACTGGCCAAGAGCCTGCTGCCCCAGGATTACTGCGTCGAAGACTGCAATTACCTGCTCGATTATTACCGCCTGACCGGCGACAAGCGTCTGGTCTTCGGCGGCGGTGTCGTCTACGGCGCGCGAGACCCGGCGAACATCGAAGCAATCATTCGACCAAAGATGCTCAAGGCTTTTCCGCAGCTCAAGGATGTGAAGATTGATTACGCCTGGACCGGAAATTTCCTGCTGACCCTGTCGCGTCTTCCTCAGGTCGGGCGCTTGGGTGACAACATCTACTATTCCCAGGGCTGCAGCGGCCATGGCGTGACGTACACGCACCTGGCGGGCAAGGTGCTGGCCGAGGCATTGCGCGGTCAGGCTGAGCGTTTTGATGCGTTTGCGGATCTGCCGCACTACCCGTTTCCGGGCGGGCAATTGCTGCGCACACCGTTTGCCGCACTGGGCGCGTGGTATTACGGGCTGCGGGACAAGTTCGGGTACTGACAGACACCAAAAACCCTATGGGAGCGGGCTTGCTCGCTCCCATAGGGGGGGATGGCGTTAGAGTCGATCCCGCGCGATACCGCTACGGATTCGCAGGATGTCGGCGAGTACGGCCAAGGCAATTTCAGCCGGAGTCTTGCTGCCAAGGTTCAACCCGATAGGCGCATGAATCCTCGCCAGATCGGCCTCTCCCAAACCACCAATCCTGCGCAGCCGCTCGAAGCGCTTTTGCGAAGTTTGCATCGAGCCCATCACGCCGATGTAAAACGCCTCGGTGCGCACGGCTTCCATCATCGCCAAATCGTCGATGCGTGGATCGTGCGTCAACGCCACCACCGCCGTGTCGCTATGGCAGCCGCCATCAGCAATGAACACTGATGGCAACTGACGACGTATCTCGACGTTTTCCAGCACCACACCTTCCAGCACTTCATCGCGCGGATCACAGAGAATCACCTCGAAACCCAGGCCTACCGCAAACTCCGCACATGCCTGAGCGACGCTGGAATACCCCGCCAACAGCAACCGTTGCGCCGCGCCAATCCGCACACGAACCCGATCGATCTCGCGTTCGATGCGCACGCCCTGCTCGCGATCATCCAACAGACTGCGCGCGCCGCTGGCCAGATCGACTTCACGGATCAGCCGGCGCTGGCCCAACAGCGCCGACTCCAGTTGTCGTAGATGCGCCTGCACCTCGCAATCAGGCTCAAGCCTCTCCACCAGCACATCGAGGACACCGCCGCAGGGCAGACTCACGCGAGAACGCGGGTCGTCACCTTCGCCGTAACGGACCACGCTGACGGCTTCATCAAACGCTCCCTCGGCGACGCGCTCGAGGAAGTCTTCCTCGACGCAGCCGCCGGACAGCGAGCCGATCCACAGGCCCTCCGTATTCACCGCCAGCATCGAGCCCGGCGCGCGCGGCGCAGAGCCGTAAGTGGCGAGCACCGTGCACAGCCAGATGCGCTGGCCGGCCATCGACCATTCCAGCGCCCGTCGTACCACCTGCAGATCGAGATGCTGCATGTCAGTGCGCCTTGTGCTCGAGCGGCGGTGCATCGGCCCGCAGCTTCTGCACGTCGTTCACCGCCAGATCAGCCGACTGACCACCCAACCCCTGACGCAGGTAGTTCAGCAGGTCAGTAAGTTGCTCGTGGCTGAGTTTGTCGGCAAACCCCGGCATCGGTTGCATGCGCTCGAACCCGGCAAACTTCTGCTCACCGATCCCGTCGTCGATGACCCGCACCAGGTTGCGCGGATCTTCCAGGCGCAACGTGGTGTTGCCGCGCATGGCCACCGCGATGTGCGGCTTGCCCTCGCCGTCCGATGCGTGGCAACCGGCGCAGACGTTCAAGTATTCCTGACGACCGCGTTGGGCGCTGGCGCTCAGCTTGTCCAGCGGTACGTCAGTCAGTGCTTTCGCCGTCGGCGGCTGATCGCCCAACAGGAACGTCGCCATCGCCGCCAGGTCCGGGTCGTTGAGGCCTTGGGTGCTGTTGTGGAACACCGGGAACATCTCGTTGAACATCGTGCCTTGGGCGCTCATGCCGTGCTTGAGGAACGAACTCAGGTCCTGATGATTCCAGCCGCGAGCGGCCAGGTCATTGGCCAAGAGACTCGGCGCCAGGTAACCGTTGAGCAGGCCGCCGGTCATGCGTTTGTCCTGCTGCATCGCGCCCGGCAAGCCGCGCGGTGTGTGGCATTCGCCGCAGTGACCGAGCACGTCGACCAGGTACTGGCCACGTTTGAAGACTTCGCTATTGCCTTCGGTGGACGCCAGTTTCACGTCCTTGCCATAGAGCATGTTCCAGCCCGTCAGGCCCAGACGTACGTTGAACGGAAAGCTCAGGCTCGTGACCGGTGCTGCGCGTTCAATCGGCTCGACAGTTTTCAGGTACGCGTGAATCGCGTCGGAGTCTTCTCGCGGCATCAGGTGATACGAGGTGTAGGGCATCGCCGGGTACAGGTTCGCGCCATCACGCCGCTTGCCTTCGGTGAGTGCGGCGAAGAATTCGTCATCGCTGTAGAGGCCGATGCCATGCTCTTTGCTCGGGGTGATGTTGGTGCCATAGATCGTCCCGAACGGCGAAACAATCGGCAGACCGCCCGCATACGGCGCGCCACCCGGTGCAGTGTGGCAAGCCATGCAGTCGGCGGCGCGGGCGAGGTATTCGCCGCGTTTCACCTGATCATCCGCGTGCGCCAGCAACACTGGGGCCATCAGGCCAACCGCCAACGCCAGGCGGGAAAGTAGAGGCTTCATGCTTAACCCTCCTTGACCAGGCCGAGATCGGTCAACACGTTGCGCGTCGCGCTGTAGTAACGCACGTAGCCGGTGCAACGGCAGATGTGGTGACCGAGGCTGTCCTCGATGACTTGCTCCAGCTGGCTTTTGACGATGGGCTGACGCTGCAGTTTCTCCACCAGCACGGTCGCGGCGTTGACGAAACCCGGCGCGCAGTAACTGCACTGGAAGGCGAACTCATCGACGAAACGCTGCTGGATCGGATTCAGCTCAGTGACCTTGCCCTGCTCGTCGCGCTTTGCATGGCCTTCGATGGTGCGCACTTTTTTGCCTTCGAAATAATGCGCACCGGTGATGCAGGTGCGCACTTCTTCGCTGGTGCCGTCCGGGTTGTCGACGATCACCACACAGGCGTGGCAGATGCCTTGGCCGCAGCCCAGGCGGGAGCCGGTGAGGTTTTTGTATTCGTGCAGGTAATCGATCATCGGCAGGTCATCAGGGATGTCCACCGGGCCGACGGATTGACCGTTGAGGGTCAGTTGAAGCGGACGGTTAGCCATTGAGGGCCTCCTTGATGCGTGCGGAAGTGATAGGCAGGTCGCGGACCCGTTTGCCGATGGCGTGGGCCACGGCGTTACCGATGGCACCGACCACCGGGATCATGACCACTTCGGCAATGCCCTTGGAGGGATCGCTTGGCGACAGTGGCGGCAGTATCTCGGCCGTCTGCTTCCAGACCGCGACGTGGCGCGCCATCGGCAAGCGGTAACGGTTGAAGTTCCAGTCACCCTCCCCCGGCCCGCCTTCGTACAGCGGCATCTCTTCGAGCAACGCATGGCCGATGCCCATGGCGATGCCGCCTTCGATCTGACCTTTCACCAACTCTTCCACCAGCACCCGACCGCACTCGACCCACGAGTGATGGTTGAGCACCTGGACTTCAGCCGAGCCCTTGTTCACTTTCAATTCCACCAGCGTCGCCACCGGGCTGTAATAAGTCACGGCCGCGTTGTTCAGCTGGGTGTCCGGGTAATGGACGTTCTGGCGGTCGAGCAGATGGAAACCGGCGCTGCTCATCTGCGACTTTTTCACGCTAGGTGCGCCGTCGCCGTACTTGACCGCCAGGCCATCCAGCGGCAGACGCTCGCGCACGCCGTCGATGCTGAACTCGGCCTCGGCCCAGCTCCAGCGGTTGAAACCGTGGACCGTCGCGCCGGTCACCAGGCCTTTTTCATGGGCATGCCTGGCCAACTGTTCAAAGCTCAGCGGCTGCATGCCGTTGGCGGTGAGTTTGCCGTCGACCCAATGCGCGTCTTCGCGACGTACCACATACGGGTTGGCTTGGCCGCCATAAGGCCCCTGCCCCCAGATCTGCAGCGCCGCCGGCCACAAACCGTGGTTGAACAACACGCGCGCCGCTTCACGGGTGGCATGGCTGAAGTAGTACGCGGAGTTGGTCGCCGACGAAGCGGAAGCCAACTTGCCGACCCAACGCGGATTGCGCAGGAATCCGTCCTGTTCGGCCTGGCTCATGATGTACGGGTTGCCGCTGGTGATCAGCTGCAACTCTTTCCATTCGGTCTCGCCGGTCTTCACTTCGTGCGCCGGGCTGCCAAGGAAATCCGCCACCACCATTGCTTGCGACGTGGACATGCCGGTGCCGATTTCAATGCCGATGTGACGCAGGTGGATGCGGCCTTCAGCGCTGAACTCGATGCTGGCCATCGGTGCTTCGGATCCGGTGCCGAAGTCTTTCTGGCAAATGGCAAAACCGACGCCGTACCAGTTGTCCGGGTCCTGGGCTTCGCGCTGTTTCTTGATCGCGTCGCGGTTTTTCCAGACTTCGTGAACGGCGGCCTTGTCGAGAATCTCGTGCAGGCGCAAGGCACCCGCCGGCACCGCGCCCTGGGTGTTTTTCATGCCCGAGACCATGGCGTTTTTCTTGCGCAGATCGATGGCGTCGATGCCGAGGCGATCGGCTATTTCATCGACCATCATCTCGGTGGACGCCATGCTTTGCAGGGTGCCATAACCGCGCATCGACCCGGCTTCAACGGCGCGAGAGTGATAAGCCGTGACCTGCAGATCGTTCTGCGGCATGTAGTAGATCGACTGCGCTGCCGTGGCGCCAACCGCCGCCACCGATGGGCTGTAGTTGATGCGTCCACCGCCGTCGACGCTCATCTCGGCGCGGAAAATCTTGAAGCTGTGATCAGTCTTGTCCACGGCCAATTGGTAGCGGATGTCAAACGGGTGACGCTTGATACCGCTCTGGAATTGTTCGTAGCGATCGTTGGCCAGGCGCACGGGAACACCGGCGCCGTACAACGCCGCCAATGCCGCGTAATAGACGAAAATGTTGTGGTCTTTGGAGCCGTAACCCACGGTGTAGCCGGGGTGCATGTTCAGGTTGGCCAGGCCGAAGCGCGACGGCGCGATCATCTTCGCGGTTTCCGTCGCGGCTTCCAGTGGGCACTGAGTCGCCACCACGAAATGCAGGGTCTTGGTCGCCGGGTCGTACCAGCCGTTGCCGTTGTCCGGCTCCATTGCAGCGGGCTCGATCGACGGGGTTTTGTAGCGCTCGTCGAACACCAGCCAGTTGTCTGGCGGGGTGTCGATCTGCTGTTTCATGCGGTCGGCATAGAACAAGCCGCGCTCGGTCAGGTTGCCGTGCAGGTTCGGCTGGGAATTCCACACCGGGCGACGGTTTTTCAGCATCGGGAACAGGATCGAATCCTTGAGGCTGGCGAATTCGTCTTCGTCCGCCGAGGTCGCACCGCCCACACGCACATAGCGGAAGCTGCCGTAGGGATCGCCTTCGTAGAACGGCACCTGAGCACCGTAACGAATCGCTTTGTCATTGAATTTGAGTTTGGCCTTGGCCTGGCGGAAGCGCTCGAAGTCGTTCCAGATCAGGATCGCCACGGGATGTCCGATGAACATCGGCACCTTGCCTTCCGGCAGCAGCGGATCAGGCGCGTGCTCTTCCGGGAAGACAATGCCGTCCTTGTCCAGGTCCGCGGCGGTGACGATGCGGTCGGGTTGCAACTCGGCACCGAGCCACGTCAGGTCGTACCCGGCATAAATGCGGTCGGCCTTGGTGGTTTTCAGCAGCATGGCGTGGCCTTGCTGCTCGGGCCAGCCCGGCATGTCCTTGGCGCGAATGTCGCGGGCAAAGACTTTGCTGCCGCAGACCTTGGACAAGGCATCGTTACGCGAGCGCGCCTTGCCGTTGTTGCCGAGCCATTGCTCGGACGGCACGGTCACGCTGTTTTCCATCAAGGCTGCCAACGCCTGGGAGCTGAGCGGCGCGAGCGTAACGCTCACACCCGCCACCAGCCCGCCCTGCAGGAACGAGCGCCGGGATATATCACGGTTGGACATGGATCATCCTCTGGGCGGTTATGGGTCCGCCCTTCTGGTTATGTACAGGAAATCTCGAGTCTTGCAGAAGCCCTTTCTGACGATGCAAAGGGCAGAATAGACAGTGCAAAGCTGACCGAAAGGTTAAGTTTATAGGCTTATGCGCTCCTGGCAAATATCCAGTCACAAAAAACTGACTAACGAATCAAAATATTGCGGCGTTGCGCTGCAATAAATCGAAACCACGGTCGGAAAAATGGCCGATGGTGAACGACGGGATCATTCGCTACTCAGCGATTAACTCCGGGCGGAGGTTTGTTGGCGAAGGTTAATCAGGTAACTCATCGGCATTTTTTCCCCGAACGCAGCAATGGGCAGATCGAGCAGTATTCAGCGGGCTCGGTGGCCAGGTAGTAGAAACAGCAGGTTCGGCGAAAGCGGATGCTTCGTTGCCCCTCATCCACCAGCGTCGGCGGTCGACAAAAATGGCTCAGCGGGTTGTAATCGAGACCGAACAGCGCCGGTTCGGCTTGGGTCATCAGCCAGTTGAAATCCCCTTCACAGCGTTCGCGCACCTTGGGGTCGTCGATTGTCACCATGTGTTTTTCATACAGTGAATAGACGCGAACGGCCGTGTTTTCCCAGAGGATGCGCCGGGAAACGCCAGTGACCCGGTTGAAGGTTTGCCACAGCGGTTTGAGCAGATCGGCGAACAGCGCTTGAACGATGGATTCGCGCCAGGCTTCGCGTTCGCCCGCTTCATACGTCAGTGGAAGGGAATGGCTAATCGGCATCGAAGACGTCCATAACCCGTCATCGTGGCCGTATTCGACCACCGCGTTGTCCAGCGACATCAACAATCCTTTGTCATACACCGACATCGCGTACAAACAGGCGCCGGTCGCCAGAAACGACAAGCGCTTGCCCAGCAACGAGGCGGTAATCGCCCGAGTCGGCGAGCCGATCACCGGGCCCAAGGCGTCCAGCAGTTGCACGCACACCTCTTCCTGCAACAAGTCCCGGGCCAGCAAAGAACGCGGTGAGTCACGCTCGGCGCTGTCCTTGAGCCGCAACTCACCGGACAACGTCGCCCACTCTGAAGCCGTGAAGTAACCGGCCAGGTTCATGGCGATCCATGCCCGCTGGCGTTGCCCGCCGGACAACGCGTCCACCGATCGATCCGCCAGGGCCAACAGACTGGTTTGCGCCCGCGCTCGCACCCCATCGGCATCGCTGCATCACTCATCCAAAGAAACCCTGCGCGAAGAAATATTTTAAATGCGACTAATTCTAATTAGTGTTTATGCGCCAGATAAAGCGCTTTGTTCGCTTTGCACCCAGTGAACACTTGAATAAAGGAGTAACGGACGGGAGATTTTGGCGTGCAGGCACCGGTTAATCAGGGCTGCGGGTCATTGAGGGGAATTATCACGAAACGTCAGAAATCTTTGCAGATCTGCACTGGGATGACTGATGCGAATTCCTGAGGGCCAGGGGAAAGGAGAGAGAAGCCAAATCGCAGACACAAAAAACCCCGGTCTTTCGACCAGGGTCTTTGCTATCGACTCAAAGATAGCCAGCGGCTTTCTTTGTAGCTTCAAGGCGTTCAGTGGGCCTTGAAGCAGATATGGCGCAGCGGACGGGACTCGAACCCGCGACCCCCGGCGTGACAGGCCGGTATTCTAACCGACTGAACTACCGCTGCGTATCGCTTTGGACTTGCGTCCAAGTAACTCGTCTGACTGGAAGCTTCGAGGCTTTCAATCTCGAATCAGGCGAACCTGACTCGGAAAATATGGCGCAGCGGACGGGACTCGAACCCGCGACCCCCGGCGTGACAGGCCGGTATTCTAACCGACTGAACTACCGCTGCGCGTCGGTGGAGGCTTTTAAAAGCTTCCATCTTGCTTTCGCAAGACTCTCAAGAAGTGGTGGGTGATGACGGGATCGAACCGCCGACCCTCTGCTTGTAAGGCAGATGCTCTCCCAGCTGAGCTAATCACCCTTTGCTTCGTTGAGGCCGCGAAATTTACGCAGGTAGCGAACCTAAGTCAATAGCAGGATTGAAGTTTTTCTGAAAAAGACAAAATCGTGTCACTCACGGCACATCCAGCATGAGCGCTAGACGGATCGATACAGGACTACTCGCTGTAAATCATCTTCTTGGTCATGCCGCCATCGACAACAAACTCCTGGCCCGTGACGAAACCGGCGTTCTTGGACAGCAACCAGGCCACCATCGCCGCGACGTCTTCGACCGTCCCTACCCTGCCCGCCGGATGCTGCGCATGATCGGCATCGGTCAGCGGTTCGGCACGTCGTACCGCCGGATCCCGGGTATCGATCCAGCCCGGGCTCACCGCGTTGACGCGAATTTCCGGCCCGAGACTGATGGCCAATGCGTGAGTCAGGGCCAACAGACCGCCCTTGCTCGCCGCATAGGCCTCTGTGTCCGGCTCCGACTGTGCGGCGCGGGTCGAGGCCAGGTTGACGATCGCACCGCTGTGAGCGCGCAGATACGGCGCACAGTGCTTGGCCAACAGCATCGGCCCACTGAGATTGACCGCCAACACACGGTTCCAGTACGCCAGATCAAGACTTTCCAGGGTGATGTTGTGCGGATCAGCCACCGCCGCGTTACACACCAGCGCATCCAGACGCCCGAACTGCCCCAGCACCTCGGCGACACCCAACGCCACTTGCCCCTCGTTCGAAACGTCCATGGCGATGAACCAGGCGTTTTCGCCCAGCACTTTCGCCACCTTCGAACCGCGCTTTCGATCCAGATCAGTCAGCACCACCTGCCAGCCTTCGCAGATCAGCCAGGCTGCGATCCCCAGACCAATGCCGCGCGCGGCCCCGGTGACCAGCGCAACGCGGCCATGGGTGCCAGTGCCCGGCGTGGACATCTCGATCACAAGGCAGCCAACCCGCGCGCCAGATCGGCTTGCAGGTCAGCCACGTCTTCCAGACCGACCGCGATGCGGATCAGACTGTCACGAATACCCGCCGCTTCACGCTCTTGCGGCGCCAGACGACCGTGGGAGGTGGTGCTCGGGTGCGTGATGGTGGTTTTAGTGTCGCCAAGGTTGGCGGTGATCGAAATCAGGCGTGTCGCATCGATAAAGCGCCAGGCGCCGTCTTTGCCGCCCTTGACCTCGAAACTCACCACAGCGCCGAAACCCTTCTGCTGACGCAAGGCCAGTTCGTGCTGCGGGTGGCTCTTGAGACCGGCGTAATGGACTTTCTCGATGCCATCCTGCTGCTCCAGCCACTCGGCCAGTTGCTGTGCGTTGGCGCAGTGCGCCTTCATGCGCAGACCAAGGGTTTCGAGGCCCTTGAGGAAGATCCAGGCGTTGAACGGGCTCAGCGTCGGCCCGGCAGTACGCAGGAAGCCGACGACTTCTTTCATTTGTTCGCTACGACCGGCGACCACACCGCCCATGCAACGGCCCTGGCCATCGATGAACTTGGTCGCCGAATGCACGACGATGTCCGCGCCCATCTTCAGCGGCTGTTGCAGCGCCGGGGTGCAGAAGCAGTTGTCGACCACCAGCATCGCGCCTTTGGCGTGAGCGATTTTCGACAGCTCGGCGATGTCCACCAGCTCGGCCAATGGGTTGGAAGGCGATTCGACGAACAGCAATTTGGTGTTGGCCTTGATCGCCGCATCCCAGCCGGACAAGTCGGCCAGGGGCACGTAATCGACTTCGATGCCAAAGCGCTTGAAATACTTCTCGAACAGGCTGATGGTCGAGCCAAACACGCTGCGCGACACCAGTACATGGTCGCCAGCGCTGCACAGGCTCATGACCACGGCCATGATCGCGGCCATGCCGGTGGCGGTGGCCACGGCTTGCTCGGCGCTTTCCAGTGCGGCAATGCGCTCTTCGAACGCACGCACAGTCGGGTTGGTGTAGCGCGAGTAGACGTTGCCCGGCACTTCCCCGGCAAAGCGAGCCGCCGCGTCGGCAGCGGTGCGGAACACATAGCTGGAAGTGAAGAACATCGGATCACCGTGCTCGGCTTCCGGCGTACGGTGCTGACCGGCGCGTACGGCCAGGGTATCGAACGCTACGCCTTCGAGGTCGCTGTCCAGCCGACCGGCATCCCAATCCTGACTCATGCTGTCACTCCTTGCCTTGCTCTTCTAGTAGATACAAAACCGGCCCCTCAGGGCCGGTAATTACTCAGTTGTTGTACAGATCAATGATCGCGCTGACTGCCTGCGTCTTGACCTTGGAGGCATCGTTACGAGCCTGCTCGATCTTGTTCAGGTAAGCCTCGTCGACATCGCCGGTGACGTACTGGCCGTCGAACACCGCGCAATCGAACTTGTCGATCTTGATCTTGCCGCCGCCGACCGCTTCGATCAAGTCAGGCAGGTCCTGATAGATCAGCCAGTCAGCGCCGATCAGGTCGGCCACGTCCTGGGTCGAACGGTTATGGGCGATCAGCTCATGAGCGCTCGGCATGTCGATGCCATAGACGTTCGGGTAGCGAACGGCCGGGGCGGCGGAGCAGAAGTAGACGTTTTTCGCGCCGGCTTCACGGGCCATCTGGATGATCTGCTTGCACGTGGTGCCGCGAACGATCGAGTCGTCTACCAGCATCACGTTCTTGCCGCGGAATTCCAGCTCAATGGCGTTGAGCTTCTGGCGCACGGATTTTTTCCGCGCTGCCTGGCCCGGCATGATGAAGGTCCGGCCGATGTAGCGGTTCTTCACGAAGCCTTCACGGAACTTGACGCCCAGGTGGTTCGCCAGCTCCAGGGCCGCGGTGCGGCTGGTGTCCGGAATCGGGATGACCACGTCGATGTCGTGCTGCGGACGCTCGCGCAGGATCTTCTCGGCGAGTTTCTCACCCATGCGCAGACGGGCCTTGTAGACCGACACGCCGTCGATGATCGAATCCGGACGCGCCAGGTAGACGTGTTCGAAGATGCACGGGGTCAGGGACGGGTTGGTCGCACACTGACGGGTGTGCAGCTTGCCGTCTTCAGTGATGTAGACCGCTTCGCCCGGCGCCAGGTCGCGGATCAGGGTGAAACCGAGCACGTCCAGGGACACGCTTTCGGAGGCGATCATGTACTCGACGCCTTCGTCGGTGTGACGCTGACCGAACACGATCGGGCGGATGCCGTGCGGGTCGCGGAAACCGACGATGCCGTAACCGGTCACCATCGCCACGACCGCATAACCGCCGACGCAACGGTTGTGCACGTCAGTGACCGCCGCAAACACGTCTTCTTCGGTTGGCTGCAACTTGCCGCGCTGGGCCAGTTCGTGCGCAAACACGTTCAGCAGTACTTCCGAATCGGAATTGGTGTTGACGTGGCGCAGGTCAGATTCGTAAATCTCCTTGGCCAGCTGTTCAACGTTGGTCAGGTTACCGTTGTGCGCCAAGGTGATGCCGTAAGGCGAGTTGACGTAAAACGGTTGAGCTTCGGCCGAGGTCGAGCTGCCTGCGGTCGGGTAACGCACATGGCCAATGCCCATGTGGCCGACGAGGCGCTGCATGTGACGCTGATGGAACACGTCACGCACCAGGCCATTGTCCTTGCGCAGGAATAACCGGCCATCATGGCTGGTTACGATACCGGCAGCGTCCTGGCCGCGGTGCTGGAGCACGGTTAGCGCGTCATACAGCGCCTGATTGACGTTCGACTTACCGACGATACCGACGATGCCACACATGCGACGCAACCCCTACTTAATGGATCTGAACTGAACACAACTCACAGAGGCGTTTTGGCCATCGGCAAGAGGTGCTCCTTGAACGGTATCTCAGCGGGTACGCTGATACCGCTGGCAAGCCACTGACTGCTCCACCCCAGGATCAGGTTTTTGGACCAGTCTGCGACCAATAGAAATTTTGGCACGAGCTGTGACTGTTGCCACCACCCGTCCTGCTGTACCGGCCCCAGGCTCAACAGCCCGACCGCCACGACCACCAGCAACACGCCACGCGCAGCGCCGAAGGCCATGCCGAGGAATCGATCGGTCCCGGACAACCCGGTGACGCGAACCAACTCGCCGATAAGATAATTGATCATTGCCCCTACGATTAACGTGGCGACAAACATGATGGCACAGCCCGTGATCACACGAGCCGATGGCGTTTGGATGTATCCGGCGAGGTACTCGGACAATGAACCACCGAACATCCAGGCGACGACTCCTGCGATGATCCAGGTCACCAGCGATAGTGCTTCTTTGACGAAGCCGCGGCTCAGACTGATCAATGCGGAGATGGCGACGATTGCAACGATCGCCCAGTCAACCCAGGTAAATGGCACAGTGCAGCCTACAGACGGATAAGGCGGCGCATTTTAGCAGAGCGCATGGCTATCGGTAAGCTGCGATTTTCAGTGCATTTCAAATCGGGGCGATAGTTTTAATTGCGCTCAGGCTGGAAGCGCACCACAAAACCCTTGAGGTTCTTCTGTCGACCCAGCAAGTCACGCAGACGATCGGCTTCGGCGCGCTCGATCAGCGGTCCGACAAATACCCGATTCTTGCCATCGGCCGTACGAATGTAGGCGTTGTAGCCCTGACTGCGCAGGTCTTTTTGCAGACTTTCGGCGCTTTCACGGCTCGACAGGCTGGCCAGTTGCACCGACCAGCTGACCGACAGGCCATTGGCGTCGACGCGGCTCTGAGTGGTGTCGGGCTTGCCCGGCGCGGCCGAAATCGGCTGAGACGGCGCGGCCGAGGGCTTGGCAGCCAAAGCGGGCACTGGAGCTGGCGCTGGTGCGACCGGCTTGGCGGCAGGCGCGGCAGGCGCAATCGGCTTCGCCGGCACTACCGGCTGAGCGATCTCTTCATCACTCGGCACAGGTTCCTGAGGCAATGCCTGCGGTTCAGGCACCACCACAGGATCGACCCGCACTTGCGGCACGGACGGTGCTTGCGGCGCGGACGGCGCTTCGACGATTACCTGACGCTGCTCGTCCTGACGGGAAAACAGCATCGGCAGGAAAATCACCGCCAGCGCCACCAGCACCAGGGCGCCAACCATGCGTTGTTTGTATGCCTTATCCAGCAATGCCATTTGCCGCTTCCTCCGTGGAGCGCCGGGCCAGCCATTCAAGGGCCTCGGCAACACAATAAAATGATCCGAACAACAGAATCTCGTCGTCGCTTGTCGCCAGCGCGCACTGCCCTTCCAGGGCCGCAGCCACGCTGTCATAGGACGTTACCGCGGCACCAAGGTTCTGCAACGCGGCCTGCAAATCGGCTACCGGGCGCGCCCGCGGTGAATCCAGCGGCGCAACCGCCCATTGCTGGACACTAGCATTCAATTCGCCGATGACACCATCCAGATCCTTGTCCGCCAACAATCCGAACACCGCCAGACGCTTGCCGACCAGCGGACGGCTGGCCAGACGGCGAGCCAGGTACTCGGCGGCATGCGGGTTATGCCCCACATCCAGCAACAGGTTCAGGCGCTTGCCCTGCCAGTCGAACTGACGGCGATCAAGGCGACCGACCACCCGCGTAGCTTTCAGCGCATCAATAATCTGCGCATCCACCCACGGCAATCCGAGCAACAGGTAAGCCTGCAAGGCCAAAGCGGCGTTTTCCATCGGCAGGTCGAGCAACGGCAGGTCGTGCAATTCGACCACATGCCCTTGAGCATCCAGCCCGCGCCATTGCCAGTTGTGACCGGTCACACCGAGGTCAAAGTCGCGGCCACGCAGGAAAAACGGGCAAGACAGCTCGCGCGCCTTGTCCAGCAGGGGTTGCGGAGGATTCAGATCGCCACAGAGCGCAGGCGCACCCTGACGGAAAATGCCGGCCTTCTCAAAGGCCACGGACTCACGGGTATTGCCCAGATAGTCTGCATGATCGACGCCGATGCTGGTGACCAGCGCCATATCGGCGTCGACCACGTTGACCGTATCCAGACGCCCGCCCAGACCGACTTCCAGCACCACGGCATCAAGCCCTGCCTGTTGAAACAGCCAGAACGCCGCCAGGGTGCCCATTTCGAAATACGTCAGGGACGTGTCGCCACGGCCCGCCTCCACCGCAGCAAAGGCTTCGCACAGCTCAGCGTCAGTGGCTTCGACGCCATTGACCTGCACCCGCTCGTTGTAACGCAGCAGGTGCGGAGAATTGTAGACACCCACCTTCAGGCCCTGCGCCCGCAGCAATGAAGCCACGAATCCGCAGGTGGAACCCTTGCCGTTAGTGCCAGTGACCGTGATCACCCGAGGCGCCGGCTTGCCCAGCCCCATTCGGGACGCTACCTGTTGCGAACGCTCCAGGCCCATGTCGATGGCCGAAGGGTGCAACTGCTCAAGGTAGGCGAGCCATTCGCCAAGGGTACGTTCGGTCATATGTTCGCAGGTACCGGCGGAACCACGATCGGCTCGATTGGCGCGGCGACGAATTTCGGCGTCGGCAGGCCCATCATTTGTGCCAGCAGGTTGCCAAGGCGCGGACGCAGTTCCTGACGGTGAATGATCATGTCGATTGCGCCGTGCTCCAGCAGGAACTCACTACGCTGGAAGCCTTCCGGCAGTTTTTCACGCACGGTCTGCTCGATCACGCGCGGACCGGCGAAACCGATCAGGGCCTTGGGCTCACCGACGATCACGTCGCCAAGCATTGCCAGGCTGGCGGAAACGCCGCCGTAGACCGGATCGGTCAGCACGGAGATGAACGGAATGCCTTCTTCACGCAGACGCGCCAGCACCGCAGAGGTCTTGGCCATTTGCATCAGGGAGATCAGGGCTTCCTGCATCCGCGCACCACCGGAGGCGGCGAAGCAGATCATCGGGCAACGGTTTTCCAGGGCGTAGTTGGCGGCGCGGACAAAACGCTCACCGACGATGGCGCCCATCGAACCACCCATGAAGGAGAATTCGAAGGCCGAAACCACCACCGGCATGCCCAGCAGGGTGCCACTCATGGAAATCAGTGCGTCTTTTTCGCCGGTCTGCTTCTGGGCGGCGGTCAGGCGATCCTTGTACTTCTTGCCGTCGCGGAATTTCAGACGGTCAACCGGCTCCAGGTCCGCGCCCAGTTCGGCACGGCCTTCGGCGTCGAGGAAGATGTCGATGCGCGCGCGCGCGCCGATACGCATGTGATGGTTGCACTTGGGGCAAACGTCCAGGGTCTTTTCCAGCTCTGGACGATACAACACAGCCTCGCAAGACGGGCATTTGTGCCACAGACCTTCAGGCACCGAGCTCTTCTTGACCTCGGAACGCATGATCGAAGGGATCAGTTTGTCTACTAACCAGTTGCTCATGCTTTCTTTCTCCAGTACCGGCGGCCCGAACGCTCTGGTTCGCAGCCCCGCGTATGCCCTTGAGCTAAATTCATATGTGTGGCGATGATCAGTGGATGGCCGGGTCAGTGAAGCGTGACCTGCGTACAACCCAAAAATCCTCAGCCATGCGTGTGGACGGCGGCAGTGTGCCAGCCGTCACATCGACGTATCGCGTACCGCTTTGATGAATGCCTGAATCTTTGCGTGATCCTTGATGCCCTTGCTCGCCTCCACCCCACCGCTGACGTCCACCGCGTAAGGCCGCACCCGGGCGATGGCTTCGGCCACATTTTCCGGCGTCAAGCCACCCGCGAGGATGATCGGCTTGCTCAAGCCTTGTGGTATCAATGACCAGTCGAACGCTTCACCGGTTCCACCAGGCACCCCTTCCACGTAAGCGTCCAGCAAGATCCCGCTGGCACTTGGAAACGCATCGCATGCCGCGGCGATGTCGTCGCCGGCCTTGACCCGCAGCGCCTTGATGTACGGACGGTGCCAGCCTTCACACTCGGCAGCAGTTTCGTCGCCATGGAATTGCAGCAAGTCCAGCGGCACGGCGTCGAGCAATTCGCCCAACTCGCAGCGGCTGGCGTTGACGAACAAACCCACGGTGGTCACGAACGGCGGCAGCGCGCTGATGATCGAGCGCGCATGCTGGAACGTAACCGCCCGGGGGCTTTTGGCGTAGAACACGAACCCGATGGCATCCGCCCCGGCCTCGACCGCCGCCAACGCATCTTCTATGCGGGTAATCCCACAAATCTTGCTGCGAACGGCTGACATGTCGATAGAACCTCAGGGCAAATCCGAGAAAGTCCCGGATGGTAACAAATGCATTCGAGGGCGTCAGCCGTCAAGTTCCGTGAAACCGGTCAGGAAGTGTGGGCCGATGTAACGCTCGGGCAGTTCGAACTCGTCGCGATACTCGACTTGCACCAGATACAGACCGTACGGATGCGCCGTCACCCCGCCAGAACGGCGAATCCGGCTCTCCAGCACTTCCTTCATCCACTCCACCGGGCGCTCGCCGGCACCGATGGTCATCAGCACGCCCGCGATGTTGCGCACCATGTGATGCAGGAAGGCGCTGGCGCGGATGTCCAGGACGATCATTTTGCCGTGACGCGTGACGCGCAAATGATGCAGTTCCTTGATCGGCGACTTGGCCTGGCACTGGCCGGCACGGAAGGCGCTGAAATCGTGAGTGCCGACCAGATACTGCGCCGCCTCGGCCATGCGCTCGACGTCCAGCGGACGGTGATTCCAGGTGATTTCTTCATTCAGGTGCGCGGGGCGGATCTGATCGTTGTAGATCACGTAGCGATAACGCCGGGCAATGGCCTTGAAGCGCGCATGAAAATGCGCTGGCATGACCTTGGCCCAACTGACGCTGACATCGTGGGGCAAGTTGATGTTGGCACCCATGACCCAGGCTTTCATCGAACGCTCGACCTGGGTGTCAAAATGCACCACTTGGCCACAGGCATGCACGCCGGCATCCGTACGCCCGGCGCAGAGCAGCGACACCGGCGAATCGGCGACTTTGGACAAGGCTTTTTCGAGGGTTTCCTGCACCGTGAGCACGCCGGAGGCCTGACGCTGCCAGCCGCGATACCGCGAGCCTTTGTATTCAACGCCCAATGCGATCCGGAAAAAGCCCTCGGCCGCCATTTCGGCGACCGGGTTATCTAAATTTGCCAAGGAGTAACAGCCTGCTGATATGCGCAAAGGCGGGCATTATAAGGCCGTCGCACCGGGACGCCAGAGGCGTGTGGATTTTGTGTCATTGCATCGCCCGGACAGACTTCGCTATATAGATGGCTACACAACGAAAAAACAGACACCACCGAGACCTGATGATGACCGCCACCCTCAAAGAAGCCGTCGGACTGGCCTACAGCCTGGACGGCATGCTCCACGCCAAACGCAAAACCTGGGAAGCCATCGACGAAATGGCCCGACGCGTGAAACCAGGCATGCGCGAATCCGAAGCCCTGGCGATGAGCCTCGAGGTGCTGAACGAGCTGGGGATGGACCGTATCTGGCACCCCTCCAAGATCCGCTTCGGCGAGAACACCCTGAAAACCTTCAAGCAACCCTCCGATGGCGATCCGGTACTGGCTGACAACGATATTTTCTTCATCGACCTCGGCGTGGTCTGGGATCGCCATGAAGGCGACTCCGGCGCGACGTTTGTCGTCGGCGATGATCCTGAAATGACAGCCTGCGCGGCGGCAGCAAAGACACTGTTTGATCAGGTCCACGATTACTGGCGAACCCATCAGGTCGCCGGCCATGAGCTGTACCGCTATGCCGACGAACAGGCGACGGCCATGGGCTGGAGGTTGAACCTGGAGATTAAGGGGCACCGGGTCAGCGACTTCCCCCATGCGATTTATCGGGCCGGTGACCTGGGGAGTTTCGAGGCATGCCCGAATGTCGGGTTATGGATTCTGGAGATCCAGATCGCCCACCCTACCCGGCCGTTTGGCGCGTTTTATGAGGATCTGCTGTCCTGATCCGAAGAGCATCGCACAAACAAAAACGGCAGCCTCAAGGGGCTGCCGTTTCGTTTACTGCCTACCGATCATTCATGCCAGACGCGAAAGCATTTCCTTGGCTTCGCTCTTCTGACCGGCATCACCCTCGGTTACCACTTCATTGAGGATGTCCCGGGCGCCGTCGTTGTCGCCCATGTCGATGTAGGCCTGGGCCAGATCGAGCTTGGTGGCCACTTCATCGGTGCCGGAGAGGAAGTCGAAGTCCGGCTCGTCAGCCATCGAAGCCGCCGCGTCTTCTGCGGTGAACGTCGGCTCGCTGATGCTCTGGGACAAACGATCCAACTCGGCGTTGACGTCATCCAGTTCGGCCGCGAAGGCATCTGGCTCAGCCGGGGTGGCATCCATTTCATCGGACAGCGACAGATCGAAATCGGCCGGCAACTCCAGATCGTCCTGTGGAACCTCAGGTTTAGCGGGAGCAACAGGCTCGACTGGCAGGTCCTTCACGCCCTCGTCCAGATCCAGCAGGAAGTCGTCATCGGCGAGGATCGCCGGCGAAGGGTCGCCGCCCAGATCCATGTCAAGATCGAAGTCCGACAGGTCATCGAGGTTTTCCTTGATGTCGGTCTGCTGCTGCAATACCGATTCAAAGCTCAGGTCGTCGTCCAGCGGGAATTCGTCAAGATCAACGGCAGGTTCCGGCTCTGGCGCAACCACCGCAGGAGAAGCGGCTTCCAGATCATCCAGGCTCAAATCGAAGGCGCTGTCGAAGTCATCAGCAGCCGCTGCCGGTGCTTGCGGCTCGTCCAGCAGCAGGTCCTTGACGTATTGCGCGTCGAGTTCGGCGGCAAGGGCCGCAGCAGCCAGCCCACCGGCAACCGCAATGGCCATGGCCGGGAAGCGGGTTTTAAGCTTTTCGACCTGAGCGAAGTTGTCACCGTTGGCCACCAATTGGCGCTCCTGGGCAACAAACGCATCACGATCGCCCTGCTGACCGTAGACTTCCATCAGCTTGAGTCGCAGGTCGCTACGCTGCGGCTCCTGCTTGATGCCGTCTTCGAGCATGGCGGCAGCCTGATTCAAACGACCAGCGGTAATGTGCGACTGTGCCTTGCCCAGCACATCGTCATCGCGCTCAGCCGCAGGCGAAATCAGTGGCGCGGCAATGGGCTGGGTGACCACAACCGGCTCAATAACTGGCGCTGGAGCGGGAGCTGGTACGGGCGCAGGCGCAAATGCAGGTGCAAATGCCGGCGCGGTCGCGAGCTTCACGTTCGGCGGTGGCACTTCCAGACCTTCGAAGCTGCTTTCCGGCAGCTCCTGCTCGGTAGAGAATTCCTTCTCGTCCTCCAGGGCACGGGCCATGCGCAGGTGCTTCTCGGCTTCTTGCTGTGCTTTGCGTCGACGCGCCAGCAACAACAGCAAGAGCAGCAGAACCACCGCACCGCCACCGACCAGACCCAACAGAATCGGATTGGTCAGCAGTTCGTTGAATTTTTGATCATCAGCGGTCGCGGGTGTCGGCTCGACAGGCTTCTCGGCGGGTGCTGGAGCGACTTCAGCGACTGGCGTCTCAGGCTTTGGTGTTGCCGCCACGTCTGCCGGCGTTGCCGCAGGGCTTGGCGCCAGCTCGGCGGAGATCGCCGGCGTATTAGCGGGAGCAGCAGCGGGTGCAGCGGGTGCACCGGCTGCGCCTTCGGCTTGCAGTTTGGCCAGTTGATTGTTTTTCAGCTCGATCAGACGTTGCAGCTTATCCAGCTGGCTTTGCAGATCGGTCATGCGGCTCTTCAGTTCGGCGTTGTCACGACGAGTCGTGTCGAGGCTTTCCTGGGTGACCGCCAATTTATTGCTCAAGGCCTTGGCATCGCCCCCTTTGCCACGACCTTTAGCGGTGTCGGCCGATACCAGGCTCAGCTTGTCCTTGGCCGTCTGCGCTGAACCGGCATCAGCCCGCCCGCGCTTGGTCGCATCGAGCTGCTGTTGTCCGGTCCCGGGCTTGGCCACATAACGCCGCCCCTGACGCCATGCAGTGTTCTGCGCAGCGACTTCGGCGATGGCTTTAGGCTGTGGCAGGCTGGTGGTTTGGGTCTGATCCGGCATGCGCAGCACCTGGCCGGTTTTCAACCGGTTGATGTTGCCGTCGATAAAGGCATCCGGGTTCAACGCCTGGATGGCCAGCATGGTTTGCTGGACCGAGCCGCCATTACGCGCCTTCGCGGCAATTTCCCACAAGGTATCGCGCGGCGTGGTGGTGTATTGGGCAGACTTGGCGGCACCGGTGACGGGTGCTGTCACAGCTGGAGTCGGTGCAGGCTGCGCAGCCGCTTCAGCGGTCTGCGGCGAGAATTTGGATGGATCGAGCAGCACGCTGTAATCACGCATCAGTCGACCGCTTGGCCACATGACCTGAACCAGGAATTTCACCATCGGTTCGGACAGTGGTTTGCTGGAGGTCACGCGCAGGACACTTTTACCGCTGGCGTTGAGCACCGGGGTAAAGGTCAGATCGTTGAGGAATGCCTGGCGGTCGACGCCAGCCTTGGCGAAATCTTCGGGCGAGGCCAGGCTCGGCACCACTTCGGCAGCGGTGAGGTCCTTGACGTCGAGCAGCTCGATTTCCGCCACCAAAGGTTGGTTCAGCGTCGACTTCAGGGTCAATTCCCCGAGCCCGAGTGCCTGCGCCATACCGGAGGACAGCGCCGAGGCGGCCGCTATTGCTAACACCAGTTTGCGAACTTGAACCATAGCCTCATCCTTTGTTTGAACATTCCTCGGCCAGCGAGAAGGTATTGATGGTCGCTGCCGTAAGGCATTGCGCGCAGCGCCGAAGTGTCGTCGCACGCGATCATTTCATTCATGCCCGGAAAGCCCCGGAGGGTGACTCGCCATCAGCAATCCGCCCAAGCATAACGCTCGACCGGACTCATTCGAAAAATTGTTGCCAAGTATCTTTTACAGCAGGTCTTTTATCAACAATTCAGCCACCTGCACAGCATTGAGCGCGGCGCCTTTGCGTACGTTATCTGACGTCAGCCACAGATTTAGTTCCGACAGGTCGTCGACACCATGACGAACCCGACCGACGTACACCACGTCCTGCCCTACCGCGTCGCCGACTGGCGTCGGGTAATCGCCGGCCTCCACCAGCTCGATGCCAGGCGCATCTTCCAGCGCCGCGTTGACTTTCGCCAGGTCCACAGCGCTCGCGGATTGCAAGGTCACGCTAAAGCTATCGCCAAAAAACACCGGGGCTTGAATGCAAGTGACGGAAATCTTTAATGAAGGCAGCGCCATGACCTGACGCAGCTCACGCACCAGGCGTTTTTCCAGCAGGGTGTGCCCCTGCTCGTCAGGTTTGCCGACCTGAGCCAACAGGTTGAACGCCATCTGCCGATCGAAGAACGTCGGCTCCAGCGGACGCACGTTAAGCAGCTCGGCGGTCTGCCGGGCCAGCTCGGTCACGGCTTCGCGGCCTTGCGCGGAGACCGCCAGGCACGCGGTGACGTGAATGCGTTGCAGGTCTAGCAAACCGAGCAACGGTGCGAGCACCACCGCCAGGGTGGTGGCCGACGGGCTTGGGCTGCTGACCTGGAACGGTTTTTTCAGACTGGCCAGGATGTCGGCATTGGCTTCCGGCACCACTTGCGGCGCCTGATCGGCGGTCAAGGCGCCGGACAGGTCGATCAGCGAGCAACCGGCTGCGACGGCACGCGAGGCAAAACTCAGGGTCACCGCCGGTCCTGCGGCGAAAAACACTAGCTGGACTTTGCTGAAATCGAACTCGTCAACTTCCCGCACCCGCACGTTCTTGCCGCGGAACGGCACCGAATGACCGGCGGATTCGCTGCTGGCCAGCAGGTGCAGATCTCCCACCGGAAAATCGCGCTCTTCGAGTATCTGCACGAGCGTTTCGCCGACAGTACCGGTGGCGCCGATCACGGCAATATCAAAGGACTGGCTCATGGTTCTACCTCTGGCGAAACGGGGGGAGCGGCACTTTACCGGGTGGTTGGCGCGCAGGCAATTCACCCCCACCCCGATCGTTCCCACGCTCTGCGTGGGAATGCCGCCAAGGACGCTCCGCGTTCTGCTTGCGCAAGTGACGCGGAGCGTCACGGGATGCATTCCCACGCGGAGCGTGGGAACGATCGATAAGCGCAGGCTATCGGGATAAAAAAACCCGCGCCTTCTTCAAGGCGCGGGTTCTTTCATTGCTTCAATCAATCAACGCTCAAGCAGGATCCGCAGCATGCGACGCAGCGGTTCGGCCGCGCCCCACAGCAGTTGGTCGCCGACGGTGAACGCGCCGACGAACTGCGAACCCATGTTCAGTTTGCGCAGGCGGCCAACCGGGACGTTCAGGGTGCCAGTGACTTTCGTCGGGCTCAGTTCCTGAATGCTCGCCTCACGGTTGTTCGGCACCAGCTTGACCCAAGGGTTGTGCTGGCTGATCAGCCCTTCGATGTCGGCGATCGGCACGTCTTTGTTCAGCTTGATGGTCAGCGCCTGGCTGTGGCAACGCATGGCGCCGATGCGCACGCAGATACCGTCGACCGGGATCGGGCTCTTGAAACGACCAAGGATCTTGTTGGTCTCGGCCTGGGCCTTCCACTCTTCACGGCTCTGGCCGTTCGGCAGTTCCTTGTCGATCCACGGGATCAGGCTGCCGGCCAGCGGTACGCCGAAGTTCTCAGTCGGGTACGCGTCGCTGCGCATGGCTTCGGCCACACGGCGGTCGATGTCGAGGATCGCGCTGGCAGGATCTGCCAGTTGATCGGCAACAGCGGCGTGGGTCGCGCCCATTTGCTTGATCAGTTCACGCATGTTCTGCGCGCCGGCACCGGAGGCTGCCTGATAAGTCATGGCGCTCATCCACTCGACCAGACCGGCTTCGAACAGACCGCCCAAGCCCATCAGCATCAGGCTGACGGTGCAGTTGCCGCCGATGTAGTTCTTGGTGCCCGCGTCGAGTTGCTGGTCGATGACCTTGCGGTTCACCGGGTCCAGCACGATCACCGCATCATCCTGCATGCGCAGGCTGGAAGCGGCGTCGATCCAGTAACCCTGCCAGCCGGCTTCGCGCAGCTTGGGGAAGACTTCGCTGGTGTAGTCGCCACCCTGGCAGGTCAAAATCACGTCAAGGGTTTTCAGCTCTTCAATGCTGTAAGCGTCCTTGAGCGGAGCAATGTCCTTGCCCACGGACGGGCCTTGGCCACCGACATTCGAAGTGGTGAAAAACACCGGCTCGATGAGATCGAAATCCTGCTCTTCCAGCATCCGCTGCATGAGCACGGAACCGACCATACCGCGCCAACCGATCAGACCTACACGTTTCATCGCAACTACACCTTCTTTAAAAAGTGGGCCGCTGCTTTCGAAGTTGAAAGTGGCAGCGGGCCCGAGAGATTACAGATTCCGCAGCGCGGCGACTACTGCGTCACCCATTTCCTGCGTACCGACTTTAGTGCAACCGGCCGACCAGATGTCGCCGGTGCGCAAGCCCTGGTCCAATACCAGACTAACGGCCTTCTCGATCGCATCCGCCGCATCCTGCAGATTGAAGCTGTAACGCAACATCATGGAGACCGACAAAATGGTCGCCAACGGGTTGGCAATGCCTTTGCCTGCGATGTCCGGCGCCGAACCGTGGCACGGCTCGTACATGCCTTTGTTGTTGGTATCCAGGGATGCCGACGGCAGCATGCCAATGGAACCGGTGAGCATCGACGCCTGGTCGGACAGAATGTCGCCGAACATGTTGTCAGTGACGATCACGTCGAACTGCTTCGGTGCGCGCACCAGCTGCATCGCGGCGTTGTCGACGTACATGTGGCTCAGTTCGACCTCTGGGTAATCCTTGGCCACTTCTTCAACGATTTCACGCCACAGCTGGCTGGACGCCAATACGTTGGCCTTGTCCACCGAGCACAGCTTCTTGCCACGCACCATCGCCATGTCGAAACCGACACGGGCAATGCGGCGGATTTCGCTTTCGCTGTACGGCAGCGTGTCGTAGGACTGGCGCTCGCCGTTTTCCAGGGTGCGGGTGCCGCGTGGCGCGCCGAAGTAGATACCGCCGGTCAGCTCACGGACGATCAGGATGTCCAGGCCGGCAACGATTTCCGGCTTCAGGCTCGATGCTTCAGCCAGTTGCGGATAGAGGATCGCCGGACGCAGGTTGCCAAACAGGCCCAATTGCGCACGAATTTTCAGCAGGCCGCGCTCAGGGCGGATGTCACGTTCGATGGCGTCCCATTTCGGGCCGCCAACCGCGCCCAGCAGAACCGCATCGGCCGCGCGGGCACGGTCCAGGGTTTCATCGGCCAGTGGCACGCCGTGCTTGTCGATGGCCGCGCCGCCGATCACGTCATGGCTGAGTTCGAAGCCCAGGCTGTACTTGTCGTTGGCAAGTGTAAGTACCTTGACCGCTTCGGCCATGATTTCCGGACCAATACCATCACCCGGGAGAATCAGAATCTGCTTGCTCATGCTTTCCTCATGTCATCAGTCGGCGCGCCCATGGGCACGCCGTGGAAAAAGTCTATTGTCAGGCGCTTATCGTTCAGCCATCAGCACCAATACATCGGTACTGAATGAACCATCGGCCTCAATCTCAAAATATTCGCGTACTTCGCTGCCCATCGACTGCTGCAATTCGCGGATTGCCGCGCGCATCACCTCTGGCGTGCGCATGCGCTCGACCCACGAGGTGTATTCCAGACGCAGCCGCTGGCGCGTGGTGCTGCGGGTATGCAACCCCGCTTCGCTGACCTGGCGCAACCACTCGCCGGCGGAATAATCGCGCACATGGCTAGTGTCGCGCAGGACTTCGACGCTTTGCAGGTAAGTGTCGAACAATGGGCTGCCCGGAGACAACACGTCGATGAACGCCGCCACGCCGCCCGGCTTCAGTACCCGACGGACTTCACGCAAGGCCAGGCCGAGATCGCTCCAATGGTGCGCCGAATAACGGCTGAACACGAAATCGAACTCGCCATCGGCGAACGGCAGGCGCTCGGCAGCACCGTTGACGGTGGTTACGTTGCTCAAACCACGATCTTGAGCGGCAGCACTCACCACGTCGAGCATTTGCCGGGACAGGTCGTAAGCCACGACTTCCTTGACCAGCGACGCCACGTGAAAACTCACGTGACCGGCACCGCACCCCAAATCCAGCACCCGCGCATCGCCCTGCCCGGCCACTTCGGCCTGTAGCAGCGCGAATTCGGTGCCTTGAGCATGAACGGCGCTGCTCAAATAGGCCGAAGCCTGTTCACCGAATTGCTTTTGGACTACCTGGCTGTGCTGGGCGGTGCTGGTCATCTGGACTTCCTTTTGGGGTGAGTCTTGGAGTGTTTATTCTGGCCTCATCGCGAGCAGGCTCGCTCCCACAGGGTTTTGTGATCGCCGCAAATCCAATGTGGGAGCCAGCCTGCTCGCGATGGCGTCATCACGCCTTACACAAACTTACGCGTCGCGAAACAACCACGGCTGGCTCGCACGATGCTTGGCTTCAAACGTCGCAATCGCCTCGTGATCCTGCAAAGTCAGGCCGATATCGTCCAGACCGTTCAACAGGCAATGCTTGCGGAACGCATCAATCTCAAAGCGCAGCACCTTGCCGTCCGGACGGGTCACGGTCTGGGCTTGCAGATCGACCTGCAACTGATAACCCGGGGTCGCTTCCACTTGCTGGAACAGCTCGTCGACTTCAGCGTCACTCAAGATGATCGGCAGCAAGCCGTTCTTGAAGCTGTTGTTGAAGAAGATGTCGGCGTAGCTCGGCGCGATGATGCTGCGAAAACCGTATTCTTCCAGGGCCCACGGCGCGTGCTCGCGGCTGGAACCGCAACCGAAGTTCTCACGGGCCAGCAACACGCTGGCGCCTTGGTAACGTTCGGCGTTGAGGACGAAGTCCTTGTTCAGTGGACGCTTGGAGTTGTCCTGATACGGCTGCCCGACATCCAGATAGCGCCACTCATCGAACAGGTTCGGGCCGAAGCCCGTGCGCTTGATCGACTTCAAGAACTGCTTCGGGATGATCTGGTCGGTGTCGACGTTGGCACGATCCAAAGGCGCGACAAGACCAGTGTGCTGGGTAAAAGCTTTCATGCTGCGCTCCTTTAGATCAATTCACGGACGTCGACGAAACGACCGTTTACCGCGGCGGCGGCGGCCATGGCCGGGCTCACGAGGTGGGTACGACCACCGGCGCCCTGACGGCCTTCGAAGTTGCGGTTGGAGGTCGATGCGCAATGCTCGCCCGATTCCAAACGGTCCGGGTTCATCGCCAGGCACATCGAGCAGCCCGGTTCACGCCATTCGAAACCGGCGTCGAGGAAAATCTTGTCCAGGCCTTCCGATTCGGCCTGAGCTTTCACCAGGCCCGAGCCCGGCACCACGATGGCTTGCTTGATGGTCGACGCCACTTTACGACCCTTGGCGATCACCGCCGCAGCGCGCAAATCTTCGATCCGCGAGTTGGTGCAGGAACCGATGAACACACGGTCCAGTTGAATGTCGGTGATCGCCTGGTTGGCGGTCAAACCCATGTATTTCAGGGCGCGTTCAATGGAGCCACGTTTGACCAGGTCCATTTCCTTGGCCGGGTCCGGCACGTTCTGGTCCACAGCCAACACCATTTCAGGCGAGGTGCCCCAGCTGACTTGTGGCTTGATCTGGGTCGCATCGAGCTCGACGATGGTGTCGAACTTGGCGTCTTTATCCGTCACCAGGTCTTTCCAGGCTTCGACAGCCAAATCCCATTCCGCGCCTTTCGGGGCAAATGGACGGCCCTTCACATAGGCCACGGTTTTTTCGTCAGCGGCCACCAGGCCTACGCGAGCGCCAGCCTCGATGGACATGTTGCAGATGGTCATGCGGCCTTCGACCGACAGATCGCGAATCGCGCTACCGGCGAATTCGATGGCATGGCCGTTACCGCCGGCGGTGCCGATTTTGCCGATGACAGCGAGGACGATGTCTTTGGCGGTCACGCCGAACGGCAGTTTTCCTTCGACCGACACCAACATATTCTTCATTTTTTTGGCGACCAGGCACTGAGTGGCGAGCACATGCTCGACCTCGGACGTGCCGATACCGTGAGCCAAGGCGCCGAATGCACCGTGAGTCGAGGTGTGGGAGTCGCCGCAGACCACGGTCATGCCCGGCAAGGTGGCGCCCTGCTCAGGACCGATGACGTGGACGATGCCTTGACGCACATCATTCATCTTGAATTCGACGATGCCGTATTCATCGCAGTTGTCGTCGAGGGTCTGAACCTGCAAACGCGAGACCTCGTCGGCAATGGCTTCGATGCCGCCCTTGCGCTCCGGGGTGGTCGGTACGTTGTGGTCCGGGGTCGCGATGTTGGCATCGATGCGCCAAGGCTTGCGCCCGGCCAGACGCAGGCCTTCAAAGGCTTGCGGCGAGGTCACTTCGTGGATGATGTGACGATCGATGTAGATCAGCGCAGAGCCATCGTCGCGCTGCTTGACCAAATGCGAATCCCAGAGCTTGTCGTAGAGCGTTTTGCCGGCCATCAGACGGTTTCCTCATCAGCTTGTTTCTATGCCCCGGGCCTTGAACATTTCAATAACCCCTTGGCTTGTGAGGTCGATCCTAGGGGGTTACATTAAATAACTCAAATTCATATTTTTTATGCTTTGGATAACCAACTGGAATACTTCAATGGACCTCGCCAACCTCAATGCCTTTATCGCGATTGCCGAGACCGGGAGCTTCTCAGGCGCCGGCGAGCGCCTGCACCTGACGCAACCAGCGATCAGCAAGCGGATTGCCGGGCTGGAGCAGCAATTGAAGGTGCGGCTGTTCGATCGGCTGGGCCGTGAAGTCAGCCTGACCGAGGCCGGACGCGCCCTGCTACCGCGGGCTTACCAGATCCTCAATGTGCTGGATGACACTCGCCGCGCGCTGACCAACCTGACGGGCGAAGTCACCGGCCGCCTGACACTGGCCACCAGTCACCACATCGGCCTGCACCGTTTGCCGCCCTTATTAAGGGAGTTCACCCGCCGCTACCCGCAGGTGGCGCTGGACATTCAGTTCCTCGATTCGGAAGTGGCCTACGAAGAAATCCTCCATGGGCGCGCGGAACTGGCGGTCATCACCCTGGCGCCCGAGCCGCATTCCCTGGTCAAAGCCACGCCGGTATGGGACGACCCGCTGGATTTCGTGGTCGCCCCGGAGCACTCGCTGATCAGCAACGGCGCCGTCAGCCTTGCAGATATCGCCCTGCACCCGGCCGTATTTCCCGGTGGAAACACCTTTACTCATCACATTGTCCAGCGCCTGTTCGAGGCCCAGGGATTGACACCGAACATCGCCATGAGCACGAATTACCTCGAAACCATCAAAATGATGGTCTCGATCGGCTTGGCGTGGAGCGTTTTGCCGCGCACCATGCTCGACGATCAGGTTGCGCGAATACCTTTACCGGGCATACAACTGACTCGCCAGCTAGGCTATATCCTGCACACCGAACGGACGCTGTCGAATGCGGCACGGGCTTTCATGGCCCTGCTGGATGCACAAATCGATCTGCCAGGGACTCAAGGCTAACGTGTGTAACTGCCATGCAGCCGCGAATTCCTGTGCCTAACGCCCAATTCAGCCCAAGGCTTGCTGCCAATGCCCAAATCTGTTGACCGTATTCCGCCAATGCCGCGTATCCAGGCGCTAGACCCAAAACGATCCGAGCAGAGCTGGGAAAGTGCGCCGCAATTGCTGGCCGCCCTCAATGGTGCGCGTCTGGGCGCCTGGTATTGGGACATCGAGCGCGGGCAGATCAGTTGGTCGCGGGGCACTCAGGCGTTATTCGGCTTCGATCCGCGCCAACCGTTGCCGGCCGATCTGGAATACCTCGACTTGTTGCCGCCGGAGGATCGTGCGAAAACCGTCCGCGCCTTCCATGCGGTGATCGCCGGCGCCCCGCTGGAACAGGCGATGCATCACCGCATCCGCTGGCCCGATGGCAGCCTGCACTGGCTGGAAATTAATGGCAGTTTGCTGCCGGATAAACACGGACGACCGCGAATGATCGGCGTGATCCGCGAAATCACCCACCAACGCCAACGCGAACAGGCACTGAGCAGCTCGGAAAAACGCTTCGCCACGCTGTTCCACCTGTGCCCGAACATGGTGTTGTTGACCCGCCAGGAAGACGGCCTGATTACCGAAGCCAACCAGTATTTCGAAAGCCTGTTCGGCTGGCCGGTGCAAGATGCCATTGGCCGCACCACCGTCGAACTGGGTCTGTGGGTACACCCGGAGCAACGGGCCGCGCTGGTCACGGCGACCAAGGCCAAGGGCGAACTGACCAGCATGGAGGTGCAGTTTCGCGCCAGCAACGGCCAGATCCACGACGGCATCCTCAGCGCACAAAAGGTCGAACTCGAAGGCCAGCCGTACCTGCTGAGCACCTTTCTCGACACCACCGAACGCAAAGCCGCCGAGCACGCCCTGAAGGACAGCCAGGAACGCCTCGACCTGGCCCTGGATTCGGCGCAACTCGGCACGTGGGACTGGCACATTCCCAGCGGCATGCTCTACGGCTCGGCTCGAGCCGCCCAACTGCACGGGCTGGACCCCATACCTTTTCATGAATCCTTCGAGGCGTTTTTCGAAGGCGTGCCCGGCGAAGAACGCGACAGCATGCGCGACGCCTACCGCAGCCTGCGTGAAGGGCCGGCGGGCAATTATCAACTGACCTACCGTGTGCAACTGGACGATGGCAGCTCGCGCTACCTCGAAAGCCGCGCCCGGCTTTACCGCGACGAAAACGGCGCTCCGCTGCGCATGGCCGGCACCTTGCTGGACATCACCGACCAGGTGGAACGCGAACAACGGCTGGTGGCCTCCGAAGAGAAATTCGCCACGCTGTTCCAGGTCAGCCCGGACCCGATTTGCGTGACGCGCCAGGACACCGGCCAGTTCATCGAGATCAACTCCAGCTTCACTCAGACCTTCGGCTGGAGCGCCGTGGAAGTGATCGGGCGCAGCGCCGACGAAATCGGCCTGTGGGACGCTTCGGCAAAAAGCCTGCAACGAATCGAACAGGTCATCCGCGAACAGAGCCTGAACAACGTAGCCATCGTCGCCCAGCACAAGGACGGGCAATCCCTGACCTGCGTGATTTCCAGCCGACAGATCAGCGTCGGCGAACAGCCGTGCATCGTCACGACGCTGCGCGACATCACCCAGCAGCAGCGCTCCGAAGCGGCACTGAAGGCCAGCGAGGAGAAGTTTGCCAAGGCGTTCCATTCAAGCCCCGACGCCATCACCATCACCGAGCGTGACACCGGGCGCTACCTGGAGGTCAACGACGGCTTCTGTCGCCTGACGGGATATCGCGCCGATGAGGTGCTGGGCCGCACGGTGTATCAGGTCGGCATCTGGGCGCAAGAGAAGCAACGCTCGGCACTGCTTGCCGAGTTGCAGATCAAGGGCCGCGTGCACCACCAGGAAATGATCGGCCGCAACAAGCGCGGCGAACTGCTGACCGTCGAAGTCTCGGTGGAGCCCATCACCCTCAACGAAACCGCGTGCTTGCTGCTGACCGCCCGGGACGTCAGCCTGCTGAAAAATGCCGAAGCGCAAATCCGTCACCTGGCGTACCACGACCCGCTGACCAACCTGCCGAACCGCGCGTTGTTGATGGACCGCCTGAGCCAACAAATCGCCCTGCTCAAGCGGCATAACCTGCGTGGCGCGCTGCTGTTCCTTGACCTCGATCACTTCAAGCACATCAACGACTCACTCGGTCACCCGGTGGGCGATACCGTGCTGAAGATCATCACCGCGCGCCTTGAGGCCAGTGTGCGTATGGAGGACACCGTGGCTCGCCTGGGCGGCGATGAGTTTGTGGTGCTGCTCAGCGGCCTGGAAGGCTCGCGCAACGAGGTCAGCGCACAGGTCCGGGACTTGGCGGACACCCTGCGCGAATTGCTGTCGGAGCCGATGTTCCTCGACGGCCAACGCCTGCAGGTGACACCGAGCATCGGCATCGCGCTGATTCCCGACCACGGCTCGACACCGACTGACCTGCTCAAACGCGCCGACATCGCGCTTTACCGCGCCAAGGACTCGGGCCGCAATACCACGCAGATGTATCACAACACCATGCAGAAGGCCGCCAGCGAACGCCTGCGCATGGAAACCGACCTGCGTCAGGCCCTCTCCCGTGGCGAGTTTGACGTGCATTACCAACCCCAGGTCGACGCACGGGGCAACCGCATTGTCGGCGCCGAAGCCCTGGTGCGCTGGAACCACCCGGAACTGGGGCCGCAATCACCCACCGAGTTCATCAAGGTGCTGGAAGACAGCGGATTGATTCTGGAAGTCGGCACCTGGATCCTCGACGAAGCCTGCGCCGCGTTCAAACAGCTGGTTGCCAAAGGCCTGATCAACCCGCTCAGCTTCAGCCTGTGCGTCAACATCAGCCCGAGGCAGTTCCGCCAGAACGATTTTGTCGAACGCATCGAGCACAGCCTCGGCAGCCACGGCCTGCCCTGCTCGCTGCTGAAACTGGAAATCACCGAAGGCATCGTCATTCAGAATCTGGAAGACACCATCAACAAAATGCGCCGCCTGAAAAAACTCGGTGTGAGCTTTGCGATGGACGACTTTGGCACCGGTTACTCCTCGCTGACTTACCTAAAACGGCTGCCGGTCGACACACTGAAAATCGATCAGTCGTTCATCCGCGACGCCACCACCGACCCCAACGACGCCGAAATCATCCGCGCCATTGTCGCCATGGCGCGCAGCCTGGAATTGAAGGTAATCGCTGAAGGCGTGGAAACGGCGGAGCAACTGGAGTTTTTACAGGGGTTGGGCTGCCATTTTTACCAAGGGTATCTGCACAGTCGGCCGTTACCGGTGGAGGAGTTTCAGAAGCTGCTGAAATGAAGACACAAAAAAGGGCGCCAATGGCGCCCTTTTCATCGCTCCGACTCAGTGCTGCAGAGCCGGTTTTTCTGTCCCGTTGATCGGGATTCGTTTGGCTTTCGCCTCTTCCGGAATCACCCGCAACAGGTCGATACTCAACAAACCGTTGCTCAGGCCGGCAGCCTTGATTTCGATATGGTCCGCCAGACGGAAGGACAGTTTGAAGGCGCGCTGTGCGATGCCCTGGTACAGATAGGTGACGTCTTCGTTTGCGTCACGTTTGCCACCACTGATGGTCAGCACACCTTTTTCCACTTGCAGGTCCAGGTCTTCTTCCTGGAACCCCGCGGCTGCCACGACGATACGGTATTGGTCTTCGCCGTGTTTTTCCACGTTGTAGGGTGGGTAGGTGCTACCTGGCTCGTTGCGCAGGGCGGTTTCGAACAAGTCATTAAAACGGTCGAAGCCCACCGAGGAACGGAACAGAGGGGCCATCGAAAATGCAGTACTCATGATTCAAATCTCCTGAAAACAGATCAGCAAGTTTTTTTGTCTCCGCGACCCGGATTCGGCATCGCGTAATCCTTAAATAAGGATCGCCAATTGCTTTTCAAGAGATTTTTTCTGGTTTTTTTAAAAAAATTTTACGCCGCTTCAGACACCTGCAACCCCAGCAAACGCGAGACTTGATCGAGTTCGGTTTCACGGCGCAGGACGGTAAACAACTCGACCGCTTCAGGATAATTGCGGGTCAACATCGCCAGCCATTGCTTCAAGCGACCGGGCGATTGGCGTGGCGTCATCTGTGCCTTGGCTTGCAGCCAGAAGTCCTGGATCAGCGGCAGCAACTCGCTCCAGGTCATCTCAATGACCTCCTCGCCAGCCCTCGCCGCCGCGATTTGCCGGGCCAGGTCAGGACGTGAGACCAGGCCACGACCGAGCATGATGTCTTCGACACCGCTGATTTCGCGACAACGACGCCAGTCTTCGACGCTCCAGATATCGCCATTGGCGAAAACCGGCACCTTGACCACGTCCTGCACGCGGGGGATCCATTCCCAATGCGCAGGCGGCTTGTAGCCATCGGTTTTGGTCCGCGCATGAACCACGATGTGCGCCGCGCCGCCTTCGGCCAGGGCCGTGGCACAGACCAGCGAGCCGTCCGGGCTGTCGAAGCCCAGGCGCATCTTGGCGGTGACTGGAATGTGCGCCGGCACCGCGCGACGTACGTGTTCAACGATCTGGTTGAGCAATTCAGGCTCTTTGAGCAACACGGCGCCGCCGCGCGATTTGTTGACGGTCTTGGCCGGGCAGCCGAAGTTCAGGTCGATGACCTCGGATCCCAACTCACACGCCAACGCAGCGTTTTCCGCCAGACACACAGGGTCGGAGCCGAGCAACTGCACCCGCAACGGAACACCGGACGCGGTGCGTGCACCGGTCAGCAGTTCCGGACCGAACTTGTGGTAATAGGCAGGCGTCAGCAGTTGATCGTTGATCCGGATGAACTCGGTCACGCACCAATCGATACCGCCCACACGGGTCAGCACGTCCCGCAGGATGTTGTCGACCAACCCCTCCATGGGCGCCAAAGCAATTTGCATGAAAAACACACTCGACGAAAAACGTGCGGCAGTTTACTGGATTGCGCGGGAAATCTGCAGAACATCGCAGATTCCCCTGTGGGAGCGAGCCTGCTCGCGATAGCGGTGTGTCAGCCAACAGGAATGCGGCTGATGCACCGCTATCGCGAGCAGGCTCACTCCCACATTAGATTTTGGTTGCATCCAGAATCTGCAACGCCGGGCCATAACCCTCGATGAACTCGGCCGGCATGCGCTTGGGCTTGCCGGTGGACAATTCGATGCACACAAAGGTGGTTTGCGCCCGCAGCAGCGTGGTGTTGTCGCTGGGCCGCTTCAACTGGAAGTGTCGGGTCATTTTCAGGCGCTGATCCCAGTCGACGATCCAGGTCGCCAATTGCAACTCATCGCCCTCATAGGCTGCGGCCAGGTAGTCGATCTCATGCCGCACCACCGCCATCGCCCGGTCCAGTCGACGATATTCGACCAGGTCCAGGCCCAGCCGCTGCGAATGGCGCCAGGCGCAGCGTTCGAGCCAGGTCACGTAAACCGCGTTATTGGCGTGACCCAGCCCGTCGATGTCTTCGGCGCCGACTTCCAGATCAATGATAAATGGCGTTGCCCGATCCCAGCCCATGCCCCACTCCCGGTCAGATGATTTTGACCGGGGCAGTGTAACGGATGCTTACGCCGATTGGCGCGATTGCAGACTGCGACCGGCCAGCAGTGACAGCACGCCATCAATCACCCGGTGATCCGCCAGCACGCGCTGATGGCCGCCCTCTTCCAGGCGCAACAGTCGACTGTCGAACCAGGCCTCATTGATCAACTGGGCTTCCTTGACCGGGACAAACTTGTCATCTTCGGCATGGACGATCAGGCCTGGCATGTCGAGCTGGTAATGAGCGACGTCCAGCGCTGCAGCGCGCATACCGACGTCTCTCTCGACCTGACGAATGAACGCAGAGCGCGCCTTGGGTGGCAGTCGCACGTGGCGGGCGAAACCGCGCAGGACCCCGAGAATCCGCGCCGGCGCGGCAATCGTCACCAGGGTTTCGGTACGCAGGCCCAACTGAACGGCGAGCATGGCACTCGCCCCGCCCATGGAATGGCCGATGACTGCTTGCAGCGGCGGCAACTCGGCAGCCGCCTCAAGCATGGCCCTGGCAAACAGCACCACATTGGCCTCACGACCAGGGGAGCGGCCATGCGCCGGACCGTCCAGCGCAACCACGGAGTAACCGGCATCGACCAGCGCAGTAATAAGGCTCGCAAACTGCGTCGGCCGGCCTTCCCAGCCGTGCATCAGCAATACCGCCGGCCCTTGCCCCCAGCGCAACGCCGAGAGGCCAAAGCGCAGAGTGATTCGTTCGGATCTTGCCAGTAGCGGCAGTTCCCAATCACGTGGTGGCAGGTCTCGTGGCGTCATGAACGCCAGTCGCATCTTGCTCGCGACCAATGTCGGAGCAAACCAGCCCAAGGTGCCATTAACGCCACGAACCCACTTCAACGTGTTCATCGCTCTCACTCCCAAGGCCTTGCCTTCAGGTCATAGCACCGCTGATTTGGCGGCGCGCAGCAATCGATCGGACAACTCTCCTGGCCCCAGCGCCCGCGCCAGAGCCAGACCACCGACCATCAAGGCCATGTCGGCCAAGGCTTTGTCGGTGTCTTCCGGGCTGGCCGCCAACTGCGCGACCATCATTTCAACGTGTTCATTCAACGCCACACGAAACTCGTCCGGCAGACGCCCCAACTCGCCGACAGATGCCGGGATCGGGCAAGCTGACTCGGAGGAATCACGGTGCTTACGCGACAGATAGAACGCCGCCACCAACGCGCGGCGCTCTTCGCCGGTCAGTTGCGAGTCCATCTCTGCGATCAAGCCACGGCGATGACCGAGCAGTTGCTTGAACGCTTCCAGCATCATCGCGTCCTTGCTTTCGAAGTGTGCGTAGAAGCCGCCAACCGTCAGGCCGGCTGCGCCCATCACTTCGCCCACACTCGGTTCGGCCGGGCCGCGCTGAATCAGCGCTGCGCTGGCGGCCTTGAGGATGCGTTCGCGGGTTTGAGCTTTTTTATCGTTCATCGTTGCCTCCGAATATTACGACTAGAATATTATTCTCATAATAATTTTCCGCAAGTCGTGGATGTGACCGCTGGTCTGAAGAACAGTTTGAAAGAAACGGGGGGATTTGGCCAAACGCCAGACAAACAAAAGGGCCATTCAATAATTGAATGACCCTTATAAAATCCCGCAGAGCGGGTAATCGTGGCGTCCCCTAGGGGACTCGAACCCCTGTTACCGCCGTGAAAGGGCGGTGTCCTAGGCCACTAGACGAAGGGGACGCAAAACCTTCTATACAACTGATCAGTGCTGAGTGCTGATCGATTCAAGGCCGGTGTGGCCAGACCTTGAACTGTAAAATTGGTGGAGCTAAACGGGATCGAACCGTTGACCTCTTGCATGCCATGCAAGCGCTCTCCCAGCTGAGCTATAGCCCCGGATTTTTCGCCTCGCGGCGGAGCGACATCTTGCAACATCGCTTCTGTAAAACTGGCGTCCCCTAGGGGACTCGAACCCCTGTTACCGCCGTGAAAGGGCGGTGTCCTAGGCCACTAGACGAAGGGGACGCAAACCCTTCTATACAACAGATCAACGCTGAGTGTTGATCGCTTCAAGGCCGGTGTGGCCAGACCTTGAAGTGTAAATTGGTGGAGCTAGACGGGATCGAACCGTCGACCTCTTGCATGCCATGCAAGCGCTCTCCCAGCTGAGCTATAGCCCCTCATCGCTGAGGACGGGGCGAATCTTAATGGCGCATCGGAAACGTGTCAAATTTATTTTTAACAATTTCCAAAGTTTTTTGCCGACATAACAATCACTTACCGCCCTCCCCCCGAAAAACCGGGGGTGACGCCGAAGGCAGGATCAAAAGATCACGGCCTCCGGCAGCGCCTGCACGGGATCAAATGCCCTTAGGCGATGTTGCCCAAGAGTTTTTCCCACTCCTTGTTTTCCTTTTTCGACACGCCGCCCAGCAGGTCAATCGCCTGGCGCAGACGGAAACGGGTCAGGTCCGGACCGAGGATCTCCATCGCATCAAGCACCGACACCGAGCTGGCCTGGCCGGTGATCGCGGCGAACATCAGCGGCATGGCGTCACGCAGCTTCAGCTCCAGGGATTCGACCACCGCCTGAATCGTCGCAGTGATGTTGTCCTTCTCCCACTGACGCAGGCTTTCCAGCTTCCACAGGATCAACTGCATCAACTGACGCACCTGATCGCCCGACAGCTTCTTGGACTCGAACAGCTTGGCATCCGGGTTCACGCCACCGGCGAAGAAGAAACCGGCCAGCGGTGCAACCTGGCTGAAAGTTTCTACACGGCCCTGCACGTGCGGTGCGATTTTCATCATGTATTCGGGGTTCAGCGCCCAGGTTTGCAAGCGACTGGCGAACTCTTCCACCGGCAAGTCACGCAGCCACTGCCCGTTGAGCCACGACAGTTTTTCGATGTCGAAAATCGGCCCACCGAGGGACACACGGCTCAGGTCGAAGTGGTCGACCATTTCCTGCAGCGAGAACTTCTCACGCTCGTCCGGCATCGACCAGCCCATGCGGCCCAGGTAATTGAGCATCGCTTCGGGCATGAAGCCCATGCGCTCGTAGAACGTCACCGACGTCGGATTCTTGCGCTTGGACAGCTTACTCTTGTCCGGGTTACGCAGCAGCGGCATGTAGCACAGCTGCGGTTGTTCCCAGCCGAAGTATTCGTACAGCAGGATCAGTTTCGGCGCAGACGGCAACCATTCTTCGCCGCGCAGGACGTGGGTGATGCCCATCAGATGGTCGTCGACCACGTTGGCCAGGAAGTACGTCGGCAGGCCGTCGGTCTTCATCAACACTTGCATGTCCATGCGATCCCACGGGATCTCGACGTCGCCACGCAACATGTCCGGGACCACGCACACGCCTTCGCTCGGCACCTTCATGCGGATCACGTGCGGCTCGCCAGCGGCCAGGCGGCGCGCGACCTCTTCTTTGGACAGCAGCAGCGCACGGCCGTCGTAACGCGGGGTTTCGCCACGTGCCATTTGCTCGGCACGCATCTGGTCCAGCTCTTCGGCGGTGCAGAAGCACGGGAAGGCATGGCCCATGTCGACCAGTTGCTGGCAGTACTTTTGATAGATGTCGCCGCGTTCGCTCTGACGATACGGACCGTGCGGGCCGCCGACATCCGGGCCTTCGCTCCAGTCGATACCCAGCCAGCGCAGGGCGTCGAAAATCTGTTGTTCGGACTCGCGGGTCGAACGCAATTGGTCAGTGTCTTCGATCCGCAGGATGAACTCACCGCCGTGCTGCTTGGCAAAGCAGTAGTTGAACAAAGCGATGTAAGCGGTACCTACGTGGGGGTCCCCGGTAGGCGATGGCGCGATGCGAGTGCGGACGGTGGTCATGGCAAGTCTCGAAATGAAGATAAAACAAAGGGCGAATGGTAACAGGCGATACCCGCCCGGCTCCAGTCAGCAGGGCATTTAAGCCAACGTTGCGTCTACAACGGGCCTTAGCCGCGATGAATGATGGATTATCAGCCGATGGCATTTACCCACTATCGCCTGTATGCCAAATTCGCCTGCTGATAACTTCCCTTACACTTTCTCGACTACAGTCTGCCCCATGCCTGCCCAACTCAAGCGTCGCCTGTTTATTTTCCTGTTGATCGTCCTGCTGATTGCCGGGGGCTTTTTCGCCCAGTGGTTCTTCAAGGGACGGTTTTACGAAAGCACCGACAATGCCTATGTCCAGGGCGAGATCACCCGTGTCTCGAGCCAACTGGGCGCGCGCATCGAGCAGGTGCTGGTGCAGGACAACCAGCACGTAGAGAAAGGCCAACTGCTGATCAAGCTCGAAGGCGATGATTTTCACCTCGCCGTCGACCGCGCCAACGCGACCCTCGCCACCCGCCAGGCCGAACGCCTGCAAGCCCAGAGCAAACTGACCCAGCAAGCCAGCCTGATCGCCGCCAGCGAAGCGCAAGTGGCTTCCAGCCAGGCGAGCCTGGGCCGCTCGCAGATCGATTTGTCCAGGGCGCAAACCTTGCGCAAACCCGGCTACGTGTCGGAAGAACGGGTCACCACGCTCTCCGCCGATACTCACATCGCCCGCTCGCAAGTGACCAAGGCTCAGGCGGATGCGCAAAGTCAGCGCCAGCAAGTCAACTCTCTGAGCGCCGAGATCAAGCGTCTCGACGCCATGATCGCCAACGCCAGGACCGACCTCGCCCAGGCCGAACTGAACCTGACCCGCAGCGAAATCCACGCACCCATCAGCGGCCTGATCGGCCAGCGCGCGGCTCGCGAAGGCCAGTACGTGCAGGCTGGCGCGTATCTATTGTCGATCGTCCCGGATCAGGACATCTGGATTCAGGCCAATTTCAAGGAAACCCAGATTGGCCACATGCAGCCCGGGCAGAAAGCCAGGCTGACCTTCGACGCCTACAGCGACACGCCGATCGAGGCGCGAGTCGACAGTCTGTTCGCCGCCTCGGGCGCGCAGTTCAGCCTGTTGCCGCCCGACAATGCCACGGGCAACTTCACCAAAGTCGTACAACGAATTCCGGTCAAACTGACGTTCGCTGCGGACAATCCGCTGCGCGGCAAGATTCGCCCGGGGATGTCAGTCACCGCCAAAGTGAACATCAAAGACGCCCCTGACGATGGCCGGTGATCAACTGATCCGTCCGGTCGGCGAACCGACCCGGCGGGACTGGATCGCGGTGATGAGCGTGATGCTCGGCGCCTTCATGGCCGTGCTCGACATCCAGATCACCAACTCGTCGCTCAAGGACATTCAGGGCGCGTTGTCGGCGACACTGGAAGAAGGCTCGTGGATTTCCACTTCGTACCTTGTCGCGGAAATCATCATGATCCCGCTGACTGCGTGGCTGGTGCAGCTGCTCTCGGCGCGACGCCTGGCGGTCTGGGTCTCGCTCGGATTTCTCGCTGCCTCCCTGCTCTGCTCCATGGCCTGGAGCCTGGAGAGCATGATCATCTTCCGCGCCTTGCAGGGGTTCACCGGTGGCGCGCTGATTCCGCTGGCGTTCACCCTTACGCTGATCAAACTCCCGGAGCACCACCGCGCCAAAGGCATGGCGATGTTTGCCATGACCGCGACGTTCGCCCCCTCTATCGGCCCGACACTGGGTGGCTGGCTGACCGAGAACTGGGGCTGGGAATACATCTTCTATATCAACATACCGCCGGGCCTGATCATGATCGCGGGCCTGATGTATGGCCTGGAGAAGAAAGAAGCGCATTGGGAATTGCTCAAAAGCACTGACTACATGGGCATCCTTACGCTCGGTGTCGGCCTCGGCTGTTTGCAGGTGTTTCTGGAGGAAGGCCATCGCAAGGACTGGCTGGAGTCGAACCTGATCGTGACCCTTGGCAGCATTGCGCTGGTCAGCTTGATCACGTTTGTAATCGTGCAATTTTCCAAACCCAATCCGCTGATCAACCTCGGCATCCTGGGCAATCGCAACTTTGGTTTGTCGAGTATTTCCAGTGTCGGTATGGGCGTCGGGTTGTACGGCTCGATCTATTTGTTGCCGCTGTACCTGGCGCAGATCCAGAATTACAACGCCCTGCAAATCGGCGAAGTAATCATGTGGATGGGCGTGCCGCAGCTGTTTCTGATTCCGATGGTGCCGAAGCTGATGAAGATCATATCGCCGAAATGGCTGTGCACCCTGGGCTTCGGACTGTTCGGGCTGGCGAGTTTTTCATCTGGGGTGCTGAACCCGGACTTTGCCGGGCCGCAGTTCAATCAGATCCAGATCATCCGGGCGCTGGGTCAGCCGCTGATCATGGTGACCATCTCGCTGATCGCCACGGCATACATCCTGCCGCAGGACGCGGGGTCGGCGTCGAGCCTGTTCAACATCCTGCGCAACCTCGGCGGCGCCATCGGCATCGCCCTCCTCGCGACCTTGCTGGATGCGCGAACCAAGACCTATTTTGATTATCTGCGTGAATCGATCGTCCCGAGCAACCCGCAAGTGGCGGAGCGGATGGCGTCGATGACGGACCGGTTTGGCAGTGAAACGGCAGCGTTGGGCAAGCTGAGTGAGATCGCCCATCAGCAGGCGTCAATCATGGCGTACAACGATGCGTTTCATTTTGTCGGGATTGCGTTGGGGATCAGCATGATTGCGGTGTTGTTGACCAAGAAGTTGCCAGCGGGGCTCAAGGCTGGCGAGGCGCACTAGTCACCGCCGATCGTTCCCATGCTCCGCGTGGGAATGAATCCAGTGACGCTCCGCGTCACAGTGGACGCAGAGCGTCCGGGGCTGCATTCCCACGCAGAGCGTGGGAACGATCACCTCTCAAACCTCGATCAACCGCTCCCGCAACTTGCCAATTTCATCACGCATCTGCGCCGCCGCTTCGAATTCCAGATCCCGCGCCAAGGCGTACATCTTCTCTTCCAAACCTTTGATGCGCTTGGCGATTTCCCCCGGTGAACGCAATTCCGCTTCGTACTTGGCGCTCTCCTCGGCAGCCTTGGCCATGCCTTTGCGCTTCTTGCTGCGCGAACCCGGCACGGTGGCGCCTTCCATGATGTCGGCGACGTCCTTGAACACGCCTTTGGGGGTGATGCCGTTGGCCAGGTTAAAGGCGATCTGTTTGTCGCGACGACGTTCGGTCTCGCCAATCGCCCGCTCCATGGAACCGGTGATGCGATCCGCGTAAAGAATCGCCCGGCCATTGAGGTTGCGCGCCGCACGGCCGATGGTCTGGATCAGCGAACGCTCGGAACGCAGGAAGCCTTCCTTGTCCGCATCGAGAATGGCCACCAGCGACACTTCCGGCATGTCCAGGCCTTCACGCAGCAGGTTGATCCCCACCAGCACGTCGAAGGTGCCCAAGCGCAGATCACGGATGATTTCGACCCGTTCCACGGTGTCGATGTCCGAGTGCAGGTAGCGCACGCGCACGCCGTGGTCAGCCAGATAGTCCGTCAAATCCTCGGACATGCGCTTGGTCAGCGTGGTGACCAGCACCCGCTCCTCCAGCGCCACACGCTTGCCAATTTCAGAGAGTAGATCGTCGACTTGGGTCAGTGCCGGGCGGATTTCGATTTGCGGGTCCACCAGTCCGGTCGGACGGACCAGTTGCTCGACCACGCGACCGGCATGTTCCGCCTCGTAGTTGCCCGGCGTTGCCGAAACAAAAATGGTTTGCGGGCTGATGTTTTCGAACTCGTCGAAACGCATTGGCCGATTATCCAGCGCGGATGGCAAGCGGAAGCCATACTCGACCAGGGTTTCTTTACGCGAACGGTCACCCTTATACATGGCGCCGACCTGCGGCACGCTGACGTGGGATTCGTCGATCACCAGCAAGGCGTCGGCCGGCAGGTAGTCGAACAAGGTGGGTGGCGCCTGGCCGGATTCACGGCCCGACAGGTAGCGCGAATAGTTTTCGATGCCGTTGCAGTAACCCAGCTCGAGGATCATTTCCAGGTCGAAACGGGTGCGCTGTTCCAGACGCTGGGCTTCCACCAGTTTGTTGTTGGAACGCAGGTAGTCCAGACGTTCCTGCAGCTCGACCTTGATCCCTTCGACTGCGCCGAGCAAGGTTTCTCGCGGCGTCACGTAGTGGCTTTTCGGGTAGAAGGTGAAACGCGGCAGCTTGCGGATGACCTCGCCGGTCAGCGGATCGAAAGCAGACAAGCTCTCGACTTCGTCATCGAACAGCTCGATGCGGATCGCTTCGAAATCGGATTCGGCCGGGTGAATGTCGATCACATCGCCGCGCACCCGGAAGGTCGCCCGGGCAAATTCCATGTCGTTGCGGGTGTATTGCAGGTCCGCCAGGCGTCGTAGCAAGGCGCGCTGATCGAGCTTGTCGCCGCGATCCACGTGCAAAACCATTTTCAAATAGGTTTCCGGGCTGCCCAAGCCGTAGATGCACGACACCGTGGTGACGATGATCGCGTCTTTACGCTCCAGCAAGGCTTTGGTCGCCGACAACCGCATCTGCTCGATGTGGTCGTTGATCGACGCATCTTTCTCGATAAAGGTGTCCGAGGACGGCACATACGCTTCAGGCTGGTAGTAGTCGTAATAGGAAACGAAATACTCGACGGCGTTGTTCGGGAAGAACGCCTTGAACTCGCCATACAGCTGCGCGGCCAGGGTCTTGTTTGGCGCCAGCACCAGGGTCGGACGCTGAACTTGCGCGATCACATTGGCGATGCTGAACGTCTTGCCTGAGCCGGTTACACCGAGCAACGTCTGGTGCGCCAGCCCGGCTTCAATGCCCTCGACCATCAGGCGAATGGCTTCCGGCTGGTCGCCGGCGGGCTCGAAGCGGGTGACTAGCTGGAATTCAGACATGAAATACCTCTGATATCGCGCCAGCGCGGTCAAACCGGCAGCAACGAGAAAGGCCGCAAACGACTGACGTCGCTCGAGGAAAAAACTGGATTGTGCTCAATGTGGAGCCGAATGCCTTCGCTTTCAAGGCAAACGTCCTACATCGCGTAAAGACTTTGACGATACCGATCGACTAACGGTCGAAAAATAATCGGAAAAACTTAACTTAAAAGCCCAATCGTCTGTCGCCTTCAATCACGGATGACCTCTATACTAGCTCCCCGTTTGTGCACCGCTCTAGTGCATTCGGCTGGAGCGCGACACGTCCCTCCACTCTCCATTCAGAGCCGCCGCAAAAATGAGCCTGTTCTCCGCTGTCGAAATGGCACCACGCGATCCAATCCTGGGCCTCAACGAAGCATTCAACGCCGATACACGCACCACCAAGGTCAACCTGGGGGTCGGTGTTTACTGCAACGAGGAGGGGCGAATTCCACTCCTGCGCGCCGTTGTCGAAGCCGAGACGATTCGCGTCGCTCAGCACGCTTCCCGTGGCTACTTGCCCATCGACGGCATTGCCGCCTATGACCAAGCGGTTCAAAAACTGCTGTTTGGCAATGACTCGCAGCTGATCGCTGCTGGCCGCGTCATCACCACCCAGGCCGTTGGCGGTACGGGCGCCCTGAAAATCGGCGCCGATTTCCTCAAGCAACTGCTGCCGAACGCCGTCGTGGCCATCAGCGACCCAAGCTGGGAAAACCACCGCGCCCTGTTCGAAACCGCCGGTTTCCCGGTGCAGAACTATCGCTACTACGACGCCGCGACCCATGACGTTAATCGCACCGGTCTGCTGGAAGACCTGAACGCCCTGCCGTCCGGTTCGATCGTTGTGCTGCACGCGTGCTGCCACAACCCGACTGGCGTGGACTTGAGCCCGGCAGACTGGAACAACGTTCTGGACGTGGTGAAAGCCAAAGGTCACGTGCCGTTCCTCGACATGGCCTACCAGGGCTTTGGCGACGGCATCGACGAAGACGCGGCGGCTGTGCGCCTGTTCGCTGAATCGGGCCTGACCTTCTTCGTCTCCAGCTCGTTCTCCAAATCCTTCTCGCTGTACGGCGAGCGCGTTGGCGCCCTGTCGATCGTCAGCGAATCGAAAGAAGAAAGCGCGCGCGTGCTGTCGCAAGTCAAACGCGTGATCCGCACCAACTACTCCAACCCACCGACCCACGGTGCAAGCATCGTCGCCGCCGTGCTCAACAGCCCGGTACTGCGCGCACAGTGGGAAGAAGAACTGGCCGAAATGCGTCTGCGGATTCGCGGCATGCGTACCCAGATGGTCGACCTGCTGGCGAAAAACGCGCCACAGCGTGATTTCAGCTTCGTCGGTCGTCAGCGCGGCATGTTCTCCTACTCAGGCCTGACCGTTGAGCAAGTCACTCGCTTGCGCACCGAGTTCGGCATCTACGCCCTGGACACCGGCCGCATCTGCGTGGCCGCGTTGAACCAGAGCAACATTGATGCGGTGACCAAGGCCATCGTTGCGGTGATCTGAGTGGTTGCGTGATATGAAAAACGGGAAGCACTGGGGCTTCCCGTTTTTTATTGCAGGCAGATAATTCTCAATCCAGCGACTGAGCACTCTAGACTGCACGCAGATCAAATGTGGGAGCAGGCTTGCCTGCGATAGCGGTCGGCCAGCCAACATCAATGTTGAATGTTATGGCCTCATCGCGGGCAAGCCCGCTCCCACAGGCTCTATGTCCACCCGAGAATTCTTCAGAGACCTCACATGAAAAACGATGACCTACGCGCCGACCGTGACGAGCTGGACGATTTCGTCCCTCGCACGCCGGCCAAACGCGGTAACAACCTGGTGCTGCAAGTGGCCGCTGGCGTATTTCTCGGCGGCCTGGCGCTGTGGCTGGTGCAACTGGGCGCCACGATGCTGTACGCCAAATTGATGCTCGCCACGGTAACGTTCGGCGGTTAAGCCAGTTCGCTGGCACGCTGCGTGGCGGCGTCGTCATAGGCGACGTAGAGCGATTCGGCAACCTGACTCTTGATCGCCTTGGCGCTTTCCAGACCGAGGACAAAACCTTCAGCCTTGCCGCCCGCACGATTCAAATCGTCTGCGGTGCTGGCTTGGGTGATTGCGTCGAACAGTTTCTCGGCGTGCGGGCCGACACCTTTGGGCAGGCTGATCTGAGCGATGCTCATGGGAACACCCCGTTGATTTGAGGGGTGGAGATTGGGTGATTCATGGCGCGTACCTTTTCGGCGAATGGCCGGCAGCGCGTGTAACCACTTCCGGGCGGCCATGGTAGACCTCTGAGGCGATTCTGGTAACCGCCCACGGTCGATAAACCACCGCCCGTCCCCATGAACCGCTCATGTTCTACACAAGCGCTTGACTTCTCTTTTTGAATCAGTAACATACACGCCATTCCGCGATAGCTCAGTTGGTAGAGCAAGTGACTGTTAATCACTGGGTCCCTGGTTCGAGTCCAGGTCGTGGAGCCAGACAGCAATATCGAAAAGCCTCTGAATCGAAAGATTCAGGGGCTTTTTTGTGCGTAATGAAAAAGCAGGGTCGTTTGAATGTGTCGTGCCGAGAGTAGGACCAGAAGGCACTTTGGTAGGCACCATCGCCAAACCGGACTCGATAAAATAAAAACCAAGGCAATAAAAAAGGCGCCCTTGAAGGACGCCTTTTGAATATTTCGAGGAGTAGTCGCAGCGATTCTTTAGCTCCTGGCCACGAATGACCTTGGGTTCAGAATCCGACCGGCATGCCAGTCGTCACTACTTCAGAGGGAGCCAGCTTCTCTGCTGCCAACAAGATGGGGGGCCGATACTGGAGGCCGAGCCCAAGGATGCGCAATTGCAGACCTCGAATCAGATTTTCAGCCATGAGCGGAGCGAGTGTCAACCTGTCACTCGAACCGCCCTTAATTGCTGTCAGACATGCTCACTACTTTTGGCATGAACCGCTCGATGCTCACCCGACTCATGCCCTGCCTCCACCACCGGGATCTCATTCCCGTCGCAGTCACGCAGTTTGCCTTCGCTGAAGTAATCCCCTTCACGCAACGCCGCCAGGTCCTGGTAACGCAGAACGCGTTCAGTGCCGGCCGCAAACACCGACTGCTGGTCCGAGTTACCGGCGGTGAGGTGGTTGAAGGTCAGGTTCAGCACGATGGCCATGATGGCCGAGGAGCTGATGCCCGAATGGAAGATGGTCGCGAACCAGCTTGGGAAGTGGTCGTAGAAGTTCGGTGCGGCGATCGGGATCATGCCGAAACCGATGGAGGTGGCGACGATGATCAGGTTGACGTTGTTGCGGTAATCGACCTTGGACAGCGTACGGATACCGCTGGCCGCCACGGTGCCGAAGAGCACGATGCCAGCACCGCCGAGGACAGACGTCGGTACGGCGGCGATGACCCGGCCCATGAACGGCAGCAATCCGAGGATCACCAGGAACAAACCGCCGGTGGCGACCACGAAGCGGCTCTTGATGCCAGTCACTGCCACCAGCCCGACGTTCTGGGCGAAGGCGCTTTGGGTGAAGGAGCCAAAGATCGGCGCGATCATGCTCGACAGCATGTCGGCGCGCAGACCGTTGCCCAGCCGCTTGGAGTCGACCTTGGTGCCGATGATTTCACCGACCGCGAGAATGTCCGCCGAGGTTTCCACCAGAGTCACCATGACCACGATGCACATCGACAGGATCGCGGCGAAGTGGAACGTCGGAATGCCGAAGTGGAACGGCGTCGGGAAGCCGAACATTGGGCCTTGGGTGACCGACGAGAAGTCCGCCATGCCGAGGAACACCGCGATGACGGTGCCGATCACCATTGCCAGCAGGATCGACAAACGGGAGATGGTCGAGCTGCCGATCTTGCTCAGCAACAGCACCAGCACCAGCGTCACCGCCGCCAGACCGATGTTGGCCATGCTGCCAAAGTCCGGGGCATGGCTGTTGCCGCCCATGGCCCAGCGAGCGGCTACTGGCATCAACGTCAGGCCGATGGTGGTGATCACAATGCCCGTGACCAGCGGCGGGAAGAACTTGGTGATTCGCGAGAACACCGGCGTGATCAGCAACCCGATCAGCGACGCGGCAATGACCGCCCCGAGAATCGACTGAAACCCACCCTCCCCGCCACTGCTGACGATTGCCACCATCGTCGCGACGCCCGAGAAAGACACGCCTTGAACCAGCGGCAACTGACAACCAAAAAACGGTAAACCGAGGGTTTGCAGCAATGTCGCCAAGCCCCCCGCAAACAATGAAGCAGCAATCAACAAACCGATGTCCGCCGGCGAAAGCCCGGCTGCCTGACCAATGATCAATGGCACCGCGACGATGCCGCCATACATGGTCAGAACGTGTTGCAGGCCGTAAGCCATATTCGCGCCGACCCCGAGGTTTTCGTCCTCGGGCCGTGGGTGTGAAACATGGGGCGTTTTCATGGTTGGGGGGTTCCCTGGTTTTTTGTTATGCGCACACTGTATGCAAGACTCAGGACAAATGTCTATAGAGTTGTATACAACTCACCAGTCAGATTATGGACATGTGTCCACACGGCCCTCTGTCTGCGCGGCCTCCCCCCACGTAAAAATTTTTGAAATACATCCTTCCTCTGTCTGATCCCCTGCCCGCTAGTCTTCAGAATTCAAAGCGACCGCCGGCACGGACGCCTCTCGCTTATACATATAAAGTATGCATAATGAAGTCATTCGAGATTCAGTATCACAAGGCAAAAAACGCAGCCAACAAACTCAAGCACTACGGCATCAGCCTCGCCGAAACAGAACCCGTGTTTCATGATGATCGAGCGCTGACATTTCAGGACAACCATCATGATGAACCACGATGGATCACCATGGGGCTGGACGCTAAAGCTCGCTTGTTGGTCGTTGCGTATACCTATCGCGATCCGAATTTCGTTCGAATCATTTCCGCGCGCCTCGCCACCAAAAACGAATGCCGCCGCTACAGGGAACACTGACCGATGAAAGACGAATACGACTTCAGCAACGCCAAGCGTGGAGCGGTTGCCTCCAGCAAAGGCAAAACCCGAATTACTATCATGCTCGATGACGTCGTCATTGAAGCGGCGCGCGCCATGGCTGAGGATGAGGGGTATGGCTACCAGACCGTGATCAATAACACCTTGCGCCAGGCGTTACTCAGCAGCACGGGCAAAACTGCGACGCCCGACCCGGGCCTCGCTATTGCCAATGCCGGACATTTCAAAGAAGGAATAACGGCTTCCGAACTGCAAAGCCTGGAGAAAAAACTGGCAGAGGCACTCAGCGAGATCCATCGCGTGATGAAGCCTTGAATTCGACCCGACGAAAAGAGCAGATCGATCACGCCTGCTCTTTTTCTCGTTCCCTGCAATCGAACGCCTATGCCGAGGCAATCAATCGTTCAAGCACCTGTTTCAAGCCCGCATGTTCCGGCAGCAGAATGCCGAACTCACACTCCAGCACCTCACTCAACTCCCCGACATCTGTCACCTGCCGTCGCTCGCTCTCGGCCCCCACCCGATGAATAGCAAAACTGCCGTTGTTCAACGTGCGCCTCCAGCCCTCCCCTGTGCGCGCGACCATCAGTTGTTTGGCAAACGATGAGTCGGGATGGGTCGAGACGTACCAGTTGCCGAGGGCGTAATCGATGTCTTCCTGGCGTTGCAGGTCGAAAATGTACATCGCTCGCCATTCGCCGCCGACGTTGGCGCGCAAGGTGTAACCGTCCTCATGGCGTTCGATGCGATACGGTTCGTGTGGCGTGCGTTGTTCGGCATTGGTGTCGAGCACCAGTGGTGCGGTCGGCACCATGCCGCCGAAACCGACATCGGTGATGTAGCGCACGCCGTCCAGCGTGACCAGGCTCAAGCGATGTGTGCGGGCGGTCCAGGCGCCTTCGGGCTGCCCCATGACCACGCGACCGGTAATACCGCGCGCCTCGAAACCCAGCTCCTGAAGCAAGGCCAGGAACGCATTGTTGAGTTCGTAGCAATAACCACCGCGCCCCGCGTGCAGAATTTTCTGCTCGATGGATGGCAGATCGATGAGTACCGGCTCGCCTGACAGCGTGGTGAGGTTTTCGAACGGGAAGGCGCCAGTGTGGCGCAGCTGAAGTTGACGCAGGGTCTCCAGGGTTGGCGCCGGGGGCGCGTCGAAACCCAGGCGTTGCAGGTATAACGCACTGTTCGTCAGGCGTGGCTCGCTCATTGCTCGGTCCTTATGCATGGGGCCGCGGATCTCTCCGCCGATGGGCGCCATGTATAAGGGATAAAGCGGCCCGACTGACAATTGATTTAGCCAATCGCCTGGCTCATCAAAATCAACGTTGCTTGCGCGAACCCAGTTGAATCCACGTCGGTGCATGATCGCTTGCGTGCGGCTCGTTGCGCACCCACGCATCGACTCCGCCCTCTTGCAGATAAGGACTCAATGCAGGGTTAAGCAGCAGGTGATCGATGCGCAGCCCGGAGTTTTTCTGCCAGTGCTGCCTGAAATAATCCCAGAAGGTGTAAAGCCGATCCTCTGGATACAGATGTCGCAGGGAATCGGTCCAGCCCTGATCCAGCAAGCGTTGGTAACACTCGCGACTTTCCGGTTGCAGCAAGGCGTCCTTGAGCCATGAGCGCGGGTTGTAGATGTCCAGGTCGGAGGGCACGACGTTGTAGTCGCCGGCCAGCACCACCGGATGGTCGCTGCCCTGGAGGTCCTTGGCATAGGCGATCAGCCGCTCGAACCACGCCAGCTTGTAATCGAACTTGGGCCCCGGCTGTGGATTGCCGTTGGGCAAATACAAGCAACCCACCAAAATCCCATGCACCGCGGCTTCCAGGTAGCGGCTATGGGTATCGGTGTCATCACCCGGCAGACCACGCCGGCTCTCCAGAGGCTGGGCATCACGCGCCAGTATCGCCACCCCGTTCCACGACGACTGGCCTTGCCAGATAGCACCGTAACCCGCTGCTTCAAGTTCGGCGGCGGGGAATGCGCTGTCGACCGACTTGAGTTCCTGCAAACAGGCAATGTCCGGTTTTTCTCGCTCAAGCCAGGCCAGCACATTCGGCAAGCGGGCACGCATGCCGTTGACGTTGAAGGTGGCGATTTTCAGGTTCTTCATGGTCCCGGGCTCGTAACGGATTGACGGTATCCAGTGTGACCGGGGCGCGCCGTGTCAGTTGCCACGACACACCCAACAGGCGACTAAAGGTGTGGGCCCTGCGTCGGATAATCGTCTTGCGAAGCCTTGAGCAACGGCAACAACGCCTGTTTTTCCATCGGCCGACTGAGGTAGAAACCTTGCACCTCGTGGCACTCGTCAGAGATCAGGAAGTCCAGTTGCTCCAGTGTTTCGACCCCTTCTGCAGTCACCGTCAGGCCCATCGCCTTGCCCAGGTTGATGATCGCCTGCACCACGGCGCGGTCATTACCCGCGCCGCCCATGGAGGAGATGAAACGCTTGTCGATCTTGATCCCGTCGAACGGGTACGTGCGCAGGTAACCCAGAGACGAATACCCGGTGCCGAAGTCGTCCATGTTCAGCCGCACACCCAACTCCTTCAGTGCGTTCATGGTCGCCAAAGCACCATCGACATCGTTGAGCATCACGTTTTCGGTGATCTCCAGCTCCAGCCGACTGGCCGGCAACCGGCTATGGATCAACGCCTCCCTGACATCTTCCACTACGTCACTGCGAACAAACTGCACGGGGGACAGATTGACCGACACCATCAGCTCGCCCGGCCAGCTCAGTGCCGTCTCGCAAGCTTCGCGCAGCACCCAGCGACCCAACGGCACGATCAGGTCGGTTTGTTCGGCCAATGGAATGAACGTATCGGGCGCCAGCAAGCCCTGCACCGGATGCTGCCAGCGCAACAACGCTTCGACCGAGACAATCTGCTTGCCATCAACGTGATAACGCGGCTGATAGTGCATCACGAACTCGTTGTTCTTGATCGCCTGACGCAAGTCGTTTTCCAGTTTGCGTCGATGCTGGATCTGATCGTTCATGTGCGGCGCAAAGTAGCACCAGGTTTTCTTGCCGTCGGATTTGGCCTGATACAGGGCAATGTCGGCGCAGCGGATCAGCTCTTCCGGCATATGCCCCTGGCGCCTGCTCAAGGCGATCCCGATGCTCGCGCCGATGTGCAGCGTGTGATGGTCATAGTGGATCGGCTGTTGCAGGCTCTCGAGAACACGCTCGCAGATCCGGTCGATTTCCGTGTGGCTGTCCATGCCATTGAGCACCAGCACAAACTCGTCGCCGCCCAGTCGGGCGACCAGATCGATATCCCGGGTGCACTCACGCAAGCGCGCGGCAACCTCCAGCAATACTGCATCGCCGGCCGGGTGGCCGAGGGAGTCATTGATCGGCTTGAAGTTGTCCAGGTCGATCATCAACAGCGTCAGCGCCGCCGAATGCTCCCTGAGCACCAAGGCCTCTTCGAGGTAGCGCGCCAGCTTGTTGCGATTGGGCAGGCCGGTCAGGGCGTCGTGCAACGACAGGTGCTGGATTTGCGCGTGGGCAGCCACTTCATCAGTGATGTCACTGGCCGTTCCGCGATAACCCACCACGGTGCCTTTGTTATGGATCGGGCGGGCAGACACCCGGCAAATGCGCTGCTGTCCGGATTGATCACGATAGGAACAACGCAGATGACTGACGCTGTGTTCTTCATTGAGCCTGTTCAGCCACAGTGACAAGGACGTGGTATCACAGAACAGCAGTTGCTCGATGTCCTGCCCCAGCCACTGCTGCTCGGAATACCCGGTGACGGCGCCGAAGCGCCCGGACAGGTACGTGATGTGATGCCTGTCGTCGATCTCCCAGATCCAGTCGGAAGCCGCCTCGGCCACCGCGCGAAAACGTTCTTCACTGGCCTCCAGCGCCTGGTTCGACAGGTCGAGGTTGATGTAACTGGCATCCACGTGGCCGGACGCGCGCAACACATAGCGGAAGAAATAGACCGTCAACAACGCAAGGATCAGCAAGGCGCCACCCAATGGAGGCAACAGCGACCAGAGCAGTTGATGCCCTGGCTGTTCGAGCCGGGACATCAGGCTAAAACCGGTGCCCGTGAGTGCCACGGCAGGCTGACCGGGAGCGAGGGTGTTGTCAGCGGCAAGGCTCAAGTCATGCAAACCGTAATCGGCGCTTAAGTCATTGAGTTTTTGCGGGCTCAGTTGATCGACGAACACCAGCACCGAAGTGCTGAGGGGATCGACCGCTGGCCGCTCGTCATTGGGGATGATTGCGGCCGCCGTCAATAACGCAGGCTGACCTTCGAACAACGTGAACTGGCTGACCGGAACGATCAGGCTTTCCTGCGCCTGCACAACCTTGATCAGCTGCGCCATCGATGTCGACAGTAAGGCCGCAGCGTCATTGTGCAATTGAACGCCGCGCACCACGGCGTATTTGGTCCGCTGATGATCGACCACCAGGACGGCGTCGTAATGGTCCGTGGTGAACAAGGTTTTACCCATGTTCTGCTCGATATACGCCCACTGCACATCGACCTCACCGTTCAGGTGATCGTAGGCGGTTGTCCAGTTGGCATAACTGGCGACGTAGTTTTTCGAGGCGGAGATGCGGTTTTCCAACGCGCGCTGGGTGTAAAAAGTGGTCTTGGCCAAGTCCTGGGCATCGAGCCGGCCAGCAATGTTGAACAGTGCAACCAGGGCAATCAGCACCCCAAGGACAAAAAACAGCCCGACGGCCCAAATCAGGTTGCGTGTGATCGGCGTATGGCGCGCAGGGGCGGCAGTGGTAACGGCAGTCATTTCCATGCACAAATCCTGTCAATCGATTGCCTGATCCGGTGCATGACAGGCAAGCGTCCATTGACCATAGCAGTCCTGTCTGGTCACTGCCGTTCAGGTATCAGTGATAGCTGTTTTCGACCACTCGTCATCCAGCCAACATCGATCGCCCTCCCCGGCACACCATCATCAGATAACGATTCACCCTCGGAGGCGTGCCCCGATGAACATCAAAATCACCTCGCTGCTATTGATCGGTTTGCTGTGCGCGGCAACCGGAGCTGCTTATGCTGCCTCCGCCAACGGCGCTGACGCGACGGGAACCCAGTCCGGCGCAACTCGCGGCTCGTCCGTGCCGCCCGATAACACCCCAGGCTCACCGGCATCCGGCAGCAGCGCAGGCAATGGCACTGGCACCTCTGGCGGAGCCAGCGGTTCAGGGTCCGGCGCGGGCGGCGGCACGGGTGCTGCCGGCGGCGGAACCGGAGGAGCCGGAGGTGGCACTGGCAGCTGGACGCATAAAAGCAGCCCATGATGAACATCGTGGGCTGCTTTTTTATGCGCGGTCTTTACAAGCGCTTGATGGGGGGCGGGTCCCATTTGCCGTTCAGCGCTTCAGGCTTTGGCCCATAGAGACGCATGGTCAGGTTGAACGGGCCTTTGGGCGCGGGAAGCCAATTGGCTTCAAGTTCCTTTCCGGGGTTTTCGTTCTGGAAGTAGATATCCAGCGATCCATCCGCGTTCGCCTTGAACGGCATCCAGCTACTGACCGCAAATCGGTTGAGCTCATTGCCGACCTGAAAACCTTCAGGATCGTACAAGGTGATTGACCAGAACGCATTGACCGGCGGCGCTTCACCTTTATCGAAATGCAGCACGTACCGGTTGGCCCCCTCGAGCGGCTTGCCGGTGTCGTCGCCCAAGTTCAACGGATAAATCGCATCCTCGGGCAAGTTCGCGCCCAGCCCCATTTGCGCAACGATTGCGCGCTTGAGGTAGTAGTTGCCATAAACCCCCATCGTGTCGGTGTTCATCGACCAACCGTTGACCACCCGTGCGAGGCTTGTGACCTTCCACTTCATCAACGCCTGGGCTTCCTCGGGCACCGTTTGCAGCGCTGCTTTAACGTCGGGATCGAGCGCATCGATATCGAACGGCTTGCCGGCTTCGATGCCGATGCGCTGCATTTGCGCCAGGATCGGCTGATCGGTGACGTGAGGCGGATGGACCTTGAGCAACGCGGCGGCGTAGGTGAAGTAATTGGCTGCCGACATCGTATCGACCTGAATCTTCGGCGGCGTTTTCATGTCCACCGTCGGGTCGATGACCACGTTGACCGGCTCGGCTTTTTTGCCCATTTTCGACAACGGGGTCACGGTGTAGCCCGCCTGGATTTTATGCACCGCGTCGTAGTCCGCCGCCCCGTCAGTCTTGGTGCGACCAATAACCCAGACGAAGGGCGTGGGCGCCGGCAACTGATTCAATCCGGGCGGCACCGTTCCGGTCCATCCCGGCGGTGTCACCAGAAACTGACTGGCCTCGGTGCCCGTCGTGCGCCAACCCGGCGAGGCGAACACATCGCTCCACATGTCGAGCATCGGCAACAGGTAAAAACGCCCGGCGGTGTCCGGTGCGCTGATCACCAGCGGCTCCTTGGTCAAGTCGAGCCACGCGATGGAATACAGCGTGTCGAAGTTCGACCGCACCACGCCCTTGAAATTGGCGGGTGGATACTGCGGCACACTCACAAACATGTTCATCGGGCCTTTACCGAACTCCTTGCCGGGTTCGATATTGGTGAACTGCTTGCGGGTGATGTCCATGGTCAACAGCGGGTAAAAATACAGATAGGCATCGACACCAATGGCGTGAGCTTCTGCAGGTGTGATTTTCGATTGAGCCTGGCTGGCCAATGGGAAGACGGCGCAGGCGGCAAGGCTTAGAGCAACAGCTGTCAATGCTTGAGTGATCAACATGTTGGCAATCGTCCGTGCTGTGGAAGCTCCGGCGGATTCGGCGGAGCTAACGCAACTCTAGACGATCAAAACAGACGGATATGACAGGGAGACAAACGGGCAAAATCTGTTGCAGAGCTGAAACAACCGCACGAATTTTATCAACGATCCGAGCGCATCAACGCCTCCACCCCGCCTTCCATCGACAACACGGCCGCACGGTTTCGCCCCGAATGCTTGGCCTGATACAACGCCGCATCGGCACGTTCGATGAACACTTCGATGGCGTCGAGCGCGGTCGGCACAAACGCGTAGCAGCCCAGACTGACCGTCAGGTAGCCCGTTGGTGAACCACTGTGGGTGATGTTCTTGCCCATGACGCTGTGGCGGATCTGTTCGGCAATGACCAGCGCGCCATGAATGTTGGTGTCGGGCAGCAAGACGGCAAACTCCTCCCCGCCATAACGCACCGCCAGATCGGCTTTTCGATGACAGCAACTCTTGACCGCTCGCGCCACCTCAGCCAGGCAATGATCCCCCGCCACGTGACCGTAAGCATCGTTGTAACGCTTGAAATAATCGATATCGAGCATGATCAGGCTCAACGAACTCGACTGCCGGGCACCCCGGCCGAACTCGATGTCCAATGCCTGCTCGAACAGCCGGCGATTGGCCAGCCCCGTCAGGCTATCGTGAGTAGCGATCAGCTTCAGCGCGTCCTTGGCCTTGCGCAAATCCGCCTCGACCCGTTCGCCGAGGCGCACCTGACGCACGAACACCCATCCGAACAGGCCGATGCCCATCACCACCAGGGCCACGATCACACTGGATTGAAACGCCGTGCCATACCAATCCTTGAGAATCGCATCCCTGGACGACGCCGCCGACACCACCAGCGGATAAGCATCGAGTTGACGGTAGCCATACAAGCGCACGGTGCCATCCACGACCGAGTTGATCATCGCGTTGCCCGCGGGCGCATTGGGCAAGTGTTTCTGGAAGATGTCCCCCTTGGCCAACGAAGTGCCGATCTGCGACTCCACAAACGGCCGGCGCGCCAGTAACGTGCCGTCGGTCAATGCCAAAAACATCGAGCCGTTGTCATCGATGCTGAAGCTTTTGAAGAACTGATCGAAGTAGGCCATTTTTATCCCGGCCAACAAAACGCCCTGGAAGTTGCCGTTCTTGTCGTTCACCCGTCTGGAGACCGGAATGATCCACTCGCCATTCTCCCGACTGCGAATCGCCGGCCCAATATGGGCGATCGTGGAGGCGTTCTGCTGGTGGAATTTGAAGTATTCCCGATCTGCGACGCCCGGGCCCCGGGGCATATCCTCGAACGAGGTGACAATCCACTGTCCCTGCTTGTCGAACAGGAAAATCCCGTGCAACTGCCCAAGCGCCTGCACCCGCCGGGCTAAGGTTTTCTGTAAGCGAGACCGTTGCGCGGTGCCGTAGCCATCGGTCTGGATCCAGTCCACCAGGCTGGTCAACACCAGATCGGCTTTCATGAAAGCGTCTTCGGCCTGCTGCGCCATTGCCCGGGTCAGGTTCGACGACGCCACTCGCGCCAGCTCCAGATCGTGGCGGCGCGATTGCTCCAGCTGCAAATACAGAAGCGCACAGAGACAGAGACACACCGTCACGATAAACAGCACCGCCGCCTTGAGCAGCGGCAACCGTTTCAACGCACCGCCCGGGGCTTGATCAGGGTCTTGAATGGGGATAGGCAAAAGCTCGTCCTGTAAGGGCAAGGCATGGGCAACGGCCCAAAGCCCTTATTTTTTGTGAGCTTAGTCTACGCAAGTTTTAGGGGCAATTGTCCTTTGGATAGCCGGCGCATCGCGCTGTGCAAATGCGCCCGCGCGCTCTGGTGGAGTTTTTGCGCAGAGAACTAGCGGTGTCGCGGAACTGAGCATTTGCCAAGACATGATTTGTCACGCATGTGTGGCTGACATGACGCAGGGCAAAACCAGAGTTACGTTGAAGCGGCTACGATTACTCATAGACCCCCACAAGGAATTGAAATGAGTAAGGCAGACGAACTCGCCGCGAGGTTGAAACAAACCCGGCAACCCAGCGCTGATCAGGTGATCGACTGTTGGCCAAGCCAGGTCTACGAGCTGTACCGTCAGATCGAGGTGTGGCTGGTGCCAGTAACCGAAATGGGCCTGGTCCTGCGGCGCAATCCCACTCACGTCTTCGAGTGCGATTCAGACGGTGAGACGTTCGACTACGCGATCGATCAATTGCAGATCGAGGGCAATAACCATCGCATCACTTTCGATCCCGTTGCACGCTTCACCGAAGATGGTGCGGGCCGCATCGAGATTCACGCTAAAAACAGAGAGCTTGCTTTACTGCGCACCGTAGGCGAACACGGCGAAACGCATTGGTGGTTGCAGGCGATCGAGCAATCCGGGCAACAACCGGATGCGGTGGCGTTGACCGAGCATAACCTGCTGGCGGTGGTGCAAGAGGGGCTGGAGCTCTGAGACCTGCGGGCGACCTCAAGGTCGCCCGCTACTACTGCCGCGTCGACGCCACCGAACCCACTGCCGAGTGCAAATCCAGCACAGGCAGCGGCGAAGGCCGGTTCAGTGCCCGCAATACCGGCTCATCGTACCCATACACATCAGGTTTGAATGCCACTCGCCCGTCACTTCCCAGATCAACGGTCCAGTAGGCCAGCAACACCGGCACTTTGACCGGAAGCCGGATGTTCTCGGTCTTGCCGTTGGCCAACTGTTTTTGAATGCCTTCGCGATTCCATTTAACCGGGTCGTTGAACAACAGCTCCACCAGTTGCAGCGGATTCTCTACCCGAATGCAGCCGGAACTGGTGGCGCGCACGGTTTTGGCAAAGAGCTCGCGGTGCGGTGTGTCGTGAAGGTAAATCGAATACTCGTTGGGAAAACGGATCACCACCTGACCCAGCGAGCTGTCCGGTCCTGCGTCCTGGCGCAGAGTCAGCCCGCGCGGGTTGCTCCAGTCGACGGTCGAGGGATCAAGCACATTGCCTTCTCGGTCCAGCACGCGAATACGGTTGGCGGCCAGGTAGCCGGGATTGCTCTGGATCTTGGGCAGCACGTCCTCCTTGAGGATCGTGGGCGGCACGGTCCAGGTCGGGTTGAACGTGATGTAGGTGATCTGCGCCTGGAAGATCGGCGTGTTGCGAGCCGTTTTACCGACCTGCACCCGGGACCGCCAGATCGGTTGACCATCGCGGTACATCGCCACTTTATAGCCGGCGATATCGACAATGACGAAGGTGCCCTGGAGCTTGTAGAGCAGCCAGCGCGCCCGCTCCATGTTCACCCGCACCTGATCGATTCGCGCCTGCACGGGTACGTTCAGGGCGGCCAGTGTTGTCCCCCCCGCCATGCCGTCCGCCCCCAGGTATTGCTCGTTTTGATACTTTTTCACCGCGGCGGTGACGGCGCCGTCGTATTTCGTGCCGTGGATCAATCGCGGATCGAGAAAACCGGCTGCGACCATCCTCGCCCGCAACTGTGCGACAGCCGGTTCGTCCATGCCTGGCTTGAGTGAATGGTCCACCGCCACTTTCGGCCAACCGCCCCGGTCCCGAATACCACGCAATTGCGCCAGGGCCTGGCGCAAGCCGACGTACACCGCTTCTTGCGGCGGCGCTTGAGCAAACGCCTTCGCCACGTCGTGATGGTCGAGCGCGGCGAAGAAGGCGTTGACGTCGTCACGGGGATCGACGCCGTTGGAATCAAAATTCCAGTGAATATCGAGCCGCGAAGGATCGACCTTGCCCCGGCGCAGTTGCAACAGCGCGGTGATAAACGTATGCGTGGTCGCCACATCGAACGCCGCGCGCTGCGCGGGCGTTGCCGGGGTCGTCTGCATCGCGGTGTGGGAGCGGATCAATTCATCGACATGAAAATCCGCCGGGATCAAGCCATCGGCCTCGGTCGCGTTCAGGCTGGCGATCAATTGCGCGACATCGCTGTCATTGGTCCACGCGGCGCGATAAGCACGGTGCGTATAAAAATCCATGACCAGACGACTGACGTCCACCCGCCGATAGCGTGGCGCCGTGAGCAGCGGTGGAAACGCGCTTTTCAAGGGCTCGAGCGAGGCCTGAATCGATTGAGCGACGTTATCGTCCGCTGCCGCCTCGATAATGGAGATAGGCGCATCTACAGGCTCAATCGGCGAAGTTTCCGCAACAGCCGTGCCGCTGATCAGAAAGCCCATAAAAAATATGCGGCTTATGAAGAATAACCTTGTTAAAAGCACCATGAATAATCCTTAATCTCCCGCATTCAACGTCCAGCTTTTAATGCCCCTGCTAGACTCGAACTTAACATGATGAGACATCTATATGGCGCCACTAAGTTTTGGCTATCTACTTGCGGGCCTGCTATTGACTGCAATGTCCGTACCGTCAGCCTACGCCGATTCGCTCTCGGCCGCCCTCATCAAAGCGGCGCCGAACGCTAACGCCAACGTCATCAACCTCGCCGTCCGCGCTTCACAATGCAGCATCGCTCAAGGCGCTGCCCCTGTGCAAAGACTGGCGATCATCGATTACTCGCTGCCTTCGACCGAACAACGCCTGTGGGTGTTCGATTTAAAGAAGCGCAAGTTACTGTTTCATGAACTGGTCGCCCATGGACGCAACAGCGGCGAAAACATGGCCGTCAACTTCTCCAATCAAAACGAGAGTTTTGCCACCAGTCTCGGCTTGTATCGTACGCAACAGAGCTATGTCGGACAGAACGGCTACTCGTTGCGCATGGAAGGCCTGGAACCCGGTTTCAACGACAACGCGCTTGACCGCGCAATCGTCATTCATGGCGCACCTTACGTCAGTCCGGTACTTGCCCGCATCAACGGGCGGATCGGCAGGAGCCTCGGCTGCCCCGCGGTCCGACCGGCGGTAGCTCGTCGGCTGATCGATTCGATGAAAGATGGGCAGCTTCTGTTTTCCTATTATCCGGATCAGCGCTGGCTGAAGTCCTCTTCGTACATCAATTGTGGCAGCGGCACGATGGCATCAGCCGGCAAAAACACTGTACGCAAGTAAACCCGGCGTGAACCTGTCAAAACTGTAATCCCCGCCTCAGACTTCTGAAAGGCAGCGCTCGTTAGCCTCTCCGTCAACTTCCCACGTTGACGGACCGGGTAAACGGCATGCACTCCAGCACCACAAGACGCACTTTCGTTAAAGGCCTGGCCGCGAGCGGATTGCTCGCGGGCCTAGGTTTATGGCGCACGCCTGTCTGGGCGGTCACCAGCCCCGGCGAACCTCAAGTGCTGGCGGGCACCGAGTTCGATCTGTCGATCGGCGAAACTGCGGTCAACATTACCGGCAATCCACGCACCGCCATGACCATCAACGGCGGCCTTCCAGGTCCTCTGCTGCGCTGGCGTGAAGGCGACACCGTCACATTGCGCGTGAAAAACGCACTCAAAGTCGACACCTCCATTCACTGGCACGGCATCCTGCTGCCGGCCAACATGGACGGCGTGCCTGGCCTGAGCTTTCACGGAATCGAGCCGGGCGGCGTGTACGTCTACCAATTCAAGATCAGGCAGAACGGCACTTATTGGTATCACAGCCATTCGGGCTTTCAGGAACAGTCCGGCGTTTATGGCCCGCTGGTCATCGATGCCAAGGAACCAGAGCCGTTCCAGTACGACCGCGATTACGTAGTGATGCTGACCGACTGGACCGACGAAGACGCCGTCGGCCTGATGAAGACCCTGAAAAAGCAGTCCGATTACTACAACGAGCACAAGCGCACCGTGGGCGACTTCATCCACGACGTCAGCGAGAAAGGTTGGGGGTCCACGGTCGCCGACCGAACGATGTGGGCCGAGATGAAAATGAACCCCACCGACCTGGCAGACGTCAGCGGCGCAACTTACACCTACTTGATGAACGGTCAGGCGCCGGCCATGAACTGGACGGGGGTATTCCGGCCCGGCGAGAAACTGCGCCTGCGGTTTATCAACGGCTCCGCCATGACCTACTTCGACGTGCGCATTCCCGGCCTGAAAATGACCGTGGTTGCAGCGGATGGCTTGCACGTCAAACCGGTGAGCGTCGATGAATTTCGCATCGCGGTGGCCGAGACGTTTGATGTGATCGTCGAGCCGACCGAAGCGGCTTACACACTCTTCGCGCAATCAATGGATCGCAGCGGTTATGCACGAGGCACGCTGGCGGTTAAAGACGGTACGAGCGCGCCGATTCCGGCACTGGACCCTCGACCGCTGGTGACCATGGAGGACATGGGCATGGGCGGCATGGACATGGCCGGCATGGACCACGCCAGCATGGGCGATATGGCGGGCATGGACCACAGCGCCATGGCCGGCATGCAGTCTCACCCGGACACCGAAAAAGACAACCCGCTGGTGGACATGCAAGCCATGAGCCCCACGCCAAAGCTCGACGACCCTGGCCTGGGCCTGCGCAACAATGGCCGCCGCGTCCTGACCTATTCAGACCTGCGCAGCACCTTCGAAGATCCGGATGGCCGCGAGCCCGGTCGCACAATCGAACTGCACCTCACCGGCCACATGGAGAAGTTCGCCTGGTCATTCAACGGCGTGAAGTTCTCCGACGCCGAGCCGCTGCGCCTCAAGTACGGCGAGCGGGTGCGGGTGGTGCTGGTCAACGACACGATGATGACTCACCCCATCCACCTGCACGGCATGTGGAGCGACCTCGAAGATGAGAATGGCCGGTTCATGGTGCGCAAACACACCATCGACATGCCGCCGGGCACCCGACGTAGCTACCGGGTCACCGCCGATGCGCTTGGCCGCTGGGCCTACCACTGCCACCTCCTGTACCACATGGAAATGGGCATGTTCCGTGAAGTTCGCGTGGAAGAATGAGGTGGATACCATGACCAGACTGACGCTGATTTTTTGCGCACTCGCGACCGCGAGCCTGACGCTCTCGCCGGCGATGGCCGCCACCGATGACATGCAGGGCATGGACCATAGCCAGATGAGCGGCATGGACGACAGCCAGCTGCAAAGCATGGACGACGGTCAAATGCAGCCCGCCGCGCCGACTGAAAGTCGCACGCCGATACCGGTATTGACCGAGGCCGACCGCGCCGCCGTATTCACCAGCCCGGCCGGCCACGGCGTGCATGACACCGCCCTCAACTATTACTTCCTCGCCGACAAACTCGAATGGCAGGACGCGGACAACGGCAGTGCCCTGGCCTGGGATTTCTCTGGCTGGGTCGGCGGCGACATTGATCGGCTATGGCTGCGCTCCGAAGGCGAACGCCTCAACGGCAAGACCGAAGACGCCGAAATACAAGCCCTTTGGGGTCATGCGATTTCCCCGTGGTGGGACGTGGTGAGTGGCGTGCGCCAGGACTTCAAACCCGGTGCCCCGCAAACCTGGGCCGCCCTCGGCTTGCAAGGCATGGCGCTCTACAACTTTGAGACCGAAGCCACGGCGTTCATCGGCGAAGGTGGCCAAACCGCCATACGACTGGAAGGCGACTACGACATCCTGCTCACCAACCGGCTGATTCTGCAGCCGACAGCCGAGCTGAACGTCTATGGCCAAAACGACCCGCAACGGGGTATCGGTTCCGGGCTATCCAGCACCGAAGCCGGCCTGCGGCTGCGCTATGAAATCCGCCGGGAGTTCGCGCCCTATCTCGGCGTGACCTGGAATCGCACCTACGGCAAAACCGCCGACTACGCCAACGCCGACGGTGAGGATCGCAGCGAAGCGCGCCTGGTCCTCGGCGTTCGGCTGTGGTTTTAAACGCATTAATCCAACTCCAAAAACACAACCGCTCCGAGCGGTAAGAGGCCTTGCATGCGCATGATCAAAACCACCGTTGTTACCCTTGGGTTGCTGATGAGCGCACTCGCTCAAGCGCACCCCAAGCTGCTCTCCTCCAACCCGGCCGAAGCGGCAGAAGGTGCAGCGCCGAGCGCCATCGAACTGCACTTCTCCGAAAACCTGGTGACTCAATTCTCCGGGGCAAAACTGGTCATGACTGAAATGCCCGGCATGGCGCATTCCCCGATGCCGATGAAGGCCAAGGTCTCGGGCGGCAGCGACCCGAAAACCATGGTCATCACCCCGCTCGCGCCACTGCCTGCCGGGAGCTACAAAGTCGACTGGCGCGCGGTCTCTTCAGACACTCATCCGATCACCGGCAACGTCACGTTCAAAGTGAAGTGATCGATGAACGAAGCGCTCGGGATTGCACTGCGGTTTGGGCTGTATGTGGATTTGATGCTGTTGTTCGGGTTGGCGCTGTTTGCGCTGTACAGCCTTGAAGGTCAGGAGCGGCGGTCGGGGACCGTGTTGCCGTTGCGCTCGATGTTGGCGGGCACGGCAGCGTTGGGCGCCCTGCTGTCGGTCGCCAGCCTGGTGGTGATGGCGAGCGCCATGAGCGGTGAATCGGACATTGCCGAGCTGCGTCCGCACATCGAGATGATGATTGTGGAAACGGACGTCGGATTCGCCTGGATCGTGCGTCTGGTTGCCTTGGTCGTGGTCGGCCTTGCGATGCTGTTCCACCCTCGTGCGCCAGGTGTCAGCGTGCTGGTTGCGTCGATGGCAGGCGCGATCGCCCTCGCCTCGCTGGCCTGGAGCGGTCATGGGGCGATGGATGAAGGTGACCGCCGTGTCTGGCATTTCACGATCGATATTCTGCACTTGCTGGCGGCAGGCGTGTGGCTGGGGGCTTTGGTGGCGTTTGCGTTGATGGCGAAAATCAATGCCCTGCAAAGCGAAGCACGCATTCGGTTACTGGCTCGAACGGTAACAAGATTTGAAACGGTCGGTGCATGGGTTGTGCTCTTCCTCACGGTAACAGGCGTCGTGAACTACCTGTTCATTGTGGGGCCGACGCTCGATGAGGTGTTTCTGAGCACTTACGGGGTGTTGCTGTTCATTAAAGTCGCCCTGTTCGCCGGGATGCTGGTGCTCGCCGCGTTGAACCGCTTCCACCTTGGGCCGCTTTTGCAGCAGTCGTTGCGGGACGGGCAGTACCGGGTGGCGGCGAATGCATTACGGCGCAGCGTGATCGTGGAACTGGCGGCGGCGGTGTTGATTGTAGGGTTGGTCGCCTGGTTGGGGACGTTGAGCCCGGAAAGGGTCGACCCGTAGGGGCGCCTCTTTCCAAGGCAATGCGTGACCTGATGCCTACGACTATCTAAACTCCCCCGGTGGCCAACAATACTTTTGGCCCGACCAGGGAAATTCACATGGACCTTCAACATCGCAACAACGTACGCGTGATGGGCGACGGTCCGGCGACGCTGGTCTTCTCCCATGGCTTTGGCTGCGATCAAACCATGTGGCGCTACCTCGTCGATCATTTCACGGGGCGTTGCAAAGTCGTGTTGTTTGACCTGGTCGGCGCGGGGCAGTCGGACCTCGGTGCTTACGACAAAGAAAAATACAATTCACTGGCCGGGTATGCCGAGGACTTGGGCGAACTCATCGATGAGTTCGCCACCGGCCCGGTGATTCTGGTGGGGCATTCCGTCAGCGCCATGATCGGCGCCCTGGTGGATCGTCAGCGCCCCGGCGCTATCGCCGCCCACGTCATGATTGGTCCTTCGCCTTGCTATATAGATGTCGACGACTACGTGGGCGGGTTCAAGCTCGAAGACATCCATTCACTGCTCGACACCCTCGACAGCAACTACCTCGGCTGGTCCAGCACGATGGCTCCGGTGATCATGGGCGCACCCGGGCAGCCGGCGCTGGGCGAAGAACTCACCAACAGTTTTTGCCGCACGGAACCCGAGATCGCCAAGCAATTTGCGCGCGTCACGTTCATGTCCGACAACCGTAAAGACATCGCGGGCCTGACCACGCCAACCCTGATCCTGCAATCCACCGACGACCTCATCGCCCCCTTTGCCGTTGGCGAATACCTGCATGGCGTACTTCCCAACAGCACTCTTTGCCTGGTCGCCAACGTCGGCCATTGCCCCCACATGAGCGCACCCTGCGCCTGTTCCGAGGCCATGGACAGCTTCCTGTCGCCGTGGATCAGCCCGCATGTCGACTGACGAACCGCCACTGCCCGACCCGCAGACGCTGTTCGAATATGCGCCCTGCGGCCTGGTGGTGACAAAAGAGGACGGCACGATCCTGCGTGCCAACCAAACCTTCAGCCACTGGATCGGCTTCGATTCCCAAGCGTTGGTTGGCCGGCGCTTTCAGGACCTGCTGACCATGGGCGGGCGCATTTTCCATCAGACGCACTGGGCGCCCCTGATGCAGATGCAAGGCTCCGTGGCCGAGGTCAAACTCGATCTGGTTCACCACGACAAACACACGGTCACCATGTTGCTCAACGGGGTGAGGCGCGAGCACGCCAACGGCGCGTTTAATGAACTGGCGCTGTTCGGCACCATTGACCGCGACAAGTACGAACGTGAACTGCTCAACGCCCGCAAACTCGCGGAAGGCCTGTTGTCCGAGAAGATGGCGGCCGATGCCGCCCTGCTCGACGCGCAGACCCTGCTGAACCGGTCCTACGAAAAGGCCAAGCGGCGCGCCTCGTTCGCCGAACAAATGGTCGCCATCGTCAGCCACGACCTGAAAAACCCGCTGACCGCCATCAAAATGGCCTCGGACATCCTCGCTCAAGGCGAGCGCACTGCCAGGGAAACCAAACTGCTCGGCCACATCAGCCAATCGGCAGAGCGCGCGCAGCGCATGATCGCCGACCTCCTGGACTTCGCACAGGCGCGAGTCGGGCGTGGAATCGGGGTTTCTCCGACTTCGCAGGACTTGCACACGCTCGTCAGACAGAGCGTTGATGAGCTGCGCGTGACGTTTCCCGAGGCGGCGTTGCTGCACCAGTCCATTGGCTCCGGCAACGCAAACCTGGATGCCGATCGGGTGCAGCAGATCATTGGCAATCTGGTTGCCAACAGCGTGGCCTACGGCGATTTGGCGCAGCCGATTACCATTACCTCGCGACTGGAAGAGAATCAGGCCGTGGTGTCGGTGCAAAACCACGGGTCGGTCATTCCAGCGTCGTTGATTGCAGTTCTGTTTGAACCGATGACTCGCGGCACAGACACCGACAGTGATGTGCGCAGTGTCGGGCTCGGGTTGTTTATCGTCCGGGAAATCGCCATGGCGCATGGCGGTGATGTTTCGGTGAGTTCGACCCCGGAGGATGGGACCGTATTTAGTGTGTATTTTCCGTCAGGCGCCGTAGCGCCGTAAGCGCCAAGCCGAGAATTTGATCAAATCCATCACGGAAGCCGGATAACAATGAAAACCATAAAAAGCACACTCATCATCGGCGGCCTGCTCGCGCTATCGCTTGCTGCTCAGGCGGAGCCAACGCATCTGGACAGCGTCATCCAGCAAGGCCAACTGCGGGTTTGCACCACGGGCGACTACAAACCCTATACCTACAAAGCCGAAGACGGCGAATATTCGGGAATCGACATCGCCATGGCCCACACGCTGGCCGACAGCCTTGGCGTCAAGGTCGAGTGGGTGCAGACCACCTGGAAAACCTTGATGCCTGACATGCTGGCGGGCAAGTGCGACATCGGTGTCGGCGGCATCTCGGTCACGTTGGAGCGTCAGAAAAAAGCCTTCTTCAGCACCACGCTGGACGTCGACGGCAAAATCCCGCTGGTGCGTTGCGAAGATCAGGCGTTGTACCAGACGGTCGAGCAAATCAACCAACCAGCGGTTCGCCTGGTTGAACCGGCCGGCGGCACCAACGAAGCGTTTGTTCACGCCTTTCTTCCCAAGGCGCAGTTGAGCCTTCACGACAACGTGACAATCTTCCAGGAGCTGCTGGACAAGAAGGCTGACGTGATGATTACCGATGCGTCGGAAGCGCTCTACCAGCAAAAACTAAAACCCGGTTTGTGCGCGGTGAACCCGAGCCAATTCATGCAGTACGGCGAGAAAGCCTACTTGCTACCCCGAGATGACATTACCTGGAAGTTGTACGTCGATCAGTGGCTGCACCTGGCCAAGGTCACTGGCAACTACCAGAAAGTTCTCGGTCAATGGATAGCAACGCCCGCCTCGAAATAGCCGCAACACGCACGATCCCCGCAGCCTGCGTCCGGCTGCGCGGTGGTCGACGGGGCGTCAGGCATTGACGTGAGCCGGCACAGGTTTCCCCCCGCCGTCGCGTCACACCTCAGTCATCGTGCAACAAACCCGAACTGTACTCACTGAAACTGTTGCCGATCGCACTTCCGCCGAACTTCAACTGGTTGGCACCATGGCCGTCGAAAGATTGGCAACCTTGTGAAAAACACGTGCTGGTACTCACGCCCGAGCAAGCGCTCAACAGCAATGCACCGGCGATCATCACGACTTTGACGAGGTTCGGGATCATTTTTCAGTTTCCTGTGGGTTCGACGCGTGGCCATACGAATGTGCGCCCTTCATCCTAGGCCGCAAATACGTCAGACATAATGAAATCTGACGGGTCGACAGGATCTGTTCAGCTACTGCGGTATTGTCATCACAATGAGGGCAAATCCGATCGCGAGACAAACAGCGCGAGCACTGCAGCCAGTAAAAGAAAAACTCCACTTGCGATAAACGTTGCCTGGTAGCCAACGCCGTCATAGAGCAACCCGCCCACGGTCGCACCGAGTGTGATCGCCAGCTGAATCACCGCCACCATCAGACCACCTCCGGTTTCGGCATCGTCTGGAAGTGTGCGCGATAACCATGTGAACCAACCGACAGGTGCGCACGTAGCGATCAGGCCCCACACGCCCAGCAGAACGGCTGTCGCCCACATTGAGCTGCCAAATACGAGCAGAGCCGCCGCAATCCCCGACATCAACAACGGGATGATCATCAGCACTCGATGAAGACCTCTGTGCAACACCGGGCCGATCACCATAATACCCACCAATCCGGCCATTCCTATGATCAACAACAGCAGGGAGAGTCCAGACACATCAACGCGGGTCACCAACTCCAGAAACGGACGCAGATAGGTGAACAACGCGAATTGCCCCATAAACAAAAATGCCACGGCTGCCATGCCCAGCGAGACTTTCGCGTTGGCTAATAGCCGAAACACATCCGTTACAGAGCCAGTCTCATTTTGGCCAGGCATTTTCGGCAACGTGAGTGCTTGCCAAAAGAGCGCCAACGCGGCGAGCGGAACCACGCAGAAAAATGCACCTCGCCAGCCGATCAGCCCACCCATGTAACTGCCAATGGGAGCTGCGACTGCAGTGGCGAGTGCCGTGCCGCCCTGGATCAAAGCGATTGCCTTGGGCACGAAATGCTCAGGTGCAATTCGCATCATGACGGCAGTCGACATCGACCAACTGCCACCAATAGCGATTCCCAAAATGGCGCGGCCCACCATCAGTGTCGAGTAGTTCGGGGCAAAGGCGACGAGCGTGCCCGAGGCAATCATCAAGCCGGTCAGGAAAAGCAAAACGGGCCTTCGGTCGAGTCGACGGATGACCGAAGAAATGAAGAGACTGGTGACGACCGCGAAGAGGCCTGAAATGGAAATCGCTTGTCCGGCCTGCCCCTCGGTCAGCGCGAGATCCGACGCAATCGGCGTGAGCAAGCTCACCGGCAGAAACTCCGAAGTCACCAGGGCAAAGGCGCACAGTGACATCGCGAGGACAGCTCCCCATACCTGTCGATTCGCGGCCTGGATAGGAAAGGTGGTGCTGCTCATCTGATGTTCTCCAACACGAAAAGCTCCAACGCCAGCAACGTGCGCGTGGCGTCGGAATCGTTTTTTGGGCACGTAGAGTGATGAAAGATCCGCGGCTCAGCGCGTCACTTAAGATGGGTTTGGAAGTACGAAGTCAGCTTGGCAAACGGAATAAGATCGACTCGGTCATAGAGGTCCACGTGGCCCGCACCTGGAATGATGACAAGCTCTTTGGGTTGTCCGGCCAGTCGATAGGCCTCTTCACTGAACTCTCGCGAGTGAGCATTTTCACCGGCAATGAACAGCATCGGGCGCGGCGAGATCGTCTCGATATCGTTGAACGGATAGAAGTTCATGAACTTGGCGTTGCTGGTGAGCGTCGGGTGAGTGGTCAGCAACGGTGACTGACCTTTGGGCGTGAACTCTCCGCGTGGTGTGCGGTAGAAATCGTAGAACTCGCGCTCGATGGGATTGGATGTGTCTGTCAGTTCATGGACGCTTCCGCTGGTGTACTGGGTTTCGCCACCGGTGAACTCAACGTATCGCTGCTCGGCAGCGGCGGCGATAGCTTGCTTCCTTTGCTCGACAGTGACGGAGTGCTTCAAGCCGTTTCGGTTGGCTGCGCCCATGTCATACATGCTGACCGTGGCAATGGCCTTCATCCGAGGGTCGATCTTGGCCGCGCTAATGACGAAGCTGCCGCTACCACAAATGCCCAGGACGCCTATCCGGTTCCGATCAACAAATGCTTGGGTGCCCAGGTAATCCACAGCGGCACTGAAGTCTTCGGCATAGATTTCTGGTGAAACCGCGTTGCGCGGTTGACCCTCACTTTCACCCCAGAACGACAGATCGATCGCAAGTGTCACGAAGCCCTGCTCCGCCAGTTTCTGGGCATACAGGTTCGAACTCTGCTCTTTGACCGCCCCCATGGGATGGCCCACGATGATTGCCGCGCTTTTGCTACCGGGCTTCAGATCTTTAGGGACAAACAGATTGCCCACCGTGCTCATCCGGTACTGATTTTTGAAGGTCACCTTTTGCATCGTGACCTTCTCGCTTTTGTAAAAATTATCGGCTCCGTTGGACATGTCTGCTCCCAGTGCGGAGAGCGACGCCATCAGAAGGCCGAGCAACAAAACCAGTTTTCTCATGAGGTGCTCCCATCAGTGAATAGGTGCTGACCGACCTGCTTTCCAGGGTCCGAATCAGCGAGTGGTATGAGCAATACCTACGACGACAGGTGCGGCTTGCCCTATTCTCTGGGAATACGTCATGCTTGATAATCTAATGAAAGCTTGTTGAAGTTATAAGTACAGCTAATCAATCTGGATAGGCGGGCTTCGATGTCACGGCATAACCTGAACGACCTTCTGGCCTTTGTGACGGTCGCCCGAGAAGGCAGCTTTACCCGAGCGGCCGCCCACCTGGGTGTCACACAGTCCGCCCTGAGCCAGACCATTTCCGGACTTGAAAAACGGCTGAAAATTCGTCTGCTTACGCGCACCACTCGCAGCGTTTCGCCGACCAGCGCCGGCGAACGCCTGATGCAAGCTATCGGTCATCGTTTCGACGAAATCGAGTCAGAGCTGGATGCTTTGACTGAGCTTCGCGACAAGCCTGCAGGTACGGTGCGCATCACCTGCGGTGATTTTGTCCTGAAGACCATCCTCCTTCCGCGACTCACTCCACTGCTCCTGGAATACCCTGACATCAAGGTTGAGTTCGATATCAACTATGGCTTCCGGGACATCGTCGCTGACCGCTTCGATGCGGGCATCCGATTTGGTGACACCGTCGATAAAGATATGATCGCCGCTCCCATCGGACCTCAGGTCCGGATGGCTGCCGTGGCATCGCCTGCGTATTTCGCACTCAATGGCGTGCCCAGGAAACCGCAGGATCTGGTGAATCACCACTGCATCGACATACGCTTTCCAACCCTTGGCGGAGTCGACGCCTGGGAATTCGAAAAGCGTGGTCGAAAGATCAACGTGCGTGTCACGGGCCAGGTCATTGTGAACACCAGCGCACATGTCCCGGCGGCGGCAATCAGCGGCTTGGGTATCGCCTATTTGCCGGAAGAGGAATTTGCACCGCATATCGAGGATGGCCGTCTGGTACGCGTCCTGGAAGACTGGTGCCCTTTGTTCTCGGGTTATCACCTGTACTACCCAAGCCGTCGCTTGCCAACACCCGCCTTTTCGCTGGTGCTGAACGCTCTACGCAGTGAGTCTTTGGAAGACATGCCAAGGCATGTCTCCTGATTTCAGTTGAGTCGACGTTGGGTGCCTGGAGCGATAGTTAACGGGCGCTGTCGATGATTTGGCCGCCGTCAGGCGTGAGGCTGTATCCGGTCAGGAACTGCCCATCCTTGCTGGCGAGGAACAGCACCACCGGCGCAATATCGTCTTCCGGTGATCCATAACGACCAAGGACGTTAGTGGGCGCAGGCACATCGACCGCTGTCCCCCAAGTATCAGCGACCGGCATGACATTGTTGACCGTGATCTTGTCAGCGCCCCACTCCCTGGCAGCCGAGCGAGTCAAGGCCCGTACCGCCTCCTTGGCCATGTTGTAAGGCGCGTAGCCCTGCATGCCGATAACACCGGCCAGGGAAGCGAAGTTGATCACCCTGCCCGCTCCGCTAGCTTTGAGATGGGGATAGCACGCCTGCATCGTTCGCAGATAAGCGATCGGGCCCATTTCAAAATTACGCTGCAACTGCTCGGCAGACAGCTCGAGCACCGATGAAAAAACCACCGAGGGATCGAACGCATTGTTTACCAGAATGTCGATCCGTCCATAAGCATCCATCACCTTGTCGACAGCGGCGTTAATCTGATCCGGATCAGCGATATCGCAAACGATTCCGAGCGCGACGCCGCCTGCGGACTGAATATCAGCAACGACCTGATCGACATTTTCAGCCGTACGCGAAACGACCACGACTTTCGCGCCCTGCACCGCGAAAAGCTTGGCCGTGGCTCGGCCGATACCACGACCGGCGCCGGTAACAATGGCAACTTTTCCACTGAGTCGAGTCATAGCATTCCCCATTATTCAAGAGTCGATTGGATAATTGCCGCCGGTACGTTAGGCGACGGAAATTCGCGAACGGCGTTTTGTGCCATGAAGGACGCAATCAGGAGAATGAGCCCCACGGCTGCCGGGATAGCACCTTTGGGCTTGTGAACACCCAGGTGTGCAGAAGCTGAAAGCAGCAGGTGATAAAACATGCCGGCATAAGCGAGATCACTGAGTGCAACATTGAAGCGCCACAAAATCGCGGCGGGCCCTAGTAACTTGACCACGATCATCAAAGGCACCAGATGGGAGGCTGAATAGCCCAACTCCGCCTGTGCGTTTCGAACATAGTCGCCTTTGGCAAGGTACATCGCGGCAGAGGCGAAATAGAGCAGCGAAAGCAGCACCGTGCTGACCCAGTAAATATTATTTTCGATCATGAAGTTTTCCCAAGCAGGTATTGTTACGTCGACTGGGCGCAACGATGTCGCCTAACATGAAAACCCACAAGTAGGATGAAAAACTGGCACTTAGTATGGAAAACCAGACCAATGATGATCAGATCAACATGCACGAGGAAATGCGGCGTGCGTTTTCGCTGCTTTCAGGCAAGTGGAAGCTGGAAATCATGTGGCTGCTGAATCAGCGCATCTATCGCTTTGGGGAACTGCGCAAGGCGATCACCGGCATCACGCAACACATGTTGACAGCGCAACTTCGGGAACTTGAAAGCGATGGTCTAATCTCGCGAACGGTCTTCGCCGAGGTGCCCCCGCGTGTTGAATATGAAATGACCGCAAAAGCACGCGCACTCGGACCGACAATGGAAGCGCTCTCGACATGGTGGAGCGAGTACGGGAAAAGCGTGCCGGTGAAGCCCGCCTCACGTGGCCGTAAAGCAAAGAGCACCTGAGCGACTGACGCACTTTCAGCTGTACGTTCCTGTACCGAGGCGGCCTGTTTCCGGGCGAATGTCCGGCACTCTTGGTAAACTGGTGACCCTTTGTTTTCAAGGCTGACTAAACACGCCTGAAAACGGCCCAGAATGCGCAGAGAAAAATGCTAGCTCAAACAGTGACAAACCCACAAAACACAAGCCCTGCGCTGTCTCGGCGGTTTAGTGTTGCGCCGATGATGGACTGGACCGACCGCCACTGCCGGTTCTTCCTGCGCCTGCTCTCAAAACACGCGCTCCTCTACACCGAAATGGTCACCACTGGCGCGTTGCTCAATGGCGATCACGAGCGTTTCCTGCGTCACAACGAAGCCGAGCACCCGCTGGCGCTGCAACTCGGCGGTAGCGTTCCGCTGGACCTGGCCGCGTGCGCGCGCATGGCTCAGGAACACGGTTACGACGAGGTCAATCTGAATGTCGGCTGCCCGAGTGATCGGGTGCAGAACAACATGATTGGTGCGTGCCTGATGGGGCATCCGCAGTTGGTGGCCGATTGTGTGAAGGCGATGCGCGATGCGGTGTCGATTCCGGTGACGGTGAAGCATCGGATCGGGATTAACGGACGGGACAGTTACGAGCAGTTGTGTGATTTCGTCGGCACGGTTCGGGATGCCGGGTGCACGAGTTTTACCGTGCATGCGCGGATTGCGATTCTGGAGGGGCTGTCACCGAAGGAGAACCGTGACATTCCGCCGTTGCGTTATGACGTGGCAGCGCGGCTGAAAGCGGACTTTCCGGAGTTGGAGATTATTCTCAACGGCGGCATCAAGACACTGGAGGCGTGTCACGCGCATTTGCAGACGTTTGACGGCGTGATGCTGGGTCGTGAGGCTTATCACAATCCTTATGTGATGGCTGAAGTGGACCAGCAATTGTTCGGCAGCACAGCCCCGGTGATCAGCCGGGCCGAAGCGCTGGCACAGTTGCGCCCTTACATAGCCGCGCATATTGATGCCGGTGGCTCGATGCACCACATCACCCGACATGTACTGGGATTGGGCACCGGGTTTCCTGGGGCGCGCAAGTTCCGGCAGTTGTTGTCGGTGGATATTCACAAGGCGAAAGAGCCTTTGGCGTTGCTGGATCAGGCAGCGGCGTTGCTTGAAGGGCGTTAATGACTATCCGCGTTGCCACCAGGCTGTCGATCGACAGCCTGGCGGTTAGTGTCAGAGCGCTGCAGCTTCAGTCCAGTTAATCCAACCGAACAGCCATGTCGCCAGGATCAACAACCCAAAGACGATCCGGTACCAGGCGAAGGCGGCGTAACTGTGGTTGGCGATGAACTTGAGCAAGCCGCGCACGGCGATCATGGCGAAAAAGAACGCGGTCACGAAACCCAAGGCAAAGACAGGCAAGTCGGCGGCCTGGAACAGATCCCGATACTTGTAGCCTGAGTAAACCGCCGCACCGACCATGGTTGGCATTGCCAGGAAGAATGAGAACTCGGTGGCGGCCTTGCGTGACAGGCCGAACAGCAGCCCGCCGATAATGGTCGAACCAGAACGCGAGGTGCCCGGTATCATCGCCAGGCATTGGGCGAAACCGACTTTAAGCGCGTCGGTCCAGCGCATATCGTCAACATGGTCGACATACACCACATGCTCCCGCCGTTCCGCCCACAACATGACGACACCGCCCAAAACCAAAGCCACGGCCACGGTAATTGGGTTAAACAAATATTCATGAATCTTGTCGGCGAACATTACGCCCAAGACAACAGCCGGCATAAAACCGATCAATACGTTCAAGGTAAAACGTTGCGCGTTACGCTGTGCTGGCAAGCCTTTAATAATCTCGAAAATCTTGCGCCGAAATTCCCAGACGACCGCCAGAATGGCGCCCAATTGAATAATGATATTGAACGCCATCGCACGTTCACCGCCGAAGTCGAGCAAGTCCGCGACTATAATCTGGTGCCCTGTGCTTGATATGGGCAAAAACTCCGTTAGCCCTTCTACCACGCCTAAAATCAATACCGTAACTGTCGTCCAAAAATCCATTAGTCTCTCTCACTGACAAAAGCACATCAACTGATCTGCTTTAGATGTATCGCCAACGAGAAATTAAAACGCATCCAGCCGAGTATTAAAACTTAATGTTATTAAATGTCCAGCGTCACCCTATTAACAGCGATGTTATATAACAACAAATATTAATTATAGACAGACCGAAGACCCACCAAAACGTCTCTACCAACTAGACCTGCCGTGGGCATTAACAACGTCCTCAGAAATCGGTATGTAACAGAATGTGTGAGTCGCGTGTAACGTTCATTGATCTGGAAAAGCGAGCGATCACAAAAAAAGATGGCACAATGACACTCTTTTGCCAGCCACGTGCTACATGCTGGAACTGCAAAGAATCACGTCGTAAGCCCCTGCAATGTTAAAAATTTTGTGACGGCCGCTGGAAAATCCCGTGAAATGTTACCAATTGTCAGTCACAAATGAGAATTGGTGCTTTAACATCCAAATGTCAGCACCCAGCCGAGTCAAAGCATGATGCTTACAAGGAAAACAACGACGACCCGCCACTACCACGCGAAGGAGGTGCCAGGCATTCTCACCATGGGGCGGACCCATTCAATAGCGGAGGATTTCAGAACATTAGTTACCAGCCACGTGGCGCATGATATACCCGTTGATACAATGTGCTACAACAATTCATTTAGAAGAAACAGGGACACTCATTCGTACCGCGCAATCTTCATTGTGATTGACAGCCCTCAGGTTTTTATTGAAAGCCTTGCGCTGGTAGATAGTATTCGCGCCCAGAATCAGGCAAGCATTATATTTGTCGCGATTACGGGAAAAGGCACTTACAACAAGATGAAATATTATCTTGCTGGCGCCGATCACTGCATTAAATTCGCGACATTACCGAATGAACACTGCGACGTACTTACTGATTTCTTTGACAGTGCAGAGTGGCAGAAGAAGCACAGCTTGCTCCTCGATCCGACGCGTATGTGCCTGATTGGAGATTATAAAAAGCTGGACGTTTCGTTTCCAGAAATGAAAATTCTTGAAGCATTTTCTGAAACCAGAAACCAAATATTGAGCCACGACGAAATCGCCAGAATCATGGGGCTAAATATAAATTATTACGACCCACGGGCTTTGGAAAAATCGATAAGCCGTCTTCGCGGCAAAATAAAAGGCATGTATGGCACCAACGCCATACAAAGTATTCGTGGCCATGGATATCGTTTAATCAGGGGTCTGATCGCGACCGCTTGATGAGTTAACAGGCAAGGGAGTTATTGCATTATGAACGCAACGGGGAGCGCGTCTTACGTCTATCCTGCGAGTCATTATTTGTCTCGACAATTGATCCTCACTCGCGATGACTGCCCTTTTGGCAGCGAGATCAGAATACAGTTTGACGACCATCAGGCTCAGCCCGCGCCTGCATGGGTGAACCCGATGAGTAGCCTTTACAGTGAAGTACTCACGCAAACACGGCTGATTGCCTTCTCACTCAAAGACCGCAATACCTCAAGCGAAAGCAAGTACCTGAGCCGTCGATTCGTATGCGTCAGGCAGTCGGATCTCGCCAGTTCCGCCCTCGCTGAAGAGTTGATCCAGTGCGGCGATGCGCTGGGAAATCTTGGCCAGACGCTGGTGATCGCACTCAATGAGCTACCCCTCTCGGAGGTCAGCTTCGTCGAAAAAAAGAAAATCCTCAACAACCTGTACCTGTTGAAAGATCACGGCATTGAAATCGCCTTGGATGATTACAACATCGACGATGAAAGTATCGAGATGTTTACAACCCTGAATTTATTCGACTATATAAAGATCTCGCTTTCAACCCTAGACTTGAGCCTTAAACTCACTGGCAACCCAGACCTTTTCAATCGACTCCACGAACGCATGACGATGCTGACGCACACCACCAAAGTTGCATTTATAGCGGACAGAGTGGAGCAAGCTGCTAGCCATATACTGGCTCGCGCATTGCCTTTTGAATACTTTCAAGGGAGCCACTACTCCCCTGCCGACACCCTATTGAATTAAAACTGAGCGTACCCTTCAGGAGAGAGACATGGAAAGCAGTACACCCCTCCCCAGAAAATACTTTGTCGTCGTCACTCACAGCCCGGCATTACAACTTGAGCTTGAGGCATTACTCTCAAGCGAGCGATATAACTCATTCGGCACGTCGCAGGCAAAAATGTTTGTCGAAGGTGTTGCCCGTCCCTCATCAACGCCGAAACTCATGGAGTTTATCTCCCCTCACCTGGACAACAATGTCCCACCTGTTATCAAGCATGATACTCAGCGCATCCTCTCGACATTTGAGTCCGAATGGTTAGCCGCGCAATCCGACACATCGTTTAATAACATCACCTCGCTGACAGGCGACACTCGGGACGAGTCCGTCTCATTGCATGTGCAAGCCCCCTCTCCCTGCTCAGACGTCTGGCAACTGAGCAATGGCAGCGGTGCGCTGATCAAAGATGATGTCGAAATTGTCTTGACCGGCCTTGAGGCGACACTGGTCAATAAAATGCTGCATCATGATGATCGAGTGGTCAGCAAAGATGATCTGATTCGCAGTATTGGCAGAGAGCCCGAGCACTATCGCGGCCTCGAAATGTGCCTCAGTCGATTACAGGAAAAGTTTAAAAATGCCAGTAATGGTGAGCGCCTCTTCCGCGCGGTTCGAAACCGTGGCTATTGCCTGATACAGAAAATCACACGGGGGAAAAGTATCACCTGAGCCCAACTAATGACCCTTTTTTGTAGTGCATTACAAAAACAAGAAAGCACTTCACGACTCTACTTTTCCGCCCACCTTTCACCCTGACTTATTTACTCCCGCCCTGCCTTGCGCCCCCTTACTTAATTATCGACCATTTCTAACACCGCCCATCCAATCTAACGCAACCAACAACTAACAACTCGTTAAAAGTCGTCAGACTGCTTTTACATCGATCAATTAATCTATTCACTGACGAGCGCGCCGCACAGTGGCGTTTCGATCGTCAACGCAACGCCATCTTATAAAAACAATAACGCTGATTTATCAACTTTGGCTGTTGTCTGTCGACGCGCAAATGGACGTATTTTGGGGATATCGCATGGTTAACAATCTTCGTATCAATCGAAATACCCACCTCAAAGGACTGACCTTCTGGGGACAGTGGGCATTGGGTCAGGGCTATGTAATGGCCCTGTTGTTTTTATTGGTTTATTACCAGACCGGAACACTGGAGTTCTATTATCGAGTCTGCGCCATTCTGACGGTATTGGCCTCGGTACCCGCTTATACGTGGTGTGGCGTCTATGCCAAGAAGGACAACTATCTGGCGGGACTGGGACGTTTGCTGATGGGCTGGTCAATGACACTCGCGGCATTGGCCTGCGTGGCATTTATCTGCAAGGCTGATGAGCTGTTTTCGCGCCAGATCATCCTGGTGTGGGCGGCAGCCGGTTACCTGGGGCAAGCTCTGCTGTACGTGCCGCTGCATGGATTCTCGCAATACTATCAACGGTCACTTCAGAGCGAGCATAAAACCCTGATCGTCGGTACAGGCGAGTTGGCATTGGGGCTCGCCAGAAAGCTGCGCAGCCTTGAGCACTTTCCGCTGGTGGGTTTGGTCAGCACGGACACCACGCTCCCGCTGGGCTTGGGAGCGCCGCGTATCGTCGGTCCTCAGGAGCAACTGCTGGAGTTGATCAAAGCCCACGACATCCGCCGTTTGTACATCACGCTGCCCCTGAGCGAAGCGGCAAAGATCGAAGCCATGTACATCGATCTGTTGGGGGCCAATGTCGATGTGGTCTGGGTGCCGGACTTGAACAGCCTGACGTTGCTCAATCACTCGGTACGGGTCGTGGACGGCTTGCCGGCGATCTATTTGAACGAAAGCCCGTTGACCAGCCAGCCCACCGCCGCACTGAGTAAAAGCCTGTTGGAAAAGAGCGTGGCGCTGATGGCCATTATCCTGCTCAGCCCCCTGCTGTTGCTGATTGCCCTGGCTGTGAAACTCAACTCTCCAGGGCCGGTGTTCTTCAAACAGGACCGTCACGGCTGGAATGGCAAGGTAATCCAGGTCTGGAAGTTTCGCTCGATGCGCGTGCACGACGACCATGAAGTCAAACAGGCCAGTCGAAACGATTCGCGGATCACCGCGGTGGGACGGTTTATCCGCCGCACGTCGCTGGATGAGTTGCCGCAACTGTTCAACGTGCTGCAAGGGCATATGGCCCTGGTGGGCCCACGTCCGCACGCGGTTGCGCACAACGATTACTACTCCGGAAAAATTCTCGCCTACATGGCCCGTCACCGAATCAAACCGGGTATTACCGGCCTGGCTCAAATCAACGGATGCCGCGGCGAGACCGACACCCTCGACAAGATGCAGAAACGCGTGGAAATCGACCTCAAGTACATCAACAACTGGTCGTTATGGCTGGACCTGAAGATCCTGGTGAAGACACCCTTCACCTTGCTCTCCAAAGACATCTATTGATGGCTTAGTGGCCGGGCACCGCAGTATGACAAGGGGACGCAAGTCCCCTTTTTCGTGGGCGTCTATCAGGCTTTGCCGCCCGATCAAGGCCATTGACCGAGCGTGACAGGAGCGCCGCCGGGGATCTGGCTTACGGGTTTCAGTGGGTCGGGGATAACGCAGCGAACGCTGCACAGAAGAGGCTTCACCGTACGACCTTAAGGGCACGGCCCTTGCGGTTGGATCGCATTGCGAGCTACAGCGCTGATCGCCCTGTAGCCCGCTCGCTTTTACTCAGTGATCTTGTCGAAGTTGCGGTAGAACATGTCGCTGTCACGGCTATCGGTCATGGAGTGTAGCCAGTAGCTACGATTGAGCCGCGCGCCACCGTCCCGGGTCAGTGGTGACCAGACGATATTGGCGCGGCGCATGGTCGACATGCTCATGAGTTCGTCGAAAGGAATCGAGAGGTAGATGCCTTTGTCGAAACTGCCTTCGCCGTATTCTGCTGTGGTGGCAGTGGTCAACGTGGCCCAGGCACCGAATCGCACGCCATTGGAAAACTCCCGCGACAGGTCGATCGTGGTGCCCCAATCCCGCGCCAGGTAGCGTCCAACGCTCACGGCGGCCTGGGTATCGAAAGGCAAATCGGTGTAGCCGGTGATGTGGCCTGTCACGGTCGAGTAATCACGCAGGCCAAAGCCCTGGTTGAACTCGCGCTGACGCACATAGTTCAGGTCCGCGCCCACCGACCAGCGCTGGCCCGTCGGACGAAACAGCACCTCACCGCCAACGCCGGCAAACATCGATTCCAGATAACCGCCGTAGACCATGCCAAACAGGTCTTTATCGAGCTGCTCGGCGTGGCTGAGCTGAAACGTCGGCATGGTGACGTCCGACGTCGTCAGGTACTTTCGCAGGTCAGTGCGCACTCGGGGCAAGCCGCTCGGCGCGTCGTAGGTAAAGTGGTCGTAGTTGTTCGCCAGATTGGCACTGAGCATGCCGCTCCACCACGTATTACGCGTGAAGCGATACTCGGCGTCCGCATCGGCACTCAACTGATAGAGCAAGCCATCAGGGCCGCCGACGTTCTGTTTATAGCCCAGCCCGACCCCGTAATTGAACGGATCGCGCGCTGCGGTATAGAGCGTGGTCTCGGTGTGTGGCATCGCCGCATTGACCTCGGTGCTGCGGTGCAGGGCTTGCAGCGGTTCCTCATTGTTGACCACTTCGCGAAAGGTCTCGCGCGGCACGCTGGTTTCTTCCAGCGGCAGGTCGTAGCGCTTGTTCACCAGGGTGAACCAGTCGATGTCGTCGTTGACGCTGTTGTCCAGAATCCGGCTGGCGCGACCGACTGCTTTTGCCGAATGGAAATAATTCGACTGCTCGCCATACACAAACAACTCTGAGCCACGCTGGGTGATGCGCTCGACTTTGTAGCCGGCGTTTTTCTGCAATCGTTGCGACACGTTGGCCCAATTGACCTGGTCCGGCGCAGTGTTGGGTGCGTGTGCCGGCAGACGCTCCGCCGGCGGATCGTAAGTCTTGGCCGGCGCTTTGCGGCTGACGAAGTTGGTGTGCAGGGTAATGCCGAACATCGCGGTATTGCCACGTTCCCAGCCAGCGCTCAGGTCAACCGAATCGGTCAGTTTGAACACCGCGCCCAGGTTGATGGGCGAGTCTTGCTTGATCACGTTGTCCTTCGGTTCGTTTTTATAGTCGTTGCCTTCGTACTCGAGTTTCAGGCTGAGCGGCTCCCAGGGGGTCTGGTAGGTCACGCCGCCAAACAACGAGGGACGTCCACGGAAATAGGCGCTGGTATTGACGTCACCGGTGCCCTCGCCCTCCGGCCGGGTCTTGAAGCGATCATCCGCCCAACCCAACGGGTTTTCGAAATCGCCTCGATTGCCGATGTAGCCCCAGGCAATGCCCGCGCTGAAATCGAAATCGTCATAGCGTTTGTTGGCGACCAGGAACTCGCTGGAGAACAGACCGGTGCCGCCCACGTCGCGAAAACCCAGGGCCACATCAGGTGCCCAGTGGGTTTCTTGCCACAGGCGCACCTTGAGGTCCACGGCCTTGTCTTTGTAGCTCTGGTCGCCGCTCAACGATTCGGGACCGTACCGGCGGTTGGTGATGGCGGTGTAGCGAAACGAGCCTTCCAGCCATTCAAATGGCTGCAATGAAACGCTGTAGCGACTGTAGGGGCTGGTCCGACTGGCGTTCACACTCAACTCGCCGGCCGGGGCCATTCGGGCGGTCGGCGTCTGCATCAAGCCCACGCCGCCGAAATCATTCTGAGTCAATCGCGGCTCTGCGTGAGCCAGACCACACGGCAATAACAACACTGCTGCAAAACGTAAATTCAAGGAACCACCTCAGCCAGTTGCGTGGCAAGAAATTCGGCCAACTGCTGATTCAGTTCAGGTATAGGCGGATTGAGATCATCGTTTTTGACGGGGACCAGGATCTTGCTGCCTGCGGCGGGCACCTGACCGCTTTCGCGATTCCACGGCGCGATGCCGACCCGTCGGGTAACGCCATCGGGCTGAATGATCCACAGGTAATCGGCTTCGGCGTCGTCGCTCAGCGGCGAACACGCTTGCAGGTAATCACGAGCCTCTTGCATCGGCCGATAGGTCAGCCGGCACGGTTCGGCGACCGCGCCCAACACGTCAACCACATTCGAACGCGTCGGGTAGATCAGGCTGTCGCCGCCATTGAGGCGAAAGTTGCGCGCGAACCCGACTTCGACCGCCACAGGGTCCAGCACGGCCACCTGGCGCCCGGTCACCGGCAAGCGGCTGACGTGCTCATACAACTGCAACGCCAACGCCGCCCGGCTGGGACGGTCAAAGAGCAACGCCATGCGCTGCAGCACTTTCAAATCGAACAAGACGCCTGCTTTGAGCTGAGTCTGCTCGTCGAGCAGTGACCGTCGCAGCCAGGCCGCCGCCAGCCAGTAGCTTTCTGGATTGGGCCGCGCCATGCGCATCACGTCCAGCACGCGGCCACCGGGTTGCAGCTCGACCGGCCCTGGGTGGCCGACGTCGCCATCAACGCTGACCGCCGCCTGGCTCACGCCCGCCAAAACCCAAAACAGACACAGGCATAACACCTTTGAAAGCTTCAACGGACCGCCCCGCGTTCAGCGGTCAACTGCACGATCTTCACGCGCAGTTGCGTCGTCAGTTGCTGCTCACTTTGCAGGATGAAACCACTGTCGGGATCGACCCAAAAATGATTGGTCGCGCGCAGGCCAATCGCCGGCGCATCAATCTGCTCATCGACACGCAACACAGCGTATTCCTTGTCCAGAATCCTGATGGTTTCCATGGCTTGCCGGGTGAAGCGACTGTTCACCGCAACCCCCACTTCGTAGCCGTGATAGAGATCGATCCAGCGCTGGCTGGTGTAACCGTCGGGCAGCCGATGGAGGCCTTGCCTGAACGGCGAGACCGCGTCAAAACGGGTCCCGTCCAGATCACCACCAAAGCCCAGACCGACAGTGCGAACCGCCAGTCCATCGCGCAGCATCAGCACTTGCTTGCCGGACGCGACCCAGTACTGCAAATCACCTCGGGCACGCACCATTGCCAACACCCCGACGCCGGACGGGGTGGTCAGTTTGAGTTGGGGGTATCGAACTTCGGCCACTTGGGCCGGGGTCAATTCCAGATCATCCGGACCGCTGGCCACGGCTTTGAAGTTCGCCAGCGTGGCCTTCATCAGGGGATTACATCCACACAACAGCAAGGCCGCCATCAAGCAGACGCTAACGTTCAACGTTCTCACAGTGGGACCAGGCCTTATCTGCTGTTGGCTTCACTTAAATTGTTTTGTGCCGCCGCGCCCATACCGAGAATCGAGGCGGATGGCACCAACTGACTGATGAAGCGGTTCCAGCGGGTGACGTTGGCAGGGCCCACGTAGACAATGTCTTGCGGGCGAACATCGAAGTGAGTGGCGAGCGCCATGGCGGACGGCGACTCGGCTTGCAACTGATAGATTTTTGCGGGTTCTGTATCGAGGTTTTCCACACCCCGGATGACGTACACGGCATTGCCGTTCGACGTGGTCTGGTTCAGGCCGCCGACCGAGCCGATGACGTCAGACAGATTCATGGTGCGGGTCTTGAACGTCAGCGCGCGCGGCTGATTGACCTCGCCCATCACGTAGATCTTTTTGCTGTCGTTGTACGGCAGGTACAACTGATCGCCGCCCTTGAGGTAGACCTTTTGCAGCTCGGCATTCTGTTGATTGAGCGCATCGAGATTGAGCGGGTATACCCGTCCGTTGCGCGTCAACAGCAGTCCCGACAAGTCGGCATTCACCGGGTCGATGCCGGCCGAGCCCAAGGCTTCGACCACATTCAGCGCATTGGTGGAAATCGCTTGCGGGCCGGCTTTCAATACCGCGCCCGAGACCACCACTTTCTGACTGGCAAAGCGCAGCACGGCCACATCCACTTGCGGGTCCGAGATGAAGGTCGACAACTTCTCGGCGATATCGGATCGCAGTTGCTGAACGGTCTTGCCAGCGGCCTGGACCTCTTTGATGTAGGGGTAATAGAGCGTGCCGTCGGAACGAACCAGACGGCCATTGGCATCGATTTGCTGTTGCGCCCCCGAGGGTGCGGTCAGTTCAGGGTGGTCCCATACCGTGATGTACAACACATCGTTGTTACCGATGCGGTATTCGTCCGGCGGGGTCAACAATTCTGCGGGCAGTGACTCGTGTTTCTGCGAGGCCCTGTCCATGGCGATGAGCTTGGGGGTAATCGGAATAAGCTCGACCCGACTGCTTTCACTGGCACCTTCGCGCGTAATCTCGCTGGTACTCAGATGTTGCCCCGGCGAAAACATACAACCTTGCAAAGCAATACTTGCCAGCATTAAAAATGGAACACTACGAATCATAATGGCACTACGCTATTCAAGGGCAAACCCAAAACAAGATCGCCCAGTGTTAGCCGGGCAATCTTGAATGACACCTGCGATATTTATCAGTTACTTGTGCCGGTCGTCCCGGTAGTGCCCGTTGTCCCGGTGCTGCCGGTTCCGCCATTGGAACTTCCGCCGCTGTTGGACGCGGCCACGGCACCGGCCACCAATGCGGTGCTGGCCAGCGCCGCTTGGCCAGCCGTCACGTCACCCACAACTTGGGTGTCCAGTGTGAGCGCTTCTTCCGCGGCAAGTGCCCAGCCGCTCGTCATGGACAACAAGGCACATAGCATCATCTTTTTCATATCAAACTCCTTCCGGCGTGTTCTTTATATCTACGGACTTGCGTGTGCTGTTTCCAGTCAATTTTCCCGACCTTAATTAACATCGCCGCCGGATATAACAGTTGGGCGAAAAACACTCCGTTGAAAGCACGCCCATCAGCCTTGATTGAGGTATCCCTTGGGGTGGTTCGATTGCCAGCGCCAGGTGTCCGTCATCATTTCCTGCAAACTGCGCGTGGCCTTCCAACCGAGTTCCTTCTGCGCCTTGGAGGAATCAGCCCAACACTCGGCGATATCGCCCGAGCGGCGCGGCATCACGCGATAAGGCACCGACCGCCCCGAAGCCTGCTCGAATGCACGAACGACTTGCAGCACGCTGTAACCGTCGCCGGTGCCGAGGTTCCAGACATTGATTCCGCTACGCGTCGAGATCGATTGCAGTGCCTTGAGATGCCCGTCCGCCAGGTCCACCACATGAATGTAGTCGCGCACGCCAGTGCCATCGACCGTGGGGTAATCGTCGCCGAATATCGACAGTTCCTGCAGGCTGCCGACGGCGACCTGACTGATGTAAGGCACCAGGTTATTGGGAATCCCACTGGGATCTTCACCCATATGCCCGCTCGCGTGAGCGCCGATCGGATTGAAGTAACGCAACAGCGCGATGCTCCATTTCGGCTCTGCCGTGCACAGGTCACGCAATACGTTTTCGATGATCAGCTTGGATTGCCCGTAAGGATTGGTGGGCGTGCCCGTGGGGAAATCCTCGCGAATCGGCATCTGCTCAGGCGCGCCGTACACCGTGGCCGACGAGCTGAACACCAGCCGGAACACACCGGCCGCGGCCATCGCCTGGCACAGCGTGATGCTTCCGCAGACGTTGGTTTCGTAATATTCAAGAGGCTTGCGCACGCTCTCGCCGACCGCCTTGAGGCCGGCGAAATGCAGGACGGCATCAATGGCATGCTGCTGAAAAATCCGGTCCAGCAAGGGCCTGTCGCACACGTCCCCGTGAATCATTAACGCGGATTTCCCGCAGATGGCTTCTACCGCATGCAGCGCGGCGTCAGAGCTGTTGCACAGGTTGTCCAGCACGACCACTTCGAAGCCCGCTTCAAGCAGCGCAAGTGTGGTGTGAGAACCGATATAACCGGTTCCACCCGTTACCAGAATCTTCATAGAGCGGTCCATAGTGGGGGTATTTAAGTGTTCAACTGTCCGGTGCCAGGTCTATAACTCCCGGCACACATCACACAGCGACGCCCACTACTAATTAGCACCTCACCCGAACTAACACTATTAACCGACACCGACTAAAACTAACTAAACTCGCACCGGCCAGACAACTAATAACATTTCCAAAGTTACAAGCGTGCCACTAATTGCCATGAGTCCACCGCTGGGGTATTAAAGTGCAAACGCTGTAATACATCGATATTCACAGTCCCGTCTTTCGTGTTCTGTGAACAATGACTTTCCAGGATATATCTATGATTCGTAAATGCTTGTTCCCCGCCGCCGGCTATGGCACGCGCTTCTTGCCTGCTACTAAAGCAATGCCAAAGGAAATGCTGCCGATCGTCAACAAGCCTTTAATTCAATACGCCGTGGAAGAAGCACGAGATGCCGGCTTGCAGCACATGGCAATTGTGACTGGCCGGGGCAAACGTGCACTGGAAGACCATTTCGATATCAGCTATGAACTGGAACACCAGATTCGCGGCACCGAAAAAGAAAAGTTTCTGGCCGGCACCCGCGAGTTGATTGAAACCTGCACCTTCGCCTATACCCGCCAAGTCGAAATGAAAGGCCTGGGGCACGCGATTCTCAGCGGTCGCCCCTTGATCGGCGATGAACCATTTGCCGTGGTGCTGGCCGATGACTTGTGCCTGAACCTGCAAGGCGACGGCGTCCTGGCGCAGATGATTCAGCTCTACAAAAAATTCCGCTGCTCGATCGTGGCCATTCAAGAAGTCCCCCATGACCAGACGCACAAGTACGGCGTCATTGCCGGCGAACTGATTTCCGAAGGGATCTACCGGGTCAACAGCATGGTCGAGAAACCGGCCCCTGAGGATGCGCCCTCCAACCTGGCAATCATCGGCCGCTACATTCTGACCCCGGACATCTTCGACCTGATCGCCGACACGCAACCTGGCAAGGGCGGCGAAATCCAGATCACCGACGCACTGATGAAGCAGGCGCAAAATGGCTGTGTGCTGGCCTACAAGTTCAAAGGCCTGCGCTTTGATTGCGGTGGCGCGGAAGGCTATATCGACGCGACCAATTTTTGCTATGAGCAGCTGTACCTCAACGGCCTTTAAGCAACGCTCACCCTGCGCATCCGACATCAAACCCCTTCATCCAGGCAGGCCACTATGACCACCGCAAAACGCTCGGCAGACATCGAACCGAAGGCGAGCAACTTCGCAGTGATGGCCTGGCTGGGCACCAGCCTGCTGGTGGAGCGCATCGGGGTGTTTCCCTCGTCGGGCGATCTCCTTCGCCCGGTCAAGGCGCTGCGTCCCCTGCTCGCTCACCTGAAGAGCCTGTACGTTCAACAGGCGCTGGACATCGAGGAGCACAACGGACTGAAAATGATATTCAACGACTGGCGATTCCGGGTTCGCCCCCATGACAGCGGCCCGGTTGTCGTGATCACGGTTGAGACACGCTGCGATGCTGATCTGATGCCGCTGAAAACCGCAGAGTTGCTGGGTCATCTGGAGCATTTTGAGCGGTGACGATTATTTCAACCCGGCACCGCAACCCTGCTCACCGACCCCATCGACGATCAGTCGATAGAGATGATCGGCAATCAGCCGGCCGCCCGTACCGGGAATGGGATGGATCTTGTCCGGGCCGATCATCGGGGTCGGCCCGTCACTGGCATAGCGTTTGAAGTCGGGACCGAATGCACACTGCAAACTCAAAAACGTGATGGTTTGCGAACGCGCCCAGGGTTCCAGCACCCGGGCATAATCCGCCATCGGATAGGCACTGGATCGCGTGGTGTCCTGACGCAGGATCACGTCGATGCTCGCCGCTGGATGGATCTCGCGAATCATCCGCACCAGCCCTTTGATGTTCTCCAGATAATCCTGGGGCTTTACGCCAAACCCCTGATCGTTACCACCCAACATGATCAGGTAAACGTCCGCCGGTATCTTTGAAACGACTGCCTTCCACTGGGTTTGCCACTGGCTGTCGTCTTTATAAAAGTCAGCGGATGTGGCGCCGGAAGCGGCGAGCTTTGAGACCCTGACGCCGCCGCGATTATTGGCCAACCACAAACCGAACAACGTCGGCGCACCCTTCACCACTTCGAGTCTTAACGCCCAATCCGCGCTGGCGGGGACGCTCAGTTGCACTTCCTGTACCCCGGAACCCGCCATCTTCAACGCCTGCCAAGGGTCTGAAGGTGCCCACCGATAGCGCAACTCATTGGTTTTGCCGTCGCCCAGATAGAGCAATCTGGCCTGGGCAATGGACGTATCGATGACGGCCGTTTGACTGGAATCCACCTCAAGCCACGCCCCTACCTGGCCGGTCACAGTGCGGCTGTCCGGGCTCGCTTGGCCAAGCCTGGAAACGTCCCAATCACCACTGAAAAACTTCTCGCTGCTGCGGGTGTATTTGACGTTGGTACCGCCGAGCGCGCCGCCGTGGTTGAACCCGACATACCCGGGCCCGGCGAAACCGAAATCCTTGGCCAACCGCTGAGTCAGGCTGTTCAGATAAAAGTCCTGCCCGGCGCTGTAGCTGTCGCCAATCACTGAGATGTCCAGCACCTCCCCGGCTTTACCCTTGCCCAGCGCGGCAAATCGCTCACTTGAACTGCGCACCTCGACAACCGGAGCCGGCACGGGACGCACATCATCGACATAGGCCATTGACTCATCCCTCCTATCAAATCACCCGCTGAACACTGCTCAGGATTGAGAGACTTTCAGCTCGGGTATTGGCGTCTTTTTACCGCTCGCGCGCTCACCCAGAAACAGCACGGACGTCAGGGCGAAACGACTGAACATATTCGACAGCAGCACCGGCCCCAACAGCCCGCAGAGCACACCGCCGATGACCAGGAGGCTTTCGTCCGTAATGCCCAGTCGACCGAACGCGAACCGTGAACTGGCTGCAAACAACACGTGAAACAGGAAGATCGCGTAAGAATATCCACCCAGCCAGATCAGTGCTTTTGAACGCATGTCACTCGACAACAGCGCCACGCAGGACGTACAGCCGACAAGTAATCCGACAAGGCTTCTGCGATCGACGATCAATTCGCGGTCCACGGCTGCAATGTAGAGCAATGCGATGGAGATCAACACAAACACGACCGGCCCGATCACTTTGAGCGATTGCTTTATCACCGCGACTTTCTCGTGGCAGATCATTCCCGTGACGAAAAACGGCAGCAAATAGAACGCGCCATTAATGCCAAACGCATCGATCGAGAAAGGCGGCAACAAGAACGCCACCGCTGAAAACAGCAACAACAGGTACAGCCGCGTCATCGTCTGCAACAGACCACGCCACTGAAGAAAACCGACAAACATGAAAATGATGAACACCGCCTGCAAAAACCAAAAATGGTTAACCGGCACATAAAACGACAACAAGGCCTGGAATAACCCGACGTCCTTGTTCACACCCGGCGCCACAGCCTGCAACACCGAAAATGGAACACCGACAAAAAACAACGGCACGATCAACCGTCTCACCTTGCCTGTGCAGTAAGCGGAAAAGTCATTGCCCCTGATTTTGTAGATGGAATAGATGTAGCCCGATATAAAGGTAAATAGCGGCATCCTGACGTACACCATCGAGTCAGCCAGCACTCGAAACGGCGACCCCAGGTCTATTTTCAATCCGCCCCCCAGCGGCCCGATCACGTGATAGAGCACCAACAACAAACACGCCAGGCCTCTGAGGGTTTCTATTTCCAGCGACTTCTTCTTGCTTTGCATACAGCACAAACCTCAGTTCAAGACCCGTGATTCAACCGGCTCGGGTTTTCTTGCGCGCAACTGCAGCCCCAGCCCCAGAAAGAGCACCGGCACCACCATGGAGAAATGCCGCGCGAACGAACCGAAGTCAGGCTCGAACAAGCCCTGCACCAATAAAAACGATAGAGGGATCGCAACCAGCTCTTTGACTTTCGGTTCGATGATCGAGCCCTTGAAATGACTCGCCGTCATCATTTTGAAGATCAACAACGAGGTCATCATCATCAGCACGACAAAGATGATCTGGCCAAGGCCAGACAGCAGGATCAACTCCACCGGGAACGACAACCTGAAGAAGATGCTCATCGAATCCACGGCCTGGGAAACGAAGTCACCGCCGCTGAGCCACGACACAATCAATGACTTCGAGCCCTCCTCCCCCAGGGTCCGCTGTTCGTTGTTACTGGCGCGAATGGACGACACCGAATAGCCGACCAGCAGTTGAATCGCGGTGGCAATCACCAGGTAGAACATGAACAACATCACGAAAAAGCTGAAGCGCGACACACGCTTCTTCATCACGCAGACACCGACCCAGACCAACGAAAACAATATCCAATAGGGCCGAATCAACACGCCATAGAACAGTGCAGAAAGAAAAAAGCCCGCCCGGTATCGCTTCGAAAAAGAAAAAAACAGGATGGCGATGACCGCCACCGACACGATGATTTCCTTGGTCAGGTTATCCAGAAAAAACGACCTGACCACGCCCCACAGGCACAGGGTGAGAAAGATCGTCAGCGGTATTCTTCTGAAGATAAAGATCGGAATAGACGTCAGGAACAAGTTGCACAACATGCCGTAAGCCCACGCGTTATCCAGGTTGATCCCGGTGGGACGCAACAGGTACGCGGAACATTCGTAGGAAGAGCGGTCTGGCGAAAACGGATTCCAGAAGTTGCAGTTGTCCGAGCGAACGTAGGACGTCCACAAGGTCATCGCATCAGGACCCGGATCGCGGTGCATCAACAGCGGCATCGCAATGGACAGGAAAAGACCGCAAAACAGAATCAGGAATGAAATGGACGAATCCAGTTTTCTGCCGCGAAACTCGATGGAAGGCAGGGATAACGCCATTACACAGTCCCCTTCGTCCGGGCAAACCGAGTCAGCAATGCAATGACGACCAGTTGCACCGTAATCGAAAAGACATTGCCCCACGCCGCGCCATAGATTGAATAGTGCTTGATCAACACGTAGCTGACGGGCAGCGAAATCACCAGGCAGATCGCCGCACTGGCCAATGACACCCGACTGTTCTTGGAGGCAATAAGGCCTCCCCAAACGATGTCGCCAATGGCGCGAAGCGCAAACGAAAAAATCAGGATCGCCAAAATCCTGTTGTCCGGTCGCGGGACTGCTGCATCGACATAATCCAGCAGGATGTTGAAAAAGGCATAGATCGCCACCGCCACAGCGCCGCAAACCAACAGGGAACGCAGCACCCATTGATTGAGGAACAACTGCCGAACCGTCAGCGCCTGTGGATTATTCTTGTAGCGCTTGGCGAGCACGGGAATGCCGACGACAGCAACCACCGCGTAGGACAGCGCTTGTAAAGTGTTGGCGGCGGACCAGGAATACACGTACTTGCCGAGGCTGGCGTAGGGTTCAATGTCCAGAATCAGAAAGCGCTCGGCGTATTGGCTCAACGCGATCAAACCACCGCCCAGGTAAAAAGGCAGCCCGGCTTTCCAGACGGACACCGTGGTGACGGTACTGACCTCCCGCTCCCGGTGAACGTTAACCACAATGAAGTAGCCGGCCAGGATCACCAGCACGTTGGTGACCACCCACAACCACAGCACGCTGGCGATGGAGGACACGACGCCCGTCATGAGTCCGCCCACGGCAATGAGCGCCCAGAGCCCGGTTTTTATGAAGAACAGCAACGCGCCCCAGTTGGCTTTTTGTGCGGAAAAAACAAACGAATTGATTTCGAAGGACAGATGCTCGGTGAGCAATAACAGCGTCACGCACGCGATCAACGCAGCACTCGCTTCGACATCGCCGATCAGTGAGTAAAGCGTGACTGTCGCCACCGACAACAACAGACCCACCGCCAGGTACAGGATCAGCACCTTGTCGACGACACTTCGCGAACTGCCGCCGACGCTGATCAGCCGGTTGATCTCGGAACTGAACCCGACGCTGTAAAACTTCGAGGCTATCAGTGAGGCTGCGACCACGACGCCGTAAAAGCCCAATGCGTCATAGCCCAGATAATGAGTAATGGCCAACACCAGCAAAAACTTGGCACCGAGGGCGCCGCCCCGCAGCAACAGCCGGAATATCATCGAACAATCCCTTTGATGATAGTGTCCATCTGCAGCGTTTTGGCTTCGATTTCCTTACAGGTGTCCGTGAGTCTTTTGCCGAATCGGGTCAGCGCATTCGGCGCATAAACAGTGTCGATGATGGTGTCGACGTTGATGTCCGCACCGTTGATCACCCAGTCTTCCACGCCCATGTCTTCATAGGCGCCAAAGCCTTTGCGCTCATAGCTGATATGGAACGCCGGTACGCCGGCCAGCAGCGACTCGATGGCGCCATGCAGTCTTACGGAAATGACCAGGTCGGGCTGATATTTGGCCAGCGTCGCCTTCAACGGCAGCAGGTCCTCGGTAATACCGAGTTCACGATAAAACGCTCCGTCATCGTTGCCGCGCACCGCGCTTTGCACCGCGCACACCACTTTGCTCTTGGCCCGCAATCGCTGCAGAAGAAGTTTCAGATTGGCCACGTAGCCGACTTTCTTGTCTTTGCTCCATTGCGGCGGTTTGCGTAACACCACGCAAACCACGGCCGGCGACGCTGCACAGCGAGTGAACTTGGGTTGAAGCAGGATCTTCTTGGCCAACGCCTGGACCGCCAGATCCGGCGCGCGATACACGTTTTCATGGGCCGCAAAAATGGCTGAAGAACGGTTGTCGCGGACAAACACTGCATCGGCGCTGGCGTAGTGCTCTACGATCTTGCTGCTCTGGCCATGGAACGGACCGATACTTTGCGGCAGGTAAACCGACGGCACCTTGCTCAAGATGGCTGTTTCGAGTTGCTTGGCATGCCCCAGTTTCAGCTTGATATGTTCAAAGGCACTTTTGGAGCGCATGTACCCACCGCCGACCCCGACAATCAAATCACAGGTGCTCAACAGATCAGCCAGCGCGGTGTAAGACTGGTTGAGAAACACGGCTTCCTTGACCCGGCCAAATCCTTTAGCCGCCATGACAGGCGCGTCATAGCGCTTATAGGGAAGATAACTAAATGATTGGGGGTCCGACGCAACTACGTTGATTAAAGTGTCAGGCCCGAAATTTCGCAGCACCAAGGCAATTGCCAAATCCACGAGAAGGCCATCGCCCGAGTTGGACGCACTGTAGCCATGCAGAATAGTTACGTTCATCATCTTGATTTCTACTTAATAGGTTTGAGCGGAATACACGTCGTAGGTTTGCTGAATCATCAAGGTCGCACTGAACCGCTCGCGCACTTTCTTGCGGCTTTCGGTCCCGAGTTCGAACAATTTTTGCTTTTTGATGTTCAGTAGAATGTTGGCCAGCGCCTGGTAATCGCCCGTCGAAAACAAGTAGCCGGTGATGTTGTCCGTCACCAGTTCGGGCAGCGAGGTGCAGTCACTGGCAATCACCGGCACGCCCATGGCCATGCCTTCAAGCGGCACCATGGCAAAGCCTTCCCAACGACTGGGAACAATCAAGGCATCGGCGGTTTTATACAGCTCGTTGACTTCCGCAGGCGTCACCCAAGGCAGGTATTCCACGGCATCGATGGCTGGGCACTCGACGGACTCTTCATTGACAGCACTGCCCACAACCGTAAGCCGCAAGTCTGTTCGCTCGACTTCAGCAAACGCCTTCAGCAGGACATCGAAGCCCTTCTGATAGTCGAGTCGACCCACGAACAACAGCTGAATGTCCGTGCTCTCGCCTGACTTGTTCTCTTCGCTTTTGTAATGAATACCGTTGTAGATCAGCTTCATCCGGTGCCGGTCGATACCGAACGAGGCCGCCTTATCCATTTCGTACTGGCTGACACAGATAATGACGTCGGTGACTTTCTGCAAAAGCCGCTCGACCAACGAATACACTTTCTGTTTGACCGCAGAGCTCTCCATCAAGAAAGAAAACGCATGCGGGCAGTAGATGATTTTGGGTGCGCGCCATGGACGCATGAGCAGACAGACACACCGGCCAATCACCCCGGAAAAAGTGCTGTGCAGGTGCACGACATCAGGCTTTTCCTTGAAGATCACCCGGAACAGTTGCCAGGCAAACCGCAGGAGGGAGATCACATCCCGCTTGTTCCTAGAGAAGGTTCTGATGTCTTTCTCATCAATACCGTGCAGTTCTTTTTTCTGATCGAACGGGATCAGATACACCAACTCATATTGACGAGCGTCGCCCTCGGGGGGCGTCGATATCGTACGAATGACTGTTGCCACTCCGCCTTTAATCGTTTCGGCCACGTGCAGTATTTTTTTCACAATCTACCCATCTCCATGATCGTAGTCGCAGGCGATAAAGTGCTGAGCGCGGGTATGTTTCACCCCACGCTCGGTTCAATTACCTGGCAGATAGAAATCGCGTCACGCCTTGTCAGAGGCGTATTCATAGTTGTAATAGCCATCGCTGCTATTACCGTAATAACTGGACGCCCGTTTCTCGACGCCATTGAAAATGGCGCCCTTCAACTCGATGCCGTTTTGAGCAAACCGGCGCATGGTCAGCTCGATCTCTTTGGCCGGATTAACGCCAAAGCGCGTCACGATCAGATTGATGGCCGCTTCACGTCCGACAATGGCCGCATCGGTAACAGCCAAAAGCGGCGGAGTGTCGATGATGACCACATCGTAGCGTTCGCTGAGTTCCACCATCAGCTCTCGGAAGTTGGCATGCATCAGCAGTTCCGAGGGATTAGGCGGTACTTGGCCACGACTGATGAAGTGCAGGTTTTCGACCTCGAGTTTATTGATCGCCTGGTCCAGGCTGCAGCGTTTGACCAACAGGTCCGACAAGCCATTGTTGATCGGGGTCGCCAACGTCTTGTGCAAATGACCTTTACGCATGTCGGCATCGATCAGGATGACTCGCTGCCCGCTTTGAGCCATGACAGCCGCGAGGTTAGAGGAGACAAATGTCTTGCCGACCTGAGGGCTCGGGCCAGAAATCATGATGCGGTTGTTGGTCGCGTCCAGCCCCGCAAAATGCAAACAGGTGCGCAGGCTGCGTATCGATTCGATGGACAAATCGGTGGGGTTGCGCAGCGCCAATAGAAAGCCATGATTGGGGCTACTGTCGCCCAGCCGGAGTTTCTTAGTGTCCTCTTCCTGCTGCAACGCGCTGTACGGAATAGAGGCGTAAACAGGCAGCCCAAGTTGCTCGATGGCTTCGGGCCCTTCAAGTCCGCGGCTCAGCGATTTGCGTACCAACACCAGGGCGACGCCGACAAACGCGCCCAGGAAAGTCGCAATAAGCACGATCAGGGCTTTACGTGGTTTGACCGGGGTGGTGATGTCGACATCCGCCGTATCAATGAGCCGCGCATTGCCGACCGCACCGGCCCTCACGATGTCCAGCTCCTGGGATTTGTTCAGAAGTTGGGTGTAGATCTGGGTCGCCACTTCGACATCACGGGTGAGGTTCAACAACTCTTGCTGTGTCGCCGGCAGATCCTGAACCTTCTTCTCCAGTCCACGGCGCTGGCTGTTCAAATCGCCCATCTGAGCCATCAAGGCGCGGTAAGCCGGGTGCTCGCGGGTGAATTTGCGATCAAGGTCGGCTTGCTGCAGCTTTAAATCCGAGAGGCGCGTATCCAGCACCACAATCTGCTCCAGGACAGACTTGGTCTCCAGGGAGATATTCACGGTGTTGCCGCGAGTCTGATAGCTGTTGAGCGCGTTGCTGGCTTTGACCAGATCGTCTTTGACTTGAGGAAGTTGTGCCTGCAAAAATTCCAGGCTCTGAGCCGCCTCGGCAGACGTGCGCTGCACGTTCTGCTGCACGTACAGGGTCGATATCTTGTTGAGTATCTTCACCGCCAGGGCGTAGTCGGTGCTGGCCAGGCCCAGGCTGATGATGCCCGACTCCTTACCTTGCTCGGAGACATCCAGGGCGTCCTGATAACTTTGGATGGTGACGATGCGAGGATTGCGAACCACCTCGAATTTCGTCCCCGGGTTGGCGGCCATACCCGTTACGAGCACTTCGACGCCATTCTCCGCGACGGCAACACCTGCGGCACCGCTGACCAACAAGCCACCGTTGTCATCAAACAGCTGGAATCGGTTTTGCTCACCGGCAACTAGCATCAGCTTCTTGCCCAACAACTCATCGGGCAGTTTGAGCTGTTCGATTTCAAGGCGCTCACCGCCCCAGGCATAACTGCTCATCCCAAAGCGTGCAGGTGACACCGGTTGATCAGGAGCGCTTTTATAACGACGCGCCAGAAAGCCACCTACCACGGGAAAGGTGTTGGGCGTGACCACAATATCCAGGCGCAGATCATCGACCGTTTTACCGATGACCGCGCGGGACTTTATGATGCCAATCTCGGTAGCCGCCGGCGATTGCCCACCCAGCATGCTGCTGATATCCGAGAAGCCCAGCATGTCGTTCTTTTTCGGCTCGACCTGTACCAGCGCGTTCGCCAGATACACGGGCGGCGATAACACCGAATACGCGGCACCGGTCACCATGAACGCACCGGTGATAGCACCTATTAACCATTTATGGTCAATCAATGTGCCGAGTAAACCGAGAAGATCAATCTCGTCTCTATCTTTATCCCGGGTGCTGATTACTGACGGTAACTGCATAAGGTCTATTCTTTTACCAATATTGCTAATCTGAAAATCATCCATCAACGTCCGAGGCGCTGCGCCCATGAGCAAACAGCCTCTTCAATCAATGCATGGGCATGGACAAAAGCAGCTTTTCCCTGACGATATGGATCCTTTATTTCGCGCTCACGCTGCCACTTCCCCAAAAGAAACACTTTGCCTCTGGCATGTGATGCAATATCGAGCACGCGTTTTACATGCTCTTTTTCCATGACCAGAATAAGGTCTGATTCATTAACGATGGCCGCTGTTATCTGCCGTGCTTTGAAGTTCGGCGCATCGCGCCCATGTTCTTCCAGTACCGAAAGTGCATCGGGCTCCATAGACTCGCCCACCCGCGCGCCAAGGCCCGCAGAGGTCACTGAAATTGAAGGTTCCAGCGCATTGCGCAGCAACATTTCGGCTGTGGGACTTCGGCAAATATTGCCGACGCAAACGACAAGAATTTTTTTGAACAAGGCTACTCTTCCCGTTGTAGTGTCGAATCGGCCAATGTGCAGCGGGAGTTGAGTGAACCCATAAGATCGTCCCGCAGTCAGCGCTGGATCCATCATGAAATTACAAGTGTATTAAATACCACGACCCACAAAAGACGCCCAACCAGAATAACTGGACCAAAAATAACAACAGCATGTCCGCGATTATTTATCCGACAAAAAATAACAACAGCGTGTTTTAAGCAATCGATTAATGGGATGGCTGTATTGACGAGTCGATGGTACTTTCATTCAACTAACACCGGGACGATACACTTGATTACCAGGAAACCTGCCAATGACCTTGACGCGCTTTCGATTGATGACAACTTCCGTGCTCTTTCTATGCGCCGCCAGTCCTGCTTACGCCGGGCAGCCATTTGCAGTGCTGGCGAAAGACGACAAGACAATAGGCGTTCAAGTCAAAATCCAGAACTTCACCGCTAACGATGCTCAACAGATCAAAGCCTCGGGATTTGGGTTCGTGCGCTTTGGCGTATGGACCAACAGCTTGGGCACCCCGTCGTATCAACAGCAGATCAGCGAAGCCTTCGCCGCCGCCAAAACCGCTGATCTGCCGGTATTGATGACCGTGCGCTCAACCAAACCCTTGACCAGTACGACAAACAGCAGTGACAGTGATCTCGCCGCGGCAGGTGAGGCATTCGCCCGCTCGGTCATCAGCCTGGACAACGCATACCGCACCCAGCTTGTCGCCATCGAAATATGGAATGAACCGGACTTGCCGAAGTATTGGCCGACTCAAGACTTCGAAGTAACGTTTGTGCCCTTCATGAACGCCGTGTGCAACGGGCTGCAAAAACGCGACACTTCAACCCCGCTGATCGGCTTTGGATTTGCAAAGGCACCTGCCCAGGGCTCCAAGGCTACCGTCGCACTGAACAAAATCATCAATGACCACCCGCAGTGCCTGAGCGCGGTGTCCTATCACCCCTACGGCATGTCGAGCGCGCAAATCAGCGATGCTCAAGCCTTCATACTCGATAACTTTCATCTGCCGGGTGTCATCAGCGAATGGGGCGTGCCATCGCTCAGCTCCATCGGCGGTACCACCGGGCAAGCCTCGCGAATCAGCCAGTTCATCAGCGACACCCAAAAACTGAACATACCGCTGACATCCATCTACGAATGGAAAAACAGCGATTCTGGAGGCAATGATCGCGAGAGAAGTTTTGGGATCTTGTCATCGGACGGGACTTCAAAACCTGCGGGAACGGCGGTCAAGTCGCTATTAAAATCACACTAGCCAATCTATGCCCCTTCTATTGGAGAGGGGCTTCTTTGTCCAACTGCGAATAACGCTCGATGTCCATCGCCAGCGATGCCTCCACCAGCGCATCAAACAGAACGATTTGCGCTTGGAAACGCGGGGCTTGCTTGAGCGTCTGCGCGTCGTTCATTTGCTCGATCAACACATGGGAGACCTGGATGGATGTGCTGGATTCCACGCGCTTCAGCCAGAAGGGAATGTGGGCTGCGCCTTTGATGCTCGCCATCTCCAGCAAACCCTGCATATTGTCCGGGTGGTGTTTCCTGGAAACCTCCATCAACGCTTCAAAAACGTCGGTCAGTTTTCTCAAGACATAACCCAGAATAAGGCGATCGACGACCTCCACACTGACGCACGCTTGTTGCTCCTGTGAAGCCATGTTCCGATCCACTGCATCCATTTATCAGCAGCACATTACACGGCATCCGCACCTCTCTATTTGACATCTTATAACGTCTGCACCTGACCCTTTTTAACCGCGACAGAGGCTCAAATTCAGGCATGGAAGTGGACGCACCGGCGTTGACCGAGCGATGCCAACGGTCAATCGCTTTGAACCTGTGTCGTGTTTTGGCATCGTATTATCACTACCGTGCCCCGCCTTTCAAACATCCGTTTTCCGGTTGTTGCCGCCGGGACCCATCGATACATACATGCGCCCTTGAGTGGCTGTCAGCGCTCGGGTAATGTCATTAGACCCATAGGACAGAGCACGCCCATGACTTCCAAGCTGGAACAACTCAAACAAATGACTACCGTGGTTGCCGACACCGGCGACTTCGAAGCTATCGCTCGCGTTAAACCCGTGGACGCTACCACCAACCCTTCCCTGCTGCTCAAAGCCGCGGCCATTTCCGGTTATGCCGAGTTGCTGAACGCCTGCGTTCACGACTGCAAAGGTGATGTGGGCCTGGCCAGCGACCGTTTTGGCGTTGCCGTCGGCCAGGAAATCCTGAAGGTCATACCGGGTCGCATTTCCACCGAAGTGGATGCTCGCTTGTCGTTCGACACTGACGCCGTATTGAAGCGCGCGCACCGTCTGATCGAGTTGTATGACAAAGCCGGCATTGGCCGCGACCGCGTGCTGATCAAGATCGCTTCCACTTGGGAAGGCATCCGCGCTGCCGAGATCCTGGAAAAAGAAGGCATCCAGACCAACCTGACGCTGTTGTTCTCGTTTGCCCAGGCTGCCGCGTGTGCCGATGCAGGCGTGTTCCTGATTTCGCCCTTTGTCGGTCGTATCTACGACTGGTACAAGAAAGCCAACGGCAACGACTACACCGGCGCGGATGATCCGGGCGTGCAGTCGGTAACGCGCATCTACAACTACTACAAGGCCAACGACTACAAGACCGTGGTCATGGGCGCCAGCTTCCGCAACTTGAATCAAATCGAGCAGTTGGCCGGGTGCGATCGCCTGACCATCAGTCCGGACCTGCTGGAGAAACTGGCGGCCGACACCGGCAAGCTGGAGCGCAAACTGGCGCCGGGTCATGCCGGTGAAGCGCGCTTGAGCTTGAACGAAGCGCAGTTCCGCTGGTTGTCCAACGAAGATGCGATGGCGACCGAGAAGTTGGCTGAAGGTATTCGTCAGTTCGCTCGCGACCAGGAAAAACTCGAAGCATTGCTGCAAGCCAAGCTCTGATCCAGCAAGGCAAACGCAAAAAGGGCGAACCTTGACGGGTTCGCCCTTTTTTATGCGTTGATTTTGGGGCTGTCGCGCAGCCTTGGGGGAGCTTGCTCCCTCACCAGACGTCAGTGGCGCTCGAGCGCGTTCACCAGGTCATGGAACGCTTCACGATTGGAGTCGTTCAGTCCCATGAGGATCTTGTGCGCTTCCAGCACTTTGATTCGCACCACTTCTTCGGACTGGTCCTGATCCGGCAAGTCGGTCAGGCACTCAGGGCACGGAATCGGGCGGTCAACAATGTTGAACACTTGCTCGAAGCCCATGGACTCCAGCAGACGCGTGATGTCTTCGTGGGTGGTGACGACGGTCGGCAGCAGGCCGACCTTTTGCCGCGACAGGATCGACAATTTGGCCAGCAGGCCAAGGGTGGTGCTGTCTATGCTGCGGGTTTCGGTCAGGTCGATCACGATCGCGTTGAAGTTCAACGCCGTGAAGATCCGATCAATAGTCGCATCCAACGCCGAACACAGGGTCAGGCGAACTTCACCGACGAACTTCAGGACAAAGGTGCCGTCCTGCTCGGCGAACTGGATTCTACCGGTACTCATTAAAGATTCCTGCTCAACACCAACAGGGCGATATCATCCGGCATCTCCCCTAGCGTGGCCAATCCAAAAACCTGCCGCAGACCATCCAGGCTGCCGCCCGCTGCCTTGACCCGTTGGGGCAAAGCCGCTTCTTTTTCTTTGAGTGTCGGTTCTGGCAAAAGGTCCAAAATGCCATCGGACATCAGCGTCAGGCTGAACGTCGGCGGCAGTTCCAGTACGTGGTCTTCGTAGGTAGCTTCATTGAAGAGGCCCACCGGCAGGCCACGCCCTTCCAGATAACGAACACTGTCTGGCGTGTACAACACTGGCAACGGCAAATGACCACCGATGCTATAGGTCAACAAACCTGTCTCCTCGTCGATGACTCCACCGACCATTGTGACGTGTTTACCCAGCTTACAACTGATCAGGCCCCGGTTGATATGACCAAGAACCTCTGAAGGCTTGAATTCCGGCAACGTACCGCTGCGCTTGGACTCGAAAAGCAAGCGCGTGGTCATGAATTTCAGCAGCACAGTGACGAAGGCTGAAGAGGCGCCATGACCGGAAACGTCCGCCAGGTAGAAGGCTACCCGACGCTCGTCGACCCGAAAGTAGTCAACGAAATCACCCGACAGGTACAGCGACGGGATGATCTGGTGAGCAAACTGGAACTCATCGATGGTCCAGGGGCTGACCGGCAGCATGTTCATCTGCACCTGGCGACCGGCGTTCTGGTCTTCCTGGAGCAGGTTCAGGCTGGCGGCGAGCTCACGGTTGGCTTTTTCCAGCTTCTCGCGGTAACGCTGGTTTTCCACCAGCAAGCGTGCGCGATCCAGGGCTCGGCGCACAGAGTGCTCGAGCACAGCCAGATCTTCGAGAGGCTTGATCAGGTAATCCGCCGCGCCCAGGCGCAAGGCCTCGACCGCGTCGTTCATCACCCCGGCGCCCGACACCACGATCACCGGGGTTTGCGGTGACCGCTCGGTGACCTGACGAATGAGTTCGAGACCGCCCATCTGTGGCATGCGCAGATCGCAGATGACCAAATCGGGCTTGTCTTGCTCGAATACCTGAAGACCCTGCTGGCCGTTACTGGCCTGCAGGACACTGAAACCACTGTCTTCCAAGTAGGCCGCGAGGCTCGCGCGCACTACTTCGTCATCATCGATTATCAGCAGCGTGGCACTGGTTTTTGGCATGTGGGCAAACGGCGCCAGAATTAGGTTGGCGTAGCAGGCGGGGCTGTGGCCCGGCTCACACTACTGGATTCGCTTTCTAGCCTCTCTGTCGCACCATTTTCGAGCATCCGCCCTACTCACAGGTCCACCAGAGGTGCCCTTCTAAGGCGCAGACGGTACTCCCATCCGCGGGGCGTTTCAAGCTCACGCCGATGGTCGCTTGACGACTTTACTTGTCAAATCACCGGGAGTTATAAGAACAGGCAAATCCGTAACCCAATGGAAGGATGGAGCCCATGCGTAAAACCGATCGGGACTACAGCGAAAAGCGCGATTTCATCCGCATGCGGGTCGATGCCGATGTGTCGCTGATTCATGAAGGCGATGAGGTGCCAGCCGTCTGCATCGACCTTTCCAGCAGCGGCATGCAGGTCGAGGCGCCGCGTTTGTTCAAGGTCGGAGACCGGCTCAGCGTGCGTATCGATTCCGATCATGCGGCGCTCAAAGGGCTTGAGGCCGACACTGAGGTGGTGTGGGTGAAGGAACAGGACGGGGGCAGTCAGAAACTCGGGCTTACAATCTTGAAGATGAAATAACCCCCAAACGTAAAGAAGGCGGCCAATTGGCCGCCTTCTTCGTTTTACCGGTCGAGATCAAAAATCGTCTACGACCTTGCCGTCTTTGACTTTGAATTCGCGGTTCTGCAAATACGCATTGCGAATGAAGGTGTATTTGTCGCCGGTGATCAACTTCTCGCTCGACAGCAGACTGGCGCGGGTGTCGACAATGTTCAGACCGAAGACCGAGTTACGCACAGGCACATCGTTGATGTACGGGTATGGGCCGGTGTAGTTGTCGACGACCTTGGATGGTGCATCACGCAACGTGCTTGGACCCAACAGCGGCAGCATTACGTATGGACCGCTGCCCACGCCCCAATACCCCAGGGTCTGGCCGAAGTCTTCGTCGCTGCGATTGAGGCCCATTTTGGTGCCCACATCGAAGAAGCCCAGCAGGCCAAAGGTGGTGTTGAAGATCAGGCGAGCCGTGTCGACGCCGGCGGCGGCTGGTTTGGCCTGCAAAATGTTGTTGGCAAGGTTGGTGACATCACCCACGTTGCGGAACATGTTGTGGATGCCGTCTTCCAGAAACCGTGGCGTCACGAACTCATAGCCCTGCGCGATGGGCTTGAGTGCGTACGTATCGACGAAATCGTTGAACTGGTAGATCGGACGGTTGACGCTTTCCCAAGGGTCTTCTTCCGTAGCAGCCTGGGCAACAAACGGAACCAGCATTACGCTGGCACACACACAAAACTGAGCTAGCTGATTGCTCCAGCGCATAGAAAAACTCCTTGGATTGTACTGGCACGGGCGCATGAGCCCAGGCGTTAAGCTGGTCAGTATAAGACGTAAACACCGATTTAGGCAGCCTCACCGTGACAGGCTACAGTTGATTCCTCTGGATCGAGAGCGGTTCACCTCTCTGTCACGCAACTGTAATGGACGACACCTAGCCTTGTAGCTATTTCAGGGACGTTGATATGCCGCACGCCAACACCTTGCCCCTCGCTGTACCCAGCCTGACCGCCGTGTTGTTCGGCCTCAGCGGTTGCCTGGTGGATTTCGGTGCCCGGACGCGCCACGGCAACCCCGCCGCCGAGCATGCAGAGACCACGCCCGGCGCGCTGGACAGCCTGCGCAGCTTGCAGCGTCAGCAGATTCCGTGTGCCTGGCTCGACGAATTGCCCCCCGCCCTCTCCCACTCGCTGGCCGCGGCCCTGCCTTCCTGGATCAAATCTTCGCAACACCTCGCAACGCACGCTCCCTGGCCAGCACCGAACGCTTGCTGGCATGCCCTGATGGCGTTGAACGTCGGGCAACTGGATGGCTGCGTGCTGGTCAGTGGCGAACCGCGCTTGTTGCAGTCAGGCCTGAATGCCGGGTTGTGGACCATCGGCCTGGCCTCCTGCGGCTCGCTCTGCGGTCTGGCACCCACTGAATGGCTCGCCTTGAGCCCGAAGGAGCGCGAACACCTGCGCGGCCAGGCGACGATGCAACTGTTCAGCCTCGGCGTGCACTCGGTGATCGATCACCTGGGCGAACTCGACACCTGCCTGGCGGATATCAGCCTGCGTCGGCTCAAGGGCGAAAAGCCCTGACTGAGATCATGCAGGTTGCGCGCGAGTGGATTAATCTAAAGGTCAGCCATAGACCTTTGGCCTCCTGCTGCGGTCTATGCCAGTGCCTATCGATAAAAGGAAGAACGCCATGCCTGCCCGCGAACTGCAAGAACAGCTCAACACTCTGCGCGAGCAACTGGAACAGAATCCACCGCTAACGGAAGCCGAGCGCGCCGACCTGCACGCGCTGATGCAGCAGATCGAACTCGAACTTGAGCTCGAAACCAAAACCCAGGACTCCAGCCTCGCCGATGGTGTGAACCTGGCCGTCGAACGCTTCGAACTCGAACACCCCGTCATTGCCGGCACCTTGCGCAGCATCGCGCAAACCCTGGGTAATATCGGAATCTGAATCCCGCAGATGCAAAAAAGCCCCGCTATCGCTAGCGGGGCTTTTTAATGTCTTCGATTTGAAATGCAATCCCTGGGTTTACTGGCGCACCAAGCGATGGTTCGGCAGTTGCACGTCTTCAGTACTGCGATACGGGTTGATGTCCAACCCACCGCGCCGCACATACCGCGCATACACGGTCAATTTCTCGGGTTTCAGCAAGCGCTGCAGATCGAGGAAAATCCGCTCCACGCACTGCTCATGGAAGTCTGAGTGCTGGCGGAAGCTCACGATGTATTCCAGCAGACTCGCGTGATCCAGCGCCGCGCCACGGTACTCCACCGCCACGCTGCCCCAGTCCGGCTGACTGGTCACCGGGCAATTGGACTTGAGCAGATGACTGTGCACTCTCTCTTCCACAATGCGCGATGGATCGCAGCGCAGCAGCTCGGGGCGCGGGTGCTCGTAATTGCTGACGCTGATCTCCAGATCGTCAATGCACTCACCCGGCAGCGCCACGACACCTTCGGCTTCAACCTCCTTTAGGCTGCGAATTCTCACGCCCACCGGTTTGCCGGCAGCCGCCGACAGGTCTTTCACCAAGGTGGCTTCAAGGGTGGCGGTATCGGCGAACGGCGTCTGGTTCAAGGAGTTCAGGTACAGCTTGAACGACTTCGATTCGATGATGTTTGGCGAATCAGCTGGAATGCTGAATTCACCGATCGCCACCACGGGTTTGCCGGACAGCAGCAGCCAGGACAGCTCGAAGCAGTTCCAGAAATCCACGCCCTTATACGGCAGGGTTTCAGCGGTCAGGCCCAGCTCCGCCCATTTCGCGGTGCGCGGGATCGGAAACAGCAAAGACGGCGTGTAAGTGGCGATGTATTCGCTGGATTTGCCCAGCGGCGAGTGTTCGGCTGCGGGATGCATGGCGGAAACCTGACTGAAGAATCAGCGGATTCTACCAGCCTTTGCTCCCGCCTTTGAGTGCTTACTGACTGACAGTCACCTTGCCGACCATACCGGCCTGATAGTGACCTGGAATATTGCAGGCAAATTCCAGGTTGGTGGCCTTGGTGAAGGTCCAGGTCAGCTCGGCTGTTTTGCCCGGTTCGACGAGGACGCTATTGGGATCGTCGTGTTTCATCATGCCATGGTCCATGCCCGCCATCGAACCGTGGTCCATTTCCTTCATACCGGTCGGCGTGAGCATGCCGCTCTGCTGCATCTTCAACATTTCCTGTTGGTGCCTGGCATGCATCGCCGCGTCGCCGAGGTTGAATTCGTGCAACAGCTGGCCTTTGTTCACCAGGACAAAACGCACCGTCTCACCGGCCTTGATATCGATGGCCTTGGGGGTGAAAGACATGTCGCCCATTATCACCTCGACACTGCGGGTCGCCTTGGACGCCGGGGCCGGTTCACCGAAATCGTAGGTCGACGCAGGCGAGGCCCATACCGGCGAGCTCAGCGCCAGCAAACAAGCGGCCAGCAGCAGCGGTTTGCGCAAAAACATAGTCGTACTCCAACAAGATAAGGTTCAGCCTGTGGAAAACTCTAAACTGCTACCACTGCCCGCAAGCTGACAGCCAGATTACAACTTTGTCAGGTTGACCTGTACTAACGCTGCCCACGGTATAAAGCGTTCGTTCCACTTGCCTTGAGTTGCCCATGAAACTGCTGATTGTCGAAGACCAACCGAAAACCGGCCACTACCTGCGCCAAGGCCTGACCGAGGCCGGGTTCAACACGGAACTGGTGGCCGACGGCAACACCGGACAGCAATTGGCGTTGAGCGGCGACTACGCGCTGTTGATTCTCGACGTGATGCTGCCCGGGCGCGATGGCTGGCAGATTCTGCAAGCCGTGCGCGGTGCCGGTCTCGATACACCGGTACTTTTTCTGACTGCGCGGGACGCGGTGGAGGACAGAGTCCACGGCCTCGAACTGGGCGCCGACGACTATCTGGTCAAGCCTTTCGCCTTCTCCGAGTTGCTGGCCCGGGTCCGCAGCCTGCTGCGCCGTGGCAGCGCTTCGCCTCAGGAAACCAGCCTGCAACTGGCCGACTTGCGCCTCGACCTGATCCGGCGCCGGGTAGAGCGCAACGGTCAGCGCATCGACTTGACCGCCAAAGAGTTCGCCCTGCTGGAAATGCTCCTGCGACGCCAGGGCGAAGTGCTGCCCAAATCGCTGATCGCCTCTCAGGTCTGGGACATGAATTTCGACAGCGACACCAATGTCATCGAAGTCGCGATCCGTCGTTTGCGCCTGAAGATCGACGATGAATTCCCCAACAAGCTGATTCACACCGTGCGCGGCATGGGTTACGTCCTTGAAGAGCGCCCTGCCTGATGCGCCGTCTTTCTTTAAGCAGCCGCCTCGCGCTGTTGTTTGCCGCATGCACCGCCGTGGTTTCATTGTTCGCCGGGGTGTTGTTCAGTCGCGCCAGCGAGGCGCACTTCGTTGAACTGGACCAGCAGTTGCTGGATGGCAAACTGATTGGTCTGCGCCGGGCGCTTCACGACATTCAATCGAGTGAAAGTGAAATCAGGCTGGCCGATGAATTGAGCCGACAAGCCGATCTGTCGCTGCGGATCACGGGCAGCGACGGCAAGCGCTGGTACGACAGCTCGACAGGTTTGCTCGAGGATTTGCCGCATCAGCCAGGATTGTCGACGGTCAGCGACGAAGGCACGGACTATCGCGTATTGAATGCCCCGCTGTATCTCGACAAGCCCGACTCGCCACAACTGACCCTGCTGTTGGACATCACCCATCACCAACATTTTTTACAGCGCATGCAGCGCCTGATCTGGCTGACCGTGGGGTTGTCGGCGCTGGCCACGGCGTTGCTCGGTGCATGGGCGGCGCGTAGTGGGTTGCGGCCGTTGCGCAGGATGAGTGCGATTGCCAGCGGCGTTTCGGCGCAGTCGCTGAATGCCCGGCTACCCGAAGAGAATATGCCCTCAGAACTCACGGATCTGGCCCACAGTTTTAACGCCATGCTCGGACGCCTTGACGACTCCTTTCAACGGCTCTCGGCGTTTTCCGCTGACATCGCCCATGAACTGCGCACCCCGTTGTCGAACTTGCTGACCCACACCCAGGTCACCCTCACCCGCCCGCGCGCCCTGGAGGATTACCGCGAAGCGCTGCACAGCAACCTCGAAGAGCTGCAATGGATGGCGCAACTGGTCAACGACATGCTGTACCTGGCCAAGGCTGACCATGGATTGCTGACGCCTAATCGAGAGCCATTGGAGCTGGCAGAGGAAGTGGATGTGTTGCTGGAGTACTTTGCGCCGCTGGCCGAAGACGCTCATGTGGCGCTGAGTCGCGAAGGAAGCGCGCGCATGGAGGGAGACCGAAACATGTTGCGTCGGGCACTTTCCAACCTGCTGGATAACGCGTTGCGCTTCACCCCCGCCGATGGCGAGATTCGGGTGCTGATTGCCGATCAGCTCAACGGTTTGAGCCTGACGATCGAGAACAGCGGAGATGGTATTGACCAGGCGTTGCTGCCGCGCTTGTTCGATCGCTTCTACCGCGCTGATCCGGCGCGCCAGGAAGGCAGTAGCGAACATGCGGGATTGGGGCTGGCGATCACCCAGTCAATCATCCGTGCCCATGGCGGGCAGATTCATTGTGAGTCGGATGAGGGATGGACGCGGTTTGTGATTGAGTTGCCGAAGGGGGATTGAGACCAGCAGGCCTGGCCTCTTCGCGGGCAAGCCCGCTCCCACAAGGTCCGGAGTCGTTCACAAGTTTGTGGCTCTTCTCGGTCACTGTGGGAGCGGGCTTGCCCGCGATGAGGTCTGACAGATTACGAATACCGCAACGCGGTAGCCGGTTCGACTTTCGCCGCCCGCCACGCCGGATAAACCGTCGCCAAAAAGCTCATGATGAAACCGGCGGAGCAGATCAACAAGACATCCCCGCCCTGCAGTTCCGAAGGCAGATTGCTGACGAAATACACATCCGAACTGAAGATGTGCTGCCCGCTCACCCGCTCCATCCAGCCCACCAGTTCACTGACGTTCAGCGCCGCAATCACACCCAGCACGCCGCCAATCAAGGTGCCGACAATCCCGATCACCGTGCCCTGCACCATGAAGATCGCCATGATCTCCCGGGGTGTGGCACCGATGGTGCGCAGGATCGCGATGTCCGCGCCCTTGTCGTTCACCACCATGATCAGGGTTGCAATGATGTTGAACGCGGCCACGGCAACGATCATCAGCAACAGCAGACCGATCATGGTTTTTTCCATCTTCATCGCACTGAACAGGCTGCCCTGGGTATGGGTCCAGTCGTCAGCCTTGTAAGCAGTGCCCAGTGCGCCGGCAATATCGCTGGAGACCTTCGGCGCGGCGTACAAATCCTTCACCGCCAGGCGCACGCTCTGCACCTGATTCGGCTGCCAATGCTGCATCTGCGCGGCATCGGCCATGTGGATCAACGCCATCGACCCGTCCAGTTCGGCGCCCACCTTGAACACACCGACCACGTTCAACCGCTGCATGCGCGGGGTGATGCCACCCGGCGCGGTGCTGACTTCCGGCACGATCAAGGTGATCTTGTCGCCAACATTCAAACGGAAACGCCGCGCGGTGATCTCGCCGATCACCACGCCGAATTCACCCGGCTTCAAGGCCTCGAGACTGCCCTGCACAATGTGCTTGGCAACAATTGATACCTTGCCTTCCAGCGCGGGATCGACGCCACTGACCTGGATCGGCTGCATCGTTCCCTTATAGGAGAGCATGCCTTCCATTTCAGTGAACGGCACGGCGGCGGTGACTTCCGGGTTTTTCATCGCGGCGGCGGCCACTGGCTGCCAATCGTCAATCGGATTGACGCCGACGATGGTCGCGTGCGGCACCATGCCGAGGATGCGTGAGCTCATTTCGCGCTGGAAGCCGTTCATTACCGACAGCACCACGATCATCGCCAGCACGCCAAGGGCGAGGCCGATCATCGAGGTCATCGAGATGAAGGAAACGAAGCGATTGCGGCGCTTGGCGCGGGTATAGCGCATGCCGATAAAGATCGATAACGGTCTGAACATTCGCTGGGGCACCGTATAAAAATAAAAGACCCGACGCACCGTTCAGTAACGTCGGGTTTCGTCCAGTCAGATGGGGGTCAGGCAACCTTCCTGCAAATGCAGGACGCGGTCCATCTGGCGGGCCAGGTTCATGTCGTGAGTCACCACCAGGAACGCCGTGCGCATCGAGGTGCTGAGTTCCAGCATCAAATCCTGAATGCCCTGGGCGGTGTGGGAGTCGAGGTTGCCGGTCGGCTCGTCGAGCATCACCAGGCCCGGCTTGTTCACCAGGGCACGGGCGATGGCCACGCGCTGACGTTCGCCGCCGGACAATTCGGACGGCTTGTGTTCCAGGCGATGGCCCAGCCCTACCCGCTCCAGCAATGCCGTCGCCCGCTGACGCGCCTCCGGGATCGCGGTCTTGCCGATCAGCAGCGGCATGCAGACGTTTTCCAGTGCGGTGAATTCCGGCAGCAAGTGGTGAAACTGGTAAACGAAACCCAGCGACCGGTTGCGCAACAGACCGCGTTTTTTCTCGCTCAGGGCCGACAGTTCTTCGCCGTCGAGCCAGACGCTACCCTTGGTTGGCGTGTCGAGACCGCCCAACAGGTTAAGCAAAGTGCTTTTGCCCGAGCCGGAGGTGCCGACAATCGCCACGCGCTCACCCGGATGCAGTTCCAGTTGCAGCCCTGCCAGAACTTCTACCGACTCCGGGCCTTCCTCGTAGGATTTGCCCAGGTTGCGGCAGCTCAAGATTGCTTTATCACTCATGCCCGACTCACTCATAACGTAGCGCCTCCGCAGGCTGGGTGCGCGCGGCACGCCAGGCTGGATACAGGGTGGCGAGGAAACTCAGGACCAACGCGGCGGCGCAGACCATCAATACATCCTGGCTCTGCACTTGCGACGGCAGGTAATCGATGAAGTACACGTCGGCGTTGAGGAATTTATGCCCGATCAAGCCTTCAAGGACCGAAATCGCGGCGCTGACGTTCAGCGCGGCGACGATCCCGACCACGGCGCCAATCAGCGTACCGATGACACCGATGACCGTGCCCTGCACCATGAAGATCGCCATGATCTGCCCCGGCGTGGAGCCGAGGGTGCGCAGGATCGCGATGTCGCCCTTCTTGTCGTTGACCACCATCACCAGCGTGGAAATGATGTTGAAGGCCGCGACGGCGACGATCAGCAGCAACAGCAGGCCGATCATGGCTTTCTCCATGCGGATCGCCTGATACAGGTTGCCGTGGGTGCGCGTCCAGTCGCGGGCATAGAAGCGGTCTTCACCGAGCTGCTGGGCGATCGTCCACGCCACGCGCGGCGCCTGGAACAGGTCGTCGAACTTCAGGCGGATGCCCTGGACCTGATCCGGCTTCCAGCGATGCAGCCGGGCCAGATCCTGCAGGTTGGTGACACCCAGGTAACCGTCGATTTCGCCGGCGCCGACATGGAAAATGCCAACCACGGTAAAGCGTTTCATGCGCGGAAACATGCCGGCTGGGGTCACCGTGACTTCGGGCGCGACAAACGTCAGCTTGTCGCCGATGGCCGCACCGAGCTTGGCCGCTGCCTTGTCGCCAATGACGATGCCGAAGCTGCCTGGCGCCAGATCGTCGAGTTTGCCCTGGATCATGAACTTGTCGATGATCGAGACCTGGCGTTCCAGCGCAGGGTCGACGGCATTGAGCAGCACTTTGGACACCTTGCCATTGTTGGTCAGCAGGCCCTGCATCTGGGTGAATGGCGCGACGGCCGTCACCTGCGGGTTCTGCTTGACCTTGGCGGCCAGGCTCTGCCAGTCGCTGATCGGCTCACTGGACTCGATGGTCGCGTGGGGCACCATGCCCAGCACGCGGGTGCGCATCTCATGATCGAAGCCGTTCATGACCGACAGCACGACAATCATCACGACCACGCCGAGGGCCAGTCCGATCATTGAAGTCAGGGAAATGAACGACACAAAATGATTGCGACGCTTTGCACGGGTATAACGCGTGCCAATAAATACGAAGAGAGGTCTGAACATGTCGGGGCTTGTTCGGAGGGAAAAGGAACGTCCTTGTGGCGGGGGTCGGTAACCAGCTTTACACTCAGACCACCGCCGCTACCATGGGTTCGCCATGTCGACATTAGATGAAGAAGATCGCCGCGAATACTACCGTATCGAGGACATGATCGCACTGGAAATTCGGCCCCTGTCCGCTCCCGAAGCCGCAGGCCAGGAAGTGTTGCAGGATGCTTCTCCACTATTCAACTTGCTCAGCGAGCTGCACCTGAGCGAATTCGAGTCGCAGCACCTGCTGCGCCAGATCAGTGAGCGTGACCGCAATCTCGCGGCGTTCCTGAAATCCCAGAACAAACGCATCGACCTACTGAGCCAGGTGATCGCCATCACCGTGCTCGGGCAGATTGGCGAACCACAGCCGGTGATCATTTCCGAAGGCGGCGTGGAGTTCCAGCACCCGACCCCGATCGCCGTGGACGCGCACCTGTCAGTCAAACTGGTGCTGATGCCACAAGCGCTCGGCCTGTTGTTGCGCGCGCGCGTCACCCATTGCGATCGCAAGGGCGAAGGCTACGAGGTCGGCACTGAATTCGAATACCCGACCGATGCCCAGCGCCAGCTGCTGGCCCGTTACATTTTGCAGAAGCAGGCCCAGGAACGACGTCTGGCCCGCGAAAACGAATCAGGCATTTAATTTAAGGAAGAACCGTGACCCTCATCTACGGCCATCGCGGCGCCAAGGGCGAAGCACCGGAAAACACCCTGACCAGTTTTCAGGAATGTCTCAAGCACGGCGTGCGCCGTTGCGAACTGGATTTGCACCTGTCCAAGGACAACGAGCTGATGGTCATCCACGACCCGACGCTCAAACGCACCACAGAGCGGCGCGGCAAGGTCGTCGAGCACACGGCCGCCGAGCTGTTGACCTATGACGCGCGCAAGGGCGGCCCCGGCTGGATCAAGCCCTGCCCGATTCCGTCACTGGAAGAACTGTTCGAGAAATGCGATTTCGAGCACTGGCAACTGGAAGTCAAAAGCGCTTCACGCACCCGCGCCGCGACAACCGTGCTGGCGATTCGCGAGATGGCTCAGCGTTTCGGCCTGCTGGATAAAGTGACCATCACCTCAAGTTCGCGCGAAGTGTTGAAAGCCGCGCTGGACCTGGTGCCGGACGTGTCCCGCGGATTGGTGGCCGAGTACGCCTGGCTCGACCCGTTGAAGGTCGCGCAAAGCTATGGCTGTGAGATTCTGGCGCTGAACTGGACCCTGTGTACGCCGGAACGCCTGCAAAAGGCTCAGCGTCAGGGGCTGCATGTGTCGGTATGGACAGTCAACGAGCCCGCGCTGATGCGCAGACTCGCCGACTTCGGCGTTGACAGCCTGATTACAGACTTTCCCGGTTTGGCCAGCGCCACGCTCGAGAATTGCTGAAATCGGTCTCCCCGGCCGGCTCAGGCCACCGGCCGGAGCCGCTCAAAAAAGCCGGTTGAGGCCATCGTACGCCGCTACCCGATAGGCTTCTGCCATGGTCGGGTAGTTGAACGTCGTGTTGACGAAGTACTTCAGCGTGTTCAGTTCGCCCGGCTGGCTCATGATCGCCTGACCGATGTGAACAATCTCCGACGCCTGATAGCCGAAGCAGTGAACGCCCAGCACTTCCAGGGTCTCGCGGTGGAACAGGATCTTCAGCATGCCCTGAGGCTCGCCGGCAATCTGTGCACGCGCCATGCTCTTGAAGAACGCCTTGCCCACTTCGTACGGCACTTTGGCTTGGGTCAGCTCCTGCTCGTTCTTGCCGATCGAGCTGATCTCCGGAATGGTGTAGATGCCGGTCGGCACGTCATTCACAAAGCGCCAGCTGTTGTTATCAACGATGCTGCCAGCGGCCGAACGGCCCTGGTCGTGCGCGGCACTGGCGAGGCTCGGCCAGCCGATCACGTCACCGGCACCGTAAATGTTCGGCACGCAGGTGCGGTAGGCTTCGTCGACTTCGATCTGGCCACGGCTGTTGACCTTCACGCCGATGTTTTCCAGGCCCAACTGATCGGTGTTGCCGGTACGACCGTTGCACCAGAGCAAGGCGTCGGCCTTGATCTTCTTGCCGGACTTGAGGTGCAGGATCACACCGTTGTCCACACCTTCGACGCGGTCGTAGTCTTCGTTGTGGCGAACCGTGATGTTGTTGTTGCTGAAGTGGTAGCTCAGTGCCTGGGAAATTTCCGAGTCGAGGAAGCTCAGCAACTGACCACGGTTGTCCACCAGCTCAACCAATACACCCAGGCCACTGAAGATCGAGGCGTATTCGCAGCCGATCACGCCAGCGCCGTAAACGATGAGTTTGCGCGGGGTGTGGCCGAGGCTGAGGATGGTGTCACTATCGTAGATACGCGGGTGATGGAAATCGATGTCCGCCGGGCGATACGGGCGCGAACCGGTGGCGATGATGATGTGCTTGGCGACCAGCTTTTCGACCACGCCATTGGCGCAGACCACTTCGATGGTTTGCTCGTCGGCGAAGCTGCCGGTGCCGAAGAACACGTCGACACGGTTACGGGCGTAGTAGCCGGTGCGCGAAGCGACTTGTTTGGAAATGACTTTTTCAGCGCTTTTCAGCACGTCCGGGAACGAGAACCAGCGCGGCTCACCAATGGCCCGGAACATCGGGTTGGTGTTGAACTGCATGATCTGCCGGACCGAGTGACGCAGTGCCTTTGACGGAATGGTGCCCAAGTGGGTGCAGTTACCGCCGACCTGGCGACGGCTATCGACCATCGCCACCTTGCGCCCTGCTTTAGCGGCGTTCATCGCCGCGCCTTCTCCCGCCGGGCCGGAACCCAGCACCACCACGTCGTAGTTGTAGACAGCCATGCGTACTCCTCAGAACAGGCCGCGGCGCCCTCGGCACCTGCGGCTAAATCACGCCATCTGGGCGTGAAGGAACAATTTGGGGCCAATGCAGAACCCGGACACAGTCTATAGAAGCGTCAACGCCGGGCACATTAACCCTTGGTCGCGTCGTAGGCTAGTTTTGCCTGCACTACAACACCAGTCTTCAATGCACGAATCGCCGTGATCATTCGGTTTTTCCGGCACTGAGCCGCTCAAAAGCCTGATTGGCTCGTGTGACAAAACCTGTATCGGCACGAATCACAAAAAATGCGCCGATATCGTGTTTTTCTGCGTAGTCCCAACCCCGTTCGGGGCCGAGAATCAGCAACAGCGTCGATAAGCCATCGGCCATCAACGCGGAAGGATTAATCACCGTCACGGAGGCCAGGTTGTGCAAGACCGGCGCACCGGTTCGGGCATCGAAGGTATGGGAATAGCGTCGGCCATCCTGCTGAAAATAGTTGCGGTAGTCGCCGGAGGTGGACAGACCGTAGCCGTCGACCGCGATGATTTTTTGCGCGACCTGCTGATCGTCACGGGGCTCTTCCAGCGCGATCTTCCAGGGCGAGCCATCGAGCTTCTTACCCGACGCCTTGAGTTCCCCGGTGGCTTCGGCGAGGTAGTCGTGGATGCCCATCGCCTCCAGTTTTGCGGCAATCGTGTCGACGGCGTAACCGGCGGCAATACTATTGAAGTCGACTTCGACGGCGGCGTCCTTGCACAGCTGATCGCGATCGATGCGCAAGTGCTGATACCCGACTCGCTGCCTGACATCGGCCAGCGCCTGGGCGGTGGGGACTTTTTCTTCACGAGCCTGCGGACCGAACCCCCAGAGATTGAGCAGCGGCTCCACCGTCAGGTCGTAGGCGCCTTCGCTTTGCTCCGAGAGTTGCTCACCGAAACGGATTAGCTTGAGGATAGGCGCAGGCATTTTCTGACAGCGATTGGCGGGTAAATCGTTGAAACGCTCGATGTCGGAGTCGCTGCGATAGGTCGACAGTTGTTGATCGACCTCGGCGAGGATCTTTTCGACTTGGGCCTGGACTGCGTTCGGGGCAGGAAGACCGGCGTGACGTACGTACTTGATCGAATAAGTGCTGCCCATGGTCGGGCCACCGAAGCTTTCCATGGAATCGCCGTTGCCGCAGCCTGATAACGCGGCGATCAATATCAAACATCCGGACAGCCGCCATTTCGACAAAACCTGTATCCCCCTGAAGTTTTACCTGGCACACCGCCAAGGCCAGCCATTATGCGACACAAACGCTGAAGCGTTGATCGCAAACGGTAATTCACTCCAGTGCGCAATTCATACCGGCTAATGGCTATATCGTTTAAGCAGCAACCTAACTAGTTGTTGCCTATCCATCTTCATACACATATCGTTACAAAGTTGTTCGCCGAAGGAGCCTGCCTTCATGGCGGCGGCGAGGACGCGTCTAGACCAGGGATTTACAACAAGACAACTAAAAGTGAGTACGTATACATGTCCTCGAATACGGGCAAAGGCAAAGCGATTTTTCGCGTTGTCAGCGGCAACTTTCTCGAAATGTTCGACTTTATGGTCTACGGCTTCTACGCCACGGCCATCGCCAAAACCTTCTTCCCCGCCGACAGCGCCTTCGCTTCCCTGATGTTGTCACTGGCCACCTTTGGTGCCGGCTTCCTGATGCGTCCGTTGGGGGCCATATTCCTAGGCGCCTACATTGACCGTCATGGCCGTCGCAAAGGACTGATCATCACCCTGGCGTTAATGGCTGCCGGTACGGTGCTGATTGCCTGCGTGCCAGGTTATGCCACCCTGGGTGTCGCGGCGCCGCTGATCGTGCTGTTTGGCCGATTGCTGCAAGGCTTCTCGGCTGGCGTGGAATTGGGCGGTGTGTCGGTGTATCTCGCTGAAATCTCCACCCCGGGCCGCAAAGGCTTCTTCGTCAGTTGGCAGTCTGCCAGCCAGCAAGCCGCGGTGGTGTTCGCCGGCCTGCTGGGTGTGGGTCTGAACCACTGGCTCAGCCCGGAACAAATGGGTGACTGGGGCTGGCGCGTGCCGTTCCTGATCGGTTGCATGATCGTGCCGGTGATCTTCGTGATTCGCCGCTCACTGGAAGAAACCCCGGAGTTCCAGGCGCGCAAACATCGCCCTACCCTGCGGGACATCCTCCGTTCGATCAGTCAGAACTTCGGCATCGTTATCGCGGGCATGGCGCTGGTGGTGATGACCACCGTGTCGTTCTACCTGATCACCGCCTATACACCGACCTTCGGCAAAGCCGAGCTGCATTTGTCGGATCTGGATGCGCTGCTGGTAACGGTGTGCATCGGGCTGTCGAACTTCTTCTGGCTGCCGGTGATGGGCGCGCTGTCCGACAAGATTGGCCGTAAACCCCTGCTGTTGGCGGCGACGATTCTGGCGATTCTCACGGCTTACCCTGCCCTGTCGTGGCTAGTGGCGAACCCGAGTTTCAGCCATTTGCTGATCGTCGAGTTGTGGTTGTCGTTCCTGTATGGCTCGTACAACGGCGCCATGGTGGTGGCCCTGACCGAAATCATGCCGGTGGAAGTTCGTACGACCGGTTTCTCGCTGGCCTACAGCCTGGCGACTGCGACCTTTGGTGGTTTTACACCGGCGGCCTGTACTTATCTGATCCATGTGCTGGACAACAAGGCCGCACCGGGGATCTGGCTCAGTGGCGCGGCGGTGCTGGGCTTGATTGCCACGCTGGTGTTGTTCCGCGGTAATCGGCATGAGTTGCGGACTGCGCAGGCGTCAGTGGTCCGCGGCGCTTGACAGACCGCAATCGCTAGCAGGCTAGCTCCCACACTGGATCTGTGGCGTTCACAAGTCCTCTGTGGGAGCTAGCCTGCTAGCGATGAGGCCAGTGTAGGCAACAAAGACCCAACAGACACACAAACAAAAACGCCCCGACCTAGGTCGGGGCGTTTTCATGTGCAGCTAATGAAGCTTAGCGCGGGAAAGCTGGCGGGTTTACACCGGCCATGTCTTCCATCACGCGAACCACCTGGCAGCTATAACCGAATTCGTTGTCGTACCAAACGTACAGAACGACGCGGTTGTCTTGGGTGATGGTCGCTTCAGCGTCCACAACGCCTGCGTGGCGCGAGCCAACGAAGTCGGTGGAAACCACTTCCTGCGAGTTGACGTAGTCGATTTGCTTATGCAGATCGGAGTGCAACGCCATGTAGCGCAGGTACTCGTTCATCTCTTCACGGGTAGCGGCTTTCTCAAGGTTCAGGTTGAGAATGGCCATCGACACGTTTGGCGTCGGAACGCGGATCGCGTTACCGGTCAGCTTGCCAGCCAGCTCAGGCAGGGCCTTGGCAGCAGCAGTGGCAGCACCGGTCTCGGTGATGACCATGTTCAACGCGGCGCTACGACCACGGCGATCGCCTTTGTGGAAGTTGTCGATCAGGTTCTGGTCGTTGGTGTACGAGTGAACGGTTTCGACGTGGCCATTGATGATGCCGAACTTGTCGTTGACAGCCTTCAGCACCGGCACGATGGCGTTGGTGGTGCAGGAAGCGGCCGAAACGATCTTGTCATCAGCGGTGATTTCACCGTGGTTGATGCCGTGAACGATGTTCTTCAGCTTGCCTTTGCCAGGCGCGGTCAGCACGACGCGGTCGATACCCGGGCAGGACAGATGCTGGCCCAGGCCCTCGGCGTCACGCCATACGCCGGTGTTGTCCACCAGCAATGCGTCTTTGATGCCGTACTGGGTGTAATCCACCTCAGTCGGGTTTTTCGCGTAGATCACCTGGATCAGGTTGCCGTTGGCGGTGATGGTGTTGTTGGCTTCATCAATAGTGATGGTGCCATCGAACGGACCATGAACCGAATCACGACGCAGCAGGCTTGCACGCTTGACCAGATCGTTCTCGGCGCCCTTGCGGACAACGATGGCGCGCAGACGCAGGCCGTCGCCACCACCGGTTTTCTCGATCAGGATACGCGCCAGCAGACGGCCAATACGACCGAAGCCGTAGAGAACCACGTCAGTGCCTTTGCGAGCGGCAACGTTCTGTTGGCCAACCACGTCAGCCAGTTCTTCACGGACGAACTGCTCGGCAGTACGGCCATTGCCTTCGGCCTTGAACTTGACGGCAAGCTTGCCCAGGTCGACCGAAGCGGCGCCGAGCTTGAGCTCGCTCATTGCTTTGAGCAGCGGGAATGTTTCGTGGACGGACAGTTCGCTGTCATCGGACTGGCGGTGACGAGCAAAGCGATGAGCTTTGAGAATCGCAATGACTGAACGGTTGATCAGGCTGCGGCCATAGATCGAGCTCACCACGTTGTTATTGCGGTAGAGCTGACCGATAAGCGGAATCATCGCTTCTGCGAGTGCTTCACGGTCGATCCATTCACCAAGACACTGGTCGGGCTTCTGAGTCACGGGAACCTTCCACATGTAGGGGCAGAAAAAAGGGGCTACATTATGCCGCCGAGTGCCTCCCGTAGCAATGCGCGCCTGTCGTGCGATCCGTAACAAATTCCTGTTCAAAAAAATCACGCATCGCTAAAGCCCAGTAAATCCGCGGCTTTCAGCGCAGTCAATTTTTTGGAGATACCGCTGTCTTATCCGTAACCCTCCGTAACACTCGATCGATTTGCCACTACATAATCGTCAATTTCGAGTAAAAACCGGCCGTATTTTGTCTTTACCACTACATTTCGCCAAACCTGCGTAATAGACACACTAGCAACTGACAGGCGGCACCCGGGACCGCTACAATTACCGACTTTGTCGCAACGCTTGGAGCTCAACCTTCCGTGCCCGTTCTGCGTCTACCGCTTCTCCCTGCCGCGGCAGGTAAACAGCACTGGGGCAACTTGCCCGGTGCCGCCCTGAGCCTGGCCATCGCCGAGGCCGCCAGCGCTGCCAAGCGCTTTACCCTGCTCCTGACCGCCGATAGCCAAAGTGCCGAACGGCTGGAACAGGAGCTGAGTTTCTTCGCCCCGGATTTGCCGGTGCTGCATTTCCCGGACTGGGAAACCCTGCCCTACGATTTGTTTTCGCCACACCAGGACATCATTTCCCAGCGTATCGCCGCCCTTTATCGATTGCCGGAACTGAGCCACGGCGTGCTGGTAGTACCGATCACCACGGCCCTGCATCGCCTGGCGCCGACCAAATTCCTGCTCGGCAGCAGCCTCGTTCTGGATGTCGGTCAGAAGCTCGACGTCGAACAAATGCGCACCCGACTGGAAGCCAGCGGCTATCGCTACGTCGATACGGTTTACGAACACGGTGAATTCACCGTGCGTGGTTCGCTGATCGATCTGTTCCCGATGGGCAGCAAACTGCCCTTCCGCATCGATCTGTTCGACGATGAAATCGAGACGCTTCGTACATTCGATCCGGAAAACCAGCGCTCCATCGACAAAGTGGACACCGTTCGCCTGTTGCCCGCGCGGGAGTTCCCGCTGCAGAAAGACGCGGTCACACGCTTCAAGGCACGCTTTCGTGAACGCTTCGATGTCGACTTCCGGCGCTGCCCGATCTTTCAGGACTTGAGCAGCGGGATCACGCCGGCCGGTATCGAGTATTACCTGCCGCTGTTCTTCGATGACACCTCGACCCTGTTCGATTACCTGCCTCAGGACACGCAAGTGTTCTCCTTGCCGGGCATCGAGCAGGCGGCGGAAAACTTCTGGAACGACGTGCGTAATCGCTACGAAGAGCGTCGCGTCGATCCATCCCGTCCTTTATTGCCTCCGGCCGAACTGTTCCTGCCGGTGGAAGATTGCTTTGCCCGCCTGAAAAACTGGCCACGGGTGGTGGCCAGTCAACAGGACGTGGAAACCGGTGTCGGCCGCGAGCGCTTTCCGGCGCGCGAATTGCCGAACCTGGCCATCGAAGCCAAGGCCAACCAGCCGCTGGCGGCGCTGGCCGGCTTCCTCGACGAGTTCCCCGGACGCGTGCTGTTCACCGCCGAGTCCGCGGGTCGTCGCGAAGTGCTGCTGGAATTGCTCGAACGCCTGAAGCTACGACCGAAAACCGTCGACAGCTGGCCGGACTTCGTGGCGAGCAAGGAGCGCCTGGCAATCACCATCGCGCCGCTCGACGAAGGCCTGGTGCTGGACGATCCGGCCCTGGCGCTGGTCGCCGAAAGCCCGCTGTTCGGGCAGCGCGTGATGCAACGCCGCCGCCGCGAAAAACGCGCCGATGCCAACAATGATGCGGTCATCAAGAACCTCACCGAGCTGCGCGAAGGCGCGCCGGTGGTTCATATCGATCACGGCGTCGGTCGTTACCTGGGACTTGCGACCCTCGAAATCGACAATCAGGCCGCCGAATTCCTGACCCTGCAATACGCCGAGGGCGCCAAGCTTTACGTGCCGGTGGCCAACCTGCACCTGATCGCGCGTTACACCGGCAGCGACGATGCTCTGGCCCCGTTGCATCGACTTGGCTCCGAAACCTGGCAGAAAGCCAAGCGCAAAGCCGCCGAACAGGTGCGCGATGTGGCTGCCGAGTTGCTCGACATTTATGCCCGTCGCGCTGCTCGCGAAGGTTATGCCTTCGAAGACCCGAAAGCCGATTACGCGACATTCAGCGCTGGCTTCCCGTTCGAAGAAACGCCAGACCAGCAAACCACCATCGACGCCGTACGCGCCGACATGCTCGCGCCGAAGCCGATGGATCGACTGGTCTGCGGCGACGTTGGTTTCGGCAAGACCGAAGTTGCAATGCGCGCCGCGTTCATCGCCGTGCATGGCGGTCGCCAGGTGGCGATCCTGGTACCGACCACCCTGCTCGCCCAGCAGCATTACAACAGCTTCCGCGACCGCTTCGCCGACTGGCCGGTGACCGTGGAAGTCATGAGCCGCTTCAAGTCGACCAAGGAAGTGAACGCAGCGGTCGCAGACCTTGCCGAAGGCAAGATCGACATCGTCATCGGCACGCACAAGCTGCTGCAGGATGACGTGAAAATCAAAAACCTGGGGCTGGTGATCATCGACGAAGAACACCGGTTTGGTGTCCGTCAAAAAGAACAGCTCAAGGCCCTGCGCAGCGAAGTCGATATCCTGACCCTGACCGCCACGCCGATTCCGCGCACGCTGAACATGGCGGTGTCGGGCATGCGTGACCTGTCGATCATCGCCACGCCGCCGGCACGTCGGCTCTCGGTGCGCACCTTCGTCATGGAGCAGAACAAGAGCACGGTCAAAGAGGCCCTGCTGCGTGAGCTGTTGCGTGGCGGCCAGGTCTATTACCTGCACAACGACGTGAAGACCATCGAGAAATGCGCCGCCGACCTCGCCGAACTGGTGCCGGAAGCACGGATCGGCATCGGCCACGGACAGATGCGCGAGCGTGATCTCGAACAGGTGATGAGCGACTTCTATCACAAGCGCTTCAACGTGCTGATTGCCTCGACCATCATCGAGACCGGCATCGACGTGCCGAGCGCCAACACCATCATCATCGAGCGTGCCGACAAGTTCGGCCTGGCGCAGTTGCACCAGTTGCGCGGTCGGGTCGGTCGCAGCCACCACCAGGCTTACGCGTATCTACTGACGCCGCCGCGCCAACAAATCACCCCGGATGCGGAAAAACGCCTGGAAGCAATCGCCAACACCCAGGACCTCGGCGCGGGCTTCGTCCTTGCTACCAACGACCTGGAAATCCGCGGCGCCGGAGAACTGCTGGGCGACGGTCAAAGCGGTCAGATCCAGGCCGTCGGTTTCACGCTGTACATGGAGATGCTTGAGCGCGCGGTGAAGTCGATCCGCAAGGGCGAGCAACCGAACCTCGATCAGCCGCTCGGCGGTGGCCCGGAAGTCAACCTGCGAGTCCCGGCGTTGATTCCCGAAGCCTATTTGCCGGACGTGCATGCCCGACTGATTCTCTACAAACGCATCGCCTCGGCCACTGACGAGGAAGGCCTCAAGGACCTGCAGGTGGAGATGATCGATCGTTTCGGCCTGTTGCCTGAACCAACCAAGAACCTGATGCGCATCACGGCGTTGAAGTTGCAGGCCGAACTGCTGGGCATCAAGAAAGTCGATGGCGGCCCGCAAGGCGGTCGAATCGAGTTTGCGGCGCAAACACCGGTCGACCCGCTGACGCTGATCAAACTGATTCAAGGCCAGCCCAAACGCTACAAATTCGAAGGCGCCACGATGTTTAAATTCATGGTCCCGATGGAAAGCCCGCAAGAGCGCTTTAATACTGTAGAGGCGCTGCTTGAATGCCTCATCCCGAAAACTGCTTGAAGGACGCCGCATGCGCCTGTTTCGTTTACTGACTTTGCTGACAACGGTGTTGATAACATCGTTCGTCCCGACGGCGTTTGCCGATGACCTGTATCAGATTGAAATGATTCTGATCCGGCAGAACTCCGTTCCCGCCATTGTCAGCAAAGCCGCACCCGAAGACTGGGCTGCCGGCGCCCAACGCATCAACCCCGACAGCTTGCGCACGCCGAGCCTCAATAGCGAAGTGGCAAAACTCACCGCCAGCACGGAATACACGGTGTTGCTGCACAAGGCCTGGCAACAGACCCTGGGCGAAGCAGCCAGTAAAGTTGCGATCAACGACGGCAAGGAACAGTTCGGCCAGTTCCCGATCGAAGGCACCCTGACCCTGAAACTGGGGCGTTTCACCGACGTCGACGCCGACTTCTGGGTCAACCAGATTGACGCCAACGGCCTGGTGACCGCCAGCGAACGCCTGAAGCAGAACAGTCACACCAAGAACGGCCAGCTGAATTTCCTCGACAACGGCCACTTGGCCATGCTGATCAAGATCACCTCGCTGACCGTCCCTGCGCCTCGGCCAGTCCCCGATGAAATTCCGGACTGATTGAAGTCCTTATGGCCCCGACCCTGAGCAAACCCCTGGCACCTTCCTGGGTCAGCCGATTCAAGGAACAAAGCCTGGAGCGCGGCCGCCGCTACGCGCTGGAGAACCGCGTCAGGATTGTCGAGGCCGGCGATGCAACGATCCTCGCTGCGTGCGAAGGCTCTGGCGGTAACGTCTACCGTCAGACCATTCGCCTGCGCGAATCAGCCAAATCCACGCTGCTGATGGTCGATGCGACATGCACATGCCCGGTGCACAGCAACTGCAAGCATTGCGCGGCGGTGTTGCTGAAGGTTCAGGAAACCCTGGCCTACCCCGCCGCCGCGCAAGATGCCGAGCTGCTGGAAAAACTTCAGGCGGTGCTGGAAAACCGTAGCCCCAAGGCGCCGCCACAAGTGCTGGTGGAGAACGTGCAACCGGTGCCGCGCCTGTGGCTGGCAAGCATCGAGTTCAGCGCCTTCGAACCACGCAACGGCAAGATGCAGCGCTACATCCAGCATCGCGCGGCGTTGTCGTTCAGCTATCTGGATGAGTACGTCAGCGGGCAGAAGAATGCCGACATCCTGATCCGTCAGGAAACCCAGACGCTGCGGATAAAGCGCCACCCCGAAGTCGAACAGGCCTACAGGGAACAGCTGCGAATTCTTGGCTTCAAAGTCGCCACCCGACAAAGCAAAGCCTTGCCGGAAAGCGCCGGCGAACTCTATGAGATGGTCAACGACAGCGCCTGGCTGACCTTCACCCTCAATGAGCTACCGAAACTGCGCACCCAGGGCTGGGAGCTGCAGATCGACGAAGATTTCGGTTTCGACCTGACGGCCGTGGACGATTGGTACGCCACCGTTGAACAGGCGCCGGAGCGCGACTGGTTCGATCTGGAGCTGGGGATCATCGTCAACGGCGAGCGACTGAGCCTGCTGCCGATCCTGCTGAACCTGATGCGCTCCCACACCGAAATCCTCAACCCGGAACGCCTCGCCCGCCGTCGTGATGACGAACTGATTTTGGTGAACATCCCCAATCGCCCGAATTCCGAGTACGGCCCCTTGCAGGTCGCCCTGCCCTTCGGCCGATTGAAACCGGTGCTGGCGACCCTCGGCGAGTTTTATCTGCAGGAACCCGGCGAAACCACATTGCGCCTGAGCAAGGCCGATGCCATACGCCTGAACCCACTGGAAGACATGCCTTTGCTGTGGGAAGGCGGCGAGCAGATCCGCACCTTTGCCCAGCGCCTGCGCGACATCAAAGACTACACCGCTGCCGCGCCAGAAGGCTTGAATGCGACCTTGCGTCCGTATCAGCTCGAAGGCCTGAGCTGGATGCAGTCGTTGCGGCAACTGGAAGTCGGCGGAATTCTCGCGGACGACATGGGCCTGGGCAAAACCCTGCAAACCCTGGCGCACATTCTCAGCGAAAAAATCGCCGGACGCCTCGACAGACCGTGCATGGTGGTAATGCCCACCAGCCTGATCCCGAACTGGCTGGATGAAGCGGCGCACTTCACGCCGCAGCTAAACGTACTGGCGCTGTACGGTGCCAGTCGGAAAAAGCATTTCGACACCCTGGCCGATTACGACCTGATCCTGACCACCTATGCATTGCTGCCCAAAGACATCGAACGACTGGCGGCGCAGCCGCTACACGTGCTGGTGCTGGACGAAGCGCAATACATCAAAAACCCCAACAGCAAGGCCGCCCATGCTGCCCGCGAGTTGAACGCGCGCCAGCGCCTGTGCCTGAGTGGTACGCCGCTGGAAAACCACTTGGGCGAACTGTGGTCGCTGTTTCACTTCCTCTTGCCTGGCTGGCTCGGTGACGTCAAAAGCTTCAACCGCGATTACCGAGTGCCCATCGAAAAGCGTGCCAGCGAAATCAGGCTTCAGCATCTGAACGGTCGGATCAAACCGTTCCTGTTGCGCAGGACCAAGGAACAAGTCGCAACGGAATTGCCGCCCAAGACCGAAATCATCCATTGGGTCGAACTCAACGAAGCACAGCGCGATGTATACGAAACCATGCGCCTGGCGATGGACAAGAAAGTCCGCGACGAAATCACCCGCAAAGGCGTGGCGCGCAGTCAGATCATCATTCTTGAGGCGCTGCTGAAGCTGCGTCAGGTGTGCTGCGATTTGCGCTTGGTCAACGATGCTGTATTGCCCACTCGCGGCAGCACGTCGGGCAAGCTCGACAGTTTGATGGAAATGCTTGAGGAATTGTTTGAGGAAGGTCGGCGGATTCTGCTGTTTTCGCAGTTCACCTCGATGCTGGCGCTCATCGAAGTGGAGCTGACTAAGCGCGGCGTTGAATATGCACTGCTGACCGGACAGACCCGAGACCGACGTGCGCCGGTGAAAGACTTCCAGAGTGGTAAGCGTCAGATCTTTCTGATCAGCTTGAAGGCTGGTGGTGTTGGTTTGAACCTGACCGAAGCGGATACGGTGATTCACTACGATCCGTGGTGGAACCCGGCGACGGAAAACCAGGCGACTGACCGGGCGTATCGCATCGGCCAGGAGAAACCGGTGTTCGTCTACAAGATGATTGCCCGCGGAACGGTGGAAGAGAAGATTCAGCACCTGCAAAAGGAAAAATCCGATCTGGCGGCCGGCGTGCTGGACGGACGTCAGACCGGAGACTGGAAGTTGCAGAGCGATGATATCGAAGCGTTGTTTGCGCCATTGCCGGACAAGCTGGAGAAGCGCTGAAACGCCGGTGCCTGATAGATTGCATTCGCGAGCAGGCTCGCTCCCACATTGGATTTGGATTGCCCGCAATACCGGGGACAGCATCAAACCATTGTGGGAGCGAGCCTGCTCGCGAAGAGGCCCTCACTCATAAACTATTGATCAAGATTTGAGACCAGGCAGCGGCGCAAACAACGCCTCGATATCACTCTGCTCAAGCTTCAACCCGCCTGTCGTCCCGCCCTCAAGCACCGCCCCTGCCAACGCAGCCTTCTCCTGCTGCAACGCCTGTATTTTTTCTTCCACGGTGCCACGGGCAATCAGCTTGTAGACGAACACGGGTTTGTTTTGCCCGATTCTGTAGGCACGGTCGGTCGCCTGATTTTCTACCGCAGGGTTCCACCAGGGGTCGAAATGAATCACCGTGTCCGCAGCCGTCAAATTCAGGCCTGTACCCCCGGCCTTCAAGCTAATCAGAAACAGCGGCACTTTACCGCTCTGGAAATCCTTGACCGGCGTCCGCCGATCCGTCGTTTCACCCGTCAGCAATGAATAACCGTAGCCACGCTGCTGCAACTCCTCCTCGATCAACGCCAGCATCGAGGTGAACTGCGAAAACAGCAAAATCTTACGACCTTCGCTGAGCAACTCTTCCAGCATCTCCATCAAGCTGACCAGTTTCCCACTGCCTGATCGAAGAGCCTTTGCCGTGATCGGCATGTTGATCAAGCGCAAATCGCAGCAGACCTGACGCAACTTGAGTAACGCATCGAGGATGATGATTTGACTGCGGCCGACGCCACTGCGCGCGATTTCGTCCCGGACCTTTTTGTCCATCGCCACGCGCACGGTTTCATACACATCCCGCTGCCCATCGCTGAGATCAACCCAGTGGATGATTTCAGTCTTGGGCGGCAATTCCGTGGCGACCTGATCTTTCTTGCGACGCAGCAAAAAGGGTTTTATCCGCGCGTTCAAATGTTGCATCCGCTCACTGTTGCCGTGTTTTTCAATCGGCGTGCGGTAGTCGCGATTGAAGGTTTTGCTGTCGCCAAGCCAACCGGGCAGTAAAAAGTGAAATTGGGACCAGAGCTCGCCGAGGTGGTTTTCCAGCGGTGTGCCACTCAGGCAAAGCCGTTGACGTGCCTGTAGATCACGGGCGGCCTGAGCCGCTTTGCTGATCGGGTTCTTGATGTTCTGCGCCTCATCGAGAATCAGCACACTCCAGACCTGAGGCTGTAAAACCGCTAGATCCCGCGACAACAGTGCGTAGGTGGTCAACACCAGGTCATATTCGGCCAGGCTGGCAAAGTCTTTTTGCCGTGCCGTGCCATGCAGCGCCAACACCTTCAATTGCGGAGTAAAGCGCTGTGACTCGTCTAGCCAGTTGGGGATCAGGCTGGTGGGCATCACGGCAAGTGCCGGACGATCAAGCCGCCCGGCCTGCTTTTCCGTCAGTAGGTGAGCCAGGGTTTGCAGGGTTTTCCCCAGCCCCATGTCGTCGCCGAGAATGCCACCGACTTCCAGCTCCCGAAGGGTTTGCATCCAGTTAAGACCTTCCAGCTGATAGGGCCGCAGTGTCGCTTTCAAGCCCTCGGGCGCAGAGACATGAACATGGTTCGACTCTCGCAGACGCTTCGCAAAACTACGCAGTCGTTCACCGCCCTGCCAAACCAGCGGGACACCTTCCAGTGCACTGAGGCGCGCGGCATCCGGCAAACTCAAACGCAATGAATCACCTTGATGCCCCCCCAGGTACAACTCGCCCAGGGTGGCCATAAGCGGTTTTATCCGACCATAGGGCAGCGCGACTTTGCCATGGGGTTTGGCTCCGAAACGCCCATCACCCAGGCCAATCAGCAACAATTCGTCATCGTTGCGTTGGGCCAGAGTTGCAGGATCCATCAACTGTGGCTGGCTACGCAGCAAATGCAGCAATATCGGCAGCAGGCTGTGGCGCTCGCCGTTGACCACGATGCCCAGTTGCAGGTCAAACCACTGATGCCCCGACTCTTCCTCGACTTGCGCATACCACTCTTCTACGGGCTGCACGTTAAAGTGGAATTTATCGCCGATCTCGATCAGCCAGTTTTTCTCCCTCAGCGCCGGAACCCCCTCCTGCGCAAAGGCAAGCCAGGCTGCGTCATCCGCCAGGGTGAACATTTCGCCGGGACGGTCCAGGCTGCTTTTGCGCGTGGCCTTTTTGAAACCATGCTTTTGCAGGGCCTGACGCAGCGCTTTCTCCGCGAAGGGGTTGCGCTGTATACGCTGGGTTTCAGTCCCGGAAAGGATTAACACTTCCGGATTTCTGTCCGACGTCGGATGGCCGTTGTAAGTGATCGCCAATGCGGCACGATGCTCCGGCTCATACTTCCAGTTTTTGTAGCGCATGCCGCTATTGAGCGTCAGGTGCGCTTCGGGAAAAATGTCATCGATCACCCGCTCCGTCAGCCTTTGCGGTGGAGCAACTTTCGTCGAGGCACTCATCCGATGGCTGAATTGCATGGCCTGACCCGCCGGGATTTCCGGAGCCAAAGTCAGGTGACAAGCCAGTTTGTCATCCAGCTCGCTGAATAGCGGCCCTACTTGCAGCCGCTCGCGATCCAGATAATACAAGGGCTCCAGGGCCAGAATTGTTTCTACTGGGGCCGTTTCACTGCCCCATTGCGGGCGAAAACTGCCATTGGTTTGTTCGGCCCAGGAAAAGTGCCCCGCTCTTCTCATTCCCGGCGTCAGGGGCTGCGGTTGTTCGAGATCAAGGAAAAGTCGCGAGGTTCGCAACAGCATTTCGATAAGTTCGGCGCCACTGCTGCTTTCCAGGGGGTAGCCGGAGTAATAGGCGTGGTGGGAGTGAACGGCGACTAACAGCCTGGCGATTCGAAGATCCAACTCGGTCAGGTAACCGGGCTGGCGTATGAGTGTGTCCGACAGCGAGTACATCGACCTGATGTCTTGAAAACGGCCATCCTTTAGCTGACGCGCCTTGAAAACCTCCAGCGTCCATTTCCCGGCGACGGACGTTGCCTTGAGTTTGTAGAGCAGGCGCGCATTTGTCCCCACCGCCGGCTCAACGGGCGTCTTGTCTGTAGAAGGAATTGCGTCGAGCCAGCGCTCCAATTCGCGATTCAGGTGGACCTGAACGGCGCTTTCAGGCTGTTGACCGTGATGATCTTGCAGGTGATAGATAACTGCAGCGCAGTGCTTGCAATTGAACATGACAGGACAGGAACAAACGCATCGAAGCTCTTCTTGCCCCTGCAGAGATTCAGAGAGCTCAATGACTTGCTCATACACCTGCGATTTGGAGCCGACGCACGATGCGACAATCATCGAATCGTCGATCTGATGGATCGTTACCCGATCCTCATCCGCATAACTGCGGGCCTTCTCGAGAGCGCGATGACTGAACACTTCTGCCCAACGAAGCGTATGAAGTTGCTTGGTTATTGTCGTCATAAATCAACGTCGCTTGAAATCAGTACGGCAGCCGGACATTTCATCAGGACGGAATTCAACCCGCCAATACCCGCGCCAATGTCGACTTCACCTTACCCATCCCGTCATGCAACGCCTGCTCGATCTGGGCCATGGTGATCACCGCCGAGGACTTGCCTGCTGCCGGGTTTACCACCAGCGCCAGACAGGCGTAATCGAGTTCTAGTTCACGCGCCAACGCCGCTTCCGGCATGCCGGTCATGCCGACGATGTCGCAGCCGTCACGCTCCAGTTTCGCGATTTCAGCAACGGTTTCCAGGCGAGGACCTTGAGTGCAGGCGTACACGCCTTGATCGCTGTAGCCAACGCCTTCAGCCGCCAGCGCCGCAATCAATTGCTGACGCAGTGATTCGCTGTAGGGGTAGCTGAAGTCGATGTGAGTGACGTGTTCCAGGTTATCGGCGAAATAGGTGTGTTCACGGCCGCTGGTGTAGTCGATCAGTTGGTGCGGCACGCAAAAATGCCCGGTGCCCATCGCCGCGTGAATCCCGCCCACGGCATTGACCGCCAGGATCGCTTCGGCGCCAGCCTGCTTCAGCGCCCAGAGGTTGGCGCGGTAGTTCACCTGATGCGGCGGAAACCGATGCGGGTGACCGTGACGCGCGAGAAACAGCACTTCCTTGCCCGCGTACTCACCGATCTGCACCTCAGCCGAAGGGGCGCCGTAAGGAGTGTCCACCGCCAGCGACTGACGAATGTTCAGGCCTTCGAGCTGAGTCAGGCCGGTGCCACCGATAATCGCGTAAACCGTCATAACGAAAAGTCCTTAATCAATCAGTTGGGCTTCTTTGAGCGCGCCGACAGCGGCGAGCCAGCGCGGGTCTTGACGGTATTCGGTGCCGGCGAATGACTGCCCGCGCATCCGCGCGATACGCGGCGACGGCTTGACCCTCATGCGTTGGGCGGCGCTCAGCGCCAACTCCGCGGCCGCACGGTCATTGCACACCAGGCCCATGTCGCAACCGGCAGTCAGCGCGGCTTCGATTCGACTGGCCGCATCGCCGACCACGTGGGCGCCCGCCATGGAAAGATCATCACTGAAGATAACCCCGTCGAACTGCAACTCGCCACGCAGGATGTCTTGCAACCAGCGTCGGGAGAAACCGGCTGGCTGGGAATCAACCTGTGGATAAATCACATGCGCCGGCATGACGGCAGCCAGTTGCTTGCTCAGTCGAGAAAACGGCACCAGGTCTTTGGCGCGGATCTCGTCGAGACTGCGTTCGTCGGTAGGAATAGCGACGTGGGAGTCTGCCTCGGCCCAGCCGTGACCCGAAAATTCTTACCTGTGGCGGCCATGCCGGCACTGTTCATTCCGCGGATGAAGGCACCGGCCAGAAGCGCAGCGCGCTCCGGGTCACCTTCAAAGGAACGGGTACCGACAACGACGCTGCGCTGGTAGTCCAGGTCGAGCACCGGGGCGAAGCTCAGGTCCAGACCAACGGCCAATACTTCGGTCGCCATGATCCAGCCACACTGCTCGGCCAGGTATTCGGCGTTCGGGTTGTCGGCGATGGCGCGCATGGCCGGCAGCCGGACGAACCCCTGACGCAGACGCTGAACCCGCCCCCCCTCCTGGTCTACCGCCAACAGCAGATCGGGGCGGATGGCGCGAATCGCGGCGCTCAACTCGCGCACCTGGCGTGGGTGCTCTATGTTGCGGGCAAAAATGATCAGGCCGCCCACTTCGGGCTGGCGCAACAATTGGCGATCTTCGGCCGTCAGCCAGGTACCGGCGACGTCCACCATCAACGAGCCTTGCAGGCCAGCAGTCATAGAGATTCCTTGAAAACGATGAGTCCGGCTCGCACATAATCGCCGCCGTGGGCGGTGCCCGGCGGGACGGCGATATCAATCGGGAGCGGGTTCAGAACGAGAGTCGGCATGGGCGGCTAGCTTAGCGGATGTCAGCTGCCCCGCCCACCCGTGTGCGGTTAAACCTTGGCGGCAACCGGGGCTGATTTGCTGCGAGGGCGTAACTGCGCGGTGGCCATCGCCGAATCGGTGACGCCGGTTTCGGCGCGCATGCCAGCGGCCAGGAACGGCACCATCAAGCGCATGACCTGCTCGATGGAGGTGTTGACGCCGAAATCGGTTTCGGCAATCGCTCGCAGCGCCTTGATCCCCGACATGCTGAAAGCCGCGGCACCGAGCATGAAATGTACGCGCCAGAACAACTCGATCGGTGGAATACGCGGCGCGGCTTCGTTAACCAGCATCATGTAGCGGCGAAATACCTTGCCGTACATGTCTTCCAGATAACGTCGCAAGTGGCCCTGGCTCTGACTGAAAGCCAGGCCCAGCAACCGCATGAAAATAGACAGATCGTTGCCACTGCGTGGCTGCACGACGAGCGCCTGCTCGACAAGAATTTCGAGCAACTCTTCAAGCGTCGGCTTGTTTTCAGGCTTGGCCTGACGGCGCTCGAGCTCTTTATCAAGGCTCAGGCAGAACGGGCCGAGAAAACGCGAAAAGACCGCCTGAATCAGCGCCTTTTTCGATCCGAAGTGATAGTTCACCGCCGCCAGATTGACACCGGCCTTGCTGGTGATCAGGCGCAAAGAGGTTTCCGCGAAACCTTTTTCCGCGAACAACTGCTCGGCAGCATCAAGAATGCGTTCAACGGTTTCCGACTGGGCCATGGCTACTCCGCCTGACAAACACTTGTTTGAAACATACGTTTCAGCCTGTGCGTTGTCAAGCCTGCCGGTTCGTTTTGGGAATGGTCGGTCAGCTATTTAACCATACATCGTCAACGCTTTAATCAGCAGCCTGATTGACCGTCCAGCGGCCAACAAAAAAAGGGGCATTGCCAAGACCGATCCACTGTATATAATCCCAGTCACTGTATAAAAAGACAGAGCGATCAATATGCTAAAGCTGACGCCACGCCAAGCAGAGATTCTGGCCTTCATCAAACGCTGCCTCGAAGACAACGGTTACCCGCCGACACGTGCGGAAATCGCTCAGGAACTGGGTTTCAAATCGCCCAATGCGGCTGAAGAGCACCTGAAAGCACTGGCCCGAAAAGGTGCTATCGAGATGACCCCGGGCGCCTCCCGCGGCATTCGCATCCCTGGCTTCGAAGCCAAGGCCGACGAATCCACACTGCCGATCATCGGCCGAGTGGCCGCCGGCGCGCCGATACTGGCCCAGCAGCACATCGAAGAGTCCTGCAACATCAACCCTGCCTTCTTCCATCCGCGTGCCGACTACCTGCTACGCGTTCATGGCATGAGCATGAAAGACGTCGGTATTTTCGACGGCGACTTGCTGGCCGTCCACACCACCCGTGAAGCCCGCAACGGCCAGATCGTCGTGGCACGGATCGGTGATGAAGTGACCGTCAAGCGTTTCAAGCGCGATGGCAGCAAGGTCTGGTTACTTGCCGAAAACCCTGAATTCGCCCCTATCGAAGTGAACCTGAAAGATCAGGAACTGGTGATCGAAGGCTTGAGTGTTGGCGTCATTCGCCGCTAAAGGAGGCTCTATGCAGTTCCCACACACACCACAGCAAGCCCAACTGCCATTGTTCGAGGCATTTATGGCGCAGCCATTGGCACCGATCCTGAAAGACGTGGTCGAGTCGCCTTGGAGCGCAGAACCCGAAGTCTTCAGCGAGCTGTCATTGCGTGGTGCGGCGGGGAACTGCCTGAACCTTCTGGCGCCCATTCTACGGGAGCTGAGTCAGGATCAGGACGCACGCTGGCTGACACTGATTGCTCCGCCCGCCAGCCTGACTCAAGTGTGGCTGCGCGAAGCTGGCCTCAACCGCGAACGTATCCTGCTGCTGCAACCGCGCGGCACTCAGAGTGCCCAGCAGCTGACTTGCGAAGCCTTGCGCCTGGGCCGCAGCCACACGGTTGTCAGCTGGCTCAACCCGCTGAACACAAACTCACGGCAACAACTGATCAGCGCAGCCCGTATCGGGGATGCCCAAAGCCTGAATATTCGATTGGGTTAACGTGTATCAACGCGCCATGCATAGCGCAGGGCTTCTCAACGGACAGAGAAGCCGGACTGGAGCGGTATCAGCAGAAAGCGACGAACGGGATCAATGAAGGACCCGCGAACCCTCATCCGTATTGAATTCACCTTCAACCAGGCGCCCTGCCATCTGCACGCCGACGCTCAACATCGCCTTGGCGACTTCCACGTGCTGACCTTGCAGGAACACTTTGGCATCCTCGGAGAAATCCAAAGTAACCAGAGAACCTTCGTCCTCGGCCCTGCGCAGCTCGATTCGGCCGTCTGGCAACTCGACAATTTCTAGAAAGGACGTTGGCATAAAGGTCTGTTCTCCACGAAAGGCGGGGATTATATAGGCATCGGCCAGGCTTCGCTCAGTAACTTGACCAGATGTCATCGCGAAGCAGAATCTACCAGCGCTCATCCCTGAGCAGACGACCCATCGGGTCATCCTTCCCTTAACACTCGTTCAAACCTTCGCGAAACCGAATCGCCAACCCTTTCAGGTTCTGACGCCAGCTCTCCAGCTCTTCCCGGCTCAGCTCCTCTGGCGCGTCTTCATCATCCAGATTAACGGCCAGGATGAGTGGTTGCGTCACATCACCTTTAGGCTTGTGCGGAGCGCGAGGTGGTTGAAACAACGCTGCGTGAGCCGCCAGCAGTTTGGCCAGCCAGGTTTCAGGGTTTTGCGCCAACTCGACCATCTCGGCCATTTCGGGAATGGCGATGGTGTCCAGCATCTCGCGAGTCAGCAGTAACTCGGCACGAGGCGCGCTGGCCTGAGGCAGGCGATAGAAGCCGGCGATTTCATGGCACAAGCCCAGCAACGCACCGTACAGGTGGAACAACGCCGATTCACGTCCTGCCTGAATCAACGCCAGGGAGTTCATTGCCCGCCCCTCTTCGGCTTTAGCGAGCGCTTCCAGCGACAGGCCGGCGAAATAAATCTTCTGGTTGGTGCGGGTATAGAGTTCGTGGGCCATGACGGCAGTCTCCACAACGAAATAATTGCTTCACGCAGGTCAGACAGTGTCGTGGATGACCTCCGCCTCCCGCAAGTACAAAACAAAAAGGCCGCATGAAAACCCGAAGGTTTGCATGCGGCCTTTTGTGTATCGCGCCTGATTAAGCCTTGGCTGCCGGGCGCTTGTCTTCAACGGTCCACTTGCCGCCGTCGTAATACGCCTTCCAGCCAGTCGGCTTGCCGTCGACTTCAGTCTGCACGTATTGCTCTTTGGTCTTGCGGCTGTAACGGATCACGGCAGGCAGGCCGTCCGGATCCTTTTTAGGTGCTTCGCAGAGGAAATGGTACTTCGGATCGATTTCATCCTTGTGCGGCACAATTTCCATGACCAGCGGAGCACGCGTCTCGCGGTTTTTCGGGAATTGGCTGGCTGCCAGGAACAGACCCGAAGCACCGTCACGCAAGATATAGGTGTCGTTGACCTTCTCGCATTTCAGCTCAGGCATCTTCACCGGGTCCATCTTCGGCGGTGCCGCGTCACCACTTTTCAGCAGTTTGCGGGTGTTCTTGCACGTTGCATTGGTGCACCCGAAGAACTTGCCGAAACGGCCGGTCTTGAGCTGCATCTCACTGCCGCACTTGTCGCATTCCAGGCTCGGACCTTCATAGCCCTTGATGCGGTAGTTACCCTCTTCGATTTCGTAGCCGTCGCAATCAGGGTTGTTACCGCAGATGTGCAGCTTGCGCTTTTCATCCAGAAGGTACGCATCCATCGCCGTGCTGCAAATCGGGCAACGGTGTTTGCCGCGCAGGACCAGCGATTCCGATTCACCCTCGTCATCCGCAGCGATTTCATCGCCCGGCACCAGGTTGACGGTGGCCTTGCAGCGTTCCTTCGGTGGCAGGCTGTAGCCCGAGCAACCCAGGAACACACCAGTGGACGCGGTACGAATCTGCATTGGACGACCGCACAACACGCACGGAATGTCAGTCATTACCGGCTGGTTGGCGCGCATGCCGCCTTCGGCGCTTTCGGCTACTTCGAGCTTCTTCTTGAAGTCGCCATAGAACTCGTCGAGCACGTTTTTCCAGTCCCGTTCGCCTTGGGCCACGTCATCGAGGTTCTCTTCCATGCCGGCGGTGAAGCCGTAGTCCATGAGATTGGAGAAGCTCTCGGCCAGACGTTCAGTGACGATATCGCCCATCTTTTCCGAGTAGAAACGACGGTTGTGCAGCGCGACGTAGCCACGGTCCTGAATGGTCGAAATGATCGCCGCATAGGTCGAAGGACGACCGATGCCGCGTTTTTCCATTTCTTTAACCAGGCTCGCTTCCGAGTAACGCGCCGGCGGCTTGGTGAAGTGCTGGGTCGGATCAAGCTTGATCAGCTTCATCGCGTCGCCCTGGGCCATGTCCGGCAGCACATCGTCATCGCCTGGCTTGGCGATTTGCGGCATGACGCGGGTGTAACCGTCGAACTTCAGGATACGGCCCTTGGCGCGCAGCTCGAAATCACCGGCGCCGACAGTAACAGTGGTCGACAGGTATTGAGCCGGCAGCATCTGGCAAGCGAGGAACTGGCGCCAGATCAGCTCGTAGAGCCGCTCTGCGTCACGTTCCATGCCCGACAGCTTGCTTGGCTCGGTATTGGCGTCGGACGGACGAATCGCTTCGTGAGCCTCTTGTGCGCCTTCCTTGCTGCTGTAGACGTTCGGGGTTTCCGGCAGGTACTTCTTGCCGAACTCGCCTTCGATATAAGTGCGCGCCATCGTCACGGCATCGGCCGAGAGGTTGGTGGAGTCGGTACGCATATAAGTGATGTAGCCCGCTTCGTACAAACGCTGGGCCATCATCATGGTTTTCTTCACACCGAAGCCCAGGCGGTTACTCGCAGCCTGTTGCAGGGTGGACGTGATGAACGGTGCCGACGGCTTGCTGCTGGTCGGTTTGTCTTCGCGCTTGACGATGCTGTAGCTGGAAGCCTTGAGCTTCTCCAGCGCAGCCATGGCCTGGGCTTCGTTGAGCGGCTTGAAGGCCTCGCCTTTCTCGCGGGCCACATCAAAGCGCACGGTCGCGCCCTTGGCGGTGCCCAGGTCAGCGTGAACTTCCCAGTACTCTTCCGGGTTGAACGCGCGAATTTCACGCTCACGCTCAACGACCAGCTTCACCGCCACCGACTGCACACGACCGGCAGACAGGCCACGGGCAACCTTGGCCCACAGCAGCGGAGAAACCATGTAACCCACGACACGATCGAGGAAACGACGTGCTTGCTGTGCGTTTACACGATCAATGTCCAGCTCGCCCGGCTTGGAGAAGGCTTCCTGGATCGCTTTCTTGGTGATTTCGTTGAACACCACGCGCTTGTAGCGGCTGTCGTCACCACCGATGGCTTCGCGCAGGTGCCAGGCAATGGCTTCCCCCTCGCGATCCAAGTCGGTTGCGAGATAGATGGTGTCAGCATCCTTGGCGAGCCGGCGCAGCTCTTCGATGACCTTTTCCTTGCCAGGGAGGATCTCGTACTTGGCTTTCCAGCCATGATCGGGATCGACACCCATGCGCGAGACCAGCTGCTTGCGCGCTTTCTCTTTCGGCGTGAGCACCGGACCTTCACCCGCGGCGGCCTTGCCGCGCTTGGCGGCTGGCTCTTTGCTGGCGCTAGCCGAACCGCTGGTGGGCAGGTCTCGGATATGGCCGATACTCGACTTCACCACGTATTGGTTACCCAGATACTTGTTGATGGTCTTGGCCTTAGCCGGGGATTCCACAATGACCAGCGATTTGCCCATGGATCAGAAAATTCCTGAATTCTAGAAGTGAAAGGCGGTTGGCGCCTGACGCGGCACCGCTATATATAGTGGCTACAAGGTGAGGTCAAGCGCAGGGTTTTGCGCGCACTCAGCTTATGGCGTCGAAAAAAGGCTCGGTTCGGCTTGCACCAAAGCAAAGCGTGGCACCTGTTCGCCGTCAACTTCGACCGACTCCAGGAACATGCTCAAGGGACGCACCCAAAAGCCGTAATCGCCATACAGGGCTTGATAGAAGACCACTTCTTCTTCGGTTTCCGAGTGCCGCGCAATGCTGAATACGCGGTACTGCGGACCTTTGTAATGCTGGTAGAGCCCAGGTTGTATCGGCATGGCTTGGCCCTCACTCAAATCTTTTAAAAATAAAAACAAAAAATAAATTCAGAAAAACAAAAACCGGGGCACTTGGCCCCGGCTTCCGTCAACGGAACGCTTAAACGCGTTCGAAGACGGTGGAGATGCCTTGGCCGAGACCAATGCACATGGTGGCTACCCCGAAGGTGCCGCCATTTTGCTTCATCACGTTCAGCAGAGTGCCGGAGATACGAGCACCGGAGCAACCGAACGGGTGACCCAAGGCGATTGCGCCGCCGTGCAGGTTAACCTTCTCGTTCATCTTGTCGAGTACTTTCAGATCTTTCAGCACTGGCAAGGCCTGTGCGGCGAAAGCTTCATTGAGCTCGAAGAAGTCGATATCGTTAATACCAAGGCCCGCACGCTTCAAGGCTTTTTGGGTGGCCGGTACTGGACCATAGCCCATGATCGCCGGGTCCACACCTGCCACTGCCATCGAGCGGATCACCGCCATAGGCTGGATGCCCAGGTCTTGTGCACGCTGCGCCGACATCACGATCATGCACGAAGCACCGTCGGTGATCTGCGACGAAGTACCCGCTGTCACGGTGCCGCCCTTCGGGTTGAAAGCAGGCTTGAGAGCCGCCAGGCTTTCCAGGGTGGTTTCCGGACGAATGGTTTCGTCGTAGTCGAACAGTTTCAGGAAACCGTTCTCGTCGTAGCCCTGCATCGGGATGATTTCGTCTTTGAACTTGCCTTCCACAGTCGCCTTGTGAGCGAGCTGGTGGGAACGCACGCCGAAAGCATCCTGTTGTTCGCGAGTGATGCCGTGCATTTTACCCAGCATTTCAGCGGTCAGGCCCATCATGCCCGAAGCTTTTGCCGCGTACAGCGACATGTGCGGGTTCGGATCGACACCGTGCATCATGCTCACGTGGCCCATGTGCTCGACGCCACCGACCACGAACACGTCACCGTTGCCGGTCATGATCGCTTGTGCGGCAGTGTGCAGAGCGCTCATCGACGAACCACACAGACGGCTGACGGTCTGGCCGGCGGCAGTGTGCGGGATCTGAGTCATCAGCGACGCCATGCGAGCAATGTTCCAGCCCTGCTCCAGGGTCTGGTTTACGCAGCCCCAGATGACGTCTTCGACTTCATTCGGGTCGACCTTGACGTTGCGCTCCAGTAATTTGCTGATCAGGTGCGCCGACATATCTTCGGCGCGGGTGTTGCGGTGCATGCCGCCCTTGGAGCGGCCCATCGGAGTACGACCGAAGTCGACAATCACGACGTCTCTTGGATTCAAGCTCATAAAATTTCACTCTCGCTCAAAAGTTGGGACGCTTAACCGAAGAACCGTTGGCCGGTTTTGGCCATTTCACGCAGTTTTGCGGTCGGGTGGTACAGCGCGCCCAAATCAGCGTACTGGTCAGCCAGGGCAACGAACTCGGCAACACCGATCGAATCGATGTAGCGCAGCGCACCGCCACGGAATGGAGGGAAACCAATACCGTAGACCAGACCCATGTCGGCTTCGGCAGCAGTTTCGACGATGCCGTCTTCCAGGCAACGCACGGTTTCCAGGCACAGCGGGATCATCATCCAGTTGATGATGTCTTCGTCAGTGACTTCGCGCTGCTCGTAAACGATCGGCTTGAGCACTTCCAGCACCGACGGATCGGCCACCTTCTTCTGCTTGCCTTTCTTGTCGGTCTCGTAGGCGTAGAAGCCTTTGCCATTCTTCTGGCCCAGGCGCTTGGCTTCGTAGAGGACGTCCACAGCCGAGCGGCGGTCGTCTTTCATGCGGTCCGGGAAGCCTTCAGCCATCACGTCACGACCGTGGTGACCGGTGTCGATGCCGACCACGTCCATCAGGTAGGCCGGGCCCATCGGCCAGCCGAATTTTTCCATGACCTTGTCGATACGGACGAAGTCCACACCGGCGCTGACCAGTTTGGCGAAACCGCCGAAGTACGGGAACAGCACGCGGTTGACCAGGAAGCCCGGGCAGTCGTTGACGACGATCGGGTTCTTGCCCATTTTCTTGGCGTAGGCAACGGTGGTGGCAACCGCCAGCTCACTGGACTTCTCGCCACGAATCACTTCAACCAGCGGCATCATGTGCACCGGGTTGAAGAAGTGCATGCCGACGAAGTTTTCCGGACGCTTGAGGGCCTTGGCCAGCAAGGTGATGGAAATGGTCGAGGTGTTGGACGCGAGGATGGTGTCCTCTTTGACCTTGTCTTCGACTTCAGCCAGCACGGCTTGTTTGACCTTTGGATTCTCGACGACCGCTTCGACAACCAGATCCACGTGACCGAAATCACCGTAGGACAGGGTCGGACGAATGCCGTTGAGCACTTCAGCCATTTTCGCCGGGGTCATGCGACCTTTATCAACGCGGCCGACCAACAGCTTGGCGGCTTCTGCCAGACCTTGCTCGATGCCGTGCTCGTTGATGTCTTTCATCAGGATCGGAGTGCCTTTGGACGCCGACTGATAAGCGATACCACCGCCCATGATGCCAGCGCCCAATACGGCAGCCTGCTTCACGTCCTTGGCGATTTCATCATAGGCCTTGGCCTTTTTCTTCAGCTCCTGATCGTTCAGGAACAGACCGATCAAACTCTGCGCGGCAGAGGTCTTGGCCAGTTTGACGAAACCGGCCGCTTCGACTTCCAGCGCCTTGTCGCGACCGAAGTTCGCGGCTTTCTGGATGGTCTTGATCGCTTCAACCGGTGCCGGGTAGTTAGGACCCGCTTGCCCGGCAACGAAACCTTTGGCGGTTTCGAAAGCCATCATTTGTTCGATGGCATTCAGCTTGAGCTTTTCCAGCTTCGGCTGACGCTTGGCCTTGTAGTCGAACTCTCCGGAGATGGCGCGCTTGATCAGCTCAAGGGCCGCTTCCTGAAGCTTCTCAGGTGCAACCACTGCATCGACGGCGCTGACTTTCAGTGCGTCTTCAGGACGGTTTTCCTTGCCGGAGGCAATCCACTCGATGGCGTTGTCGGCACCAATCAGGCGCGGCAGGCGCACGGTGCCGCCAAAGCCAGGGTAGATGCCCAGCTTCACTTCCGGCAGACCGATCTTGGCCTTGGTCGACATGACGCGGTAGTCCGCCGCCAGGCACATTTCCAGACCGCCACCCAAGGCGATACCGTTGATAGCGGCGACAGTCGGGACGTTGAGGTCTTCGAAATCGCTGAAAATCTTGTTGGCTTCCAGATTGCCAGCAACAAGCTCGGCATCAGGCAGCTTGAAGTTCTCGACAAATTCGGTGATGTCGGCGCCGACGATGAAGACGTCCTTGCCACTGCTGACGATCACACCCTTGATCGAAGCATCTGCCTTGATGGTGTCTACGGCCTGACGCAGTTCGTTCAGGGTTAGACGGTTGAACTTGTTGACGGACTCACCCTTGAGGTCGAATTTCAATTCGACGATGCCACTTTCAAGAGCCTTAACCGTGATGGCTTTACCTTCGTAAATCATCAACTGATCTCCACGATATGGAAGCTGAACAGTACACGTCGGACGCAGGCAAATGGCTTGGCAGGACGTTTAACGTCGATGCTACGCCAATCCACCCGGCACACCCGCCAACGCGATAGTCGGGATTCTGTAGGAGCGATCTGTAATACAAACGCTCAATTCATACGCCCGTTTGATTTGGGTACGCCACCTTCACGGAATTTCCGACAATTGTCAATCGCCCAAAATACAGGTTGAAACGCGACTTTGCGGTCACTTCCGTACTGCGAAGATCTTCAACACGCAGATGCATGTGTAGCCATTCATAGAATCAATAGTTAGAAAAGTCGCCCTAATTCGCTGCAGCCTTTGTTTAACAAGCTACGCTTGCAGGAACCTGAGAAAAAAATGTCAACGCTGCTGGCGAATGCCCGGCGTAGATTCAGCGACACAAAGAATTACCGGCCTGCCTGGCCAACCCCGGCCCGATGATGATGTCGGGCTTTTTATTGCCTGTCTGTCGGAGGTTTCGCGCCATTGCAGCGCGAAATGTCCACGGGTCATGCCAGCGCTTTCAGCACCGCATCAATGTCCTGCAATACTGTCGCTTCTCCTTTTTCTCCCCAATACAGCGTAATCATTTGCTTGTCCGCCTCAATCTTGTAGACATTGGCTGGCAATTTTTCGAAATGATTGAGCAGCGCTTGATCCTCGCAGACCTCCTGCCACTGATTCACCCACACACCTGGCGACTTTTGCCAGTAGCTCCAGCACGCGGGCTGGCTGCCACGACGCGGCCGATGGTACTGGGCACACGGGCTCGGCGGCTCCTGACTCAGCCAGTGCGGCCACTCTTGCGGTGCCAGTTGCATGGACAGCCCGATGCGTCGCGCCTCCATCCGTAACGCCATTCGTCCACTCTGCCCGCGAGACGGGCGCAACCATGCAAGTGGGCTCAGTACCACCAGCAGGATTGACACCACTATCCAGACCGTCATATCTGTACTCCCGATTCTTGATGGGCGCTTTGAGTCACTTTGAAACCAATGCGCTTGAAACCAGCCATACTTACCAATATTGCAATCCTCAGGAGGAGCACCTCATGCCCTACACCCACATCCTGGTCGCTGTAGACCTAACCGAAGAGTGCGACCCTGTCATCCACCGTGCTCGCGAGCTATCGGTGAGCAGCGGTGCGAAATTATCCCTGGTACACATCGTCGAACCCATGGCCATGGCCTTTGGCGGCGACGTCCCCATGGACCTGTCACAACTGCAACAACAACAGTTTGATCAGGCCAAGGAGCGACTGGACCGGTTGATCGTGAAATACCCGGAACTCTCCAGGGAATACAGTCACCTGACCTACGGCCAGCCACGCCAGGAGATCCACCACTTGGCCAAGGAACAAACCTGCGACCTGATCGTGGTGGGCAGCCATGGTCGACACGGCCTGGCACTGCTGCTGGGCTCGACCGCCAATGACGTGCTGCACGGTGCGCCGTGCGATGTACTCGCGGTTCGCCTGATCAAGAGCTGACCGCTCCCACAGGGCGCCTACTACAGCCTGTAGATCGCAATCGATACAAAAAGCCCGGCGCTCATCACTGAGCGCCGGGCTTTTTTATCGCAGGGTCAATCAGGCATCCAGCTCAGCCCAACGCTCGACCATCACGTCCAGTTCAGCCTGCAACTGTTCCAGCTGAGCGATCACCGCGGCTGTCTCCGTGGCCGGGCGCTGATAGAAAGCCGTATCAGCCATCTGAGCTTCAACGGTTGCGATCTGCTTTTCCATGACTTCGATCTGACCCGGCAACATTTCCAGCTCACGCTGCAATTTGTAGCTGAGCTTTTTCTTCGCCACCGGCGCTTCGACCGCTGCTGCTACTGGTGCCGCTTCGGCAGTCACGACCGCGGAGGCCAGGTCGGCCTTGCCGGATTTGCTCTCGGTCACGCCCAACAGACGCGGCGAACCGCCCTGACGCAACCAGTCCTGATAACCACCGACGTATTCGCGAACCTTGCCTTCACCTTCGAAAACCAGGGTGCTGGTCACCACGTTATCGAGGAATGCCCGGTCGTGGCTGACCATCAGCACGGTGCCGTTGAAGGTCAGCAAGACCTCTTCCAGCAGTTCGAGGGTTTCCACGTCGAGGTCGTTGGTCGGTTCGTCGAGGACCAGCAGGTTGGCCGGCTTGCTGAACAGTTTCGCCAGCAGCAGGCGCGCACGCTCACCACCCGACAGCGCCTTGACCGGCGTGCGGGCACGCTGCGGGCTGAACAGGAAGTCGCCGAGGTAGCTCAGCACGTGACGGCTCTGACCGTCGATATCGATGAAGTCGCGACCTTCGGCGACGTTGTCGATCACGGTCTTTTCCAGGTCCAGCTGATGGCGCAACTGGTCGAAGTAGGCCACGTCGATGCGCGTCCCTTCTTCCACTGTGCCGCTGGTCGGTTGCAGACCGCTGAGCATCAGCTTGAGCAATGTGGTCTTGCCGGTACCGTTGGCGCCGAGCAGACCGATACGGTCGCCGCGCGTCAGGACCATCGAGAAGTCCTTGATCAGGAACGGGCCGCCCGGGTGAGCGAAGCTCACGTTCTCGAGTACCATCACCTGCTTGCCGGATTTGTCAGCGGTGTCCAACTGAATGTTGGCCTTGCCGGTGCGCTCGCGACGCTCGCTACGCTCGACGCGCAGGGCTTTCAAGGCGCGTACACGGCCTTCGTTACGGGTGCGACGCGCCTTGATACCCTGGCGGATCCAGACTTCTTCCTGGGCCAGCTTCTTGTCGAACAGCGCGTTGGCGGTCTCTTCAGCCGCCAGCGAGGCCTCTTTGTGCACGAGGAAACTGGCGTAGTCGCCGTTCCAGTCGATCAGGCCGCCGCGATCCAGTTCCAGAATGCGGGTGGCGAGGTTCTGCAGGAATGAACGGTCGTGCGTAATGAACAGCACGGCGCCCTGGAAATCCTTCAGCGCTTCTTCGAGCCAGGCAATCGCACCGATGTCCAGGTGGTTGGTCGGTTCGTCGAGCAGCAGCAGGTCCGGTTCGGAAACCAGGGCCTGAGCCAGCAGGACGCGACGACGCCAGCCGCCGGACAATTGAGCGAGGGTTTTGTCAGCCGGCAATTGCAGACGACTCAAGGTGCTGTCGACCAGTTGCTGCAGACGCCACCCATCACGGGCTTCGAGGTCGTGCTGGACATGCATCAGCTTGTCCAGGTCGGCATCGGTGACGATGTTCTGGCTCAGGTGGTGATACTGCGCGAGCAGCTCGCCAACACCGTCCAGGCCTTCGGCAACCACGTCGAACACGGTCCGCTCGTCGGCTACCGGCAATTCTTGCGGCAATTCGCCAATCTTGAGGCCTGGCGCACGCCAAACGGAGCCCTCATCGGGCTTCTGGTCGCCCTTGACGAGCTTCATCATGCTGGACTTGCCAGTGCCGTTGCGGCCGATGATGCACACCCGCTCTCCACGGGCGATCTGCCAGGACACCTTGTCCAACAACGGCATAGCGCCGAAAGCAAGGGACACATCGCTGAATTTGAGCAGGGTCATGAGCTTCTCCAAAAACCGGGCGCGTATTCTACCTGACTTGAGGCTTCAGAAGGCCGGCAATTTCACCTTCGTCTCACTCTGCATGACAATTGTTGCGAACTTGTGCCGCAAGGCCGGCAAAGCTTTCGCCCGTTGCTGGCAAAAGGCTAAGCTACAGATTATCCAGTGCGACTTACGTCAGCACTTGTCATGATTTTCTCTGCCCGGACGTCTCATGCGCAGTCGCCTTTTTAGTTTTTTATCTTGTTTGATTCTCTCTGCCGCTGCCGTTCAAACCGCCCAGGCGGTGGACCTGTCTACCCAACGTCAATATTACGATGAGGCCAAGCGTGCCCTGGCCAAGGGCGATACAGGCCCTTATTTCCGTTACAGCCAGGCCCTCAGCGATTATCCGCTGGAGCCGTACCTGGCTTACGATGAACTGACCGCTCGGCTGAAAACCGCCAGCAATGCCGAGATCGAAAAATTCCTTGCCGAACACGGTGACCTGCCGCAAGCCAACTGGATGAAACTGCGCTGGTTGCGCTGGCTGGCCGAGCGCGGTGACTGGGCGACCTTCGTCAAGTATTACGATCCCAAGCTCAATTTCACGGAGCTGGACTGCCTGAACGCGCAGTATCAGATCGGTCACAACCAGAAAACCGAAGGCTACGCCAACGCGAATAAACTCTGGCTGACCGGCAAATCCCAACCTGCCGCGTGCGATGCACTGTTCGGGCAATGGGCCGCCGAAGGCCAACTGACCGAACAGAAACGCTGGGAGCGCACCAAACTCGCCGCCCAGGCACGCAACTATCCGCTGGCCAACAGCCTGATCAGCGGACTGACCACCCTGGCCCCTCGAGGACGCTTGCTGGTTGATGTCGCGCAAAAACCCGAGCTGCTCAACCAGCCTTCGCGCTTCACCCCGGCCGATGAGCCGATGTCCGACGTGGTCAGCCTCGGCTTGCGCCGCCTGGCTCGCGAGGATCCCGACAAGGCCATGAACTTGCTGGATGGCTATGCCAGCAGCATGCATTTCTCCCGTGATGAGAAAGTGGCCATCGCCCGTGAAATCGGCTTGACCCTCGCCCGCCGCTTCGACCCTCGCGCGCTGGACGTCATGACCAAATATGACCCCGAGCTGCGCGACAACACTGTGTCGGAATGGCGCCTGCGCCTATTGCTGCGTCTGGCCCGCTGGGACGATGCCTATCAGTTGACCCGCCGCCTGCCGCAGGATCTGGCGACCACCAATCGCTGGCGCTACTGGCAGGCTCGCAGCCTTGAACTGGCGCAGCCGCAGAACCCGGAAGCGCAAACGCTCTACAAGAATCTCGCCCGTGAGCGCGATTTCTACGGCTTCCTCGCCGCCGACCGTTCGCAGTCTCCCTATTCGCTGGCGAACAAGCCGTTGGTGCTGAGCCAGGCGTTAATGAACAAGGTACGCAACACGCCGGGCATTCGTCGCGCCCTGGAGTTCCACGCTCGCGGGCAGATCGTCGATGGACGCCGTGAGTGGTACCACGTCAGCCGACACTTCAATCGGGATGAAATGGTCGCCCAGGCAAAACTGGCCTACGACCTGAAATGGTATTTCCCGGCGATCCGCACCATCAGTCAGGCGCAATACTGGGACGATCTGGACATCCGCTTCCCGATGGCCCACCGCGAAACCATGGTGCGTGAAGCCAAGGTCCGTGGCCTGCATTCGAGCTGGGTGTTTGCCATCACTCGTCAGGAAAGCGCCTTCATGGACGACGCCCGCTCCGGCGTCGGCGCCAGCGGCCTGATGCAGCTGATGCCGGGCACTGCCAAGGAAACCGCACGTAAATTCAGCATCCCCTTGGCTTCGCCGCAACAAGTGCTCGACCCGGACAAAAACATCCAGCTCGGCGCCGCCTACCTGAGCCAGGTTCACAGTCAGTTCAACGGCAACCGCGTCCTCGCCTCCGCCGCCTACAACGCCGGCCCTGGCCGTGTTCGCCAGTGGTTGCGCGGCGCCGATCACCTGAGCTTCGACGTGTGGGTGGAGAGCATCCCGTTCGACGAAACCCGCCAGTACGTGCAAAACGTACTGTCGTACTCAGTGATCTACGGCCAGAAACTCAACTCGCCACAACCACTGGTTGATTGGCATGAACGGTATTTTGACGATCAGTGAGGAGGGTTTGACCTCCTGAACAAAAATGCCCGCATCGATTGATGCGGGCATTTTTTTTGCGATCTGCTTGGCCGGTTACTCTGTTACCGGGTCAGTCAGAGCGGTGTACCCATCACTGAACTGCAACGCCGCCAGCCGCGCATACAGCGCATTGCTCGCAATCAGCTCCTGATGCGTTCCCACCGCCACCAGTTTTCCTTGATCCATCACCGCGATCCGGTCGGCGTTTTTCACCGTAGCCAAACGATGGGCGATGACCAGTGTGGTGCGGTTCTTCATCAGGCTCGGCAGGGCTTGCTGGATCAGGTGCTCGCTCTGCGCGTCGAGGGCGCTGGTGGCTTCGTCCAGCAGCAGGATCGGTGCATCCACCAGCAGCGCCCGAGCGATGGCCAGACGTTGACGCTGACCGCCGGACAATCCGAGACCGCCGTCACCCAAGTGAGTCTGGTAACCATTGGGCATTTGCTCGATGAACTCATGGGCGTAGGCGATTTTTGCGGCCTCCTGGACCTGGGCCAAAGTCGCCGTCGGATTGCCGTAGCGGATGTTCTCTTCGATGCTGCCAAAGAACAGTGCCGGGGTTTGCGAGACCAGGGCGAAACAGCGGCGCAGGTCGAGGGGATCGAGCTGGGTCAGCGGCACGCCATCCAAAAGAATCTGCCCTGAGGCCGGATCGTAGAAACGCAGCAGCAGGTCATACACCGTTGACTTGCCGGCACCGGACGGACCGACCAACGCGAGGGTTTCCCCGGCATTGATGGTCAGGCTCAAGCCATCGACGGCATAACTCTCCGGGCGTGAAGGATAGGAAAAACGCACGTCTTGCAGCGCCAGATTGCCTTTTACCCGATCAGGCAGGGTCACCAGGCCAGTGGTTGGGGGCTGGATGATGTTTTCCGAACGCAGCAACTCGGCAATACGTTCCGCCGCCCCTGCCGCACGCTGCAGTTCGCCGATCACTTCGCTCAACGTGCCGAAGGCGCTGCCGACAATCAGGCTGTAGAAGACAAATGCCGCCAGTTCACCCGCCGAGATGCGCCCGGCGATCACGTCCATGCCGCCGACCCAGAGCATCACGCCGACGGCGCCCAGCACCAGCACGATCACCAGGGTAATCAGCCAGGCCCTCTGGAAGATGCGCTTGCGAGCGGTGTTGAACGCTTCTTCAACGGTCACGGCAAAACGTTGCTCGTCCTGGACCTGGTGGTTGTAGGCTTGCACGGTTTTGATCTGACCAAGGGTTTCGGAAACATAGCTGCCAATGTCGGCAATCCGGTCCTGACTGAGGCGCGACAAGCTGCGCACTCGGCGGCCGAAGATCAGGATCGGCGCAATCACCAGGGGCAGCGCCACCACCACAATGCTGGTGAGTTTGGGGTTGGTGATGAACAGCAAGACGATCCCGCCGATCACCATCAGCAAATTGCGCAGAAACAGCGACAACGAAGAACCGATCACCGATTGCAGCAACGTCGTGTCGGCGGTCAGGCGCGACTGAATTTCGGAGCTGCGATTGTCTTCGTAGAAACCCGGATGCAGATAAACCAGGTGATTGAACACTTGCCGGCGGATGTCCGCGACAACGCGCTCGCCGATCCAGGACACCAGATAAAAGCGCGCAAAGGTGCCGATTGCCAGCCCCACCACCAACACCATGAACAGGCCGATGGATTGGTTGAGCAGGTGTGGCGATTGAGTCATGAACCCCTGATCCACCAACAGCCGAATCCCCTGCCCCATGGACAAGGTGATGCCGGCGGTGACGATCAACGCGAGCAAAGCGCCGAAGGCTTGCCAGCGATAGGGCGCAAGAAATCGCAGGGTAAGGCGGATCGCACGGCGGTGACGGGCAGAGAGCATCGAGGTTTTCCAGGTACGCATTGGATGGGCTCAGCCTACACCGCTCAACGTGGGCTGAAACGTTGTAAATCACAATGAGTCACTTTAATTATGACCGCAGAGACTAGGCGCTAGACGCTATCGGTCTAAAGTGCGGGTGGCAACGTTCGGGAATTTCTGGTGGAGTGGGGTTGCCGATCTGGAAAGACCGTAGGGAGTTGTCATAGCCCGGTCACCTGGCGGTTTTAAAGTAGGCGCACAATCTGAAGAGGAGACAGGCCATGTCCTTGCAACACAGCAGCGATGACAAGATTCAAGTGATCCGCACACAGCCCGACCAGTCTCTGGGTTGCTCGATTATTGATAAGGATGGGCGCGAAGTACCGATCACTGAAAACATGATCCAGCAAGCCTGCAGCGAACTGGAAAAGCGATTGGTCAAGCCTGCCGAACAAAAGTGATATAGCCACCGTCTTCTTGACCCGGCCCTGATGGCCGGGTTTTTTATGGGTGCTTTTCTGGAAATCGTGGCGCGTCCATCGCGGGCAAGCCACGCTCCCACACATTTAGGGCGTTAGCCAATTAGCTGAACGACGCAAAACCTGTGGGAGCGTGGCTTGCCCGCGATAGGGCCGACTCGGTTCCTAGACCGCGGTCGCACCCAAAGCCGACACAATCTTCAGCAACTCAGGCGAATCCCCATCGATCCGTACCTTGAGCCCATCGATCTCGCGTCGCTGCGGGTAATGCTTGCGCAACGCATCAAACGCCGCACGCTGCTCACTCACATTGCCGACAAGGCTACGACGAAAATCCGCATCGTCGCGACGCGGGTCGTACACACCGCGGCACAGCATCGCCAACGCCCAGGCCGGATCGCTTTCGGCGCTCAGGGTAACCTGCGACAACCACGGTGCCGGCAGCAAATCGCTCAAGCTGACCTGCGGCGCTTGCCCGATAAATTCGCAATACGCCTGGTAGATCTGCGCCGTCCCGCGCTGTTTGCCGTCAAGGCTGTAACCGGCAATGTGCGGTGTCGCCAACACGCAGAGCTCGGCCAGCGCCACGTCGACTTCAGGTTCGCCTTCCCAAACGTCGAGCACCGCTTGCAGGTCTTCACGCTGCATCAACACCTGGCGCAGGGCGGCGTTGTCCACCACCGGGCCTCGACTGGCGTTGATCAACCAGGCGCCGTGCTTGAGCTGGTTCAAGCGGTTTCGCTCGAACAGATGCCAGGTCGACTGGGCGCCGTGTTTCTTCAAAGGGGTGTGCAGGCTGATGACGTCGCACTGTTCAATGATCTGTTCGAGACTGACGTAATCGCCGCCTTCAGCGGCTTGCCTTGGCGGATCGCACACCAGCACGTTCCAGCCCAGGCCACGCAGAACCTTGACCAGGCGGCCACCGACTTCACCGGCACCGATCACGCCGTAAGTGCGTTGGTTCAGGTCGACGCCCTCGATCTCGGCAAGGGTCAACAGACTGCCGAGCACGTAGTCGACCACGCCCCGGGCATTGCAGCCGGGGGCGCTGGACCAGGTGATGCCGGCCTGCTGAAAGTAGTCCAGGTCCAGGTGGTCGGTGCCAATGGTGCAGGTGCCGACAAAACGCACCTTGCTGCCTTCGAGCAGCGCGCGGTTGACGTTGGTCACCGAACGCACCAGCAGCACATCGGCCTGCTCGACAGTGGCGCGGTCGATGGAGCGCCCCGGCACCCGGCGGATTTCACCGAAACGTTCGAAGAAGGCATCGAGCAGCGGGATATTTTCGTCGGCAACAATCAGCATGGCAGGCTCCTTTGGGGGATCGGCAGTTTAGGCGTAGATGAAGGTGATGGGCCACCCGGGATGCATAAAGATCCGCAAACCGCTTACAAATCCCTAACACAGGACTTTTCCTGACCGCTGCGTCAACGCGTAGAATGCGCCGCCTCGCGCCTCAAAATCTTTGGACGTTTCGCCCTTGAATTCCGTGACCGACCGCCCCGCCGCTACTTCCCTAACCCGCCCGGCCCGGGTTCGCCTGGAGCTCAAAACCCTGCTTGCGCTCGCGCTGCCGATCATGATCGCGCAGCTGGCAACCACCGCCATGGGCTTCGTCGATGCGGTGATGGCCGGTCGGGTCGGACCGCGCGACCTGGCGGCGGTGGCGCTCGGCAACTCGATCTGGGTGCCGGTGTTCCTGTTGATGACCGGCACCCTGCTGGCCACCACCCCGAAAGTCGCCCAGCGTTTCGGCGCTGGTACCCACAGCGAGATCGGTCCGATCGTGCGTCAGGCGCTGTGGCTGGCATTGGTCGTGGGCCTGATCGCGACGGCCATGCTGTTCAGCGCCGAACCGATCCTGCACAAAATGAAGGTCGATCCCGAGCTGATCGGCCCGTGCATGCAGTACCTGCACGGCATCGCCAGCGGCCTGCCCGCCGTTGCCATCTACCATGTGTTGCGCTGCTTCAGTGACGGCCTGGGCCGCACACGCCCGGCGATGGTCCTTGGCCTGTGCGGCCTGGCGCTGAACATTCCGTTGAACTACGTCTTCATCTACGGCCACTTCGGTGTGCCCGCCATGGGCGGTGTCGGCTGTGGCTGGGCCACGGCGATCGTGATGTGGGTGATGGCGCTGGGGATGGCCGGCTGGGAGCGCTGGGCACCGGCTTACCAGTCGAGTCAGTTGTTCAGCCGTTTCGACTGGCCACAATGGTCGGTGATCAAACGCCTGCTGGGCATCGGCCTGCCCATCGGCATTGCGGTGTTCGCCGAGTCGAGCATTTTCGCGGTGATCGCCCTGCTGATTGGCAGCCTCGGCGCCACAGTGGTTGCCGGACATCAGATCGCGCTGAACTTCAGCTCGCTGGTGTTCATGATCCCCTACTCCCTGGGCATGGCGGTGACGGTTCGGGTCGGCCAGGCGCTCGGGCGCCAGGAACCGCGAGAGGCTCGCTTCGCTGCCGGGGTCGGCATGGGCACGGCGCTGGCTTACGCCTGTATTTCGGCGAGCATGATGCTGTTGCTGCGCGAACACATCGCAACGATCTATACGGCTGATCCTACGGTGATTCGCGTGGCGTCGATGCTGATTGTGTATTCGGCGCTGTTCCAGTTTTCCGATGCGATCCAGGTGACCGCGGCCGGCGCGTTGCGCGGTTATCAGGACACGCGGGTGACGATGATCCTGACGCTGTTCGCCTATTGGGGGATCGGTTTGCCGGTGGGTTACGCGTTGGGGCTGACCGACTGGTTTGGCACGCCGAGCGGCCCAAGCGGGCTGTGGCAGGGTTTGATCGTGGGCTTGAGCTGCGCGGCGCTGATGCTGTCGATCCGTCTCACGCGCAGTGCACGCAAACGGATCCGCATCAGCCAATCGGCGGGTTAAGCGAGTTTCTTGCGGATCCAGTACAGGTAGGTGCCAGCCTCTTCGTGCTGCGCGACCAGTTCGTGATCGAGAAACACGCAGAATTTGGGAATGTCGCGACGGGTCGAGGGATCGGTCGCGATCACCTTGAGCAGGCCGCCAGGCACCAGGTCACGGATGTGCTGGTGCAGCATCATCACCGGTTCCGGGCAGTTCAGGCCGGTGGCGTCGAGGGTGCCGTCTACCGGCGTATCAAGCATTTCACTCATGATTAACTCCTGAAACTGGCCGGCATTGTCGCGCATTGCCGGGTGTTCGGTCATCTATTGCGTTACGCGTTGATCGTTCCCACGCTCCGCGTGGGAATGCCGCCGGGGACGCTCTGCGTTCCGCCTTTGGATGTGACGCAGAGCGTCACGGGATGCATTCCCACGCGGACGGTTCGACGCCTCGACGTGGGAACGATCAGTGCACAACTTCAGCGGGATTTTGGTTTCTTTGTGTCAAGCCGACGCAGGTGGCAGGTCACTTCTTCGCGGTCGTGATAGAGCTGCTTGCAGCCAATCTCGACCCGAATGCCACGGGCCTTGAAGCCCTCGGCAATCCGCTCCAGCAAACGCTTCACTTCGGCGTAACGCTGTTTCATTGGCAACTTGAGATTGACCACCGCTTCGCGGCAATGCCCCTCGCCAATCCACTCTTCGAGCATCGCAGCGTTACGCGCCGGTTTCTCGACGATGTCGCAGACCATCCAGTCCACCGGCTGCTTGGGCTTGAAGGTGAAACCGTCGGCCATCAAGTGTTGCACCAGGCCGGTGTCCATAAGGCTTTCGGCCATCGGTCCGTTGTCGATGGCGGTTACCAGCATGCCACGATTGACCAGTTGCCAGGTCCAGCCACCGGGTGCGGCGCCGAGGTCGACGCCGGTCATGTCGCTGTGCAAGCGCTCATCCCACTGGTCGCGGGGGATGAAGTGGTGCCAGGCCTCCTCCAGTTTCAGCGTCGAACGGCTCGGCGCTTCACGCGGAAACTTCAGGCGTGGAATGCCCATCGGCCACATCGCCGAGTTGTTCGACTCGGCCAGCCCCATGAATACTTCGCGACCACTTTTGAACGTCAGCAGCAGACGCGGCTTGTGGGCGTCTTCGACCAACTTGCCCGCCGCCATCAGCGCCTTGCGCAGGTGACCTTCGAATTTTTTGCAGAAGTTCGAAAGCTCTTTGCCATCATTGGTGTCGACCATTTCCAGCCACAGGCTGCCGCACAGCGGGAAGTCGGCCATGTGCGCAAGGATCACGCTGATGCGGTCGGTTTCCGGCAGGTCGATGAAGATCCCGCGAGCCCATTGGCGCGGAAAAATCAGCTCGGCGAAACGCTGGCCGCGCATCAAGCGCTCGGCGCCGTCTTCTTCGGTGCAGATGAACTCGGCGCAGGCGCTGGCGGCCTTGGCCTTGGCATAACCGGCCACGTTCAGCCGCGCGGCGTGTTCGGATATCTCGGAACAGACTTCGCCTTCGAAGCCCGGCCGGCAATGCATAAAGAGGGTGTTCATTCTTACTCCTGGGCAGATGGCGAGAAATTCAGCCACTGCGCGATGCCCAGACTTGCGGTGAAGCAAAGCCTGTCACGAAAACCGGCGCATGATAGCCGAGATCGGAACCTTGGACTTATCCATAGAGTCCAGTTATTAGCTTTAACGCTCAAACAGGGCTAGGTTGAATGCTCTGTCCGTCCCCTCAGTCCGTAGCCGTGCGGACTCAAAGGAGTGATCGCAATGCCGTCCCTCGATAGCCTTAAATCCCTTAAAACCCTGCAAGTCGACGACAAGACCTACCATTATTTCAGTCTGCCCGACGCTGCCAAGAGCCTCGGTGATCTCGACAAATTACCGATGTCGTTGAAAGTGCTGTTGGAAAACCTGCTGCGCTGGGAGGACGAAAAAACCGTCACCGGCGCCGACCTGCGAGCGATTGCCGCCTGGCTCAAGGAGCGACGCTCCGATCGCGAAATCCAGTACCGCCCCGCGCGGGTATTGATGCAAGACTTTACCGGCGTGCCCGCCGTGGTCGACCTGGCCGCCATGCGCGCTGCCATGGCCAAGGCCGGCGGCGATCCGCAGCGGATCAACCCGTTGTCGCCAGTGGACCTGGTGATCGACCACTCGGTGATGGTCGACAAGTTCGCCAGCGCCAGCGCCTTCGAGCAGAACGTCGACATCGAAATGCAGCGCAACGGCGAGCGTTACGCCTTCCTGCGCTGGGGCCAGAGCGCCTTCGACAACTTCAGCGTGGTGCCGCCGGGCACCGGCATTTGCCACCAGGTGAACCTTGAATACCTGGGCCGCACCGTCTGGACCAAGGATGAGGGCGGCCGCACCTATGCCTTCCCCGACACCCTGGTCGGCACCGATTCCCACACCACCATGATCAACGGCCTCGGCGTGCTCGGCTGGGGCGTCGGCGGGATTGAAGCGGAAGCGGCGATGCTAGGGCAACCGGTGTCGATGCTGATTCCGGAAGTGATCGGCTTCAAACTCACCGGCAAGCTCAAGGAAGGCATCACCGCCACCGACCTGGTGCTGACCGTCACGCAGATGCTGCGCAAGAAAGGCGTGGTCGGCAAGTTCGTCGAGTTCTACGGCGATGGCCTCGCCGACCTGCCGCTGGCCGACCGCGCGACCATCGCCAACATGGCTCCGGAATACGGCGCCACCTGCGGCTTCTTCCCGGTGGACGACATCACCCTCGAATACTTGCGCCTGTCGGGTCGCCCGCTGGAAACCGTGAAACTGGTCGAGGCCTACAGCAAAGCCCAGGGCCTGTGGCGTTTGCCGGGCCAGGAACCGGTGTTCACCGACACCCTGGCGCTGGACATGGCCAGCGTCGAAGCCAGTCTCGCCGGGCCAAAACGCCCGCAAGACCGCGTCTCGCTGCCGAATGTCGCGCAAGCGTTCAGTGATTTCATCGACCTGCAATTCAAACCCACCAGCAAGGAAGTCGGTCGCCTCGAAAGTGAAGGCGGCGGTGGCGTTGCGGTGGGCAACGCCGATCTGGCCGGTGAAGCCGACTACGAATACGACGGCCAGGTCTACCGGTTGAAAAACGGCGCGGTGGTGATCGCGGCGATCACCTCGTGCACCAACACCTCCAACCCGAGCGTGATGATGGCCGCAGGCCTTGTGGCCAAGAAAGCTGTGGAGAAAGGCCTCAAGCGCAAACCGTGGGTCAAGAGTTCGCTGGCCCCTGGCTCCAAAGTGGTCACCGACTACTACAAGGCTGCAGGCCTGACTCAGTACCTGGATGAGCTGGGTTTTGCCCTGGTCGGCTACGGCTGCACCACCTGCATCGGCAACTCCGGGCCGTTGCCGGAGCCGATTGAAAAAGCCATTCAGGCTGCCGACCTGACCGTCGCCTCGGTGCTGTCGGGCAATCGTAACTTCGAAGGGCGCGTGCACCCGCTGGTGAAAACCAACTGGCTGGCCTCCCCTCCGCTGGTCGTTGCCTACGCTCTGGCGGGCACAGTACGCATCGACATCAGCAGCGAGCCTTTGGGCACCGACAAGGATGGCAACCTGGTTTACCTGCGGGACATCTGGCCGAGCACCAAGGAAATCGCCGATGCGGTGAATCAGGTCAACACCGCCATGTTCCACAAGGAATACGCTGAAGTGTTTGCCGGTGACGAGCAGTGGCAGGCCATTGAAGTGCCGCAAGCGGCGACTTATGTCTGGCAGGACGATTCAACCTACATCCAGCACCCACCGTTCTTCGATGACATCGGCGGGCCACCGCCGGCGGTCAAGGATGTCGCTGCGGCGAGGATTCTCGCGCTGCTCGGCGATTCGGTGACCACCGACCACATCTCGCCCGCCGGCAACATCAAGGCTGACAGTCCCGCCGGCCATTACCTGCGCGAAAAAGGCGTGGAGCCGCGGGACTTCAACTCCTACGGCTCGCGTCGCGGCAACCATGAAGTGATGATGCGCGGCACCTTCGCCAACATCCGTATACGCAACGAAATGCTCGGCGGTGAAGAAGGCGGAAACACGATCTACATCCCCACCGGAGAACGGATGCCGATTTACGACGCCGCCATGCGCTATCAAGCGTCGGGCACGCCGCTGGTGGTGATTGCCGGTCAGGAATACGGCACGGGTTCAAGCCGCGACTGGGCGGCCAAGGGCACCAATCTGCTGGGTGTGAAAGCGGTCATTGCCGAAAGCTTCGAGCGCATCCACCGTTCCAACCTGGTGGGCATGGGCGTGCTGCCGTTGCAGTTCAAGCTGGATCAGAACCGCAAGAGCCTGAACCTCACCGGTAAGGAAACCCTGGATATCCTCGGTTTGACCGGCGTCGAGCTGACGCCGCGAATGAACCTGACCCTGGTGATCACCCGCGAAGATGGCCAGCGCGAGAAAGTCGAGGTGTTGTGCCGGATCGACACGCTCAATGAAGTGGAGTACTTCAAGTCGGGGGGGATTTTGCATTATGTATTGCGACAGTTGATTGCGTCGTGATCCACCGCTGACAAAAACACCGCCTTCGGGCGGTGTTTTTGTTGGTGGCAATCCAGTCAACTCGCTGCCTGACGGGATTTTCAACGCCGGACGAAGTTTCAGACAAGCCTCTTGGTCAGGACTGGGTTGCCAGTCTCCGGCCAAGCTGTTGTGCATGGATGCGAAGTTCTGGAACTGCAATTGCCTCCCAAAAACTCGCCTTGAGCATCGGACCGATGTAATGCAGTCCTTGCAACGAATCACCCTGCGCAGTAATGAGCTGATAGTGCTCATCCACCTCAAGCCCGATTTTTTGCTTATCCTGTTTGATCAGGCCATCACATAGCAACTGATTGAGAATAGGCTGATCCACAGCAGTGATGTCATAGCTGGGGCCGGTTCCATTGATCAGAGCGCCGACCTGGATACTACTCAACCCTTTGAGACCTCTGAGCGCTACCTCGATCTGCACACCTGAACAGGCATGCTCTACCCTCGTTACCTTGCCGGCCAGTCGAACAACCTGCCCCGATTCAATCAGTTGCCTGATGCGGCGTTCGGAAGCGGGTGCCAGGCGGTGGCGGTGGATATCCCAATACGGCAGGACCCTTTGCAGGAATTTCCGCCGCTGCGAGTCTGAAAAGCTTTTCCATATCGTAGCGGTGTGAGGGCGAAGCTCATTGAGCATGTCCCGCCAGTTGCCTCCGTGCGCCTCACGAGCCTTTGCTTCCTCCCGCGCAGCACGGGTATACGCGCGTATGGTCACGGGAATGGACGCTAGCCAGGACGGGAATCCGCTAGTCCGCGGCGGCTGGGGATTGAAGCGATGACCAAAAGGCAAAAGACCCCGCCGCGAAATCATATAGACCTTGCGGTCCGGGTTACAGCTGGTCAGCCTGAACACCGCATCGATAGCGGTATGGCCCATACCGAGGACCGCTACTGGAGCATTTCGGTCAAGGGCGTCGATAGCGGCGAAGTCCAAGGCATTGACGACCTGACTGCTCACTGTGAGCTGGATTCCTGCTGGCAGTTTTGGTGCAAAGTGACCTAGCGCCAATACAACCTTGTCAGCCATTACATCTTCTGCGCCTTCCAGTTGAAGCCTGTAAGACTTGCAGTCAGTTGACCGCTGCACAGCATTCACTTGCGCATTCACAATTGAAATGACACCCGGGTACTGGTCCATGGCGTCCTTTAACTTCTGCTCCAGATACTCCCCATACAACCGACGCGAAATAAATGACTTGGTGTTGAACGCTGGATCCAGTTCCTCACAAAACGCGACGAAGTCGTTGGGCTCATCTGCGAGAGCACTCATATTGCCTGCGGGAACATTGAGCAGCAGATTATCGTCATCGTATCGATAGGCAAGACCACGACAAGTCTGCCTGGTTTTCTCGATGAGCAGAATACGCAGCCCCTCTGCCGAGTTGGCCTTGAGCGTGTTGATTGCTGTGAGGGTCCCACTGAATCCAGCGCCGATAATCGCGATGCAGCGTGCAGGAGGGGGAAAAGCGGTCATAAGTATTGGGACATCCAAGTGGGCGAAACCAGCAGAGGGGACCGCCAGCGTGCGGGCTTCCTCAATCATCCTGACGTAAAGCTGTCACGTGGAAGCTTTCCGAAGAAACCATGTCGCAGATTGTGATTTAATACAAAAAATAATCAAGCCAAATGATCAAGACAGTGTTTTTTCATATAAACCAGCATAAATTGCGTATTGCGACAAAAGGAGCTGTCCGTGTTAAACCCTGATTTTCTTGGATTGGACGCGCCATTGGTTTGGGATACGCAGCTGGCGTTTCTCCACCTGAGCCAACGTAATCAAGCCGATACCAAGCGCACAGCCGAACGGCGACTTCACGAACTGGGACTGCTTCCTCCCGAGCTGACCGCACAAAACCTGAATGATGAGACAGGACGACAGCCGACACCCCTGGTCCTCGCTTCGGACATGGAAAGGGCACGCACCAAACGTAAACTGGTGCTGTTCGCCCAGTTGCACCGCCCCTCTGACGGTGCTGATTTTTTGCACGCCAACGACGCCCGGGGCGCTCGCTACTGGGTGCCACTTGGCACTCATCCCGTTGACGCACAACAGCTCTCTGATGCGCTGCAACGCCTGCAAGCGCATATCGCCAAGCCCATTACCCTCTTCCCAAGCGGTCGACTGGTTGCCGTGTGCAGACACACCCGTGCACCCGAGAACGTTGAACTGGGACTATTAAGTTATCCGGCTGCTCAGTCCGAAAGCGATTGCTGCATGCCTGTCGATTCGTTGAAGGTGCGTACCCCACACCTCAAGCGTCTTGAAGCTGAAAGCCTGCAGATTATTCGCGAGGCTGTCGCTGAAGCCGAGAACCCAGTCATGCTCTATTCCATGGGCAAGGACAGTGCGGTGATGTTGCATCTGGCCCGCAAAGCGTTCTACCCGTCGCCGCCGCCCTTCCCGCTCCTGCATGTCGACACGCGCTGGAAGTTTCAAGAGATGTACAGGTTTCGCGATTGCATCGCTCAGAAAAGCGGTATGGATCTGCTCGTACACGTAAACCCGGACGCCATCAGCAAAGACATCAACCCTTTCGATCATGGCTCGGCACTACATACCGATATCACCAAGACCAAAGGGCTCAAGCAAGCGCTGGATCATTACAAGTTTGACGTCGTGTTTGGTGGCGCGCGCCGAGATGAAGAAAAATCCCGGGCAAAGGAACGCATTTTTTCGTTCCGCACCCAAAGCCATCAATGGGATCCGAAACAACAACGGCCCGAACTGTGGAATATCTACAACACACGCAAAAACCAGGGCGAGAACATTCGTGTCTTCCCACTCTCCAATTGGACAGAAGTCGATATCTGGCAATACATCTACCAGGAAAACATCCCGGTGGTGCCCCTGTACTTCGCCAAGGAGAGACCCGTTGTCGTGCGCAACGGCATGACAATCATGGTCGACGATGAACGCATGCCCTTACTGCCTGGAGAAAAGATTGAAGCCAGACACGTGCGCTTTCGTACCCTTGGCTGCTATCCCCTGACTGGAGCCGTGGAATCGAATGCCACCACTGTCGCCGAGATTCTGCTGGAGCTGCTCGGTTCCGGCAGCTCCGAGCGACAGGGGCGAACCATAGACAGTGATACTTCGGCGAGCATGGAAAAGAAAAAAAAAGAGGGTTATTTCTGATGGCACTTAAAGCGCAAACAACAGCCACCGACATGCCCTTGTCCATTGAGACTTACCTTGAACAGCAACAAGACCAGGACCTGCTGCGTTTTATAACTTGCGGCAGCGTGGACGATGGTAAAAGCACGCTGATCGGACGCCTGCTATGGGACGCCCAGCACCTGACCGACGATCAACTGGCAGTCCTCAAAAACGAATCAAAAAAATTCGGCACCCAAGGATCCGAAATCGACTTCGCCTTGCTGGTCGACGGTCTGTCAGCGGAACGCGAACAGGGCATCACCATCGACGTGGCTTATCGATATTTCGCCACCGCCAAGCGCAGGTTCATCGTTGCCGACACCCCGGGCCACGAGCAATACACGCGCAATATGGTGACCGGCGCTTCAACTGCCGACATGGCCATCATCTTGATCGACGCCACGCAAGGTGTTCTGACCCAGACTCGACGGCACGCTTACCTGGCATCGCTGATGGGCATTCGCCAAGTGGTGCTTGCGGTAAACAAAATGGATCTGGTCGGCTATGACCCCAGCACCTTTCAACACGCTGTCGACACATTCCAAAAGTTCGCACACACACTGGGCTTTGATCGAATCACCTCAATACCGGTCAGCGCGCTCAAGGGCGACAACATCACGCAGCGCTCGGCCAACACACCTTGGTACTCCGGGCCGACGCTAATGGGCTTGCTGGAAACAATCGAGATCAACACTCCCGAATCCGAGCGCCTGGTGTTTCCGGTGCAGTGGGTCAATCGACCTGATGCTTCGTTTCGTGGATTCAGTGGCTATGTCGGTGAGGGAAAGGTCAGTGTTGGCGACGAAATACGCGTCACCCTCTCCGGCCACACGGCAACCGTAACTGAAATTGTCAGCATGAACGGCCCGATGCAGGAAGCTGTATTTGGCGATGCGGTAACCTTGAAACTCAGCAAGGAAATTGACGTCTCCCGGGGCGACATTATTTCCCTGAGCCAACGCCCGTTGGAAACGACCGATCAGTTCGAAGCAACGTTGGTGTGGATGAATGAAGAGGCTGGCCTGCACGGTCGTAACTACGACATCAAACTGGCCACGCAATGGGCCTCCGCGTCGATCACCAACATCAAGTATCGGGTAGACATCAATACCCTCGCCCATGAAGCCTGCACCCGGCTGTCGCTCAACGATATCAGCGTGTGCACGCTGGCGATCAGCAAACCATTGGTTTACGACAACTTCCAGCACTCGAAGACACTCGGCAGCTTCATCCTCGTTGATCGCATCAGCAATGCCACTGTAGCTGCGGGGATGATTACCCACAGCTTGCGACGTGCACAAAACGTACATACACAAGTGCTGTCGATTTCGCGAGAGAACCGCGAAAAACTCAATGGCCACAAGGGCAAGGTCATCTGGTTTACCGGCTTGTCCGGCTCCGGAAAATCGACACTCGCCAACGCATTGGAAGTCGAGTTGCACGCCAGTGGCTATCGAACCTATCTCCTGGACGGTGACAACGTTCGCCAAGGACTGAACAAGGATCTCGGTTTCACTGATGCAGACCGCGTGGAGAATATTCGGCGCATCGCCGAAGTGGCCAAACTGATGATGGATGCCGGGCTGATTGTCATGACGGCGTTTATTTCACCGTTCCGTCGGGAAAGGCAAATGGCGCGAGAGCTGATAGGGGAAGAGAACTTTGTCGAGGTGTTTGTCAGCACGCCGCTGGAGGTGTGCGAGCAGCGCGATGTGAAAGGGCTTTACAAGAAGGCGAGATCAGGGCTATTGCCTAATCTGTCGGGAGTGGGGAGTCCTTATGAAGCGCCGGAGGCCGCTGACTTTGAAATCAATGCAGGACAGACGGAACTTGATAAGGCGATTGCTCAATTGATGCGGAGCATTACATAGTAATTGAACAACCAGACATCAAACAAACACCCCGAACACCGGGGTGTTTGTTTCTGGGTAGGAGGACGCGGAAACCCCATCCCCCCTCAAATCAATCCACCCAGCAATGCCGCGATTCGCACGCCAGCGCTCAAGCGTTATTAATCAACCCTTGGATTTAATATCAAACTTCGATGGACTGGTGCACGCAAAACGGCTGATGCCTTCTTGCTGGATAATCTTCACGGTGTAAACGCCGGACTTCAAAGCACTAATGTCTACGACACCGTTAAACCCGGCCATTTCCAAGTCTGGCTTGGCAAAGGCTTTGACTACATCCGGACGCGAAGAGCGAGTCAAAGGCGCAGTTATCGCCACATCGCCACCTGAGGATATGATCTGGATAGAAACGTCTTTAGGCACTGTACCCGCCGCCACATTATAAGCCCAACCCCACACTTCAAATGGCGCAGCTGCCGATAGTTTGGCTTCATTAGCCGGACTGTCCAAAGAACAGAAATTGTTGGCTACGATATCTTTCGGCTTGCCTGAATCGCAGGCAGCAAGAAGACCGAACACAGCAATCGCCGGCAAGTACAAATAGCGCATAACACTTCCTTTATGTATTTTCATTTTCAATAATCACCACGCCTTAAAAGTCTTTTCAAGGCGTGCCTGGCACCTAGTGTTTTGTCGCTAATCACGGCCAAAAATTTCGGACGCAATACATCAATTTCGCCCATTTTAGCCTGAAACCATTGCCCATCTACTCCATATGCCTCGTCAAGAACCCCTCGGTACTCAGGGCGATCGAGCAAATGATGGAGCTTGATGATCCCAATCATCCGATAGGCCTTCCCAATAGCAGGATTTGGACTAAAAAACAGCAAAACCTTTTCAATGTCAAGGTGAATCGAGCTGGGTATTTCAGGATACCTCAACAACTCGGAAAATCCATCCTTGAGAAGTTGCGCTTCAACATCCTGAAAAAATGTCTCGGCTATCAGATAATGTTCATTCATCGTACGAATGGAATTCGTCACCGACAACGAACTAACACTCTCGCCCGGCACCACCCGAAAGTTAATTAACTCGCGCTCTGAAACATGGATGGGGTAGCGTTTTACCAGCCTGATCCACATATCATAATCGGGCAGTTGTCGGAGACTATTGCTATACCCACCCAGCTCTTCATAACACTTACGCCGGATCAACATTGTTGGATGGCAAATACAATTACCATGATCCAGAAAGTAACGCAGCCATCCACCTTGAGTTCGATTCCCTTGATCAAACACCGAACCGAATGGCAAACTTTTCTTGTTGACGTCATTTCCATGTTTGTCAACAAAACGGGCCCGACCAAAACTCGCACCCAAACGAGGGTCCGCGCGAAGAATGTCGAGTTGATAAGCCAACTTGTCCTCGCCCACCCAGTAGTCATCAGAATTGATGAGTGCCACAAATTCACCGGTGGCACGCTCAATCAATTCATTTGTGACAACACTCGCTCCTCGATTAATCGGATGTGGAAAAAAACGAATCCTGGCGTCTTTAAACGATTCGATAACGTCCCGAGTAGCATCGCTTGACCCGTCATCGGCTATCAGAAACTCAAAGGAGACACCGCGCTGCGCCAATACGCTGGCGATAGCTTGAGCGACGTAAGCGGCATGGTTATAGCTCGCCATCACCACGCTGATTACCGGTGGCATCATTACGTTCGCCCTCGACGGGCAATCTTCATGAGCAACCGGATGATCACCGGGGGCATGAGTGCCCGTACGACGGTGATAATAATAGGCGGTAAGAAGTCATGCAGCCTCGCCAACAGCGAGAGCGCCGGCCGCAACTGTTTTCCGGCCAGTCGCTCGCCACGCGCCAACATGATGACTGCACGCAAATTCTGCTCCAGACGGGTGAATTCTGCGTGGTACTTTTGCTGGGTGAGCCTGTCGTAATCTGGAATCAAGTCCAGTTGCAGCTGTAGCTTTTCTACATGTGCGAAATTGGACCACGCGCCGTCTGCATGAATGCGATAGACAGACATTGGCTCTTCGATAAACCCGATCAGACTGCTGCTGGCCACGCAGATATTAACAATCCAGTCGTAAGACTTGAGTTCGAACAGCTCGGCTGGCAAACGATCCAGAGCGGTCTTTCTATACAGGCATGTAGAAAAATTGCCCACCAGATTATCCGCGATAAGATCGCGAGCAGCCAACAATCGATGTCCAGTACCAATTGTTGTTCGCTCAGTGAAGGTCGAACTTTCTTCATAGAACACAAGATAGTTGACGGAGCAAAGATCGCACTCCCAGTGCTCATTCAAAAACTCGACTTGCCGTGAAAGTTTTCTTGGGCTTATCCAGTAATCGTCTCCCTCCAACACAGCAACATACTGCCCGGTGCAGGCGGTGAAACCACGCTGGTAATTTCTGGTGATGCCTAAGTTGTTGCCTGACAGATATTTAAACGTAAACCGTGAATCGACGCCATCGTAAGCGCGGATACGTCTCAACGTATCATCCGTCGAAGCATCATCTGCGACCACCAGCTCAATAGGACCTGAATAGTTCTGCTTGAACAGCGACTCCAATGCCCGATCAATGTAAGACTCATGATTATAAGTCACGAGCAGGACCGACAAACCGAAGTCTGGATAAACTGACATTACTTCACCATTGGCCTGGCAGGGTTGCCCACCACTGTTGTGTAAGGTTCAACGTCTTTAGTAACAACGGCCCCCATTCCGACAACCGCCCCCTCTCCGATCAGCAGAGGTTTACCGTGTCGTCCTTGCTTGATCAACGCGCCGGCCCCAATGTAAGCGTGATCACCGATAGAGACGTTACCGTTGCACTTGACGCCAGGTGCGAAGGTTACATAGTGCCCGATCACACAATCGTGGGAAATATTGCACTGGTTATTAGCCTGAAAGAAACGACCAATCCGGACGTTTGACGTAATGATCGTTTGCTCCGAAATCATGCAGCCTTCGCCGATTTCGTTGTCATCCAGCATCGTCACACTGTTTGCGACCAGCGAAAAAGGCTCGATTTTCTGAGCGATGCAGACCTCAGCAATCCTCTGACGAACTTTTGAATCACCAATTGCCACGTTAAAGCGCTTGGTTCCCTCCAGCTTGAAAAAAGATTTCAGGCTAATCGTCCGATACCCGTTTATCTCGGTTTCTTGCTCCAGGTTCTCTACGACGAACAGTAATTGGGCATTCAATCCGGCTATCTTGCCCTGGAGCATCGAACGCAACATTGGCATTACTTCCCTGCCATGGCCACCAGCACCAATCAAGCCAAAATAGGTATTCATAAAATTCTGCATTCCATTCTCAATGGATAGGGTGCGGGGACGAAAGCATTCGCTGGAAACCGCTTAACCATACGCCCTCGCCCCTCTAGACCCAACCGCCATCAGTTCCGCGCGTGTTAATTCTGACGCACTGCATTAACCAACCGGCGGGCAATTCGCTTGAGATAGCGAAGTGAGCGAAACAGCAAGGTCGGCAAGTTATCGCCCTGTCCACCTAATCCGACACTAGGGCCCGCGACTGGGGCAGGTGCGCTGAGGGCATGCATCATATAGTGACCGAACCCCGCCTGCCCGGTCAGCCGGTAGAAATCGAACACGTTGAACATGTACTCATCGCGCAGTACCCGCTCAAACTCTGGATCGGTGAGGTTCTTTATGCATAAAGACAGACCAGCAGCCCTGCCGGCGGCGTGGGCGAAGGTACTATCGAGTAGCAGAAACAACCTTTCGCACTGCAGCCTTGCCGGTGTGGGTGGCACTCCCTTGAGACGAAACTCTTTACCGAACCCCTCGATAAAAATTTCATCCGAAACGCCATCGAAGAACGAGCCAAATATTTCAACCAGCTCTGTCAAATTACGTGCTGAGTTCTCAGGCGAGACGGCGCTGGTATTATTTCCATCCCGAAGATGCGCGACAAGGTTCTCTTCAACGATATGAATCGGGTATTTTTTTACCAGTCGAATCCACATGTCGAAATCAGGCAGCTGTCTCAACCCCGGATTATAGAAGCCCAGCTCATCGTAGATTTCCTTGCGCGCCAGCATGCTTGGGTGACATATACAGTTGCCATTAAAAAAGAAATGCCGCAACCATTCACCCTGGCTACGGTTTGGCTGTCTAAAGACATCATTCCATATGGCCTCGGCTCCAGATATCTCTCGCCCCTGATCATCAACCAGGTCCGCCCAAGTAAAACTGGCCCCCAATTGTGGCTGAGCTTCCAGGATTGCTACCTGTTTGCCGAGCTTTGATGGATACCAGGCGTCGTCCGAATTTAACAACGCAATATACTTTCCGCGCGCCTGCTTAATCAGGAATACCAGATTACCGACTGGACCCAGATTTTTTTCCTGCTTGAAGGAACGTATGCGCGGATCATCAAAACCGGAAATCACATCCCAACTATTATCCTGAGACATGTCATCTGAGATCAGGAGCTCAAAATCAGCAAAGCCCTGCCGCAAGATGCTGTCCACCGCTTTGCTGATGTACTTTGCATGATTGTAGGATGGCACCACAACGCTAACTAATGGCACCGGGCCCACATTAACCGAAGTATCACTTTCAATTGGAAGCATAGTTGCCTTTCCACATACGGTATAATTTTTTAATCGGGCCTGGGCAAATTTTTCGCAATACATTCCAAAGGAGTGAAGTGGTTTGCACAGGAGCCTCCGCCAACACTTCAGGGCTCTCTAAAATATCAGCAGGTACTGTTTCGTCGTTAACAGACAGCTTACTATTTAACGTATTAAATGGAAAGCGTTCCGCGAGTGGAGTCTCTTCAAGCTGGATGATGACCTGTTGTAATAACTCGATCCGAGGAGTCATTTGAGCATCTAGACTATAGAGTTCACGAATTTTTTGAGCACCACGCTCGCCAAGTTCTCTCAACGCGTCAGGTTCGGAATAGTAGCTCTCAACTTTGTCAACAATCGCCATTAGATCGTATCTAATGAGCACAATATCTTCACCGTCGGTAAAGCGTCCACTGGCAGAGTTGAACTCATCAATTGCAAAGATCGCAATACCGCGTAAACCAGCTTCGGTACAACTGGCCGTAGGAAATCCATCAAAAGAGCCAGGAAAAATCTTTCCGCTGATATTGGGTGACATAATAATATCCATGTCACTGAAGAAAGCATCAAACTGATCCGGATTCAAAGAACCGTGAAAAGTTATACGATCGCTGAACGTACTGACGTCAATCACACGCCTATCAAAAGGACCGACCACATGAAAGTAAATATCGTCATGGCGCTGACGCAGTATGCTTGCCACATTTACAAAAACGTCATAGCCCTTATCCTCGCCATACGCCGTGTACTTGTGCGCCATGAAGCAGATATCTAAACGAGATTTACCCAACCCCCACCGACTCTTGCCCTGAAAACTCTGCTCGACACGATTCTCGGGCATCACAACGCCAAAGATCATCTGAACTTTTTCGGCTGGGCACAGATTACGATGAACTATGTAATCGTAGGTGACCTGCTGGGTCACTATAACTTTTTGGAAACAAGGCGAATCAAAGACCTGCTTGAGCTTCCGGTCACAGTCTGGATTGTTTAGGACAAACCCGGCGCCTGGGTAAAGTGTAAATACAAAAGGCACTCTTTCTGCTTCTACATAGGGCAGTAGTGCATATGCATTCGTCAGAAAATTCACATAAAGCAGTTTTCCGAGACGGAGCGGAAACTGTTTATTATAAATCATTACCTGGCTGCCCAACTCTGGATATTGTCGCTGGTAGCTACGAACGACGTCCTTAATCGGAGTATCTTCCAAAACGGGCAACGAGGCTCCGGAAGTCAAGACCAACGACTTCTCAAACGCACGCAAATAGGAAGTGAATTCTGTATAACGAAAGCCGCTTCTTGTCGAGGGAAAAACATCATCAAAAACGACGAGATCCAATTTATTCGACGTATCTGAATATTTTTCATCTAGCAGGCAATACAACTTATTACTGTATTCCTGAAACCCCTCATCATAACTAAAGTCTAGGAAGGCGTTGTAATCGGAAATATGCTCAAGCAACGTTGTAATCTTATCTACGTCACGACGAGCACTCCATTCACCACCGCCATGCTGACGATAAATGGAGAGTGGCTTCTTCAGATGCGCAAGTGTTCCGAACTGTGCACAATAAAGATTGAAGAACCAATCAACTGTGTAAAACTGAAACAGTTCACGCGGAATGACGCTAATAAGCGCACCATGATAGAAACAGGCGCTAAAATTACCGATAAGATTATTTTCAGCCAGTTGAACGCCATCTATACCGTCGGCGACCAAATTTTCATGATCAGCAAAAACCTTACGGGACAAACCATCAGCCGCACATAGCTCAATCGTGTTAAACGACATAACAGCTTTAGGCCGAGCACTCAGGAAGTCTATGTGTTCCTGAACGCGGTTTTCCGAACTCCAGAAGTCATCGCCCTCGCAGAAGGTCAGATAGTCACAGCCTTCAGCAAGTCGCAGCGCCGTCGCCAAGTTGGCGACAACTCCAACATTCTGTTGATTTGCGTGAAACGCTATATCCAGATGCTCATATTGTTTATCTGAAATAAAGGCGTTTACGATCTGTGCAGTTCCATCGGGAGACGCGTCGTCGATGATGACAACTCGCAAACGGAAACGTCCTTTTTGATGCAATACCGACTGCAGACACTCAGCAATAAAGCTTTCGTGTTTAAAGGTCAAAACAATGACCGTCACAAGCGGCAGATCAATGTCGACCGAAAGAGCCAACTGGCGCTTTCGATCGAAAGACAACTTCCTGCGAAACAAATCAACTTGATATCGCATACTGCGAATTGGTCGATCTCCGTCTACCTGAGCAAATATCAGGAAATCTGGAGTTTCCAGTACGGCCTTAAATTTACCGGCAAGGAGTCGATCAACTTCGACCGAACTACTACCAGCTTCAATGCAAATGACTCCTTTTCGCGACAGGAGGTCAAAAAGTTTAGTGATGACTGACGAACTGGCAACCTGTAAAGCTTGCGCATCAAGATAGAAGAGATCGATCTTTTTATTTTGCCGAGAGAACTGTTCAAGCAGGAACTGTGCCTCGACTCCAGAGCCAGTCCCCTTCAAAACCAGGGGCTGCTGAAGTGCGAACTCGCGCATGAGAAAATTCAGCAAAGCAAGCTTGTCATCTTCATTCAAGTGTTCATCTTTGAACGAGTCAATGAAAAACTTATCACTCATGGTGCTGTATGTAATGGTGTCGCCACTCATTACCGCAGGTTCGTAAATTCCATTTTCCATGCTTACTTTATCCATAACTCAGTTCCTGGGTAACAAATCTACAAATCATATCCACTTCTTCAACAGAAAGTGTGTGATAAAGTGGGAAACAAAGAACTCTTTTAGAAATATCCTCCGCAATAGGCGCACTTTGCCCGCTTACGTAAGGGAGATTGGTCAACGATGGATAAAAATAACGACGCGGGAAAATATTATTGAGATTGAGTAACTCGACCAACTTTAGAAGTTTTTCTTCGCTTTCGAGTACGACCGGAAAATAGGCATGATTATATTCCGTCTTCGCGATAATCTGCTGAAACTTGACAGGCAACCCTTCAAGATTCTGCATGTATCGCTCTGATAATTTACGACGTACTGCCAGCACCTCGTGAGTATATTTGAGATTACATAACCCCATGGCAGCATGAAATTCGGAGTTCTTCCCATTGATCCCCACACTGCCGAACTCAGTGGCTGAAGAGTGCCCAAAGTTCCTCATCATCGACATTTTTTTATGGACAACAGGGTCGGTGGTTGTAACAGCACCGCCTTCGACAGTATGGAAAAGTTTAGTCGAATGAAAGCTGCAGGTCGAAACATCACCGTAGGAAAGAAGTGACTTCCCCTTATACTTGGTTCCGAATGCATGAGCCGCATCATAGATCACTTTCAGGTTATGCTTTTTTGCAATAGCGCCAATAGCTTCTACGTCACACGGATTACCAAAAACATGAGTCGCCAAAATGGCTGTCGTCTTACTGGTAATTGCCTGCTCAATTTTCGACGCATCAATATTCAACGTATCTGGACAGATATCCACCATCACTGGCTGACAGCGCTCCCAAACGATACTGGAAGTCGTCGCCACATAACTGAAGGGAGTGGTGATAATTTCACCCTCCAGTTCAAGTGCCTGAATAGCAATTTGAATCGCAATGGTGCCATTCGTCAGAAACAATAGATGATCGACATCTAGATGCTCTTTCAGCTTGATTTCTAACTCATTCAGCAATGGACCATTGTTGGTCAACCATTCCCGAGCCCAAATCCCAGCTAAATATTCCTGAAACTCCGTGTAAGGAGGCATAAACGGCTTGGTAACGGTTATATTCATAAATAAACTAAAACTCAGAACATTGAAATTTTACTTATTCAGCAAACTCTTTAGCTTTCCACACCAAGAGTTCCTAAGCCCGGTAAGCTCTACTTCTAACTTCCCTATATTGCTTCTTGCATTTTCAACTTCCTCTTTGAGCACAGCGTTATCAATCGTCTGTGCTTCAATATTTTTCGAGAGCTGCTCGACCAAATTTCTACATGCAGCCAGGTCCTGCTCTACGAGCTGAACGTGCCTGGACCGCATGCTAAGTTCCTGTTCTAGTAAGATACCTTGATTGGTCTGGACATCAAGATTATTCGAGAGTTGAGTAATCAAGTCTCCCCGGGCTGCCCAATCACGCTCCACTAGCTGTATTTGCTCAACCTGATCAACCAGCTGCTGCTGCAGTTGCACGTTATGGTTAACCTGCGCCTCCAACGTCGCCGAGAGTTGACCGATCAAGTCCCCACGAGCCTCCCAGTCACGCTCTAGCGAGTGAATTTGTTCCGCCTGTTTGGCCCAATCCTGCTCCAGTTGTGCGTTATGACTGACCTGCTTCTCCAGCGAATTCGAGAGCTCGCCGATCAGATCTCCGCGAGCTGCCCAATCTTGCTCTACATGCCGTATGTGCTCTATCTGATTAACCAGCTCCCGCTGCAGTTGCGCATTATGATTGACCTGCGCCTCCAACGTACCAGAGAGTTGGCCAATCAATTCCCCACGGGCCGTCCAATCTTGCTCTACATGCCGTATGTGCTCTGCCTGATTAACCAGTTCCTGCTGCAGTTGCGCATTATGATTGACCTGCGCCTCCAACGTACCAGAGAGTTGGCCAATCAATTCCCCACGGGCCGTCCAATCACGCTCTATTGACTGGATATGCTCGGCCTGCGTTACCAATTCCTGCTCAAGTTGACCGATATGACTGACCTGCGTCTCTAGCGTATTAGAGAGCTCACCGATCAAATCTCCGCGGGCCACCCAATCTTGCTCTATCAACTGGTTTTGCTTAACTTGCGTTGCCAGCTCTTCATGGAGTTGAGCGTTTTGGTTCGCCTGCGCCGCCAATCTATCGGAATGCTGCTCGATCAAATCTCCGCGCGCGGCCCAATCCAGCTCTACAAGATGGATATGCTTGGTCTGCCTGGCCAATTCATCTTCAATAACGGATATATGAGCAACCTGACACTCATTAGCGTCCAAAAGACGGGCATTCGTCTCCGCGCGCGTAGCCAGGTCCCGCTCCAGAGCATTGAAGCTATATTCCTGATGATATTGAAATATGTCAGTTTCGGCCCCATCCACTTGCTCCACTTCGTACTCGTAATGAGTAAGCCAGCTTGCAATTTGTGGAGGCAACGGAGCATGAAACAAATCCTCCGACCGCCGCCAGGCTCCGACGTTCTCCGAAAAACTGGTGGAGTCTTTCCGAAGTCGCCAATCGGTGTAGAACTGAGATGAGACCGTTTTCATATCAAACTTGCAGAACTGATCGTAATCAATCAGATTTTTCGGATCCAACATCACCGGATCAAAGTTGACACCCAAAAACTCGCAAATACGGCGCATTTCAAATTCGGTATTCGTCACCAAACTCTCGTATTTAACCTCTAAGTAAGTATCAGCACTTAAATAAAAGGCCGCATCCAGGGCAATCTTCTTGATTTCTCTTTGCCATCTGGCCAAGTTAATTCGTGGCGATACATGCCACCAAGGTGTCCTGGAAAACGATAGTGCAACGTCTCGCCCATCTCGAATCATATGAACGAATTTGGCTTTGGGAAAAAACCTGGAAACCAGATCCAGCCGCTGTCCATACCACGGCGTTTGCTCAATCAGCCATTTTTTCCCATAAGACTGGGCAATCGCAGAATAGAATGCTGATAAAAAATTCACCGCTGAATTCTTGGGCGTATCTTCTCTTAGGCAAAACTCACGATAATCGAAGAACAAATCGAGGTTGTGCGGGCATCCTTGTTCAATGATGGAAGCCAACAACTCACCATCAGGCTCGGACTCCCCTGCCAATGAAAACTCTTCGAACAGGCGATTACCGTTGCCCGAATACTCAAATAGCAACTGAATCTCTGGAGGCACACAAATATCGGCATGGCTGTTTAGCATTTGCCCCAGCCAGGATGTGCCGCACCGTCCGGTACCGATTATAAATGCATTATTCATAGGGAGAGCCAAGAAGGATTCCAGGGATACTCCTTACCAATGAGCGAAAATAATTTCTGATTTGGCTCACGGTATAAGTCGTACAATTTCAAAAACACTTGGGAGTGCGTATCAACTGCAACATCCTCATAGTCACCTTTATTACTAATTTTTTGCGCAATCCCGGAATCAAGATCAGATTCAATTTCAAGAAAATCACAAATTCGGCTTATGCTCCCGGCAACATCCCTACCAAACTCCTCCTGCTCTAAAAACAAAAAATCCTCAAGACTGTAAAATTCCAAAAAACGCAAAATTTGTTCGTAATAAAACCCACGACGAACAAAACTTGGCTCTTCATTCGATGAACACTGCTGCCGCCTTGTCAAATCATCATTGACACACTGTTCAAAGCTCGGAAATTCTTCGGCATATAGCAAATCACGAAGCGCCTCCATCGAGCCGGCATTGGTATTTTTTATAAAAGTATCGTAGATATAATCTGCAGTCTGCCTATTACCATTAAAACTTCTAAACATATTCCAAGCAGAAAAGCAGCGTTTCACCGGATCCCGGAGCATCACGATAAACTTCATCGATCCGAAATTATTATATATCCGCCCAGGCACTTCTCGCATATATATATACGAAGGGGTCGCCTCAAATTTCTTGGCACCGACCTTTGCATTGAAGAAATTCAAATACCACTCATTGCCTTTTTGATAGTTAAAGTCATTATCAAAAAAATGAAGCTCTTTTGACGACGAGCCCGCAAACCCCTCCAAACTATCTAACACATCAAACAACGCGGTTGTTGCCGATTTTTGAACGCCCAAAATCAAAAAATCCGGGCGATTTGGCGTAGTCAAACAACTTAGGGGCGGCATGCCGTGCATCTTACACCTCAAACTCGTGTAGCTTCAATTCGGAAAAAGCATGCACTTTCGACCAAACTCTGGACTTCTGCCAGCGCCCAACCTTAAATACTATGGCATCACTGACAAAGTCCACAAACTCAGCAGACTCGTTCTCCACAATGGGGGACGATATATTGATCCGAATAGAGTAATTACCTTCTTGCAAAGGTAGCTTCAACGAATACTCCGCCAAATATTTAGCATTATTACGTGTCACCAAGTAGGGCTTATCCGCATGGGGAAAACCACAACCAACAATATTATTTTTCTTCTCGTCGAAGACACTGAAATTCACTGAAATGGTTTTTTCTGCATAGGCTTCGAAATAAACTTTTACTTTCACATCCTGGTTAAACTCAACAAATGTCAGCTCTTTACCCTCAGCGTCCAACAACTCAACCAGCGCTACCTTAACTTCACCAGTACCATAGCGAAACTGCGCGACCCTAGTATCAAAGTCTAGCGATCGCTTAAAGCCAGGCTCATCAACGCTGTCAAGCGTTTCAACGGGGAGCGCTGGCTTTTCGCCGAAAGCAGCCGAAACTCGTGAAAATTTCTTGTGTTCCTCATTCATTTCCTCCCGCATAGTCCGGATATAACGCTCCGCAACTTCTGCTGCTGGTCCGGCCGCGACCAGCTGACCTCGCTCAAGATAGACACCACGCGAGCACAAACTTTTGACCGAGCCGATGTCATGGCTGACGAACAATATAGTTGCACCATTATCCTGGATACGAGTCAATGCAGTCATGCACTTGGCTTGAAAGTTCATATCGCCAACCGACAGCGCCTCGTCGACGATCATAATTTCAGGTCTTGACATAATGTTCGACGCGAATGCCAAACGTACAAACATACCACTCGAATAAGTTTTAACCGGTTGCTCGATGAAGTTACCGATATCAGCAAAAGATGCGATTTCCTCGAAGCGAGAATCGACTTGATCTTGAGTCAAACCGAGAATTGCACCGTTCATGTACACATTTTCCCGACCAGTAAACTCGGGATTAAAACCGGCACCAAGTTCCAGTAATGCAGCAATACGGCCGTACGTCTGCACACTTCCACTCGTAGGATTAAGCGTGCCGCAAATCATTTGCAGTAACGTCGATTTTCCACTGCCGTTACGACCTATGATGCCGATTGTCTCACCTTTCTTAACTTCAAAGGAAACATCGCGCAGAGCCCAAAACTCTTGGAAATATTGCCGTTTCCCACGCATCAACATTTGTTTCAGTCGATCATGTGGTTTGTCATAGATGTGATAACACTTATTAAGGTTTTCAACTTTGATGGCGATATCAGAGGACATCTGCAAACCCCTTGCGTGTCTTTTGGAACCAAGCGAAACCCAGCCACGCAAAAAAAGCAGAGCCAATTAAGTAGACTGACAAGAACCCCATATCGGGCAATTTACCCCAAAACAAAACATCTCTCACACCTTCAATTACAGGTGTCAGTGGATTAAGCATAAGCAAATGACTGTATTCAGGTGGCAATGCGCTAGAGGGGTAGAAAATTGGCGACAAAAACATCATTACCGTTGTAAAAATCCCGATAAACTGACTAACGTCGCGCAAATAAACGCCCAGTGAAGCCAACCCCCAAGACAACCCTAATACAAGAAAGAGCAATGGAAGTATCACAATCGGCAATAATAACGCTGTCGCATGCGGTACGCCGAAGAATATGATAAATGCAATCATCCATACACTAAGGCTTACCAGCCAATGAAACATCGCTGAGCCGAGGTTAACCCAAGGAAAAATCTCCAAAGGAAACACGACTTTTTTTACGTAGTTGGCGTTAGCCAAGATAACGCCAGGCGCCCGATTCACGCACTCGGAAAACAGGTTAAAAACCATCAATCCGGCGAACAAAACCAATGCAAACTCTGTTTTAGAGTCGCCGCCGCCATTCCAGCGTGCTTTGAATACAACACTGAAGACGAACGTATACACGGCCAACATCAGAACGGGATTAAAAAAAGACCAGAAAATCCCAAGAAAAGAGCCTTTATATCGCCCAACAACTTCACGCGCAGCCATCGCTTTGATCAGACTACGATTAGACCAAAGACTTTTGACTAGTTCTTTGGGAGAAATGGAGTGTGCTTGCATCAGGCGAACACCTCAGCATCATGTAATTGCGATCCGCGCTGATCTTTTACAGAAAGGTCAGGGACTCCGTCACAAGGCCAGTCGATACTCAAGGCCGGGTCATCCCACGCGATGCAGCGCTCATGGGCGGGAGCATAGTAATCAGTTGTCTTGTAAAGAAACTCGGCAGCCTCCGACAAAACATAAAAACCATGGGCAAACCCTTCAGGCACCCACAATTGCCTTTTGTTTTCGGCGGACAGGATTTCCCCCACCCATTGGCCAAAGGTTGGCGAAGATTTGCGTATATCCACGACTACGTCGAAGACTTCACCAGACACCACTCGCACCAGTTTCCCTTGTGCCTGCTCAACCTGGTAATGCAGCCCACGCAACACGTTTTTCAGTGAGCGCGAATGATTGTCTTGCACGAACTTAACTTCCTTCCCAATGGCCGCCGAAAATTGCGCCTCATTGAAGCTTTCAAAGAAAAAGCCACGTTCATCGCCGAATACCCTGGGCTCAAACAGCACGACGTCCGATATGGCTAATGGGGTGAACTTCATCAGAAAATTGTCTCATGCAGGCTGCGTTTGAGGTATTGGCCGTAGCCATTTTTGGAGAAAGGTGCTGCAAGCGTCTCAAGCCGTTTGGCTGATATCCATTTTTGCCCGGAGGAAATTTTCTCGGGACAAGTGACTTTGAGACCCTGACGATGTTCCGGCGTGACGATGAAATGGCTGGCTTCAAGCAACGAGTCGTGGGTACCGGTATCCAGCCAGGCGTAGCCGCGCACCATGATTTCCACCGGCAAGCTACCATGCTCCAGATAGACGCGGTTAAGATCAGCAATTTCCACATCCGACTGCGCCAGCCAATCCAGTACAAATTTCGCCCCAATAAAGCCCGCGCCGCCGGTTACTAAGTTGGTCATTGATTTAGATCTTTTTTAGTAAAATTGCGAGGATCAATCCCAGATTTCCAAACAAGGTCTGCCTGTATATGCCAGCACGCAGGAAACCTACGATCCTCGGAAACAACCTTTGCTCACGCGCCCCCTTGAATCGGGCGAGCTTCACTTGATTTTCTTGGCTCAAGCGATGGCGCATTGTCTCAAGCGCATGGATGTTTTGAGTATTCCACACGTAAAAGCGCCCTTGGAAGGCCATCCGCAAACGCTTGATCCGTGAGAACCAACTGGAGTTGGTGCCAACCAGGTTTTCGTCATGCTGGCGGTAAAGCACCGTAGGTATGGGATCGTAATGGACAACCCCTCCAGCCCCGGAGATAAGCTGATATGCCCACCAATCGTGAGAAGGGACAATCAAGCTATAACCCGCCTCTTGCAGGAGCTCACGCGCTGCCTGGTTAAACACCATGGTGTTACCACCACCAATATTTTGAACCAGAGCATTGGAGAAATGCGGGGCAAGCCTGAACTTGGGCGAATACCCAAAGGAAACGCCTGACTCGTCAATCAGCTCGGTGCGGCCACAGTAAAGCGCGGGGATGTGCCCGGGGATAGTCTTCAGCCAGGCTAAGGCCCTTTGGAGCTTATCCTCCTTCCAAACGTCATCCTGATCGGCCCATGCATAAAAGTCTGCTTTTATGTCAGCCCGACAGGTCAACGAGAGAAAGTTGGCAACGAAGCCCCGCCGAGGCCCCTCGACGATTTGGAGACGGTCCTGCCCCCACTGAGCATTTGACGCATGCAGAAGGGCCAACGTCTCGTCTTGCGAGCCATCGTCTGAGGCATAGACCGTCCAGTTACAATGAATTTGCCGATGAAATGAGGCCAACTGCTCAGCCAGGAACAATTCACCGTTGTACGTACACATCAGTATTGCGACTGTTGCGGTGTGGCAATCACCCTTCTCGGCACTGATGGAACCAAGAGGAGAATCAGAGCCCAAAATACACACCAAACCCCTTCCCTACTGCGGACGATACGCAAAAACGATGACTGCTTTCTGTCAATAAACTCGAGAGTTTCAACCCGTAAAAACAACCTACAAAATTACATTAGCTGTAACATATTATAGCTACTGCACTTTCCAGACAATCGACTCCAGCAATGTGTTGAAATCCAATTTCAGCAAGTCGGCCTATAAATGAGGCCGCGATAGTGATCACGCCGAATCACGAGCGCTCTCCTAGACCATTCAGCCGCTGCGACGCGCGGAGCTTCAAGTGTTACCAACAAAGCATTTTTGTGACGCAGCCCCCAATAATTGAAAAAACATCCTCAATAAATTCCTCCCACTGCCGACAAACCGACAAAGCCTTGCAAAGTCTTGCGGATTAAAAAATACCATGCGTAATAACCAGCCCATCACACAGCGCGAACGGACTTTCCCGGCTCAGCAACGGTTGATTTCCACCACCGATGCCAAGGGCGTGATCACCTACTGCAACGACGCCTTTGTCGAAATCAGCGGGTTTTCTCGTGAAGAGCTGATCCGTGCGCCGCACAATCAGGTCCGTCACCCCGACGTCCCGGCGGCGGTGTTCGCGCACATGTGGGGCACACTCAAACAAGGCTTGCCATGGATGGGCATTGTCAAGAATCGCTGCAAAAGCGGGGATCACTACTGGGTTAACGCCTACGTGACGCCTGTGTTTGAAGGCAATCAGGTGATCGGTTACGAGTCGGTGCGGATCAAACCCACCGCTGAACAGATCCGCCGTGCCGAAGCGCTCTACGAACGCATCAACCAGGGCAAATCGCCGATTCCTTCAAGGGACAAATGGCTGCCGGTGCTTCAGGACTGGCTGCCGTTCATTCTGGTCAGCCAGCTGAGCTTCATGATCGGCGCCACGCTGACATCCCAATGGGGCTTTGCCCTGGCCGCCGGCCTCTCCGTGCCGTTGGGGCTGATGGGCTTGAGCTGGCAACAGCGCGGCCTCAAGCGCCTGCTGGTCCTGGCCGGACAAACCACTTCCGATCCGCTGATCGCGCAGATGTACACCGACAGCCGCGGTGCTCAAGCACGCCTGGAGATGTCGATCCTCAGCCAGGAAGCACGCCTGAAAACCTGCCTGACCCGTCTGCAGGACACCGCCGAACACCTCACCGAGCAAGCGAAGCAGTCCGACGCCCTGGCGCACAACAGCTCCACTGGCCTGGAACGTCAACGCGTTGAAACCGAGCAAGTGGCCACTGCCGTCAACCAGATGGCCGCCACCACTCAAGAAGTTGCCAGCCATGTGCAGCGCACCGCTGATGCGACTCAGGAAGCCAATCGCCTGACCGGTCGCGGTCGCGACATCGCAGGCGAAACCCGCGATGCCATTCAGCGCTTGTCGGTGGTGGTCGGCGAAACCGGCCTGACCGTGACCCAACTGGCCAAAGACAGCGACGAAATCGGCGGCGTGGTCGATGTAATCAAAGGCATCGCCGACCAGACCAACCTGCTGGCCTTGAACGCCGCCATCGAAGCGGCCCGTGCCGGCGAGATGGGCCGTGGTTTTGCGGTGGTGGCCGACGAAGTGCGCCAACTGGCGCAACGCACCAGCGAATCCACCGGGCAGATCCACGCCCTGATCGCCAAGCTGCAACAGACCGCCAGCACCGCAGTGCAAACCATGGAAGCCGGGCATCGCCAGGCTGAAGAAGGCGTGGCGCGGGTACTGGAAGCGGATCAGGCACTCGTGGGAATCAGCGAAGCGGTGGCCAACATCACCGACATGACCACGCAGATTGCCGCAGCGACCGAAGAGCAAAGTGCGGTGGCCGAAGAGATCAGCCGCAACATCAGCAACATCTCGCACCTAGCGGACCAGACCTCGGAACAGGCGCAGAACTCGGCGTTGTTGAGTGAAGAGCTGACCAAAACCGCGAATACCCAGTATTCGTTGGTGGAGCGATTTAACCGCTAATTGTTCTGGCAATACAAAAAACCCGGATAGCGCGAGCTTCCGGGTTTTTTATTGTCGCTCACCGCGTGACTACACATAGGGGCGCCATGCCCTACAACCACGCCAGAATCCGCCGACTGGTGCACTTTTTGGGTCGGCTCTATCGTTTGCCGGTAGAAACCCAATCCCTTAAGCTGGTCGGCATGGATACATCTCCTTTGGAGGCTCCGATGGCCACCACCAGAAAGATCGACAAGCCGGTCAAAAAAGTCGTTAGCGATGAACTGACTTTTCTTGATGTCAGGCAAGCCGCGCGTGATGGGCAGAAAGCGTTCGATAAATATGTGATCACTGGCAAGCTACCCATAACAAAGTAGCCATAGATGCCAGCCGTCAAAATCTCTGCGCTTTTTGAACAAATCAGCAACTGGAAAGACTTCGCCGCTCATTTTTATAACTACAAAGTGTGCGGTGAACTGCCCGCAATTTTCGGGCGAGACGAACGACTCGACCTCACCGACATGCACCACATCCACTTGGCCAGCACTCAAGCGATCCAGGCAAGATGGGCAAAAATAGACCGCCAGTATTATCGAACCGCCCTGGTTGATGATCCTGACAACGACTTCTGGCTTATCTACGCCTATGACGCTTTCCGGGATGAATACCTTTTGCTGACGATCACTGGTCCGGATGCCCATAACCGGAGTGAGTGGGGTTGTTTCCTGCGCACGGTGCATTGCGAGGTTGTTGAGCCATGGGTCGTGGGAAAAACCATCTATCCCGACCTCGATAACTTTTGATCAACTGGCTGGCCAGCTCTAGGAACATGCATTGAATGGGTGATAACAAATAACCGGATAGTGGAAGCCATCCGGTTATTTTTTTCTTATTTGGCGCTATTCACGGCTATCCGCGGCTATCCGCGGCTATTTCGGCAAACGAAGCCTGTCCAGCAATCGATTGACCAGCAGCTCGTTCAACATGATCAGCTGTTGCAACGCCAGCAGCGGTTTGCGCTCCGGGCCTCTCACCGAGTTGGCGATATTGCCGGCCATGGCATTGGCCGATGACAGTGATTCACTGGCTTCGACCAGCAGCGTTTCGTCATCCAGCGTGGGGTCGACCTGGTAGATGGGGCGGGTCTTGGGTGGGAAGTACTTCGGGATTTCGGGGCAGAGGTAATAGTCGAGTGCGCGGTCGGCGGCATCTTTTGTCTTTTGAGACTCGAGCTCGGGATCGTTGGAGGTTGGATCGGTTTCTGGTGGGTTGGGTGTAGCTTTGAACATAGGTGTAACTCCGGTTTCGATTTTAGGAGCCATCACCCTCGCTACCAAACGAATGTATGGTCAGCCCACCTCCTGCAACCACGAGTGATGAGCGGTAAAGCATGCTTGCGCTAATGTATCCGGGCTCATGGTCGGCAGTGTTGCCGCCTGGCCCTTGATGAGTAGTCGCTCCTGCCTGTCCTTGAAAAGGGTGCCAGCTTCGAAAGCTGATTCGTTTGCCAGGTTTTCAAGCAGGAGTTGAGCTGTTTATCGTCATCATCTGTCGTCGCAAAAGCCGGTAGTGAATTTCGATCAAGCCATGGATTGTGCGTTGTAGCTAACTCCGCGAGCTAAAACAGCCCATACGATCCTTGCCAATTTATTGGCCAAAGCGCAGGCGACTTTATTCGGGTGCTTTCGTATCAGCAGGTCTCTGCACCAAGTTCCCAAAGCATCGGTACGTTTATCTATGTGCACCAGAACTGCACGCGAGCCTTGAATCATAAGCTTTCGAAGGTATTTATCACCGCGCTTGCTGATGTTCAAAAGGACGGTTTTGTCGCCTGTTGAATATTGCCTTGGCACCAGTCCCAGCGAAGCGGCGAAGTCTCGCGATGAGTGAAAATTGGAAGCGTCGCCGACGTCGGCCAGCAGCGCGCTAGCGATGATCGGGCCGATGCCGGGGATGCTCATCAGGCGTGTTCCCGCATCATCAGTGCCCACTTGCTCTTTGATACTCCGGTCAATCGCCTTAATCTCGTCGTTGAGCCATATCATCTCTTCCAGTAGATGTTCAATAAAGGACTTCAGCTGTTGCGGTAACTCGGCAGCAGGGTCGTCCAGAATTTGGTGAACCTGATCCATAGCCGCTTTCGTTGCAGGCAATTCGATCCCGAACTCAAGCAAGAACCCGTGAATGCGATTTATCGTTTGAGTACGGTGGCCTACCAACGCCTCCCGAAGACGGTGCTGCGTTGATAGCACCTGCGGTTCAACGGTTTTGATGGCGACGTAACGTGTTTTAGGACGGGATGCGGCTTCGCAGATTGCCTCAGCGTCGATGTAGTCGTTTTTGTTGCCGGTGACGTAAGGTTTCACATGCTGCGGCGCGATCAATTTCACTTGATGACCGAAAGACAAGAGCTTCCTGGCAAGCCAGTGTGAACCGCCACAAGACTCCATCGCTATGGTGCAGGGCTTCAGCCTTGCGGCGAACTCAAGCAAGCGGTTGCGATTGAATTTCTTGCGCAATACTTCCTTGCCTTTGGCGTCGTGCCCTATGAGATGAAAGGTGCTTTTTCCAATATCCAGGCCGAGCAAGTCCAAGATGTCCATGAGAGGTCTCCGCAAGTCAGTGAGAACCCCGATAAGTTTAGATTTAGCGGGGTTCCCATACTGGGCTGACCATCTCATTAGGGTGGTGGCCATACGCGGGTTGGTAGACCGGTCGAAACGGGAAACCCGGCGCTCACAAAGGAGCCCCACGCATGCCCACCATAAATATCTGAGCCCCAAATAAAGGACTGCATACGGTGACGCCATACGACGGTTTCGAAGCGGGCTACCAAACCCGATCACTGTTTTTCAGTGACAGGGAAACGATATAGCCCACCCCATAGCCGCGTAAGCCGGCGGATTCTGGCGTACGCGTAGGCAACGACGCAAGGTGTTGTAGCCCTTATGGCGTAACGGTTCGTGTACTTTAAACGCGCTTTCTGGATTAGGTTTACGCGCAAAAAGCGGCCGGGTATTTCCCTGCTCTTTTGATGTGCTCTGGAAGACCGCTTTCGCGAGCAAGCTCGCTCCCACATTTGGTCCGATTACATCTGGCAGAAACTGGCCGGCCAGTAGGCCGCCATCGCTGCGATGCGGCGACCCGACAGGCCAGCTCCCACAGTTTTGATTGAGTGCATTCAGTTAAAGAATGGTCGGCTGTCAGGCCGCCTTCGCGAGCAAGCTCGCTCCCACAGAAGAGCAAGAGCAGAACGCGTACCGCTTCTGCTTCTGCTTCTGCTTCTGCTCCTCACCACTCAACAGGATGAGCGTTAGCTCGGCTGCAGCTCTTGATCTTGATCCACGGGCGACATCGGAAGGCTGAGTGGAGGGATTCATCCGGGGGTGGGAGCGCAGCGACCGTTCGACGAAGTCGAACACATCGAGAGGAGGTGCAGCGAAGCAAACCGGAGGCGATGCCCCCGGATGGATCCCGGAGCGAAGGAACCCCGAGCCTCAGCGAGCGGGCCGAACGTAGGAGCAAGCGTTTTTTTGCTTACTTTTTTTAGGCGCTTGTAAAAAAAGTGAGTCGCCGTCAGGGCGAAACCCTAAGTAGCCGTTACCGCAGCAACGAATATACCCCCGCAAAAAATCTCACCGAAGAAACTCGGCCACTTTCTGCACGGCGCAGGCCAAATGCTGCTCATGCGTAAACCCGGAAACCTTGAGCGGCTTCAAATCATGATCCCCCGCCCCCAACCAAAACACCTCAATCCCCGTCGATAACGAATACCCCTCAACCGCCTCCCGATTACCCAGAGCATCCCGCTCCCCCTGCACAATCAACGTCCGAGTCCGCAAAGAAGCCAGATGCTCGACCCGAGGCTTCTCCGGCTTCCCCACCGCATAAAACGGATAACCCAGGCAAACCAAGGCATCCACACCCAATTCATCAGCCAACAGACTGGCCATCCGCCCGCCCATGGACTTGCCGCCAATGGCCAGACGCCCAGTGACATGGCGTCGCACCACGGCATACACCTCACGCCAGCATTCCAGCAGTTTTGGCGCCGGATTCGGAGGACGCTTGCCGCCATCGACACGCCTTTGCGCCATGTATGGAAACTCGAAGCGCAATACATTAACGCCTTGAGCTGCAAGGCGCGCAGCCACATCGTCCATCCAGGCACTGTCCATCGGCGCACCGGCACCGTGGGCGAGAATCAGCGTCGCCGATGCTGGCACTGACGCGGCATTCCACAACCATCCATGATCCCGCACACATTGCGCCCATTGATCCCCGTCAATACTGGCCTTGTGCTCTTTGTCCATGCTTGCCTCGCTTTTAGTCTGCCTATAACTCCAGGCGAAGCGGCGCCGCTGGCGCTCACTTCGGCTGAACCGTGGATGGGGAACCATGAACACTTCTATCAGTACCGCCTACAACTACAAGGTGGTCCGCCAATTCGCCATTATGACGGTGGTGTGGGGCATCGTCGGCATGGGCCTCGGGGTTTTTCTCGCGGCCCAATTGGTCTGGCCCGAACTCAACTTCAATTTGCCGTGGACCAGTTTCGGGCGGTTGCGCCCGCTGCACACCAACGCGGTGATCTTCGCCTTTGGCGGTTGCGCCCTGTTCGCCAGTTCGTTCTATTCGGTGCAACGCACCTGCCAGACCCAATTGTTCGCGCCGAAAATCGCCGCGTTCTGCTTCTGGGGCTGGCAACTGGTCATTCTGCTGGCGGCTATCAGCCTGCCGCTGGGTTACACCAGTTCCAAGGAATACGCCGAGCTGGAATGGCCGATCGATATCCTGATCACCATCGTCTGGGTCGCCTACGCCATCGTCTTCTTTGGCACGCTGGCCAAGCGCAAGACCAAACACATCTACGTCGGCAACTGGTTCTTCGGTGCATTCATCATCACCGTGGCGATCCTGCACATCGTCAACAACCTTGAATTGCCAGTGAGTTTCACCAAGTCCTACTCGGTGTACGCCGGTGCGACCGATGCAATGGTCCAGTGGTGGTACGGGCACAACGCCGTGGGCTTTTTCCTCACTGCTGGTTTCCTGGGGATGATGTATTACTTCGTGCCGAAGCAGGCCGAGCGCCCGGTGTATTCCTATCGCTTGTCCATCGTGCACTTCTGGGCGCTGATCACCCTGTACATCTGGGCCGGTCCGCACCACTTGCACTACACCGCGCTGCCGGACTGGGCGCAGTCGCTGGGCATGGTGATGTCGCTGATCCTGCTGGCGCCAAGCTGGGGCGGGATGATCAACGGCATGATGACGCTCTCGGGCGCCTGGCATAAGTTGCGCAGCGACCCGATTCTGCGCTTCCTCGTGGTGTCCCTGGCCTTCTACGGCATGTCGACCTTCGAAGGGCCGATGATGGCGATCAAGACGGTCAATGCCCTCTCCCACTACACCGACTGGACCATCGGCCACGTTCACGCTGGTGCGCTCGGCTGGGTGGCGATGATTTCCATCGGTGCGCTGTATCACATGATCCCGAAAATCTTCGGTCGCGCGCAGATGCACAGCATCGGCCTGATCAACGCGCACTTCTGGCTCGCGACCATCGGCACCGTGCTGTACATCGCCTCGATGTGGGTCAACGGCATCGCCCAGGGCCTGATGTGGCGCGCCGTCAACGAGGACGGCACGCTGACCTACTCCTTCGTCGAAACCCTGGTGGCCAGCCACCCAGGCTTCGTCGTGCGACTGGTGGGCGGTGCGATCTTCCTCAGCGGCATGTTCCTGATGGCTTACAACACCTGGCGCACCGTGCGGGCCTCGCAGCCTGCCGAAGTCGCCGCTGCCGCGCAGATGGCCTGAGGAGTCCGCCATGAAACACGAAACAATCGAGAAAAACGTCGGCCTGCTGATGCTGCTGATGGTGCTTGCCGTGAGCATCGGCGGCCTGACCCAGATCGTCCCGCTGTTCTTTCAGGACGTGACCAATAAACCAGTGGAAGGCATGAAGCCCTACACCGCGCTGCAACTGGAAGGACGGGACATCTACATCCGCGAAGGCTGCGTCGGCTGCCACTCGCAGATGATCCGTCCGTTCCGCGCCGAAACCGAACGCTACGGCCACTATTCGGTCGCCGGCGAGAGCGTTTGGGATCACCCGTTCCTGTGGGGTTCCAAACGCACCGGGCCGGACCTTGCACGAGTCGGCGGTCGTTACTCCGAAGACTGGCACCGGGCGCACTTGTACAACCCGCGCAACGTTGTGCCGGAATCGAAGATGCCGGCCTATCCGTGGCTGGTGGCCAATCCGCTCGACAGCAGCCACACCGAAACCAAGATCAAGACCATGCGCACCCTGGGCGTGCCCTACACCGACGACGACATCGCCGGTGCAACGGCCTCGCTCAAGGGCAAGACTGAAATGGACGCCCTGGTCGCCTATCTGCAAGTGCTTGGCACTGCCATCAAGAGCAAGAGGTGAGCCATGGTCGTTGAGTTAAGCAGTGGAATGATCCGGGGCCTGGGCACGGTCGTGGTGTTCGTGGCCTTCGTCGGCCTGACGTTGTGGGTGTTCAACAGCAAGCGCAACCCGGAATTCGCCGAAGCGCGCCTGCTGCCGTTCGCCGATGAACCACAACCCGATAGCCCCCAAGAACCCGCAACAACAAGGAGTACCCGGCCATGACCACCTTCTGGAGTACGTGGATCTGCGTACTGACCATCGGCAGCCTGATCGGCCTGACCTGGCTGCTGATCGGCACCCGCAAGGGCGAAACCAAGGGCAGCGTCGACCAGACCATGGGCCATAGCTTCGACGGCATCGAGGAGTATGACAATCCGCTGCCACAGTGGTGGTTCATGCTGTTCGCCGGCACGCTGGTGTTTGCCGTGGGCTATCTGATCCTTTATCCCGGCCTGGGCAACTGGAAAGGCGTCCTGCCGGGTTACAAGGACGGCTGGACCGGCGTCCACGAATGGGAAAAGGAAATGAACAAGGCTGACGCGAAGTTTGGGCCGATCTTCGCCAAATTCGCCGCCATGCCGCTGGAAGAAGTGGCCAAGGACCCGCAAGCGCTGAAAATGGGCGGTCGTCTGTTCGCCTCCAACTGCTCGGTCTGCCACGGCTCGGATGCCAAGGGCGCCTTCGGCTTCCCGAACCTGACCGACGCCGACTGGCGCTGGGGCGGTGCTGCCGACACCATCAAGACCACCATCATGGGCGGTCGCATGGCGGCAATGCCGGCCTGGGGTGAAATCCTCGGCGAAACCGGTGTGAAAAACGTTGCCGCGTATGTACGTCACGAACTGGCGGGACTGCCATTGCCAGCCGACAGCGGTGCCGATGTGCAAGCCGGACAGCAACTGTTCAGCACCACCTGCGTGGCCTGTCATGGGGCAAACGGCCAGGGCACTGAAGCCATGGGAGCGCCGAATCTGACGCACCCGGCCGGATTTATCTACGGTTCAAGCCTGGCGCAACTGCAACAAACGATACGTCATGGCCGCCAGGGCCACATGCCGGCGCAGAACGAATTGCTCGGCAACGACAAAGTACAACTGCTGGCTGCGTATGTTTACAGCCTGTCTCACGGTCTGAGCACCGAGCGCTTGCAAGCCGAAGGCAAACGCGAATAAATCTCGACCGCTCTACTGCCGCATTCTCCCGGATGCGGCAGTTCCCTGCTTTTTTGCGACCAAGTGTCGCACCCCTCCTTGGGTCGCTCCTTTCGGTTCACCAGATTCGGGTCTAAGCTTCTGCGATGCGGACTGGCATGAGCCGGTTCCAGGTCGACCCAACCCGATGCGTTCGACGAATTCGCTCGATGACAGGCCGCAAAGGCTGGTAGATACCGGCTGTCGTGCCAATCGCCGTCTGTCACCCGATCGTTGTGTTTGAACACACCCCGTTACAACTGACCTGACCCCCTCACACTTTTCGTTCGCTGCGACATTTTGTCCGGGGGCAATTTTGTCCTTACGCGGCGCATGGAAAGGCCGCAGAATCAGCTTTTGAAAGCATTGATCCAGGTCATGGCGCGTTGCAATGACCCCCTGCTTTCTCCATACTTGCGACCGATTTTTACTCCTAATAAAACACCCAAACCGTGGAACCTTAGAATGAGCACAGCAATCAGTCCGACTGCTTATAACTATAAGGTAGTCCGCCAGTTCGCCATCATGACGGTGGTCTGGGGGATCCTTGGCATGGGGCTTGGTGTCTTCATCGCCTCACAGCTCGTATGGCCGGAATTGAACTTCGGTCTGCCGTGGACGACTTTTGGACGCTTACGCCCGTTGCACACCAACCTGGTGATTTTCGCCTTCGGTGGTTGTGCACTGTTTGCCACTTCTTATTACGTCGTGCAGCGAACCTGCCAAACGCGACTGATTTCCGACAGTCTCGCCGCCTTCCACTTCTGGGGATGGCAAGCGGTGATCATCGGCGCCATCGTTACCTTGCCGCTGGGTTACACCACCACCAAGGAATACGCTGAGCTGGAATGGCCCCTGGCTATTTTGCTGGCCATCGTCTGGGTTGTTTACGGTCTGGTGTTCTTCGGCACCATCGTCAAGCGCAAGACCAAGCACATCTACGTCGGCAACTGGTTCTACGGTGCCTTCATCGTCGTGACGGCGATGCTGCACATCGTCAACCACATGTCGCTGCCGGTCAGCCTGTTCAAGTCCTACTCCGCCTATGCGGGTGCAACGGACGCGATGATCCAGTGGTGGTACGGCCATAACGCGGTCGGTTTCTTCCTGACCACCGGCTTCCTGGGGATGATGTACTACTTCGTTCCGAAGCAGGCCGAGCGTCCGATCTACTCCTATCGCCTGTCGATCGTGCACTTCTGGGCGCTGATCACCCTGTACATCTGGGCCGGTCCGCACCACCTGCACTACACCGCACTGCCGGACTGGGCTCAGTCCCTGGGCATGGCGATGTCGATCATTCTGCTGGCTCCAAGCTGGGGCGGCATGATCAACGGCATGATGACCCTGTCGGGCGCCTGGCATAAGCTGCGCACCGACCCGATCCTGCGCTTCCTGGTGGTATCGCTGGCGTTCTACGGCATGTCGACCTTCGAAGGCCCGATGATGGCCATCAAGACCGTGAACTCGCTGTCGCACTACACCGACTGGACCATCGGCCACGTACACGCCGGTGCTCTTGGCTGGGTAGCGATGATCTCGATCGGCGCCATCTACCACATGATCCCGAAACTGTTCGGTCGCGCGCAGATGCACAGCATCGGCCTGATCAACACACACTTCTGGCTCGCAACCATCGGTACCGTTCTGTACATCGCCTCGATGTGGGTCAACGGCATCACCCAGGGCCTGATGTGGCGTGCAATCAACGACGACGGCACCCTCACCTACTCGTTCGTCGAAGCCCTGCAAGCCAGCCACCCTGGCTACATCGTTCGCGCCCTGGGCGGTGCGTTCTTCGCCAGCGGCATGCTGTTCATGGCTTACAACGTATGGCGTACCGTACGTGCCTCGAACCCGGCAGAAGCCAAAGCCGCTGAACAGATTGCTGTAGTTGGAGCTCACTGATGAAGCATGAAGCAGTCGAGAAGAACATTGGCCTGCTGGCCTTCTTCATGGTTATCGCCGTCAGCATCGGCGGCCTGACCCAGATCGTTCCGCTGTTTTTCCAGGACGTCACCAACAAGCCGGTCGAAGGCATGAAGCCTCGCCCTGCGCTTGAAGTCGAAGGACGCGACGTGTTCATCGCCAACGGTTGTGTCGGCTGCCACTCGCAGATGATCCGCCCGTTCCGTGCTGAAACCGAACGTTACGGCCACTACTCGGTCGCCGGTGAAAGCGTCTGGGACCACCCGTTCCTGTGGGGTTCCAAGCGTACCGGTCCGGACCTGGCCCGCGTCGGCGGTCGTTACTCCGATGACTGGCAGCGTGCGCACTTGTACAACCCGCGCAACGTAGTGCCTGAGTCGAAAATGCCGGCCTACCCGTTCCTCGTGGAAAACAAGCTCGACGGCAAAGACACCGCCAAGAAACTGGAAGTCTTGCGCACGCTCGGCGTCCCTTACACCGACGAAGACATCGCCGGCGCCAAGGATGCTGTGAAGGGCAAAACCGAAATGGACGCGCTGGTGGCCTATCTGCAAGGCCTGGGCACCATCATCAAAAGCAAACGGTGATTTAGATGGATATCGGGATGATTCGTGGCCTGGGCACCGTTGTTGTGATGGTGGCCTTCATCGGTCTGGCGTTGTGGGTATTCAGCCCCAAGCGCAAGTCGGAGTTTGAAGACGCGACCTTGCTGCCTTTCGCGGATGATCCCGAAGCCATCAAGCACGTCGAGCAAGCTTCTAGGAGTAACAAAGAATGACTACGTTCTGGAGTCTGTACGTCACAGTCCTCAGTCTCGGCACCATCTTCGCCCTGACCTGGCTGCTGCTGTCCACCCGCAAGGGCCAGCGCAGCGAAGCCACCGAAGAAACGGTTGGCCACTCCTTCGACGGGATCGAGGAGTACGACAACCCACTGCCAAAATGGTGGTTCATGCTGTTCGTGGGCACCATCATCTTCGCCCTGGGCTACCTGGTGCTGTACCCGGGCCTGGGCAACTGGAAAGGCCTGCTGCCAGGTTACAACTACCTGGATAACGAGAAGCAGACCGCGTTCGCCAACGGCCAGTCCGGCTGGACCGGCGTTCACGAGTGGGAAAAGGAAATGGCCAAGTCGGACGCCAGGTTCGGTCCGATCTTCGCCAAGTTCGCTTCCATGCCAATCGAAGAAGTGGCCAAGGACCCGCAAGCCCTGAAGATGGGTGGCCGTCTGTTCGCCTCCAACTGCTCGGTCTGCCACGGTTCCGACGCCAAGGGCGCCTATGGCTTCCCGAACCTGACCGACGCCGACTGGCGCTGGGGCGGCGAGCCGCAAACCATCAAGACCACCATCATGGGCGGCCGTCATGCGGTCATGCCAGCGTGGGCTGACGTGATCGGCGAGCAAGGCGTTGCGGACGTTGCTTCGTTCGTACTGACCAACCTCGATGGCCGCAAGCTGCCGGAAGGCACCAAGGCTGACCCGGTTGCCGGCCAGAAGCTGTTCGCCGCCAACTGCGTGGCTTGCCACGGTCCGGAAGGCAAAGGTACGCCAGCGATGGGCGCACCTAACCTGACCCACCCGGCAGCGTTCATCTACGGTTCGAGCTTCGCTCAACTGCAGCAGACCATCCGTTACGGCCGTCAGGGCCAGATGCCTGCGCAAGAACTGCTGCAAGGCAACGACAAGGTTCACCTGCTGGCCGCTTACGTCTACAGCCTTTCTCACGGTGAGAAGGCTCCGGCGGCAGATGCTCAGTAAGGCTAATGCTTGATGCAATAAAAAGGGCCCCGCCAGTGATCTGGCGGGGCCTTTTTTATGGGCGACTGGCCCAGATCGATTTCACCGGTACCGTATCCAGCAGCTTTCGGGTCTGCCACTGGTTGTTCGTCACAAGGTTGATGTGCAATTGCTTGCGATCATCCGAGAAGCTGGCAATCAGGTAGGTTTGCTGGGAACTGGCGCCGCTGAGGTACATTGGCACGCCATTCACTTCATAGGCATCGCCACCATTTTGATGGTAATGACCGGCAAAAATGGCAGTGACCTCATACTTCCTGATCATTTGGTGGAAACGCCTCACTTGCTCACTGTTCCCCATCATTTCCTCCGGCTTGTGCATGTTGATAATGATGGCGTAGCCCTGAATCCGAGCGTGTCTCAAATCGATTTCAAGCCAATCGAGGGTACTGTTGATATCGAAGGTCGTCGGGTTTAACGCGTGAGAAATCCTGGTCGCATAGGTCGGTTCATTATTGAGTTGCACCATATGGACGTCACCGATGTTCTTGGAATAGGCGAGGCTGCCCGAATACTGTCGGCTAATGAAACTGCCCGTAATGTTCAGATCAAAGTTATCAACCTTGCCTTCATGGTGTTCTTTGAACTCCACGATACTGCCGGCCGCGCAACTATTGCTGAAGCAATCATCCACGTTATTCTCATAATCGTGATTACCCAACCCATACAGATAATCGTCCTTGAAGTATTTTTTCAATACCGAGTTCATGTAAGAGCGCTGCCAGCCGTGACCGAAAGCGGTGATATCACCATTGATCATCAGCGGCACATGGGATTGCGCATTGTTTTTCCGAAAGTCGGCAATACTCGCAAACTGGGTCTCTACCAGCCATTTTGAACGGCTATTGAAATCCGCTTCTGACTCCGGCTCTCTGCGGTCGAGCTTATCGGTCCACGGGTATTGCGTATCCGAAGCGAAGATCATGTGATGTGGAGCACCCTCCACTGAATAGGCAAAAGGCATCGTAGACAACAGGCACAAGCCCAGCACAAACTGCTTAACTTTCTTGGCAATCATGAAATTCCGTTTCCATTAGTATTAAATAAAGTGCGATCAAAGCCGCACCGCACTAACTTAATGAAAACGAACAAAAACCTCAAACAACTAACCAGAACCAATTAAATAAATATATTTCCGTAACCCGCAACTAATACAGAAGAACAACTTCGCCGAACTTTCTTTTTGCAGTTTATATTCAGCGCGTGGTGAGCCCCACCAGGAAGCCGCTGCGGCAATCCCTTCGGTGATCGGCATGTCGGGCGGCCACGAATCGCATCACCTCCCAATCTGAATCTCGAAAAACCGTCCATAATTCATAAGTCAATTGATTCAAGTCATTACACCGTCAGTTGATTTCTACCAACGTGACCAAAGGTCGCACCCTTGAGGTAGAGCTACAGGCGTATCATTGCGCCACTGCTACACCCCTTTTCGACCGCGGTCGGCATGCACTGACCGAGGCATTTTTCCACTGCCGTGGGATGCAATGATGAGCAATCAGATTCCGGTACACGACGTCACACCGCCTGCCAAAAACGCGAACAACAGCGTCGACCTCTACGCCTCCCGAGAAAAGATCTACACCCGAGCCTTCACCGGCCTGTTCCGCAATTTGCGAATGATGGGTGGGGCCTTTCTGTTCCTGTTGTATTTCGGCACGGTCTGGCTGAACTGGGGCGGTCATCAAGCCGTGTGGTGGAACCTGCCGGAACGTAAATTCTTCATTTTTGGCGCCACCTTCTGGCCCCAGGACTTCATCCTGCTTTCCGGCATCTTGATTGTCAGCGCCTTTGGCCTGTTCTTCATTACCGTGTACGCCGGCCGGGTCTGGTGCGGCTATACCTGTCCGCAAAGCGTCTGGACGTGGATTTTCATGTGGTGCGAAAAGGTCACAGAAGGCGACCGCAACCAGCGCATCAAGCTCGACAAGGCGCCGATGAGCGCCAACAAATTCCTGCGCAAACTCAGCAAGCACTCGATGTGGCTGTTGATCGGCTTCGTGACCGGCATGACCTTCGTCGGTTACTTCTCGCCCATTCGCGAACTGACCATCGATTTCTTCACCGGCGAAGCGGATGGCTGGTCGTATTTCTGGGTTGCGTTCTTCACCCTCGCCACCTACGGCAACGCCGGCTGGCTGCGCGAGCAAGTGTGCATTTACATGTGCCCCTATGCGCGCTTCCAGAGTGTGATGTTCGACAAGGACACGCTGATCGTTTCCTACGATCCACGTCGCGGCGAAAGCCGTGGCCCGCGCAAGAAAGGCATCGACTACAAGGCCCAGGGTCTTGGCGACTGCATCGATTGCACCATGTGCGTGCAGGTTTGCCCGACCGGGATCGACATCCGCGATGGCCTGCAGATTGAGTGCATCGGCTGCGCCGCCTGCATCGATGCCTGCGACAGCATCATGGACAAAATGGAGTACCCACGCGGTTTGATCAGCTACACCACCGAACATAACCTGTCCGGGCAAAAAACCCATAAACTGCGCCCGCGCCTGATCGGCTACGCCTTGGTGCTGCTGACCATGATGGGCTTGCTGGCCGGCGCGTTCTTCATGCGTTCGCTGGTCGGTTTCGACGTCAGCAAGGACCGCGTGCTGTACCGCGAGAACGCCGAAGGCCGGATCGAAAACGTCTACAGCCTGAAGATCATGAACAAAGACCAGCGTGACCACACCTACGTGCTGGAAGCCTCTGGTTTGCCGGACCTGAAGCTGCAAGGCAAGCGTGAAATCAAAGTCGCCGCCGGGGAGATTTTCAGCCAGCCCGTGGAATTGTCCATGGCACCGGAGAAACTGCCGTCGAGCACCAACGAGGTCAAATTCACCCTCAAGGATGCCGACGACAACAGTGTCCACGTTGAAGCCAAGAGCCGATTCATCGGCCCACAAATTCGTTGAGAGAAGTGATCATGCCCGCAGCAAATGCCGCAAGCCCTTGGTACAAGCATCTTTGGCCATGGATCATCATTGCCATCCTGGCGTGCTCCGTGACCCTGACCTTGTCCATGGTGACGATCGCGGTGAACAATCCCGACAACCTGGTCAATGACAACTACTACGAGGCGGGCAAAGGCATCAACCGCTCCCTGGACCGCGAGCTGCTGGCCCAGACCCTGTTGCTGCGTGCCAGCGTGCATCTGGACGACGTGACGGGCGAAGTCGACTTGCGCCTGAGCGGCAACAGCCAACCCAAAACCCTTCAACTGAACCTGATCTCACCGACCCAACCCGAGAAGGATCGCAAGATCACCCTCGCCCGCAGCGAAACCGAACAAGGTCGCTACATCGGCCAGCTGAGTGACAAGATTGAAGGTCGTCGCTTTGTTGAATTGCTGGGTGTGCAGGACGACAAGACCTGGCGTCTGTTCGAGGAAGAACAGGTCAGCCATGACAAAGACCTGATGCTGGGCGACGAGCCGCTGCAGGGCGCCGAAGACCTGAAGAAGTAAAAAGCCTGCGCATTGCGAATCGCGGGCAAGCCCGCTCCCACAGGGTTTTGCATTGATCGCAAAATCGAGTAACACCGCCAGTCCTGTGGGAGCGGGCTTGCCCGCGAAGAGGCCCTATCCGACGACATAGACTCTGCGGCACCAGTGAAAATCCAATGACCACCCCACTCCCCTGCTACCACTGCGCCCTGCCCGTCCCGACCGGCAGCCGCTTCACCGCCGTGGTCCTCGGTGAAACCCGCGAGTTCTGCTGCCCGGGCTGCCAGGCCGTGGCTGAAGCCATCGTCGCCGGCGGTCTGGAAAGCTATTACCAGCATCGCAGCGAATCCTCGGCCAACCCCGAAGCCTTGCCCGTGCAGTTGGTGGATGAGCTGGCACTGTACGACCGCGCCGACGTGCAACAACCGTTCGTGCGCCACGATGGCGAACTCGCCGAAACCACCTTGCTGATGGAGGGCATCAGTTGCGCCGCCTGCGGCTGGCTGATCGAGAAACACCTGCGCGGCTTGCCGGCGGTAGCCGAGGCGCGGCTGAACCTGTCCAATCATCGCCTGCATGTACGCTGGGCCGACGCGCAATTGCCACTGAGCCAGGTGCTCAGCGAGTTGCGCCACATCGGCTACGCCGCCCATCCCTATCAAGCCGACCGCGCCAGTGAGCAACTGGCCGCCGAAAATCGCCTGGCCCTGCGCCAACTCGGCGTGGCCGGCCTGCTGTGGTTCCAGGCGATGATGGCGACCATGGCCACCTGGCCCGAATTCAACATCGACTTGAGCCCCGAGCTGCACACCATCCTGCGCTGGGTTGCGCTGTTCCTCACGACGCCGATCGTGTTCTACAGCTGCGCGCCCTTTTTCAAAGGTGCCCTGCGCGACCTGCGCACCCGTCACCTGACCATGGATGTTTCGGTGTCATTGGCAATCGGTAGCGCCTACATCGCCGGGATCTGGACCTCGATCAGCGGTGTCGGCGAGTTGTATTTCGATGCGGTGGGCATGTTCGCGCTGTTCCTGCTGGCCGGACGTTACCTGGAGCGTCGCGCCCGGGAGCGCACCGCCGCCGCTACCGCGCAACTGGTCAACCTGCTGCCCGCCTCGTGCCTGCGCTTGAGCACTGATGGCCAGAGCGAGCGAATCCTGCTCAGCGAACTGCGCGTCGGCGATCAGGTGCTGGTACACCCCGGCGCGATTCTGCCGGCGGACGGCAAGATCCTCGATGGCCAGTCAAGCATCGACGAATCGCTGCTGACCGGCGAATACCTGCCGCAACCTCGAACGCTGGGCGATGCCGTCACCGCCGGCACGCTCAATGTCGAAGGCGCGCTGACCGTGCAAGTCCTCGCGCTCGGCCAAGACACGCGGTTGTCGGCCATCGTCCGCCTGCTGGACCGCGCCCAGGCCGAGAAGCCGCGCCTGGCGGAAATCGCCGACCGCGCCGCGCAATGGTTTTTGCTGCTGACCCTGATTGCGGTCGTGGCCATCGGCTTGCTCTGGTGGGAACTTGATTCATCCCGCGCCTTCTGGATTGTCCTGGCGATGCTGGTTGCGACGTGTCCGTGCGCCTTGTCGCTGGCCACACCGACCGCCCTCACGGCCGCCACCGGCACCCTGCATAAACTGGGTTTACTGTTGACGCGCGGTCATGTGCTCGAAGGCCTGAACCAGATCGACACGGTGATTTTCGACAAGACCGGCACACTGACCGAAGGACGCCTGGCGTTGCGCTCGATCCGTCCGCTTGGCGAACTCGGCAGCGATCAATGCCTGAGCCTGGCCGCCGCGCTGGAAAACCGCTCCGAACACCCGATCGCCCGCGCCTTTGGCCGCGCGCCGCTGGCCGCCGAAGAAGTCCACAGCACACCGGGGCTGGGCCTTGAAGGGTTGGTCGGCGCGCAACGCTTGCGCATCGGTCAACCAGGCTTCGTCTGTGAGCTCAGTGGCGCGCCCGTGCCGTCGATGCCGAAGGAAGCGGGCCAATGGCTGCTGCTCGGCGACAGCCAGGGACCGCTGGCCTGGTTTGTGCTCGACGACCGCCTGCGCGCCGACGCCCAAACGCTGGTTGACGCCTGCAAGGCCCGTGGCTGGCGCACACTGCTGCTGTCGGGCGACACCTCGCCGATGGTCGTCAGCGTCGCCGCCGAACTGGGCATCGATGAAGCCCGGGGCGGCTTGCGCCCGGATGACAAATTGCAGGTCCTGCAACAGCTGCACAAGGAAGGCCGCAAGGTGTTGATGCTCGGTGACGGGGTCAACGACGTGCCGGTGTTGGCCGCCGCCGATATCAGCGTGGCGATGGGCTCGGCCACCGACCTGGCGAAAACCAGTGCCGATGCGGTCCTGCTCTCGAACCGCCTCGAGGCGCTGGTGCAAGCCTTCAGCCTGGCGCGGCGCACCCGCCGGGTAATCATCGAGAACCTGTTGTGGGCCGGGCTGTACAATGGCCTCATGTTGCCGTTCGCCGCCCTCGGCTGGATCACGCCGATATGGGCCGCGGTCGGCATGTCCATCAGTTCGTTGACCGTGGTGCTCAATGCCCTGCGCCTGACTCGCCTGCCGAGCGCGCCTGCCAGCCGTACCACGCCAGAAACCCGTCCGCTGCCGGCCTGAGCCGCGCGGGCATGGAGTCCAGATGCCAGCTCTCTACGTGATGATCCCGGCCGCGCTGCTGATCGTGGCCATCGCCGTTTACATCTTCTTCTGGGCGGTCGACAGCGGTCAGTACGACGACCTCGACGGCCCGGCCCACAGCATTCTGTTCGACGACCAGGACCCGAACCACAAGGCCGCGGTCGACGAAGCCAGCGGTCATCCGGTCAAACCGGACGACAAGGCCCCTCCGCATGCTTGAGTTGGCGCCGCTGTTAGTGTCTGCGGTGATTCTCGGCCTGCTCGGTGGCGGGCACTGCCTGGGAATGTGCGGCGGCTTGATGGGCGCGCTGACCCTGGCGATTCCCAAGGAGCAACGCAGCCGCCGCTTTCGGCTGCTGCTGGCCTATAACCTGGGACGAATTCTCAGCTATGCCACCGCCGGACTCTTGATCGGTTTGGCAGGCTGGGCCGTGGCCAACAGCCCGGCGGCCATGTTCATGCGGGTAATCGCCGGTTTGCTGCTGATCGCCATGGGCTTGTACCTCGCCGGATGGTGGAGCGGCCTGACCCGCATCGAAAGCCTCGGTCGCGGCCTGTGGCGGCATATCCAGCCGGTCGCCAACAAACTGCTGCCCGTGTCGAGCCTGCCACGTGCTTTGCTGCTGGGCGCGCTGTGGGGCTGGCTGCCGTGCGGTCTGGTTTACAGCACCTTGCTGTGGTCGGCGAGTCAGGGCAATGCGCTGGACAGTGCGCTGTTGATGCTGGCCTTCGGCCTGGGCACCTGGCCGGTGCTGCTTGCCACAGGCCTGGCGGCTGAGCGCGTCACGGCGTTGTTGCGCAAACGCAGTGTGCGGATGACAGGCGGGGTGCTGGTGATCCTGTTCGGCCTCTGGACCTTGCCAGGGCCGCATCAGCATTGGTTGATGGGGCATTAGATCGGCGGCGCCCCCATCGCGAGCAAGCTCGCTCCCACAGGGATTTACAGTGTTCACAAAACCTGTGGGAGCGAGCTTGCTCGCGATGAGGCCCTCACTAACAACACAAATCCTGACCGTTGATGCAAATCAAGATGCCCCACCGCCCCGCCCCCTAGACTCGCTGACACTGCCAGCCTATCCGGGGGAATGCCCGCATGATGCTCGACGCCATTCGTTGGGACACTGATCTGATCCGCCGTTACGACCTGGCGGGACCGCGCTACACCTCTTACCCGACCGCCATGCAATTCGACGGACAGGTCGGCACCTTTGACCTGTTTCATGCCCTGCGTGACAGCCGCAAGGCGCTGCGCCCGCTGTCGCTGTATGTGCATGTGCCGTTCTGCGCGAACATTTGCTACTACTGCGCCTGCAACAAAGTCATCACCAAGGACCGTGGCCGCGCCCTGCCCTACTTGCAGCGCCTGGAGCAGGAAATCCAGCTGATCGCCTGCCACCTCGACCCCACGCAAAAGGTTGAGCAACTGCACTTCGGCGGCGGCACCCCGACTTTTCTCAGCCACGATGAACTGCGCCAGTTGATGGCCCAGTTGCGCAAACACTTCAACTTGCTGGACGACGATTCTGGCGATTACGGCATAGAGATTGACCCGCGCGAAGCGGATTGGTCGACCATGGGCCTGCTCCGCGAGCTGGGCTTCAACCGGGTCAGCATTGGCCTGCAAGACCTCGACCCGGCCGTGCAACGGGCAGTCAATCGCCTGCAAAGCCTGGAAGAAACCCGCGCGGTGATCGATGCCGCCCGAACCCTGCAGTTTCGCTCGATCAACATTGACCTGATCTACGGCTTGCCGAAACAGACGCCGGAGAACTTCGCGCGCACTGTCGACGAAGTCATCGCGCTGCAACCGGACCGGCTCTCGGTATTCAACTACGCGCACCTGCCGGAACGCTTCTTGCCACAACGGCGGATCAACAGCAACGAGCTGCCGACTCCGGCGCAAAAACTGGAAATGCTCCAGCACACCATCGAGCAGCTAACCGCTGCCGGTTACCGCTACATCGGCATGGACCACTTCGCGTTACCCGACGATGAGTTGGCGATTGCCCAGGAAGAATCGACCCTGCAGCGCAATTTCCAGGGCTACACCACCCATGGTCATTGCGATCTGATCGGGTTGGGCGTGTCGGCCATCAGTCAGATCGGCGACCTTTACTGCCAGAACAACAGCGACCTGAACCAGTACCAGAACGCTCTCGCCAGCGCTCAACTGGCGACCAGCCGTGGCCTGGTGTGCAACGCCGATGATCGCGTGCGGCGGGCGGTGATTCAGCAGTTGATATGCACGTTCAACCTGGAGTTTTCGGCGATAGAGCAGGCGTTCAACATCGATTTTCGTGGCTACTTCGGGGAATTGTGGCCGCAGCTCCAGACCCTGGCTGATGACGGCTTGATCACACTCGACAACGAGCGGATCACCGTACTGCCCGCCGGACGTCTGCTGGTGCGATCGGTGTGCATGGTGTTCGATGCCTATCTGCAACAGCACAATAACCAGCGGTTTTCCCGGGTGATCTAGCGCTCCATCGGTATCGGCAGTCATCAAGCCGGCATTGAGTGTCGGCAGAGCGCCCCTTCGTCGACAAGCGACAAAACCGCGCAGGCTGGCTTGATTGTCCTCCCGTGAGTTACCCTTACGGCTTATGTGTGTTTTCCCACAAGGATTGAAGAAATGTCCGAGCCAGTAAAACTGCGTGCTCATAGCCAGGCCCATTGCAAGGACTGCAGTCTGGCCCCGCTTTGTCTGCCGCTGTCGTTGAATCTGGAAGACATGGACTCGCTGGACGAAATCGTCAAACGGGGCCGCCCGCTTAAAAAAGGCGAATTTCTGTTCCGCCAGGGCGACACCTTCGACTCCGTTTATGCCGTTCGCTCCGGTGCCCTCAAGACCTTCAGTCTGAGCGATGGCGGTGAAGAACAACTCACCGGTTTCCACCTGCCTAGCGAATTGGTCGGCCTGTCGGGCATGGACACCGAAAAGCACCCGGTGTCGGCGCAAGCCCTGGAAACCACTTCGGTGTGTGAAATCCCCTTCGAACGTCTCGATGAACTGGCCCTGCAACTGCCGCAACTGCGCCGGCAACTGATGCGCGTGATGAGCCGCGAGATTCGTGACGATCAACAGATGATGTTGCTGCTATCGAAGAAAACCGCCGACGAGCGCATCGCCACGTTCCTGGTCAACCTCTCGGCACGTTTCCGCGCTCGGGGCTTCTCGGCCAACCAGTTCCGCTTGAGCATGTCGCGCAACGAAATCGGTAATTACCTGGGTCTGGCCGTGGAGACCGTGTCCCGCGTGTTCACACGCTTTCAGCAGAACGAACTGATCGCCGCCGAAGGCAAGGAAATCCATATCCTGGACCCGATCCAGCTCTGTGCACTGGCCGGTGGCTCGCTCGAAGGCTGATGGTAACGAATGCGGCTGAGCGAAACGGTTCAGCCGCCGTTATACTGCGACGTTTGCAGCCTGCCAGGATTCTTCGCTATGGCCTTCGACGCCTTCGACATCAAATCCCTCATCCGCCCAGTGATCGACTTCCCGAAGCCGGGGGTGATCTTTCGCGACATCACACCATTGTTCCAGTCCCCTACGGCCCTGCGCGTGGTGATGGACAGCTTCGCCCACCGTTACGTTGAGGCGGATTTCACCCATATCGGCGCGATGGATGCTCGCGGTTTCTTGATCGGTTCAGTACTGGCCTATCAACTGAACAAGCCGCTGGTGCTGTTTCGCAAGCAGGGCAAACTGCCGGCCGACGTGCTGGCTGAAGGTTATGCCACCGAATACGGCGAAGCGTTCCTCGAAGTGCATGCCGACAGCTTGTGCGAAGGCGATTCTGTGGTGATGTTCGATGACCTGATCGCGACCGGCGGCACGCTGATCGCCGCGACGAACCTGATTCGACGCATGGGCGCGCGGGTTCATGAAGCGGCGGCAATTATCGATTTGCCGGAGTTGGGTGGGTCGAAACGGCTGCAAGAGATGGGGATTCCTACGTTCTGCCTGACGCAGTTTGCGTTGAGCGAGAAGTAAGGCTGCGTTATCACTGACGCCTTCGCGGGCAAGCCCGCTCCCACAGTGATCTACGCCGTACACAAGATGTGTATCTGACGATAATCCTGTGGGAGCGGGCTTGCCCGCGATGGCGTCAGCCGCTACACCACCGAATTAAAGCCCCATCTGCTTGCTGATGATCTCGTTCATCACTTCCCGCGTCCCGCCGCCAATCGACAGAATCCGGTTATCCCGGTACAGCCGCTCCACCAGGCTCTCGCGCATATAACCCAGGCCCCCAAGAATCTGCACCGCATCCGTGGTAATCCGGTCAGCCGTGTCGGTCGCAAAGTTCTTGGCCATCGAAATCTCCTTGATCACGCTCTGCCCCGCCGCCATTTTCGCCGCCTGACGATAAGTGAACTCCCGCGACACCTCCAATGCCGTGGCCATTTCCGCGAGGCGGTGTTTAAGCACCTGGAACTTGCCGATCGGCTTGCCGAAAGCTTCGCGCTGACGCGCCCATTTCAGGCTTTCTTCCAGGGCCAACTGCGCGGTCATGTTGGCCATGAGCGCCAGGGCCAGACGCTCACTCTGGAAGTTGCCCATGATGCAGGCGAATCCCATGTTCTCGGCACCGATCAAATGGCCCGCCGGCACCCTGCAATCATCGAAGAAAAGTTCGGCGGTGTCCGATGCCCACCACCCCATCTTCTTCAACTGGCGACCGACCGTGAATCCGGGCGTGCCTTTTTCGATCAGCAGCAGGCTGATGCCGCCGAAACCTGGGTCACCCGTGCGCACCGCAACCGTGTAGAAATCGGCGCGGACGCCGCTGGTGATAAAGGTTTTGCTGCCGTTGACCCGGTAGAAATCACCGTCACGCACGGCGCGGGTTTGCAGGTTGGCGACGTCGGAGCCGCCGCTGGGTTCGGTGACTGCCAGGGCGCTGATTTTCTCACCAGACAGCACGTGCGGCACCACGCGGTCGCGGACTTCGGGCCTGGCCCACTTGAGGATGGGTGGCAAGCCGATGTCCAGCGAACCGAGACCCGCCACCAGACCGCCAGAGCCACAACGCATCAACTCTTCGCTGGCCGCGATCTTGGCGAACAGGTCGCCTTCGTGACTGCCGCCCAGGGATTCGGGGTAACCGATCCCCAAAATGCCCGCTGCGCCGGCTTTGAGGTAGAGCTCGCGGGGAAAGCTTTCAGCCTCTTCCCACTGGTCGATGTCCGGAAGAATCTCGCGTTCGACGAAACGTCTGACGCTGTCGCGGACCAATTGGTGACTGGGGTCGAAGTATTCCTCAAAGGCAGGCATCGGCGAGCTCCACTGAAGGTTCAGCGAAGTTAACCGAGCGCTTGCTTGGTTTTCAAGAGAATTGTGTGAATCAGGTCGACCGAGGCGCCTGTATCGCGGGCAAGCCTGCTCCCACATTGGATTTACGGTGCATACAAAACCCCTGTGGGAGCGAGCTTGCTCGCGATGGGGCCCAATCAGCCACTACAAGGCGATCGGTTTGCGCCCGGCGAATGAATGCGCCAACGTCCCGCCATCCACCAACTCCAGCTCGCCGCCCAACGGCACGCCATGGGCGATGCGCGAGGCGATCAAGCCTTTATTGCTCAGCAACTGCGCGATGTAATGCGCCGTCGCTTCACCTTCCACGGTCGGGTTGGTGGCAAGAATGACTTCGGTAAACGTGCCCGCCTCCTCGATGCGCGTCAGCAATTGCGGAATACCGATGGCCTCAGGCCCCAGGCCATCAAGTGGCGACAGATGGCCCTTGAGCACAAAGTAGCGACCACGGAAACCGGTCTGCTCCACCGCGTAGACATCCATCGGTCCTTCCACCACGCACAGCAAAGTGTCGTCGCGACGGGTGTCTGCGCATTGCGGACAAAGGTCATCTTCGGTCAGCGTGCGGCACAACCGGCAATGCCCCACCCCTTCCATGGCCTGGCTCAAAGCCTGGGCCAATCGCAAACCACCGCTGCGATCACGCTCGAGCAGTTGCAGCGCCATGCGCTGGGCGGTTTTCTGACCTACACCCGGCAAAGTCCGCAGGGCGTCGATCAGTTGGCGAATCAAAGGGCTGAAGCTCATGGGGAAACGTCCGACATAACAACGAGACGCGGTTTATACCCGCGCCTCTCTTTAGCGTCAAATACTCAGTCTTGCGCGACCCGAACCACCAGTTTGCCGAAGTTGCGTCCCTCCAGCAGTCCGATGAACGCTTGCGGCGCCTGCTCCAGGCCATCGACCACGTCTTCGCGGAATTTCACCTTGCCATCACGTACCCACGGCGCCATCGCGCTGACGAATTCCGGCTGACGATCGCCATAGTCGTCGAAGACGATGAAGCCCTGAATACGCACGCGCTTGGTCAAAATCGTCCGTTGCAATTGCGGCAGACGGTCCGGCCCGGTCGGTGCTTCATGGGCGTTGTAGGAAGCGATAAGGCCACAAAGCGGAATCCGCGCCTTGGCATTGAGCAGCGGCACCACCGCATCGAATACTTTGCCGCCCACGTTCTCGTAATAAATATCGATGCCTTCGGCGCACGCCTGGGCCAGTTCTTCGGCGAAGTTCGGGCTCTTGTGGTCGATGCAGGCGTCAAAGCCCAATTCCTCGACCACATAACGGCACTTCTCCGAACCGCCCGCCACGCCAACCACACGCAGGCCTTTGATCTTGGCCACCTGGCCGACCACCGAGCCCACTGCGCCCGACGCTGCCGCAACCACCAGGGTTTCACCGGCTTTCGGCTGACCGATGTCCATCAGGCCCATATACGCCGTCATGCCCGGCATGCCCAACACCCCCAGGGCCATCGACGGGCTCGGCAGCCCGGACGGCACGGGAATGATGTTGCGACCGTCGCTGATGCTGTGGCTCTGCCAGCCAGTGGCGCCGACGACCAGATCACCTTCCTGAAATTTCGGATTCAGCGAGCGCTCGACGCGGCTGACAGCCCCACCGGTCATCACTTCGCCGATTTGCACCGGTGCGGCGTAGGACGGTGCGTCACTCATACGACCGCGCATGTAAGGGTCCAGCGACAAGTACAGAGTCTTGAGCAGGACCTGACCGTCGGCCAGGTCCGGCAGCGCTTCGCGCTCCAGGCGGAAATTCTCCGGCGTCGGCGCGCCTACAGGCCGGGACGCCAGGACGATGCGTTGGTTCAGGGTCAGTGGGTCAGACATGGCAGCGTCTCCTTGAATGTTGAATTCGATGGTATAGGGAGCAGACCGTTGTGGCGGTGGCGGGTTCGATGTTTCGTCAATTGCACCGAGGCGACTTCATCGCGAGCAGGCTCGCTCCCACATTGGAACTCGGTCACCCGTGGGAGCGAGCCTGCTCGCGAAAGCGCCCTTATGGGCACTACATCTTCAACAGCCAGAAACAAAAATGCCAGGCGCGAGGCCTGGCATTTTTTGTAGCTCATCAGACGCGCCTTGGCGAATCAGAACGGGAGTTTCATACCCGGTGGCAGTTGCATGCCAGCGGTCATGTTGCCCATTTTGTCCTGGCTGTTGGCTTCGATCTTGCGCACGGCGTCGTTGACGGCGGCGGCGAACACGGCCTCCAGCATCTCCTTGTCGTCTTCGCTCAGGCCTTCGACCAGGCTTGGGTCGATGGTCACGCGCTTGACGTCGTGACGACCGGTCATCACCACAGTGACCATGTCGCCGCCGGCTTTACCGGTGACTTCAGCGTTGGCCAGTTCTTCCTGCATCTTGGCCATTTTTTCCTGCATCTGCTGCGCCTGCTTCATCAGGCCGGCCATGCCACCTTTCATCATGGGAATCACCTCAAAAGTACTTGGATTAAACAGCGCCCGGCCCGTGAGGCCGAACGCCTTCAGTTATTAGCCCTGACTGACCAGGGCTTCGACAGGTTCAATAGTATCGTTGCGGACCACCGCACCGAACTGCTGCATCATTTGCTGGATGAACGGATCACCGTGGATCGATTCCTCCGCCTCGCGCTGACGGTTCGCACGGCGACGGGACGCGGCCTGGGCCGGCGTCTCCTGCTCTGGCTTGATCAGCTCCATGGTCAGGGTCAGCGTGCGTCCGTGAAACTGGTTCAATGCATCGTTGAGTCGACGTTGCTGGGTCGCGTTGAACAAGGCGCTGTGGGCCGGATCCAGGTGCATGAGCCAGTGGTCGCCCTCGACTGAAATCAACGTGCAATTGGCGGCGATGCTGCCCGTCATGCCGGAGATCGGCAATTTCGGGAACAGCTCCAGCCACTGCAGGGCCAGACCGGTGGCCGGCATGGACGCGGGTTCAGGCTCAGGTTCTGGCGCCGGCTCGGCAGAGTGTTCGCTGGCCAGTTCATCAAGGTAACTGTAGGCCGAATCCAGGTCCGGCTCGATGTAATCCTCGTCCAGCGGCGGCTCGTCGTCCAGGTCCATGCCCGGCGTGGCGGCATCGACTTCGGCGACCGACGGCTCCGGTATCGGCGCAGCGGCCCATTCCGGGGCGTCCGGCACCACGCTGTCAGGTGTCGGCAATGGCATCGGCGGCAAATCGGGTTGCTCGCCGGCCGTTTCCAGAACCGGCTCGACGGCGGGTTGCTGGACGACTTCAGGCTCTACCGGATCATTCCACGGCAAGTCGACCACGGCTTCAACCGCTACGGGCGCAACGACGGGTTCAGGCACGACCGCGGGCGCAACGGGCTCAGGCTCGGGTTCAGGCACCGGGACTGGAGCAACAACCGCAGCGACGGGCGCAGGCGAGACCGGTGCAACTGCCGCAGGGACTACCGGCGCAACAACAGGCGCGGCAGCCACTGAATTTGCGGAATCAACTGTGGCTTGGCTGATCCCCACTGGCTTTAGCGGTTGCCTCGGTGCATCCGCGGTGTCTGCCGGTCTGAACGCGAGCATGCGCAGCAAGACCATTTCGAAGCCACCCCGCGGATCCGGCGCCAGCGGCAGGTCGCGACGGCCGATCAGGCCCATTTGGTAGTAGAACTGCACGTCTTCGGCCGGCAGTGCCTGAGCAAGTGCAAGCACCCGATCGCGGTCGCCGTGACCGTTGTCGACACCTTCAGGCAGGGCCTGGGCGATAGCGACTCGGTGCAGCACGTTGAGAATTTCCGAGAGCACACCGTTCCAGTCCGGGCCTTGTTCGGCCAGGTGCCGGACGGCTTCGAGCAATGCCTTGGCGTCGCCTTCGATCAACGAATGCAGCACATCGTAGACCTGACCGTGATCAAGGGTGCCCAGCATCGCTCGCACGTCAGCGGCCATGACCTTGCCTTCACCGAAGGCGATGGCCTGGTCGGTCAGGCTCATGGCGTCGCGCATCGAACCGTCGGCGGCACGGCCCAGCAGCCACAGCGCGTCGTCTTCGAACGGTACGTTCTCGGCACTCAACACATGGGTCAAATGCTCGACCACGCGTTCCGGGGTCATGTTTTTCAGGGAGAACTGCAAACACCGGGAAAGAATGGTTGCAGGAAGTTTCTGTGGGTCGGTCGTCGCCAGGATGAACTTGACGTAGGGCGGCGGCTCTTCGAGCGTTTTCAACAGCGCATTGAAGGAATGGCTGGAGAGCATGTGCACTTCGTCGATCAGGTAGACCTTGAAGCGCCCACGGCTAGGCGCGTATTGCACGTTGTCGAGCAGTTCGCGGGTGTCCTCGACCTTGGTCCGGCTCGCGGCGTCGATCTCGATCAGGTCGACGAAGCGGCCTTCATCGATTTCACGGCATACCGAGCACTCGCCGCAGGGTGTCGAAGTGATACCTGTTTCACAGTTCAGGCATTTGGCAATGATACGTGCGATGGTGGTCTTGCCGACCCCGCGCGTACCGGTGAACAGGTAGGCGTGATGCAGCCGCTGGCTGTCCAAGGCATTGATCAGAGCCTTGAGCACATGGGTCTGGCCGACCATTTCGCGGAACGAGCGCGGACGCCATTTACGTGCAAGAACCTGATAACTCATCGAAAACCGTCGCCACGAAGGAACACAAGCGGCTAATGCTAGCGGAGCAAGGCCAAAATTGCATCCGGCGCGCTCGTCTAATCTGGCTAAGATGCACTTTGGGGGCTTTTATCCACTCAGGTTTTCGTCGTACCGGAGCGTTTATGCGTTTTGCCTTGGGGGCACTGCTGTGGATAAGTCTGAACGTCGCCGCCGCCGAGCCGCCGTTGCGTTTTGTAATACCCGACAGTTGGGCGATGCCGATGGTACAACTGGACCACGGTCGTCCGACCCAGGGCATTCTGTATGACGTGATGCTCAGCCTCGCGACCCAGGTCGGCGTACCAGCCGAATTTCATGTCCTGCCCCGGACACGCGTGCAAAACGCCATGGAGCACGGCGAAGTCGATGTGCGCTGCTATGCCGCGCAGTCCTGGCAGCCCAATCAGTCCGGCGACTATATCTGGAGCATTCCGCTCTGGACTCAGCCCGACGTGCTGATCACCCGGCAGACCCCACCGAGCGCCGTCATAGCGGCGGACTTGCCGCGGCAATCCATCGGCACGGTGCTCGGCTACAGCTACCCGACCCTGCAACCGCTGTTCGACGCCGACCAATTGCAGCGCGAGGACGCGCGCAATCAGGAACAAGTGCTGGAAAAACTCCACGCCGGACGCTATCGCTATGCCGTGAGCAATCAATGGACTCTGGACTGGTTCAATCAGCGCTTATTGCCCGAACGGCAACTCAAAAGCGTGGCGGTGCTGCAAGAGCAGCGTGTCGGCTGTTATGTGCGCAACGACCCCAAGGTGCCGGTGCAACGCATCCTGCGCACATTGCTGCGGATGAAAATGTCGGGGGAGATCGATGACATTATCCGGCTTTATATAGGCGGCGAGCCCGGTGTGCCCTAGGCGAATCTTCCGATCAACGCGACGCCATTGTGGGAGCGAGCCTGTTAGCGATAGCGGTCTTCCATTCAGCATTGATGGCGGCTGATCTATCGCTATCGCGAGCAAGCTCGCTCCCACAGGAGATCGGTGTTGGCCAGCAAACTTCAGCCAACCTGATCCAGCGCCTGCCATCGCGCTGGCGCGACAAACTTCGCGACCCAATCCGGCACATCGGCGGGAGGCATCGGCCGGGCGATGAAATAGCCTTGAGCAACCTCACACCCCAGCCGCAGCAGCAGCTCACCGTGTTCGAGACTTTCCAGCCCTTCGGCAATCACTTGCCGGCCAAACGCCCGTGCCAGACCGATCACCGCGGTGGTCAGGGCCAGGTCATCGCGATCCACGAGAATGTCGCGCACAAACGATTTATCGATCTTGATGGTTTGGGTGCGCAAGCGCTTGAGGTAGCTCATTGACGAGTACCCAGTGCCAAAATCACCCAGTGAGAACTGCACGCCGAGTGCTTGGCAAGCCTGCAAGCAGGCGCTGACATGCTGGATGTTCTCGATCGCAACCGACTCGACGATTTCCAGGTCCAGCATCTGCGGAGCGACGTCCGCATGCCGGGCGAGTACATAACTGAGCCGATCGACAAAATCCGGGCGCTGAAAATGCCGTGCCGCGATATTGATGCTGATCGGCCAGCACTGCCCCGCCTGCTGCCAGCGGTTGAGCTGCGACAGCACCTGATCCATCACCCATTCGCCGATGTCGATGATCAGGTCCGTCTCTTCCACCAGCGGCAAAAAATCCCGGGCCGGCACCATGCCGTTCTCAGGGTGCTGCCAGCGCAACAACGCTTCGAACCCTACCACCACGCCCAGGCGCATATTGACCTTGGGTTGAAAATGCAGACACAACTCATCGGCGGCCAGCGCCTGACGCACACGCTCGACGGTCTGGTGGGTGACTTTGACTTCTTGATCCCTGGACACATCAAACAGATGAAAACGGTTGCGACCGCGCTGCTTGGCCACGTACATGGCCTGATCGGCGTGACGCAACAAGGTCTCGGCATCTTCGTTATCGAGGGGGAACAGCGTGACGCCAATGCTGGCGAACACATTGATGTCCTTGCCATGCAGCGTGTACGGCGCCGATATCGCTCCCAGCACCCGATTCAGCGCCGCGCGCAATTCCGTCAGGTCACGCACATAACGCAACACCAGCACGAACTCGTCACCGGCCAACCGCGCCACCACATCTTCAGCACGCACGATCTGGCGCAGACGCTTGGCCACTTCCACCAGCAACTGATCGCCACTGGCGTGACCGTAGCCGTCGTTGACTGCCTTGAACCCGTCGAGGTCGAGCATGCACACGGCCAACGGGATATTTTCATGGCGGGAAAACTCCAGCGCCTGATCCAGCAGGTCTGATAGAAACGCACGATTGGGCAGCCCGGTCAGGACGTCGTGCCCGACCCGCCATTGCAGGGTGTGCAGCAACTGGCGTTTTTCACTGACATCGAAACGAATCGACAGGTATCGGTCAATGCGCCCCGTGGCATCGTCGAGTACCGGCACCATGGTGCTGTCGACCCAATACAGGCTGCCGTCCTTCGCCCGATTGCAGATCTCGCCCTTCCAGACATTGCCCAGCGCGATGGTGCGCCACATGGTCGCGAAAAAGTCGCTGCCATGCAGACCGGAGTTGAGAAGACGGTGATTCTGACCGATCAATTCCGCACGGCTATAGCCGGACACGGCGCAAAACTGATCGTTGACGTAGGTGATTCGGCCGCTCAGGTCCGTCTCGGAAAATATGGCGGCGGCATCCACGGCCCTGCGGTATTTCTCATCCATGAATCAGGCTCGCTGTCACTAGCGGTGGGACTGCGCAGACACGTTACAACTCCATGATCAGCATTTGATGGCCCGCAGAACCTTGATCAGCCAGGCTCAAAGACCTCATGCAAAGCTGACAAGGAAGCGCACTGCCGGCCGTTTCGCACTGCCGATTTTCTGGAAACAGGTCACCAAATACCGCTTAATGGCGGCGATTCTACGAAATGCATCACATTTTGCAAAGCAAGGTGATGGATCATGCAGTTGTCTAATGCAAAAATCTATCGTTAAGTTCTTGATTCTAAATGGGAATTGAGCGATGCACATTTCAAGTTTGGGTCCGGCCATCCGACGCTACCGCAAGGGCGCGGGGCTTACTCAGGCTGAACTCGGCGAAAAAACCGGTTTTGACCCCAAAACCATCAGCCGCTTTGAAACCGGAACCTACACCCCCAGCGTTGAAGCCCTGTTCCGGCTTGCTGATGCGCTGGACGTAAAGCTCAAAGTCTTTTTTGCCGATTCAGGCGATGAAGATGAACAGCGGGCGTATTTGTTCAGTGTCATACACAAAGCACCCCCCAAGGATCTGGGAAAGCTGATCGCAGCGGTTGACCAGGCCTTGTCCAAGCCTTAGCGGCGAAAAAGTGCCGCTCATGAAAAAGGAGGCTGGCGTATCTGATACGACAGGCCGGCCTCCTTTTTTATGTTCATGCGAAAATCGGAAACGACGAAAAACCGCACCGGACAAAATCCGTGGCAGCAAAGAAGTATTTTTAAAAAAAGATAGCGCGAGAGAAGACTCGCGGTGCGTTATGGAGGCAACCCCACCAGCCACACCCCGGCACACAATGTTCCCGCTGTGGCTGCTTCCTTCCGGATCTGACCAGGTTCACGGGTAATCGTTGCGGGGGGACCGATGGGGTCACCATAACGACGCTCACCTGACGGCGAGCCGCGCCATTGTACCTATCTGAGACGAAGTTACAACCGTTCAGGCGGATTAAAAAATCTGTGTTGCTTCAAGGACATGCAATACCTGCGCAACATCCCGGATTGAAGCCACCTGCCGCTACAGATCCTGCAACACCTCATCCACCCTGCCGCCCTCTTGCTGGATCACCAGGTGAATGAAGTGCAGCTTGGCAATCACCGCTGGCGGCAGGACAAATGGATAGAAATCCGGTTGGCCCATGCTGCGAGACAGCTCGTTGAGCATGCCAGCCAGTTCGATCCACGCGTTGACGAACGACAGGAATGCCGCGCCGCCGGGATGCTGTGGATCGTAGAGGACGCTGGACGGAAATGGCTGGTAATCGAAATCCATTTCCCGCGCGCTCATGCCAAACCCCAGCGCCGTATCCACCGCATCCATCATGTGCAGGTAGTGAGCCCATGTTTCGGCCCAGTCTTCCCACGGATGCATGGTGGCGTAGGCGCTGACGGCATGTTGCTGCCAGTCGGGCGACGCACCTTGTTGGTAATGCCGTTCGAGAGCCTCGGCGTAGCTCGCCCGCTCATCGCCGAACAACCCGCGGAACGGTTCCAGCCAGTGACTGTTGGCGATCAGCCGATCCCAGTAATAATGCCCGACCTCATGCCGAAAATGCCCCAGCAGCGTGCGATAGGGCTCATGCATTTGCACCCGGACCTGCTCACGGTGAGCGTCGTCGGCTTCCTTGATATCGAGGGTGATCAGGCCGTTGGCGTGACCAGTGGTCGGCGCGTTGCCTTTAAGGTCGACACCGATGAAATCGAACGCCAGGCCGGTGTCTTCGTCGAGGGTTTTGGGAATCACCTGCAAACCAAGACTGATCAACTGTGCGACCAGACGACGCTTGGCGGTCTCCACCTTGCGCCAGCGTTCATGGTTTTCGGCAATCGACAGATCAGGGATGGTGCGATTCAGGTGGCAGGCGATGCACAAGGCATCGTGATCGTTGGCCGGCAGCAGCCAGTTGCACGCCGCCGGGGAATCGAGGTTGGCGCAGCGACGGAAGACTCCCGCGTCGGGATCGGCATCGAGCAACCATGTATCGGCTTGCCTGCCTGGTTGCAGCGAGGACAAACGGCTCTGCTCCGGCTGATACCCCAACGCCGCCGAACAGGCCAGGCACTGACTGTTGCGAAAGAACAGCGACTGGCCGCAACGGCAGTGCCAGATTTTGCTGTTACGCGAACTTTCGCCGATGAAAGGCGCGGCAATGCGTGTACTGAGCTGTTCGAAGAAGCGGTACATGACGATCTCTCCCTGGGGCTTGCCAAGACTAGATCATGAATGGCCGTCGATCGTTCCCGGTTTTTTGCGCAATGCAACTATCGCCTTCGCGGGCAAGCCCACTCCCACATTTGATCGCATTCTTACAGGGAGAACTCGGTTAAATGTGGGAGCGGGCTTGCTCGCGAATGGCATCACATCGAAATATCGTGCAGGCGCAAAAACTCGACAAACGCCTCTTCATCCAAAACCTTCAACCCCAGCTCATTGGCCTTGGCCAGCTTGGAACCAGCCCCCGGCCCAGCCACCACGCAATGGGTCTTGGCCGATACCGAACCCGCCACTTTGGCACCAAGGCTCTCGAGCTTGTCCTTGGCGATGTCACGGCTCATTAACTCCAGCGACCCCGTCAGCACCCATGTCTGCCCGGCCAGCGGCAATCCTTCGACGACTTTTTTCTCGCTCTGCCAGTGCATGCCGAAATCGCGCAGCTGCTTTTCAGCGGCTTCAGCGAGCTGACGATTGTGCGCCACCGCAAAAAACTCGCGAACCGAATTCGCCTGCTTCTCGGGCAGCGCCTGGCGCATGTCCAGCCAGTCAGCACTCATGACGGCCTCCAGCGAACCAAACTTGTCCGCCAACTTCTGCGCACCACCCGGTCCGACCGAAGGAATGTTCAACTTGTCGAGGAAGCCGCCCAGTGTCGTGCTCGCGGCAAACTCGGCGCCGAGCTCACCCTGATCCTGAATCTGCAGGCCGTGCTTGAGCAGATCGGCAATCACCTGGCGGTTATGCGCATCCTCAAAAAAGCTGTGAATCTCGTGCGCCACTTCCAGGCCGACATCCGGCAAATACGTGAGCACTTGCGGCAATGCCTGCTGAACCCGTTCCAGGGAGCCGAGAGAGCGCGCCAGCACCTTGGCCGTCTCTTCGCCGACATCGGGAATCCCGAGGGCGTAGATAAACCGTGCAAGGCTCGGACGCTTGCTGTCTTCGATAGCGCTGAGCAGGTTTTTGCTCGACAGCTCGGCAAAACCTTCCAGGTCGACAATCTGCTCAAACGTCAGCGCATACAGATCGGCCGGCGAACTCACCAGACCTTCATCGACCAACTGCTCGACGCTCTTCTCGCCCAGACCTTCGATGTCCATGGCGCGGCGCGACACGAAGTGAATGATCGCCTGCTTGAGTTGCGCACCGCAGGCCAGTCGACCGACGCAACGATAGACCGCGCCTTCGCTGACGGTCTCGCGCCCCTTGCTGCGCTTGACCAGCTGCGTGCGCTCGACGTGCGAGCCGCAGACCGGACATTGCTGTGGAATCTGTACCGGCCGCGCGGTTTCCGGGCGACGCTCCATGACCACTTGCACCACTTGTGGAATCACATCGCCTGCGCGACGGATGATCACGGTGTCGCCGATCATCAGGCCCAGACGCGCCACTTCATCCATGTTGTGCAACGTTGCATTGGCCACGGTAACGCCTGCCACCTTGACCGGCTTCAAGCGCGCCACCGGCGTCACGGCACCGGTGCGACCGACCTGGAATTCCACGTCGAGCAATTCGGTAAGCTCTTCCATCGCTGGAAACTTGTGCGCGATGGCCCAGCGCGGTTCGCGAGCGCGGAAACCCAGTTCACGCTGGGAGGCAATGCTGTTGACCTTGAACACCACCCCGTCGATTTCATAGGCCAGCCCGTCACGGCGCTCACCGATGTCGCGGTAGTAATCCAGGCATTCATCGATGCCGTGGGCCAGTTTCAGCTCACGACTGATCGGCAGACCCCATGCCTGAAGCTGCTTGAGATTCCCAATGTGCGTGTCGGCAATGTCCGCCGAAATCTGACCAATGCCGTAGCAGCAGAACTCCAGAGGACGATTGGCGGTGATCTTCGAATCCAACTGCCGCAAGCTGCCTGCCGCCGCGTTGCGCGGGTTGGCGAAGGTCTTGCCACCCACCTCAAGTTGTGTAGCATTCAGGCGTTCGAAACCGGCCTTGGACATGAACACTTCACCGCGCACTTCGAGGGTCGCGGGCCAGCCGGTGCCTTGCAGCTTGAGTGGAATATTGCGCACGGTGCGCACATTGACGCTGATGTCTTCGCCCGTGGTGCCATCGCCGCGCGTGGCGCCGCGCACCAGCACACCGTCCTGGTACAACAGGCTGACCGCCAGACCATCGAGCTTTGGCTCGCAGCTGTATTCCACCGCCGCGCCGCCACCAAACAAGTCGCCGACGGGCAGATCCAGTCCTTCCGTCACGCGGCGATCGAATTCGCGCATGTCGGTTTCTTCAAAGGCGTTGCCGAGGCTGAGCATCGGCACTTCGTGACGAACTTGCGTGAACGCCGACAACGCCGCACTGCCCACACGCTGGGTCGGCGAGTCGCTGGTAATCAGTTCGGGATGCGCCGCTTCAAGGGCCTTGAGTTCGTGGAACAACCGATCGTATTCGGCGTCCGGAATGCTCGGCTCGTCCAGCACGTGATAGCGATAGTTGTGCTGATCAAGCTCAGCACGCAGCTCTAGAATGCGGGTTTTGGCGGCGGTCATGGGTGTTCTCTCATAAAGCAAAAGAGCAGCCGAGGCTGCTCAATCTATTTGCCGATCGACCCGCGCACGGCGCGGGAGCAACCTTTTGAATCAACGCTTCTGGGTCAGGGCGCGGCGTTCGAATTCAACGATACGCTGACGGTAGTGTTCGATGGTCTGGGCGGTCAGCACGCTGCGCTGATCGTCCTTGAGTTCACCGTTCAGCTCCTGGGACAGCTTGCGTGCCGCAGCAACCATCACGTCGAAAGCCTGTTTCGGATGACGCGGGCCTGGCAGACCGAGGAAAAAGCTCACGGCTGGCGTGCTGAAATGGTCGATGTCGTCCAGATCGAACACGCCCGGCTTGACCGCATTGGCCATGGAGAACAGGACTTCGCCATTGCCGGCCATGCTTTCGTGACGGTGGAAAATATCCATCTCGCCGAAACGCAGACCGCTTTCCAGGATGTTCTGTAACAACGCCGGGCCCTTGAAGCCTGCCGCGTCACGGCAGATAACACTGATCACCAGCACTTCTTCGGCCTGCGGTTGTTCCTTGTCGCTGACCGAAGGCGAGGACTTGCTGTCATCCGGGAAGTCATCGTCACGGCTGCTGAAGCTCGGGCCGCCATCGAGGTCCAGGCTGAGGTTCATGTCGCCCTGTGATGGCTCGCCATGGCCACGCTTGCCGCGCTTGGAACCCGATTCGCGGGGTTCCCGGGCCGGCATGCTCACGGACGGCAGATCATGCTCGTCCAGCTGCGGTTCTTTATGCGTATCCAGCACTCGAGGCGGGCCCAACAGCTCGGCGCTGGTGTCCTCGTCCGGCAGGTTGGACAAACTTCGGTCAAGACGGAATTTCAGTTTTCCCTTGCCGCCGCGCATGCGACGCCAGCCATCGAAAAGAATACCGGCAATGACAATAATGCCGATGACGATCAGCCACTCGCGCAGACCGATTTCCATTTAATCCCGTGCCTCTATAAAAAATGCTGAAAAATAAGGGGTTTACAACTCGTAAACCGCTTTAAAACGTGGCGCCAACTCTATGTTCTGACAGGCGTTTTGCCCACGTATACGAAAAATTGACATTAAACTAGCACGACCAAAGGTAACTTTACACCGTCTGTCACAATGCCTTGCGCGAATATGTCGATTGGCCAGCAAGTCAAGGAAGGTAAAAAAGTCCTACAGACTAAAAATACTTCCCCTACAACTACCCACTCAAGCATCCACCATCGCCATTGCCTCTTCGACATCCACTGCCACCAGACGCGAGCAACCCGGTTCGTGCATCGTCACCCCCATCAGTTGATCGGCCATTTCCATGGCGATCTTGTTGTGGGTGATGTAGATGAATTGCACCGTTTCCGACATCTCTTTAACCAACCGTGCGTAGCGTCCCACGTTAGCGTCGTCCAGTGGTGCGTCAACTTCATCAAGCATGCAGAACGGCGCCGGATTCAATTTGAAGATCGCAAACACCAGGGCCAATGCCGTCAGGGCTTTTTCGCCACCGGAGAGCAAATGGATGGTGCTGTTCTTCTTTCCTGGCGGCTGCGCCATGATCGTTACCCCTGTATCGAGTAGATCTTCGCCCGTCAGTTCCAAATACGCGCGTCCTCCACCGAAAACTTTCGGGAAAAGAGCCTGTAAACCGCCATTGATCTGATCAAAGGTATCTTTGAAGCGGTTGCGGGTTTCCTTGTCGATCTTGCGAATCACGTTCTCGAGGGTGTCCAGCGCTTCCACCAGATCGTCGTTCTGCGCGTCCAGATAACGTTTACGCTCGGATTGTTGTGTGTATTCGTCGATGGCCGCCAGGTTGATCGCACCGAGACGCTGAATGCGTGCGGCAATGCGTTCAAGTTCTTCCTCGGCGTCCTTCTCGTTGGCCTCGGTCGTCAGCGTGGCGAGCACGCCGTGAAGGTCGTAGCCGTCTTCCAGCAATTGATCTTCGAGGGTTTTGCGGCGCACGGTCAGGGCTTGCCATTCCATGCGCTGGGTTTCCATCTGCCCCCGAATCAACTGCGACTGCTGTTCGGCCTGGTGCCGGCGTTTCTCGGCGTCGCGCAGTTCGCGGTCGGCGTCTTCCAGCGCGATTTGCGCGGTCTTGAGTTCTTCGTCAACGGTCATGCGCTTGTCGAGCAACTCTTCGAGTTTCAAGCGCAACTCTTCCAGTGGTGCTTCGCCCTCCTCCAGATTAAGACTGAGCTGTTCGCGTTTTTCGGTCAGGCGCTCGGACTGCATTTCCAGTCGTTCCAACGCCTGGCGCGTGGAGTCGTGTTGCGCCTTGAGCGAGCCCAGGCGCACCGCCAGTTGATGGGCGTGATCCTTGTGCTGCCGGGCTTCCTGACGCACGCGATCAAGTCGCTCGCGCAGGCTGTCGCGCTGGGCCAGCAGCAACTCGCGCTGCTCGGTGTCCAGCGCCATGGCATCGAGGGCTTCCTGCAACTGCAGACGCGCCTCGCCGATATTTTCGTGTTCCAGCGCGCGCTGCTCGGCCAGTTCGGTGAGCTCTTCATCCAAGCGCGTGCGGCGCAAGGTCAGTTGTTCGACCTTGGCTTTGCCGGCGGATAACTGAGCCTTCAACTCGCCTTGCTGACGCGCTTCGTCTTGCAGCAAACGACGCAAGTGCTCGCGACCGTTTTCCTGCTGACGCTGTTGCGCCCGCAGGTTTTGCAATTGCGTTTCGAGGGTTTCGACCGTGGCTTCGCGCTCTTCACGCTCCTGGGTCAGACGCTGGATTTCCTGGCCACGGGCGAGCACGCCGCTTTCCGCTTCGCTGGCCCGGCGCACACGTAAAAAGTGCCGACCCACCCAGTAACCGTCGCGGCTGATCAGGCTCTCACCGGCGGTCAATTGACCGCGCAAGTCCAAGGCCTGCTCAAGGGTGTCGACCGGTTTGACCTGGCCCAACCAAGGCGACAGATCAACTGACGCTTCAACTTTATCGAGCAGGCTGCCCGGCACCCGCGCGCCATCGCTGGCCGGGCTGAGCAAGCGCAAATCACCTTGGGCAAAACCGGCCAGATCGAAGTCGCCGAAATCGTCAACCAACACCGCTTGCAGGTCGGCGCCCAGCACGGTTTCCACCGCCAGCTCCCAACCCGCTTCGACTTTCAGGCCCTCGGCCAGGCGCGGACGGTCGGCCAGATGCTGATCGCGCAGCCATTCAGCGGTGCCGGTGCCTGGATCGAGTGCCGCTTGCTGCAACGCTTCAAGCGATGCGAGGCGACCGTTGAGGCGCTGCAAATCGCCTTGGGCCTGTTGCTGATTTTGCAGGGCAAGCTGCAATTCCTGGCGCAGCTGCTCAAGGCGTTCGACCTGGGCTTCTTCGCTGGCCTGTAAGTCTTCAAGCGTGGCCTCGGACGTGGCCAACTGCTCGCTGAGCTCCATGATCGCCGCGTCTTCCGGGTCCGCCGAAAGCAACGCACGTTCTTCACCCAGGCGCTTCTGGCGGTCGGCCAAACGCTCCATGCTGGTTTCCAGCTGCTGGATGCGTGATTGCTGAACTTCAGACTGGCGACGCGGTTCGGCGGCGGTGAGGTTGAACGTGTCCCACTGCTCCTGCCAGCCGTGCATGGTGGTTTCGGATTCTTCCAGCGCGGCGGCGGCCTCTTCGGCGGCGGCGCTGGTGACTTCCTGCTCGGGGGTGAGCATGTCCAGCTCTTCGCCGAGGGTCAGCAGCAAGGTGCGGTCGTGGCCCAAGTGAGACTCGGTTTCCAGACGCGCGCGCTCGGCTTCTTTGAGATCGTCCTGCAACTGCCGCAAACGCTGCTGGCCGTGCTGGATGCTCTGTTCGACCCGAGCGATATCGCCACCGACCGAATAGAAACGCCCCTGCACCAGATTGAAGCGTTCGGACAGGTCATGGTGCCCGTCACGCAGGCGCTCGATGGCCGCATCGGCGTTGCGCTGCTCGGCGACCAACGCTTCGAACGTGACTTCCTGATTACCGATGATCGCTTCGCGCTGACCGACCTGTTCGTTCAATGCCTGCCAGCGCAGGGCCGACAGTTGGGCCTTGAGCTGACGCTCCTCGCCTTTGTATTCCTGATACTTCCTGGCGGCCTCGGCCTGACGGTGCAAGCGTTCGAGCTGACGCTCGAGTTCTTCGCGCAGGTCGGTCAGGCGGGCGAGGTTTTCGTGGGTGCGGCGGATGCGGTTTTCAGTCTCGCGCCGGCGTTCCTTGTATTTGGAGATGCCCGCCGCTTCTTCAATAAAGTTGCGCAGGTCTTCGGGCTTCGACTCGATCAGCTTGGAGATCATCCCCTGCTCGATGATCGAATAGCTGCGCGGGCCCAGGCCGGTGCCGAGGAAGATGTCGGTGATATCGCGACGACGGCACTTGGTGCCGTTGAGGTAGTAAGTCGTCTGGCTGTCGCGGGTCACTTTGCGGCGAATGGAAATTTCCGCATAGGCGGCGTATTCGCCGAGCAACGTGCCGTCGGAGTTATCGAACACCAGCTCGATGCTGGCCTGGCTCACCGGTTTGCGGCTGGTCGAACCATTGAAGATGACGTCGGTCATCGACTCGCCACGCAAGTTCTTGGCCGAGCTTTCGCCCATCACCCAACGGACGGCGTCGATGATGTTCGACTTGCCGCAGCCATTGGGCCCGACGACGGCCGCCATGTTGCTGGGGAAGTTCACCGTGGTCGGGTCGACGAAGGATTTGAACCCCGCCAGCTTGATGCACTTTAGCCGCACGCTTAAGCGTCCGTCAGGGCGGAAACCACCAGATCGCAGCTGCGCTGGCCGTATGCCGTCAGCACTTCGCGAATCTGCGTAAAGTCCCGGGCCAGCACTGCCGCCAGCAGGCGTTCGAACAGCTCAAGAAATTCGCTCATCGACGCTTTGCGCTGGTCCAGGGCGAGAAAATACGCACGGCTCATGGCCGGCTGCAGATTCTCGACGGTTTCCTGCAAATAAGGGTTGTTGGCAAACGGGTACGCAGCACGCATCACGTTGAAGCTGTCGTCAACGAAGGTGCGGATGTCCTGTCGCTCATAGCTGGCGGCCAGGCGCTGCTGGATCTGCACGAATGGCGCCATGTCGGCCTGGACTTTCCAGCCGCTGGCCACGGCGTTGCCGAGCAGAATGTAAAGCTCGCTCATCAGCGTGCACAGGCTCTGGACCTTGTGGGCGGTGAGCTCGGTGACATGCGCGCCCCGTCGCGGCAGGATCGCGATCAGGTGGCGGCGTTCGAGGATCAGCAAGGCTTCACGGACCGAACCGCGGCTGACATTGAGGGCCTGCGTGACCTTCTGTTCCTGGATGCGCTCTCCCGGCTTCATTTCGCCGCGAATGATGCGTTCGGCGAGGTGATGGGCGATTTGCTCGGCGAGGCTGTCCGGCGCCTTGAACGTCATGGGTGTCCTTCAAATTCTTCGATCTGTACAAGCGGCGCAGTGTAGCGCACATGAAGGGTCATGGCGGAGTGCCCACTCAGCGGTTTTTGGCACGAATCACGCAAAAGGCAAGCTATCGCGCGAGGGTCAATAATGAAGGAACGAGTCGTTGATCGACAAAATGCTATTTCCTGACCTTTAAGTCAGAAAATCATTGACCGCAAAGTCAGACCTGATAAATTCGGTTCAAGTCGGTTAACAACAATAATGAGTCTGCGAGGCCTTCCGTGATCCAGTTTTTACTTAACCAGGAACTCCGTAGCGAGCACGCCCTGGACCCAAACCTGACCGTGCTCAATTATCTGCGCGACCATGTGGGCAAACCCGGCACCAAAGAAGGCTGCGCCAGCGGTGACTGTGGCGCCTGCACCGTGGTGGTCGGCGAGCTGCAAACGGATAACGATGGGCGCGAACACATTCGCTATCGCAGCCTCAACTCGTGCCTGACGTTCGTGTCGTCATTGCACGGCAAACAATTGATCAGCGTCGAAGACCTCAAGCACCAGGGCGAGCTGCACAGCGTGCAGAAAGCCATGGTCGAGTGTCACGGCTCGCAATGCGGCTTCTGCACCCCAGGCTTCGTGATGTCGCTGTTCGCGCTGCAAAAGAACAGCGATCAACCCGACTCGCACAAGGCTCACGAAGCACTGGCAGGCAACCTCTGTCGCTGCACCGGCTATCGGCCGATCCTGCAAGCCGCCGAGCAATCCTGCTGCGCCAAGCAACCCGACCAGTTCGACGCCCGTGAAGCCGAGACCATCGCGCGCCTGAAGGCCATCGCCCCCACCGACATCGGCGAACTCAACAGTGGCGACAAGCGCTGCCTGGTGCCGCTGACCGTGGCCGATCTGGCTGACCTCTACGACGCTTATCCACAGGCGCGCCTGCTGGCTGGCGGGACGGATCTGGCGCTGGAAGTCACTCAGTTCCACCGCACGCTGCCGGTGATGATTTACGTCGGCAATGTCGCCGAAATGAAGCGCATCGAGCGTTTCGACGATCGCTTGGAAATCGGCGCCGCGACCGCCCTCTCCGATTGCTACGACGCCTTGAAAGCCGAATACCCGGACTTCGGCGAACTGCTGCAACGCTTCGCGTCCTTGCAGATCCGCAACCAGGGCACCCTCGGCGGCAACATCGGCAACGCCTCGCCCATCGGTGATTCGCCACCGCTGCTGATCGCCCTCGGCGCGCAGATCGTTTTGTGCAAAGGCGAAACCCGCCGCACGATGGCGCTGGAAGACTACTTCATCGATTACCGAGTCACCGCGCGCCAGGAAAGCGAGTTCATCGAAAAGATCATCGTGCCCCGTGCCAGCGCTGAACAATTGTTCCGCGCCTACAAGGTGTCCAAGCGTCTGGACGATGACATTTCCGCCGTCTGCGCCGCGTTCAACCTGCGCATCGACAACGGCGTGGTCGCTGATGCCCGTGTCGCCTTTGGTGGCATGGCGGCGATTCCGAAACGCGCCAACCACTGCGAAGCCGTGTTGCTCGGTTCACCGTTCAACAACGCCACCGTCGAACGCGCCTGTGTCGCACTGGCCGAAGATTTCACGCCGCTCTCGGACTTCCGCGCCAGCAAAGAATATCGCCTGCTCAGCGCGCAGAACCTGCTGCGTAAATACTTCATCGAACTGCAAACACCGCACATCGAGACTCGGGTGACCGCTTATGTCTAATCATCACGCAGTAGAGAAGACCCAAGCCGAACTGGCTGAACTGTTCGCCAAGGACCTGACCACCGGCGTCGGTCGCAGCGTCAAGCACGACAGCGCCGCCAAACACGTGTCCGGTGAAGCGCAGTACATCGACGACCGCCTGGAGTTTCCGAACCAGTTGCATGTTTACGCACGCCTGTCGGACCGCGCCCACGCGAAAATCATCAGCATCGACACCAAGCCCTGCTACGCCTTTGAAGGTGTACGCATTGCCATCACCCACGAAGACGTGCCGGGCCTGAAAGACATCGGCCCGTTGCTGCCGGGCGACCCACTGCTGGCGATTGATGACGTGCAATTCGTCGGCCAGCCGGTACTCGCCGTTGCCGCGAAAGACCTGGAAACCGCACGCAAAGCCGCGATGGCCGCGATCATAGAATACGAAGATCTCGAGCCGGTGCTGGACGTGGTCGAAGCTCTGCGCAAACGCCATTTCGTGCTCGACAGCCACACCCATCAGCGTGGCGACTCGGCCGGCGCCTTGGCAACCGCCGAACATCGCATCCAGGGCACGCTGCACATTGGCGGCCAGGAGCACTTCTACCTCGAAACCCAGATCTCTTCGGTGATGCCGACTGAAGACGGCGGCATGATCGTTTACTGCTCGACCCAGAACCCGACCGAAGTGCAAAAACTCGTGGCCGAAGTGCTCGACGTGTCGATGAACAAAATCGTCGTCGACATGCGCCGCATGGGCGGTGGTTTCGGCGGCAAGGAAACCCAGGCCGCGAGCCCTGCTTGCCTGTGTGCAGTGGTCGCGCACCTCACCGGCCAGCCGACAAAAATGCGCTTGCCACGGGTCGAAGACATGCTGATGACCGGCAAGCGTCACCCGTTCTACGTTGAGTACGACGTGGGCTTTGACAGCACCGGCCGGCTGCACGGCATCGCTTTGGAACTGGCCGGCAACTGCGGTTGCTCGCCGGACCTGTCGGCGTCGATTGTCGACCGTGCGATGTTCCACGCCGACAACTCGTACTACCTGGGCGATGCAACCATCAACGGTCACCGCTGCAAGACCAACACCGCGTCGAACACGGCGTATCGTGGTTTCGGTGGCCCGCAAGGCATGGTCGCGATTGAAGAAGTGATGGACGCCATCGCCCGTCATCTTGGCCTCGACCCGCTGGCCGTGCGCAAGGCCAACTACTACGGCAAGACCGAGCGCAACGTCACCCATTATTACCAGACCGTCGAGCACAACATGCTCGAGGAAATGACCGCCGAACTGGAAGAAAGCAGCCAGTACTTTGAGCGCCGCGAAGCGATCCGTCGCTACAACGCCAACAGCCCGATCCTGAAAAAAGGCCTGGCGCTGACCCCGGTCAAATTCGGTATTTCCTTCACCGCCAGCTTCCTCAACCAGGCGGGTGCGCTGATCCACGTCTACACCGACGGCAGCATCCACCTGAACCATGGCGGCACCGAAATGGGCCAGGGCCTGAACACCAAAGTCGCGCAAGTTGTGGCCGAGGTGTTCCAGGTGGAAATGGACCGCGTGCAGATCACCGCAACCAACACCGACAAGGTACCGAACACCTCGCCGACCGCGGCTTCCAGCGGCGCCGACCTGAACGGTAAAGCCGCACAGAACGCCGCTGAAATCATCAAGAAACGCCTGATCGAATTCGCCGCGCGGCAGTACAAGGTCAGCGAAGAAGACGTGGAATTTCACAACGGTCACGTGCGGATTCGCGATCACATCCTGACCTTCGAGGCGCTGATCCAGCAGGCGTATTTTGCTCAGGTGTCGCTGTCCAGCACCGGGTTCTACAAGACTCCGAAAATCTTCTACGACCGCAGCCAGGCGCGGGGGCGTCCTTTCTACTACTACGCCTTTGGCGCGGCCTGTTGCGAGGTGATCGTCGACACCCTGACCGGCGAATACAAGATGCTGCGTACCGACATCCTCCACGACGTCGGTGCCTCGCTGAACCCGGCCATCGACATCGGCCAGGTCGAGGGCGGTTTCATCCAGGGCATGGGCTGGCTGACCATGGAAGAGCTGGTCTGGAATGCCAAGGGCAAATTGATGACCAACGGCCCGGCCAGCTACAAGATCCCGGCGGTGGCCGACATGCCACTGGACCTGCGGGTGAAGCTGGTGGAAAACCGCAAGAACCCGGAAGACACGGTGTTCCATTCCAAGGCTGTGGGCGAGCCGCCGTTCATGCTCGGCATCGCCTCGTGGTGTGCGATCAAGGACGCGGTGGCGAGCCTGGGCGACTACAAGCATCAACCGAAGATCGACGCGCCGGCGACGCCGGAGCGAGTGTTGTGGGGTTGCGAGCAGATGCGCCAGTTGAAGGCGGCGAAGCCTGCTGAGGCTGAAGCCGAGTTGGCTTCGCTCTAAGACCGAGGCGCGGCCAATCGCCAGCAGGCTAGCTCCCACAGCGGAATGCAATCAACTGTGGGAGCTAGCCTGCTAGCGATGAGGCCCGGACAGACAACAGAGATGTTGAGGTGAAACATGTACAACTGGATCGACGCCCTCGCCGACCTGCAATCCCAGGGTGAACCCTGCGTGCTGGTGACCATCATCGAAGAGCTCGGCTCGACGCCGCGCAATGCTGGCTCGAAGATGGTCATCAGCGCCACCCAGACCTTCGACACCATCGGTGGCGGTCACCTGGAATACAAGGCCATGCATATCGCCCGCGAGATGCTGGCAAGCGGCAAGCAGGACACCCATCTGGAACGCTTCAGCCTCGGCGCCAGCCTTGGCCAGTGCTGTGGCGGCGTGACCGTTTTGCTGTTCGAACCGATGGGCCAGGTCCAGGCGCAGATCGCCGTGTTCGGCGCCGGTCATGTGGGTCGCGCCTTGGTGCCACTGCTCGCCGGCTTGCCCTGCCGCGTGCGCTGGATCGATTCCCGGGAAGACGAATTCCCTGAACACATCCCTCATGGCGTACGCAAGATTGTCAGCGAAGAACCGGTGGACGAAGTCGACGACCTGCCCGCCGGCAGCTACTGCATCGTCATGACCCATAACCACCAGCTCGACCTCGAACTCACCGCCGCGATCCTCAAGCGCAACGACTTCGCCTACTTCGGCCTGATCGGTTCGAAGACCAAACGGGTGAAGTTCGAACATCGCCTGCGCGAGCGCGGTTTTGACAGCAGCGTGCTGCAACGCATGCGCTGCCCGATGGGCATCGGCGAAGTCAAAGGCAAGTTGCCTGTGGAAATCGCCATCTCCATCGCCGGCGAAATCATCGCCACCTATAACGCGAATTTCGGCCAGCACACCGCCAGCGCCGGATCATCGATTGCCAAACTGCTGCCCGCTACTCGCCGCAGCCAAGCTTCCAATTGAGAACTCACATGCCTCTGACACGCAAAGCCTACCGCGCCGCCATCCTCCACAGCATCGCCGACCCCGCCGAAGTGGGCATCGAAGCCTCGTACGAGTATTTCGAGGACGGCCTGCTGGTGGTTGATAACGGCCAGATCAGCGCCCTTGGCCACGCCAGCGACTTGCTGCCGACCCTGCCGGCCGACATCGAGATCACCCATTATCAGGACGCGCTGATTACCCCCGGCTTCATTGATACGCACATTCACCTGCCGCAAACCGGCATGGTCGGTGCCTATGGCGAGCAGTTGCTCGATTGGCTCAACACTTACACCTTCCCGTGCGAAAGCCAGTTCGCCGACAAGGCGCACGCCGATGAAGTCGCGGACATTTTCATCAAGGAACTGCTGCGCAACGGCACCACCACCGCGCTGGTGTTTGGCAGCGTGCACCCGCAATCGGTGAATTCGTTTTTCGAAGCCGCCGAACAGCTGGACCTGCGGATGATCGCCGGCAAGGTGATGATGGACCGCAACGCGCCGGACTACCTGACCGACACCGCCGAATCCAGCTACGTGGAAAGCAAGGCGCTGATCGAGCGCTGGCACGGCAAGGGCCGCCTGCATTACGCGGTCACCCCGCGCTTCGCGCCGACCAGCACCCCGGAACAACTGACCCTCGCCGGTCAGTTGCTCAGCGAATACCCTGACCTGTACATGCAGACCCACATCAGTGAAAACCTCAAGGAAGTTGAATGGGTCAAGGAGCTGTTCCCGGAGCGCAAGGGTTACCTCGACGTCTACGACCACTACAAACTGCTTGGCGAGCGCTCGGTGTTTGCCCACGGCGTGCACCTGTGCGACGACGAGTGTGCGCGACTGGCGCAGACCGGCTCGGCCATCGCCTTCTGCCCGACCTCGAACTTCTTCCTCGGTAGCGGCCTGTTCAACCTGCCAATGGCCGAGAAGCACAAGTTGAATGTCGGTTTGGGCACGGACGTGGGGGGTGGCACCAGTTTTTCGCTGCTGCAAACCTTGAACGAAGCCTACAAAGTCATGCAGCTGCAAGGTGCGCGACTGAGCCCGTTCAAATCGCTGTACCTGGCAACGCTGGGCGGCGCGCGCGCGTTGCGCCTGGAAGGCAAGATCGGCACCTTGCAACCGGGCACCGACGCCGACTTCCTGGTGCTGGACTACAACGCCACGCCACTGCTGAGCTATCGCCTGAAGCAGGCCAATAACATCGCCGAGACGTTATTTGTATTGATGACGCTGGGGGATGACCGGACGGTGCTGCAGACGTATGCGGCGGGGAATCAGGTGCATCAGCGCTAAGTTCTCTCCACGCTGATCGTTCCCATGCTCCGCGTGGGAACGATCAGAGCTTTTCAGGGCATAAAAAATCCCCCAGTGCTTTTCAGCCTGGGGGATTTTTATTGCCTGTCCTGCCACCATCGCCAGCAGGCTGGCTCCCACAGTGATGTGTGGGGTTCACGAGATTTGCGTGCGACCTCAAAACCCTGTGGGAGTCAGCCTGCTGGCGATAGGGGCACCACGGACCATCAGATTTTCGCCGACGAACGCCCTGGCTTCTTGGTCTGCAACAAATGCGAGAACACCGCATGCAAGTCATCCGACGCGCTTTCTTCGTCGAGGTTGAGTTTGCTGTCGATGTGATCCATGTGATGCATCATCAGATTCACTGCCAACTCACCGTTGCGCGCTTCGATCGCGTCGATCAACTGGGTGTGCTCGTCGTAGGAACAGTGCGAGCGATTGCCGCTTTCATACTGGGCAATGATCAACGATGTCTGGGACACCAGGCTGCGCTGGAAGCTGATCAGTGGCGCGTTTTTCGCCGCTTCGGCCAGTTTAAGGTGGAACTCGCCCGACAAACGGATACCGGCACCACGATCGCCACGGGAGAAGCTGTCGCGTTCGTCGTTGACCATCTGGCGCAACTCGGCAATCTGTTCGGCGGTGGCGTGTTGAACGGCCAGTTCAGTGATCGCCCGCTCCACCAGACGCCGCGCGAGGAACACCTGACGGGCCTCTTCGACACTCGGGCTGGCGACGACAGCGCCACGGTTTGGACGCAGCAGCACGACGCCTTCATGGGCCAGGCGCGACAGCGCGCGGCGAATGATGGTGCGACTGACCCCGAAAATTTCCCCCAGCGCTTCTTCGCTCAACTTGGTGCCGGGCGCCAGACGCTGTTCGAGGATGGCCTCGAAGATATGCGCGTAGACAATATCGTCCTGGGTACCGCTGCGGCCGGCTTTGCCTGCTCGCGGTTGTTTCTTTAGGGGTTGCAACTGTTCGTTCATGGGCACTCGAGTCGGGAGAACTGCGGCGAATTGACCGTGACTGTAATACGGCACAGTGGGTCGCTGGCAAGTATCGCGTAAAAAACACCGCGATTGTACACAATGGATGGTGGCAACACGACTGTACGGCTGTTTGTCACTTCCGCTGTATTGCAACGACTGGTTACCTTTGAGTTTAGGCTTGAACACAGAATCCGCGATCCCTGTGGGAGCGAGCTTGCTCGCGATGGCGGCAGGTCAGTCGACATTTATGTTGAATGTGAAATCGCTATCGCGAGCAAGCTCGCTCCCACAGTAGGTTGGCGTTGCAACGGACATCTTTATCAGAACAAGGAACACCGCTGTCATGAACGACGCCACGCACACGCAGCTCCGCCCCCTGGCCGACACGTCACCGTCGGCCATCGTCGCCGGCTTCATCGCGATGATGACCGGTTACACCAGCTCCCTGGTCCTGATGTTCCAGGCCGGGCAAGCGGCGGGGTTGACCAGTGGGCAGATTTCCTCGTGGATCTGGGCGATCTCGATCGGCATGGCGGTCTGCTCCATCGGCCTGTCCTTGCGTTATCGCACGCCGATCACCATCGCCTGGTCCACGCCCGGTGCAGCGTTGCTGATCACCAGCCTGGGCGGCGTCAGTTACGGCGAAGCCATCGGCGCCTACATTACCTGCGCGGTGCTGGTGACGATTTGTGGTTTGACCGGCAGCTTCGAACGCTTGGTGAAAAGAATTCCGGCTTCATTGGCCGCGGCATTGCTGGCGGGGATCCTGTTCAAGATCGGCAGCGAAATCTTCGTCGCCGCCCAGCATCGCACCGGGCTGGTATTGGGAATGTTCTTCACGTACCTGGTGATCAAGCGCCTGTCGCCACGGTATGCGGTGCTCGCGGCATTGCTGGTCGGCACGGCGTTGTCGGGGTTCATGGGGCTGCTGGATTTCAGCGGCTTCCATCTGGAAGTGGCAACGCCGGTCTGGACCACGCCGCATTTCTCTCTGGCCGCGACCATCAGCATCGGCATCCCGCTGTTCGTGGTGGCAATGACGTCGCAGAACATGCCCGGCATTGCCGTGCTGCGCGCCGACGGCTACACCGTGCCAGCCTCCCCGCTGATCACCACCACAGGGATCGCTTCGTTGCTTCTGGCGCCGTTCGGCTCCCACGGCATTAACCTGGCGGCCATCAGCGCGGCGATCTGCACCGGGCCGCATGCCCATGAAGATCGTAACAAGCGCTACACGGCGGCGGTGTGGTGCGGAATTTTCTACGGGATCGCCGGCGTGTTCGGCGCGACGCTGGCAGCATTGTTTGCCGCGTTGCCCAAGGAGTTGGTGCTGTCGATTGCCGCGCTGGCGCTGTTCGGTTCGATCATCAATGGCTTGAGCATCGCCATGACCGAAGTGAAGGAGCGTGAAGCAGCGCTCATCACCTTTATGGTCACGGCGTCGGGGCTGACGCTCTTTTCCATCGGCTCGGCGTTCTGGGGGATTGTGGCGGGGGTGTTGACGCTGCTGATCCTGAATTGGCGTAAAACCTAAAATCTGCGCATAAAAAAACGGCGACCCTTGGGTCGCCGTTTTTTATGACATCAAGCTACCGGATTGATCGGCTTTTCCGGGTACCAGACGTCGATCAGCGGGCTGACGGTTGCTTCGGTCAGTTCGCTGCGGCCTTTGAGCCAGGCTTCAACAGCGGCACGCTGCTCTTCGGATACCGAGCCACGCTTCTGCAGGCAAACCAGACCGAAGTCGTCGCCGCCAACATAGCCCAGACCGTTGGCTTCCATGGCTTCTTTCAGGAACGCGTCGAGGAAAGCATCAATGGCTTCATCAGCCAAATCTTCTTTGAAATCCAGGTTCAGTTCGAAACCCAGCTCTTGAAATTCATCGACGCACAGTTTTTTGCGCAGACGCTGGGAACGGTTAGTCGCCATTGGAACAATCCTCATAAGTAATAACGGGCGGCACTTTAGCAGTTTCGGCCGCTGATTGCCCGACTCTCGGCGGCGTGACGCCTACCGCCGGTAAAAAAATAGCAAATCAGAGAGGCCTGGCACGGCACAAGCGGTTGCACCTTGGGGCATAATGCCGACACTTTCATGACCACTGAGGGATTTTTGTCTCCATGCCCTCGTCTTTTTTCCCCTCGGCTGTAGGGTTTTATTTCACATGATCAAGTCTTTGCGTCCATTGCTGCTGGCCGGTTTCCTGCTTCCCCTGGCCTTCTCCGTTTCCGCCGCGTCCATCAATACCGGCCTGTCGCCCAACGTCGAAAAAGCCCTCAAGGCCAGCAAGCTGCCGGACACCGCCCTGTCGCTGGTGATGATTCCGCTGACCGGTCCGGGCACCCCAACCGTTTTCAACGCTGACGTTTCGGTCAACCCGGCGTCGACCATGAAGCTGGTCACCACCTACGCCGCGTTGGAAATGCTCGGCCCGAACCATCAGTGGAAAACCGAGTTCTACACCGACGGCACCTTGAGCGGCGGCATCCTCAACGGCAACCTCTACCTCAAGGGTGGCGGCGATCCGAAACTGAACATGGAAAAACTCTGGTTGCTGATGCGTGACCTGCGCGCCAACGGCGTGACGCAAATCACTGGCGACCTGGTGCTCGACCGCAGCTTCTTCGTCCAACCGCAATTGCCCGAGTTCAACGATGACGGCAATGACGAGAACAAGCCGTTCCTGGTCAAGCCAGATTCGCTGATGGTCAACCTCAAGGCCCTGCGTTTCGTGGCACGCAACGACAATGGCCGGGTGCTGATTTCGGTGGAACCGCCGATCGCCACCATCAACATTGAAAACCAGGTCAAAGCCGTCAATTCCAAGCAATGCACCGGTGGCGTGCGCTACAACCCGGTGACCCAGGCCGATGGCAGCGTGACCGTGACGGTTGGCGGCCAGTTGGGCGATGGCTGCAGTTCGCAGACTTACCTGTCGCTGCTCGACCACGCTACGTATACCGCAGGCGCGGTGCGTGCGATCTGGAAAGAACTGGGCGGCAGCATCCAGGGCAAGGATCGCCTGGCCCCGACGCCAAGCGACGCCAAGGTACTGGCCCGGGCTTACTCGCCGGACCTGGCGGAAATCATTCGCGACATCAATAAATACAGCAACAACACCATGGCCCAGCAGTTATTCCTGAGCCTGGGCCAGAAATTCCGCACCGACGCTGACGGCGACGACGCCAAGGCTGCCCAGCGTGTGGTGCGTCAGTGGCTGGCGAAGAAAGGCATCACCGCGCCGCACCTGGTGATGGAGAACGGTTCCGGCCTGTCCCGTGCCGAACGGGTGAGCGCGCGTGAAATGGCGGCGATGCTGCAAGCCGCATGGCGCAGCCCGTACGCCGCCGAGTTCATCAGTTCGATGCCGATTGCCGGCACTGACGGCACCATGCGCAAACGCCTGAAAACCACGGCCATGCGCGGCGAAGCCCACGTCAAGACCGGCACCCTGAACACGGTACGCGCGATCTCCGGCTTCAGCCGCGACGTCAACGGCAATACCTGGGCGGTGGTGGCGATTCTCAACGACAAGGCGCCGTTTGGTGCTTCGTCGGTGTTGGATCAGGTGCTGCTGGACCTGTATCGCCAGCCGAAAGTGCCGGAAACGGCTTCGGTGCTGTGACCTGATCCGCCTGACACTGATCGTTTGATCGTTCCCACGCTCTGCGTGGGAATGCAGCCCGTGACGCTCCGCGTCACTGGACGCAGAGCGTCCCTGGAGACATTCCCACGCGGAGCGTGGGAACGATCATCTGGTGTGGCTTACTTCATCTCTTCCTGTACCCGATCCCGTCCCGCCTGCTTCGCCGCGTAAACCCCCGAATCCGCCCGCAACAACAGCGCATCCGCGCCCTCCCCGACTCGCCAACTGGCAATCCCGAAACTCGCGGTCACGGTGCCGACGCCTTCGATCGGTGTACCGCGTAACCCCTGCCATAGCTGCAAGGCCAGGACATGCGCGTGCTCGCCGTCAATGTCCGGGCAGAGCACCATGAACTCCTCGCCGCCCAGGCGACAGAATATGTCAGTGCGGCGCAGGCGATGACCGATGCGTTCGCACACGGCCTGCAACACCCGATCGCCCACGGCGTGGCCATGCACGTCATTGATGCGTTTGAAGTGGTCGATGTCGAGCATGATCACCGACAATTCGCCGCCACCGCGTTCGACCCGGGACATTTCCGTGGTCAGGCGCTCTTGGAAGTAGCGGCGGTTGTGGATTCCGGTCAGGGAGTCAGTGATCGACAGCGCCCGCAGTTCCTCCTCCACTCGCTTCAGGTCGGAAATGTCCGAAACATAGCCATGCCACAGCACACCGCCGCCGGGCAGTTCTTCCGGAGTTGCCTCGCCACGCACCCAGCGCAGGCCGCGTTTGGGCAGTTGCACACGGTATTCCTCGCGCCACGGGCTGAGGGTGTCCGCCGACGCCCGGATCGAAGCGCGCACGCGGGTGGTGTCCTGAGGATGAATCCGCGTGAAGATTGCTTCGGCGTCGAACAACAGCACGTCTGGCTCGAGTTCGTAAATGTCGCGAATACCGTCGCTGGCATAAATCACGCTGAAGCGCCCGTCAAACTCCATCTTGAATTGATAAATGCCACCGGGCACATGAGCGCTGAGTTTTTTCAGCAGCAGGTCTCGCGCGGCCAATGCCTCATGCACGCGCTTGCGTTCGGTGATGTCGATGCAAATGGCCAGATGCCCGACCCACAGGCCTTGTTCGTCGAGCACCGGGGTCGCGAGCATATTGACGGTCAAATGGCTGCCATCCTGGCGGACCAACGTCCACTCCCGCGCTTCGTGGCCCCCCTCTTCGCCGCCCTCGACCAGCATCGCCTGACAGGTCGGAATCGGCTTGCCATAGCACGCACTCAATTCGGCCGCGCGGGCTACCAGCTCGCGAGGGAAGTGCAGGTTTTCCAGGGTCATGTGCCCCACCACTTCGGCACTGGAGTAACCCAGCATCTGCTCGGCCCCGGCATTGAAGGTGCTGATGACACCGCGCAAGTCGGTGGCAATGATCGCCACCTGAGTCGCGGCATCGAGCACACCGCGTAACTGGCCGTGGGTGCCGCGCAACTCCTGCTCACGGGCGTGCAATTCCTGGGTGCGCAGCTCGACCATTCTCAGCGCACGCTGGCGCTGACTGACCAACACATAGAGCAACGCACTGAGCAACAGACTTAGCAAACCGCCGAGCACCACCAGGCTGCTCACCGAGGAATGGTTGGCTTGCAGAAAGGCTTCGCTGGGCAGGATGTCGACTTGGTAGTCATGATCGGCCATGCGCAGCAGGCGTGTCGCGGACAACTCGCTGGTGGCGGGCGCATTGGAGGATTCATAAAGCACTTCGTGCTGATCATCGGTGGACAAATCGAGGATCCGCACCGAGAGGTAGTCATGACTGGCCTCGGGCAAACCATCCGCCAACAGCTGACGCATGCTGATCACCGCCATGACATAACCGGAGGGTTTCCCAGCCGGATCACTGGCCTGCTTCACCGGCGCCACTAACAACACTCCGCGCGAGTAAGCCGGTTCGATGCTGACCAGATGCATCGGCTTCGACACCGCCATGCCCCCCAGTTGGTTGGCCCGCTCCAGCGTATCGCGGCGCAAGGGCTGGGCCCACAAGTCGTACCCCAGCGGCGAGCCGAGCCGACTTTGCGTCTGACTGTAAAGCACGGCCACGTATTCATCCCGTTCGGCCGCCAATTGCAGTTGGCCTTCAGCATTGAGTTCGCGGATGGTGAAGTCGCTCACCCCCTCGTCGCGCACCCGGCGTTCGAAGGCAGGCCGTTCGGTGCGAGTGACACGCGTGGCGAACGAGTACGCCTGCGTGCGGTGCAAGAGTGGTTGGGTGTAGCCGTCGAACTCCTCGCGGGAGACCGACTCGGAATTGGCGAAGAACCGGCGCAACCCGTCAAGGCGTTGCTCCTGGTCTTCGAAACGTTCTTCGATGCGGCTGTAACGTTCACTGGCCAGCAGTTGGAAACGTTGCCGCAATTGATGCTGAAACAGATTGAGCGTCGACCAGGTCAGCAAACCGGTGAGAATTCCGCCAGCGAGCAATACCAGCAGCGCGACCAGCCAGGCCGAGACATCTTCGCTGATAAAACCCAGGATCTTGGGGCGCACGGCGTGCAACGACATAGACGCAACTCAAAACGCCAGGTGCGGGAAAGCCCATTGGCCATGCGTTGAGTTATAGCTATTAGCCACTAATTTGACCAGCACAGAAAGAACCAAAGAGCCTTTAAAAATCAAGGCTCTGTGGATCCAATCGGCTTAACTGTCAACGGGCCGTGATTTTCCATGCACGGTGGATCTTGCCGTTACGGGCAAAATCCGGATCGATGGTCTGGGCGGTGATTTCTTCGACGGCATAACGCTCGGTGAGGTTTTCCTCGAGCGTGAATTTGCGGAAGTTGTTGGAGAAGTACAGCACGCCGCCCGGCGCCAGCCGTGCCATGGCCAGATCGATCAATTGCACCTGGTCACGCTGCACGTCGAAGATGCCTTCCATGCGCTTGGAATTGGAGAACGTCGGCGGATCGATAAAGATCAGGTCGTACTCGTCACGGCAGGCTTCAAGCCACGCCATCACGTCACCCTGCTCCAGACGGTTCTTGTCGGAGAAACCGTTCAGCGACAGGTTGCGACGCGCCCAGTCGAGGTAGGTTTTCGACAGGTCGACGCTGGTGGTGCTACGGGCGCCACCCTTGGCCGCGTGAACACTGGCGGTCGCTGTGTAGCAATACAGGTTGAGGAAGCGCTTGCCGGCCGCCTCTTTCTGAATCCGCATGCGCATTGGGCGGTGGTCGAGGAACAGCCCGGTGTCGAGGTAGTCGGTCAGGTTGACCAGTAACTTCACACCGCCTTCGTTGACCTCGACGAATTTGCCCTGCGCCGCTTGGCGTTCGTACTGCTTGGTGCCGCTCTGGCGCTCGCGGCGCTTGACCACTACGCGGCTCTTGTCGATGTTCAAGGCCTGCGGAATGGCCGCCAGGGCATCGAACATGCGCGCCGAGGCTTTTTCCGGGTCGATGGATTTCGGCGCGGCGTATTCCTGGACGTGGACCCAATCCTGATACAGATCGATGGCCATGGAGTATTCCGGCATGTCGGCATCGTAGACGCGATAGCAGTCAATGCCTTCGCGCTTGACCCACTTGCCCAGCGCCTTGAGATTCTTTTGCAAGCGGTTGGCAAACATCTGCCCGCCTTCGCTCAAGCGCGGCTGCTCGATCACCACCGGAGCCGGTTTGATCGGGTTGCCGTTCTTGTTGTACTTCTCGTACTTGCCCGGTGCCACATCGTTGTCGGCGACTTCGACTTCAGCCTGCTCACGCTCGACCTGACGCTGTTCCGGGGTGCGACGCTCGCCGGTGACGAACTGGTCAGGAGTGACCTTGATCAGCAGCAGCTTGCACGGCAAGGCGCCGTTCCAGAACGAATACTGCTTGAAGCTGCGGATGCCCATGCGCTTGCCCAGCTCCGGGGCGCCGGTGAAGACGGCCGCTTCCCAGTTCAGGCAAGCCTGACGCAGGCGCTCGCCGAGGTTCTGGTAGAGATAAAGCAGACTTGCTTCGTCGCCCAGGCGCTCGCCGTATGGAGGGTTGCAGATCACCAGGCCTTTCTGGTTCTGGTCTGGACGTGGCTCGAACGTGGCGACTTCGCCCTGGTAGATCTTGATCCACTCGCTCAGGCCCGCACGTTCAACGTTGTTGCGGCCCGGCTGAATCAGCCGCGGGTCGGCTTCATAACCGCGAATCCACAGCGGTGGCTTGGCCAGGCCGGCAGCGGCGCGTTCGGTGGCTTCTTCGTGGAGTTTTTTCCACAGTGCCGGTACGTGACCGAGCCAAGCGGTAAAACCCCACTGCTCGCGACGCAGGTTCGGCGCCATGTCGGCAGCGATCATGGCCGCTTCGACCAGGAACGTACCCACACCGCACATCGGGTCAGCCAGTGCGCCGCCCTCGGCCGCAATGCGTGGCCAGCCGGAACGGATCAGGATTGCGGCCGCCAGGTTTTCCTTGAGCGGTGCCGCGCCTTGCTGCAAGCGATAACCACGCTGGTGCAGGCTGTGGCCGGACAGGTCGAGCGAGAGAATGGCTTCGCCACGGTCCAGACGCAGGTGAATGCGCAGGTCCGGGTTGAGCTTGTCGATGGACGGACGGTCGCCTTGCGGGGTGCGCAATTTGTCGACGATGGCGTCTTTGACTTTCAAGGCGCCGAAGTGGGTGTTGTCGATGCCCGAGCCGTGGCCGCTGAATTCGACAGCCAGGGTGCCATCGTTGAGCATGTGGTCTTGCCACTCGATGTCGAGCACGCCGTGATACAGGTCTTCGGCGTCCTTCATCGGGAAACGCTTGAGCACCAGCAGCACCCGGTTCGCCAGACGCGACCACAGGCACAGGCGATAAGCGGTTTCCATGGTGGCCATGCCGCGCACAGCCGAGGTGTGCTCACGCGCGTCCTCAAGGCCAAGCCCGACGGCTTCCTCGATGAGCAGGCCTTCAAGGCCTTTGGGGCAAGTGAGGAAGATTTCGAATTGATCGGACATTGGAGTTTCAAAGCCTTTAGCTAAGTGAACCGGCAACGCATTGCCGGCCCGGTTTTCAATCAGGCGCTTTTCTAAAAGAGCGCCCGCGTGGCACGAAGGTGTGCCGTCCCACCCCTGCAAGCCCAAGTTAAAAGAGCTTAGATGCAAAGGCAGATAAAAAAGTTGATGCAACAAAATGTCATAAGTCGACCCTTCGTCGAATAATGCCCCTGAGCAACGCGAGACATTCTCACCAAAGGATTAACCCCATCAGTCAGCGCGGGGCAGATCATACCGGGGTTTGGCCAATAAACACGGGCAAACATCGTGTTACTTATGGCCATACCACCTTAATGGTTACGTCCTTATGACAAAACGATCATTCCATCGGTGTGACGCATTGGTTAGAACTCAATACAGGTTGACGCCGCAACGACGTCAACACCTTGGCTCGCGACGCCGGCAGCGAGCCCCAACGGCAGGAGTTTTTCTGCCAGACCTCAATTGAGGTCGACGCGATAAATACAGTCAACAAGTGAGGGCAACACCCTATGAGAAGACTTAAGCGTGATCCGTTGGAAAGAGCATTTTTGCGCGGATATCAATATGGCGTTGGTGGCAAATCCCGTGAGCTTTGCCCATTTACTCTACCGTCGGTACGCCAAGCCTGGATTAATGGCTGGCGAGAAGGACGCGGCGACAACTGGGACGGTATGACCGGCACTGCGGGAATCCACAGACTCAACGAACTTCACGCCGTCGGCTAATTTACAGGGCCAAACACTCCGACACGACAATCTGATTACTGAATGACTTAACCACGCACGCCCCATCCGGGCGGCGGGCTCCGGCCCAGGGGCACCTTCGAGGTGCCCTTTTTTATGCCCGAAAAAGAATCAGCGCAGCGCTGCGATGGCGTCGACGGACTCGCGAATAAGCGCCGGGCCTTTGTAGATGAAACCGGAATAGAGCTGCACCAGGCTCGCGCCCGCGGCGATTTTCTCAGCCGCGTGCTTGCCTTCGGTGATGCCGCCCACGGCGATGATCGGCAAGCGACCGGCCAGTTCCGATGCCAATACCTTAACGGTGTGGGTGCTTTTTTCGCGAACCGGCGCGCCGGACAGACCGCCCGCCTCCTCGCCATGCTCCAGGCCTTCGACGCCGACGCGGCTCAGGGTGGTATTGGTGGCGATCACCGCGTCCATCCCGGTTTCGATCAAGGCTTGCGCGACCTGTGCGGTTTCTTCGTCGGTCATGTCCGGTGCGATTTTGATCGCCAGCGGCACGTGTTTGCCGTGGCGCAATGCCAGCTCCGCGCGACGCGTCGCCAGATCTGCCAGCAACTGCTTGAGCGAATCGCCGAACTGCAAACTACGCAGGCCCGGGGTATTCGGCGAGCTGACGTTGACCGTCACGTAGCTGGCGTGGGCGTAGACCTTGTCCAGGCAGATCAGGTAGTCGTCAACCGCACGCTCCACCGGCGTGTCGAAGTTCTTGCCGATATTAATGCCCAGCACACCCTTGTACTTGGCTGCCGCCACACGGGCCAACAGATGATCGACACCGAGGTTGTTGAAACCCATGCGGTTGATGATCGCCTCGGCCTGCGGCAGACGGAAAATCCGTGGTTTCGGGTTGCCCGGCTGCGGGCGCGGAGTAATGGTGCCGATTTCAACGAACCCAAAACCCAGTTGCGCGAAGCCGTCGATGGCCGCGCCATTCTTGTCCAGGCCGGCCGCCAGACCGACCGGGTTCGGGAAGTCCAGGCCCATAACCTTCACCGGCATTCTCGCCGGGGCTTTGCACAGCAAACCGTTGAGGCCCAAACGCCCGCCCGCGCCGATCAAGTCCAGGGACAGATCGTGGGAGGTTTCCGGGGAAAGTTTGAACAACAGCTGACGGGCCAGGGTGTACATGGGCGGCTTTGACTCGAATGGCGGCGAAATGAGGCGGCGATTATAGCCGGGCATCGGGGTCGCAAGCGAGGCACGCGGCAAAATCAACGGGCGATGGCATATGCCTTGCACCGGCATAGGCATCAGCACTCATGCCAACGGCGGGATGAGTCGAAAGACAACGGCGTCGTCACAAGGCTTTGCTCGCGCAAGGGTCTGGGACGACGTTTTTTTTGGGAAGGTGTTGAGTCATGAATGAAACCACAGCGGGCCCACTCGCCTGGGTCAACGGCAGCGATGCCCCGGAAAAGACCGAAATCAACCTCGGCTTCATGGCCCTGACAGACTGCGCCTCGGTGGTGGTCGCGGCCACCCAGGGTTTCGCCCAGCCTTATGGCCTGACCCTGAACCTCAAGCGCCAATCGTCCTGGGCCAACCTGCGGGACAAACTGGTCAGCGGCGAACTCGATGCCGCGCACAGCCTGTACGGTCTGATTTACGCCGTACACCTGGGCATCGGCGGTGTAGCCCCCACCGATATGGCGGTGTTGATGGGGCTGAATCAGAACGGTCAGAGCATCAACCTCTCCCATGGCTTGCAAGCCTTGGGCGTGACCAGTCCTGAAGCACTGGATCGGCACGTGCACCAAAGTCGCCCAAAACTGACCTTCGCCCAGACATTTCCAACAGGCACCCACGCCATGTGGCTGTATTACTGGCTTGCGAGCCAGGGCATTCATCCGTTGCAAGACGTCGACAGTGTGGTGGTGCCGCCGCCCCAAATGGTCGCGCACCTGCAGGCGGGTCGCATCGATGGTTTCTGCGTCGGCGAGCCTTGGTCCGCCAGTGCGGTGAAGCAGAACCTGGGCTTTACCCTGGCGACGACCCAGACGATCTGGCCCGATCATCCGGAAAAAGTCCTCGGCTGCACCCGTGCCTTTGTCGAGCAATACCCGAACACGGCGCGGGCGCTGGTGATGGCGATTCTGGAGGCCAGCCGCTTCATCGAGCAAAGCACCGAGAACCGTCGCAGCACCTCCAAACTCTTAAGCGCACCGGAATACCTCGATGCGCCGCTCGATTGCATCGAGCCACGGTTGCTGGGCGATTACGCCGACGGACTCGGCAATCGCTGGCAGGACCCGCACGCCCTGCGCTTCCATGGGGACGGTGAGGTCAACCTGCCGTACTTGTCCGACGGCATGTGGTTCATGACCCAATTCCGCCGCTGGGGCTTGTTGCGTGACGACCCGGACTACCTTGGCGTGGCCCGTCAGGTCCAGCAACTAGACTTGTACCGTGACGCGGCGGCTGCGGTCGGTGTTGCCGCCGAGGGCCAGGCCATGCGCGCCAGCCAACTGATCGACGGCAACATCTGGGACGGCAGCGACCCGGCCGGCTACGCCCGCAGTTTCAAGTTACACGCCATGAGCGACAGCTCGCACCGATTCGCCACCCGCTGACAGGAGACTGCGAACATGTTGCGTATCCTGCTGATCAACGACACGGCGAAGAAAGTCGGTCGCCTGAAAGCCGCCCTCACCGAAGCCGGGTTCGAGGTCATCGACGAATCCGGCCTGACCATTGACCTGCCCGCACGCGTCGAAACGGTGCGTCCGGACGTGATCCTGATCGATACCGAGTCACCGAGCCGCGATGTGATGGAGCAAGTGGTGCTGGTGTCGCGCGATCAACCGCGGCCGATTGTGATGTTTACCGACGAACACGACCCCGACGTGATGCGTCAGGCAATCAAGTCCGGCGTCAGTGCCTACATCGTCGAAGGCATTCACGCACAACGCTTGCAGCCAATTCTCGACGTGGCGATGGCGCGCTTTGAAAGCGACCAGGCCCTGCGCGCACAACTCAACGCCCGCGATCAGCAACTGGCCGAGCGCAAGCGCATCGAGCTGGCTAAAGGGCTGCTGATGAAAATGAAGGACTGCAACGAGGAAGAGGCCTACACCCTCATGCGCCGCCAGGCCATGAGCCGCCAGCAGAAGCTGATTCAGGTGGCGGAACAGATCATCGCCATGAGTGAACTGCTCGGCTGACGGCCCCATCGCGAGCAGGCTCGCTCCCACAGGGGAGTTGCGTCGTGCACAAATCACTGTGGGAGCGAGCCTGCTCGCGATTGGCCACGACTCGGTATCAAGGTGTTGGCACAAATCTCGCTAAGTAATCACTACAGGTAACCAACGGCGGTTGCCCCACCTACGACAAAGACGTCGCTCACCTTATTTGCCCATGGCGAATCGGGTGGCGGCGTTTTTTAGTTTTTGGCCCCAGAGACCGGGGCCGGTGGTGCGGCCGATGCGGCGCCCCACCTGCAAGCTCATGACTCTTTCTCAAGACTCCCTACAGCTGAGGTGCGCGATGAATTCAAGCTTCTGGAAATCCGGCCATACCCCGACACTGTTCGCGGCCTTCCTCTATTTCGACCTGAGCTTCATGGTCTGGTACCTGCTCGGCCCGCTGGCGGTGCAGATCGCCGCCGACCTGCACCTGACCACCCAACAGCGAGGGATGGTGGTGGCCACGCCGATTCTGGCCGGTGCCGTGCTGCGCTTCATCATGGGCATGCTGGCTGATCGCCTGTCGCCAAAAACCGCCGGGCTGATCGGCCAGGTGATTGTCATCTGTGCCCTGTTCGGCGCCTGGAAACTGGGCATTCACAGCTATGAGCAAGCGCTGGTGCTGGGCCTGTTCCTCGGCATGGCCGGTGCGTCCTTCGCCGTTGCCCTGCCGTTGGCGTCGCAATGGTATCCACCGCAGCACCAAGGCAAAGCCATGGGCATCGCCGGTGCCGGTAACTCGGGCACTGTGCTGGCGGCATTGATCGCCCCGGTACTGGCGGCGGCCTTCGGCTGGAGCAATGTGTTCGGTTTCGCCCTGATCCCGTTGATCCTGACCATTATCATCTTCGCCTGGCTGGCGAAAAACGCGCCTGAACGGCCGAAAGCCAAGTCCGTGTCCGACTACTTCAAAGCCCTGGGCGACCGCGACAGCTGGTGGTTCATGTTTTTCTACAGCGTGACCTTCGGCGGCTTCATTGGCCTGGCCAGCGCTCTGCCCGGTTATTTCAACGACCAATATGGCCTGAGCCCCGTGACCGCCGGTTACTACACCGCAGCCTGCGTATTCGGTGGCAGCCTGATGCGTCCGTTGGGCGGCGCGCTGGCTGACCGTTTTGGCGGTATCCGCACGTTGCTGGGCATGTACACGGTCGCTGCGGTCTGCATCGCAGCGGTGGGTTTCAACCTGCCGAGTTCCTACGCGGCACTGGCGCTTTTCGTCTGCACCATGCTCGGTCTGGGCGCGGGTAATGGCGCGGTTTTCCAACTGGTGCCCCAGCGTTTTCGCCGTGAGATCGGCGTAATGACCGGTTTGATCGGCATGGCCGGCGGCATCGGTGGCTTTGCACTGGCTGCGGGCATGGGCGCGATCAAGCAAAGCACCGGCAGTTATCAATTGGCCTTGTGGTTGTTCGCCAGCCTCGGTGTGCTCGCCTGGTTCGGTCTGCACGGCGTGAAGCGTCGCTGGAGAACCACTTGGGGTTCGGCCGCAGTGACCGCTGCCCGGGTCTGAGACGTTAATGAGCCTGCAACTGAGCTTCGCCGAAGCCAGCGCCATCGGTCCTCGCGCGGAAAACCAGGACGCCCTGCGCCTGGTCACGCCTGCCCCGGCGCTGGCGGCGAGCAAGGGTTACTTGTTCGCCATCGCCGACGGGGTCAGCCAGTGCGCCGACGGCGGTCTCGCCGCCCGTTCGACCCTGCAGGCCCTGGCGCTGGACTATTACGCCACCCCGGAAACCTGGGGTGTCGCGCAAGCGCTGGATCGCTTGTTGTTGGCGCAAAATCGCTGGCTGCAGGCCAATGGCGGCGGGCAACCGTTGCTCACCACGGTCAGTGCCCTGGTCATGCGTGGCCGGCGTTTTACCTTGGCGCATGTCGGCGATTGCCGGGTTTATCGCTGGCACGCCGACACCTTGCAACGGGTCAGCGAGGACCATGTCTGGGATCAGCCGGGCATGCAACATGTGCTCAAGCGTGCGCTGGGCCTCGATCAGCATCTGGTGCTGGATTTTCTCGACGGTGAACTGCGCCTCGATGAGAGCTTTGTGCTGCTCAGCGATGGCGTGTGGGCCGTCCTCGGCGACACGGCCATTGCCGCGATTCTGCGTGATCAGCCGGACCTCGACAGCGCGGCGCAAACCTTAGTCAACGCCGCGCACCTGGCCGGCAGTCAGGATAATGCCAGCGCCCTGCTGGTGCGGGTCGATGCCCTCGGTGAGACCAGCATTGGCGATGCGCTGATTCATTTGCAGCAATGGCCGCTGCCTCCGGCACTGAAACCGGGCCAGATGTTCGAGGGTTGGCAGGTCGACGGGATTCTCGGCCAGAGCCAGCAATCGCTGCTCTATCGGGTTCGCGACAGTCAGCAACAACCGTGGCTGCTGAAAACCTTGCCCGTTGCGTTGCGCGACGATCATCTGGCCGGGCAAGCCTTGCTGTCGGAAGAATGGTTTCTCAAACGCGTCGCCGGACGGCATTTTCCTGAAGTACATGCCGCCAGTCAGCGTCAGCATTTGTACTACGTGATGCGCGAATATTCCGGATCTACCCTCGCCGCGCTTCACGTGCGCGTTGAACAGCTACCGTTGGCCCAGTGGCAAGACTTGGCTGAGCGCCTGCTGCGGGCCGTCGGCATGCTCCATCGACGGCAAATCCTGCACCGCGACATCAAACCGGAAAACCTGTTGCTGGGGGACGACGGCGAGTTGCGCCTGCTGGATTTCGGCTTAGCGTACTGCCCCGGCCTGTCTGAAGATCAACCCTCTGCGCTGCCCGGAACACCCAGCTACATCGCGCCGGAAGCTTTTCGCGGTGACCCGCCGTCCCTGCAACAGGATCTGTATGCGGTCGGTGTGACCTTGTATTTCCTGCTGACCGGGCATTATCCCTACGGCGAGATCGAAGCTTTCCAGCGCCCACGGTTTGGTGTCCCGATCAGCGCCAGTCGCTACCGCCCCGACGTACCGGAATGGATCGCGCAAAGCCTGGATCGTGCTGTTGCGGTGCAGCCGGCTCAGCGCTTTGAAACCGCAGAAGAATGGTTGCTGGTGCTGGAGCAAGGTGAGCGACGCAGCTTGAGCGTGCGCCCCAGACCGCTACTGGAGCGTGAGCCGCTGAAAGTCTGGCGGACGTTGGCGCTGGGGTCGTTGCTGGTCAATCTGGTGCTGCTGTTTTTGTTGTTCCATGGCTGAGTTTTTTCACTGAATTCAAAAGATCGCAGCCTGCGGTGGCGCCTACGGGTGCCCACGATCTCCCGCAAGTGCTGCCGAAGGCTGCGATCTTTTGATTTTCTGCTTCAAAACCGAGCGTCGCGCCTTGAACCGGTGCATAAAAATACCCTCCTCCCCTGGCGAGAACCCATAAATCGGGCCCTTGCAAGACTTGGCACAACCGCTGCATTACCTTTCTCAACGTACATAAAGCCCAGCCTTCAACGACGAAGGATGCGCTTCCCGAGAGAACGGGACCAGGACAAAGGCGTCCTCGCTAGTTAGCTAGCGGGACGCCTTTTTTTGTTTGCGCAAAATTTGTCGAGCACGACCTGAACGCCCTGATAAGGCGGGTCCGAGCTCCCGGAGAACCTGAATGAAAAAACTAAAACTGGTGATGATCGGCAACGGCATGGCCGGGGTTCGCACCCTGGAAGAATTGCTCAAGCTGAGCAATGAGCTGTACGACATCACCGTCTTCGGCGCCGAACCCCATACCAATTACAACCGCATCCTGCTCTCGCCCGTCCTGGCCGGTGAACAAACCTTCGAGGAGATCGTGCTGAACGATCTGGACTGGTACCTGGAAAACAACATCAAGCTGCTGCTCAACCGCAAGGTGGTGGAGATCGACCGGGTCAAGCGCCGGGTCATCGCCGAAGACGGCACCGAGGCCGACTACGATCGCTTGCTGATCGCGACCGGATCGACCCCGTTCATCCTGCCCATTCCCGGCAACACCTTGCAGGGTGTGATCGGCTACCGCGACATCGCCGACACCCAGGCCATGATCGACACCGCCAAGACCCACAAACACGCTGTGGTCATCGGCGGCGGTCTGCTGGGCCTTGAAGCCGCCAACGGCCTGATGCTGCGCGGCATGCACGTCACCGTGGTGCACATCGGCGAATGGCTGCTGGAGCGGCAATTGGACAAAACCAGCGGCCAGCTCCTGCAAACCGCGCTTGAAGACCGTGGCCTGCACTTTCGCCTGAGCGAACAGACCCAGGCGTTGAACGATGCCGGCAATGGCCGGGTCGGCTCGGTGCAGTTCAAGAACGGCGACATCATCCCCGCCGACCTGGTAGTCATGGCCGCCGGCATTCGCCCGAACACTGAGCTGGCGGAAAAATCCGGCATCCCCTGCAACCGCGGGATTTTGGTCAACGACACGATGCAAACCTACGACCCACGGGTCTACGCCATCGGTGAGTGCGCCAGTCATCGGGGCATCGCCTACGGCCTGGTCGCACCGTTGTTCGAGCAAGCCAAGGTCTGCGCCAATCACCTCGCCCAACTGGGCTTCGCCACCTACAAGGGCTCGGTGACCTCGACGAAATTAAAAGTCACCGGCATCGACCTGTTTTCCGCCGGCGACTTCATGGGCGGCGAAGGCACCGAGACCATCACCCTCTCCGACCCGATCGGCGGGGTCTACAAAAAACTGGTGATCAAGGATGACGTGCTGGTCGGCGCCTGTCTGTACGGCGATACGGCAGATGGTGGTTGGTATTTCCGGCAGATCCGTGAGAACCATGCCATCGGCGAGATCCGCGATCATCTGATGTTTGGCGAAAATGCTTTAGGCGATGTAGGACACCAAGGCCAGGACAAAGCCATGAGCATGGCCGACACCGCCGAAGTCTGCGGCTGCAACGGCGTGTGCAAAGGCACCATCGTCAAGGCGATTCAGGAACACGGTCTGTTCAGCGTCGACGACGTGAAGAAACACACCAAGGCCGCCAGCTCCTGCGGCTCCTGTGCGGGGCTGGTCGAACAGATCCTGATCAACACCGTGGGCGGTGCCGCCGACGTCAAACCGAAAAGCGAAAAAGCCATCTGCGGATGCAGCGACCTCAATCACGGGCAAATCCGCCAGGCGATCCGCGAACAGCACCTGCTGACCATCGCCGGCACCCTGAGTTACCTGAACTGGCGCACCCCGAACGGCTGCGCCACCTGCCGCCCCGCGCTCAACTACTACTTGATTTCGACCTGGCCGGGCGAAGCCAAGGACGATCCGCAATCGCGCCTGATCAACGAACGGGCCCACGCCAACATTCAGAAAGACGGCACCTACTCGGTGGTCCCACGGATGTGGGGCGGTGTGACCAATCCTTCAGAACTGCGACGCATCGCCGATGTGGCCGACAAGTACAACGTGCCGATGGTCAAGGTCACTGGGGGGCAGCGCATCGATTTGCTGGGCATCAAGAAACAGGACCTGCCGGGCGTCTGGAAAGACCTGGACATGCCCTCCGGCCACGCCTACGGCAAATCCATCCGCACGGTAAAAACCTGCGTCGGCAGCGAGTTCTGCCGCTTCGGCACGCAGAACTCCACGCAACTGGGGATCGAGCTGGAACATGACCTGTTCAACATGTGGTCGCCGCACAAAGTGAAACTCGCCGTCTCCGGCTGCCCACGCAACTGTTCGGAAGCGGGCATCAAGGATGTGGGCATTATCGGCGTGGATTCGGGCTGGGAGATGTACATCGGCGGCAACGGCGGGATCAAAACCGAAGTCGCGGAGTTTTTCGTCAAGCTCAAAACCGCCGAAGAAGTGCGCGAATACAACGGCGCGTTCCTGCAGCTGTACCGCGAAGAAGCCTTCTACCTCGAACGCACCGTGCACTACTTGCAACGGGTCGGCATGGAACACATCAAGAAAGCCGTGCTGGAAGACCCGCAGCGCCGCAAAGCATTGAATGAGCGTCTGCAATTTTCCCTGTCGTTCGAACAGGACCCGTGGAAAGAACGCCTGGAGCAACCCCTGCTGAAGAAAGAGTTCGAGGTCATCCCCGTGAAGAACCTGGAGGTGCAGGCATGAACTGGCTGGATATCTGCGCACTGGAAGACATCAATGCCCTCGGCTCCCGGATCATCGCCGGCCCGAAAGGCGACATCGCGATTTTTCGTACAAGCGACGACGAAGTGTTCGCCCTCGATGACCGCTGCCCGCACAAGGGTGGACCGCTGTCCCAAGGACTGATCTACGGCAAACGCGTTGCCTGCCCGCTGCACAACTGGCAGATCGACCTGGAAACCGGCGTGGCCCAGGCCCCGGATATCGGCTGCGCCCACCATCATTCGGCACGGGTCGAGAACGGCCGAGTGTTGCTGGCCCTGCGGGAAGCACGCTGATGAACAGCCAGATCACCGCCTCCACTTGCTGCTACTGCGGGGTTGGCTGCGGCGTGCTGATCGAGCATGACGGCGAGCGCATCCTCGGCGTCAGCGGCGATCCGGCCCACCCGGCCAACTTCGGCAAATTGTGCAGCAAGGGTTCGACCTTGCACCTGACCGGCGACCTGACCGCGCGTGCCTTGTACCCTGAGTTGCGCCTTGGCAAAGGCTTGGCCCGCAGCCGCACCGACTGGGACACCGCCCTCGATCACGCCGCTAGTGTATTCGCGCAAACCATCGCCGAACACGGCCCGGACAGCGTCGCGTTCTACATTTCCGGGCAGTTGCTTACAGAGGATTACTACGCCTTCAACAAACTGGCGCGAGCGCTGGTGGGCACCAACAACATCGACAGCAATTCACGCCTGTGCATGTCGTCGGCAGTGGTTGGCTACAAGCGCAGTCTTGGCGCCGATGCACCGCCCTGCAGCTACGAAGACCTGGAATTGAGCGACTGCGTGATGATCGTCGGCAGCAACATGGCCTACGCCCACCCGGTGCTGTTTCGTCGCCTGGAAGAAGCCAGATCCCGTCGCCCACAGATGAAAGTCATCGTCATCGACCCACGTCGCACCGACACCTGCGATTTGGCTGACCTGCACCTGGCGATTCTTCCCGGGACCGATGTCGCTTTGTTCCATGGGATTTTGCACCTGCTGCTGTGGGAAGACTGGGTCGACCGCGACTTCATCAAGGCGCACACCGAAGGCCTGGGCGAGCTGAAAAACCTGGTGCGCGATTACACGCCGCAAATGGTGTCGCAACTGTGCGGGATCAGCGTCGAGCAATTGCAGCAATGCGCTGAGTGGGTGGGCACCTCGAAGAGCTTTCTATCGTTGTGGTGCATGGGGCTGAACCAATCCACCGCCGGCAGCGCGAAGAACAGTGCGCTGATCAACCTGCACCTGGCCACCGGGCAAATCGGCCGCCCCGGTGCAGGACCGTTCTCCCTGACCGGTCAGCCAAATGCCATGGGTGGCCGGGAAACCGGCAGCCTGTCGAACCTGCTGCCGGGGCATCGCGAAGCGGCCAATGCCGAACATCGCGCGCAAGTGGCGTCCTACTGGGGGGTTGATCAGCTGCCGGCAAACACCGGGCTGACCGCGATCGAGTTGTTTGAGCAGGTTCGTAGCGGAACAATCAAAGCCCTGTGGATCGCTTGCACCAACCCTGCGCAATCGCTGCCGGACCAGACCGCCGTGCGCGCCGCACTGGAGGCCTGCCCGTTCGTGGTATTGCAGGAGGCTTTTCGCACCACCGAAACCGCCGCCTTCGCCGACCTGCTGTTGCCTGCCGCCAGCTGGGGTGAAAAGGACGGTACGGTGACCAACTCTGAACGGCGCATTTCCCACGTTCGCCGGGCCATCGCCGCACCGGGTGAAGCCCGTCCAGACTGGTCGATTACAGTAGATTTCGCACAACGCCTGGAAAAACACCTGCGCCCTGGGCAGAACAGCCTGTTTACCTTTGAATCGCCTGCGCAGGTGTTCGACGAATACAAACAACTGACGCGAGGACGCGACCTCGATCTGTCCGGTATCAGCCATGCGCTGATCGACCGTCTCGGTCCGCAACAATGGCCTTTCCCCACGGGCGCCAGCGAAGGCACCGCTCGTCTGTACCTCGACGGCGTTTTCCCGACCGCCAGCGGGCGCGCGCAATTTGTGGCCGACCCGTATCGCGCTGCCAAGGAACAACGCGACGCACGTTTTCCGCTGACCCTTATCACCGGCCGTCTGCGTGACCAGTGGCATGGCATGAGCCGCACCGGCACTGCCGCGCAGCTCTTCGGTCATGTCAGCGAGGCCGTGCTGAGCCTGCACCCGGATGAACTGCGCCGGCATCGCCTGCAACCGGGTGACCTGATCAACGTCAAAAGCCGTCGCGGCTCGGTGATTGTGCCGGTCAGCAGCGATGACAGCGTGCGGCCTGGCCAGGCGTTTCTGCCGATGCATTTTGGTGACCGCTTTCTCAAGGGTGGCGTTAACACCCTCACCCTTCCCGCCTTCGATCCGCTGTCGAAACAACCGGAACTCAAACACAGCGGCGTGCGACTCGAGCCGGTGCAGTTGCCGTGGCAACTATTCGCCCTGATCGAGGGCAATGTTCAACAGCATATCGAGACGCTACGACCGCTCTGTGAGGCGTTTTCCTACGCCAGCCTCAGCCTGATCGGCCGTGAGCGCCCGGCGTTGCTGATACGCGCTGCCAGCGCCGCAGCGCCCGATCCACAACTGCTGCGTGATATCGATCAGTGCCTGGCGCTCAACGATGGCCCTGTTCTGGCCTATGACGATCCGCGGCGCGCCATTGGCAAACGGGTGCGAATCGAGAACGGTCGAATTACCGCCCTGCGCCTGGCCGGCGAAACACTCGCCCAACACTGGCTGCAAAACCTCTGGCTTGAAGGCCGCGCCGACGAACAACTGCGACGCTGGCTGCTGGCACCGCTAAGCGCGCCACCGGGCAACGCCGGCAATGCGTCAATCGATACAAAAACCCTGTGCAACTGCAAAAACGTCAGCCAAAGCGCCGTCTGCGCAGGTATCAGTCGCGGCCTGGACTTGCAGGGCCTGAAACAGACATTGGGCTGCGGCACGCAATGCGGCTCCTGCGTACCGGAAATCAAGCGCCTGCTGGCTGCCACTGCGCAGCCGATCGCCGTCATCTCGTGAGGAAAACACTATGAGCGCAAAAGTCTGGCTGGTGGGCGCGGGTCCCGGCGACCCTGAATTACTGACCCTCAAGGCTGTTCGAGCGTTGAGAGAAGCGGATGTGGTGCTGATCGACGATTTGGTCAATGACGCGGTGCTGGAGCATTGCCCCAGCGCGCGGATTATTCCTGTGGGTAAACGCGGCGGGTGTCGATCCACCCCTCAAGCGTTCATTCATCGCCTGATGCTGCGTTATGCCCGGCAGGGCAAGTGCGTGGTGCGGCTCAAGGGTGGCGATCCGTGCATCTTCGGTCGCGGCGGCGAGGAGGCGCAGTGGTTGCGCGAGCAGGGTGTCGACGTTGAGCTGGTCAACGGCATCACCGCCGGACTGGCCGGTGCCACGCAATGCGATATTTCGTTGACCCTGCGCGGCGTGGCGCGGGGTGTGACGCTTGTCACCGCCCACACCCAAGATGGCAGCCGCCTGAACTGGCAAGCCCTGGCCCAAGGCGGCACGACGCTGGTGATCTATATGGGGGTGGCGAAGTTGAGCGAGATCCGCGAGCAACTGCTGGAGGGGGGCATGGCGGCGGATACGCCGGTGGCAATGATTGAAAACGCGTCCCTTCCACACCAACGGGAATGTCGCAGCGATCTGACCGCCATGGAACAGGCGGCCAGCGATTTTCAGCTCAAGAGCCCCGCTATTCTGGTGATCGGAGCAGTGGCAGCCCGCGCAACGTCGACTCTGTGGGAGCACAGCTTGCCAGCGATAACCGCCGATCAATCCGCCTGATTCAACCGCCCTTCACCAAATCGCAGACAAAGAAAAGCCCGGCCTAAGCCGGGCTTTTCTCAGAGCTGCGAGCTAATTACTTAGCTTGAGCTTCAACCTTCGCTTCTACGCGACGGTTTACAGCGCGACCAGCTTCAGTGGCGTTGTCAGCAACTGGGCGGGATTCGCCGTAGCCAACAGACTGAACGCGGGACGGCGAAACACCGTACTGGTTGGTCAGAACTTGTTTAACGGCGTTTGCACGACGCTCGGACAGTTTCTGGTTGTAAGCGTCAGGACCGACGGAGTCAGTGTGACCTTCAACAACAGTAGTGGTGGATGGGTACTGCTTCATGAAGTCAGCCAGGTTTTTGATGTCGCCGTAGCTGTTAGGCTTGACTACCGACTTGTTGAAGTCGAACTTCACGTCCAGCTCAACACGAACAACTTCAGCAACTGCCGGGCAGCCATCAGCGTCAACAGTTACGTTGGCTGGGGTGTTAGGGCACTTGTCAACGTTGTCGCACACGCCGTCGTTGTCGCTGTCGGTGCAGACTTCAGCTGGAGCTGCAACTGGAGCAGCAGCAGGCTTGTTGCCGCCACCGAAGTTCACGCCGACACCGATGGATGGGATGTAGTCCCACTTGCCGTTGTCCAGCTTGTAGTCAGCTTCTACGCCAGCACGGGCGAAGACGTTTTCGAGGAAGTAGTACTTAACGCCAGCGCCAGCAGTCAGGAAAGTCGACTGGTCACGACCGGTGTGGCCATCAGCGGCTACGTTGGTCATGCTGCCGTGCTTAACACCACCTTGAACGTAAGGACGCAGAGCGTCGCCAGCGTTGTTGAAGTGGTACTGAGCGTTCAGACCGAACTGATCGCCACGGATTTTCTGATTGCCAGTACCGTTGTTCGAACGGGTGTAATCATCTTTGTTGTAGGTAGCGTTCAACGACACGTCGTCGGTCAAAAAGTAACCGATGGAAGCGCCAGGAGTGTAGCCATCTTCAACGTTCTTAACGCTGTCGTTGTACTTTTTCCCGTAGTTGAGCTCGCCTTCAACTGCGCCTTGGCCTTGTGCCAGAGCGCCGAACGAAGTAGCGGCAATAAGAGTACCAATGGCCAAGCCCAAGGTGTTTTTCAGTTTCATCCGTTAAATCCCCATCTGGTGATTGTGAAGCAGTCCCGCAAACCGGGGGACAACTCGGCGGCAAGTCTATCAGAACTTGCCTACACGTAAGAGATATTTGCGCTGAACTAAGTTTCAGCAATGCCTGCAAATTTCTCACGCAATTTATCTAGAGCACGTTTGTAACGCATTTTTGTCGCACTCAAACCCATATGCATGATATCCGCGATCTCTTGAAATTCCAGCTCTGCGACAAAACGTAGCACCAGAATTTCACGGTCAATCGGGTTCACATACACCAGCCAGCGATCAAGTCCGCCCTTGTCCTCAGGTTTCGGCGCCTTCTCTTCAGACGCTTCCTCGAGGGGGTCCAGACTCAAAGCGTCCATCAAGCGACGCTTCCGCCTTTCCTTCCGATACTGTGTGATGCATTCGTTGTACGTGATGCTGTAGAGCCAGGTTTTGAACTTCGATTTCCCCTCAAAGTTCTTCAGGCCATACAGCACCTTCAACATCACTTCCTGACAGACATCGTCTGCGTCGCGATCGTTCCCTAGATATCGTGCGCAGACGTTAAATAATGTTCGCTGGTAACGCCGCATCAGTTCTTCATAGGCGCGGGTTACGTGAAACAGCTCGGTATGCGAGCGCGCGACCAACTCCTCATCAGAGAGCTCGCGGGGGTCGTAGCGCGTAGAGAGCGATTGAGCTTTATTCAAAACAAGTCGGGCCGACAGTCAGGTCAATGTCCGCCGCAGCCCTTACCGGGCACTTTGCGGCGGCATACATTAGCAGGGTTTGCCGGGTTAGCGGCTACTCACGTGCTGTTCCAGCAGTATCCGATTGGAGAGAGAGACCAGCTCGCCCTCATCCGTCAGCAACGTGGTTTTAACCGTGCCGATCTCCTCAATCTGACCTTCGACCTCGCCAACACGCACTTGTTGCCCAACCTGATACAACTCACGCACATAGATTCCCGCAAGAATCTGACCGGCAATTTCACGGCTTCCCAACCCCATGGCCAGCGCAACGGCCAGACCAACGGTTATCAATACGATCACAATCACATGGTTGAGCAGGTCAGTCTTGACCTCCAACTGGCTGATTGCAACTGAAATGCTGATGATGATCACAAGGCCCTGGGCAATACGTCCAAGGCCCGAAGCGTAATCCAGCCCTACGCCTTCCGCCGCGCCGCGAACCAGCCCATTGGCCAGTTGCGCCAGCAAGACCCCTACCAGCAGCACCAGCGCGGCGCCGAATACTTTCGGCAAATACAGCGCAAGCATATCCAGCGTAGCTGAAACTCGCTCAAGTCCAAGGGATTCCGCAGCAGATACCAGGAAAATAAGCAAAACGAACCAATAAACGATTTTGCCAATCAGGGTCGAGATCGGCACTTGCAGGCCGGCCCGGGACAGCAGCTTGGTCAGACCGGTACCGCCCATCAGGCGATCAAGGCCCAGCTTGGCAAGCAGCTTGGACAGCAACGTGTCCAACAGCTTCGCCACGACGAAACCCAACAGCAGCACGACCAGTGCGCCGAACAGGTTCGGAATGAAGTTGGCAACCTTGGTCCATAACGCAGTCATTGCAGTGACGAGGCTCTGAGTCCAGAGATCAAGTTCCATATTCAATCAGCCTTATCAGCAGTGCGAACGGTAGGTTTACGGTGACGGGAAACCGGCGAGATGTGCGCCGAGCCGTTGTTGAGGGCAATCATCAGCGCGGGCAACCAGCGGCCCAGCAGGCTGAACAAATCACCAGCGCCGACCTGCCGGTTGGCGGTTTTCAGGACACGCCCCAGACACGCATCATCGTCACGGGTGGACGGCGAAGCGTTCAGCATGTCACGCAAAGACTGTTCAAACGGATCGTGCATACGCACCTCTCGTGATGTCTGTGAAAGACGCGGTCAAATTTGCCCGGGTCACATGACTCATCCTCAGACCCAGCGCAAACGTCGGAACAACCACCACTGTCCGAGCGCCACCGTGACCATCATCATGCAGGCAATCAGGAAGCCATAAGGGTTGGACGAGAACGGAATTCCACCGACGTTTATGCCCAGCAGACCGGTCAGAAAACTCATCGGCAAAAAGATCCCGGTGATGATCCCAAATCGATACATCGTGCGATTCATGCGCACGCTCAAACGCCGGTCTTCAGCCTCGAGGACCAGCCCCACCCGCTCCCGGGTCAATTCCAGCTCCTCAAGGTAGCGGGTCAGGCTGTTGTTCAATTCGTTCCAGTAATCGCCATCATCGTCGACAAACCAGGGCAGTTTGATCCGTGTCAGTTGCCCGAAGATATCGCGCTGCGGCGCAAGGAAACGTTTCAGTCCGGCAGCCCTGCGACGGATCTGCAAAACGGCTCCGTGCTCGGGTGTATACCGTTCGTCGGCATCCAGTTTTTCTTCTTCCTCATCGACCACTTCCGAGAGGCAACTGACCAGATCCTGCACCTTGTTGGTCAAGTACTGAGCCATATAAAGAATGAGTTCAGAGGCGGTTTTCGGCCCTTTGCCGTCAGCGAGCTGCACCAGCAGTTCATCGGTCGCGCGCAATGGACGCAGGCGCAGGGAAATCACCCGCTGGGCGGAGGCGAAAATTCGCACAGACACCATGTCTTCCGGTTCTGCGCCAGGGTTCAGGTTGACCCCTCGCAAAAACAGCAACAGCTCAGAGTCCGGCAGCGGCAAAAGACGAGGCCGGGTGTTCTCTTCAAGCAGCAGGTCACAGCTGAATTCACTCAAACCGCTGGATTTGCGCAGCCATGTCTGGGTTTGCGGGTGACTTCGATCCCAGTGCAACCAAAGGCTCTCATGCGCCTGCAGCTGCAAATCGTCGAGTTCAGTCCGGGCTATCGAACGCGCACCGCCTTTACCGTCCAGCACCAGGGCATGCACCAGCCCCCACTGCGCGTTTTCTTCCTCGAACATCCTCACCCCTGGGTTGGAAAGCTTTATTCAGGCATTTTCAGCGGGCTGGGCGAGATGATCACGCCATTGTTGTCCGCATAAATGTAGTGACCGGGATGAAATGTCACGCCAGCGAAGGTCACAGCGACGTTGAGATCGCCGATGCCGCGCTTCTCGGTTTTCATCGGGTGGCTGGCCAGGGCCTGAACCCCCAGGTCGGTTTGCGCGATGACATCGACGTCGCGGATGCAACCGTAGATCACCAGCCCTTCCCAGCCGTTCTGCGCAGCTTTCTCGGCGATCATGTCGCCCAGCAGCGCACGGCGCAGCGAACCGCCACCATCGACCACCAGCACCTTGCCGTTGCCCTTGAGCTCGGCTTGTTCCTTGACCAGCGAGTTGTCTTCGAAGCACTTGATGGTCACGATTTCGCCGCCGAACGAATCGCGGCCGCCAAAATTGCTGAACATCGGTTCCAGCACCTGCACCAGCTCTGGATAGGCATCGCACAAGTCAGGCGTGAGGTAATGGTTCATCGAGAAACTCCTGTAAAAAGGAAGACAATCGAGAGTGTCGCAAAGTGACTGGAACAGCTTGATGCGTCATATCTTAGCCGCAAGCCGATCAGAGCGAAATGCCCTTGTTAGAGCATCAGGCTCAGCTTGCTGTTGCCAGATCCGGCTTTTCACCCAACAACGGTGTCTGTTGATCGGTCAGCCAGCGAGCCACCAATGGCCACACTTCAACCTGAGCGGCTTTGCTGACGAGCATCTCGACATGGCCGAAGTTATCGCCAAAGCCCTGCTCGCGCCCCAGGTTGATGAATTGCTTGTGCTCGGAACCGATCTGGTCGAACAGCTTGCGGCAAGCCCACATGGGGTCCTGATGGTCACCTGCGGCACTGACAGCCAGTACCGGCAACCGAACCTCGGCCAATCCCGCCCACCAATCCTTGTCGGCATCGCCAAAGCGCCCGAACAGGCCATACCAGCGCATGCTTTCCAGGGCCAGGCCAATGGGCTCGTCCTCCGGGCCGCGCTTGAGCCGTGAACCTGACAGTTGTGCGAAACGCTTGAGAATAAAGCGCCCGCTCCACTCCACCGGTGGAATTTTCAATGGCCAGTAGGTGCGGCTGACCTGCGTCCCGAAAAACGCCGCCGAGGCGACCACAGGCTCGCCGATGTACTCGCCACCCAGCGCGGCCGCCAGGGTAATGCCACCCAACGAGTGACCGATCCAGTGCGGCACCTGGCCGCTTTGCTCGCGCACGAACGCACCAATGGCCGGCAGATCGTAACGGGCGTAGTCGCTGACACGGTTCTTGCGGTAGTTCTGGTTGCGCTGGGACAAGCCGTGGCCGCGCATTTCGGGAATCCAGACATCGAATCCCAGACGCGTCAGATAGGCGCCCAGCCCAAGCCCCTTTGGGGAGAACCAGAACCGGCGATTGGAGAAACTGCCGTGCAACAAGATCACCGGTACGCCACGCACAGCTGGCTCATCGGCCATGCCCAGACGCGTCACCGCCAGCTCGACGGTGCCGTCAGGGCTGTTGCCCGGTTTCAAACGATAGACGTCTTCGCTCAGATCGCCGCGCCGCTCGGCGCTGATCAGAGCGACAGGAAATAGGTTGCTGCTGCTTTGCATAAGGCTCTTGCACAAAAAAGGGCGGCTTCCAGAGGAGCCCGCCCTACTTAAACCTCTAAAAGGGCCGCTCCCACAGAGAGCAGCCCTTTCACTCACGCCATCAAGCCGACGCTTGACCTTCAGCCAGGAAGAACCAGGTTTCCAGTACGGAATCGGGGTTCAGCGAAACACTTTCGATGCCTTGTTCCATCAACCATTTAGCCAGGTCCGGGTGGTCCGAAGGACCCTGACCGCAAATGCCGATGTACTTGCCAGCCTTGTTGCAGGCCTGAATCGCGTTGGCCAGCAGCTTCTTGACCGCCGGGTTACGCTCGTCGAACAGGTGAGCAATGATCCCGGAGTCACGGTCCAGGCCCAGCGTCAGCTGAGTCAGGTCGTTGGAGCCGATGGAGAAGCCGTCGAAGAACTCGAGGAATTCTTCCGCCAGGATCGCGTTGGACGGCAGTTCGCACATCATGATGATGCGCAGGCCGTTCTCGCCGCGCTTCAGACCATTCTCTGCCAACAGGTCGATGACCTGGCTGGCTTCGCCCAGAGTACGGACGAATGGCACCATGATTTCAACGTTGGTCAGGCCCATCTCGTTGCGCACGCGCTTGAGGGCGCGGCATTCGAGTTCGAAGCAGTCACGGAACGATTCGCTGATGTAACGCGAGGCGCCACGGAAGCCCAGCATCGGGTTTTCTTCTTCCGGCTCGTAGAGCTTGCCGCCGATCAGGTTCGCGTATTCATTGGACTTGAAGTCCGACAGACGCACGATGACCTTTTTCGGGGTGAACGCAGCAGCCAGGGTGCTGATGCCTTCAACCAGCTTCTCGACATAGAAGCCGACCGGATCGTCGTAGCCGGCAATGCGCTTGTCGACGCTGTCCTTGATGTCCTGCGGCAAGCCGTCGTAGTTCAACAGCGCCTTAGGGTGAACACCGATCATGCGGTTGATGATGAATTCCAGGCGGGCCAGGCCCACACCAGCGTTCGGCAGCTGCGCGAAGTCGAAGGCGCGGTCCGGGTTGCCGACGTTCATCATGATCTTGAACGGCAGGTCCGGCATGGCATCAACGGAGTTTTTCTTGATGTCGAAGCCCAGTTCGCCTTCGAAGATGTAGCCGGTGTCGCCTTCTGCACAGGAGACGGTTACGCCCTGGCCTTCTTGCAACAGCTGAGTGGCGTTGCCGCAACCGACCACGGCCGGAATACCCAGTTCGCGAGCGATGATCGCCGCGTGGCAGGTACGACCGCCACGGTTGGTGACGATGGCACTGGCGCGCTTCATGACCGGTTCCCAATCCGGGTCGGTCATGTCGGAAACCAGTACGTCGCCTGGCTGGACCTTGTCCATCTCGGACACGTCCTTGATGATGCGGACCTTGCCGGCGCCGATGCGCTGGCCGATGGCGCGACCTTCCACCAGCACGGTGCCGGTTTCTTTCAACAGGTAGCGTTCCATGACGTTGGCCTGGGTGCGGCTCTTCACGGTTTCAGGACGGGCCTGAACGATGTAGAGCTTGCCGTCGTCGCCGTCTTTGGCCCATTCGATGTCCATCGGACACTTGTAGTGCTTCTCGATGATCATCGCTTGCTTGGCCAGTTCACTGACTTCGGCGTCGGTCAGGCAGAAACGTGCGCGATCAGCTTTGTCCACGTCGATGGTCTTGACCGATTTACCGGCCGTGGCGACTTCGCCGTAGATCATCTTGATGGCTTTGCTGCCTAGGTTGCGACGCAGAATGGCCGGACGACCGGCTGCCAGCGTGCCTTTGTGGACGTAGAACTCATCCGGGTTCACCGCGCCTTGTACGACGGTCTCACCCAGGCCGTAGGCGCCGGTGATGAACACCACGTCACGGAAGCCCGATTCGGTATCGAGGGTGAACATCACGCCGGCAGTGCCGGTTTCGGAGCGGACCATGCGCTGCACGCCGGCCGACAGGGCTACCAGCTTGTGGTCGAAGCCCTGGTGGACGCGGTAGGAAATGGCGCGATCGTTAAACAGAGAGGCGAACACCTCTTTGGCGGCGCGAATGACGTTTTCAACGCCACGGATGTTCAGGAAGGTTTCCTGCTGACCGGCGAAGGAAGCGTCCGGCAGGTCTTCGGCGGTAGCGGAAGAGCGCACGGCCACGGCCATGTCAGGGTTGCCGGCCGACAGCGTGGCGAACGCGGTGCGGATCTCGGCGTTGAGCTTCTCCGGGAATTCGGCTTCCATGATCCATTGACGGATCTGGGCGCCGGTCCTGGCCAGGGCATTGACATCGTCGACGTCCAGGGCGTCGAGGGCGGCGTGGATCTGATCGTTCAGGCCGCTCAGTTCCAGAAAATCACGATAAGCCTGAGCTGTCGTGGCAAAGCCACCGGGCACCGATACACCGGCGCCTGCAAGGTTACTGATCATCTCGCCAAGGGATGCGTTCTTGCCCCCTACGTGCTCTACATCATGGACGCCGAGCTTATCGAGGGAAACTACGTACTCTACCAAGGTGATCTCTCCACTAACTGTGTTGGAAAAGCTCAGAAGCCGGCTGCTCGAGGGAGCGTTTGCCAGCTATATGGCCTGGACCTGGAAAATAAGTGAGAATGCGGGCCACTGGCGGCCGGCAAATCGCGCCTATCATATCCAAGATTCGTCACTAGCTTAAGGCCCAAGGTGCAAATGAAACGATCTGCTTTCTTTATTTCCGACGGTACCGGCATCACGGCCGAAACCCTCGGCCAAAGCCTCTTGGCGCAGTTCGAAAACATTACCTTCAGCAAATTCACGCGTCCGTACATCGACAACGTGGATAAAGCGCGGGCCATGGTACAACAAATCAACAAAGCCGCCGAAACCGACGGCTTCCGGCCGATCATCTTCGACACCATCGTCAATCAGGACATCCGTGAGATCCTTGCGACGTCCAATGGTTTCATGATCGACATTTTCTCGACCTTCCTGGCGCCTCTGGAACAGGAACTGACCGAGCATTCTTCCTACACCGTCGGCAAATCCCACTCGATTGGCACCAACTCCAATTACATGGAGCGTATCGAGGCGGTGAACTTCGCCCTCGACAACGATGACGGCGCCCGAACCCACTATTACGACAAGGCCGACTTGATACTAGTGGGCGTGTCGCGATGTGGTAAGACGCCGACGTGCCTGTACATGGCCATGCAATTTGGCATCCGCGCGGCCAACTACCCGCTGACCGAAGACGACATGGAACGCCTGCAACTGCCGGCCGCCCTGCGCGCCCACCAGCACAAACTGTTCGGCCTGACCATCGACCCGGACCGCCTCACCGCGATCCGCAACGAGCGCAAGCCCAACAGCCGCTATTCGAGCTATGCCCAGTGCGAATTCGAAGTGCGCGAGGTCGAAAACCTGTTTCGCCGCGAGAACATACCGAACATCAATTCCACGCATTTTTCGGTGGAAGAAATTTCCGCGAAAATCCTGGTGGAAAAAGGTGTCGAGCGGCGGTTCAAGTAGCTCTGCGGCACCCGTAAGGTCGCCTTCGCGAGCAAGGCCAGTTCCCACAGTCTGATCGAGTTCCCCCACCTGGAATTTGATCGAATTGTGGGGCCGGCTTGCTCACGAAAAACGATTACGCAGTCTCGCTCAATGCCCGCGCCAACGCTTCAAATCCCGCCAGCAACAACCGGTCATCCCCCGAGGCATTACACACACTCACCCGAATACACTGCGGAACCGCCGCATGCCCTACCGCAAAAGCCTCGGCGGTGGCCACCAGGTAGTTGTTTTCCTTGAGCTCCGCCGCGATCTGCGACGCCCGCCACAACTCGGGCACTTCGATCCAGAAATGCGGGCTGTGGACATGGGTCTTGTAGGTCAGGCCTTCGAGCGTCGCGTTGACCAACGCCTTGCGCCGACGTATCTCGCTGATCTGCTCTTTGAGCAACTGCATGGCGATACCGCTTTCGATCCAACAACTCGCCACTTCCATCGCCAACGGATTGGCCATCCAGCATGTTCCGCGAATCGCTGAACGCAGACGTCCAAGCGATGCAAGGGGCGCGTGCAGGAAACCCACGCGCAATCCGGCTGAAACGGCCTTGCTCAAACTGCCGATCAACACTGCACGCTCCGCAGCAAACGCACTCAGGGGCAGCGGCCGCTGGCGATCCAGCGACGCATGCGCTTCGTCTTCGAAGATCAGCAGATTGTGATGCCGACAGATCTCGGCGATTGCCTGACGTCGCGGGATCGACATCACCGCAGCGGTAGGGTTCTGGATCGTCGGCGTGCAGTACAACGCACAAACCCGGTGCTGACGACAAATGTCCTCCAGCGCCGAGGGCAACAATCCTTCATCGTCCATCGCGGCACCGATGAGTTTTATCCCGAGCTGGCGTGCGACGCTGATCAAACCCGGGTAGGACAGATGTTCGGTGACGACAGTGTCACCGGCCTTGAGCAAGCCCATCAGCGCGCACAACAGACCGTGCTGGCCACCGTTGACACACAGCACCTGCTCGGCATTTGGCTGAAAGGCTCCATGGCTCAGCCATTGCGCGCCGGCCTGCCGATGGCGGAGCAAGCCGCTTTCGGGGGTATAGCCGATCAACTGCTGCAATCTGCGGGAATCGCTGGCCAAGGCCTGCAGAGTCTGGCTCATGAACGCGCTTTCCTGGCCGGGAATCGGCTGATTGCGGCTCATGTCAAAACAGGTTGGCGGCTCATCGCTGACATTGCGAAAGCCCTTGTCCTGCGGCCGCTCCATCCCGCGCTGACGCACATAAGTGCCATCGCCTACACGGGCCACGACCAGGCCCACACGCTCCAGTTCGCCATACGCCCGGCTGATGGTGCCGATGGTCACACCCAGGCTGTCAGCCAACAATCGGTGGGGCGGCAGCTTCGACCCAGCGTCGATCACACCTTCAGCAATCGCCTGTTCCACCGCATCGGCGAGTCGCTTGTACTTCACCCCCACGCCGTTGGCGAGACCATCCCGCAGGATTGACACCATGGCAATACTTACTTTGACAGTCATTCGTTCCCCGAATAGCGTGCTGAAAACAGGCTCAATCAGGAATAGACCTTTTCTCAGATCAGGTCAATTTGCCAAAAAGGATCCAGGAAGATGTCCACCGCCGCCATCAGCACGCCGCCTAACGTTACCCGCCCCTGGCTGTCCGGGTTGATCACCAGCACGCTGTTTCTGATCGTGTGCCTGAGTTGGGGCACCACTTGGCTGGGGATCAAGATTGCAGTCGAAAGCGTGCCGCCCCTGACCGCCGCCGGGCTGCGCTTTCTGATTGCCTTTCCACTGTTTCTGAGTTTTGCCTTGTTGCGCAGGGAACCGCTGCTGTTTCCGCGACAAAGCCGCGGGTTCTTCGTATTCGTCACGCTGTCGTATTTCAGCCTGCCCTACTACTTGCTCAACTACGGCGAGACGCACGTGTCTTCCGGCCTGACTGCCCTGCTGTTCAGTTGCATGCCGGTGTTCATCCTGATTTTTTCCGCGCTGTTCCTGCGCGAACGCATCCGTGCCACTCAGGTGATCGGCATCGCGATAGGCTTTGCCAGCCTGTTCATGATCATCAAGCACCAGGGCCTGCACCTGGACCATGCCGAACTGTTGGGCGTCATGGCGATCCTGGTCTCCGCGATCATGCACGCCTTGTGCTACGTCATCACCAAACAGAAAGGCAGCGCCATCAGCATCATCACCTACAACACCCTGCCCATCGGCATCGCCGGATTGATGTTGCTGAGCGCTGGCCTGTGCTTTGAAACGCCGACGTTCGCCGCCATCACCTTGCGCTCATGGAGCGCCCTGCTCTACCTGGGGTTGGTGGCGTCAGTGGGCGGTTTCATCGTGTATTTCCTGCTACTCAAGCGCCTGAGCCCGGTGCTGTTGTCGTTCGTGTTCATCATCTTCCCGGTGTTCGCGGTGATCCTCGGCGCCTGGTACGAAGGCACGGAAATCTCCCGCGACCTGATGCTGTACTTGGCGATCCTGCTCGGCGGATTTGCGATCACCAAGCTGCCGAACAAACGCTGAACCCCTTCCCCGGCTCTCAGCCTGTTCAACAACGAGTCCTGCCGGCGTGCCGTCGGTGCCCGGGATGCCGGTGCAGCATCAGTGCCGACCAGGGGCGGCTGGATTTCGAACTGCCGCAGATGAACCTCGAGCAAGCAGAACCGCCGGGCGATCCTGGGTTTCGAATGAACGTGTGCACGCATCCAAGATGAAAACTTCTTCACCCAAATCTGACACGCTCTTTACGCCTTTGTAACATTTGGAAATATACAATCCGCACAAGCTGCGCATCGGGTTCAAGATCCCCTGCGCCGGCCCTCCTGGCCTGATGAATTCACCGGGCCCGCAACAGCCACTTCCCCCTTGAACCTGTAGAGCGAGCCCCCGCTCATTCTCGGTGGGTCGTGCAGGCAGAAGCTACGCTCAGACTGCCGCGCCTTACTTGGAAACCGCTGGAATCACTGTTTATGAAGAGAGTGTTCCGTCACTACATCCCGGCCTCGACCCGGCGCATGCTCCCCAATCGCTGGGACTTGATCGCCATGCCGCTGGTGATCGGCTTTTTGCTGTTTTTCTCGATCGGTGCGCGGGAAACCTGGGCGCCGATTGCAACCCTGCAGAGTTCAGTGGTCTCCCTGGACCCCGCCAATCTGCCCGAATACGCCATGCGCACCATCCTGCGTATGCTTGCGGCGATGGTCGCGGCCCTGCTGTTTACCCTGCTCTACGGCACATTGGCCGCAAAAAGCCGACGCGCCGAAAAACTGCTGGTGCCCGTGCTCGACATCCTGCAATCGGTGCCAGTACTGGGCTATATCTCCTTTACCGTCACCTTCTTTCTGCTGTTGTTTCCCGGTCGGGTGCTGGGAGCGGAGTTCGCGGCGATTTTTGCCATTTTCACCAGCCAGGCCTGGAACATGACCTTCAGTTTCTACCAGTCCCTGCGGATGTTGCCGCGGGACCTGGTGGAAGTGTCGACCAATCTGCAACTGTCCGGCTGGCAAAAATTCTGGAAGCTCGACGTGCCCTTCGCCATGCCCGGATTGATCTGGAACATGATGATGAGCATGTCCGGCGGCTGGTTCTTCGTGGTGGCGTCCGAAGCGATCACCGTCGGCGACCAGACCATCACCCTGCCGGGGATCGGTTCGTACCTCGCCCTCGCCATCGCGCAACAGGACATGCACGCAGTTGGCTACGTCATCCTGACCATGATCGTGGTCATCCTGATCTACGACCAGTTCCTGTTCCGTCCGCTGGTGGCCTGGGCTGATAAATTCCGCATGGAGAACACCGCCTCGCAGACCGCCGCGCCCGAGTCGTGGGTGCTCAAGCTGATCCAGCGTACCCGGATGATCCAGCGCATATTGCGCCCCTTCGCCCGCATCATCAGCCGCCTGGGCAACATGCGCCTGAACCTGCCGCGCTCGGCGCGCAAAGCCCTCTCCTCGGAAAGCCCGGCCACGGCGAAGACAATTGACTGGATCTGGGGCTCGCTGATCGCAGTGCTGACGGCTTATGCGCTGTACCACATCGTGCTGTATGTCGGCACCGAGGTGACCCTCGGCGAGGTTGGCCATGTATTTCTGATGGGGTTCTTCACGCTGCTGCGCGTGGCCGGGCTGATCTTCATCGCCTCGCTGATCTGGGTCCCCCTGGGCGTAATGATCGGCCTGCGACCGGCGCTGGCGGAAAAGATCCAGCCATTGGCCCAGTTTCTCGCCGCCTTCCCGGCGAACCTGCTGTTCCCGGTGTTTGTCATCGTGATACTGCGCTACCAGTTGAACCCCGACATCTGGCTCAGCCCGCTGATCGTGCTCGGCACCCAGTGGTACATCCTGTTCAACGTGATCGCCGGGGCCAGTGCGTTCCCCAATGACTACAAGGAAGCCGCCACCAACTTTCGCATTCGCGGCTGGCTGTGGTGGCGCAAGGTCATGCTGCCGGGCATCTTCCCCTACTACGTGACCGGCGCCATCACCGCGTCGGGCGGCGCGTGGAACGCCAGCATCGTCTCCGAATTCGTATCCTGGGGGCAGGAAAAAGTCGTCGCCCACGGCCTCGGCGCCTATATCGCCGAAACCACGGCAGCGGGCGACTTTCCGAAAATCACCTTGGGGGTGGTGGTGATGTCGTTCTTCGTCGTGGCCTTCAATCGCTTGGTCTGGCGGCCGATGTACGCCATGGCCGAAAACAAACTGCGCCTCAACTGACCGGATTCGCTGTGATGAATACCTATACCGAAAACGCGTCCACCCGCCCCGAAATCTACTCGCTCAGTGACGTCAACCGGGTGTTTGGCAAGGGCAAGGAGGAGCTGCAAGTGCTCAGCGGGGTCGATCTGACCCTGCGCGAAGGCGAGATCGTCGGCATGCTGGGCCGCTCCGGCTCAGGCAAGTCCACGTTGCTGCGGATTATTGCCGGCCTGATCGAACCTTCGTCGGGCGAAGTCCTGTACAACGGCAAACCGCTCGACGGGCCGGCCGAAGGCGTAGCCATGGTGTTCCAGACCTTCGCCCTGTTTCCCTGGCTGACCGTGCTGGAAAACGTCGAGGCTGGCCTGCAAGCCTTGCAGGTCGAACGCAAGGCTGCACGCAAGCGTGCCTTGGCGGCAATCGACCTGATCGGCCTCGACGGTTTCGAAAACGCCTACCCTCGCGAGCTATCCGGTGGCATGCGTCAGCGCGTGGGCTTCGCTCGTGCCTTGGTGGTCAACCCGACCCTGTTGTTGATGGACGAACCCTTCTCGGCGCTCGACGTGTTGACCGCCGAAACCCTGAGGACGGATCTGCTGGATCTGTGGAGCGGCAAGCAGCTGCCGATCAAATCGATCCTGATCGTGACCCACAACATCGAAGAAGCGGTGCTGATGTGCGACCGCATTCTGGTGTTGTCGTCCAACCCCGGGCGGGTGGTGGCGGAAATCAAAGTACCGTTCGCCCATCCACGCAATCGTCTGGATCCGGCCTTCCGGCAGATGGTCGATGACATTTATGCGCAAATGACCGATCGCCGAACCGCCGATGCCATCACCGGCAAGCCCGAACTGAAAATGAGCAGCCCGCTGCCGGAAGTGTCCACCAACCTGATGGCCGGTTTGATCGAAACCCTGGCGGCCGAGCCATACAACGGCCACGCCGGCCTGCCCACCGTAGCCGAGCGGCGACTGTTGGAAGTCGACGATCTGTTTCCGGTGGCCGAGATGCTGGAACACCTTGGGTTCGCCGAACTGAAGGGCGCCGATATTACCCTGACCGACGCTGGAAAACTGTTCGCCGACTACGGCACCCAGGAGCGCAAAACCCAGTTTGCCGAACACCTGATCCGCCACGTGCCGCTGGCGGCGCGCATCCGTCAGGTCTTGCTGGAACGCAATGGCCACCGGGCACCGCGTGTGCGCTTCGAGCAGGAACTGCAGGATTCACTGACCGAAGCGTTCGTGGAAAAAACCCTGGAAGTGGTGATCGCCTGGGGTCGTTACGCCGAGATTTTCTCCTACGACGACCACACCGAAACCTTTAGCCTGGAGGATGTCGAGGGCAGCCAATAGCCCGCGACACCTCAGGCGTCGCCCCTAGATCACGAACAGATCGACAAAGCGATTCACCGGCATGGCTTCAAGCGTTTGCTGATCCTTGCACAAGGCCAGGATCTCGGCGCTGCGCTGGCCGGTGAACCGCGTCGCCAGGTTCGCCCTGAACTTGTCTTCCAGCAATGGAATACCTTCGGCGCGGCGACGGCGATGGCCAATGGGGTACTCGACCACCACGTTCTCGGTGCTTGAACCGTCCTTGAAGAACACCTGAATCGCGTTGGCGATGGAACGCTTGTCGGCTTCCAGATACTCACGGGTGAAGCGCGGGTCTTCGACGATGACCATTTTCTCGCGCAGCACGTCAATGATCGGGTGCGCGGCGTGGAAGTCATCTTCGTACTGTTCGGCCACCAGATTACCGAAGGCCAACGGCACGGCGGTCATGTATTGGAGGCAGTGGTCGCGGTCCGCCGCATTCGCCAATGGACCGACCTTGGAGATGATGCGGATCGCCGACTCGTGGGTGGTGATGACGATTTTGTCGATGTCATGCAGACGATTTCTAACCTGTGGATGCAAGGTCACTGCCGCTTCGCACGCAGTTTGCGCGTGGAATTCAGCCGGAAAACTGATCTTGAACAACACGTTTTCCATCACGTAGCTGCCATACGGGCGGGAGAAACTGAACGCGCGTTTGTCTTCGGGCTTGAGCGCCAGGTCGTTGTTGGTGTGGCTGAACAGCACGTCGTAGAAGCCCCACTGCCTGGCGGTCAGCACGCCGGGGATGCCCATTTCGCCGCGCATGGCGATGTCCGCCAGACGCACGCCACGGCTGGAGGCATCGCCTGCAGCCCAGGATTTGCGCGACCCGGCATTCGGCGCATGGCGATAAGTGCGCAGCGCCTGGCCATCGGCAAAAGCGTGGGACAGCGCCGACAGCAATTGCTCGCGATGGGCCCCCATGAGCTTGGCCGTGACCGCCGTGGAGGCGACTTTCACCAGCAACACGTGATCAAGGCCTACACGGTTGAACGAATTTTCCAGGGCAATCACGCCTTGAATCTCGTGGGCCATGATCATCGCTTCGAGCACTGCACGCATCGTCAGCGGCGCATCGCCATTGGCCAGGCGTTTTTGCGACAGGTGATCCGCCACGGCGAGAATGCCGCCGAGGTTATCCGACGGATGACCCCACTCGGCGGCGAGCCAGGTGTCGTTGTAATCGAGCCAACGGACGATGCAGCCAATGTCCCACGCGGCCTTGACGGGATCGAGACGGTAATTCGTACCAGGTACCCGGGCGCCAAACGGAACGACGGTGCCTTCGACGATAGGGCCCAGGTGCTTGGTGCATTCGGGGAAGCGCAGGGCCAGCAGGCCGCAGCCGAGGGTGTCCATCAGGCAGTTGCGGGCTGTGTCCAGGGCTTCACTGGATTCGATGTTGTAGCTGAGGACGTAGTCCGCGATGTCCTGCAGAACGGTGTCGTAGTCGGGGCGATTGTTCAGGTCGACGTTGGCGCTCATGTTCGATTCACTCGGTTAGTGCTTCGTTGATGGGACCTCGGTTCAGGGCAATCTCTGTCAGCTACTACTTTCTTATTTGGAATACGATCCACTGTGGGAGCGAGCCTGCTCGCGATGGCGGTATAACTGGCAACAAGGATGTTGAATGTTATGGCCTCATCGCGAGCAGGCTCGCTCCCACAGGGTTTTTTGTTTATCTCAGGTTCCGGATCAGAAAGAATCACCCGGCACACGGACAAACCCTTCCATCAACACCCGCGCACTGCGGCTCATGATGGCTTTGTTCACGGTCCATTCGCCGTTCACCTGGCTGGCCTCGGCGCCGACACGCAACGTACCGGACGGATGCCCGAAGCGCACCGCATTGCGTTCGATGCCGCCCGCCGCGAGGTTCACCAGGGTGCCGGAAATCGCTGCCGCCGTACCGATCGCCACCGCAGCAGTGCCCATCATCGCGTGGTGCAATTTGCCCATCGACAGCGCGCGCACCAGCAGGTCGACATCACCCGCCGCAATCGCCTTGCCACTGGACGCCACGTAGTCCGCAGGCTTGGCCACAAAGGCAACCTTGGGTGTGTGCTGACGTTTGGCCGCTTCGTCCAGGTCCTTGATCAGACCCATGCGCAACGCGCCATAAGCGCGAATGGTCTCGAACATCGCCAAGGCTTTCGGATCGCTGTTGATCGCGCCCTGCAACTCGGTGCCCTTGTAACCGATGTCCTCGGCATTGACGAAAATCGTCGGAATGCCGGCGTTGATCATGGTCGCCTTGAAGGTCCCGACGCCGGGCACTTCGAGGTCATCCACGAGGTTGCCGGTGGGGAACATCGAACCACCGCCGCCCTCTTCTTCCGCCGCCGGGTCCATGAATTCGACTTGCACTTCGGCGGCTGGAAAGGTCACGCCATCGAGTTCGAAATCGCCGGTTTCCTGCACTTCACCGTTGGTGATCGGCACGTGGGCGATGATGGTCTTGCCGATGTTGGCCTGCCACACGCGCACCACGGCAATGCCGTTGTGCGGAATGCGGCTGGCGTCCACCAGACCGTTGCTTATGGCGAACGAACCGACGGCTGCCGACAGGTTGCCGCAGTTGCCGCTCCAGTCGACGAAAGGTTTATCGATGGAGACTTGACCGAACAGGTAATCAACATCGTGATCGGCCTTGATGCTCTTCGACAGGATCACGGTTTTGCTGGTGCTGGACGTTGCGCCGCCCATGCCGTCGATTTGCTTGTCGTACGGATCGGGGCTGCCGATCACGCGCAACAACAGCGCATCGCGCGCCGGGCCGGGAATCTGTGCCGCTTCGGGCAGGTCTTTGAGGCTGAAAAACACGCCTTTACTGGTGCCGCCACGCATGTAGGTAGCGGGAATCTTGATCTGGGGTGCGTGAGCCATGTGTGCTCCTTCAAAGCGGGCAAGGGACGTGTAATCCCCTGCCCGCACAGCCTGTTTTAGACGGCGACCGCCGATTCTTCGAGGAAGTCCTGGGCAAAGCGTTGCAACACGCCGCCGGCTTCATAGATCGACACTTCTTCGGCGGTGTCGAGGCGGCAGGTCACCGGCACTTCGACGCGTTCACCGTTGAGGCGGTTGATCACCAGCGTCAGCTGCGCACGCGGGGTACGGTCGCCGATCACGTCGTAGGTTTCGCTACCGTCGATGCCCAATGTGTGACGATCAGTGCCCGGCAGGAACTCCAGCGGCAACACGCCCATGCCCACCAGGTTGGTGCGGTGAATGCGCTCGAAACCTTCCGCGGCAATCGCCTCCACACCGGCCAGACGTACGCCCTTGGCCGCCCAGTCGCGGGACGAACCCTGACCGTAGTCGGCGCCGGCAATGATGATCAGCGGCTGCTTGCGTTCCATGTAGGTTTCGATGGCTTCCCACATGCGCATCACTTGGCCTTCTGGCTCGACGCGGGCCAGCGAACCCTGTTTGACCTTGCCGTTTTCCTTGACCATTTCGTTGAACAGTTTCGGGTTGGCAAAGGTGGCGCGCTGCGCCGTCAAATGGTCTCCGCGGTGAGTCGCGTAAGAGTTGAAGTCCTCTTCCGGCAGGCCCATTTTCGCCAGGTATTCACCGGCGGCGCTGTCGAGCATGATCGCGTTCGACGGCGACAGGTGATCGGTGGTGATGTTGTCCGGCAGCACCGCGAGCGGGCGCATGCCCTTGAGCGGACGCGCCCCGGCCAGCGCACCTTCCCAGTACGGCGGACGGCGGATGTAGGTGCTCATCTCGCGCCACTCGTACAGCGGCGTCACTTTCGGGCCGGTGTCTTCGTGGATGGCGAACATCGGAATGTAGACCTGGCGGAATTGCTCCGGCTTGACCGAGGCTTTTACCACTGCGTCGATTTCTTCGTCGCTTGGCCAGATGTCTTTCAGACGGATTTCCTTGCCGTCGGCATCCAGCCCCAGCACATCTTTTTCGATGTCGAAGCGGATGGTCCCGGCGATGGCGTAAGCAACCACCAATGGCGGCGACGCCAGGAATGCATTCTTCGCGTATGGGTGAATCCGTCCGTCGAAGTTACGGTTACCGGACAACACAGCCGTGGCGTACAGGTCGCGGTCGATGATTTCTTGCTGGATCACCGGATCCAGCGCACCGGACATGCCGTTGCAAGTGGTGCAAGCGAAAGCCACGACGCCGAAGCCCAGTTGCTCCAGTTCAGTGGTCAAGCCGGCTTCGTCCAGGTACAGCGCGACGGTTTTCGAGCCCGGTGCCAAGGACGATTTGACCCACGGCTTGCGGGTCAGACCGAGCTTGTTGGCATTGCGCGCCAACAGGCCCGCGGCGATCACGTTGCGCGGGTTACTGGTGTTGGTGCAACTGGTGATGGCGGCGATGATCACCGCGCCGTCCGGCATCTGGCCCGGCACGTCATCCCACTGGCCGGAAATGCCTTTGGCAGCCAGATCCGATACCGCAACGCGGGCGTGCGGGTTGCTCGGGCCGGCCATGTTGCGCACTACCGAGGACAGGTTGAAGGTCAAGCCGCGCTCGTATTGCGCACCTTTCAGGCTGTCAGCCCACAGGCCGGTGGTCTTGGCGTAATTCTCGACCAGTTGCACCTGCTCGTCTTCACGGCCGGTGAGCTTGAGGTAGTCGATGGTCTGCTGGTCGATGTAGAACATCGCCGCCGTGGCGCCGTATTCCGGGGCCATGTTGGAAATGGTCGCGCGGTCGCCGAGGGTCAGCGCGGAAGCGCCTTCGCCGAAGAACTCCAGCCAAGCACCAACGACTTTCTGCTGCCGCAGGAACTCGGTCAGCGCCAGCACCATGTCGGTGGCGGTGATGCCCGGTTGCAGCTTGCCGGTCAGTTCGACGCCGACGCTTTCCGGCAGACGCATCCACGAGGCGCGGCCAAGCATCACGCTTTCCGCTTCCAGACCACCGACACCGATGGCAATCACGCCCAGCGCATCGACGTGCGGGGTGTGGCTGTCGGTGCCGACGCAGGTGTCGGGGAACGCCACGCCGTCACGCACCTGGATCACTGGAGACATTTTCTCCAGGTTGATCTGGTGCATGATCCCGTTGCCTGGCGGAATCACGTCAACGTTCTTGAACGCCTTCTTGGTCCAGTTGATGAAGTGGAAACGGTCTTCGTTGCGACGGTCTTCGATGGCGCGGTTCTTCTCGAACGCCTCTGGATCGAAGCCACCGCGCTCGACGGCCAGGGAGTGGTCGACGATCAGTTGCGTCGGTACCACCGGGTTCACTTGCGCCGGATCGCCACCTTGCAGGGCAATGGCGTCACGTAGGCCGGCGAGGTCGACCAGCGCGGTCTGGCCGAGAATGTCGTGGCAGACCACGCGCGCCGGGAACCACGGGAAGTCGAGGTCGCGTTTGCGCTCGATGAATTGCTTCAGGGAATCGGTGAGCGTGGCCGGGTCGCAGCGACGCACCAGGTTTTCCGCCAGCACGCGGGAGGTGTACGGCAGAGTGTCGTAGGCGCCGGGCTGGATGGCTTCGACAGCCGCACGGACGTCGAAGTAATCCAGATGGCTGCCGGGCAGCGGTTTACGGAATTCAGTGTTCATCGTCAGGACTCGGTCACGGTGATTACAAAAGGGGCATGCCTGGCACGGACCTAAAGTGAACACAATCCACTGTGGGAGCGAGCTTGCTCGCGATGACTGAGTCATATCCGACATCAATGTCGACTGACCCACCGCTATCGCGAGCAAGCTCGCTCCCACAGGGATCTGCGTTTATTCAGATCCCGGTGCCGGCACCCTCCCCGGTCAGCGTTGTTCGATTGGCACGAACTTGCGCTGTTCGACGCCGACGTACTCGGCGCTCGGGCGGATGATGCGGTTGTTGGCACGTTGTTCGAACACATGCGCCGCCCAGCCGGTCAGGCGCGAGCAGACGAAAATCGGCGTGAACAACTTGGTCGGAATGCCCATGAAGTGGTATGTCGACGCATGGTAGAAGTCAGCGTTCGGGAACAGTTTCTTCTGCTCCCACATGGTCTTGTCGATGGCTTCGGAGACGGGGAACAACACGGTGTCGCCCACTTCTTCAGCAAGTTTTTTCGACCAGCCCTTGATCACCTCGTTGCGCGGATCGTTGTCCTTATAGATCGCGTGGCCGAAGCCCATGATCTTGTCTTTGCGCTCGAGCATGCCGAGGGTGCCTTTGATCGCCTCTTCCGGCGACTTGAAGCGCTCGATCATTTCCATCGCCGCTTCGTTGGCGCCGCCGTGCAGCGGACCGCGCAGCGAGCCAATGGCTGCCGTGATGCAGGAGAACATGTCTGACAGGGTCGAAGCACACACCCGCGCGGTGAAGGTCGAGGCGTTGAATTCGTGTTCCGCGTAGAGGATCAGCGAAACGTTCATCACCTTCACGTGCAACTCGCTCGGCTTCTTGTCGTGCAGCAAGTGCAGGAAGTGGCCGCCGATGGATTGTTCGTCGCTCACGCAGCTGATGCGCTTGCCGTCGTGGCTGAAGCGATACCAGTAGCACATGATCGCCGGGAACGCGGCCAGCAGGCGGTCGGTCACGTCGTGCTGCTCGGAGAAGTCTTTCTCCGGCTCGATGTTGCCCAGGAACGAGCAACCGGTGCGCATCACGTCCATCGGGTGGGCGTCGGCAGGGATGCGTTCCAGCACTTCCTTGAGCGCTTGCGGCAGGTCGCGCAGCTTGCCCAGTTTGTTGATATAGGCGGTGAGTTGCGCTTTAGTCGGCAGTTCGCCGTACAGCAGCAGGTAGGCCACTTCTTCGAATTGCGCGTCAGCCGCCAGTTCGCGAACGTCGTAACCGCGATAGGTCAGGCCTGCGCCCGACTGGCCCACGGTGGACAGGGCGGTTTGCCCGGCAACCTGGCCACGGAGCCCGGCGCCACTGAGTACTTTTGCTTCGGCCATTGCTGTCTCCAGTTTTTGAATTTGTTAGGGAATCGGCAAGTTGTTGAGGGGTGCCTTACTTCTTCGCCGCAAACAACGCATCGAGCTTCTGCTCGAAGGTGTGATAGTCGATGCGATCGTAAAGCTCCATGCGAGTCTGCATGGTGTCGATGACGTTCTGTTGCGTGCCGTCGCGGCGGATCGCGGTGTAGACGTTTTCCGCGGCTTTGTTCATCGCACGGAAGGCCGACAGCGGGTACAGCACCAGCGACACGTCGGCAGCGGCGAGTTGCTCGGTGGTGTACAGCGGCGTCGCGCCGAATTCGGTGATGTTGGCCAGGATCGGCGCTTTCACGCGGCTGGCGAACAGCTTGTACATGTCCAGCTCGGTGATGGCTTCCGGGAAGATCATGTCGGCACCGGCCTCGATGCACGCGGCGGCGCGATCCAGGGCGGACTCCAGGCCTTCGACCGCCAGGGCGTCGGTGCGGGCCATGATCACGAAGCTGTCATCGGTACGCGCATCGACGGCCGCCTTGATGCGGTCGACCATTTCCTGCAGGGACACGATTTCTTTATTGGGACGGTGACCGCAGCGCTTGGCGCCCACCTGGTCTTCGATGTGAATCGCCGCCGCGCCGAACTTGATCATCGATTTAACGGTGCGCGCGACGTTGAACGCCGAGGAACCGAAGCCGGTGTCCACATCCACCAGCAGTGGCAGGTCGCAGACGTCGGTGATGCGACGCACGTCGGTCAGCACGTCATCCAGGCCGGTGATGCCCAGGTCCGGCACGCCGAGGGAGCCGGCAGCCACCCCGCCACCCGACAGGTAAATCGCCTTGAAACCGGCGCGCTTGGCCAGCAGTGCGTGGTTGGCGTTGATCGCGCCGACCACTTGCAGCGGATGTTCGCTGGCGACCGCATCGCGGAAACGCTGGCCTGGAGTGCTCTTGTTGGAACTCATGACTCACCTCGTTCTGTGGCTGTCTGGTGCGCGCCGTCCTGGTAATGACGGGCGATATTGCGTTTGGAGGCGCCGATGTGACGGCGCATCAACAACTCGGCCAGCTCACCGTCACGGTCGGCGATGGCGTCGAGAATTCGATGGTGCTCGGCAAAGGCCTGATGCGGGCGATTGGGCGTGGTGGAAAACTGGATGCGGTACATGCGCACCAGTTGATAAAGCTCGCCGCAGAGCATTTGCGTCAGGGTGCGGTTGCCGCTGCCCTGAATGATCCGGTAATGGAAGTCGAAGTCGCCCTCCTGCTGGTAATAGCCTCGCCCCGCCTGAAACGCCTCATCGCGCTCGTGGGTTTCGAGGACCCGGCGCAGCTCGTCGATTTCTTCGAGGGTCATGCGCTCGGCCGCAAGGCGACAGGCCATGCCTTCGAGGGATTCGCGAATTTCGTAGAGTTCCAGCAGCTCGGCATGGCTCAGTGAAACCACCCGCGCCCCGACGTGCGGCACCCGCACCAGCAGGCGCTGGCCTTCGAGACGGTGGATCGCCTCGCGCAGCGGCCCACGGCTGATGCCGTAAGTGCGCGCCAGTTCCGGCTCGGAGATCTTGCTGCCCGGGGCGATCTCGCCTTTGACGATGGCCGCCTGAATGCGGCGGAAGACGTTTTCGGAAAGCGTCTCCGAATCGTCTTGGGCAATGACCGGGGGATCGAGTTGATCCAGCATATTGTCGACACCTTGAAAGCTAGTGACGCAAAAACTAGCTAAAACAGGCGCCACAGTCAAAGGATAAATAGATATTGTCGACAATCGTCTAATAACCGACTGCACCATAACGAAGCAGCACCACTGTTTATAGCCGTCCGCAAGCGCTGGCGCCATAAAACGGCCGTGCTAGAATGCCGGCCGCATTTGTCTGTGACATCTGCACTGCTTGTCATAAATAGCTGATAGGCATACGAGGGAGCTTGCGCAGCGATGCCAGGGCCTTGATCGATACACGGACCGCTGCGCACCAGGATTTATGAGACTCAAGCCCTTCCCGACATTCCTTTATCTTCTTTGCCTGCCCGGTTTCGCCGCGGCGGGGGAAAAGACCGTGTACGGTCTCAATGAGTACGCATCTCTCGATGGCATCGACCTGGAAGTCGCCGCCAAACTCGACACCGGGGCGAAAACCGCTTCCCTGAGTGCCCGCGACATCAAACGTTTCAAGCGTAACGGCGAGTCCTGGGTGCGTTTCTACCTGGCCATCGACGCCGCCCATTCGCACCCGATCGAACGGCCATTGGCCCGGGTCAGCAAAATCAAGCGGCGGGCCGGTGACTACGACCCGGAAGAAGGCAAGAAGTACACGGCCCGTCCGGTGATCGAGCTGGATATCTGCATGGGTTCGGCTTTGCGCAGCATCGAAGTGAACTTGACCGACAGAAGCGCCTTCCAATACCCGCTCCTGATCGGCTCCGAAGCACTCAAGCGCTTCGATGCGCTGGTCGACCCCAGTCTTAAATACGCTGCTGGCAAACCCGCCTGCGCCACCGACGCTCATACGGCAGAGTAATTCCAATGCGCTCTCTTACCCTCCATCTGAAATTGCTGATCGCCATCCTGGTGGTCCTGGGCATTTCAGTTACGGCCTATCAGATCTTCGTGCTCGGCATTCCCGTGACCGAAGACGCCACGGACGACTTGTGGAACATCGACGCCAAGGTCGAGTTCGTCGCCAGTGCCAAAGACCCGGTCAAGATCCAGATGTTCGTGCCACCGCTGAGCCGTGATTACGTCAGCCTGAATGAGAGCTTCATTTCCAATAACTATGGCGTTGCCGTAAACCGTGTCGATGGCAACCGCAAGGTCACCTGGTCGGCACGTCGGGCCAAAGGCAACCAGACCCTGTATTACCGGCTGGTGTTGACCAAGCGCTACACCGGCGAAAAATCCAAAGTCAAAGGCCCTACCTTCCGCGACAGCATTGCCGTCGAAGGCGCGGAAAAAGTCGCCGCCGAAGCCCTGCTCGCACCGATCCGCCAACACTCGGCTGACGTCGAAACCTTCGTTGGCGAAGCGATCAAGCGTGTCAACAATCTCAGCGACGACAACGTCAAGCTGCTGCTGGGCGGTGATACGTCCACCCCCAACAAAGCCAAAATCGTCGAGTTGGTACTGTCCATCGCCCACGTGCCGGTGGAAAAGGTCCACACCATCCGCCTGGTGGCCGATCAGCCGCAAGTGCCTGAACTCTGGTTGCGCAGCTTCAACGGCACCGACTGGCTGTACTTCAACCCGGAAACCGGCGAACAAGGTCTGCCGACCGACCGCCTGCTGTGGTGGACCGGCGACGAAAACCTGATCACCGTCGATGGCGGCAAAAAAGCCAACGTGACGTTCAGCCTGAACAACAGCGAAATGAACGCGATTCGCCTGGCCAAGCTGACCGATGAAAACACCGACGCCAACTTCCTCGAATACTCGTTGTACGGGCTGCCGCTGCAAACCCAGCAGACCTTCATGATCATGGTGATGATCCCGATCGGCGTGCTGGTGATCCTGATCCTGCGCAACCTGATCGGCCTGCAGACCCTTGGCACGTTCACCCCGGTGCTGATCGCCCTCGCCTTCCGCGAAACCCAACTCGGCTTCGGCATCGTGCTGTTTACGATCATCACGGCGCTGGGCCTGTCGCTACGCTCCTACCTTGAACACCTGAAGTTGCAAATGCTGCCCCGGCTCTCGGTGGTGCTGACGTTCGTGGTGGTGCTGATCGCTGCGATCAGCCTGTTCAGCCACAAACTTGGGCTGGAACGCGGGCTGTCGGTGGCGCTGTTCCCGATGGTGATTCTGACCATGACCATCGAACGCCTGTCGATCACCTGGGAAGAGCGCGGCTCCGGGCACGCCATGAAAGTGGCCATCGGCACGCTGTTCGCCGCGTCCCTGGCTCACTTGATCATGAGCGTGCCGGAGCTGATCTACTTCGTGTTCACCTTCCCGGCCGTGCTGCTGATCCTGGTGGGCTTCATGCTGGCAATGGGTCGCTATCGCGGTTACCGCCTGACCGAACTGGTGCGCTTCAAGGCTTTCCTGAAGAAGGTTGACGCCTGATGTTCGGCTTCTGGAAGACCTGGAAGGCCCTGGAAGCCCAGGGCATCATGGGCATCAATCGGCGCAACGCGGACTACGTGCTCAAGTACAACAAGCGCAGCCTGTACCCGATCGTCGATGACAAGATCATCACCAAGGAACGCGCAATCGCCGCCGGCATTCATGTGCCAGAGCTGTACGGCATCATCTCCACCGAAAAGGAGATCGATAACCTCGACGAGATCATCGGCGGGCGCAACGACTTCGTGATCAAGCCGGCCCAGGGCGCTGGCGGTGACGGCATCATTGTGATTGCCGACCGCTTCGAGGGCCGTTATCGCACAGTGTCCGGCAAAATCCTCAGCCATGAGGAGCTCGAACACCATGTCTCCAGCATCCTCACTGGTTTGTATTCCCTGGGCGGTCACCGCGACCGTGCGCTGATCGAATACCGGGTGATCCCGGACCAGATCTTCAAAAGCATCAGCTACGAAGGCGTGCCGGACATCCGCATCATCGTGTTGATGGGCTACCCGGTGATGGCGATGCTGCGCCTGCCAACGCGCCAGTCCGGCGGCAAGGCCAACCTGCACCAGGGTGCAATCGGCGTTGGCGTCGACCTCGCGACCGGACAGACATTACGCGGCACCTGGCTGAACAACATCATCACCAAACACCCGGACACCACCAACGCAGTGGACGGCGTGCAATTGCCCTACTGGGACGGTTTCATGAAACTCGCCGCCGGCTGCTATGAGCTGTGCGGACTGGGTTACATCGGCGTCGACATGGTGCTCGATCAAGAAAAAGGCCCGCTGATCCTGGAGCTCAATGCCCGGCCTGGCTTGAACATTCAGATTGCCAATGATTGCGGCCTGACATTGCGCACCCATGCGGTGGAAGCGCGGCTCGAAGAACTGAAGGCCCGCGGGATGACCGAGACAGTGCGCGAACGAGTCGAGTTTGTGCAGGAGATGTTTGGGCATATTCCGGCGGTTGAGGGTTGATCCCCTCACACTGATCGTTCCCACGCTCTGCGTGGTAACGCCGCCACGGACGCTCTGCGTCCGCCTGTGACGCGGAGCGTCACGGGTTCCATTCCCACGCAGAGCGTGGGAACGATCAATCCCCTCTAGGAGCAATTCCTGCAGAGGACTACAATCGCCACCCCGCCTCGATGGCTGATCTGCCCCGCCCATGTTGACTTGCTCCGTACATCCGCTGCCTTATCGCGCCAACCCCGCCGAGTACTTCGCGGCGATTCGTCATGCTCCCGGCGCCGTGCTGCTCGACAGCGGCCGGCCCACTGCTGATCGCGGGCGTTATGACCTGCTCAGCGCCTGGCCGCTGGAGCAACTGGCAGTGCTGCCCTCAGAGCAAGGCAGCGCGTTCCTGCAACGACTTCGCGAAAAGCTGACACAACTGGGTGAAGCGGACGTCCCGTTTGACCTGCCCTTCGCGGGCGGCCTGATCGGTTACTTGAGCTACGATTTCGGCCGGCATCTGGAGCATTTGCCGAGTCAGGCGCAGGACGACCTGCATTTGCCTGACGCGCGGTTCGGCCTGTACGACTGGGCGCTGATCAGCGATCACCAGTTGAGCACCAGTCAGTTGGTGTTCCACCCCTCGCTGATCGACAGCGAACGTCAGCGCCTGATCGCGTTGTTCAGCCAGCCTGCGGTTGCAGTGGTCGAGCCCTTCAAGTTGAAAGCCCCGATGCAGCCCGACCTGAGTGCGGACGAGTATCGCCGCGCGCTGGAGCGTATTCAGCACTACATCCAGGCGGGCGACTGCTATCAGGTCAACTTCGCGCAGCGTTTTCGGGCTCAGTGCCATGGTGATCCATGGACCGCCTATGTCGCGCTGCGGGCGGCGTGCCCGACACCGTTTTCCGGTTTCCAGAGCCTGCCCGATGGTGGAGCGGTGTTGAGTCTGTCGCCGGAGCGTTTCGTTAAAGTCAGCGAACGCCACGTCGAAACCCGCCCGATCAAAGGCACCCGCCCTCGCGGACTGACCGCCGCCGAAGACGCGGAGAACGCCGCCGAACTGTTGGCCAGTCCCAAGGATCGCGCGGAAAACCTGATGATCGTCGACCTGCTGCGCAACGATCTGGGGCGCACCTGCCGCATCGGCTCGGTGCGGGTGCCGGAGTTGTTCAGCCTGGAAAGCTATCCGAATGTGCATCACCTGGTGAGCAGCGTGACCGGTGAACTGGCGGAGGGCCGCGACGCGCTGGACCTGATTGCCGGCAGTTTCCCGGGCGGCTCGATTACCGGCGCGCCGAAGATTCGCGCCATGCAGATTATTGATGAGCTGGAACCGACCCGGCGCGGGTTGTACTGCGGTTCGTTGTTGTATCTGGACGTGCGTGGCGAAATGGACAGCTCCATCGCGATTCGCAGTTTGTTGGTCAAGGATGGTCAGGTGTGCTGCTGGGGCGGCGGCGGGATTGTCGCGGATTCGCAGTGGCAGGCCGAGTATCAGGAATCGATTACCAAGGTGAAGGTGTTGCTCGATACCCTGCAAAACCTTTGATCTGATCGTTCCCACCAGAGCGTGGGAACGATCAGCGGCGTCTTCTAAGACGACTACAAGGTCAGGGCGCGGTTGGAAGCCTTGATGAACTCCTGCTTCAAATCCGCAAAGGTGTGCACCGCCGGGAACTGCGGGAACTCGCGAATCACGTTGTCCGGTGCATGAAACAGAATCCCCGCATCCGCCTCACCGAGCATCGTGGTGTCGTTGTACGAATCCCCCGCTGCAATCACGCGGTAGTAGAGGCTCTTGAACGACAGGACTGACTGGCGCTTGGGATCTTTCTGACGCAGTTGATAGCTTGTCACCCGTCCCGAATCATCGGTAATCAGGCGATGGCACAGTAACGTCGGGAACCCCAGTTGACGCATCAGCGGCTGGGAGAACTCGTAGAACGTGTCCGACAGAATCACCACCTGAAACCGCTCACGCAGCCAGTTGACGAACTCGATGGCGCCGTCCAGCGGCTTGAGCGTGGCGATCACTTCCTGAATGTCGGTGAGTTTCAAGCCGTGCTCATCGAGAATCCGCAGACGCTGCTTCATCAACACGTCATAGTCGGGAATGTCCCGGGTGGTGGCCCTGAGGGATTCGATTCCGGTTTTTTCGGCAAAGGCGATCCAGATTTCCGGGACCAGCACACCTTCAAGATCCAGACAGGCAATTTCCACAAGACACTCCCATTTGTATTGATTATTGAGTCGAGCGAGCAAAAGGACTGCCGAACTCTAGCGACTCAGACAAACCTGTGCAACGCAGAGGGCGCGCCAGTAGCTGCAGGATTTTGTTACCATCGGGTCCATATAGAGCGCCCAGCGCCACCGACCTGTAGGAAGCCGCCCTGATGAGCCCATCGTTCGATGTTGTGGAACTCGCCACGACCTATGCCAACAAATCCGCCCAGGACATCCTGAAACTCGCGTTTGCCGAGTTTGGCGATGACCTGTGGATATCTTTCAGCGGCGCCGAGGACGTGGTGCTGGTGGACATGGCCTGGAAGCTGAACAAAAACGTCAAAGTGTTCAGCCTCGACACTGGCCGCTTGCACCCCGAGACCTACCGCTTCATCGATCAGGTGCGCGAGCACTACAAGATCGACATCGAACTGGTGTCCCCGGACTACACGAAACTGGAACCGTTCGTGAAGGAAAAGGGCCTGTTCAGCTTCTACAAGGACGGCCATGGCGAATGCTGCGGCATCCGCAAAATCGAACCGCTGCGCCGCAAGCTGTCAGGCGTGACCGCCTGGGCCACCGGCCAACGCCGCGACCAGAGCCCGGGCACCCGCAGCGCGGTCGCCGTGCTGGAAATCGACACCGCTTTCTCCACCCCGGAACGTACCCTGTACAAATTCAACCCGCTGGCGCAAATGACCAGCGAAGAGATCTGGGGTTACATCCGCATGCTTGAACTGCCGTACAACAGCCTGCATGAACGCGGTTTCATCAGCATCGGCTGCGAGCCCTGCACCCGCCCGGTCCTGCCGAACCAGCACGAACGTGAAGGCCGCTGGTGGTGGGAAGAAGCGACGCAGAAAGAATGCGGGTTGCATGCAGGGAACATCATCAGCAAATCCAAGGCCTGATCCCGAGCCTTGTTGAGATCCCCTGTGGGAGCGAGCTTGCTCGCGATTGCGGACTGACATTCAACATTCTTGTCGACTGATACACCGCTATCGCGGGCAAGCCCGCTCCCACAGGATCAGTGTGATCCTTTCGAAAATGTGTACACACGAATGTCACCATAGGTGCCATTTGTGTGTGCACTTTTTGTTTCTGCGCCCCAAAAAGTTACAGCACCCTTTCCTGACTTCCCCAGTAGCGTTTTCCTACCCACTTCGCAGAAAAATAAATAGCTGTTCAATCGGTCAATTTATATCGTCTTTTTTTCAATCACTTATCCACCATCGATAACAATTCGAAATGAGCGCCGCGATTGATAGATTCAGAGCTGGCATGGATCTGGCTTAAGTGCATACATGTTTTGTATACAATAGTATAAAAACATACACACACTTTAGATCCGCAAGCCTGAAGCGCCCTATCCCGTACAGGCTGCAGATGCCCCGTAACCAATGATGCTTGCCGCCTGCGACGAAGATTTGTCGAGCCCACGCTCATGCACAGTCATCGCGACGCCAAGCTCGGAGCCTGCCGGAATGCGTACTAGCCTCTCCAATAACAACATCGCGCTGGATCTGCCCTCCTTCCAACCCACTTCAATCGCCGACGATCACACGCTGCATGTCCCCGTGGTGCTCAGCCCACGCCTGCACAACAAAGACCTGGCGCCGACCAAAGCCGAAGGTCGACGCTGGGGCCGCTACAGCATCTTTGCCCTGTGGACCAATGATGTGCACAACATCGCCAACTACTCCTTCGCCATCGGCCTGTATGCGCTGGGCCTGGGTGGCTGGCAAATTCTGCTGTCGCTAGGGATTGGCGCGGCGTTGGTGTATTGCTTCATGAACCTCTCGGGCTACATGGGCCAAAAGACCGGCGTGCCGTTTCCGGTGATCAGCCGGATCAGTTTCGGCATTCATGGCGCGCAAATTCCTGCATTGATCCGCGCCGTTATCGCCATCGCCTGGTTCGGCATTCAGACGTACCTGGCGTCGGTGGTCTTTCGGGTGCTGCTGACGGCGGTGCACCCCGGCTTCGCCGAGTACGACCACGACTCAATACTTGGTCTATCGACCCTTGGCTGGGTGTGTTTCGTGGCCATCTGGCTGGTGCAACTGGGCATCCTTGCCTATGGCATGGAAATGGTCCGGCGTTACGAAGCGTTCGCCGGACCGGTGATTCTGCTGACCGTCGCCGCCCTCGCCGGGTGGATGTACACCCAGGCCAACGCCACCATCGCCTGGTCGATCCGCGAACCGCTGACCGGTGGCGAGATGTGGCGCAACATCTTTGCCGGTGGCGCGTTGTGGCTGGCGATCTACGGCACGCTGATCCTCAATTTCTGCGACTTTGCCCGTTCTTCGCCGTGCCGCAAAACCATCAAGGTCGGAAATTTCTGGGGCCTGCCGGTCAATATCCTGGTGTTCGCGGCCATCACCGTCCTGCTCTGCGGTGCGCAATTTCAGATCAACGGCCGGATCATCGAAAGCCCGACCGAGATCATCGCCTCGATCCCCAACACCTTTTTCCTGGTGCTCGGTTGCCTGGCGTTCCTGATCGTCACCGTGGCGGTGAATATCATGGCCAACTTCGTCGCCCCGGCTTTTGTGCTGAGCAACCTGGCCCCGAAATACCTGACCTTCCGCCGCGCCGGGTTGATCAGCGCGACCATCGCCGTGCTGATCCTGCCGTGGAACCTCTACAACAGCCCGTTGGTGATCGTGTATTTCCTGTCCGGCCTCGGCGCCCTGCTCGGGCCGTTGTACGGCGTGATCATGGTCGATTACTGGCTTGTACGAAAAGGCCAGGTCAACGTGCCGCAGTTGTACAGCGAAGATCCCAATGGCGCCTATTACTACAGCCGCGGGGTCAATTTACGCGCGGTGGCGGCGTTTATTCCTGCAGCATTGATCGCCATCGTCCTGGCTTTGATGCCTGGTTTCCACGACGTGTCGCCATTTTCGTGGCTGATTGGCGCCGCGATTGCAGGGATGCTCTACCTGATCATTGCCAAACGGCAGCCGCATTACGCCGACGTCAGCGGTGAAAGCATCGCAGTCGATAACGTCAGTCATTAATCCCATGACGGCCCGGCGATGCCGGGCTGCAGAACCTTTGCGCTATAAGGATTTTCCATGCGAATTCTCGTGGTCAACGTCAACACCACCGAATCCATCACCCAGGCCATCGCCCGCTCGGCTCAAGCGGTGGCGGCACCGGGGACGGAAATCATCGGCCTGACGCCCTACTTCGGTGCCGACTCCATCGAAGGCAATTTTGAAAGCTACCTGGCCGCCATTGCGGTGATGGACCGAGTGATGGCCTACGACCAGCCATTCGACGCGGTGATTCAGGCCGGGTACGGCGAACACGGTCGCGAAGGTTTACAGGAACTGCTCAACGTTCCGGTGGTGGACATCACCGACGCCGCCGCCAGCACCGCGATGTTCCTGGGCCATGCTTATTCGGTGGTCACCACCCTGGACCGTACCGTGCCGCTGATCGAGGATCGGCTGAAACTGTCCGGGCTGTGGGACCGTTGCGCGTCGGTACGGGCCAGTGGTTTGGCGGTGCTGGAGCTGGAGTCAGACCCGCAGCGGGCGCTGGAGGCGATTGTGCGTCAGGCGGAACTGGCCGTGCTTGAGGACAAGGCCGAGGTGATTTGCCTGGGTTGTGGCGGGATGGCCGGGCTGGACGAGCAGATCCGCCAGCGCACCGGGGTTCCCGTGGTGGATGGCGTGACAGCGGCGGTGACGATTGCCGAGTCGTTGGTGCGCCTTGGATTGTCGACATCGAAAGTGCGGACGTATGCGACACCGCGACCGAAAAATATCATTGGCTGGCCGGGGCGGTTCGGGCGATGAGTTCACACTGAACCGAGTCGCCGCCATCGGTCTCAAGCCTGACTCATAGCGCACTAAACCGCTGCACCAACCCCTGTTGCGCAAACTGCTCAATGATGAAATCCACAAACGCCCGGGTCTTACCCGGCAGCAGTTTGTGTTCCGCGTAATAGATGGAAATGTTGCCATCGTCGACATACCAGTCCGGCAACACCCGCTGCAACGTCCCGGCCTCCAGATAAACGGACGCAAATGGCATGCTCACCAATGCAATGCCCAACCCCTGGGCCGCCGTCGCACAAGCAGCCTCCGAATCACTCATGGTCATCAGCGCCTTGAGCGTCAGCGGGCTGTTTTGCCGGGTACGACTGGTCAACTGCCAGGAACGCACTCGCCCGGTCTGCGGCGAGCGAATCAGGATGCCATCGTGATCCGTGAGATCTTCGGGCTCTAGGATCGCCTTCCGCCCCTCCAGATAATCAGTCGACGCCACCAACACCCGATGCGCCGGTGTCAGCTTGCGTGCGACCACGCCTTGCGGCAGTTCAAAACCACCGCCAATCGCCGCATCGAACCCTTGCGCAATCAGATCTACCTGACGGTTATCGAAATGCCAGTCCGGGCTAATTGCCGGAAACCGTCGTAGAAATTCGCCCAGCAACGGCACCACATACAAACGCCCGAACACCGTGCCCATGCTGACCTTCAGCGTTCCCGCCGGCCGCCCTTCAGCGCTCGCCAGATTGGCTACGGCATTCTGAATCGTGAGCAGGCTGGAACTGACTTCGCCAAGAAACAGCTGTCCGGCCTCGGTCAGCGTCAAACTGCGCGTGCTGCGCTGGAACAGGCGCACGCCGAGGCGAGCCTCAAGCTTTGCAACACTTTTGCCCACCGCCGCCGGGGTAAGGCTCAAGCGGCGCGCAGCTTCGGCAAAGCTGCCGACTTCGGCGCTACGCACGAAGCATTCGATACTGCTGAAGGTTTCCATAAGCATCACTATAAACTTTTGGTTTACACAGACTATCGCAATAACCGTCTACTCAGCAGGTAATCCTGAATCGATACTAGGCTCCATCAACCGAGACAATCTCGCCTCGGGACTCTGGAGATCGATATGACTACTCATAACCTCAGCGGCAAAGTGGCTTTGATTCAAGGCGGGTCCCGCGGCATCGGCGCCGCCATCGTCAAACGCCTGGCCGCTGAAGGCGCGACCGTTGCCTTCACTTACGTCAGCTCCACCGCCAAAGCCGAAGAATTGCAAAACAGCCTCATTGCCAATGGCGGTAAAGCCTTGGCCATCAAGGCCGACAGCGCCGACGCCGAGGCCATTCGCAATGCCGTCAGCGCCACCGTCAAAGCCTTCGGTCGCCTCGATATCCTGGTCAACAACGCTGGCGTACTGGCCGTTGCACCGCTGGAAGACTTCAAACTCGAAGATTTCGACCAGACCCTGGCCATCAACGTGCGCAGCGTGTTCGTCGCCACCCAGGCCGCCGCAAAACACATGACTGAAGGCGGTCGCATCATCAACATCGGCAGCACCAACGCCGACCGCATGCCCTTCGCCGGTGGCGGCCCGTACGCCATGAGCAAGTCGGCACTGGTCGGTCTGACCAAAGGCCTGGCGCGCGACCTCGGCCCGCGCGGGATCACCATCAACAACGTCCAACCGGGCCCGGTCGACACCGACATGAACCCGGCCAGCGGCGACTTCGCCGAGAGCCTGATCCCGTTGATGGCAGTGGGTCGCTATGGCAAAGCTGAAGAAATCGCCAGTTTCGTCGCCTACCTGGTGGGCCCGGAAGCCGGCTACATCACCGGCGCCAGCCTGACCATTGACGGTGGTTTTGGCGCCTGATGCTTTAAACCGCGCAAAAAAAAACGCCGGCAAATCTGCCGGCGTTTTTGTGTCTGCTGCTTTATGCCCACTCAAGCGCCGGCAAACCGCATGCGCTCGGTATGAACGCCTTCAGCGTACGAAGAATGCCATCGGCGTGTGCGTACTTTTCGTCGGCCATCGCTGCGTCCGGAATCGCAATCGCGGTCATCCCCGCCGCTTTCGCCGCCGTGACACCGAAGGGCGAATCTTCAAACACCAGGCAATCTGCAGGCGCAACGCCCAGGCGCCGTGCCGCCGTCAGGAAGATGTCAGGCGCTGGTTTGGCCGCGCCCACTTCCGGGTCGTCAGCCGTCACGACGAAATCGAACAGCGCGAACCAATCGCGGTGCAACGTGGTTTTCTGACCAAACGACTGACGCGAAGAACTGGTGCCGACCGCAATGGGAATGTTGTGGGCCTTCAAGTGCCGGACCAGCTCCTCGGCACCGGGCATCGCCAACGCGGTTGGAAAAAGCTCACGCATCAACGGCTCGCGGATCACCAGAAACTCTTCGGCAGTAATCGGCAGGTCCAGGGCTTCGACCACATAACGCGCCAAATCACCCGCGCCACGACCGATGATGTTCTGTTTGACGCTCCAGTCGAAGACCCGGCCGTACCGCGCGGCAATCTGCGCGGTCACTTGGGTATAAATGCCCTCGGTGTCCAGCAACAAGCCATCCATGTCGAAAATCACGGCCTTGATCGGGCCGAATTCGTTGAGCGTTGCATTCATCGCATCGGATCCGTTTTCAAATGACATCCCAGAGGCGGCGCAGGTACGGCCGGGTCCGTGATCGATTAAAGGATTCAGCAGCATAACGAGCGCCGCTGGCATTGGGCAACGGGCAATGCCCGACAGAGACAAAAAGCGCTCGTCGTCATTTAGCGATTTCCCCTACATAAAACGCCTCCTTTCCCGACTTCTTTAGCCGCTGATCCCAAGCAAAGTCTCGCGCTCAATTTTGATCTGCGCGAGGGACTGCGAATGTTCGTACCGGACAAGGTACTGGCCTTGAATAACGCCATCGGCCTTCTGGTGGTCGCCGCGATGGACCCCAGGAAGCCGGACGTCGAAGCGCTGCTCGCTGATTTTCGGCTCTGCCTCAATGACTACGATGCCTGGGCCGAAAGCTTCTGGACCGGCAAGGCACTGGATATCGAGCAGGTGTTCAAGGTCGGTAACGAAGTCCGCCTGGTTGCGCCAAAAACCGCCACTGCTCCCGTCAGCTCCACCGTCGCCGCGTGCCCGGCGGCAGGTCCCCTGACCCTGGTGCACATGTTCGACGCGGCGCGTTTCGTGCCGATCGGCAATACGCCGGTGATGCTCGAACCATTGACCTCCGACGGCACGTTTGGCGAGCCGGTCCATCACGAGATCGGCCCGAGCGGCGTCCTCGAAATCCCCGAGTGCGACCGCAGCCTGCGCTATCGAATCACGTTCTTTCCGAACGTTTCCGTAGCACATGTCAAAGCGCTCTATGCCTCCTATCAAGGCGTCATCGACGATCTGGAAGGCTGGTTGCGTAACGAGTGGACCAGCGAATTTGAATCCCCGTGGGCTGAATTCGCCGATGCCGGATTCATCAAACGCTACGGTCAGCTGCAACAGGCCGATTGGCGCGGTTTCGAGAATTCGCTGAACGGCTTGTGGGATGACGTGAAGCAGATCTACGCGCTGATCACGGACCTGCAAGCCAACAGCCAAAAGCTCCTTGAGTACCTGACCGAGACCGAACTTGAAACACTGCTGAACGCTTCGGCTGAATCGATTGCCAACCTGCTGCTGGTGTTGAGTGACGAGCCTTTGATGTTCATTCATCTCGCCGCCATCACCAGTTGGTTGCGGATGTTACCGCCGCAGTTCGTCGCCGAAGTCGTGGCAGAAATTCGTACCGGAATACTGATTGGATTGCTGCTGGCGCGCTTCAGCGGTGGCACAGGACTGACGCTCGGCATCAGCGCCAGGGTGCTGGACAAGGTCAAATCGGAGCGTACGCGAAACTGGCTGGCCGCCGCGAGCCTGCGGCTGGCCGAGCTCGGCACCCGATCCGATCTGACGGCCCACGCCGGCATCCTCAAACCCCTCGCGGTCCACGCCCGAAAAGCATCGGTGAACCCAGCGCCTGCGGTGCCGTTGCAGATCAGCCCGGGCGCCCCGTCGGTGCTGCAGGTGAAAAACCCGGTCGCCATTGCTCGCGACAAGTCCACTGCCATGACCCGTTTGGTCCGGCAGGAACACCGGGATGACGCCCCGGATCAGGCGAAAAACCCCAACGGCGACAGTGCCGATTGCGGACCGCTGACCTGCACCAACGGCTGTCCGGTGTCGATGGTCACCGGCGAAGAGTTGCTGACCCTTAATGACGGTTCGCTCGATGGTTTGCTGCCATTTGCATTTACCCGCCTCTACCGCACCAGCGCCGTGGAAATTGATTGCGGGCTGGGCTGGGGCTGGAGTCATTCGCTGTCGCATCGGCTGGAACTGGACGCAGAACACGTCGTCTGGATCGACCATGAAAATCGTCGCACGACGTTTCCGCTGCCAAGCGCCGAGCGTCCGGCCATTCACAACAGCCTGTCGCGCGCGGCGATTTATCTGGGGGATCAGCCTGAAGAATGGGTGCTCGCGCTGGCTGGCGAAGCCGTGCGGTTTTACCACTTTCAAAGCGGTTGCCTGACCGGGATCAGTGACGCCTACAACAACCGCCTGCGCATCACCCGCGACGGTCAGGCGCGCATTCAGCGGATCGATAACGGTGCTGGCCGCTCACTGCTGTTGCGTTACGAGCGCCGGCACATCGTCGCGGTCGAGTATCAGTCATTCAGTTCCGCCGACGCACCTGAAAACGCCTGGCGTACCGAGCAAACACTGGCCACCTATCGCTACGACGCCCGTCAGCGACTGATCGAAGCCACCAACGCCGCCGGCGAAAGCGAACGCTACGACTACGACGACCACCACGTGATTCTGCAGCGGCAACTGGCCGGTGGGGCGAGTTTCTTCTGGGAGTGGGAACGGTCCGGCAAGGCGGCGCGCTGTGTACGTCACTGGGCCTCGTTTGCACAGATGGATACGCGTTATGTCTGGGATGACGACGGCGCGGTGTTGGTTAAAAACGTCGATGGCAGCGAAGAGGTTTACGTCCACGACGACCGAGCGCGCCTGGTGCGTCGGGTCGACCTGGACGGCGCCGAACACCTCAAGGCCTACGACGACCAGGGCCGGTTGATTGCCGAGCAGGGTCCGCTGGGCGCGGTGACCGAATACCGCTACGACGAAGTCGGACGGCTGGTGGCGCTGATTCCACCGGAAGACCAACCAACGTCCTACGAGTACCGCAACGGATTCCTGCACGCCCGTTATCGCGGTGAAGCGGTGTGGAAATATCAGCGCAACGCTCAGGGCGATGTCACCGAAGCGACCGATCCCGGCGGCCAGATCACCCATTACCACTACGACGACAAGGGTCAGTTGCTGTCGATCCGTCACCCGGACACCAGTCGGCATGTGTTCGTCTGGAATGGCTTGGGGCAATTGGTCGAAGAGACGCTGCCGGACGGTGGCGTACGGCGCTTTTCCTACGATGCGCTGGGGCGGCAACTTACCCGTCAGGACGAACACGGCGCTGTTACGAAATACCAATGGGATGCTGTTGGCCGACTGATCCAGACGATGCTTCCTACCGGCGCCAGCCGTGCCTTCAGCTACAACGCCTACGGCAAGATCACCGCCGAACGGGACGAGCTGGGTCGCATCACGCGCTACGAATACCTCGACGATCTGCACCTGGTCAGCCGCCGGATTAACCCTGACGGTACGCAACTGCGTTATCGCTACGACAACGCACAGCTGTTGCTCACGGAAATCGAAAACGAATCCGGCGAACACTATCGGCTGGACTACACGCCCGGCGGCTTGATCCGACAGGAAACTGGATTCGATGGTCGGCGCACGGCGTACGCCTACGACCTCAACGGCCATCTGCTGGAGAAAACCGAGTTCGGCGATGACGGCTCGCAGCTTTTTACAAGTTATCAACGGGATTGCGCTGGACGCCTGCTGGTCAAAAATCTGCCCGATGGCGTCAACGTCGCGTATCGCTATGACAGCCTCGGCCGATTGGTCAGCGTCGACGACGGCCACGACCATCCGCTGGAGTTCGAGTACGACCGACAGGACCGCCTGATCACCGAACATCAGGGCTGGGGCACGCTGCGCTATGCCTACGACGCCTGCGGCCAGCTCAATCATCTGCGCCTGCCCGACGGCAGCAAACTCGATTACCACCATGCCAAGGGCGGCGCACTGACCGCCATCGACCTCAACGGCGCGCGGCTCACCAGCCACCAGTTCGTCTTCGGCCGCGAACGGCAACGCCAGCAAGGCCTACTGCTCAGCGACTATGCCTACGACGATCAGGGCCGTCTGAAGGCTCACGCTGTCAGCCAGCAACACCAGGCGATGTATCGCCGCGACTATGCCTACAGCGCCAACGGCAATCTCGACAGCATCGCCGACACCCGTCACGGCCAGCGCAACTACCAATACGACCCGCTCAGCCGCCTGATCCGCGTCCGTCACTTGCGCGAGCAGCCGCCGGAAAGCTTCGCTCACGACCCCGCCGGCAACCTGCTGATGCAGGACCGTCCCGGTATCGCGAAGGTTGTCGGTAACCGTCTGCTCATGCAAGGCGACCGCCATTACGACTACGACGCCTTCGGCAACCTGATCCGCGAGCGCCGCGGCACCGCGCAAAAACTCGTCACCGACTACCGCTACGACTGCCAACACCGTCTGATCGGCGTCACCACCCCGGACGGTCGCAGCTCCAGCTACCGCTACGACGCCTTCGGCCGCCGCATCGCCAAAACCGTCGACGGGAAAACCACCGAGTTCTTCTGGCAAGGCGACCACCTCGTCGCCGAAAGCAGCCGCGAACACTACCGCAGCTACGTCTACGAACCCGGCACCTTCCGCCCACTGGCCATGCTCGACGGCAAAGGCCCGCGCCAGGCGTGCCCTTTCTACTACCAACTCGATCACCTCGGCACGCCACAAGAACTGACCGACTACAGCGGCGACATCATCTGGGCCGCGCAATACACCGCGTATGGCCGCCTGACCCGACTCAACCGCGACACCCATCAGGTGCTGGACCAGCCGTTGCGGTTTCAGGGGCAGTACTTCGATGCCGAGACGGGCCTGCATTACAACCGACATCGGTATTACAACCCGGATGTCGGGCGGTATCTGACGCCGGATCCGAGCGGATTGGCGGGTGGGTTAAACGGGTATCAGTACACAAGGAACCCGACGGGGTGGGTTGATCCGTTGGGGTTGAATGAGTGTCCTGGGGGGGATGGGTGTCGCAAGCCTTCGTTTGGGGATGAGGATCCGGCGGGGAAGGTGAAGGTTGATGAGGGGGATGCTCAACTCCCATCATATCCAGAGGAATCATATTTATATCGTGGAGACTCCCGTCACCCAGATTTGATATTTGACCAAGGATTTAAAACAAAGGGAGATAGCAATGACTTGCTGCTCCATTCCCTAGACAGTAGCAAGCCTCCGAGCAATTTTGTAAGCACTTCCCCTGTTAGAGAGGTTGGAATCGATTTCGCCACACAATTCAACATGCGAAGCGGTTTTTTGTACACCATACGGATGATCCCTGGACGAGATCTGACTTCGGAACTTGGGAAAAAATACAAGTTTGGTGGCGAGCGAGAGCTAGCTATTCAAGGTGGTGTTAAAAGTGAAGACATTCTTGGCGTAACCCCTATCAGTGCTAATGGTCGCCCATCTGGTCACACCACCTTAAACCCGAACAGGAAATAGAATGTGGACAGCGTAAAAATTTTCATCATCAAAAATGGCGAGCGCCAAATTGCTGAACTTCTCTGTGACTCCGAGAGGGTAACAATTACTTTAATTATGGAAGATGGTTATCGAAAATCATACACGGGCGACGATTTTTACAAATGCCTGGGTCATGTCAGAGAAGACCATCGAGATGTATCCTTTTTGTGTAAAGGAGCAAAAATAAACGTACATACCTCAAGCATGTCCTCACAAATGTCGTTAGGCGTTAAAGCCTATGAACTGACAATGGGAAAACGAGCATTTAGGCGTGATTTAGTGAGTATTTTTGATTACGAAGAAAATAACCTGACAAACGACCCTGAGGTTCAGGAGCAGTTTTTTATGCGCTGGGTTGACTCTGATATTTCTGACGAATAGCAAACTTATTCAAAAAGAGCCCAGTTCGAACTGGGCTTTTCTTCAGAAAAAAATTGGACTGCTTTCAACTCGGCTCACCCGAAGCGTCGTTACCCGCTATATCCGGGTCTTCCGGGGTGACCTCTACATCGCCGCGTTTTATATCACTCGTGCGCAATTTCTCCTCTGCGGCGTCGTCATCCGGCGGCCGCTGATCGCGGCTTAAAGAATCGGTCGGTGAAGGCAGCGGATATTCAGGGGTGTCGTCGGTTTCGGTGTCTTCCGGATCTGCGTTCATAAGCACCTCTCAAAGGGCCTGAAAATCAGGCCCTGATAGTTCGAGAGGTGATGCGGGGTTGTGTTCGATCAGAGAGATGATCGGTCGATCCGCTCCAATGAGGGTCAATCTTCCTCATTTTCTTCGTCTTCATCCTCTTCTTCATACTCGACGTTACCCACATCACCGGCATCATCGGAATCGTTGAGTGGCACCGTAGCGTCATCCATTAATGAACCTGGATCTTCGTTGCCGGGATCATTGATAAATGGCAGTCCGCTCGGGCCTTTTTCTTCTTTGCCTTCGGTTTCAGGTGTCATGACGTGCCTCGTAGAGTTCAGGGATCTATGAAGTTCGAGGCGGCCTACGGCCAAACGTTCCGATACCCAACAGACAGAAACGAAAAACCCGGCACCAGGCCGGGTTTTTTCTGTCACTCGCTGACGAATCAGTGATTTTTGTTTCTGTGTTTGTTCTTATGCTTGTGGCCGTTTCCAGAATGAGAACCGCCACCGCCGCTGTCAGTGCCCAGGTTGTTGCCGAGAGCGCCGCCTGCTGCACCGCCGAGGCCTGCGCCAATGGTCGAACCAGTGGATCCACCGAGGCGATTACCGATCACTGAACCACCGGCAGAGCCCAGACCACCGCCAATGGCTGCTTCTGTACGGCTTCCCTTGGGAGCGCCGACGGCACTACCTGCCGCGCCGCCCACACCAGCGCCAATCGCCGCGCCTGTGCTGCCGCCCATGCTCTGGCCGACCACGTTGCCCAATACACCGCCTAAACCACCGCCAACTGCCGCAGTGCCGTCACCGGCAGCCATTGCACCTTGAGCGACCAAAAGTCCCAGAAACAACGTGGACAATGTCAAACGCATGATATGAACCTCAAATTCCGCATCGGGGGTAAGAGTACGCTCTGCGGATGGGCGCGAGTCTAGCACCTGCCCCCACTGAATCCGGTCAGCGATGTAGGTTGGACAGCTTTTAATTCGAAGTAAGCGAAAAAGAAACATTCAGATACGAAAAGCCCGGCATTAAGCCGGGCTTTTCAGCAAATCAATTGACAATCAGTGACGCTTGCGACCCAGGTTGCTGCCTACACCGCCACCCAACGCACCACCCAAGCCGGCGCCGATGGTAGAACCGTTCTTGCCGCCCAGGCTGTTACCGATCACCGAACCGCCCGCCGCGCCGACACCGCCACCAATGGCTGCTTTGGTGCGGCTGCCTTTACGTGCAGCAACAGCGCTGCCGGCTGCGCCCGCAACGCCAGCACCAATCGCCGCGCCAGTGCTGCCGCCCATGTTCTGGCCGATCACGTTGCCCAACGCACCACCCAGACCGCCACCGATCGCCGCGGTGCCATCACCGGCAGCCATTGCACCTTGAGTCACCAGAAGTCCCAGAACCAGAGCAGGCAGTGTTAAACGCATGACGAAAAACCTCAAAAATAGGGGGAAACCGAAAAGCCGGGGATTGAATGCTTTTGAGGAGGTAACGTCCACACAAAAACCACCGTACCTCGCAATTAGCGACGGTTGGACAGCTTTTATGGGAAAGGTTTTATGACAGGCAAAAAAAAGCCCGCTGGGGAACGGGCAGGTACTGCTTTCTAACGGATGAGCTGAGACTACGGCGCAAGGTGTGAAAAGTTTGTGAAATTAAATCAACAGGAAAATGATCATTCTTCTGTAGGCCATTTCGCGGAAAATCAGTCCTGGAAAAATGAAAACCCCGCTCTGATAGGCGGGGTCTGAACCGTTGAATGCTACTTCCTGGGAGGCGCCGCCACCCGAGGCAGGAATTTCGTCTTGGCCCCTCGGGGCGCCTTGGATTTCACTTTTTGAGTCTGGACCGGATCTTCGCCAAAACCCGCCACATACTCCGTCTGGCCACATTGCACGCAATTGTTGATTGGAAACTCTGCCCCGTCGTCTTCGATATACGGATCAGCCATAGCTCTTCCCCTCTCAAAGCGGGATCGATACCGGCAAGCCCTATTTGCCTGAAAAATATCGACCACCAAGGCTTTTGAGACTAGCCGGTCATTAGCGGACTTGTAATTCAGATTTTGCCATGACCGACGAATGGACCGCGTCGCTTCCTACAAATCAACCAGACGAATAAACAGATCCACGCCCCCTCACCTCAGCTTCACAGCCGTCCCGGTCACAAACACCACCACCATCCCGCCCTTGCCGCCCGGCATGCTGATCTCAAAATCCAGCCCCACCACCGCATCCGCCTGAAGAGCCCGCGCCCGCTCCTTGATCTCGTCGGTCGCCTGAATTCGCGCTTCCTTCAACGCCCGCTCCAACGTCTGAGACCGGCCACCGAAAAAATCTCGCATGCCAGCGAACATGTCGCGGATAACGTTGACACCCTGCACCGACTCGGCGCTGACGATGTCCAGGTAGGCAGTGATTTGCCGGCCTTCGATGGCGTGGGTTGTGGTGGTGATCATCGGAATTCCTTCTTCACGGGGGCAAGCATTATTCCCCGACAGCCAACTGAAAACAAAAAAGCCCAGCATCGGCTGGGCTTTTGAATTCATATTTCGCTCAAGTATCAGGAAATATCGGGAGTCGGGCAGCGGGCTCAACAAGGTCATAGTAGCTTGATCAACACCGTCGTAATGGTTGCCACGGTTCCAATCAATCCTGTCGCAACAGCCACTGGATACCAAAAAGTTTCACGGGTCATCTTGCCAGCTTCGGCATTCAGTTTGCGTTGTTCAGAGAGCAACTTGACGATCTCTACGTGAACCTTTTCCAGCTCGGCCTGTTTCATGGTCATTTCCTGCATATCTTGCGTACGTCCATCTCGGATAAGGGAGAGCGCCACTTGCGCTGCTCTTTGATTCATTTTGTACCTTTGAGGTACAAAACAAATACCCCACCCCAAAGCAGCTCATTAGAGGTGCAAGCCCCCATGGAAGCACCGAAGCAACTGGCTTTCCAGCATTACTTCCGACACCCCAATGACTTTTCCTACATCATTTCAGGACGTGTCTTCGCCGATTCAGCTGCTTCCAAATCGGCGCAATGACTATTATTCAGTCTCCCAGAAACCACAAAACCCCTGATTTCTCTCGAAATCAGGGGTTCTGGTTACATCGAATTTGGCGGTGAAGGAGAGATTCGAACTCTCGATACAATTTCTTGTATACACACTTTCCAGGCGTGCTCCTTAAGCCACTCGGACACTTCACCGTATCTCGTCAAACATGTTCTGTCTGTCGAGGCGCGCTAATGTAGTCGAAAGCTTTTGCGATGGCAAACTTTTTTTGCAGAATTTTCATGTGCTTAGCGTTTCAGTCGTTCCAGCAGATTCCGGGCCATGGCAAACCTGCCAATCTCCGGCTTCGCGTCCTCTTCTATAGAGAGGGGAATGCGTTGTGGGGGCGGCGGACTACGCTTGCCGGGCGGGGAAAGGGTGACTGGCGGGTCAGTCACGGCGCTTTACCTGGCCTGTCGTGGTGGGTAACGTCTGCCCCAACTTTCATATAAGGAATAGCGTCATGAGTGAGTTGATTTCCTACCATCTCGAAGACGGTATCGCGACCCTGACCTTGAGCAATGGCAAGGTCAATGCCATCTCGCCGGACGTGATTGCAGCGTTCAATGCTGCGCTGGATCAGGCAGTGACTGATCGTGCGGTGGTGATTATTACCGGTACGCCCGGGATTCTGTCCGGTGGTTATGACTTGAAGGTGATGACGTCCGGCCCTAAGGAAGCGGTGGCGCTGGTCACGGCTGGCTCGACCCTGGCCCGTCGCCTGTTGTCGCACCCGTTCCCGGTCATCGTCGCGTGCCCTGGGCATGCGGTGGCCAAAGGCGCCTTCCTGCTGTTGTCGGCGGACTACCGCATCGGTGTCGACGGCCCGTTCAGCATTGGTCTGAACGAAGTGCAGATCGGCATGACCATGCACCACGCTGGTATCGAGATCGCGCGTGATCGTCTGCGCAAGTCGGCGTTCCACCGCTCCGTCATCAACGGTGAGATGTTTAATCCTCAAAGCGCCGTGGATGCCGGCTTCCTCGACATAGTGGTGTCGGCCGAGGAACTGCAAGGCGCGGCGCTGGCGGCGGCCCGTCAGTTGAAGAAAATCAACATGACCGCGCACAAGAACACCAAGTTGAAAGTGCGCAAGGCACTGCTGGAGACGCTGGACAACGCGATCATCCTGGATCAGGAACACTTGGGTTAAATCCAAACGCGCCACACCGAAAAGCCCGACCGTCGTGTCGGGCTTTTTCTTACGCCCATTGTTGAAAACCCAACAACCGCTCTAGAACGCGTCTGACCCACAAGTCGGAAACATGCGCACAAACATCGCCTATCTCCTTCCTCTATAGGCGCAATTGCCGAAAACAGTGCACATCCGTACACTGCGCCACCTTTTGTCCCGGTGGGCCTGCAAATGCTGTTTGTGTTGCGTATGTTATTGATGGGCCTGCACTTTGTTCTGGCGGGCGTGCTGGGAGTGATACTCGGTCTGTGTAGACCGTTCAACCCGGACAACAGCCGTCTGTGCGCGCGCCTGTATGCATGGCCGGCGATGTGTATTTTACGTTTGCGAGTGAAGGCCGACGTCGGGCCGTTGATGAACAAACCCGAGAGCTGCGTGATCATCGCCAACCACCAGTCCAACTACGATCTGTTTGTGTTCGGCAACGTGGTGCCCCGCCGCACCGTGTGCATCGGCAAGAAAAGCCTGAAGTGGGTGCCGCTGTTCGGTCAGTTGTTCTGGCTGGCCGGCAATGTGTTGATCGACCGCGGCAATGCGCACAAGGCGCGCCAGTCGATGCTGACCACCACGCATACGTTGCAGCATGAGGACACCTCGATCTGGGTCTTCCCGGAAGGTACGCGCAACCTCGGTGAAGAACTGCTGCCCTTCAAGAAAGGCGCGTTCCAGATGGCGATTGCCGCCGGGGTACCCATCGTGCCGGTGTGCGTCAGTAGCTACGTCAAACACATGCGATTGAACCGCTGGCGCAGTGGGAAAATTCTGATTCGCTCGCTGCCGGCGATTCCAACCGCGGGAATGAGCCTGGACGACATGCCTCTGCTGATTGCCCAGTGCCGTGAACAAATGCGCGAGTGCATCGAGTCGATGGACCGGCAACTGCAAGCCGCGTAAAAGGAAAGCCCGCCATGCGCGGGTTTTCTTTTGCCTGCGAGCGTTGGCCCTAGAACTCTGCGGTGTTTGCCGACTCTCAAGCAGCAGACACGGCTAAGCTTAATAGTGCTTGCCACTGAGTTTTCGCTGATAAAAAACACTGAATAAGAAGTGAACCAACATCATGGGTAGAGTTGTTGCTGCGGCGGTGTATAGCGCCGGTAAGAAAGTCACCAATATCACCCTCGACGAAGGCGCTGCCTGGGCTGCAAAGCCTGGCCACTTTGTCTGGATCGGCCTTGAAGAGCCGAACGCGCAGGAATTGGCCAACCTGCAACGCCAGTTCAATCTGCACGAACTGGCCATTGAAGACGCCCTGGAAAAACACAGCCGACCGAAGCTCGAAACCTTCGGCGATGCGTTGTTTATCGTCACGTACTCGCCGATCCGCCATGAAGGCAAACTGCAGTTCATCGAGACTCATATTTTTGCCGGCAACGGTTACATCATTACCGCACGCAATGGACATTCGGCGTCCTACGCCCTTGTCCGACAACGTTGTGAGGCGCGTCCGATTCTGCTGGAGCACGGCGAGGATTTCGTCCTCTATGCCATCCTCGATTTCGTCATTGAAAACTACCAGCCGATGGGCGAAGCGATCCATGCCGAGATCGATGAACTGGAGCGCAACGTCCTGTGCAGCGAGTTGAAGGAGCATGACATCCAGAAACTCCACAGCCTGCGCCGGGATGTATTGCGCCTGCGTCGTTACGCGGGGCCGATGGTGGAAATCGGTGAGGAACTGCAAAAGCTGAGCTTTCCATTCATCGACAAGAACATGCGCCCCTACTTTCGCGATGTGCAGATTCACGTAACGCGGCAACTGGAGGACCTGACGACCCTGGCGGACATTGCCAGCCAGACGATTGAGGTGGGCGTTTTGCTGGAGGCGGCACGCCAAAGCGTGGTGCAACGCAAGTTTGCAGCGTGGGCGGCCATTCTGGCATTTCCGACGGCGGTGGCCGGGATTTATGGGATGAACTTCCAGAACATGCCCGAGTTGGCGTGGCAATACGGCTATTTTGCGGTGCTAGGGTTTATTACGCTGGGATGTGTGGCTTTGTGGGCGAGCTTCAAGAAGTCGGGGTGGTTGTAGGCAACACCGAGTCGCCTGGAATATTCGCCAGCAGGCTCGCGCCCACACTGATCTGCGCAACACCGCAGAGCCAATGTGGGCGCTTTTAGCGTCAAACAGCTTCTGGCTTGTGCGCCACAAACCGCATCATCCACTCCGCCACGGTCGTGCCGTGATGCTCATGCTCAAGACTCGCCATGCCCTGGGAATAAACCTGCTCGCCCAGCGCTTCCTGACGGATATCCAGTAACGCTCGCGAGTAATCGTGAATGAATTCAGGATGGCCCTGGAAACACAGCACCTGGTCGTTGATGTGGTACGCGGCGAACGGACAGAAATCGCTCGAGGCGATGACCGTGGCGTTTTCCGGCAGCGACGTCACCTGATCCTGGTGGCTGATCAACAAGGTCAGCTCTTCGCGCAGCGGGCTCATCCACGGCGCTTTCGCAGCCATTTTGTATTTGTGCGTGCCGACGCCCCAGCCTTGGGTCGCGCGCTCGCTCTTGCCGCCCAACAGCAGCGCCAGCAACTGATGGCCGAAGCACACGCCCAGCAGTTTGTCGCCGCGCTCGTAACGCTTGAGCAAGTAGGCTCGCAGGGTTTCAATCCACGGGTCGGTGCCGAAGGAGTCAGCCTTGCTGCCCGTGATGAGGTAGGCATCGAACGTCAGATCATCGCTCGGGTACTCGCCCTGCATCACGTTGTAGACGCTGAATTCGGCCGCGATGGGTTGCTGCGAAAACAGGCGTTGGAACATCTGCCCGTAACCCTGATATTGATCGACCAGTTCTGGACGCAGGATGTCGGTTTCCAGAATGCAGATGCGTAACGACATAAAAAATACCTGACACGTGATGGGAATAATGCACACCCCAGCCTGCCTTGAAACACGGTGGCAAGGCAAGCCCCGGAGTGCGTCATACGTCCCTTAGAAGGCCTCCCCTTTGGCGGCTTTCTCCAGCAGCAACGCAGGCGGCAAAAAACGCTCGCCATATTGCCGGGCCAGGTACTGGGCACGGGCGACGAAGTCTTTCACGCCGTACTGGTTGATGAACTGCAGCGCGCCGCCGGTCCAGGCCGCAAAGCCGATGCCGAAGATCGAGCCAACGTTGGCGTCCGCCGTCGAAGTCAACACGCCCTCCTCCACACAACGCACGGTTTCGATGGCTTGCACGAACAGCAAGCGATCACGCACGTCCTTGGGCGAAATCTGTCCGTCGGCTTTCTCGAAACGGGTTTTCAGCCCGGGCCACAGATGTTTCTGGCCACCGGCCGGATACTCGTAGAAACCGCCCCCTGCCGCTTTACCAGGCCTTTTGTATTCGTTGAGCAGCAAGTCAATCACGGCGAACGCCGGGTGCTCTGTCAGTGGTTTCCCTTCGGCTTGCAGGTCTTTGGCGGTTTGCTGGCGGATATGGCTCATCAGGCTGAGGGATACTTCGTCGGAGATCGCCAGCGGCCCGATCGGCATGCCGGCCTTGCGCGCTTCGGTCTCGATCATCGGCGCGCTCACGCCTTCGCCGAGCATGGCGATGCCCTCGTTGGTGAAGGTGCCGAACACCCGCGAGGTGAAGAAACCGCGACTGTCGTTGACCACTATCGGGGTTTTCTTGATTTGCAGGACGAAATCGAATCCACGCGCCAGGGTTTCGTCGCTGGTGTGGGTGCCTTTGATGATCTCCACCAATGGCATTTTTTCCACAGGGCTGAAGAAATGCAGGCCGATGAACTTCGTTGGGTCCGGCACGGCGGTGGCCAGGCCGCTGATCGGCAAGGTTGAGGTATTGGAGGCGATCACTGCGTCGGGGCCTACGACCTTCTGCGCGGCCGAAGAGACTTTGGCTTTCAGTTCCCGGTCTTCGAACACCGCTTCAATGATCAGATCGCAACCGGCAAGATCCGCATCGCTCTGTGTGGTGTGAATCCGCGCCAGAATCGCCTCGCGCTGCTCGGCAAGCATCTGCCCGCGGGCGACTTTCTTGTCCAGCAGCGCTGCCGAGTGCGCCTTGCCCTTCTCCGCTGCCGCGAGCGTGACGTCTTTGAGCACCACTTCAATACCGGCCGATGCGCTAACGAACGCAATACCGGCGCCCATCATCCCGGCACCGAGTACGCCGACTTTCTGCGTCACGTAAGGAGCAAACCCTTGAGGTCGCGAGCCGCCAGCGTTGATCTCGTTGAGTTGAAACCAGAATGTACCGATCAGGTTTTTCGAGATTTGGCCGGTGGTCAATTCAGTGAAGTAGCGGGTTTCGATCAAGTGCGCCGTGTCGAAATCCACTTGGGCACCTTCCACCGCCGCACAGAGAATTTTCTCCGGCGCGGGCAGACAGCCCTGGGTTTTACTGCGCAGGATCGACGGCGCGATGGCCAGCATTTGCGCAACTTTCGGGTTCGACGGCGTGCCACCCGGAATCTGATAACCCTTCACGTCCCAACGCTGAACGGCCGACGGATTGGCCACAATCCAGGCCCGCGCCTTGCTCAGCAACTCATCGTGATCCTTCGCCAACTCGTCAATCAATCCCGCCTGCAACGCTTGTTGCGGCCGGACTTTTTTACCCTCGAGCAAGTAAGGTAAAGCCTTTTCAATCCCCAGCATGCGCACCATGCGCACCACCCCGCCGCCGCCCGGCAATAAGCCAAGGGTCACTTCCGGCAAGCCAAGTTGCACCGATGGATTGTCCAGTGCCACCCGGTGATGACACGCCAGGCAGATTTCCCAACCGCCGCCTAATGCCGCGCCATTGATCGCGGCGACCACCGGTTTTTCAAGTGTCTCCAGCGTACGCAATTGGCCCTTGAGGGTCAGCACCATGTCGTAGAAGGCTTTGGCTTCGGGTTTGCCGACCTTGATCAATTCATTGAGGTCGCCACCGGCAAAAAAGGTTTTCTTGGCCGAAGTGATGATCACGCCGGCAAGGCTGTCCTTTTCGGCCACCAGTCGGGCAACGCAGGTGGCCATGGCCTCGCGATAGACCGCGTTCATGGTATTGGCACTCTGGCCCGGCATATCGATGGTCAGGACGACGATCTGGTCCTGACCTTTTTCGTAACGAATGGCTTCTGTCATGTCATTTGTTCCTTAAGGTCGGGGCTCAGAGGCGTTCGATGATGGTGGCAATGCCCATGCCGCCGCCGACACACAAGGTCGCAAGGCCGTAGCGCAGGCGCCGGGTTTCCAGTTCATCGAGCAAGGTGCCGAGAATCGCGCAGCCCGTGGCGCCCAGCGGGTGCCCCATGGCAATGGAGCCGCCGTTGACGTTGACCTTCTCCGGGTCGATGGCCATGTCCTTGATGAATTTGAGCACCACCGAGGCGAAGGCTTCGTTGACCTCGAACAGGTCGATGTCTTCGACCCGCAGCCCGGCCTTGGCCAATGCCTTGCGCGTAGCCGGTGCGGGGCCGGTGAGCATGATGGTCGGATCGGTGCTGGTCACGGCAGTGGCAACGATCCGCGCACGCGGCTGTAACCCGAGCGCCCGGCCCTTGGCCTCGGAGCCGATCAACATCAGCGCCGCGCCGTCGACGATCCCGGAGCTGTTGCCCGGTGTGTGCACGTGGTTGATCCGCTCGACATGGCTGTACACGCGCAATGCGGTGGCATCGAAACCCATTTGCCCCATCATCTCGAAACTCGGCTTGAGTTTGGCCAGGCCTTCGAGGGTCGATTCGGCGCGGATGAACTCATCGTGATCGAGCAGGATGATGCCGTTCTGGTCCTGTACCGGCACCAGCGACTTGTTGAACGAACCATCGGCCCGCGCCCGCGCCGCTTTCTGCTGGGAGTGCAATGCGTAAGCATCGACGTCCTGACGGCTGAAACCTTCGATGGTGGCGATCAGGTCGGCGCCCACGCCTTGCGGGGTGAAATGGCTGTGCAGGTTGGTTTCCGGGTCCAGCGCCCAAGGGCCGCCGTCGCTGCCCATGGGCACGCGAGACATGGACTCGACGCCGCCGACCACCACCAGGTCTTCGAAACCGGAACGGACTTTCATCGCGCCCAGGTTCACGGCTTCCAGTCCCGAGGCGCAAAAGCGGTTGATCTGCACGCCTGACACGCTCACGTCCCAATCGGCCACTTGTGCCGCGGTTTTGGCGATATCGGAGCCTTGATCGCCGATTGGCGTGACACAGCCGAGCACCACGTCATCCACTTGGCTGGTGTCCAGAGACAGGCGCTGTTGCAATGCCGTAAGCAGCCCGGCCACCAGATTCACTGGCTTGACGCTGTGCAGCGAGCCCTCAGGCTTCCCTTTGCCACGGGGCGTGCGTAACGCGTCGAATATCAAAGCTTGAGTCATGACGTCCTCGAACCTGGCGGTGAGTAAACACTGAGCCTCCACCTTATTCCGAGCCCACGCCGATTCAATGACCGCAATGCTCACTGGCGTTGACGGACACGCTCAGACGGACGGTCGCCAACCCGTCGATTAACCGATTCACGCCACCAAGCTGTCTAGCAAAAGGGCGCCCAAGAAGCTGGCAATAGGCCTCATGCCTTTTTAATAGCCTGTAGCACGCGAACCATATGAAATGGATCTAAACCAAGCGTGACGCGGGCTCTAAGGTGAACATGTACGAAGTTGTCGTCGGGTTTTGCCGAGGCACTCGTCTTACAGGAAGTGCAGCGCTCGCCGTCATGGAGATATGCAGGCAGGCATCAGGAAATAACAAAAAAGGCGGTCAAGCCATGTTCAAACATTCGAAAGTACGTCAAGCCGGGCTCATTTTATTCGCCACTACACTGTTGTTGATTTTGCCGAACCTGACGAAAGTGATCGGCTAGTCGATCAATTAACGGTGCCAGGTTTTTATATCGCCCACTTAAAAATGTGACTGGCTCGCTACCCGGGCCAGCGTGGGTGTGCCAACCTTTACGGCATATTCACGACATGGACGGCGATCATTTTGAAAACGCTTATTTTGTTCGGGGCCTTGCTGCTCAGCTCGCCCCTGTATGCCGCACAGCTGAATCTGGAGCTGGGCGAGAACAGTCGCACCTGGCAAACCGAAGAGTTGCTCAAGCATCCTCAAGCCCAGACCATCACCATCAGTAACGACGTTTCCTACAAACAGAACATGAGCTATCGCGCCGTTCCGTTGAGCGCGTTGTTGACCGGCATCAAGCCTGACGACCATCTGCAAGCCGTGGCGCTGGACGGGTTTGCCGCGGAGTTGTCGGCGGCGCCGTTACTCAATGCCAAGGGCGCCCGCGCCTGGTTGGCGATTGAAGACCCGGCCAAGCCGTGGCCGGCGTTATCTGAAGGCAAACCCGGTGCCGGGCCGTTTTATCTGGTCTGGACCGATCCACAGGCGGGCGACATCAGCCCCGAGCAATGGCCATTCCAGGTGGCAAGCATCAAGCGCATGGCGCCAGTGGCCGAGCGCTTCCCTGCCCTGTTGCCGGATCCGGCGTTGAAGGCAGACGATGCCGTTAATAAAGGCTTTGCGCTGTTTCAGAAAAATTGCCTCGCCTGTCATCGACTCAATGGTGCGGGGGACGCGCAGTTTGGGCCGGACCTGAATATTCCGTTCAACCCGACCGAATACTTCGGGGCGGATTTTCTCAAGCGCTACATTCGTGATCCGCAGAGTTTGCGCCAGTGGCCGCAGGCGAAGATGCCGGGGTTTGCGCAGTCGGTGTTGCCGGATGGCGATCTGGAGATGTTGGTGGGGTATTTGAAACACATGGCGGGGCGCAAGGTTAAGCCCTGACATCAATCCCATTGTGGGAGCGGGCTTGCCCGCTCCTACAGGTTTTGTTGTGGTGTTGCGGATTATTGTTGCTGAACGGAGATTACCGGTGCCGGCATCGGCGTTGGCGATACAAACACCTTCGCGTGCATCTGCTCACACCCACCACCGCGCCGCATGCCGCGCACCGGGCAGGCGTCCAGATAATCAAGGCCCACGGCCAGTTTCAAATGGCGCTCCGGACGGGCCAGCTCGTTGGTCACATCGAAGCTGTACCAGGCGTCATCCAGCCAGGCTTCTGCCCAGGCATGACTGGCCAGGTGCTCGCAGTTCTCGCTGTACAAATAACCCGACACATAACGCGATGGAATGCCCAGGCTGCGCGCACAGGCGAGGAACGCATGGGTGTGATCCTGACAGACGCCTGCACGCCCGGCGAAAGCCTGGGCGGCGCTGGTGTCGACTTCGGTGGATCCCGGCGTGTAGGTCATGTGCGAGTTCAAGCCATGCATCAAGTCGATCAGCGCGGTGCGATCCCGACGTTTCTTGCATTCTTTTTCCGCAAATGCGCGCAGGGCTTCGTCCGCTTCTGTCAGCCGGGTGAAGCGCAGGAACGGCAGTGCCGACTGGCTTTCATGCTCGGCTTCCCTCAACTCGTCAATGTCGACCTGGCCACGGGCGCCGATGATGATCGCTTCATGCGGCTCGTCCATGGTCAGCACATGCAGGATATTGCCGAACGGGTCGAGTTGCGCACGCACCGGGCGCGGCAGGTCGAGCTGCCAGCTCAGAACGTGCTGGCGCTCACTGTCGTGGGGTGTCAGTCGCAAATACTGGATGCTCGCCCGCACCTGATCTTCGTAGTGATAGGTGGTCTCGTGGCTAATGGAAAGTCTCATGCAGCCTCCAGGTAGGAACTGTGAATGGCGTTACCCAACTGGCGCACCAGCGGGATGAACTCGGTCAGCCAGGCGTGCAGGCCTTCGTCGAGAATTTCGGTGATGCCGGTGTAACGCAGGCGCGCGTCCATCTCAGCCGCCAGACGTTGCGCGGGACGGCCGTTGGCCCCCGGCAACTGGGCGAGGATCTGGTCGATTTCTTCGGTGCAGGCGCGCAGGGAACGCGGAACGTCCGCTCGCAGCAACAGCAGCTCGGCGACATGGCGGGCGCCGGGCGCGTCGCGATAGATTTCGGTGTACGCCTCGAACGAGGACAACGCCCGTAGTAACGCGCTCCACTGGTAATAGGCGTGAGCGGTGCCGTCGCTGACCGCCTCGGCCTGATCGCCGGCCATTTCATAGCGGGCGTCGAGCAGGCGCAACGTGTTGTCGGCCCGCTCGATAAACGTCCCCAGGCGAATGAAGCGGAACGCATCGTTGCGCATGATCGTGCCGTAGGATGCGCCGCGAAACAGGTGGGAACGCTCCTTGATCCACTCGCAGAAACGGCTCATGCCATATCGGCTCAAGCCCTGATCGGCGATCCCGCGAATTTCCAGCCAGGTGGCGTTGATGTTTTCCCACATGTCGGCGGTGATTCGCCCACGCACCGCGTGGGCACTGGCCCGTGCAGCGCCAAGACAGCTGTAGATGCTGGCCGGGTTGGCGGCGTCCAGGGCGAAGAAATGCAGCAGTCGTTCGGCGTGCAAATCACCGTGGCGCTCCAGGTAATCGTCCAGGGTGCCGGTGATCAGCAATGGCATGGCCAATTCGTGCAGACCGTCACCGCGACCATCCTGTGGCATCAGCGACAGCGAATAACTGATGTCGAGCATCCGTGCGAGGTTTTCCGCCCGCTCCAGGTAACGCGACATCCAATACAAATCCGAGGCAGTTCTACTTAACATGGCAAGCTTCCTTCAATCCTCGACTACCCAGGTGTCCTTGGTTCCGCCGCCTTGGGATGAATTCACCACCAGGGAGCCTTCGCGCAGGGCGACACGGGTCAAACCGCCGGGCACAACCCGTGTTTCGCGGCCAGACAATACAAACGGACGCAGGTCGATGTGGCGTGGGGCGATGCCGTTTTCGACAAAGGTCGGACAGGTCGACAATGACAACGTCGGTTGCGCGATGTACGCATGGGGTTTGGCTTTGATCCGAGCACGGAACGACTCGATCTCCGCCGCCGTCGCCGCCGGCCCCACCAGCATTCCGTAACCGCCGGAGCCTTGGGTTTCCTTGACCACCAGGTCTGGGAGATTGGCCAGCACGTGGGACAGTTCCGAGGGATTACGGCACTGGAACGTCGGCACGTTCTTCAGGATCGGTTCTTCATCGAGGTAGAAACGGATCATGTCCGTGACAAACGGATACACCGACTTGTCATCCGCGACCCCGGTGCCGATGGCATTCGCCAGCACTACGTTGCCGGAGCGATAGGACGACAATAGCCCTGGCACGCCGAGCATCGAATCCGGGTTGAACGCCAGCGGATCGAGGAACGCATCGTCGAGGCGTCGGTAAATCACGTCGACGGCTTTCGGCCCGTCCGTAGTGCGCATGAACACCTTATCGTCGCGCACGAACAGGTCCGCGCCTTCCACCAGTTCAACGCCCATCTCCCGCGCCAGGAAGGCATGTTCAAAAAACGCGCTATTGAAGCGGCCCGGCGTCAGCACTACCACGCTCGGGTTATCGATCGGGCTCGAGCTTTTCAGGGTATCGAGCAACAGATTCGGGTAGTGGTCGATGGGCGCGATGCGCTGGGCCGCGAACAACTCGGGGAACAGGCGCATCATCATCTTGCGGTCTTCGAGCATGTAGCTCACGCCGCTCGGTGTGCGCAGATTGTCTTCGAGCACGTAATACGTGCCGTCGCCATCACGTACCAGATCGACGCCGGAGATGTGCGAATAAATATCGCGGTGCAGGTCCAGCCCCTGCATCGCCAACTGGTATTGCTCGTTGGCGAGCACTTGTTCGGCCGGGATGATGCCGGCCTTGATGATGCGCTGCTCGTGATACAGGTCGGCGAGGAACATGTTCAACGCCTTGACCCGCTGGATACAGCCGCGTTCGACAATCCGCCATTCGCTGGCGGGGATGCTGCGGGGGATGGTGTCGAAGGGAATCAGGCGCTCTGTCCCCTGCTCATCACCGTAAAGCGTGAACGTAATCCCGGCGCGATGAAACAGCAGATCGGCCTCGCGTCGCCGTTGTGCCAAGAGCTCGTCAGGCGTCTCGGCCAGCCAACGGGCAAACTCCCGATAATGCGGGCGGACCTGGCCGCCGGCATCGTACATCTCATCAAAATAGGTGCGGATCATGCCGTACTCCTTGTCACCCGGACATCTAGGCTTCGCAAGGCCCGTGCCATCGGCAGAAACGCTTTGATATCAATCAGTTGGATAATGACCCCGTTTGCACCGCACCAATCCTGTGCAGCAAACGCCCCAACCTGATCGCCCCCGCTTCATTGCAAGGCGAAGTACTCGCCTATCACCAGCATAGTCAGAGTTGATTTCACTGCCCGATAGTCGATACCGATAATCCGTGCATCCGCTGCAAAACCTGACCGAAACTTCCCTTTAGCCGCCTGCTCAGGCGGTTTTTTTTTGCGCCGGATTCTTGTTTCAGGGTTTTGCCGAGGGGATTGCCGGCCACACAAACGAAAACGGCCAACCCGAAGGTCAGCCGTTGCTGAGCGTTGTCACTGTTCATAGCATTATGCGAGTAGCCCTCGTACCTCCTGCTTGACGCCCCACCCTTCGATGATGCCGCCCAGAGGCTCGACCACTGCCTCGAAATCCTGCTCAAAGTCGCCAATCCCGTCATAGGTGGCATACATCACTTTGCTCAGTTCCAGGGCCCATGCGCCGTCATCGCGCACGCTGATTTGTGCATTCAAGGATTCACCACAGTAATGCCCTGCCGCCCTGCGTGCCCGCTCCTCATCCGGGAAAATGGCGTAGAACTCGATGGGATGGAATCGTGAAAAGTCAAAACCGCCTTCTTTCATGCGGCGCAACACGCTGCTGCTGATGTCTTCTTGATAGGCTGTGCTCATGAAACGTCCCCCTCAAATTGATGGATAGACTTTCCGTATTCCCGGCACTCGCAACCGATGGGTGCGAGCGATGCGGCAACGATGTTGCCGGTGGGAAGCAAGCATGTAGCTGACAAGACCAGACCTTAGCGATCCGTTCGCTGATCTCGAATGCAGAGTAGCCCCAACTCAGAGCCGCTGCCAAGGCCTGGTGTTTCAAGAATGTGCCAGAAGGTGTATCAGACGGGAGCAATACCGAGGATTTCAATGCTGTTTTGGGCTTTTAGACTTTTGACACTCGCATCAGCCGTTCGCCCTTCCAGATCATTCAGATCCAGTTTGGCGGCGACAGGAAAAAGTCTTTCCTTGAGGAGTTCGGCGGCTTTCTCGTTATCCGGGCAATCGTCGCACTCGAAGACTTCGTCGACTGTTTCACCGTGATCATCCACGAAAGTGATTTTCCACTTTTGCATCAGTGCCTCCTCGAACAAACCCGCAAATGGGCTTACCTCTATCTGGACTTTTGGCCTGACTGATCGTTCAACGGACTACACCGTAAACGCATGAAATATATAACCTGTGGGCGCGAGCCTGCTCGCGCCCACAGGGTCATGAGTACATCTTCAGTTTAGTCGTTGCTCGGCTTGTTCACGGCTTGCAGCACGTATTGCGGCAAGGCGAAGGAGCCGATGTGGATTTCCGGGTTGTAGTAGCGGGTGACGATGCCGCTGCCGGCGAAACGCTGTTGCAGGGTTTCACGGGACAGTTTGCGATACGCGGTATTGGTCGCGCCCCACGCAAAGGTCATCGAGCCACCGATGTAGGTCGGCACCGCGGCCTGATAGAAGTGCCAGTCCGGGAACAGGCTGCGCAAGCGGCCGGCGGTGGTTTTGACTTCTTCGATCTGCATGAACGGCGTGCCGTTCTGCGTGACCAGAATGCCGCCTTCGTTGAGGCAGCGACGGCACGCCTGGTAGAAGTTTTCCGAGAACAGCACTTCACCCGGACCGATCGGATCGGTGGAGTCGGAAATGATCACGTCGAATTTTTCAATGGTGGTGGCGACGAAACGCATGCCGTCGTCGATCACCAGGTTCAGGCGTGGATCATCGAACGCACCTTTGGAGTGGTTCGGCAGAAATTCCTTGCACATGTCGACCACAGTACCGTCGATCTCGACCATGGTGATGTGCTCGACGCCGCCGTGCTTGGCCACTTCACGCAACATGCCGCCGTCGCCGCCACCGATGATCAGTACGCGCTTGGCGCTGCCGTGCGCCAGGATCGGCACATGGGTGAGCATTTCGTGGTAGATGAATTCATCGGCTTCGGTGGTCTGAATCACGCCGTCCAGCGCCATCACTCGACCCATGCGCGGGTTTTCGAAGATCACCAGGTGCTGGTGTTCGGTGCGCACTTCGTGCAGCAGCTTTTCCATGCGAAAACGCTGGCCGTAGCCTTCGTAGAGGGTTTCCAGGTATTCGCTGGTCGGGGTCGTGCTCATGGGAAGTGCTCCGAGGAATGCGGATGGCAACGGACGGTTACCCGCCCATGATGGCCAATCGATCGGCACGATTGACCGGGAAAGGCGCGCATTCTACGTCGCGGAATATGACAGGTCGAACCTTCGTCGGCCGGGTAGACACAGCACATTGTGGGAGCGAGCCTGCTCGCGATGCCGTCACCGCTGTTATTCAGTCAAACCGCGTTATCGTTCATCGCGAGCAGTCTCGCTCCCACAGGGGAAAGCGAGTCTGTTTTGATTGCGTGCTCAGATTCGGACGTTACCCCGTGGCCCGGCAATGGCCCAGATGATCAGGCCCAGCACCGGCAGCAGCAGGATCAGCAGCACCCAGATGATTTTCATCCCTGTTTCAGCGCCACTTTTGAGCACGTTGATGATTGCCCAGATATCCAGGGCAAGAATGATCAGGCCAACCAGACCGTTGAACGTGGAACCCATGGTGTCGCTCCTAAGAGTGGTATGCACTCTTAGGATAGCCGGGCCTTGCGAGGGTTCCGTTATTTAAACGTGAATCGCGACTTTGAGGGCTTCGAGCGAAGGCGCGGCAGCGATTCCGACTTCGGCGCACAGCTCCAGCACGCGAGGCACGTCGTTGCCGAAGACCAGCACCACTTGCAACTCGTCATCGAGCAACTGACTGAAGTTCATCAGCGTGTAACCGCCGTTTTCCTTGTTCATGCTGCCCATCTGCACCTGAATGCGGTTGAGCGCGGTCAGGGCTTCGGTTTTCGCCAGCTGCTTGGGTTTGATGTTGAAATCCACCCCGGGGCCGAACGAGGCGACGATCTGCGCGAACAAATCCATGTAGGTGTCGGCCTGGAACAGCACGGTCTCCGGCAGGCTGCCGACAACCACCCACTCGCCCAGCGGAATCGGGAAGGTGTCGTCGTAGTTGATATCCGGATTGGCCGTCAGAAAAGCTTCGGGATCGGCGTAGGCCTGGGCCGCTTCCTCAGCGACTTTCAGGATTTCGTCATCGCTCATGCACCCGGAGCTGATTTTGCTGATGAGTTCGACGAGTGCGGCTTTCATGGGCGGATCCTGTAGCGAGTGAAATTTGAGGGCGCGAAGGATAGCGCATTACGCCCCCCAATCCGTAGCCGATCAGCCGAGCAGTTTCTGCAATTGCGCGGTGGTATCGACGGCGCCCATCGTTTTCGCAGCGTCCAGCGCCGACACGCCATTGGCGTCCCTGGCTTTCGGGTCGGCGCCTTTGCTGATCAGGTAGTCGACGATTTCGACGCGGTTGAACATCGCCGCCATCATCAGCGCAGTGCGACCTTCAAACGACGAGCCTTCGACTTGTGCGCCACCGTCCACCAACGCCTTGACCACCGCCAGGTCGCCTTTGAACGCAGCACCGGCAATCGGGCTCTGGCCGTTGTCGTTGCGGATTTCCGGGTCGGCCTTGTGTTCCAGCAGCACTTTTACCGTGTCCACATGACCGTGGTACGCGGCGAGCATCAACAAGGTGTCGCCCTTGTGGTTGCGCAGGTTCGGCGGCAGCCCTTTGCTCAGCAGCGCGGCCATCATCGCCGCATCGCCCTCGCGCGCTTTGTTGAAGACCTGCTCGGCAAATTCGGCGGCTTCTTCGGGGGTCATCTGGCGGCTTTGGTCTGACATCGGGCACTCCACGTTCGGTTATTCGCAAAGGCGACAGTTTCCCGAGCAGCCCCGAAGCTGTCACTTCTTTTTTCTCAAGCGCCGCCATAGCCACCTTCAATAGCGCTGCTTTCAATAACGAAAAGCGCCGCCGTGAATATCCGCCAGCAACTGCGGAGTGACTTGCACATAAGTCTGGGTGCCGGGCAGCCACGCATAGATCGGGTCGCCGCCGGTTTTAGCCGGGTCGAAGGCTTCGTCCTTGAGCCGGGTCTTCTGGTACTTGAAGGTACCGGTGGTCTCCATTTTCACTTTCACCCGCAGGAAAAGCGGCACTGCATACGCGGGCATTTGCTCGCGGGCAAACGCTAACAGTTCGCTGAAGTCCAGGGTCGCCAGGGACTCCGCCGGTGTGATTGCGGCCATGCCGGCTCGTCCGTTGGTGTTGCGGATTTCGACGCCGTAGGCCACGGCTTCGCAAATATTCGGGTGTTGCAGGAGGATGTTCTCGACCTCGGTGGTCGAAACGTTCTCACCCTTCCAGCGGTAGGTGTCGCCCAGCCGGTCGACAAATTGCGCGTGACCAAAACCAATGTTGCGCAGCAGATCGCCGGTGTTGAAGTAACGGTCGCCTTTAACGAACACGTCGTGAAGGACGACTTTCTCGGTCTTTTGCGGATCGGTGTAACCGTCCAGAGGCGCCTTGTCGTCAATCCGCGCCAGCAACAGGCCCTGCTCGCCTTTGCCGACTTTGCGCATGAACCCATTGGCGTTTCGCGTCGGCATGCCGCTGTCATGGTCGTAGGCCACCAGCTCCCAGGCCATCAAGGAGAAACCGATGGTGTTGTCAAAGTTGAGAATGTTGCTGAACCCGATGTTGCCGTCGCTGGCGGCATACAGCTCACAGATGTGCCCGACGCCAAAGCGCGTCTTGAATTCGCGCCAGGCGCCGGGACGCAGGCCGTTGCCGATCATCTTGGTCGCCGGGTGCTGGTTGTCGTCGGCGCTGGGTGGTTGATCCACCAGGTAGCGGCACAATTCACCGACATAGCCCAGGGTGGTCGCCCGATACTTGCGCACGTCATGCCAGAATTGGCTGGCGCTGAATTTGCGGCGGATGGCAAATCCTGATGCGCCGTTGATCGCCGAGCCCCAACACACGCAAAGCCCGGTGGCGTGATACAGCGGCAAGGTGCAATAGACCACATCCTCGGGCTGCATATTCAGGGCGATCAGGCCGAAGCTGACCGAGCTGCGCATCCAGCGACCGTTCTTGAAGACGCCCGCCTTGGGCAATCCGGTGGTGCCCGAGGTGTAGATATAGAAACAAGGATCGTCGAAAAAGACCTGCCGGCTGCTGACGGGGTTCTCGCTGGACGCGTTGGCGGCGTCAGTCATCAGATTGATGAACCCGGCGGGCGCGACACCGGGACGGCTGTAGGTGTCTTGATCGGCAACGAACCAGGTGCGCGTCGTCTCGATCGATACCCGTTCGCGGACCGCATTGAAGGCCGGGACCAGTTCTTCACCGACGATGATCGCCACAGGCGTCACCAGGTTCAGGCTATGGGCCAGTGTGTCGCGGGTTTGCGAGGTATTGAGCAAGGCACTGATCGCACCGACCTTGGCCACGGCCAATATCGTCACCAGCAGTTCCGGGCGGTTCTCGAGAAAAACCGCCACCACATCCCCCTTGCCGATGCCTTGGGCAACCAGGTGATGAGCGATGCGATTGGCCCACTGGTTGACCTGTGCATAACTCAGCACCACATCGCCCTGCAGCAACGCTGGGCCATCTGGATTGCGCAAGGTCGCTTGCTCGAACGTCCAGCCGAGGCCACACGGTTGGGTCGGGTCCTTGACGTTGGCGACCTTCATGCCTTTCACCACGCGGGGAATGGTTTTGGCAATGGTAGGCAGCTTACGGAGCATCATGCCCCAGGTAATCGTGTCGCTCATGCGTGCTCCCGTTAGTTCTTTTTTATTGTCGGGCGGCGTTCTATGAAACCGAAAATACGTCAGCGGTTCTTGAGCTGTACACGCGGTTTTTGAAATGTTTTGTATCTGCATAGCGGGTTGAAAACCGTGAACCTCAGCGCGGCCAAATGGTTCCATTGAATCGTGCCCGACCACGCAAAATGCAGGATGCACGATGGCCTTTCATGCAGTTTGCACGAATCCAAAAAACCACCTAAAAATTAACTCGTTGATTTATAAGGATTTTTAAAAAATCGTGTGCTGGCACAATCGCTGCAACTACCTCTCCATGCTTGCTAATCAAGTGCTAACGGAGCTGATAGACATGAGCCTGATCCAAGAAAAATTTACCTCCCTGTTCTCCAACTTCGAAGTGACCACCCAGCCGCGTCCTGACGGTGGCATCCTGCTGACCTTGCGCAGCACCGAAGGCAAAGTGTTCAAGCGTTCGATTTCCTACCAGCAATTGCATGCTGGCGATCAGTTGTCCTGGGTGATCAGTGCGATCCGTCGTGACCTGGCCGAACAAGCCAGCGAACTGCCGCAGATTTCCATGCTGCAAAGCCAGCAACGGTTTGCCCTGCCGACGTATCACTCGGCGTAAAACCTGCGGTTGTATAAGTCAGTACGCAGCAAACAAACAGGCCGTGAGCGCTTTCGCTCCACGGCCTGTTTTGTTTAAGACGGTACACCGATCCCCTGTGGGAGTGAGCTTGCTCGCGATGGTGTGTCAGGCGACATTAATATTGACTGATACAACGCTATCGCGAGCAAGCTCGCTCCCACAGGTTACGGGGTTGGACCTTAGAAAGTGGAAGGGTCGATCCGCGCGAAACTGTCGACGGTCGTATGCCCCGCCAGCTCCCCGCCCTCTCGCGCCAGCCCGCAAGTCGCCATGCCGGCCGTGCGCGCCGCATCAAGTTCTTCGACGATGTCGGACAAAAACAGAATCTGCGACGGCTCGACGCCGATGGCCTGGGTGATGCGCGCATAAGACGACGCTTCACGCTTGGGCCCCGACGTGGTGTCGAAATAGCCGCTGAACAGTGGCGACAAATCCCCCGCCTCCGAGCAGCCGAAAATCAGCTTTTGCGCCTGAATCGAGCCCGAGGAATAAACAAACAGTTTGAAACCTTCCTGATGCCAGCGCTTGAGCGCTTCAACGGCGTCCGGATAAACGTGGCCTTTCAACTGCCCGGCCTGATACCCCTGGGCCCAGACCATTCCTTGCAACGCCTTGAGCGGCGTGGCCTTGCGGTCTTCGGCGATCCAGCCCAGCAGAATGTCGATCACACGTTCGACGTTCGCGTCCGGCTCATGGCTGTCCCGGCGTACGGCCGTCAGTTGCTCGGCCACATCGGCGCGTTCGGTGTGTTGGCGAACGAAGTCCGGCAAGTGTTTGGCCGCGTAGGGAAACAGCACGTCGAACACAAAACTCACCGCGCTGGTGGTGCCTTCAATGTCGGTGAGAATCGCCTTGATCGACATCGGCTCAGTCCTCAAGACGCGGGAAGCGGTTGGCGATGTCTTCGCCGGTGAAGTTGGCCACCCAGCCTTCAGGGTTGTTGAACAGGCGTATCGCCACGAAATGCGGATGCTCGCCCATGTCGAACCAGTGAGGTGTGCCGGCGGGTACCGAGATCAGGTCGTTCTTTTCGCATAGCACCGCATAGACGTAATCGTCGATGTGCAGGGTAAACAGCCCACGGCCAGCGACGAAAAATCGAACTTCGTCTTCGCCATGGCGGTGTTCGTCGAGGAACTTGGCGCGCAATTCGGCTTTTTGCGGGTGATCACTGTTCAGGCTGATCACATCGACCGTGATGTAACCGCGTTCGGTCATCAGTTTGTCGATCTGCTCTTGGTACGCGGCAATCACTTCTTCCTGGCTGGCGCCGGGCTGGATTTTCGCTGTGGCTTGCCAGCGGTCGAAACGCACGCCTTGCTCGGCCAGGGTCGAGGCGATGTCTTCGAAATGGGTCAGCACCTTGTTCGGAATATCAGGGCTTGAGACGTGGTAAACGGACAGGCTGCTCATCAGGGCAACTCCTTAACGGTTCATGCATTACGGTTAAAGAGCGAGCGCGTCTTCAACTCGCACTCGAACAAAAATTCAAAGGCCTCGATCTGTCGCAGCGCATCGCTCATGCGTGCGCCCCAGGTGTAGAGGCCATGGCCGCGAATCAGGTAGCCGACGCAATCCGGATGGGCTTCAAGCCAAGGCTGCACCTTGGCGGCGAGGCGCGCAATGTCCTGATCGTTGTCGAAAATCGGCACACGCACCCGGGATTCATGGGTCGAGATACCACTGAAAGCTTTTTGCAGCTCGTAGTCTTCAAAGTCGATGAACTCACCCGGCGTCAGGCGTGACAGCACGGTGGCATTCACCGAATGGGTATGCAGCACCGCGCCGATTTCCGGGCGCCAGTTGTAGAGCTGGGTGTGCAGGAGGGTTTCGGCGGAAGGCTTTTTGCCCGGCTCCAGACTGTTGCCCGACAGGTCGGTGGCTAACACATCCTCCACACCGAGCTGGCCTTTGTGCTTACCGGACACGGTCAACAATGCTTCGGTCGCCGACAGGCGGGTCGAATAGTTGCTGCTGGTGGCCGGCGACCAGCCGCGGCCATACAGAAAACGCCCGGCGTCGATGATTTCCTGGGCGAGGTGTTCACGGGTAAGGCTCATGGCCTGTCCTCTTGCAATCGTGTAGCAATGATAACGGCAGCCGCCAGCGCTGCGAGGCTTGCAATACTAAAGGTCAATGTCGCGCCAAGGGCGTTCCAGCTGTAGCCGGCATATAAAGCGCCCAATGCGCCACCGGTGCCGGCCAGCGCGGCGTACAACGCCTGGCCCTGCCCTTGCTGGCGCGCGCCGAAGCTACGTTGCACGAACTGGATGGCAGCGGCGTGAAAGCTGCCGAATGTCGCCGCGTGCAACACTTGGGCAAACAGCAGCACCCACAGAAGCTCGGCGAACGAGCCCAACAACAACCAGCGCAACGCCGCCAGCAGAAAACTCGCCAGCAGCACCCGACGCACCGAGAAACGCGCGAGGATCTTGCTCATGGCCAGAAACATCAGGACTTCGGCAACCACGCCGACCGCCCAGAGCATCCCGATAACGCCACGGCTGTAACCGAGTCGCTCAAGGTGCAACGTCAGAAAGGTGTAATACGGACCGTGACTCATCTGCATCAGCGCCACGCACCCGTAAAACGCCAGTACCCCGGGGCTGCGCAGTTGCTTGAGAAACCCGTCCGCCGCGGGTCGCTCACCGTGAACGGGTTGGGCGTTGGGCACCCACAAGCTGCTCACGACGATCCCGGCCATGATCAGCACCAGCGCCACCGGGTAAATGTCGAGACTCAGCCATTCGAACAACCGGCCGAGCGCGACCACGGTGATGATGAATCCGATGGAGCCCCAAAGACGGATCTGACTGTAGCGCGACGTCTGCCCTTTCAAGTGTGCCAGGGTGATGACTTCGAACTGCGGCAACACCGCGTGCCAGAAGAATGCGTGCAAGGCCATGACCATCGCCAGCCAGGCGTAGGTCTTGCTGACGAAAATCAGCGAGAACGTCAGCAGCGTGCACACGGCGCCGAAGCGCACGATGGCCAGGCGTCGGCCGGTGTAGTCGCCGAGCCAGCCCCAGATGTTCGGCGCCACGCAGCGCATCAGCATCGGGATCGCCACCAGTTCGCCGATGCGCGCGCTGGAAAAACCCAGGTGATCGAAGTACAGCGCCAGAAACGGCGCCGTCGACCCGAGCAAGGCGAAATAGAACAGATAGAAACTGGAAAGCCGCCAGTACGGGAGCGCCGCCACGTCGTCAGACCGCAGCGGCATTAAGGTCAGCCATTAAAGCTGACCCAGCACCGGCGTGCTCACACGCACGTCGGCATTCTGCCCGCGATGACGCAACAGGTGATCCATCAGCACGATGGCCATCATCGCTTCGGCGATTGGCGTTGCGCGGATACCGACGCAAGGGTCGTGGCGACCTTTGGTGATGACATCCACCGGGTTGCCGTGGATGTCGATGGAACGGCCGGGTGTGGTGATGCTCGAAGTTGGCTTGAGCGCCAGGTGCGCAACGATCGGCTGGCCCGACGAGATCCCGCCCAAAATGCCGCCCGCGTTGTTGCTGAGGAAACCTTGCGGGGTCATTTCATCGCGGTGTTCGGTGCCACGCTGGGCCACGCTGGCGAAACCGGCGCCGATTTCCACGCCTTTGACCGCGTTGATGCTCATCAGCGCATGGGCCAGTTCGGCGTCGAGACGGTCGAAGATCGGCTCGCCGAGGCCCGGCATCACGCCTTCGGCGACCACGGTGATCTTCGCGCCGACCGAATCCTGGTCGCGGCGCAACTGGTCCATGTAGGTTTCCAGCTCCGGCACCTTGTCCGGGTCAGGGCAGAAGAAAGCGTTCTCTTCTACCGAATCCCAGGTCTTGAACGGGATTTCGATCGGACCGAGCTGGCTCATGTAGCCGCGAATGACAATGCCTTGGGTGGCCAGGTATTTCTTGGCGATTGCACCCGCCGCCACGCGCATCGCTGTTTCACGCGCCGAGCTGCGACCGCCGCCACGGTAATCGCGCTCGCCGTATTTGTGGTGGTAGGTGTAATCGGCGTGGGCCGGGCGGAACAGATCCTTGATCGCCGAGTAGTCCTTGGACTTCTGGTCGGTGTTGCGGATCAGCAGGCCGATGGAGCAACCGGTGGTACGCCCCTCGAACACGCCCGAGAGGATTTCGACTTCGTCGGCTTCCTGGCGCTGAGTGGTGTGGCGGCTGGTGCCGGGCTTGCGGCGATCCAGATCGCGCTGCAAATCCTCAAGGGAGATCTCCAGCCCAGGCGGGCAGCCGTCGACAATGGCGACCAACGCCGGACCATGGCTTTCGCCCGCGGTGGTGACAGTGAACAGCTTGCCGTAGGTATTGCCGGACATGCAGGACGCTCCGTGAAATGAACCTGAATACGTAATGCGCGCCAGTATACGCAGGCTACCCAAGTAGTTCATCCTCGAACCTTATGGGTGCCTGCGAGTCCAACCGGCACCTTTGTGAATGATGGCGTGATGATGCTGCGAGTTCTAGTCTTGACTCTTACCCTGTTTACCGGCTTTGCCCAGGCCACGGTCCTGCAACGCCCGATCACCCTTGATACCGGTAGCGGAGAGCTTTTCGGCTCGCTGTTGCTGCCAAAGTCCGACACTCCAGTGCCGGTTGTCCTGATCATTTCCGGCTCCGGTCCTACGGATCGTGACGGAAACAACATCGAAGGCGGACGCAACGACAGCCTCAAACGGCTGGCCTGGGTGTTGGCCAAACACAACATCGCCAGTGTGCGTTTCGACAAACGCGGGGTGGCGGCGAGCCTTGCGGCGACGCCAGACGAGCGCAACCTGTCGGTGGAAGCCTATGTGGCCGACGCCGAGGCTTGGGCCCGCAAGCTCAAAACCGATCCACGTTTCGGCCAGCTGATTTTGCTGGGCCACAGCGAGGGCGCGCTGATTGCCACCCTCGCCGCTCCGAGCGTCGATGCCGCGGCGGTGATTTCCTTGTCCGGCAGCGCCCGGCCGATCGACCAGGTCATACGCCAGCAATTGAGCAACCGCCTGCCGCCACCATTGATGCAGCGCAGCAATGAGTTGCTCGACAGCCTCAAGGCGGGCCACGCCGACGATAACGTGCCGCCGCAACTGGAGGTGATTTTCCGCCCGAGTGTGCAGCCGTACATGATTTCACTGTTCCGCCAGGATCCGGCCGCAGCCTTTGCGAAGCTGAAGATGCCAGCGTTGATCATCCAGGGCAGCAACGACATCCAGGTCGGCGTGGGTGACGCCAAAATGCTCAAGGCCGCCAAACCGGACGCCGAACTGGTGGTGATCGAAGGCATGAACCACGTCATGCGCATCGTGCCCAACGATGTAAAACGGCAACTGGCGTCCTACAAGGATCCACAATTGCCACTGGCCGCCGAACTCGGCACGCGGATCATCGAGTTTATTGACGGACTTCACACCCGTTAAGCGACCAGCCCTCCAGTCCTGAAAAAAACGGCCGATAAGCCTTTGTCGCCAGCGCTATGGCGGGCGACAAGCAGAGCTTGGACAGGACTCGCCGCGATGACAGATACCCAGACTTCACCCGACACCACCGCTGAAAAAGACGTACCGCCAGCGGTTGAGCTGCCGTGGGCGGACGTCCACGTCGAGCACCACAAGATGCTCCGCCTGGCGCCGCTGCAAACCGACCGCAACACAGGTGGCCGGCCGTTGCGCTTTGTCGAGTTCGGTTACGCCGAGCGTACCAGCAAGGAATACAGCCTGATGCGCATGAGCATCACGCTGCCCGGCCAGCGCGTGCGCAAAGAGCAGAATCATCTGGATGTGTGGGTCGATCACACGACCAAGTGTGTGCATTTCGGGCCGGACAGCGGCCTGCAGGTCGAACCGGTCAACCGTGGCATCGGCCGCTTCATGGCCGCGCAAGGCATCACTTGGGCGAAGAAGCGCTGGCCCGGCTACACCGTTGATGGCACTGACCTGAACAATAAAGATGCGCTGAACGAAGACACGCGCCTGCGCCGCGATAACTTTCTCAAAGCGCACGGCTTTGAGGTGGTGTACGCCGACGCCCAGCATCTGAAAGGCAGCGTCAAAGAGGTTCAGGTCGGCGACCTGAAGGGTGACTGGAACAGCGAAAAGCTGCAGGTGGTGGAAATCATCGAGGCGGCGCAGATGCTTCAGCAGGCCGAGCAGAATCTGGCCGAGCAGGAAGTGAAGCTCAAGAAACACGAAGAGAAAGTCAGCAAGTACAAGCGTGAAGACGCCGGGCTGCGCTTCACCATTACGTGCCTGGTGGCGTTTGCGGTGTTTCAGGCGGGGTTGTTGATCTGGATTGCGACGCACCGGTAATGATCTGAGACCGCGGCGCGGCCATCGCGGGCAAGCCACGCTCCCACAGGATCTACGTCGTGCTCAAATTACGCGGCACGACACAAAACCTGTGGGAGCGGGCTTGCCCGCGAAGGCGTCCTAAAGTCAGACGCGGGAAGCGAACAGCGCTTGATGATCGCGGCACTGCTCAGCCGTCAACATGAACACGCCATGCCCGCCGCGCTCGAAATCGAGCCAGGCGAAGTCGACTTCCGGGTACAGCGCCTCGACGTGCACCTGGCTGTTGCCTACTTCAACAATCAGCAGGCCCTTCTCGGTCAAATGATCCGCCGCCTCGGCGAGCATCCGTCGCACCAGGTTCAAACCATCATCGCCACAGGCCAGGCCCAATTCCGGCTCATGCTGGTATTCATCCGGCATGTCGGCGAAATCTTCCGCATCGACGTAGGGCGGGTTCGACACGATCAGGTCGAAACGCTGACCCGGCAAACCGTCAAAACCATCGCCCTGAACGGTGTACACCCGCTCATCCACGCCGTGACGCTCGATGTTCTGGTTGGCCACCTCCAGCGCTTCGAACGACAGGTCGGCCAGCACCACTTCGGCCTTCTGGAACTCGTAGGCACAGGCGATGCCGATGCAACCGGAACCGGTGCACAGGTCAAGAATCCGCGCAGGTTCGGCGCCCAACCAAGGCTCGAAACGTTTTTCGATCAGTTCGCCAATTGGTGAACGCGGGATCAGTACGCGCTCGTCGACGATGAACGACATGCCACAGAACCAGGCCTCGCCCAGCAAGTAAGCGGTGGGAATGCGTTGTTCGATGCGACGCTTGAGCAAGCGTTGCAGATTGACCACCTCGTCCTCTTCCAGATTGCAGTCCAGATAGCTGTCGGCGATTTCCCACGGCAAGTGCAAGGCACCGAGCACCAATTGACGGGCTTCGTCCCAGGCGTTGTCGGTCCCATGGCCGAAAAACAGATCCTCCCCATGGAAGCGGCTGACGGCCCAACGGATATGGTCACGCAGGGTACGAAGGCGGGAAGTGATCACGGGGGTAGACTCCAGAAAAAACGACTGGCGATTCTAACAGCCAAAACGCGCCACGACGACGCAGGAAAAATACCGGATCAGATGTAGGACATATCCATTTTTGCCCGTGGCTATTGAACAAAATGTGCATCTTGACAAGGCTGCACGCCAGCAACGACGGCGTTTGCGATAGTAGCGATTCACAGAACCGCTCAGCCAGAGGACAATGTCGCAAAAGCCCCACTCCAAGGAGCCCCAGAATGTCCGTTCCAAAAACGATGTTTCAACTCAGCGGCCGCGGTTACGCAGCAGCCAATCTGGGTCATGCGACCCTAGTCATCATCGATGCCCAGAAAGAATACCTCAGTGGTCCTTTGGCCCTGAGCGGCATGGATGCTGCCGTCGCGAACATCAAGCAACTGGTCGCCGCTGCCCGCGCGGCAGGTCGGCCGATTGTGCATGTGCGTCACTTGGGTACCGTGGGTGGCCTGTTCGATCCACAAGGCGAACGCGGTGAGTTCATCCCGGGGCTTGAGCCACAGGGCGACGAAACCATCATCGGCAAACTGTTGCCGAGCGCGTTTCATGGCACCCAATTGTACGATCGACTGCAAGAACTGGGCTCCCTGGACCTGATCGTTTGCGGTTTCATGAGTCATTCCAGCGTTAGCACCACCGTGCGCGCGGCGAAAAACCTGGGCTTTCGCTGCACGTTGGTGGAAGACGCCTGCGCGACCCGCGATTTGCCCTACAAGGGTGGCGTACTCACGGCCGAGCATGTGCAGCAAACGGAAATGGCGATCATGGCGGATAACTTCGCCACCCTCGCGCTGACTCACGATCTGATCTGATCGGCCTCGGTGAGCGGTCGATACCGCCGCTCATCCACAAAAGCCTCTGATTTGCTGCAATTGACTTAGCCTCAGGAACAACCCGGACAACTCCCGGTCGAAGGGCCGATACCCATTGAGGAAGGTCGGAATGAAGTTATCCGATGGTTTTGATGCACGCCGCCTGCGGCCCAAAGGGCAACGCAATTGGCGTTTTCGATTCGGTGCCGCGTTTGCGGCTTTGCTGGCAACCTGCGGTGTGTTGCTGGCCATGGCGGGTGCCGCCAGCCTGCTGGGTCGTCCACCGGCCCTGGGCGAGCTGAATGCCAGCCGGCTGGGTTCGGCGATCATTCTGGCCGTCGGCCTGTTGGTGCTCTATATCGGTGTGTGGTTGTGGCGCCGCTGCCGTCGCCGCTCGCGCCAGTCGCGAGAGTTGAACATCTCCCCGCACCTGATGAAAAAACACGACTGAATCCAGGCCCGCCCTTTGGCGGGCCTCAATTGTTATGGATAGCGCCCCGACTTGGGTAAACTGGCCGCCCTTCGCGGAGGCTGACATGCAAGACGACGATTTTTCCCTGTTCAAAAGTGCGATCCAAGGCGTCAAGCCGATCAAGCACGATCGCGCCGACACCGGCAAACCCAAGGCCGACCGCGCGCAAATCGCCAAGCTGCGCCAGGCCGCGACCGTGCGCACCGACGCCACTACCGTTGATGGCTTGTCCGATCAGTTCGTCATCGACGTCGGCCCGGAAGACGAGTTGATGTGGGCGCGTGACGGTGTTCAGGAAAGCCAGATGCGCAAGCTCAAGATCGGACAGATTCCGTTCGAAGGCAGCCTGGACCTGCATGGCATGACCGTGGAAAAGGCCCGGGAAACCCTCTGGGCGTTTCTGGCCGAAGCGACCAAATTCGAAATCCGCTGCGTGCGTGTCACCCACGGCAAAGCCGTGCGCCTGGACGGCAAGCGGCCGATGATCAAAAGTCACGTCAACACCTGGCTGCGCCAGCATTCGCAGGTGCTCGGCTTCACCTCGTGCCAACCCAGGCACGGTGGCGCCGGCGCCGTTTATGTGATGCTCAAACGAACCATGATGGAAGGCCGCGACGAGTAAAGCTGCCGCTTCACGCTTGCGGCGCCGTGCCTTATGGCAATTTTCCTTAAAACGACTCGACTGGCTTATTTGCCTGCTGATCCAGCTTTTTTTGGTCAAGCTTTGGAAAGGAAAACTTTAAAATCAAATAAGCATCTTTACCTACGCTATCGGCGATCAGATCTACAGTCCTCACATTGTCAGGCGCAAATTCCAATAATCGACGAAAACTTTTAGCATATCCAATCGAAACTCTATTATCTATGAAAGTATAAGTAACATGCCCTCCAGCCAAGGCCATACTTTCATAATTAGAAGCTCCGATTTTTAAAAACTCGGGTTTTGACACTTTGCTCGCCATCAAAAGTACATCGAAAGTATCTTGCCCATTGCCAATCACTACCATGCCAAAGCTCTTCCTAATGGCCGCCATGGCGCGCAGGTACAACTCACGCTCAAACGGGGAGCGTAGCGAAACCATCGAAAGCTTGTCATTTTTGAAAACTAGCGACGCTGTGAATTTATTTTCAATAAAAACTAATTCAGTACATTTAGCCGTCGTACCTACCTGCGACGAACAATCATAATAACCGTTAGTCTCAGTGTAATTTGAGATAGGTGAGTCATAAGCGTATTTCTTAAACAGGTAGTCAGTTGCAACTGCATTCTGCGCACCCGAGATAATGGCTACCATGGACAGGGCCAGCGCACAGGTTTTTTTAAACATGGATTCCATTCCTAGGATAGAGGGCAAGGGATAGCGCAATGCTATCAGCACCGGATCAGATTTGTCTCTTCAACCCAAGCAGGCCGGTGTGGTCTACAGATACCTCAGGTCAGCACCGACCGGATTGAAGGTTCACGCCCGCCGGCCATACAACTGCCGACACACTTAAGCTACCATGTGCAGCACGACGGGTATGAAACCCTGCAATCACTGCCTTTAAGCTCGGTCAAAGCGTCAGATGCTGTCGACCTATGCCCTGTGGACCTCCAGCACCAACCGGATGACCTAGGCAAACGAAACAGCTCGATTGATACAAAATTGGTACAGACAGAATAAGTACCCTCCTGAAACCCTTATGGAATCAGCCTCTGTGACACTGGAACAGAATTACACCGCGATTCTCGGCCAATTGGGCGAGGACGTCTCCCGCGAGGGCCTGCTCGACACGCCTAAGCGTGCCGCCAAAGCCATGCAGTACCTCTGCCGCGGCTATGAACAGACACTGGAAGAAGTCACCAACGGTGCCTTGTTCAGCTCAGATAACAGCGAAATGGTGCTGGTCAAGGACATCGAGCTCTACTCGTTGTGCGAACACCACCTGCTGCCGTTCATCGGCAAGGCTCACGTCGCCTACATTCCGAGCGGCAAAGTGTTGGGCCTGTCGAAAGTCGCACGGATCGTCGATATGTACGCCCGCCGCCTGCAGATCCAGGAAAACCTTAGCCGCCAGATCGCCGATGCGGTCCAGCAAGTCACCGGCGCCCTGGGCGTTGCGGTGGTGATCGAGGCCAAACACATGTGCATGATGATGCGCGGTGTGGAGAAACAGAACTCGTCGATGATCACCTCGGTGATGCTGGGTGAGTTCCGCGAAAACGCGGCGACCCGCAGCGAGTTTCTCAGCCTGATCAAGTAATTCGCAGCACGAAAAACCGGCATTCATCGCCGGTTTTTTTTCGCCTGTGAAAATCAGGTAAGCTGCGCGCCTTCTGTTTGCCCCTGTGAGGCTTATACCGTGTTCGTAAAAGCGCTTCGTGTCGGCCTTGGCCAACTGATCATCTTCATCGACTTCATCACCCGTCCAGGCAAGAAACAGCGTCCTGCCGAGGTTCAGGCCCAGGTCAACACGGCGGCCAAGAGCTTGACGCTGTATCAGTTTCACGCCTGCCCGTTCTGCGTGAAAACCCGCCGCACCTTGCGCCGTCTGAATGTGCCGGTGGCGTTGCGCGATGCGAAGAACAATGAACAGGATCGCCAGACCCTGCTGCAGCAAGGCGGCAAGATCAAGGTGCCGTGCCTGCGCATTGAAGAGAATGGGCAGACCACCTGGATGTATGAGTCCAAGGTGATTATTGATTATCTGGATAAGCGATTTGCTGCGGCCTGATGGTTTTGTGGTGCACTGACTGACGCCATCGCCAGCAGGCTGGCTCCCACCGTGGATTCGTGTTGCTCACAAAACCTGTGGGAGTGAGCCTGCTCGCGATGAGGACACCGCAAATCCCAGACAAAAATAAACCGGCCCATGAGCCGGTTTATTGGTTTCTATCCTCCCCTCAAGCCGCTTTCGCCGCGTGGGCCTGGCGTATCACCGCCGCCAATCGACTGAGCCCTTCGTCCAGCCGCGCCGGGTCGATGTGGCTGAAGTTGAGCCGCAGGTGCCCCGGATTGTTGTCCGGATCGGGAAAGAACGGTTCGCCCGGCATGAACGCGACATCCGCCGCCAGTGCTGGCTTGAGCAACGTCCGGGTGTCCATCGGTTGTTTGAGCGTCAGCCAGAAAAACAGCCCGCCCTGCGGCACGTTCCAGTCCGCCAGATCGGAAAAATGCGTTTGCAGAGAACACTGGAAAGCATCCCGGCGCACACGATAGAAATCCCGCAACTCGCGCAAATGTTGGTCGAATTTCTCAGTGCCAATCCACTGCAACGCTTGCCACTGCCCCACGCGATTGGTGTGCAGGTCCGCGGACTGCTTGAGTTTCAACAAGTGCGGGAACAGGTCTGGACTGGCAATCAGGTAACCGACCCGCAAGCCTGGCAATAAGGTTTTCGACACCGTGCCGGTGTAGATCCAGCTGCTCTTTTTCAGGCGACTGACAATCGGCATCGCACTGCCGCCATCGAAGGTCAGCTCGCGATACGGCTCGTCTTCGATCAAGGTCACGCCGAATTCATCCAGCAACGCCGCCACCGCATCGCGCTTGGCTTCGCTGTAGCGCACCGCCGAGGGATTCTGGAACGTCGGGATCAGGTAGATAAACGCCGGACGATGCTTTTCCAGACGTGCACGCAACAGCTCCAGGTCAGGGCCATCCGCCTCCAGCGGCACGGTGATGCAGTCCGCCCCGAACAACTGGAAAATCTGCAAAGCCGCCAGGTAGGTCGGTGCTTCCAGCAAGATCTCGGTGCCTTTGTCGATGTACAGCTTGGCCGCCAGATCGAGGGTTTGCTGGGAGCCGCTGACCACCAGGACCTGACTCGCTTCGCACGGCACGCCCAGCGCCCGCGCCTCGGCCGCCAAGGCTTCACGCAGTGCCGGCTCGCCCTCGCTCATGCCGTATTGGCCCATCGACAGCGGCATGTCGACCCACTCGACTTTCGGCAGCATGGCTTCGGCCGGCAAACCGCCAGCGAACGACATCACTTCCGGACGCTGGGCGGCGGCGAGGATTTCACGGATCAAAGAACTTTTAAGGCGCGAGACACGTTCGGAAAAAGCCATGGGGGTCACCGGTAGCGAGGCCTGAGGAAAATGAGTCAAACTGGTTGACCGAAATTACGACAACTCGAACGGAAACGTCAACATGCTTGACCTTAAAAACCCCGGCACCCAGCAACAAGCCATGGAAGCGTTTTTCTTCGGCTACCAGGCGTTCACCGCGAAGGCTGACGAAATGCTTGAGCGTCGAGGCCTGAGCCGGGTGCATCAACGCATCGTGTTTTTCATCGCCCGCTACCCAAACCTGAGCGTCAAGGAGTTGCTGGCATTGCTGGGGGTGACCAAGCAGGCGCTGAACATGCCGCTGCGTCAGTTGGTGGAAATGCATCTGGTGAACAGCGTCTCGTCCGAAACCGACAAGCGTAAGCGGCTGCTCGAATTGACCGAGGATGGCGCGCGGTTCGAACAGTCGCTGCGGCGCGAGCAGGTGAAATTGCTCGAGCGGGTGTTTGCCGAGGCTGGGGAGTCGGCGGTGAATGGGTGGTTGGCGGTGAATCTGGCGCTGGGGAAAAGTCAGTTGGCTGCTGATTGAGTTTTTCCCTGGTGGATTTGTAGTGGCCAATCTGGCCTCTTCGCGAGCAAGCCCGCTCCCACACTCAACCGCATTCCTCTGAAGGAACCCGATCACCTGTGGGAGCGGGCTTGCCCGCGAAAGGGCCAAAGCAGGCGATATATCCCTATCGCCAAACTTTTCGTCTACAAGATCAAAAACATTATTTGCTTTATTTGTATACAAAAGCATAATCCACTTCGTGCGAGTTCCTGACCAACCGGTCAACAAATTCGCAAGTGCCTCAAAGGGCCGCCGCCACCCTCATGGGTCCGGCCCTGGAAATAACAATAAAACTCTTGAGGAGTACTCGCTGTGGAAAGCCGCAAATCCGAAGCCCCGACGCTGGAACTCTCGCCGCCGTTACGCAATGGCTGGCTGGAGCGCATCTTCAAACTCACCTTGCACGGCACCACGGTGAAGACCGAGCTGATTGCCGGTCTGACAACCTTCATCACCATGGCCTACATCATTTTCGTCAACCCCAACATCATGGCTGACGCGGGGATCGATCACGGTGCCGCGTTCGTCGCGACCTGCATCGCCGCGGCATTGGGCTGCCTGCTGATGGGCCTCTACGCCAACTGGCCAGTCGGCTTGGCGCCGGGCATGGGCTTGAACGCTTTCTTCACCTACACCGTGGTCGGCACCATGGGCTACAACTGGGAGACCGCCCTCGGCGCGGTGTTTGTTTCCGGCGTGTTGTTCATGATCCTGACCTTTTCGCGGATTCGCGAATGGCTGCTCAACAGCATCCCGGTGAGCCTTCGCTTCGCCATGGGCGCCGGCGTAGGTCTGTTTCTCGGGCTGATCGGCCTGAAAACCGCGGGCATCGTCGTCGATAGCCCGGCGACCTTGATCAAGCTCGGCTCCCTGCGCGAACCCGGTCCGCTGCTCGCCGCCATCTGCTTCCTGATGATTGCCGTGCTCAGCTACCACAAGGTATTCGGTGCGATCCTCATCAGCATCATCACCGTGACCCTCGCGGGCTGGGGCCTGGGCCTTGTCCACTACGAAGGCATCATGTCGGCACCGCCGAGCCTGGCGCCCACCTGGATGGCCATGAACATTGCCGGCGTGTTCAACGTCAGCATGATCAGCGTGGTGCTCGCGTTCCTCTTCGTGCACATGTTCGACACCGCCGGCACCTTGATGGGCGTCGCCCAGCGCGCCAACCTGGTGAACGCTGACGGCCGGATCGAAAACCTCTCCCGCGCAATGAAAGCCGACAGCGCGTCCAGCGTCTTCGGGGCAATGGTCGGTGTGCCGCCAGTGACCAGCTACGTGGAAAGTGCTGCCGGTGTCGCGGCAGGTGGTCGGACTGGTCTTACCGCAGTGACCGTAGGTGTGCTATTTATTGCGGCGATGTTTTTCGCACCGCTGGCTGGCATGATCCCCGCTTACGCAACCGCCGGTGCGCTGATTTACGTGGCAATGCTGATGATGGGCGGCATGAAGCACATCGAATGGGACGAAGCGACCGACAGTATTCCGGCGATCGTCACCGCGATCATGATGCCGCTGACCTTCTCGGTGGCTGACGGTATCGCACTGGGCTTTATCACTTACGTGGTGCTCAAGGCGTTCACCGGTAAGCACAAGGAAATTTCCGTCAGTTTGTGGGTGCTGTGCGCGATCTTCATCGCCAAGTTCGTTTTCTTGTAAGCCGCATACGATTCAAAAACAGGATTCAAAACAGCCTCACCCCGTCGGGTGGGGCTTTTGCACAAATGGAGGAAAGTGATGAGTCTGGAAACCTGGCTGCTGTTCAGTGGCGCTGCGCTGGTGGTGATCCTGATCCCCGGCCCCCTGTCGTTGCTGATGATCAGCAACAGCCTGAATTACGGCTTGCGTCGTTCATATCCGGCATTTCTGGGTGGCGTGATTGCCTCGATCTGCTTGCTCAGTGCTTCGGCGTTGGGTCTGGGCGCGCTGTTGCTGGCTTCGGAACAACTGTTCAGCGCCCTGAAAATCGTCGGCGCGTTGTACCTGTTCTACCTCGCCTGGCAGAGCTGGCAGCAATCGCGCCAGCCATCGGTGGGCGCTCAAGTGCCCCAGGCGGCGCCGGTGCCACGCTTTCGCGCACTGTTCGGGCGCGCGTTCGTGCTGGGCGCGAGCAATCCGAAAGACATCCTGTTCTTCGCCGCTTTCCTGCCACAGTTTTTGAATGCCGGGCAGCCGTTCCTGCCGCAATTGCTGGTGATGATTGCGACCTGGACCGTGCTCGATCTGCTGTGCAAATTGGCTTACGGACTGGGCGCACATGGTGCGGCGCGGTATCTGCGCAGCGGCAAGGGCCAGAGCTGGTTCAACCGGGTCAGTGCCGGGTTGTTCAGTGGTGCCGGAGCTGCATCGCTGTTGAGCCGCTAACAGCTAAAAGCATCGCGAGCAGGCTCACTCCTACAGGGGACCGCATACTTCTGCAGGAGCGAGCCTGCTCGCGATAACGCCAGATCTGTCAGCACATTTTTAAAGGCAAAAAAAAGCCCGCAGTGTGAGCGGGCGAAAGACCAAAGAAGCTATATGCGCAGTCGCTTCCAGGTTGAGGCAGCTGCTTGGGGGATCAGCTGCCGCGGTACGTGGAATAGCTGTATGGCGAAATCAGCAGCGGTACATGGTAGTGATCCTGTTCGGCAGAGATGCCAAAACGCAGCACCACCACATCCAGGAACGCCGGCTCCGGGAGCTGAACGCCACGGGCGCGGTAGTAATCGCCCGCATGAAACTGAACCTGATAGACCCCGGAACGGTAGTCATCGCCTTGCAGCAGCGGCGCATCGACACGGCCGTCGCTGTTGGTGATCGCGCTGGCGACCAATTCCAGCTGCGAGCCTTCAACGCGGTACAACTCGACCTTGATCGAGCTGCCCGGGCAACCGTGTGCAGCGTCCAAAACGTGTGTAGTGAAACGTCCCATTGATTCTGCGCGCCCGCCTGCAAAGAGCAGTCAGGCCTCGCGCCTCCCGAAGTCAGTTGAAAAGGAGACCGCACCGATTCGGAGCACGAAACGCTGCGGCGAGCGACTGATTAAGACACTTTTCAAAAAAATTGTACACAATAAAAACGACATTTTTGCAGCCAGTCCCGCCATTGTCGATTTCAAGGTGAATCTGAAGAAAAACCATGCTCTCAGCGGACCTCCCACCCATTACCTGACCAACTGGGCAAGTTTCTTGCAGTAGCATGAGAAGATGACAGTTCATCAAAAATGCAAAAAATCAGGCTTACAAAGTGAATATAAAGTTGTATACAATCAGCCCATCGCTGTGACGCCAGCCTGTCATCTCATCGCCAGGCCGCCACACAACCTGTCAACGAATAAGAAGGAAGACTGCAGTGAGCGCTGACTACCCACGCGACCTGATCGGTTACGGCAGTAACCCTCCTCACCCCCACTGGCCGGGCAATGCCCGCATCGCCTTGTCGTTCGTACTCAATTACGAAGAAGGCGGCGAGCGCAATATCCTGCACGGTGATAAAGAGTCTGAAGCCTTCCTCTCGGAAATGGTTTCGGCCCAGCCGCTGCAAGGCGCGCGAAACATGAGCATGGAATCCTTGTACGAGTATGGCAGCCGTGCCGGCGTCTGGCGGATTCTGAAACTGTTCAAGGAATTCGACATTCCGCTGACCATCTTCGCCGTGGCCATGGCCGCCCAGCGCCACCCGGATGTGATCCGCGCGATGGTCGAGGCCGGCCACGAGATCTGCAGCCACGGCTATCGCTGGATCGATTACCAGTACATGGACGAGGCGCAGGAACGCGAGCACATGCTCGAAGCGATCCGCATCCTCACCGAACTCACCGGCGAACGCCCGCTGGGCTGGTACACCGGCCGCACCGGTCCGAACACTCGTCGACTGGTGATGGAAGAAGGCGGTTTCCTCTATGACTGCGACACTTACGACGACGACCTGCCCTACTGGGAACCCAACAACCCGACCGGCAAGCCGCACCTGGTGATCCCGTACACCCTGGACACCAACGACATGCGCTTCACCCAGGTTCAGGGTTTCAATAAGGGCGACGATTTCTTCGAATACCTCAAAGACGCCTTCGACGTGCTGTACGCCGAAGGCGCCGAAGCACCGAAGATGTTGTCGATCGGCCTGCACTGCCGCCTGATCGGCCGTCCAGCGCGCCTGGCCTCGCTCAAGCGCTTTATCGAATACGCTAAAAGTCATGAGCAGGTGTGGTTCAGCCGCCGTGTCGACATCGCGCGCCACTGGCACGAAACCCACCCGTACCAAGGGGCTGCCCAATGAGCACCTTTCAAACACTGAAACCCTCGACCCTGAGCCGCGACGCGTTCGTCAAAGCCTTCGCCGACATCTACGAACATTCGCCATGGGTAGCCGAAAAGGCTTTCGACCTGGGCCAGGACGCTTCGATCGACGAGATCGAAACCCTGCACCAGCGCATGAGCGACATCCTGTTGAGCGCCGATCATGAAAGCCAACTGGCCTTGATCAACGCTCACCCGGACCTGGCCGGCAAAGCCGCCGTCCAGGGCCAACTGACCGAAGCCAGCACCAATGAACAAGCTGGCGCCGGTATTCACCAATGCACGGCCGAAGAGTTTTCTCGCTTCACCGAGCTGAACGACGCCTACAAGGCCACGTTCAAGTTTCCCTTCATCATGGCGGTAAAAGGCAGCAACCGGCATCAGATCCTCGCGGCGTTCGAAACGCGCATTCACAACCCGGCAGACACCGAATTCAAGTGCGCGCTGGCGGAGATCAACAAGATCGCCCTGTTCCGATTACTGACCCTATAAGCAAGCCTCGCCCGAGTGTTCTTAAACGCGAAGAAACACCCAGGGCCTGGCAAGCATCCCAAGCCAACTTATTAAAGGCAGACAAGAAGAATGAAAGCTTACGCCGTACCTTTCGAGAAGTTCGTCAACCTGGCCGACGCCCGCCTGGGCACCAAAATCATTTCGGTCACCGATGACTGGTTCGCTGATGCCAACCGCCTGTTCCAGCCGACTCCGGCTGTGTGGAAAGAAGGCGTGTTCGATGACAACGGCAAGTGGATGGACGGCTGGGAATCGCGCCGCAAGCGCTTTGAAGGCTACGACAGCGCCGTGATCCGCCTGGGCGTACCGGGTTCGATCAAAGGCGTGGACATCGACACTTCATTCTTCACCGGCAACTTCCCGCCGTCGGCCTCCCTGGAAGCGTGCTTCCTGGCCTCGGGCGAACCGGACGACAACACCCAGTGGACTGAAGTGCTGTCCGCTGTGGAGCTGCAAGGCAACAGCCACCACTACCACGAAATCAGCAATGACCAGGCCTTCAGCCACTTGCGCTTCAACATCTACCCGGATGGTGGCGTGGCCCGTCTGCGTGTGTACGGCATTCCGTTCCGCGACTGGTCTTCTGTCGGCGACAACGAACAAGTCGACCTCGCCGCCGCGCTCAACGGTGGCCGCGCGCTGGCCTGCTCCGACGAACACTTCGGTCGCATGAGCAACATCCTCAACCCGGGCCGTGGCATCAACATGGGCGACGGCTGGGAAACGGCACGTCGTCGCACCCCGGGCAATGACTGGGTGATCGTCGCGTTGGGTCATGCCGGCGAGATCGAAAAAGTCATCGTCGACACCCTGCACTTCAAGGGCAACTACCCGGACACCTGCTCGATCCAGGGCGCCTTCGTGAAGGGCGGCACCGACAGTCAGATCGAAACCCAATCGCTGTTCTGGCGCGAATTGCTGCCGACGCAGAAACTGGAAATGCACGCCGAACACACCTTCGCCGAGCAGATCAAAGCCTTGGGCCCGATCACCCACATCCGCCTGAACGTGTTCCCGGACGGTGGTGTGAGTCGCCTGCGTGTTTTGGGCAAGGTTGCTAAATAAGCGCTGAACACAATCGCCAGCAGGCTGGCTCCCACAGGGGAATGCATTCCAAATGTGGGAGCTGGCTTGCCAGCGATAGCAATAGAACCAACAACACAGAATTCGGATAAGAGACCAGCATGCGCACATTGACGATTGAACCGCTGACCAAAGAAGCCTTCGCCCCTTTCGGTGACGTGATCGAAACCGACGGCAGCGATCACTTCATGATCAACAACGGTTCGACCATGCGCTTTCACAAACTGGCGACGGTGGAAACCGCCACGCCAGACGACAAGGCGATCATCAGCATCTTCCGCGCCGACGCGCAGGACATGCCGCTGACCGTCAGCATGCTGGAGCGTCACCCGCTGGGCAGCCAGGCCTTCATTCCGCTGCTCGGCAACCCTTTTCTGATCGTGGTCGCGCCACTTGGCGATGAACCTGTATCAGGCTTGGTCCGCGCCTTCGTCACCAACGGCAGGCAGGGCATTAATTACCATCGCGGCGTTTGGCACCATCCGGTGCTGACGATCGAAAAGCGGGATGACTTCCTGGTGGTTGATCGCAGTGGCACAGGCAACAACTGCGATGAGCATTTTTTCAAAGAGGATGAGCGTTTGATCCTCGCCCCCCACCAATAAGAGAAGGTCTGATCACTCGACAACAGAGTGACAGGCGAGAGGTAAAGACTGTGGAAGCACATCTGTTGGAATGGCTGAACCTGAGCGTGCGCTGGGTTCACATGATTACTGGCGTGGCCTGGATCGGTGCGTCGTTCTATTTCGTCTGGCTGGAAAACAACCTCAATCGGGTCAATCCGAAAAGCGGTCTGGCCGGCGATTTGTGGGCGATCCATGGCGGCGGTATCTACCACCTGGAAAAATACAAACTGGCTCCACCTACCATGCCGGACAACCTGCACTGGTTCAAATGGGAAGCCTACTTCACCTGGATGTCAGGCATTGCGCTGCTGTGCGTGGTGTTCTACTCCAACCCGACGCTGTATCTGCTGGCACCCGGCAGCACCCTGAGCGGTCCTGAAGGCGTGGCCATCGGTATCGGCTCGCTGTTCATCGGCTGGTTCATCTACTCCTTCCTCTGCGACTCGGCCCTGGGTAAACGCCCTGCCCTGCTCGGTGCCATCCTGTTCGTGCTGATCATTGGCGCCGCCTATGGCTTCAGCAAAGTGTTCAGCGGTCGTGGTGCTTACCTGCACGTCGGCGCGATCATCGGCACCATCATGGTCGGCAACGTGTTCCGCATCATCATGCCGGCGCAGCGCGCACTGGTGGCAGCGATTGCCGAGAACCGCACGCCCGATCCGGCGCTGCCGGCCAAAGGCCTGTTGCGTTCGCGGCACAACAACTACTTCACCTTGCCCGTGCTGTTCATCATGATCAGCAACCACTTCCCGAGCACCTACGGCAGCCAATACAACTGGCTGATCCTGGCCGGGATCGCGGTGCTGGCGGTGTTGGTGCGTCACTACTTCAACACCCGTCATGACAGCCACAAGTTTGCCTGGACGTTGCCGGTGGCAGCGGTCGGCATGATCTGCCTGGCTTACGTGACTGGCCCGGCGCCGATGTCCAGCGCACCTGAAGTGGCCAAGGCACCTGGCGCCATCGAGTACCAGCCGCTGCCGGAAACCGCCCTCGGTGGTGGCGCCAAACCTGAAGCCGCGAAACCTGCAGCTCCGGCTGCCGCACCGGCCCAGGCGTCGAACCAGGGTCCGGCGTTCGACAAGGTGCACAGCGTGATTCAGGAACGTTGCGCGGTGTGTCACTCGGCCAAACCGACCAGCCCGCTGTTCAGTGCCGCACCGGCCGGCGTGATGTTCGACACCCCCGAGCAGATCCGCCAGAACGCACCACGCATCCAGGCGCAAGCCGTTACCAGCCAGATCATGCCACTGGGCAACATCACCCAGATGACCCAGCAGGAACGTGACCTGATCGGCGCCTGGATTGTTCAGGGAGCTCAAACCAACTAACCGTTGAAAAGCATCGCAGGCAAGCCAGCTCCCACAGGATTCAGATGATCCCTGTCGGAGCGGGCTTGCCCGCGATTGGCCGCGCTGCGGTCTACCTGACGCACAAAATCACAAGAATAAAAAGATCCGAGGTGTTGCATGTCCGAGCTATCCGAAGCGCGCATCCCCGACGCACCCGCTATTCAGCGATTGCCCCTTTTGCAACTGATTCTGGTTGGCCTGCAACACGTTCTGCTGATGTACGGCGGCGCCATCGCAGTGCCTCTGATCATCGGACAGGCTGCCGGCCTGAACCGCGAAGAAATCGCCCTCCTGATCAACGCCGACCTGCTGGTAGCCGGGATCGCCACCATCGTGCAGTCGCTGGGTATCGGCCCGATGGGCATTCGCATGCCGGTGATGATGGGCGCCAGTTTCGCCGCGGTGGGCAGCATGGTCGCCATGGCCGGCATGCCGGGCATCGGTCTGCAAGGGATCTTCGGTGCGACCATCGCCGCCGGTTTCTTCGGCATGATCATCGCGCCCTTCATGTCCAAAGTCGTACGCTTCTTTCCGCCCCTGGTGACAGGCACCGTGATCACCTCGATCGGTTTGTCGCTGTTCCCCGTGGCCGTCAACTGGGCCGGTGGTGGCGCTGGCGCCGCTCAATTCGGTTCACCGGTTTACCTGGCCATCGCCGCGTTGGTGCTGGCCACCATTCTGTTGGTACACCGCTTCATGCGCGGTTTCTGGGTCAACATTTCCGTGCTGATCGGCATGTGCCTGGGCTACGTGATTTGCGGGCTGATCGGCATGGTCGACCTGAGCGGCATGGCCCAGGCGCCATGGCTGCAGATCGTCACCCCGCTGCACTTCGGCATGCCAAAATTTGAACTCGCGCCGATCCTGTCGATGTGCCTGGTGGTGGTGATCATATTCGTCGAGTCCACCGGGATGTTCCTCGCGCTGGGCAAAATCACGGGGCAGGAAGTCTGCCCACGGATGCTGCGTCGCGGCTTGCTGTGCGATGCCGGCGCCTCGTTTTTTGCCGGTTTCTTCAACACCTTCACTCACTCCTCTTTCGCCCAGAACATTGGTCTGGTGCAGATGACCGGCGTGCGCTGCCGTTCGGTGACCATCGTTGCCGGTGGTTTGCTGGTGGTGTTGAGCCTGCTGCCGAAAGCGGCGTTTCTGGTGGCGTCGATTCCCCCTGCGGTATTGGGCGGCGCAGCGATTGCGATGTTCGGCATGGTCGCGGCCACCGGCATCAAGATCCTTCAGGAAGCCGACATCGGTGACCGTCGCAACCAGTTGCTGGTGGCGGTGAGCATCGGCATGGGACTGATTCCGGTGGTGCGACCGGAATTCTTCGCCCACTTGCCGTTATGGATGAGTCCGATCACCCACAGCGGCATTGCGATGGCGACCTTGAGTGCGCTGTCCCTGAACCTGCTGTTCAACATCCTCGGCGGCAAAGAACGCGCGGCCATCAACGACTGTCCCGCTCACCCGCATTAACCCACCAGCGCCACGAAAACCTGTGGGAGCGGGCTTGCCCGCGAAGGGGCCATCAGCCTCAACATCTTTGTTGACTGACACACCGCTTTCGCGAGCAAGCCCGCTCCCACAGGTCAGGGCTGCCTGTGCCTCAAACAATAAAAACGAGAGGGAGCAACAGATGATTCGGACACAGACAAACATGCTGTTAGGCGGTGGTCTATTGGCCGCCAGTCAGGCCATGGCCGGCGATTTGCTGCTGTGGCAGACCAACAGCCTGAGCTACCTGTATGGCAAGGACTTCGCGGTCAACCCTTCGATCCAACAGACGATCACCTTTGAACACGCCGACCGCTGGAAGTACGGCGACAACTTCCTGTTCCTCGACAGCACTTACTACAACGGCGAGAAAGACCGGAACAAAGGCGTTCACGCCTATTACGGCGAATTCAGTCCGCGCCTGTCTTTCGGCAAAATCCTCGACCGCCATTTCGGATTCGGCCCGATCAAGGACGTGTTGCTGGCCATGACCTACGAGAATGGCGAAGACGACACCGAAGCCTATCTGATCGGCCCCGGTTTCGACCTCGCGGTACCGGGGTTCAATTTTTTCACCTTGAACTTCTACTATCGCCAGACCGAAGGCTCGCGTCCCGGCGACGATGTCTGGCAGATCACGCCAGCCTGGTCCTACACCCTGCCATTGGCCAACTCTAACCTGTTGATCGACGGTTACATCGACTGGGTCGTGGATAACGACCAGAACGCACATGGCACCTACCACGCCAACCTGCACTTTAATCCGCAGATCAAGTACGACCTGGGCAAAGCCCTGGGCTGGCGGGAGAAACAGGTCTACGTCGGCGTCGAATACAGCTACTGGAAAGACAAATACGGCATCGAAAACAGCGCCCGCCTCGACACGAATGAGAACACCACCAGCCTGCTGGTGAAGGTGCACTTTTAAGATGGCCCGCAACCGTGCTCCAAACCTGTCGTCGGTGCGCTGTTGCGGGGCACTTGAGACCTGGCCAAGGAGTCAGTATTCTCCGCGGCCGCCTGAATCCGCGTTAAAAAAAAGCCCGGATTTAATTCCTGACCAGAAAGCCAACTTATCCCGGCTCTGGACGGTACCAAGGCCCTCCAAAATCCCTCTCAATCGACTGCTCTTGAGCCGCCGAGCGGGCGTTTTTTTGCTTTTTGAAAGCCTTGGCGCAGCTCTTGCTAACAGCTCTAAAGCTGACCGGATGGATAATTTTTTACAGCTAAAGAAAAAGGCGCCACACCAGAGCGCCGACCTTAGAAAAATAACGTGGAACCACCTTCTTTTTGGGAGCAACCGAATGAAACGTACGTGCACCAGCCTGATGCTCGCGGGTTCGTTACTGGCCGGGGGCCAGGCAATGGCCGGCGACTTGCTGCAATGGCAGAACAACAGCCTGACCTACTTGTATGGCAAGGACTTCAAGGTCAACCCGGCCATCCAGCAAACGGTCACCTTCGAGCATGCCGACGCCTGGAAATACGGGGATAACTTCTTCTTCGTCGACAAGATCTTCTACAACGGTGCCGCGGACCATAACGTTGGCTCGAACACCTACTACGGTGAATTCCAGCCACGTATTTCCCTGGGCAAAGTGCTCGACCAGAAGATCGAATTCGGCCCGATCAAAGATGTATTGCTGGCGATGACCTACGAGTTCGGTGAAGGCGATGTCGAGTCTTACCTGATCGGTCCGGGTTTCGACCTGGCGATTCCCGGCTTCGACTACTTCCAGCTGAACTTCTACCAGCGCCACACCGACGGTTCGCGCCCGGGTGACAACGTCTGGCAGGTCACACCCGTGTGGTCCTACACCATTCCGGTCGGCGACTCGAGCATCCTGATCGATGGTTACATGGACTGGGTGATGGACAACGACGTCAATAACAAAGGCGAATACCACGCCAACCTGCACTTCAACCCACAGGTCAAATACGACTTGGGCAAAGCGCTGAATATCGGCGCGAAGCAGCTGTATGTCGGTGTTGAGTACGACTACTGGAAAGACAAGTACGGGATCGACGATACCCGTGCATTCACCACCAATCAGAACGTGACGAGCTTCCTGGTCAAGTTCCACTTCTGATTTTGAAAGGGCAGGCGTCTGCAAGGACGCCTTCGCGAGCAGGCTCGCTCCCACAACTCGGTCAATTGTGGGAGCGAGCCTGCTCGCGATAGCCGCACCGCCAATCTCAAGCCGAAACCACAGGCTCCGCCAACCCGAGAAACCGGCACAGCTCCTCGCGCTTGGCCAACGCATCCCGGCGCCCCAGGTCGATCAATTCGCTGCAATATCCCGCCTCGAACAGCAAATAACTCAACACCCCCGCTCCGCTGGTCTTGGTCGCCCCTGGCCCGCGCAGAAACAGACGCAACGCCGCCGGCAACTCCTGCCGATGCCGCGCCGCAATCTCGTCGATCGGCTGACTCGGCGAAATCACCAACACCTCCACCGGCGCCACACCCAACGCACGGGTCGGCGTGCCATCGGGCAGCAGGTGACTGAACTGATTCAGACGCTGCAGCAACTCGATGTCACTTTCCAGGCTGTCAATGAACGTACTGTTGAGCATGTGCGCACCGATTTGTGCCAGCGATGGCTGCTGCCCCGTGTAAGCGCGTTGCAGCGGCTGCTCCGGGTCGACACCGCGCGGGTTGCCGCTGACGCCCACCACAAGCACTCGGCTCGCGCCCAAGTGCAGCGCGGGACTGATCGGTGCGGATTGGCGTACCGCGCCATCGCCGAAATACTCCTCGCCGATTTTCACTGGCGCGAACAGAAGCGGAATCGCGGAGCTGGCCAGCAAGTGCTCGACGCTGAGTTGGGTGGGAATGCCGATGCGCCGATGACGCAACCAGGCGTCGATGGTCCCGCCGCCCTGATAGAACGTGACGGCCTGTCCGGACTCGTAACCGAACGCTGTGACGGCGACCGCGTGCAATTGCTTTTGCGCGATGGCCTCGGCGATGCCGCCCATGTGCAATTTGTCGTTGAGCAAACCGCGCAGCGGCGAACTGTTGAGCAACGCGACCGGCACCGGCGCCCCGAGCCCCAGCAAACTGTGGCTGACAAACCGGGTGGCCTGGCTGATCACGCCGGGCCAGTCACTGCGCAACACCAGATGACTGCGAAAGCCCTGCCAGAAAGCGGTCAGGCGCTCGATCGCACCCCGAAAATCCATCGCCCCGCTGGCCAGGCTGACCGCATTGATCGCCCCCGCCGAGGTGCCGACGATCACCGGAAACGGATTCGCCGCGCCCATCGGCAATATCTCGGCAATCGCTGCCAGCACGCCCACCTGATAAGCCGCCCGAGCCCCACCGCCGGAAAGAATCAACCCTGTAACCGGTTCAGCAGGACTCATCGCAACACTCCATGGCGCTTAAGGGAATCGGTGACTCAACCGCGTTTCTTATACAGCTTCGGCTCGCCCGGCGGACGGCTCTTGAAGCGCCGATGGGCCCAGAGGTATTGCTCCGGACATTCGCGCAACGCACCTTCGACCCACTGGTTGATGCGAATGCAATCGGCCTCTTCGGTCTCGCCGGGAAACCCTTCGAGCGGTGCATGGATCACCAGTCGATAACCGCTGCCATCGGCCAGGCGGCGCTGGGTGAACGGCACGACAAGTGCCTTGCCCAATCGCGCAAATTTGCTGGTGGCGGTGACGGTCGCTGCCTGGATCCCGAAAAACGGCACAAAAATGCTTTGCTTGGCGCCATAGTCCTGGTCCGGTGCGTACCAGATCGCCCGTCCGGACCGCAGCAGCTTGAGCATGCCGCGCACGTCGTCGCGCTCCACCGCCAGCGAATCAAGATTGTGGCGCTCGCGGCCACGGCGCTGGATGTAATCGAACAGCGGATTCTTGTGTTCGCGGTACATGCCATCGATGGTGTGCTGCTGCCCCAGCAGCGCCGCGCCGATTTCCAGCGTGGTGAAATGCACCGCCATCAGGATCACGCCCTTGCCTTCACGGTGCGCCTTTGTCAGATGCTCCAGCCCTTCGACATGGGCCAGCTTCGCCAGACGCTGGCGCGACCACCACCAACTCATGGCCATCTCAAAGAACGCGATGCCGGTGGAGGCAAAGTTTTCCTTGAGCAGGCGCTTGCGTTCGGCAGCGGATTTTTCAGGAAAACACAGTTCCAGATTGCGTTTGGCAATGCGCCGTCGGTCGCCCGCCAGCCGATACATCAATGCGCCCAGAAGGCGACCGATAAACAGCAATACCGGATACGGCAACTGAACAATCAGCCACAACAGCCCCAAGCCACACCACAGCGGCCAGAAACGCGGCATAAGAAATGTTTTTCGAAAACGCGGGCGATCCATTAAATGTTCCGGAAAGACAATGGCCGCGCATTCTACATCGTTCGACCCGGCTTGCGGCTTGCGGGCGTTCTCGTTATAAGTCTCGGCACTTTTAGTGACAAGCCGTTGTATGCCGACCATGAGCCAAACCGAACCGCTAGACCAAGATCCCGTGTTCCAGCTGAAGGGCAGCATGCTCGCCATTACGGTGCTGGAACTGGCCCGCAACGACCTCGAGAACCTTGATCGGCAACTGGCCGCCAAGGTTGCTCAGGCGCCGAATTTCTTCAGCAACGCGCCGTTGGTGCTGGCCCTGGACAAACTCCCGGCCAGCGAAGGCGCGGTCGATCTGCCGGGGCTGATGCGCGTTTGCCGCCAGCATGGCCTGCGCACCTTGGCGATTCGCGCCAGCCGCATCGAAGACATCGCGGCCGCCATTGCCGTCGATTTGCCGGTGCTGCCGCCGTCCGGTGCCCGTGAGCGTCCCCTGGACTCACTGGAAGGCCAGGTGAAGAAAAAACCGGAAAAGCCACCTGAGCCGACGATCAAACCGACAAAAGTCATCACGTCGCCAGTACGTGGTGGCCAGCAGATATATGCCCAGGGTTGCGATCTGGTGGTGATTTCGTCGGTCAGTCCGGGTGCGGAACTTCTCGCCGATGGCAACATCCATGTATACGGCCCGATGCGCGGTCGCGTGTTGGCCGGCGTCAAAGGCGACACCAAAGCCAGGATTTTCTGTCAGCAAATGAGCGCTGAACTGGTCTCCATCGCCGGCCACTACAAGGTTTCCGAAGATTTGCGCCGCGATCCTTTATGGGGTTCGGGTGTGCAAGTCAGCCTGTCAGGCGACGTGTTGAACATCATTCGGCTTTAACGGATACTGCCGCATTTTCCAAGCATCTCTAAAACGTAGCGAAAACGGCTCAAACGAAGTAGGAAAAAGGCCAAAAGCAGTGTTTATCGCTGTTCTGGACCGGATTCCAGCCAAGGCTGTCCGACTGCAGTAGTTTTTCAAGAGATGTTTTTCAGGGGCTAAATGTCCTTTTTCCTTAGGGGTGAAACACCTTGGCCAAGATTCTAGTGGTTACATCCGGCAAGGGTGGTGTGGGTAAGACCACCACCAGCGCCGCTATCGGTACCGGCCTCGCTCTGCGCGGTCACAAAACAGTTATCGTCGACTTCGACGTTGGTCTGCGTAACCTCGACCTGATCATGGGTTGCGAGCGTCGCGTGGTGTATGACTTCGTTAACGTGGTCAACGGCGAAGCCAACCTGCAGCAAGCGCTGATCAAAGACAAACGCCTCGAAAACCTCTACGTGCTGGCCGCCAGCCAGACTCGCGACAAAGACGCGCTGACCGTCGAAGGCGTGGAAAAAGTCCTGATGGCGCTCAAGGAAGACTTCGAATACGTGGTCTGCGACTCCCCGGCCGGTATCGAGAAAGGCGCCCACCTGGCGATGTACTTCGCTGATGAAGCGATTATCGTGACCAACCCGGAAGTGTCCTCGGTACGTGACTCGGACCGCATGCTCGGCCTGCTGGCCAGCAAATCCCGTCGCGCCGAAAACGGCGAAGAGCCGATCAAGGAACACTTGCTGCTGACCCGCTACAACCCGCAACGCGTCAGCGATGGCGAAATGCTGGGCGTGGAAGACGTCAAGGAAATCCTGGCAGTCGCCCTGCTGGGCGTCATTCCGGAGTCCCAAGCGGTACTCAAGGCTTCCAACTCGGGCGTGCCCGTGATTCTCGACGACCAGAGCGACGCCGGCCAGGCGTACAGCGATGCGGTCGATCGTCTGCTGGGCAAAACCGTGGAACATCGTTTTCTCGATGTGACGAAGAAGGGTTTCTTCGAGCGCCTGTTTGGAGGTAGATAATGAATCTTTTTGACTTCTTTCGTGCCAGCAAAAAGGTCAGCACCGCGTCGGTAGCGAAAGAGCGTCTACAGATCATCGTGGCGCATGAACGCGGCCAACGCAGTACACCGGACTACCTGCCAGCCTTGCAGAAGGAACTGGTGGAAGTAATCCGCAAGTACGTCAATATCGGGTCCGATGACGTGCACGTCGCTCTGGAAAACCAGGGCAGCTGCTCGATCCTGGAACTCAATATCACCCTGCCGGATCGCTAGTCGATCCAGCGGGAGCCACGGCGGCTCAGGGCCCTTCTTTCATTGGAAGGGGCCTGAGTCGCCGTTGGCGTTTGTTACGAGGCTGTTTTAATGCCGCTGTCCAACATCCGCATCATCCATCAGGACGCCGCCGTACTGGTGGTGGATAAACCGACCCTGTTGCTCTCTGTCCCTGGCCGGGCCGATGACAACAAGGATTGCCTGATTACCCGCCTGCAAGAAAACGGCTACCCGGAAGCACGAATCGTCCATCGCCTGGACTGGGAAACGTCGGGCATCATTCTGTTGGCCCGAGACCCGGACACTCATCGCGAGCTGTCTCGGCAGTTTCACGACCGCGAAACCGAAAAGGCCTACACCGCTCTGTGCTGGGGCCAGCCGGAACTGGACAGCGGCAGCATCGACCTGCCCTTGCGCTACGATCCGCCGACCAAGCCGCGCCATGTTGTCGATCACGAATTCGGTAAACATGCCCTGACGTTCTGGCGTGTGCTGGAGCGTTGTGGCGACTGGTGCCGCGTCGAGTTGACGCCGATCACCGGTCGCTCCCACCAGTTGCGTGTGCACATGCTCTCCATCGGTCATCCGCTGCTGGGCGACGGCCTCTATGCCCACGAGCAAGCCCTGGCAGCCTGGCCACGATTGTGCCTGCACGCCAGCATGCTCAGCTTCACCCATCCTCAGACCGGCGAACGCTTGCGCTTCGAGTGCCCGGCACCGTTTTAAGCGCAGGCAATAACCCTGTGAAAGCGAGCTTGCCCGCGATGGCGATGCATCAGCATCAACGGTGAATGTGAGTCCGCTTTCGCGGGCAAGCCCGCTCCCACAAGTTTTGCGCCGCCGCACTTTGCGCTTTCAATACGGTAAACTTGCGCCACTGCTGTCTGGAGCTTCTTATGCGCGAAGAGTTGAACCAAGGCCTGATCGACTTCCTCAAGGCCTCCCCTACCCCGTTCCATGCCACCGCCAGCCTTGCCCAACGCCTGGAAGCGGCGGGTTTTGTGCGTCTGGACGAGCGCGAGCCGTGGACCACCGAAGCCAACGGTCGTTACTACGTCACCCGCAATGATTCCTCGATCGTCGCGTTCAAGATGGGACGCCATTCGCCCCTGCATGGCGGGATTCGCCTGGTGGGCGCCCACACCGACAGTCCGTGCCTGCGGGTCAAACCCCAGCCGGAGCTGCAGCGTCAGGGTTTCTGGCAGCTGGGTGTCGAAGTCTACGGCGGTGCGCTGCTGGCGCCGTGGTTTGACCGCGACCTGTCCCTGGCCGGCCGCGTGACGTTCCGCCGCGACGGCAAGGTCGAAAGCCAGCTGATCGATTTCAAGGCTCCGATCGCCACGATCCCGAACCTGGCTATCCACCTCAACCGTGAAGCCAACATGGGCTGGGCGATCAACGCACAGACCGAACTGCCGCCGATCCTCGCGCAATTTGCCGGTGACGAGCGGGTGGACTTCCGCGCCGTGCTGACCAATCAGCTTGCGCTGGAGCACGGTTTGAATGCCGATGTGGTGCTCGACTACGAGCTGAGCTTCTACGACACCCAAAGCGCCGCCGTCATCGGCCTGCATGGCGACTTTATCGCCGGCGCGCGCCTGGACAACCTGCTGTCGTGCTATGCCGGCCTGCAAGCCTTGCTGACCGCCGAAACCGACGAAACCTGCGTGCTGGTGTGCAACGACCACGAAGAAGTCGGCTCCTGCTCGGCGTGCGGCGCCGATGGCCCGATGCTTGAGCAAACCCTGCGTCGTCTGCTGCCCGAAGGTGACGAGTTCGTACGCACCATTCAGAAATCCCTGCTGGTCTCGGCCGACAACGCCCACGGCGTGCACCCCAACTACGCCGACAAGCACGATGCCAACCACGGCCCGAAACTCAACGCCGGCCCGGTGATCAAGGTCAACAGCAACCAGCGCTATGCCACCAACAGCGAAACCGCCGGGTTCTTCCGCCATCTGTGCATGGCCGAAGAAGTGCCGGTGCAGAGCTTCGTGGTGCGCAGCGACATGGGCTGCGGCTCGACCATCGGCCCGATCACCGCCAGCCATCTGGGCGTGCGCACCGTGGACATCGGCCTGCCGACGTTCGCCATGCACTCGATCCGCGAACTGTGCGGCAGCCACGACCTGGCGCACCTGGTCAAAGTGCTGAGCGCGTTCTACGCCTGCCAAGAGCTGCCGTAATCACTGACGCTATCGCGGGCAAGCCCGCTCCCACACTGGAATGCATTTCAATGTGGGAGCGGGCTTGCCCGCGATGGCGTCGGCTTAGACCCCGCTGATTTAAAGATCCAGCACACCTCACCAACGGTCGTCCAAAAGCCACCTAGACTTTAAATACCCGTCCGACAAGGCAGTCACCCATGATCACGTTGTCTTCGTTCCACGCCATGCTGATCCCCATTCTTGCAGGGATGATCCTGCTGGCAATCGGCTTCAACTTTCGCGACAAAAACGCCGGTGTATTCGCCATGTGGATCGGCATGCTGACGATCCTGGCGACGGTAGTGTTCAAGATCCTCGCCAAACTCAACGAATAAATCCTCCCCCGACTCGCATTGATTTTGACGGGCTCGTACACTCGGCCAATCCGTTCATCCCGAGGTTGACCGCCTAGTGCTCGCTCGTCTTTTCGCCCTGCCGTATTTTTTCCTTGTCTGCCTGATGACGCTGCTGCCGATGGCGCCTGCGCAAGCGGTTGGTTTGCCGAGCCTGCTCGGTAGTTCAACCAAGGCCCAGCCAGAAGCACAGGCCCCGCTGGGACAATCGCTGGACGAAGTCATCAAGTCGCTGGAGAACGATCAGCAACGGACAAAGTTGCTGGCCGACCTGAAGAAACTGCGCGATGTCACCAAAAAAGCCCAGCCGACCGCAGAGGAAGGCGTTCTCGGCCTGATCGGCGGCACGCTGGCCACTTTCGAAAAGCAGTTTTCCGGGGCCGACAGCCCGCTCACGCGCTGGTCCGAGGAGTTTGCCCTGGCCGAGGATGAGCTGATGGACTTGATGTTGCCGGCCAATGAATGGCTGCCGATCATCTTCGCTTTCGCCATGATCCTGATGGTCTGGAGCCTGCTGGCCGCCGCGCTGATCTGGGTCGGTCACCGGGTGCGCATGCGCTTCGGCCTGACTGAAGAGCTGCCGCAACACCCCAAGGCCCTGGACATGTTGCGCTTTGCCCTGCGCAAACTCGGGCCGTGGCTGATTGCCTTGGTCATCACGGTCTACATGAGCTACGCCCTGCCCTCGTCACTGGGCAAAAGCCTGGCCATGGTGCTGGCGTATGCGCTGGTGGTCGGCACCTGTTTTTCGGCCATCTGTGTCATCGCCTTTTCCGTGCTCGATGGCCCCCATCGCCATCGCGCCTTGTACATCCTGCGGCATCAAGCGTTTCGGCCATTGTGGCTGATCGGCAGTTTTGCGGCCTTCGGTGAAGCGCTGAGCGATCCGCGCCTGGTCACCAGCCTCGGCACGCACCTGGCTCACACCGCAGCCACCGTGGCCAACGTCCTGGCGGCGCTGTCCACGGGGCTGTTCATCCTGCGCTTTCGTCGACCGATCGCGCACCTGATCCGCAACCAACCGTTGTCCCGCCGCCTGACCCGCCGCGCGCTCAGCGACACCATCGATATTCTGGGGACCTTCTGGTACGTGCCGGCCCTGGTGTTGGTGGGCATCTCGCTGTTCGCCACGTTTGTCTCGGCCGGCGATACCAGCACCGCACTGCGTCAGTCGCTGATCTGCACCGTGCTGCTGGTGCTGTGCATGGTCATCAACGGCCTGGTGCGGCGCCATTCGCTGAAACCGCAACGCGGGGTGAAACGTCATGCGCTGTATTCGGAGCGCCTGAAAAGCTTCTTCTACAACCTCGCCCATCTCTTGGTTTGGCTGGCGTTCATCGAGTTGGGCCTGCGTGTCTGGGGCATGTCGCTGATCGGCTTCACCGAAGGTGAAGGCCATGAAATCAGCGTCAAACTGTTCAGCCTCGCTGGCACGCTGATTTTTGCCTGGCTGGTCTGGATCCTCAGCGACACCGCCGTGCACCACGCCCTGACCCGCTCACGCAAAGGCCTGGCAAACGCGCGCGCGCAGACGATGATGCCGCTGATCCGCAACGTGCTGTTCGTGGCGATTTTCATCATCGCGCTGATCGTCGCGCTGGCGAACATGGGCATGAACGTCACGCCGCTACTGGCCGGTGCCGGTGTGATCGGCCTGGCCATCGGTTTCGGTGCACAGTCGCTGGTCGCGGACTTGATCACGGGCCTGTTCATCATCATCGAAGACTCCCTGGCCATCGACGACTACGTGGACGTCGGCGGTCACCTGGGCACCGTCGAAGGCCTGACCATCCGCACCGTGCGGCTGCGTGACATCGACGGCATCGTCCATACCATTCCGTTCAGCGAAATCAAAAGCATCAAGAACTATTCGCGGGAATTCGGCTACGCGATCTTCCGGGTCGCGGTGCCTTCCAGCATGGACATCGACGAAGCGATCAAACTGATGCGCGAAGTCGGTCAGAAAATGCGCACCGACCCGCTGCAACGCCGCAACATCTGGTCGCCACTGGAGATCCAGGGTGTCGAGAGTTTCGAGTCCGGCAACGCGATTCTTCGTGCCCGGTTCAAGACCGCGCCGATCAAGCAGTGGGAAGTTTCACGGGCGTTCAATTTGTCGCTCAAGCGGCATCTGGATGAGGCTGGAATGGATCTGGCGACACCGCGCATGAGCGTGCAGGTGATCACGGCGGGCGGCGGGCAGGAAAAACAGGAGTGACTGCACGGACGCCATCGCGAGCAAGCTCGCTCCCACATTTGGTCCTGGCCAGCCGCAAAATTGCATACTCAGGAGATCTACTGTGGGAGCGAGCTTGCTCGCGATAGGGGCACCCAGGTCTTCCAGACAAACCCGCCAGTCAAACCACATCCACCCCGACATGAATTGCGTCATGCCGCCAGAACTCCAGGTCACAATCGATCAACCGCTCATGCTGGTCATAATTGACCCGGGCAATCCGCAGCCCCGGACTTCCCACCGACACCCGTAAGGCCGCCGCCGCATCCACCGACAACGCCGTCGGCACGATCTCGAAACGAACCCGCCCGTAGTGCAAGTCGTAGTGCCTGGCGTACAGCTCGGTAATCGACTGATTCAAATCAAACTCCAGAATCCCCGGAAAATACTGCGGATTGAGGTAGTGCTCCACGTACAACACCAGCCGCTCATCGATACGCCGCGCCCGGCAGATCTGGATCACGCTCGACAACGCCGGCAACTGCAACCAAGCACATACCGCCGCCGACGCCGGTTGCAAGCGCGCCGAAATCACCTCGGTGGACGGCACACGCCCCTGGGCGCTGACCATCGCGTGAAAGTGACTGCGCTGCATCAGGTTGTAAGCCAGGCGCGGCGGCGACACGAACCAGCCACGGCGCTCCTCGCGATAAATCTGCCCTTGGGCCTCCAGTTGCAACAATGCTTCACGCACAGTGATCCGCGTGGTACCGAACAACTCACTGAGTTTGCGCTCGGACGGCAGCTTGCTACCGGACGCCAGCAGGCCGTGGTCGAGCTGTTCCTGTAGAACCTGACCAATGGCTGTCACCGCTTTGGTGGTCTCAATGCGCATCAACGTTACCTATCTGGACTAGACCAGCACTGTTTCGGGGCGGAACCGTCGCTCAAACCGGCTCCATCAACTCCCTGCAAGCCTAGGCACTGCGTGTGACTGGCAGATGACAAAGCCGCCGAACGGTTGAGTCAGACATCTGCAAAATCACGGCCAAGTCCTTTCGTATCAGCCCTTTAGCCATGGTCTACGCTTACCCGCAAGCCTGAGCATTAGCGTTTGAAAAATAGTGGCCGACCACTCATCGACATCAAAATGTCATCAGCGGCGCCTAAATTGGCTCAGGTATTGCTGACCTAGACCAACACAACCGCAATCGCAGCGTTGAAAACGCCCAAAGGAGCTTCGGATGAAAAAGCTTTTCCTGGCATCACTGTTAGGCTCGACCATTGCCATGTGCACCGCCGCAATGGCCGCTGATGATTTGAAAACCCTGGAAGCCGCTGCGAAAGCGGAAGGCGCGGTCAATAGCGTCGGCATGCCCGATGACTGGGCTAACTGGAAAGGCACCTGGGAAGACCTGGCCAAGAACTACGGCCTGAAACACATCGATACCGACATGAGCTCGGCGCAGGAAATTGCCAAGTTCGCCGCTGAAAAGGACAACGCCAGTGCCGACATCGGCGACGTTGGCGCCGCTTTCGGCCCTATCGCTGTCAAACAGGGCGTGGTGCAACCTTACAAGCCAAGCACTTGGGATCAGGTTCCGGAGTGGGCCAAAGACAAGGACGGCAACTGGGCACTGGCCTACACCGGCACCATCGCCTTCATCATCAACAAAAAGCTGCTGCACGAATCCGATGCGCCTACCAAATGGGCTGATCTGAAAACCGGTAAATACAAGGTGTCTATCGGTGACGTGAGCACCGCGGCCCAGGCCGCCAACGGTGTACTGTCCGCAGCACTGGCCAATGGTGGCGACGAGAAGAACCTGCAACCTGCGCTGCTGTTCTTTGCAGACATTGCCAAGCAGGGCCGCCTGTCCATGGCCAACCCGACCATCGCTACGATGGAAAAGGGTGAAATCGAAGTCGGCGTGGTCTGGGACTTCAACGGCCTGAGCTACAGGGCCAAGATGGCCAACCCGGATGACTACGTGGTGGTGATCCCTTCCGATGGCTCGGTGATTTCCGGCTACACCACCATCATCAACAAATACGCGAAGAACCCGAACGCCGCCAAGCTGACTCGCGAATACATCTTCAGCGATGCCGGTCAGATCAACCTGGCGAAAGGCAACGCCCGTCCGATCCGCGCCGAGCACATCACACTGCCGGAAGACGTCAAGGCCAAGCTGCTGCCGAACGAGCAGTATAAAAATGTCACGCCGATCAAGGACGCGGATGCATGGGAGAAGAGCTCCAAGGCCCTGCCGCAGAAGTGGAACGAAGAAGTCATCGTCGAAATGAAGTAATCCTGCAGCCCGCCATCTGACGGGCTAATGGAGATCCCTGTGGGAGCGAGCTTGCTCGCGATGGCGGACTTACATTCAACGGTGATGTTGACTGGACAACCGCTATCGCGAGCAAGCTCGCTCCCACACGGGTCCGTGTGAATTTCAAGTTTTTCGAATGTCTGTTTCGCGGAGTTTTGCCCCTATGAAGCACAACGTCATCCTTGTCGTGCTCGACGGCCTCAACTACGAGGTCGCGCGCCACGCCATGGGGCACCTGCAGGCTTATGTCGGCGCAGGACGCGCGGCGCTCTACAAACTGGAGTGCGAACTGCCGGCCCTGTCCCGCCCCCTGTACGAATGCATCCTCACCGGCGTTGCGCCCATCGAGAGCGGCATTGTCCATAACAACGTCTCGCGCCTGTCCAACCAGCGCAGCATTTATCACTACGCCCGCGATGCCGGCCTGACGACAGCCGCCGCGGCCTATCACTGGGTCAGCGAGCTGTACAACCGTTCGCCGTTCGTGGCTGCACGGGATCGCCACACCGACGCCCCCGATCTGCCGATCCAGCACGGTCACTTCTACTGGACAGATCACTACCCCGATTCACACCTGTTCGCCGACGCCGAAAACCTGCGCCTGCGTCATGACCCGGCGTTTTTACTGATTCACCCCATGAACATCGACGACGCCGGGCACAAGCACGGCCTCGACACCCCGCAATACCGCAACAGCGCCCGCTCGGCCGACATCATCCTCGCCGATTACCTGCAAGGCTGGCTCGACAGCGGCTATCAGGTGTTGGTGACCGCCGACCACGGCATGAACAACGACCGCTCCCACAACGGCCTGTTGCCGGAAGAGCGCGAAGTGCCGCTGTTCGTCCTCGGCGACGCCTTCAGCTTCAACGCCGGCGCCACGCCGAAACAGACTGAAATCTGCGGCACCGTCTGCGAACTGCTGGGTGCGCCCCATGACAAACCTGTGTGCCGGGAGCTGCTCAAGTGAATGCCATGACTCGCGGCAAATGGCTGGCAGCGTTATGCCTGGTGCCCTTCGTATTGTTCTTTATCGTGTTCGAGATCGCGCCACTGGTCTGGGTGATGATCAACAGCCTGCAATCGGAAGAGTTCGGCTGGGGGATCGCCAACTTCACCAAGATCTTCAATTCGAAGTTCTATATGCAGGCGATCCAGTACAGCCTCGAGATCAGTTTCTGGTCCAGCGTATTCGGCATCATCATCTCGGTGTTGGGCGCTTATTCCCTGCGCCGGGTCGACTCTAAACTGCGCAATTTCGTGAATGCGTTCGCCAACATGACCAGCAACTTCGCCGGCGTGCCTTTGGCCTTTGCGTTCATCATTCTGCTGGGCTTCAACGGCAGCTTCACCATCATGCTCAAGCAGGCCGGAATCATTCAGGATTTCAACCTGTACTCGAAAACCGGGGTGATCATTCTCTACACCTACTTCCAGATTCCATTGGGCGTATTGCTGCTCTACCCGGCCTTCGACGCCTTGCGCGAAGACTGGCGTGAGTCCGCCGAACTGCTCGGGGCCAACAGCTGGCAGTTCTGGCGGCATATCGGCCTGCCCGTGCTGACGCCGGCATTGCTCGGCACTTTCGTGATCCTGCTGGCCAACGCTCTCGGCGCCTACGCCACGGTCTACGCGCTGACCACTGGCAACTTCAACGTGATGCCAATCCGCATCGCGGCGATGGTCTCCGGCGACATCTCGCTGGACCCTAACCTGGCCAGTGCCCTGGCCGTGGTGCTCGTGGCATTGATGACCCTGGTGACCATCGTGCATCAGCTGCTGTTGAAGAGGAGCTACCATGTCTCGCGTTGAACTGGGCCCTGTCGGTGTCTATCACCGCGTCGTGGTGTATCTGCTGTTTGCGATTCTGTTACTGCCGCTGGCCGGGACGTTGATTTATTCGATCGCCAGCAATTGGTCGGCGACGATTCTGCCCAGCGGCTTTACCTTCAAGTGGTACATCCAGCTGTGGAGCGATCCACGTTTTCTGCATGCGTTCGGGCAATCGTTGCTGGTGTGCGTCGGCGCGCTGATCCTGTCGGTGGTGCTGATCCTGCCGCTGCTGTTCGTGGTGCATTACCACTTCCCCAAACTCGATGCGCTGATGAACATCCTGATCCTGCTGCCCTTCGCGGTGCCGCCGGTGGTGTCGTCGGTGGGGCTGTTGCAGCTCTACGGTTCCGGGCCGTTTGCGATGGTGGGTACGCCGTGGATCCTGATCGGCTGCTACTTCACCATCGCGCTGCCGTTCATGTACCGGGCGATCACCAACAACCTGCAAGCGATCAACCTGCGCGACCTGATGGACGCCGCCCAACTGCTCGGCGCCAGCACCTGGCAAGCCGCGTTCCTGGTGGTGCTGCCCAATCTGCGCAAGGGTTTGATGGTGGCGTTGCTGCTGTCGTTCTCGTTCTTGTTCGGTGAGTTCGTGTTCGCCAACATCCTGGTCGGCACCCGCTACGAAACCCTGCAGGTCTACCTCAACAACATGCGTAACAGCAGCGGCCACTTCACCAGTGCGCTGGTGATCTCCTACTTCTTCTTTGTGCTGGTTCTGACCTGGGCGGCCAATATCTTGAACAAGGACAAAAGCGAATGAGCTATGTCAGCGTCCAACACCTACAGAAAAGCTACGCGGGCACCACGGTGTTCAGCGACATCAACTGCGAAATCCAGAAAGGTGAATTCGTCACCCTGCTCGGCCCGTCCGGTTGCGGCAAATCCACACTGCTGCGTTGCATCGCCGGCCTGACCTCGGTGGATGGCGGCAAGATTCTGCTGGAGGGTGTCGATCTCGTGCCGATGAGCCCGCAAAAACGCGGAATTGGCATGGTGTTCCAGAGTTACGCGCTGTTCCCCAACATGACCGTGGAACAGAACGTCGCCTTCGGTTTGCGCATGCAAAAGGTCAACGCCGACGACAGCCAAAAACGCGTGACCGAAGTACTGAGTCTCGTGGAGCTCAACGACTTTGCCGCCCGCTACCCGCATCAACTGTCAGGCGGCCAGTGCCAACGTGTGGCCCTCGCCCGCTCGTTGGTCACGCGGCCTCGGTTGTTGTTGCTGGATGAGCCGTTGTCGGCCCTGGATGCGCGGATTCGCAAGCACCTGCGCGAACAGATCCGTCAGATCCAGCGTGAACTGGGCCTGACCACGATCTTCGTCACACACGACCAGGAAGAAGCGCTGACCATGTCTGACCGGATTTTCCTGATGAATCAGGGAAAAATCGTACAGAGCGGCGACGCCGAAACCCTTTACACCGCCCCGGTGGATGTCTTTGCCGCCGGTTTTATCGGCAACTACAACTTGCTCGACCCTGCCAGCGCAACCAAGCTGCTACAGCGGCCAATCACCCATCGCATCGCGATTCGCCCGGAGGCCATCGAGCTGAGCCTGAACGGCGAGCTTGACGCGCAAGTGCGCAGCCATAGCCTGTTGGGCAACGTGATTCGCTACCGGATCGAAGCCCGGGGCGTGGAATTGGTGGTGGATGTGCTGAACCGCTCGGCGGCCGATTTGCATCCCGATGGTCAGCGCCTGGCACTTTCCATCGATCCGACGGCCCTGCGTGAAGTAGCTTGAAAGCAGCGGCAAGCTTCAAGCCATAAGCTTCAAGTTGTAGACTTCCGAGCAACTCAATCCACTCTTGCAGCTTTTAGCTTGAAGCTTGAAGCTGTTCGCGAAGAGAACACCACTGATGGCCCTGGCAATTTTTGATCTGGACGAAACCCTGATCCACGGCGACTGCGCCACCCTCTGGAGCGAGCAAATGGGCCGCCTGGGTTGGGTCGACCCGGAGTCGTTCATGCGGCAGAACAACGAACTGATGGACGCCTACAGCCACGGCAAGCTGCGGATGGAGGAGTACATGACCTTCAGCCTGGAGCCGATGATCGGGCGTACACCGGAAGAAGTGGACCATTTGGTCGGGCCTTGGGTGGAAGATTTCATCGAGCCGATCATCTTCAGCGACGCCACCAAGGCCATCGCCGCCCACCGCAAGGCTGGCGACCGGATTCTGGTGATTTCGGCGTCAGGCACGCACCTGGTCCGGCCGATTGCCGACCGGCTGGGCATCGACGAGATTCTCGGGATCGAACTGGAAGTCGCGCACGGGGTTTATAGTGGCAACACCGTCGGCACCCTGACCTACCGCGAAGGCAAGATCACCCGGTTGCTGGAGTGGCTGGATGCGGAAGAGGAAAACCTCGAAGGCGCGAGCTTCTATTCCGACTCGCGCAATGATTTGCCGCTGCTGCTAAAGGTGGATTTCCCCCACGTGGTCAACCCGGATCCGGTGTTGCTTGAGCACGCCGAGAAAGCCGGCTGGCCGATTCATCTCTGGAAATAACCCAAAAACCCTGTGGGAGCGAGCCTGCTCGCGATTCAAGCGACGCGGTTTAGCTGGAAAACCGCGTCATCGTTCATCGCTAGCAGGCTAGCTCCCACAGATTTTGTATAGTCAGGCCAGGCTTGCGTCGATTATCAGCACCAACTTCCCCGCCACTTTGTTGCTCGCCAACTCCGCAAACGCCGCCTCGGCATCCTTGATCGCAAACGTCTTCGCCAACTGCGGACTCAACCGCCCTTCAGCAAACAGCGGCCAGACGTGCTGACTGAGGTCACTGAACAAATCCGCCTTGAACTGATCGTCGCGACTGCGCAACGTCGAACCCAGCAGTTGCACGCGTTTGGCCAGCACCTGCGCCAGATCCAGCTTCGCCTCACGACCGCCCATCAGGCCGATCAGCACCCAACGGCCATCCAGGGCCAACATTTTCAGATTAAGCGCCGCGTAGTCACCGCCGACCGGGTCGAGGATCACATTGAACGGTCCCAGATCCCTCAAACTGTCCAGATCCGTTGTACGCACTGCCCCGCCCTGGGCACCCAGTGCTTCACAATAGGCCAAACGTTCGGCGGAACCGACGCTGACCCAGCACGGGTTGCCAAATGCCTTGCACAGCTGAATGGCGGCTGAACCGATTCCACTTGCTCCGGCATGCAGGAGAACTTTCTCACCCGGTTTGAGCGCGGCCAGTTGAAACAAATTAAGCCAAACTGTCGCGTATACCTCCGGCAACGCAGCGGCCTCGGCCAAGGACATTCCGTCGGGAACCGGCAGCACATGCCGTCCGTCGACAACTACCTCTTCGGCCATCCCACCCCCGGCCAGCAAGGCGCAGACCCGATCACCGACCTGCCAGGACGAACCCGCGCCGACCTCGCTGATCACCCCCGAACACTCAAGACCCAGTGCCTGACTGGCTCCCGGCGGTGGCGGATAAAGACCGGCTTTCTGTAACAAATCGGCTCGATTGAGTCCCGCAGCCGCCACTCGAATCCGAACTTGTCCTACATCACACGCAGGACTGGGCTCTTCAACCCACACCACTTGATCTTCCACGCCTTGCAATGCTTTCACAGTGCCTCCATAGTGAGTCTGGACTGAGCCCGTAGCTGTAGCGCCGGGCTTTCTTGCATTATGCGACCGGCTCTCGTAGAACCGGCGACTTCAAAGACGGCCTAATATGCGTGATCAATTGTCCCCGCGTCGAATCAGCATGAAGCACTTTTTCCCAAGCACCGCCCTAGCCCTGTTCATTGGTATCGGTCTGTTGCCGATGTCGAGCAATTCGTTTGCCGCCAATAGCTGGGACAAGCTTCAGCCTGATCGTGACGAGGTAATCGCCAGTCTGAACGTCGTCGAGTTGCTCAAGCGTCACCACTACAGCAAGCCGCCGCTCGACGACGCGCGCTCCGCGATTATCTATGACAGCTACCTCAAGCTGCTGGATCCGTCGCGCAGCTACTTCATGGCCAGCGACATTGCCGAATTCGACAAGTGGAAAACCCAGTTCGACGACTTCCTCAAAAGCGGCGACCTGAACGCCGGGTTCACCATCTACAAGCGCTATCTGGACCGCGTCAAGGCGCGTCTGGACTTTGCCCTTGCCGAGCTGGACAAAGGCGTCGACAAGATGGACTTCACCACCAAGGAAACCTTGCTGATCGATCGCAAGGACGCCCCTTGGCTGAAGTCCACCGCAGAACTTGACGACCTGTGGCGCAAACGCGTCAAGGACGAAGTCTTGCGGCAGAAGATCGCGGGCAAGGACTCCAAGCAGATCCAGGACACCCTGACCAAGCGCTACAAGAACCAGTTGACGCGCCTGGACCAGACCCGCGCGGAAGACATCTTCCAGGCGTACATCAACACCTTCGCCATGTCCTACGACCCGCACACCAATTATCTGTCGCCGGATAACGCGGAAAACTTCGACATCAACATGAGCCTGTCCCTCGAGGGCATCGGCGCCGTGTTGCAGAGCGATAACGATCAAGTGAAAGTCGTGCGTCTGGTGCCTGCCGGCCCGGCGGACAAGACCAAACAAGTCGCACCGGCTGACAAGATCATCGGCGTTGCCCAAGGCAACAAAGAGATGGTCGATGTGGTCGGCTGGCGTCTGGACGAAGTGGTCAAGCTGATCCGTGGTCCGAAAGGCACCGTGGTGCGCCTGGAAGTCATTCCGGCCAGCAATGCGCCAAATGACCAGACCAGCAAGATCGTGCCGATCACCCGCGAAGCGGTGAAGCTTGAAGACCAGGCTGTGAAGAAATCGGTCCTCAACCTGAAACAGGATGGCAAGGACTACAAGCTCGGCATCATCGAGATTCCGGCCTTCTACCTCGACTTCAAGGCGTTCCGTGCCGGCGATCCGGATTACAAGAGCACCACCCGCGACGTCAAGAAGCTGTTGACCGAGTTGCAGAAAGACAAAGTCGACGGCGTGGTCATCGACCTGCGCAACAACGGCGGAGGTTCCTTGCAGGAAGCCACTGAGCTGACCAGCCTGTTCATCGACAAAGGTCCGACCGTACTGGTGCGTAACGCCGATGGCCGGGTCGATGTGCTGGAAGATGAAAACCCGGGCGCCTTCTACAAAGGCCCGATGGCGTTGCTGGTCAACCGTTTGTCCGCCTCGGCTTCGGAGATTTTTGCCGGCGCGATGCAGGACTACCACCGTGCACTGATCATCGGCGGCCAGACCTTCGGTAAAGGCACCGTGCAGACCATTCAGCCGCTGAACCATGGCGAACTGAAACTGACCCTGGCCAAGTTCTACCGGGTTTCCGGTCAGAGCACCCAGCATCAGGGCGTCCTGCCGGACATCGATTACCCGTCGATCATCGACACCAAGGAAATCGGTGAAAGTGCCCTGCCGGAAGCCATGCCGTGGGACACCATCAAAGCCGCGATCAAGCCGGCGGTCGACCCGTTCAAACCGTACATCGCGCAGCTCAAGTCCGAGCATGACGTGCGCTCGGCCAAGGACGCGGAGTTCGTGTTCATCCGCGACAAGCTGGCCCTGGCCCAGAAGCTGATGGCAGAAAAAACCGTCAGCCTCAATGAAGCCGATCGCCGTGCCCAACACGCCGATATCGAAGCCAAGCAACTGGCGATGGAAAACATCCGTCGCAAGGCCAAGGGCGAAGAGCCGCTTAAAGAGCTGAAGAAAGAAGACGAAGACGCGATCGCGGCAGAGCCAGACAAGACTAAGCCAGAAGACGATGCCTACCTGAGCGAGACCGGGCGGATTCTGCTGGATTACTTGAAACTCAACACGGCGGTCGCCAAGCACTAAGGAGCTGATGGCAATTTAATGCTGACGCTCCCCGGAGCGTCATCAAACAGTCATCATTCTGTCGTGAAATAAAGGATTGGGAGCCCTCTTTATCCAAGAGAGCGCTCCCAGTCCTTTTTTTATCGCCAGAGAATGCCATGACCACTACCGAACAGCTGAGTGCGTTGAGTTCAATACTGGCTCAAAGCGGTTTGCACAGCCTGTTCCAGCCGATCATTTCTCTCTCTGAGCGACGCATTGTCGGCTATGAAGCCCTCACTCGTGGCCCGTCAAACAGTCCGCTGCACTCCCCCATCGCATTGTTCGCCGTAGCGCGCCAGGCCGGTCGTTTGAGCGAGCTGGAAATCGCTTGCCGGGAAAGTGCCTGCCGACGGTTCAACGACCAACAACTGCCGGGCAAACTGTTCCTCAACGTGTCGCCCGAATCGCTGCTCGAAGTCGCTCACCAACCCGGTCGCACCCTGCAATTGCTGCAGGATTTCGGTATTCCGCCCGATCAGGTGGTGATCGAACTCACCGAACAAACCCCGACCGATGATTTTCAGTTGCTGCAAAATGCCCTGCATCATTACCGGGCGATGGGGTTTTCAATTGCGCTGGATGACCTGGGCGCGGGTTACTCGAGTTTGCGCCTGTGGTCCGAGCTGCGCCCGGACTACGTGAAAATCGACCGGCACTTCATCGACGGCATCCACCAGGACGCGCTCAAGCGCGAATTCGTCGGTTCAATCCTGCAAATCGCCAAGGCCTCGCGGGCCAAAGTGATCGCCGAAGGCATCGAACTGCCCGAAGAACTTGCGGTGTTGACCGAGATGGGCGTGGACCTGGTCCAGGGCTATTTGCTGTGTCGCCCGCAGGAACAGCCACCTCGCGATGCCCGCGCCTTGATGCCCAAGCACGACAGCACTGCCGTGGCGCTGAACGACGAAGGCAGCGACCTCAGCGCCTTGCTCAACGAGCAACCGGCCGTGACCCGCGATACACCGACGGCCACGGTGCTGGAAGCCTTCCGCCGCCAGGCCAACCTGAACTCGCTGGCGGTGCTCGACGAGCAAGGCCACCCCTGTGGCATCGTCCACCGGCATTCGCTCTCGGACGCGCTGCTCAAGCCCTTTGCCACCGACCTCTTCGCCCGCAAGCCGATCAGCCGTTTGATGAACGATGATTTTCTTGCCGTGGAAATGAGCCAGTCGCTGCAACAGGTCAGCCGCCTGATCACCAGTCGCGCCCGACAACGTATCGAAGAGGATTTCATCATCACCCTCGACGGCGGTTATTTGGGATTGGGCCGGGTGATCGATGTGCTCAAGCTGATTACCGAACTGAAAATCCAGCAAGCCCGCTACGCCAACCCGCTGACCTTGCTGCCGGGTAACGTGCCCATCCAGCAGTGCCTGACCCGGCTGCTGCAACAACAGCGCGAATCGGTGATCTGCTACGTCGACATCGACAGTTTCAAACCCTTCAACGACATCTACGGCTACGGTCGTGGCGATGAAGTCCTGCTGTGCCTGGCGCAATGCCTGAACGACCGCGTCGACCCGTCCCGCGACTTCGTCGGCCATATTGGTGGCGACGATTTCCTGATGGTGCTTGGCCCACAAGACTGGCGTAAACGCCTGAACCAATTGCTCGAAGACTTCCAGAGCCAGTGTCGGCGTTTCTACCGCAGCGAACACCTGGAAGCCGGCTGCTTTATCGCGCCGAACCGCCAGGGCGTGCGTCAGGAGTTTCCACTGTTGTCACTGTCGATCGGCGTGGTTCATTTGCATCCGCAGGCCTGTGGACAACTTGATGCAAGCCAGTTGGCGGAGATGGCTTCGCAGGCCAAACATCACGCGAAGAATGTGCCAGGGTATAGCGTGCATGTGATTGATAGTCTGGTGCCGCGGCAGCACGAAGAGTTGCTCATGGGGCAGCGGTGATTGGGCTGACGCCTTCGCGGGCAAGCCCGCGAAGAGGCCCGACCAGACAACCAAAATCTGCGGATCTAATCAGCCGACGACTGCGCCCCCAACCGCCGCCCAACCACATCCAGCACATCACACCCATCGCGCAGTGGAATGGCGCAGAGCAGCGCAAAGTCGCTGAGAATCATGGAATCGCACTCAACCGAACCGCGCATGGAAAGGTTCTCCAGCACTTGGGTAACGGCACGGATTCGGTAGCAGGCAGCGTCGGTCAATATATCGAGCGGCGCGTGGGTGTCGACGAACAGGGTGGGCATGTCGCTGCAGTTGCTGGTCAGCGCCATGAAGCGGTTGTCGGGATGGGGAGTTAAAGGGGTATACGGCGGATCTGGCGTAAGCGTTTTCATTGTTTTACTTCCTAACGTATGGATTGGAGCCGCCAGAAATCACTTCCACGCAATAGGTGGCGGCTGAACGCGGGTGTGGAAGACCGAGACGTTAGGCACTCGGCGCACTCGAAAGCGCCCCGCGCACAGCCACCATAAAACACAGACGAAAAAACGCCGAACTGGTGGCGCTTGACGCGACTAACGATAGAAGGGCTTCCACACCCTGTCACTGAATTTGCAGTGACAGCCAGAAGACTATCGATGAGACACATCACGCACCAGTTCATGAAAGCCGCTACAACTCGAAGGAAATCTCCGACGGACTTACACAGCAATAAACGCGCAGGACTTTGCGGGGGATCAATCCGGAAAGAAGTCAGGGAAGGACGATCTTGGCGTAGGGCAATTCTCTAATGCACCGTCTCTAATAATCCAGACGCCAGAAACGCAAACGTGGCGAGAAGTTTCCCTCACGCCACGTCTGTATGTCGGCATCGATGATTTACCGCGTATCACCCCGAGTCGCCAGCTCTTTAAGCTTCATCTCAGCCAACGGATGCCCGGCCTTCGCCGCCATGCCCCAAAATTTCGCCGCTTCAACCGGATCCGGCGCCTTGCTCGGCGTTCCCGCCAAACTGATCACGCCCACTTGATACGCCGCTTTGCCATCCCCCGCCAAAGCCGCCAGGCGCAGCAATCGCACACCTTCCTCACGAGCGCCTAGGCCGACACCGCGAAAGGCCAGGATGTGGCCATAGAAGCTTTGCGCACCGACATCGCCCAGGTTGGCCATGCGCGCGAACTGGCCTTCGAGCCAGCTCCAGCCACGGGGCTGTCGTACGAACCACGACCAGTGAAACAGCCGGCGGGCCAGCCAGTAAGAGGCCCGCGCCTTGAGCTTTAAAAACACTCAGGCCTCCGCTGATTCGGGGTATTCGTATTCGAAGACTCGCACTACTTCCGAAGCGTGCCACGAGGCGGCAGCAACGCCGTCGGACGGCCCGGAAAATCGACCCAGACGTTCGACGCACTCGAAGAAACCGGTCCGTGGCAGACGACTGGCGCCCTGGCTGATCACCAGGGAGCTGCGCAGCGGCTGCTCGGCCTTGGCGTCCAGCGCAGCCAGATGCTCGAGTGCTGCGGTCAGGGTTTGCATGGCCGGCGTGGGCAATTGCAAACGTTCCAGCAAGGCCCGGTAAGTCAAAAGATGTCGCTGACGGCGCGCCTGATCCAGCTCACCCAGCAACCCGTCCCAATGTTGACGACTGATGCGTACGCTCACGATTCCTCCCTCCACCCTGGCACCGTCAACTCCCAGGCCAGGCTGCGGCGAATCGCAGCGTCGGGTTGACGCTCGCCACTTTCGATCAAGGCCAGATAAGACGGGCTGATGCCTACCGTGCGGGCCAGCGCCTCAATGGCGATGCCCTTCCCTTCGCGCAAACTGCGTAGTTGATCCAGACCGGGCAAAATCTGGTCTGGTGATGCGGCCTGACGTCGCGGTGCATCGGGCACCGGCTGCTCATTAATGCCTGCTGCTTTCAGTAGAGCCTGATACTGAGCCCACGGCAAAACCGCATATTCGGGCTCGCCTTCGCGTGTGATTATCTGAATATCCATGACTTCCCCGTAGGACAACGACACTTAGCGAGTCGGCACTTTTCCCTAGAAGTGTAATCCTAACAGCGGCCAAGGTCGCGCGGGGGCATGAAATAGGGGCGATGTCCCATCAAATCATGCTTTTTTCGGTCCCTGAAGCTGAAGTTGTTCGGGGGTGTCAGGAAGGCGTTCGACCACCGCGAGCTTCTCCGGCTGCTGACGATTGCGCCATGCGCGGAAGCCGTTGAGTTCATCGTCGAGGACTTTCATCACCCAGGCCAGCACGGCGATGTCATCGAGCATGCCAAATACCGGAATGAAATCCGGGATCGCATCGACCGGGCTGAGGAAGTACATCAGGCCTGCCACCACCGAAATCATCGCCTTCGGGCTGATGGCGCGGTACTCGCCGCGCCAGTACGCCAGGCAGAGCGCCTGCAACAAGCGCAGATCATCTTTGAGCTTGCCCAGTCGGTTGCCCTGACTCGCACCTTTGCTGGCGACGGCGAACAACAGTGTCGGCAAACGGCCCCGGGCAAGCAGTCGTCCGGCGAGGGGGAGGAAACGCTCGAAATTCCAGGGTGCTTTCATCATTCCTCCGACTGAAATGTTATCCACACAAATTGTGGATAACCTTGTGAACAGAGCTATTTTTCACGGCTGAAAGCCCCGTTTCATAAGGGCTCAACTCAGATCGGGCGTTTTTTACTCACATAAAAAAACCCAAGAATTCATTGACTTGGCGCTCCAGCGCGGATAGCGATGGCGCCTCAATGGCTATGACTGCACTGTGTGGCATCCGTTCGCTTTGTTTACCCTTGCTGAACGCCAGATGCAACAACGCCCCGCATAAAGCGAGGCGTTGTTTTTGGAGCAGACGCGTATTACTTGGCTGCGTCTTCTTTTGCTGGATCTTTGATCCCCAGCAGTTCCAGGTCGAATACCAGCACCGAGTTGGCTGGAATCGCCGGGCTTGGGCTTTGGGCGCCGTAAGCCAGTTCGCTAGGGATGTACAGTTTGTACTTCTCGCCAACGTGCATCAGTTGCAGGCCTTCGACCCAACCCGGGATCACGCCGCTGACCGGCAGATCAATCGGGCTGCCACGCTCGACGGAGCTGTCGAATACGGTGCCGTTGGTCAGCTTGCCGGTGTAGTGAACAGTCACTACGTCAGTCGGCTTAGGCTGTGGGCCATCGGCTTTCTTGACCACTTCGTATTGCAGGCCCGAAGCAGTGGTGGTGACACCGGCTTTCTTGGCGTTGTCTTCGAGGAATTTCTTGCCGGCAGCAGCCGACTCTTCGCTCATTTTGGCCATGCGCTCTTCAGCACGCTTTTGCAGCGCTGCGAAGGCTTCGACCAGTTCGTCATCCTTCAGCTTCTGTTCTTTCTTGCCGACGGCATCTTCGATGCCTTGGGCTACGGCCTTGGAGTCGAGGTCATCCATGCCTTCCTGAGCCAGGCTCTTGCCCATGTTCAGGCCAATCCCGTAGGAAGCTTTTTGCGCCGGGGTTTTCAGCTCTACGCTGGTCTGCGAATCACAACCCGCAAGTACCAGGCTAACCAGGGCCACCGCCGCCGCCAACCGATGCTGTTTCATGCTATTTCCTTGTTCATGCGCCTAAAGGGCAATCGAGTAAAGCCGCGAGCTTATCAGGCGGCCACGACCAATGGCTACCGGCATGAGAGCAGGAAACATCCGATAAGTTCAGGTGTTTTAACGCATTTCCCCCATGCAACGATGAAGCTTCTGTCATCTAACGCCCATCGGATGATGCTGTATCCCCCTACATCTGGCGTAATGGCCACTTGCCGCCACCTTGGGCGCTGAGGCATAAGAGAGCCATAAATCGACAAGGATGTTTATCTTGCGCCTCTTATTGCGTTTACTCGCCCTGCTTGCAGTGCTGCTGGTGCTGGGCCTGGCCGTGGTGCTGTATTTCGTCGCCAATCCGAAATTGCCGACAGAATCACCCGGCCGGCAGGTGCATTACCTGGACCAGTGGAGCGACGCTGACCGCCAGGTTTTCTACTTCACACCTCAGGGCACCGAGGTCAAAGGGTTGCGCTATGACTGGTTCCGAGCCCTTGAACTGCCCTTCTCGACACAACGATTCGCCGCCCCCGAATACCTCGCACGCTTTGGTTTTCTGATTGACCCTGAGCAGAAAGCCACGCCAGATAACCCCGGCAACTTGCCGGTGGGGTTTGCCCGGCATAAAAAACCTGGCAGTCAGGAAGAGTATCTGGACATCACCTGCGCCGCCTGCCACACCGGGGAATTGCGCTTCAACGGCCAGGCCGTGCGCATCGATGGCGGCTCGGCGCAGCATGTCTTGCCTTCCAGCGTTCCGACATTGCGTGGTGGCAGTTTCGGGCAAGCGTTGGTGGCAAGTTTGGCCTCGACGTATTACACCCCCTGGAAATTCGAACGTTTCGCACGCAACGTGCTTGGCGACGACTACGACACCCGACGCCAACAACTGCGCAAGGATTTCAAAGCCTCGCTCGACACCTTCGTGAAGGTGGCCTGGAACGACACCCATCGCGGACTTTATCCAACAGAGGAAGGCCCCGGCCGCACCGACGCCTTCGGTCGTATCGCCAACGCCAGCTTCGGTGACGCGATTTCGCCCCGCAATTACCGTGTGGCCAATGCCCCGGTGGACTACCCGCAACTGTGGGACATGTGGACTTTTGACTGGGTGCAATGGAACGGTTCGGCGCAGCAACCGATGGCCCGCAACATCGGCGAGGCACTGGGGGTCGGCGCCACGCTGAACCTCTTCGACGCCAATGGCCAACCGCTCAAAGGAGACGATCGCTACCCCTCCAGTGTGCGGTTGCACGACTTGCACCTGATCGAACAAACCCTGCAACGGCTCAAGCCTCCGGCCTGGCCGGAAGCGCTGTTGGGAGCAGTCGATAAACCTCTGGCGGCTCAAGGGCGCGAATTATTCAGCGAAAACTGCGCCGGCTGCCACGTACCGCGATCGGTGCAAAGTGACGGACGCTGGGTGCAGCATCTCAAAATGCTGCCGGTGGACTACATCGGCACAGATCCGGGCGCGGCCAACAACATTGCCGACCATCGCTTCGACCTCAGCGCGTTGCAATGGGACCCGGCGGAACTGGCGAAACTGGATGTCCAGTTGCAGCCAACGCCCACCGAACCGTTGGACTTGAGCAAACTCTCGTCAGCCAGAGGATTGGCCTACATCACCGCTTTCGTCAGCAACCGGGCCTACCTCGACGCGAACATTCCCCTCGCCCAGCAACCCGCGATGAATGGCTTCGGCCTGCCCATCGGCGTACGTGAAATGCGCGCCTACAAGGCACGGCCCTTGGCCGGTATCTGGGCAACGGCGCCGTTTCTGCACAACGGTTCGGTGCCAAGCCTTTATCAGCTGCTCTCGCCCCAGGATGAGCGCGCGACAACCTTCTATAAAGGCACGTTCGAGTACGACCCCAGGCACCTGGGGTATCGCACCGAGGCTTTCAGCAATGGTTTCGTGTTCGACACGCGCATCACCGGCAATCACAACAGCGGCCACGAATTCCGTGCCGGCAAGCGTGGCAATGGCGTGATTGGTCGTCTGCTGGACCCGCAGGAGCGCTGGGCGCTGCTGGAATACCTGAAAGTGTTGGGCGGCCCGTTGGAGGCACAATTGCCATGAGCAGACTCTGGATGCGCCTTGGCGTCTTTTTCGGCAAATCCCTGTTGTGCTTGCTAGGCCTTGGATTGCTCGGCTGGGCGCTGGCCACGGCATGGTTCGCCTGGCAGCACAGAGGACCGGTCTCGACTGAAGAATTGATTCCGGACGGCGAAGCGGCGATGACTCAGGACATCATTCAGACCGCCGTGCGCATTGTCGATCAGCACCGTGAAAACACTCGCTACCTGCGCGATGCGCATGCCAAGGCCCATGGCTGCGTGAAGGCCGACGTTCAGGTGCTGCCGGATCTGGCGAGTGAACTGCGTCAGGGTGTGTTCAGCGAACCCGGGAAAACCTGGCAAGCGACGGTGCGGCTGTCCAACGGCAATGCCTACCCGCAATTCGACAGCATCCGCGATGCCCGCGGCATGGCGATCAAGTTGATGGATGTGCCGGGCAAACAATTGCTGGACGATCAGCAAAGTCGGCATGAGCAGGACTTCGTGATGTTCAGCCATCCGAATTTCTTCGTCAGCGATGTCGCCGAATACCGGCAGAATGTGGCCGCCCAGGCAGACGGCAAGACGTTGATGGCGTTCTTCCCTGGCTGGGATCCGCGCACCTGGCAGGTCCGACATTTATTTGTGGCCTTGGCGACACTCTCCCCCGCCCCGCAAAGTCCGACGCAGACCACTTACTTTTCGGTTTCGCCCTACAAGTTCGGTGAAGCCAATGCCAAGTTCCGCGTGGCGCCGGATCCTGACAGCTGCCCGACCTACGCCCTGCCCGCTCAAAACCAGAAGCTGCCGAACTTCCTGCGCGCTGCGCTGAATCAGCAATTGTCGACGGATCGGGTGCCGGCGTGCTTCGTCTTGCAGATCCAGCGACAGGATCCGCGCCAGTACATGCCGATCGAAGACACCAGTATTGAGTGGCAGGAAAACGATGCACCGTTCCAGACCGTGGCGCGGATCAAGCTATCTGCCCAGGACTTCGACACGCCGGCTCTTAACCTGCAATGCGACAACCAGTCGTTCAATCCGTGGTTCGGGCTGGAGGCGCATCGACCGATTGGTGGCATCAACCGCCTGCGCAAAGCGGTGTATGAAGCCGTGAGTGATTACCGCCACAGCCGTAACGCCGAACAATAAAACCCAAATCCCAGACAGCAAAAAGCCCGCATAAAGCGGGCTTTTTCCGTGGTTACCTGGCGTTCAGCGTTCCAGATTACCGAATATGGCGCAGCGGACGGGACTCGAACCCGCGACCCCCGGCGTGACAGGCCGGTATTCTAACCGACTGAACTACCGCTGCGCGTAACATTGAAAGTAGTGGTGGGTGATGACGGGATCGAACCGCCGACCCTCTGCTTGTAAGGCAGATGCTCTCCCAGCTGAGCTAATCACCCTTTACCTTCGTTGCGGGGCGCATTGTGCCACAGATTTTCATAAAGTGTTGATTTAATTAAAAAATTTATTAAAAAAATCTGAAAATCAATGAAACGACGCATCCAGCAGGAACAACAGGCAGAAAAAAGCCCGCGTTTAAGCGGGCTTTTCTGTGGTGACCTGGCGTTCAGCGTTCCAGGTTACCGAATATGGCGCAGCGGACGGGACTCGAACCCGCGACCCCCGGCGTGACAGGCCGGTATTCTAACCGACTGAACTACCGCTGCGCGTAACACTTGAAGCGAATGGTGGGTGATGACGGGATCGAACCGCCGACCCTCTGCTTGTAAGGCAGATGCTCTCCCAGCTGAGCTAATCACCCTTCACTTTCGGTGTGGCGCGCATTCTACGGAGCGACCACATCGCTGGCAAGCACTTTTTTAAATAATTTTCTCAGGCCTTCCAAAGGCTTAGCGAAGGGTTGGCCTATGGCTTCGCTAAGAGAATAATGCCCCCCTTTGTATATAAGGAGAGACTCACCCCATGTGGTTCAAAAACCTGCTTATCTATCGCCTGACCCAAGATCTGCCTTTTGATGCCGAGGCGTTGGAAACTGCACTGGCCACCAAACAGGCGCGTCCATGTGCAAGCCAGGAGTTGACCACCTACGGTTTCGTCGCGCCATTCGGCAAAGGCGAAGATGCTCCGCTGGTGCACGTCAGCGGCGATTTCCTGCTGATCTCCGCTCGCAAGGAAGAGCGCATCTTGCCGGGCAGCGTCGTGCGTGACGCGGTGAAGGAAAAGGTCGAAGAGATCGAGGCCGAGCAAATGCGCAAGGTCTACAAAAAGGAACGCGACCAGATCAAGGATGAAATCATCCAGGCGTTCCTGCCGCGCGCCTTTATCCGTCGCTCGTCGACCTTCGCCGCCATCGCGCCGAAACAGGGCCTGATCCTGGTCAACTCGGCCAGCCCGAAACGTGCCGAAGACCTGCTCTCCACCCTGCGCGAAGTGATCGGCACACTGCCGGTACGTCCGTTGACCGTGAAAATGTCGCCGACCGCCACCATGACGGAATGGGTCACCACCCAGAAAGCCGCGGACGACTTCTTTGTGCTGGACGAGTGCGAGCTGCGTGACACTCACGAAGACGGCGGCATCGTGCGTTGCAAGCGTCAGGACCTGACCAGCGAAGAAATCCAGCTGCACCTGAGCACCGGCAAAGTGGTTACTCAGCTGTCGCTGGCCTGGCAAGACAAGCTGTCTTTCGTCCTCGACGACAAGATGGTGGTCAAGCGCCTGAAGTTCGAAGACTTGCTGCAAGACCAGGCGGAACAGGACGGCGGCGAAGAAGCCCTCGGCCAACTGGACGCCAGCTTCACCCTGATGATGCTGACGTTCGGCGACTTCCTGCCGGCGCTGGTTGAAGCATTGGGCGGTGAAGAGACCCCGCAGGGTATCTAAAAGCTTGTGATCTCAATTGTGGGAGCGAGCTTGCTCGCGATGGCGGAGTTTCAGTCAACATCATTGTTGAATGTCAGTCCCTCATCGCGGGCAAGCTCGCTCCCACAGTTGTTTTGTGGTGCTACTTAATAAAAAGGATCAGACCATGCGCGCACTGGCTGCATTGAGTCGTTTTGTCGGCAACACCTTCGCTTACTGGGTGCTGATTTTCGCGGTCGTGGCCTTTGCACAACCGACGTGGTTCATCGGCCTGAAAGGCGCAATCGTGCCACTGCTGGGCCTGGTGATGTTCGGCATGGGCCTGACCCTCAAACTCGAAGACTTCGCCGAAGTCGCTCGCCACCCGTGGCGCGTGGCCCTGGGCGTGGTTGCGCATTTCGTGATCATGCCCGGTGTGGCGTGGTTGCTCTGCCAGGCATTTCACTTGCCGCCGGAAATTGCGGTCGGCGTGATTCTGGTCGGTTGCTGTCCAAGCGGCACCTCCTCGAACGTCATGACCTGGCTGGCTCGCGGCGACCTGGCGTTGTCGGTGGCCATCGCGGCGGTCACCACCCTCCTCGCGCCACTGCTGACACCGGCGTTGATCTGGTTGCTGGCTTCGGCCTGGTTGCCGGTGTCCTTCATGGAGCTGTTCTGGTCGATCCTGCAAGTGGTGCTGCTGCCAATCGTGCTCGGCGTGGTTGCCCAGCGCTTGCTCGGCAGCCGGGTTCGTCATGCAGTGGAAGTGTTGCCGCTAATTTCGGTGGTGAGCATCGTGATCATCGTCACCGCCGTGGTAGCCGCCAGCCAGGCGAAAATTGCCGAGTCGGGCCTGTTGATCATGGCCGTGGTGATGCTGCACAACAGCTTCGGTTACCTGCTGGGCTACTTCACCGGACGGCTGTTCAAACTGCCGCTGGCGCAGCGCAAATCCCTGGCGCTGGAAGTCGGCATGCAGAACTCCGGTTTGGGCGCTGCGCTGGCCAGTGCGCATTTCTCGCCACTGGCGGCGGTGCCTAGCGCTTTGTTCAGCGTCTGGCACAACATTTCGGGCGCGCTGCTCTCGACGTATTTCCGCCGTATGAGCGAAAAAGAAGACCGTAGAATCGCTGCTGAGCAGGCGGCGGACTGACCCGAAAACTTGATCCCCGGATCAATGATGGGCACTCTATCGCCCAACGCGAGGACGACCTCGCGGCTCGATCGAGTCATTAATCTGGGGACGACCCCGTCAATCGATGGAGGTCTCTCATGTCCTGGATCATTCTGTTTTTCGCCGGCCTGTTCGAAGTAGGCTGGGCCGTCGGCCTGAAATACACCGACGGTTTCAGCCGCCCTCTCCCGACTGCACTCACTGTCGCCGCCATGGCCATCAGCCTCGGCTTGCTGGGCCTTGCCATGAAGGAATTGCCGCTGGGCACGGCCTATGCAATATGGACTGGAGTGGGCGCCGTGGGCACAGTCATCGCCGGGATCATTCTGTTTGGCGAATCCATGGCGCTGTTCAGGCTGGCCAGCGTGGCGTTGATCGTTGCCGGGTTGATTGGCCTGAAGGTCAGCGCGTAGGCAACTACCGCTATCGCGGGCAAGCCCGCTCCCACACCGGATATGTGTTATTCACAAATCCCTGTGGGAGCCGGGCTTGCCCGCGATGAGGCCCTGACAGTCACCGACTATCTAACAGTCCCGCGCAACTCGCCAACCATCGCCTGCAACTTCGCTGGCTCCGCCGCTTCGACCGCCACCGCCGGCCCCGCCACCAACGTCACCCGCGACCACAACCGACGAAACAATCCCTTGCCCGGATCGCGGCTGAAAAAACTCCCCCACAATCCTTGCAACGCCAGTGGAATCACCGGCACCGGTGTCTCTTCGAGTATCCGCGTCAGCCCGCCCTTGAACTCGTCGATCTCGCCGTTGGCGGTCAATTTGCCTTCGGGGAAGATGCACACCAGCTCACCATCCTTCAGGTATTCAGCGATCCGTTTGAAGGCTTTTTCGTAGATTTGAATGTCTTCCTGACGTCCCGCGATAGGAATTGTCCCGGCGGTGCGAAAGATAAAGTTCAGTACCGGCAGGTTGTAGATCTTGTAATACATCACAAAGCGAATCGGCCGACGTACTGCGCCGCCAATCAGCAACGCATCGACAAACGACACATGGTTACAGACCAGCAATGCGGCGCCTTCATCGGGAATCAGTTCCAGGTTGCGATGCTCCACGCGGTACATGGAATGGCTGAGCAGCCAGATCATGAAACGCATGCTGAACTCGGGAACGATGCTGAAGATGTAGGCGTTAACGCCGATGTTCAGCAGCGACACCACCAGAAACAGCTGCGGGATCGACAGCTTGACCACGCTCAGCAGGACAATCGAGACAATCGCCGAGACCACCATGAACAGAGCGTTGAGAATGTTGTTGGCGGCAATCACCCGCGCGCGCTCGTTTTCGGGAGTGCGCGACTGGATCAGCGCGTACAGCGGCACAATGTAGAACCCGCCGAAAATCCCCAGCCCCAGGATGTCGATCAGCACCAGCCAGGCGTGGCCAAAACCGAGGACTTCGATCCAGCCATGGCCATTGACGCTGTCCGGAATACCGCCCGAATGCCACCACAGCAGCAGACCAAACACGGTCAATCCGAACGAACCAAACGGCACCAGACCAATCTCGACTTTGCGCCCCGAAAGCTTCTCGCAGAGCATCGAGCCCAATGCGATGCCGACCGAGAACACCGTCAGAATCAGTGTCACCACGGTCTCGTCACCGTGCATCCACTCCTTGGCATACGCCGGAATCTGCGTCAGATAAATCGCTCCGACAAACCAGAACCACGAGTTGCCGACGATGGACCGCGACACGGCGGGCGTTTGCCCCAAACCCAGTTTCAACGTGGCCCAGGACTGGCTGAAAATGTTCCAGTTCAGGCGCATTTGCGGCGATGAGGCCGCCGCCCGCGGAATGCTGCGACTGGCCAGGTAACCCAGCACCGCGACACCGACAATCGCCGTGGAAACGACAGGCGCGTAATGACTGGACGACATCATGATCCCGGCGCCGATGGTTCCGGCGAGGATCGCCAGGAAGGTGCCCATTTCCACCAGGCCGTTGCCCCCCACCAACTCTTCGTCACGCAGGGCTTGAGGCAGGATCGAATACTTCACCGGCCCGAACAGTGCCGAGTGCGTGCCCATGGCGAACAGCGCCACCAGCATCAGCGACAAGTGATCGAACAGAAAGCCGACGGCGCCGACCGCCATGATGGCGATCTCCCCAAGCTTGATCAGACGAATCAGCGCGTCCTTGGCGAATTTTTCCCCGAACTGGCCGGCCAGCGCCGAGAACAGAAAGAACGGCAAGATGAACAGCAGCGCACACAGGTTGACCCAGATCGAGCGGTCACCCTCGATCGTCAGCTTGTACAGAATGGCGAGGATCAACGACTGCTTGAAGATGTTGTCGTTGAATGCCCCGAGGGACTGTGTCACGAAGAACGGCAGGAAGCGCCGGGTGCGAAGCAAAGTGAACTGTGAGGGGTGGCTCATCTTCCATGTGTCCCTGATGTTAGGTGAAGCGTGGCGTGGAATTTGTTATTGGAATGTCGTACGTCGATCCAGGCCACACATTACCTAATCTTTGCAGGTTATTTGTTTAATCCTGCAATGCACGGCGAGACAAACAGCTCACCGCGCCACGCACCTTGTACGGTCCGTTTCGAGACGATCAGCCACATCACCGCCAGCATCGCCACCAGCACGCAGCCAAAGACACTGAAAAACGTCAGGTTCAAAGTGCTGCCCAGTTTCAATGTCGCCAGAGAATAGACGCCCAGCGGGAAGGTGAAGCCCCACCAGCCGAGGTTGAAAGGAATACCGGCGCGCAAGTAACGCACGGTGATCAGCACCGCCATCAGCATCCACCACAAGCCGAAGCCCCAGAGAGTGATCCCGGCCACCAGCCCCAACCCCGCAGCCATTTCGCCCATGCCCGGCAGGCCGTTGGCCGCAAAGATGGCGGGCGCATCGGCACCCAGCAGCAACATGCCCAATGCCCCGGTGCCAATCGGACCGAGCGCCAGCCAGCTGGAGGCGGCCATGTTTTCGTGAGGCAATTTGTGCAGCGCCATGCGCAGCAACAGGATGGTCAGAATGCTGAACGCCACCGGCAGGGAAAACGCCCAAAGCACATAGCTGGTCACCAGCATCACCAGTTGCGAATGGGCATCGGCCAGGTGCGGTGCCAGCAAACCACCGCTGGCGGCGGCCACCTCTGCTGCGACTACAGGCAACAGCCAGACGGCGGTCATCTGGTCGATGCTGTGTTCCTGGCGGGTGAACATCATGTAGGGAATCAGCACGCCGCAGGCCAACGACAGGGCCACATCAAGCCACCACAGCATTTCAGCGATATGAATCACGCCGTTGCCCCAGCGCGGCAACCCGAACACCAGAAAGCCGTTGATGATCGTCGCCAACCCCATGGGAATGGTGCCGAAAAACATCGATACCGTGGAGTGACCGAAAATCCGCCGGGCCTCATCAAAGAACAGCACCCAGCGTGCTGTATAGGCTGCGGTAAAGAGTGCGAACAGCAGAATGTTAAATAGCCACAACCCCTCGGCTATGGCATGCAGGCCGGGCATGGCAACGGGCAGTTGCGCCAGCGCCAATGCGAGCACGCCCGTGCCCATGGTCGCGGCGAACCAGTTCGGGGTGAATTGGCGGATGGCCTCGAGCGGGTGCTGCAAATGGCTGAGCGGTTTAAAACCGAGGGTGTTGCTATTGGAGCAGGTCATGGCGAATTCCTCTCCTCTTGTGAGGTGGAATTCATGGTAGATCCGAATCGAATATCTATATAACGGGTAATATCTCTAACTGTTATCTGTTTTGCAGATATACGTCACACGCTGCCTTCGGATTCGATCACCAGGATTCTCGCTGCGCCCAGCGGATGAGCGACGTGTTCGGTGTCGACAGACGCATAGAAGATATCGCCAACTTCCAACAGCGCCTGTTTTTCCACGCCCTCCTCGCGATAACGCATCTGCACTTGCCCATCGAGCACCACAAACACTTCCTGACCGTCATTGACGTGCCATTTGTAGGGCTGATCGGTCCAGTGCAACCGCGTGGTGATGCCGTTCATGTTGGCGATATCCAACGCGCCCCAGGCTCGGTCAGCGGTGAAGGATTTGCTGCGAATGATCTTCATGGGACGCTCCGTTGATATGAGTCGCGGCGCCAAGACTAATCCATATCGGCGAACAGCTGAGCCAGCCAGTCGATAAATACCCGCACCCGATTGCTCTGATGCCGATTTGGCGGGTACAGGACATGGAATGGATACCGCGGTGGCCGCCAGTCCTGGAGGATCGGCACCAGTTCGCCACGCTGCAGGTGCGCCTGCACGGTATAGGTAAACGTATGAATGACCCCCAGCCCCGCCACCCCGGCCGCCAAGTGGGCATTGCTCTCGTTGACCGTGAAAATTCCCGGCCCGCGAACCTCCAGTTTTTCCCCGTTACGCTCGAAACGCGCCGGCATCACCCGCCCGGTGCTGGCTGAGTGGTAACTGACGATGTGATGATTTTTCTCGAGGTCTCGCGGATCGCTCGGGAGGCCAAAACGCTGCAGATACTGCGGCGATGCACAGGTGGTCCATGACGACATTCCTAACGGTCGCGCAGCCAGGGACAGCTCGGTCAACGGCCCACCACGAATCACGCAGTCGACGTTTTCGCTGATCAGGTCCACCGGCCTGTCGCTGACGCCCATGTCGATCTGAATATCCGGATAGCGCGCGTAGAAATCCGGCAACGCGGGAATGATCAAAAGGGTCGCCACCGAGCCACCCACGTCGACGCGGATCTTGCCGCGCGGATGACCTTGGGCGCTGGCGAAACTGTTGTCCAGGTCATCCAGTTCCACCATCAGTTGCATGGCGCGTTCGTAATAAGACATCCCGTCCGCCGTCACGGTGAGCCGGCGGGTGGTGCGTTGCAGCAGCCGCGTACCGAGGTGTTCTTCCAGTTCGGCCACCAGTTTGCTGACTGAGGTTTTCGGCAGGTTCAACGAGTCGGCGGCTTTGGTAAACGAGCCGGCTTGCACGACTCGGGCAAAGACACGCATGGCCAATAATTGATTCATCACAAACCCTCAAGGCGACGTGCCCTGAGTATTGTCCACAACCATGTACAAACAAACCCGATTCAGATGATTTTTCGGCCGAATCTTTGGGCATAGAGTTTGTTCAACGGCTCATAACATGGCCGGCAAATTCCTAAACGACTCACCGGAGATTCACACCATGAGCAGTACACTCAAAGGCAAAATTGCACTGATCACAGGCGGCACCACCGGCATCGGCCTGGCGTCGGCTCAAGCCTTCGTCGACCAGGGCGCCACCGTCTTCATCACCGGACGCCGTCAAGCCGAACTGGATGCAGCAGTCGAGAGCATCGGCCACCACATCACCGGGATTCAGGGCGACGTGGCGAACCTTGCCGACCTGGACCGGATTTTCGAAGTGATCAAGGCGAAGGCCGGCCATCTGGACATCGTGTTTGCCAACGCTGGCGGCGGAGATATGCTGCCACTCGGCGCTATCACCGAGGAGCATTTCGACCGGATTTTCGGAGTCAACGTCAAAGGCCTGCTATTCACCGTGCAGAAATCCCTGCCACTGCTCAAGGACGGCGGTTCGGTGATCCTCACCGCATCTACTACCGCCACCAAAGGCACGGAAAATTTCAGCGTTTACAGCGCCAGTAAAGCTGCGGTACGCAACTTCGCCCGCTCATGGTTGCTGGACCTGAAAGCCCGCAGGATTCGCGTGAACGTCATCAGCCCCGGCCCGATTCACACCCCGGGCCTGACTGAACTGGCACCGCCGGATCAGCAGCAGGGCTTGCTGGACTTCCTGGCCAGCCAAGTGCCGATTGGCCGCCTCGGAACGCCATCGGAAGTGGGGAAAGCAGCGGTTTTCCTGGCCTCGGATGACAGCAGCTTTATCAACGGCATCGAGCTGTTTGTCGATGGCGGGTTCGCGCAGATCTGATCGCTGCCAACAAAAAACGCGGCGCCTTGAAAGGCGCCGCGTTTTTTTATGGCTGACCGGTGACGCTGCAGGCCTGGGTGGTGCGCTGTCGCATCAATGCCGACAAGGCGAAGATGGCCAGGACGATCAGCGTGGCGCCGTAGCCATCGGTCGTTGCCACCAGACCAAAGGCCCGCGTCAGATTCCCCGCCAGCAACGATGGCAGGCAGAACGCCAGATAACTGAGCACGTAATACGCCGACATCAAGCCGGCACGCTCGTGAGGCAAGGCCAATGGCACCACGCTGCGCAACGACCCGAGAAAACTGGCGCCGAACCCGCAACCGGCCACCAGCGTGCCGATAAAAAACAGCGGCAGGCTGGCGCTGTGTACCGCCAGTAAAATCAATGCCACGCCCACCGGCAGCGTACTCGTACCGATCCACAAGACCTTGTCGGCGGCACGACTGCGCAACGTGTAGATCATCAACGCGCCAGTGACGGTCAGGACGGCCACTGTCGCACCGCCAATCAGGTTCGAGGTCGATCCGGTGGCCGTGCGAACCAGGGACGGCGCGAGGGAGGCGTAAAAACCACCGAGCGCCCATGTGGCAGTGTTGATTGGCAGCACCCGCCACAGCGCACGCCGTGCCTGGACCGGCACATGCAAGGTCGGACGCAGCGAAGCCAATGCCCCGGATTGCGCACTGACGCTTTCCGGCAGACGCCAGACGTACAACGCCTGTAACCCGAACAACGCGAGCAGCACCCAAAAGGTCAATTGCAACGGCAGTGGCGCAAACTCGGCCAGCAAGCCGCAGCCCATCGCGCCCACCGCCATGCCCAGCAATGGCGCCACGCTGTTGACCAGCGGACCCTGCTGGCGATCAGTGTCCAGCAGCGCCGCGCCTAACGCTGCCGTGGCCATACCGGTCGCGAAGCCCTGAAGCACCCGCGCGCCGATCAACCAGGCGACGCTATCGGCATTGATAAACAGCAACATCGCCAGCATGTTCAGCAAGACGGCGGTGAAAATCACCGGTTTGCGCCCCAGGTAATCCGAAAGTGATCCCACGGTGAGCAATGCCGCCAGCAGGCTGAGGGCATACACGCCGAAAATCAGGGTCAGGGTCGCCGCCGAGAATTGCAGATGGTCCTGATACAAGTGATACAACGGCGTCGGTGCCGTGGAGGCGGCCAGAAAACTGAGTAAAGTGATCGCCAGAAACCACAGGCTGGAACGTTTGGATACTGAACGGGACATGCGCACACTCCGCAAAAGCTAACTTTTTGCTTTTGCGGAGTGTGCTACTGGGCAGCGCTTAAAGCAAATTCTTTGTGTTAAGGTCCGATGCATGGCTATTAAAGAAGGTTTACGCCCTGGCGGCCGTAGCGCCCGGGTGCAAGAGTCGGTTCATTGCGCCGTTCGCCAGCTCCTCGAAGAGCAGGACCGCACCACTGTGACCGTCCCGCAGATCGCTGCGCGCGCGGGCGTTACGCCGTCCACCATTTACCGGCGCTGGGGCGATTTATCGGTATTGCTGGCCGACGTCGCCCTCGCCCGCATGCGCCCCGAAAGCGAACCGGCCAACACCGGCAACCTGCGCAGCGATGTGCGCGCCTGGGCGGAGCAATACCTCGACGAAATGAGTTCCGAGCCCGGCCGGAACATGCTGCGCGATGTGCAATGCAGCACCACGCCGGTCTATTGCACGACGATCATTGGCGGACAGTTGCAGGCGATTCTCGACCGTTACCCGGATGAACCGAAACCGAGTGTCGATCGATTGATCAACCTGTTGGCGGCACCGACAGTGTTTCGCATCCTGTTTTCGGAGGCGGCGCTGGAGGTTGAGGAGTTGCATCGGTTGATCGATATTGCGTTGCAGCCTTGATGCCGCCAATCGCGGGCAAGCCCGCTCCCACATTAGTTGTTCTGTGGGAGCGGGCTTGCCCGCGTAGAGGCCCTATTGAACGCCACAGATCCAACCAGCAAACACCCTGCGACACCCCGCCACGCCACGACCTTGGTCGACACTGACTAACCCCTGCCATCGTGCGAGACTGTCTAACCGGGCTGCAATCCCGGGTGTCTTTTGTCTGGAGTTACCATGTCGCTGTCCAGCGGGCTGATCGCCGCCGTCGCCCTGGCCTATATGGCCATCATGTTTGCCATCGCCTTTTACGGCGACCGTCGCAGCACACCGTTGCCGCCGCGAGTGCGTGCGTGGGTGTACAGCTTGTCGCTGGCGGTCTATTGCACCAGCTGGACGTTCTTTGGCGCCGTGGGCCAGGCCGCCGAACAACTCTGGTCGTTCCTGCCGATCTACCTCGGGCCAATCCTGCTGCTGGTCTGCGCGCCGTGGGTCCTGCAAAAAATGGTGATGATCAGCAAGCAGGAGAACATCACCTCCATCGCCGACTTCATCGCCGCCCGCTACGGTAAATCGCAGTCGTTGGCGGTCGTGGTGGCGCTGATCTGCCTGGTGGGGGTGTTGCCTTACATTGCCTTGCAGCTCAAGGGCATCGTGCTCGGGGTGAACCTGCTGATCGGCGCCGGCGCTGACGCGATGGGCACCCGCGCTCAGGACACGGCCCTGATCGTGTCCCTGGTCCTGGCGCTGTTCACCATCGTCTTCGGGACTCGCAACCTAGATGCCACGGAACACCACCGTGGGATGGTGCTGGCGATTGCCTTCGAGTCGCTGGTCAAGCTGTTCGCGTTCCTCGCCGTCGGCGCGTTCGTGACTTACGGCTTGTACGACGGCTTTGACGACCTGTTCGACCAGGCCATGCTCGCGCCACGCCTTGAGCAATATTGGAAAGAAACCATCAACTGGCCATCGATGGTGGTGCAAACCGGCGTCGCCATGATGGCAATCATCTGCCTGCCCCGGCAGTTCCACGTCACCGTGGTGGAAAACATCGATCCCCAGGATTTGCGCCTGGCCAAATGGGTCTTCCCGGCTTATCTGGCACTGGCGGCGTTGTTTGTCGTCCCGATCGCCCTCGCCGGTCAGATGCTGCTGCCCAGTTCCGTGCTGCCGGACTCGTTCGTCATCAGCCTGCCACTGGCCCAATCCCACCCGGCCTTGGCGATGCTGGCCTTCATCGGCGGCGCCTCGGCGGCGACCGGCATGGTGATCGTGGCCAGCGTTGCGCTGTCGACCATGGTCTCCAACGACATGTTGCTGCCGTGGCTGCTGCGCCGAAACAACGCCGAGCGACCGTTCGAAGTGTTCCGCCAGTGGATGCTCTCGGTGCGCCGCGTCAGCATCGTGGTGATTCTGCTGCTGGCCTACGTCAGCTATCGACTGCTGGGCTCAACCGCCAGCCTGGCGACCATCGGCCAGATCGCGTTCGCCGCCGTGACCCAACTGGCCCCGGCGATGCTCGGCGCGCTGTACTGGAAACAGGCCAACCGCCGGGGCGTATTCGCCGGTCTCGCCACCGGGACGTTCCTGTGGTTCTACACCTTGATCCTGCCCATTGCCGCCAACAGTCTCGGCTGGTCCTTGAGCAGTTTCCCCGGTCTGGCCTGGCTGCACAGTAACCCGTTACATCTGCCAATCACCCCGCTGACCCAAGGCGTGGTGTTGTCACTGGCCGGTAACTTCACATTGTTCGCCTGGGTCTCGGTGCTCTCGCGCACCAGGGTTTCGGAACACTGGCAGGCGGGACGGTTTATCGGCCAGGAAATCAGCGCTCGCCCCAGCGCGCGCTCGATGCTGGCAGTGCAGATCGAGGACTTGCTGCAATTGGCCGCCCGCTTCGTCGGTGAAGAACGCGCCCGGCAGAGCTTCATCCGTTTTGCCTACCGCCAAGGCAAAGGCTTCAACCCGAACCAGAACGCCGACGGCGAATGGATCGCCCACACCGAACGCTTGCTGGCCGGCGTACTCGGCGCTTCGTCGACGCGCGCGGTGGTGAAAGCCGCCATTGAAGGTCGGGAAATGCAGCTGGAGGACGTCGTGCGGATCGCCGACGAAGCCTCGGAAGTGCTGCAATTCAACCGCGCCCTGCTACAAGGCGCGATAGAAAACATCACCCAAGGCATCAGCGTGGTCGACCAATCGCTGAAACTGGTGGCCTGGAACCGGCGTTATCTGGAGCTGTTCAACTATCCCGACGGCTTGATCAGCGTCGGCCGGCCGATTGCCGACATCATTCGCTACAACGCCGAACGTGGCCTGTGCGGTCCCGGCGAAGCCGAAGTGCACGTCGCCCGTCGCCTGCACTGGATGCGTCAGGGCCGCGCCCATACCTCTGAACGATTGTTCCCCAACGGACGGGTGATCGAGCTGATCGGCAACCCGATGCCTGGCGGCGGTTTTGTCATGAGCTTCACTGACATCACCGCGTTCCGTGAAGCCGAGCAAGCGCTGACAGAAGCCAATGAAGGCCTGGAACAGCGGGTCATCGCTCGAACCCAGGAGCTGTCACAACTCAACGTTGCCTTGACTGAAGCCAAGGGCGTCGCGGAATCGGCGAACCAGTCGAAAACCCGTTTTCTGGCAGCGGTCAGTCATGACTTGATGCAGCCCCTGAATGCCGCGCGGCTCTTCTCTGCCGCCCTTTCCCACCAGGACGACGGCCTGTCCAGCGAAGCGCAGAAACTGGTGCATCACCTCGACAGCTCACTGCGCTCGGCAGAGGATTTGATCAGCGACCTACTGGACATTTCGCGCCTGGAAAACGGCAAGATCAACCCCGACCCCAAGCCTTTCGTGCTCAACGAGCTGTTCGATGCCCTCGGTGCCGAGTTCAAGGCGCTGGCGCAGGAACAAGGGCTGAAATTCCGCGTCCGGGGCAGCACTTTGCGGGTCGACAGCGATATCAAACTGCTGCGACGGATCCTGCAGAACTTCCTGACGAATGCTTTTCGCTACGCCAAAGGCCCCGTGCTGCTCGGCGTTCGACGGCGCAAGGGCGAGTTGTGCCTGGAAGTCTGGGACCGTGGACCGGGGATTGCCGAAGACAAACAGCGGGTGATTTTCGAAGAATTCAAACGCCTCGACAGCCACCAGACCCGTGCCGAGAAGGGCCTGGGCCTGGGGTTGGCGATTGCCGATGGCTTGTGTCGCGTGCTGGGTCACAGCTTGCGCGTACGCTCCTGGCCGGGGCGCGGCAGCGTGTTCAGTGTCAGCGTGCCGCTGGCCCGGACGCAAACGGTGGCACCGGCCAAGGTTCACGAGCTCAATGGCCATGCGTTGAACGGTGCGCAGGTGCTGTGCATCGATAACGAAGACAGCATCCTGATCGGCATGAACAGCCTGCTGACACGCTGGGGTTGCCAGGTCTGGACCGCGCGTAACCGTGACGAATGCGCGGCCCTGCTCAACGACGGCATGCGTCCACACCTGGCGCTGGTGGATTACCACCTGGACCATGGCGAGACCGGGACGCAATTGATGGCGTGGCTGCGCACGCAACTGGGAGAACCGGTACCGGGCGTGGTCATCAGCGCCGATGGCCGGCCGGAGATGGTGGCCCAAGTGCATGCGGCGGGTCTGGATTACCTGGCCAAACCGGTTAAACCTGCGGCGTTGCGGGCGTTGTTGAGTCGGCATTTGCCGTTGTGATACGTCAGGCTTCAGCTCTGCGGTGTCTGAAATGACGCCATCGCGAGCAAGCTCGCTCCCACAGGTTTTCGTGTCGGCAACAACACTTATCCACTGTGGGAGCGAGCTTGCTCGCGATGCTTTTTAGCTATTCAGGCAACTCAGCCAATCCATCGACATCGGTCATCGCCCGCTCCAGCAAGTCCGCGGGCAAGCTCTTGCTCGCCCGCGCGCCCAGCAACTTCAACTGCTCGCTGCGACTGACCAGATTGCCGCGCCCTTCTGTCAGCTTGTTGCGCGCAGAGCTGTAAGCCTTGTCCAGTTGCTGCAAGCGATTGCCGACTTCGTCCAGATCCTGAATGAACAACACGAACTTGTCGTACAGCCATCCGGCGCGTTCGGCGATTTCCCGGGCGTTCTGGCTCTGGCGTTCCTGCTTCCACAGACTGTCGATGACTCGCAGCGTGGCCAGCAAGGTGGTCGGACTGACGATGACGATGTTGCGGTCGAACGCTTCCTGGAACAACGTTGGCTCGGCCTGCAACGCCGCCGAAAACGCCGCTTCAATGGGCACGAAGAGCAAAACGAAATCCAGGCTGTGCAAGCCGTCGAGTCGCTTGTAGTCCTTGCCGGCCAGGCCTTTGACGTGAGTGCGCAAGGACAGCACGTGCTGCTTGATGGCGATTTGGCCGATGGCATCGTCTTCAGCCGCGACGTATTGCTGATAGGCCGTGAGGCTGACCTTGGAGTCGACCACCACCTGCTTGTCGCCCGGCAGATAAATGATCACGTCGGGCTGGAATCGCTCACCGTCCGGCCCCTTGAGATTGACCTGGGTCTGGTACTCGCGGCCCTTCTCCAGCCCGGCATGTTCGAGCACACGCTCGAGAATCAACTCACCCCAATTGCCTTGGGTTTTCTGCCCTTTCAAGGCGCGAGTGAGGTTGGTGGCTTCGTCGCTCAAACGCAGGTTCAGTTGCTGCAGGCGCTCCAGTTCTTTGGCCAGGGAAAAGCGCTCTCGGGCTTCGGCCTGATAGCTTTCCTCGACACGTTTTTCAAAAGACTGGATACGTTCTTTCAGTGGGTCGAGCAACTGGCCCAGGCGTTGCTGGCTGGTTTCGGCGAAGCGCTGCTCACGCTCGTCAAAAATCTTCCCTGCCAGCTCGGCGAACTGCGCTCGCAGCTCGTCTCGCGAGCCTTGCAGGTCATTGAGGCGTTGCTGATGGCTTTCCTGCTGTTCACGCAGCTCGGCGTTGAGCGAGGCCGCCTGGGCGTCGAGACGCCGCAGTTCGGCCTCTTTGCCGGCCCGCTCGATGTTCCAGGCGTGAGCCGCATCGCGGGCGTCGTCGCGTTCGATCTGTAGCAGTTCAATTTCACGGCGCATGGCGGCCAGGTCCGCCTGCTTGGCAGCATTAGCCTGGCCCAGATCGCCGATTTCATCGCGACAGGCTTCGAGCTGAGCGTTCAAGCCGTCCTGCGCCAATTGCGACATGGCCAGGCGCTCTTCCAGCAATGCACGCTCGGCTTGCCCCTCGCTCGCCCGACGCTGAATGCGCCAGGCCAGCACCAGCAATGGCAGTGCAGCGCCCGCCAGACCGAGCAAAATGCTGGTCAAGTCCATAGCCATAGCGACTCCTGCCGATGAGATAAAGCTTGAAGGTTAACCAAGGCGTCAGAACTTGGACAGTTCAGTCTTCGATCAGCCCCAGTTCCTGTTGAGCGCGCCGATCTCCTGCGCGAGCAGCCTTGTGCAGCAAGTCCTGGCCAATGCGACGATCACGGGCGTTCCCGCATTCGCGGCACATCAGCTGGCCGAGGCGACTTTGTGCGGCCACGACACCTTCACGCGCCGGCTGTTTGAGTAACCGCCCAGCGAGGTGTTTGACGTTAGCGTTTTCACCCAGGCGCGGGCTGTCCAGCAACCACTCGGCCACGCGCATTGAGAAACGCTTGGGCGGGGTAACACGAGGTGGTGTGGAAGTGGCAGAAACTGATACTGAGCGAAACTTCATAAAGCACTGTGGGACAGATCGGAGGGCGCGCCACTCTACTCTTTTTTTCTTACAGGTAAAGCCTAAAAAAACCCTGCACGCCCGTGCTAGAGCAAGCGCTCGGGACAATCCACAGAAGCTGTGGATAACTCAGTGGACAACCGCCCTTGAACTCGCGCAAAGCCCTGTGGAATGGGGCTCTCAGTCAAACTGACGATTTTTTCACCAGTAAAAAAAAGCGATGTTTTTCATTGACTTAAATTTTCAATACAGGCACCCACTGTGGTCGAGGCGCGGATTACAGTCCGGTTACAGTCTGCGCAACTTATGTGCACAACTGCCTTCGAGTCGGTTATATCGATGTACTTTTTCGGAGCGTTTTGTCGGACGTTTCTGGGGATAACTTGGTCAAACCCTTGCCCCAGGCGCGTGCCGAAGCGACGACCAACAGTCGGAAATTGCTCCATGGCGTGATCTATTTGCCGGACCCGGAAATTAATTTGCAGTCGTGCTTCACTTCTCCAACTCGATCCGTTACTATCCGCGGCGTTAGTACCAAGCTGAAAGTCAATTCTGGTCGAACAAATCCTCCCGGTCAGCCTTCCCAACGGAAGCCTCTACCGAATAAGCGGGATCGACCACCTCGATGGTTTCCAGGTAAACCTTGCGCCAACACTGCCTTTGAATCGAAAGCAAAGGGTGTTGCGAAGCTCACTTACTCTGACCGAACCAGCCTGCAAATTGATCAGGATCTTCACCCCGGGCCCAGAACCTTTGCCCTTGATGTGTTGCCTGCCCTCCTAAGTACCTACCTGCCAGCCCAAGCGCGCCAATTATCAGCGCTTCAAACTGGCTGCTTTGTTCCAGTCGGGTTCTTCGTTCGACCAACGGTGGTCGTCGTCACTGGAACGTTTTAATTTTGCACGGCTCTTATCCGTGTCGCTTGTAGGAACACCCAGAACATGACTACTCAAATCCATACCCAGGATGCTATCCGTACCCTGACCAACGCTTTTGCACCAATGAACTGCCTGATCATGGCCGCTCGCAAAGGCTGCTTCAGCTTCACTCTGGTCAACGAACACGGCATCGCTCGTCACAGCGAACGCCTTTACCCCGATCAGTACTCCAGCGCCGAGCCGCTGCAGGCAGTGATCGAGCGTACTCGTCAGGCACTGGTTGCCTGATACGCCAGAAAGGCTGAAACCTCAAAAGCCCTGCTTGAACAGCAGGGCTTTTTATTGCCCGAAATTCCTCATCCAACGGCACGGGGCTAAGCACAAACCGATATAACGGTTATAACTCGAAGCCGGAAATATTTTAAAAACAGTCCTTTACAGCGCGAATATGACACTACACTTCAACTCAAGCGGTGCAAGCCGCTTCCGGCGAGCCTGATTCGATTCACCCGCTGCCAACGCTTAATTCAGGTATCGCCGACCACTTCATGTTTCGAGGGCTTTATGGGTATCGCTGCCAGCGAACTGTGCCGTTATGTGATTCGTCCGACCTTGATCTACCTCGGACGCCATAGCGCGACTGCCGAATCCCTGCTGCTGGGCATCGCCGCCAGCCAGTCAGCCCTTGGTTCCGCCCTGCATGACCGCCGTGGACACGGCCTGTATCGAATCGCCGAACCCCGCCACCAGGCACTCTGGGATCACTACCTGGCACTGGACCCCGAACGCGCAAGCCTGGTTCGCGGCCTGGCCAGCCAGCATGCCTTTCTCAGCGGGCCGCACCTTGAGTTGACCGTCAACCTGCGTTACGCCACTGCCATCGCCTGGCTGCTGGTAGAAGAACAGAATACCCCCCTCCCCGCCGCCGATGACTTGATGGGAATGGCCCGAATCTGGCGCCAGACTTTTCAACCTCAAGGCCGTCTGCGCGACTTCACCTACGCCTGGCAAACCTGTGTTTCACCGCTGAATCAGGTCGCCTGCTGACCCGCCGACTTCACAAAATCCCGCAACGGGTCGCGATTTCGGTCTGATTGTCCTACAAAACCGCTCTAACTCAAGCGATACAGGCTATGGCGCTGGGACGAAAATGTTGGTAATTTTCGCCCCGGTGATCACCAGGAGTTCTAATAATGAAAAAAGTAATGCTCAAAACCACCCTTAGCCTCGCTGTTACCTTGGCATCCACCCAGATCTTCGCAAGTGGCTTTGCCATCAACGAACAAAGCATCAGCGGGATGGGTACAGGTTTTGCCGGGCGATCTTCCTCTGCCGATGACGCAAGCACAATTTTTGGCAACCCTGCCGGCATGTCCCGCCTCAAGCGTGAACAAGTCACCGGCGGCGCTGCATTTCTAGACGCACACACTGACATCAGCCACGCCTCTTCCAGCCCGAACAAAGGCAGCAACGACGGCGACATGGTTCCGTTCATCGCCGTGCCTATGGGCTACTACGTCAAGCCAATCGACGACCATTGGGCATTCGGTATCGGCATGTACGCGCCGTTCGGCCTGGTGACCGACTACGAAAACGGCTTCGCCGGCCGTTACTTCGGCAGCAAAAGCGAAGTTAAAATCATCACCCTGCAACCGACTGTCAGCTATGCCTTCAACGACAAGGTGTCGATTGGTTTCGGCCCGACGATCAACCGCATCGACGGTACCCTGGAATCGAACCTTTCGATCACCCAGGCTGCACCAGACGGCAAGGTCAAGATCAAAGGCGACGACACGGCGGTGGGCTACAACATCGGCATCCTGGCTCAGGTGACCGATAGCACTCGTGTCGGCCTGACCTACCACTCGAAAGTGAAGTACAAGCTCGACGGCGACACCAAGGTCAACTACAACGTCCTGGGCCTGATCGGTCAGAACCCAAACCAGAAGTACGACGCCTCGCTGGACCTGACCACCCCTGAATCGGTGGACTTCTCGCTGACTCACCAGTTCGACGACAAGTGGACCGTTTACGCCGGTAGCACGTGGACTCGCTGGAGCCGCCTGAAAGAAATCACCGTCGAAAACAAAGGTGTTCCGGCGGTCCTCAACGGCCAATTCGGCACCATCACCGAAGAACAGAACTGGCACGACACCTGGGCTCACGCCATCGGCGCGTCCTACCAGCTGAACAAGGAATGGGTACTGCGCACCGGTCTGTCCTTTGACCAGGCACCGACCAACAACGTCGACCGCTCCCCACGCATCCCGACTGGCGATCGCAAGATTTTCAGCCTCGGTGCCGGTTGGAGCCCAACCAACGACCTGACCATCGACGTAGCGTACTCGTACCTGCGCGAAGAGTCGGTCACGATCAAAAACAGCAACGACCGTGGCCAGACTTACAACGCCAAGTATGAAAACTGGGCGAACGGTTTTGGTGTTGGCGCGACCTACCGCTTCTGATGATTCACGGCGAGCCTGAAACGCTCGCCACCTGAATCAAAAAAAAGCCCCGCTCTCTTGTAAAGAGGCGGGGCTTTTTAATGGGCTTCGATCAGGGTTGCGAAGCCAGGGCCTTTTCCACCGCTGCGATGAATTCAGGATCATCAGGCGTGGTCAGGCTGGAGAAATTGGCAATGACCTTGCCCTTGCGATCAACCACATATTTGTAGAAGTTCCACTTCGGTGCGCTGGACTGTTTGGCGAGGACCTTGAACAGATGAGTGGCGTCGTCGCCGCGTACTTTCTGCGGCTCGGTCATGGTGAACGTCACGCCATAGTTCACGTAACAGACCTTGGCCGTCTCAGCGCCATCCTTGGATTCCTGCTTGAAGTCATTGGACGGCACGCCAATCACCTCCAGCCCTTGATCCTTGTAACGCTGATTCAGCGCCTCAAGGCTTTTGAATTGCGGGGCAAAGCCACAGAAGCTCGCCGTGTTGACCACCACCAGCGGCTTGCCCTCATACCGCTGGCACAGGTCGATGGACTCCTTGGCGCGCAGCTTGGGTAACGAGCCCTGCAATAGCTCCGGGCACTCGGCCGCTTGTGCCAATCCGGTAAACGCCATCAGCAACGCGGGGACTGCAATCCAGCGCATCAGCATGTCAGTGCATCCTTGTTCAGTTGTCCAAAACGAAGTTACTCGCCCTCGCCTGCTCCTAGCAAGCACCCATGCCCAACTGCATCAGCGCCAAGCCGCCCTGATGCCAGCCCCACCACGCGAATGCCAGCAGCAAGGCGCCGGCAGCGGCAACAGCGATCCGCGGCCAGAGACTGTTCATATCGCGCTCATCTGGGTTTGCAGGCGCGCGACCGGTCGCTCACGCACGGGCCAGTTCAGGGCCGCTGCCATCAGACTCAAAAGAATCGCCACTTGCCAGATCAAGTCATAGCTCCCGGTTCGGTCATATACCACCCCGCCCAACCATCCGCCGAGGAACGAGCCGAGCTGGTGGAAGAGGAAAACGATCCCGCCGAGCATGGACAGGTTTCGCACCCCGAACAAGGTGGCCACGGTGCCATTGGTCAACGGCACCGTCGACAGCCACAGGAAGCCCATCGCCATGCCGAACAGGTACGCGGTGGTCGTGGTGACCGGCGCCCACAGAAACAGCGAAATCACCACCGCTCGCAGCAGGTACAGTCCCGTCAGCAAACGTGGCTTGGACATGCGCCCGCCTAGCCAGCCGGCGGTGTACGTGCCAAAGATATTGAACAAGCCGATCAGCGCCAGCACCGTAGTGCCCACCGTGGCCGGAAGGTGCTGATCCACCAGATAGGCCGGCAAATGCACGCCGATGAACACCACCTGGAAACCGCAGACAAAAAAGCCGAACGCCAGCAACCAGAAACCCGAATGGGAACAGGCTTCGCGTAGCGCTTCGGGCAGCGTTTGATCATGGCCAAGCACCGGCAATGGTTTGTCCTTGAGCATGCTCACCAACGGAATGATCAACGCCACAAGCAGGCCCAGCACCAGCAAGGCGGCGGACCAGCCGAGCCAGCCGATCAGACCCAGCGTACCGGGCAACATGGCGAACTGGCCGAAAGAACCGGCGGCGCTGGCAATGCCCATGCCCATGCTGCGTTTCTCCGGTGGCACTGCGCGACCGACCACGCCGAGGATCACCGAGAACGAAGTGCCGGACAGTCCGATGCCGATCAACAGGCCCGCGCTCAAGGACAAGGTCACCGCCGAATCGGACAGGCCCATGAACACCAGGCCCAAGGCGTACAGCACGCCGCCGATCAACACCACTTTCGCGGCGCCAAAGCGGTCGGCCAATGCCCCCGTGAAGGGCTGCGCCAGACCCCAGATCAGGTTCTGCAAGGCGATGGCAAACGCAAACGTCTCACGCCCCCAGCCGAACTCGGCACTCATTGGCGCCAGAAACAGCCCGAAGCCGTGCCGCACGCCCAAAGACAATGCCAGAATCAGCGCACTCCCCACCAAAACCCAACCACACGTACGCCACATCGATGTCATTTCTTATTCTCCGGTCGCGGGTATATACCCGCTTAAGATCGGAAAAACCGGCATCAAGCCAGTTCGTCCAGCAATCGCAGCAAGGTTTCGCGTTTCTCGGCGCCCAAACGGTCGATCAACCGTTGTTGCGCCGCCTCCCAGGCCGGCAAGGCTGCAGCCAGGCGTTGTGCACCCGCCTCCGTCAGCCGAACGATGCGGTTACGCATGTCCTCGCCTTCGACCAATGCCACCAGGCCTTCACCTTCCAGCACCCGAAGATTGCGCCCCAAGGTGCTGCGGTCCAGCCCCATGGCTTCGGCCAGGGTGGAAATACTCGGTTCATTCAGTCGCTGCAGATTGCACAGCAAAGAATACTGGGCGACGTTGATCCCGAAGCCGTCGAGAGCGCCGTCGTAATGCCTGCTGACGCCACGGGCGGCGCGACGCAGGTTGATGCATAAACATTGGGAGTCGAGCATAGTGCGTGTATATACCCGCGAGTGTGTTAAATCAAGTTACAGTTGGATTCAGTCAGAAGAACGGGAGTGTCAGGCAGACCGCCTTCGCGAGCAAGCTCGCTCCCACAAATGACCGCATTCCCCTGTGGGAGCGAGCCTGCTCGCGAAGTGGCCAGCACACCCAACACAGAAACATCAGACCAACGCCAGTCCCACCAGCACCGCCATCTCCAGCAACTCCAGCAATGCGCCTGCGGTGTCCCCGGTCGTCCCACCCAATCGCCGCAGCATCACCTGCCGCAACCAGACGAACGTCCCGCCCGCCAGCACCAGCGCCCAGACGCCGCTGAAACCGGCGATCAGCACACACGCCAGTGCGCTGACCGCCAACACCTGTTTACCGGCCGAGCGCGGCAGATGATCAGCCAGTGCCTGACCCAATCCGCCGGCACGCACGTAAGGCGTGGTCAGGAATAAGCCCAGCATCGCGCTGCGGCCGATCAATGGAACGATGATCAGCCAAACGCTGTGCTGCTGCTCGATCAACGCCAGCAACGCCGTGAACTTGAGCAGCAACACCAGCACCAGCGTCACCACCGCGATCGGTCCGCTGCGAGGGTCTTTCATGATCGTCAGCGTGCGTTCACGGTCGCCGAAACCACCGAGCCACGCATCGGCGCTATCGGCCAGGCCGTCCAGGTGCAACGCGCCGCTGAGCAATACCCAAACCGTCAGCAGCAACGCGGCGTGAAGCAACAACGGCGCGCCCAGCAACAGCCCGTTCAGCGCCCATAAAATGACGCCGAACAGCAGCCCGACCAGCGGATAAAACAGCAACGAACGCCCAAGCTCTTGAGGCACAGGCATGCCCGGAAGACGAATCGGCAAACTGCTGAGAAATTGCAGGGCGATCCAGAACGGCAACATGGTCAGAGGACTTCCTTGAGTGTCACGCCAGCCTCGACGCTCAGCGAGAAAAGCGCACCGTGGCCGACTTCAACGTTGAGCAATTGCTCACGCGGCAACCCCCGCGCTTGAGCCAGCAGCAGACGCATGACACCACCATGGCTGATCAGCAAAATCCGCTCGCCCGCATAGACAGCGTACAGCCGCTCTACAGCGGCCAATACACGCTTGGAAAAATCTGCCACCGGTTCACCGTCAGGCGGCGTGAACGCATAAGGATCAGCCCAGAACAGGCCCAACGCCTCGGCATCGGTCTCCATCAATGCCGCTGCGCTTTGCCCTTCCCAAGCGCCGAAGTGCAGTTCCTGCAGATCTTTATCGAGCACCACCGGCAAACCCGATTTCGCCCCCAACTCTTCAGCGAAGCGCGCGCAGCGCTGCAACGGCGAACTGATCAGTCGATCCCACGGACCCTGTTCAAGCACTGCCGCGCGCATCTGCTCCCAGCCCTTGCTGGTCAGGGCATCATCGAGACTGCCGCGCAAACCGCCGCCCAGTTCGGTTTCACCGTGGCGCAGCAAGTCCAGGCGCAGCGTCATGCCGGACGGTCCGCCACGGCCGCTTCGGCAAAGGTTGCCATCTGCCCGTGAAGATCGCAGGCCAGACGCAACAACGGCACGGCCAACGCCGCACCACTGCCCTCACCCAGGCGCAGGCCAAGGTCCAGCAGTGGTTCGGCTTTCAGGGTTTCCAGCACATGACGATGACCCGGCTCGGCACCACGATGACCGAACAACAGCCATTCACGGCATGCCGGATTCAAGCGTACGGCCACCAACGCGGCGACGCTGCAAATAAAACCGTCCACCAACACCGCGATGCCTTCCTGGGCACACGCCAGGTACGCACCAACCAATGCCGCAATTTCAAAACCACCGAGGTTGAACAGCGTCTGCAAGGCATCACCGCGCTGAGCGCCGTGCAAGGCCAAGGCGCGCTCGATGACCTGAGCTTTATGGCTGACACCCGCCGCGTTCAAGCCTGTGCCGGGGCCGGCCAGATGCACCACTGGGCAATCAAGCAAGGCACACGCCAGCGCGCTGGCCGCCGTGGTATTACCGATGCCCATCTCGCCGCCGATAAACAACTGCGCGCCCGCCGCGAGCGCACGCTGCACGCTGTCGCGGCCAGCCTGCAAGGCGAGTTCGCCCTGGGCCGACGTCATGGCCGCGCCTGCGACGAAATTGGCAGTGCCCGGGCCGATGTTGAGGTGACGCACGCCCGGCAAATTCAACGACGGCGTCACCGTGCCAAGGTCGACCACTTCAAGGGAAGCACCGAGCTGGCGCGCCAGCACGCTGATTGCTGCACCGCCGCTGACGAAGTTGTGCAGCATTTGCCCGGTGACTTCCTGGGGAAACGCCGACACGCCTTCTGCGACGACGCCATGATCGCCGGCAAAAATGGCGATCCACAGTTGATCGAGACTCGGCTTGACCTGACCTTGCAGCCCCGCCAATTGCACCGCTACCGATTCGAGCCGGCCGAGAGAACCGGCGGGCTTGGTCAGTTGCTGTTGCCGCGCCTGCGCCTGTTCAACAGCTTGCGCATTGATCGGCTTGCACGGTTTCAGCCACCAGGATTGAGTCATAACGCAGTTCCTTTCAAAGTCAGGGGCAGGCCGGCGACGGTCAGGACGACACGTTGGCAGCGCTCGGCCAAGGCTTGATGCAGCCAACCGGCTTCATCGACATAGCGGCGAGTCAATTCGCCCAGCGGCACGACACCCATTCCGGTCTCGTTGCTGACAAAAATGATTTCACCCGGCAATGACGCCAGGCAATCCAGCAAAGCATCGCGTTCGGCAATCAGACGCTGATCGTCTTCGAGCATCAGCAGATTGGTCATCCACAGGGTCAGGCAGTCGACCAGCAGGCAACGGTCGACGCGGGCGGTGTCGCGCAACACGCGGGAAAGTTCGATCGGTTCTTCGATCAACGCCCATTCGGCAGGGCGACGGGCGCGGTGATGAGCGACCCGTTCGTTCATTTCACCGTCCAATGTCTGGCTGGTGGCGATGTAGGTGACGGCCAGCGCGCTGTCGCAAGCGAGTTTTTCGGCAAGACGACTTTTGCCGGAGCGAGCGCCGCCGAGGATCAGTTGCAGCATGGTTGATTCCTTAAAATCATCGGTGAGGCGAAAGGCCCCATCGCGGGCAAGCCCGCTCCCACAAGGATTGAGGTTGTTCGCAAAACCTGTGGGAGCGGGCTTGCCCGCGATGAGGCCAGCAAAACTCACCTCAAATCCCGCAAAGTTCGCGCAGCAGCGCGGTATCCAGATGCTTCTCCACCAAATCCGCCAACCGTTCGATATCGCGCTCACGCAACCCGTGGTAATCCACGTCCTGCACCTGCTGCAAACCCGCCCAGCGCAGTAAGGCGCTACACGCCGCCGGGGATTCAAACAGACCATGCAGGTACGTGCCCATAATCTGTCCGTCAGCACTTTGCGCACCGTCGCAGCGACCGTCGTCCAGCTGCACGACGGCGTTTTCCAGCGCCGGCCCGGTGGTCACGCCGGCATGAATTTCGTAGCCGCTGACCTCGGCATCTTCCAACACCAGACGTCCGCGCACATTGCGCAATTGCTTCTCTTCTTCGAGCTGTGTTTCGAACGCCAGCAACCCCAGGCCAGCACTGGAACCCGGGGCACCTTCAAGGCCCAGCGGATCATGCACTTGCTCGCCGAGCATTTGCAGGCCGCCGCAAATCCCCAGCACTTTCCCGCCGTACCGCAAATGACGACTGATCGCTGTATCCCAGCCATTGGCCCGCAGGTACGCGAGGTCGCTGCGCACGCTTTTTGAACCGGGGAGGATGATCAGGTCAGCCGGCGGGATCGCCTGGCCGGGGCCGACGAATTGCAGGTTCACTTGCGGGTGCAGGCGCAGCGGGTCGAAATCGGTGTGGTTGCTGATGCGCGGCAGTACCGGCACCACCACGTTCAACACCCGGTCTGCCTTGTCAGTCTGGCGCTGATCGATGCCGTCCTCGGCTTCCAGGTGCAAATCCATCACATATGGCAGCACGCCGATCACCGGTTTGCCGGTGCGCGCTTCGAGCCAGTCGAGGCCCGGTTGCAGCAACGCGAGGTCGCCGCGAAAACGGTTGATGATGAAGCCTTTGACCCGTGCCTGCTCGGTCGGCGACAGCAGTTCCAGCGTGCCCACCAGATGCGCGAAAACCCCACCGCGATTGATGTCGGCGATCAACACCACCGGGCAATCCACCGCTTCGGCGAAGCCCATGTTGGCGATATCGCCGGCACGCAGATTGATCTCGGCCGGCGAACCCGCGCCCTCGACCATCACCACCGGATAGGCCGCGCTCAATCGTGCATGGGAGGCCAGCACCGCTTGCATGGCGATGGCTTTGTAGTCGTGATAGGCGACGGCGTTCATCGTCGTGACCGCACGACCATGAATGATCACCTGGGCGCCGGTGTCGCTGTTGGGTTTAAGCAGCACCGGGTTCATGTCGGTGTGCGGCTCTAGATTAGCCGCTTGAGCCTGCACCGCCTGGGCGCGGCCGATCTCGCCGCCGTCGGCAGTCACGGCACTGTTGAGCGCCATGTTCTGTGGTTTGAACGGCACCACACGCACGCCCTGACGCGTGACCCAACGACACAGCGCCGTCACCAGCGTGCTTTTGCCGGCGTCGGACGTGGTGCCCTGCACCATCAACGTAGTCATTGGGTTTCCTTGTCGTAGGCTGCAAACGCTTGCTCGAGACGCTGCCAATCCGCTTCATCCCCAGGCAAGCCGAAACGCAGGCTGCTGTTGTGGGCGAACAAGCGCAGCAAGATGCCGCGCCGCGCCATGAAGTCGTGAAGGACTTCGGCGCGCTCGGTGATCAGCCATTGAAACAAGGCGCAGCCGCCCTGAGGCTGGAAGCCGTGCCGTGTGAGCAACAGCGCCAGGCGCTCGCTCGCCGCTTCGCTGCGCAGGCGTTGCCGGGCATGGCCTTCGGTGTCCAGCAGACACGCTTGGCCGACCACGCGAGTCGGCCCGCTGACCGCCCAGGGCCCGACCTGCTCGGCGAGCAATTTGAGCAACTTGCGCTCCGCCAGCACAAAGCCCAGTCGCACACCGGCCAGACCAAAAAACTTGCCAAAAGAGCGCAGCACGATCAGGCCGACAAGGTGAGTAAAAGGCGCCAGACTCAACATCGGCGTGTTGTCCATGAACGCCTCGTCCACCACCAGCCAGCCCCCGCGAGACGCCAGTCGGGCATGCCAGTCGAGCAGACGACTCGGGGTCAGGCTCAGGCCCGTCGGGTTGTTGGGGTTGACCACCACCAGCACGTCGAGGCTGTCGAGATAGAAGTCGACTTCCTGCTCCAGCACTTCACGCACGATATAGCCGTTGCGTCGCCACGCTTCGGCATGTTCGGCGTAACTGGGTGACAGCACGCCGACCTTACCGGCGCGGCGTAAACGCGGCAGCAATTGGATGGCCATCTGCGAACCGGCAACCGGCAGCACCTGGGTTGTGCCGTAATAGTCGCAAGCGGCCTGCTCCAGACCGTCTTCGGTTTCGGGCAATCGCGCCCAGGCCCGCAACGGGATCTCAGGGATCGGGAACGGCCAGGGCGCGAGGCCACTGGACAGGTCCAGCCAGTCGGCTTCTGCAATAGCGTATTCGAGCGCTGCCTTGCGCAAGCGGCCACCGTGCTCAAGCATAGAATTCAGCCCCCACGCAGAGGATCAGCAACCATAACCATACCCCGCGCTGGACCAATTGCCAGCCCCGGTCGATGGAGTCGGCATCCGCTGGCACACCCTCGCCCAACTGTGGACGTTGATGCAGTTCACCGTGATAGATCGCCGCCCCGCCCAGCTCGACGCCGAGCGCGCCAGCACCGGCGGCCATCACAGGGCCGGCGTTCGGGCTGTCCCAGGTCGGGCCCTGGCTGCGCCAGCACTTCAACGCCAGTCGGGTTTTGCCCAGCAGCGCGTAGGTCAACGCCACCAGACGTGCAGGAATGTAGTTGAGCACGTCGTCGATCTTCGCCGCCGCCCAGCCAAACCGTTCGAAGCGCTCGTTGCGATAACCCCACATCGCGTCCAGGGTGTTGCTCAAACGGTAGAGCACCACACCGGGCGCGCCGGCCACGGCAAACCAGAACAGCGCGGCGAACACCGCATCGCTGCCGTTCTCCAGGACGGATTCAGTGGCGGCGCGGGCGACTTCGGTTTTATCCAGTTCGCTGGTTTGACGGCTGACCAGATAACCGACCCGTGTGCGCGCTTCAACCAGATCATCACTGCGCAGGGCCTTGGCCACCGGCTCGACATGTTCGCCGAGGCTGCGCATGCCGAGCGCGCAATAAAGCGCGAGGATCTCGACGATCCAGCCGACGTAAGGCGCCCAGGAAAATGCCGTCGCCAGCAAAGTCAGCGGCACGACGGCGATCACCCAGGCGGTGACGCCGTGGCTGCGCCAGCCGCGCCCTTCACCGTTGAAACGTTGTTCGATGCGATCGGCAAAACGGCCGAACGCCACCAGCGGATGCCAGCGTTTGGGCTCACCCAGCAGCGCGTCCAGCGCCACTGCGGCGACACTCAATAACGCCACACTCATTGACTCACTCCCCAATAGTTTTCATACAGCAACTCACTGAGCGGACGTGCCTGTGCCCACCCTTCGAGCACCAGCATCGGCGCTGGATAGAATTCCTTGACCGGCCCAAGACAAAGCACCGCCAACGGCTTGGCCCCGGCCGGCAACCCCAGCAGATCCGCCAGCGCTTGCGGCTCGAACAGTGACACCCACCCCATCCCCAGCCCTTCAGCGCGAGAGGCCAGCCAGAGGTTCTGGATCGCGCAGGACAACGAGGCCATGTCCATTTCCGGCAAGGTGCGACGACCGAAAATATGGCGTTCGCGATCGTCCATGAGTGCAGCGACCAGCACCTCGGCGCAGTCGTTGATGCCTTCGACCTTGAGCTTCATGAATTCGTCGGTGCGCTCGCCGAGGGCTTCGGCGGTGCGGATGCGCTCCTCTTCGACCAGAGACTGGATCTTGCCGCGCAGGGCGCGGTCGCTGATGCGGATGAAACGCCAGGGCTGCATCAGGCCGACGCTTGGCGCTTGATGCGCGGCTTCGAGCAGGCGCCTCAATAGTTCGGGCTCGACCGTGCCACCGCTGAAGTGGCGCATGTCGCGGCGTTCGGCGATGGCTCGGTAGACTGCATCGCGTTCGGACTGGCTGAATGCGTTGTCGGTCATGGCCTCTTCGCGAGCAGGCTCGCTCCCACAGTGGAAGGCGTGCTGTCTGCAGAAACACAGTCACCTGTAGGAGTGAGCCTGCTCGCGATGGCGTCCTCAAGGTCAGGCGAAAACAATGCGGCTATCGCCGACGGATTCGACGGAAAATAGAAGTGCACATAAGAGGCCGTCATCCGCCCCTCACGATAAACCGCCTCCGCCCCACGCCCGCCGTTCGGGCTCAGGCCCCGAGCAATGGGCTCAAGCTCGGTGCTGGTCAGCGAATGGTGATAGGTGTGGCCACGCAGCGAACCTTCCGGCAGTTCCACCGCTTGCAACGCCAATGCCGCCAGACGCTTTTGCATCACCGCATCGCCTTTGAGCAAGCCGACCAGCTCAGCGCGCGTGCCTTCGACATCGGTCAACGAATCCAGCAGATACAACATCCCGCCACACTCGGCCAGCAACGGCTTGCCGGCGGCATGATGCGCACGGATCGCGTCGAGCATCGATGTGTTCCGTGACAGCGCCACATGGTGCAATTCCGGATAACCACCCGGCAGATAAAGGCTGTCAGCCTCGGGCAATTGGCTGTCGCGGATTGGCGAGAAAAACGACAACTCGGCGCCCATGGCCCGCAGCAAATCCAGACTCGCGCCGTAAGTGAACGCGAACGCCTCGTCACGGGCCACGGCGATGCGCACGCCGGCCAGCAAAGGCTCGGCAACGATTATTTCAGGTGCTGCGAATTCCACGGGCGGTGGCAGCGTCACGTCGCAACTGCTGGCCAGTGATTCGGCGGCCGCATCGAGGCGCAGATCGAGGTCATTCAACTCACTGGCCTGAACCAGACCGAGATGGCGACTCGGCAATTCGATCCCGGTTTCCCGCGACAAGGCGCCGTACCAGCGCAAGCCTTCGGTGAGGCTGCCTTCAAGCAGTTGCGCGTGACGCAATGTGCCGACGCGGTTGGCCAGCACTCCGGCAAACGGCAAGTCCGGTTGATACCTGGCCAATCCCAACGCCAGCGCACCAAAGGTCTGCGCCATGGCGGTGCCGTCAATCACCCCGAGCACCGGCACACCAAAGTGCCGCGCCAGGTCGGCGCTGGACGGCGTGCCGTCGAACAGCCCCATGACCCCTTCGATGAGGATCAGGTCCGCTTCACCGGCGGCTTCCCACAACAGCCGACGACTTTCCTGCTCGCCGACCATCCACATGTCCAGCTGATACACCGGCGCACCGCTGGCACGCTCAAGAATCATCGGGTCGAGAAAGTCCGGGCCGCATTTGAACACGCGAACCTTGCGCCCCTGGTTGCGATGCAAACGGGCCAGCGCAGCGGTGACGGTGGTCTTGCCCTGGCCGGAGGCCGGCGCGGCGATCAGTACTGCCGGGCAATGACGTATGCTTTTCATAAAATAGTATTCACAGCTCGACGCCTTTTTGCGCTTTGATCCCGGCCTGGAACGCGTGCTTGATCACGCCCATTTCGGTGACGGTGTCGGCCAGCTCAATCATTTCCGGTTTGGCGCCGCGACCGGTGACGACCACATGTTGCATCGGCGGACGTGCCTGCAAGTCAGTGAGCACCTGATCGAGGTCGAGATAACCGTGCTTGAGGGCGATGTTCAGTTCATCCAGCACCACCAGGCCGATGGACGGATCGCGCAACAACTCACGGGACACCGCCCAAGCTGCTTCAGCGGCGGCGATGTCGCGCTGGCGGTCCTGGGTTTCCCAGGTGAAGCCCTCGCCCATCACATGAAAACGCACCTGCTCCGGGAAGCGGCGGAAGAACAGTTCTTCGCCCGTGCTATTGCGGCCCTTGATGAACTGCACCACACCGCACTGCATACCGTGGCCCATGGAGCGGGCGAGCATGCCGAAGGCCGAGCTGCTTTTGCCTTTGCCGTTGCCGGTCAACACCAGTAGCAATCCGCACTCGTTCGGGGAATTGGCGATGCGTTCGTCGATCACGGCTTTTTTGCGCTGCATGCGCGCCAGATGGCGTTCGTCACGATCGGGGGAATCAGTCATGGGGGAGCTCTCCGTTGAGGCTGGATAACGGCGGGCAGGCACAAGAATAGACGGCAAAAAGCCTGGCATCGCCCACCGTGATGCCGCTGGATGAATCAGGCCGGTCTCCGGGCTCATGAGCGGCGTTCGCCTGACTGCGCGCCTTCCCATGTCAGTCGACACAGTGGCTCAAAGCGCAGCTTTTCACTCATTTACCGTTGCGGGGGCAGCGCCGGGATCGTGCTGTTCATGAGTTGAACCAACGCACTCACCGGCTTCCCTGTTTCACTCTGTCGACCAAGGCCACAGAGCACCTGAAACAAGCCGCGAAGGTTAGAGGGTTGGGGGTGGAGCGTCAATTAAAGCCGGGGCGCCACCGGGCGAATAACAGCCGTTGATCAAAAATATGACGCCAATCTTGTGCCACGCGCGCCGCAATGATATCAAAGAGCCACAATCCCACATCACAATAACAAGGGTAAGCCACATGCAAGGCATGATCATCAGCAATCCGAAGCTGGAATTCCTGCGCCCGCTACTGGAACGCTGGTTTGACTGTATCGACCGCTACAACGCGGTGCGCGGTGATAACGACACACCTTATTGGTACGACGAAAAAGCCAACCTTGGCCTGCTCGCTGCCGCGGCGTGGATGGCGGAAATGGTTACGTTGCAGCAGACCCCGACGCGCAAGCAAACCGAAGAAGGCGAACGCAACGGTCGCGCCGATCTGTTTATCGCCACCCCCGAGGAGCGCGCCTACCTCCAGGCCACTCAACGCTGGCCACGGGTCAATAACCTGAACCTGACGCAGGCCTTGCAGGACATTACCTGCGATGCCAAACGGATCAGCTATGCCAGCGACCTGAAACTCGGCTGCCTGTTCGTCGCGCCGCAAAAGACCCAACAAAGCGCGACACCGGAAGAACTGCAGGACATGGTCGACGACCTGCAAAAGGAACACTGCTGCGCCGTGGCCTGGTATTTCCCGTACGCCTACCGCAAGTTGCGCAGCGAAGCCGGCAACTATCACCCGGGCATTGCCGTGCTGCTCAAGGAAGCCCGCGGCTGATGGGTTGAACCATCGCACCACTGATCTTCTCTATGATTAAGTCACTGCATTCATAGGGAAGATCAGTATGCGCAAGCCCCAGCTCGTTCTCGTTATCGCGCTCGCCGGAGGGCTCGCCGCTTGTGGTGAAACTTCCAGCCTGCAAGTCACCGACGGCACCGGCCCGTCCCCCAAGCTGCCCGAACCGAACAAAACCCTGATTCCGACGGTGAATATCGCCCCGGCAATCGGCTGGCCGGCCGGTGCAAAACCCACTGCCGCGCCAGGCACTCAAGTGGCCGCGTTCGCCGAAGGACTCGATCACCCGCGCTGGCTTTATGTGCTGCCCAACGGCGACGTGCTGGTGGCTGAAACCAACGCGCCACCCAAACCCGATGACAGCAAAGGCATTAGAGGCTGGGTGATGAAGAAAGTCATGGGCCGTGCCGGTGCTGGCGTCCCCAGCCCCAATCGCATCACCTTGCTGCGAGACAAGGACCATGACGGCATCGCCGAAACCCGCACGGTGTTCCTGGAGAACCTCAACTCACCCTTCGGCATGACCCTGGTCGGCAATGACCTTTACGTGGCCGACACTGATCGCTTGCTGCGCTTTCACTATGAAAATGGCGACACGGCGATCAAATCGCCGCCCATCAAAGTGGTCGATCTGCCAGGGGGCACGCTGAATCACCACTGGACCAAAAACGTCATCGCCAGCAAGGACGGCAGCAAGCTGTACGTCACTGTCGGTTCCAACAGCAACGTCGGTGAAAATGGCCTGGACAAGGAAGAAGGTCGCGCGGCGATCTGGGAAGTTGATCGGGCCACCGGCAATCACCGGATCTTCGCCTCGGGGATTCGCAATCCCAACGGCCTGGCCTGGGAGCCGCACACTGGCGCCCTGTGGACGGCAGTCAATGAGCGCGACGAAATCGGCAGCGATCTGGTGCCGGACTACATCACCTCTGTGAAGGATGGCGCGTTTTACGGCTGGCCTTTCAGCTATTACGGCCAGCACGTCGATGTGCGTGTCGAACCGCAAAACCCTGACCTGGTGGCCAAGGCAATCGCACCGGATTACGCGGTTGGCCCGCATACCGCATCGCTGGGATTGTCTTTCGCCGAGGGCAACACACTGCCGGCGCAATTCAAGGAAGGCGCCTTCATCGGCCAACACGGCTCATGGAACCGCAAGCCGCACAGTGGCTATAAAGTGATTTTTGTTCCCTTCGCAGGAGGCAAACCGAACGGGCAACCGGTGGACGTGCTGACCGGCTTCCTTAACGACGATGAGAAAGCCATGGGTCGGCCAGTGGGCGTGGTGATTGATCAGCAAGGCGGCTTGCTGGTGGCCGATGATGTGGGGAACAAGGTGTGGCGCGTTTCGGCCGCGAAGTAACTGCAACACACACCTTGTAGGAGTGAGCCTGCTCGCGATTGCGTCAGCATAGCCAGCAATGACGTAGCCTGACGGATCGCTATCGCGAGCAAGCTCGCTCCCACAGGGGCATCGCGTTTAGCGTTTGCGGCACAGTGTCAGTCCATCCCCCAACGGCAACAACGACAGATCCACCCGCGAGTCATCCTTCAAGGCGCGATTGAGCGCCTGGATGGCTCGCGTGTCCGCACTCTCGGGATTGTGCTCCAGCACTCGCCCGCTCCACAGCGTGTTGTCGAACACCGCCAGACCGCCGATGCGCAACAGACGCAATGCATGCTCTAGATAATTCGGGTAGTTGGCTTTGTCGGCATCAATGAAGATCAAATCGAACTGCCCCGGCTCATCCAGTGCAGCAAGAGTTTCCAGTGCAGGCGCAAGGCGCAGATCAATTCGTCTTGCGAGCCCTGCTTCCTGCCAGTAATGACGTGCGATGGCGTTGTAGTCGCCCGGAATATCACAGCAGATCAACGAACCGTCATCGGGCAACGCAGCGGCCATGCACAGGGCGCTATAACCGGTGAACGTACCGACTTCCAGCAGACGCTTGGCGCCGATTAGTTTGACCAATAGAGCGAGGAACTGCCCCTGCTCCGGCGCCACCTGCCAACGAGCCATCGGCATCGCCTGGGTTTCATCACGCAGGCGTTTAAGCAGCGGCGTTTCCCTCAGGGAAACGTCGAGCAGGTATTGGTACAGGGAATCATCGAGATTGAGTGTGCGAGCGGTCATGACACCCTCCTCGGAGAGAACGTTATGGATTGCGCGCCAAGTGCTCAGGCTGCAGAACGCGCTTGGCGCTCAGATAAGCCTTCTGCCAATAAGCCTTGGACAAGCTGTCGAGCTTCACCGTGCCGCCGGTGGCCGGCGCATGGACGAAACGACCTTCGCCGACGTAAATCCCGGCGTGGCTGACCTGAGAACCGCCGTTGGTGGCGAAGAAAATCAGATCACCGGTTTGCAGGCCTTCCTTGCCAACGTTGGCCGCCTGCATGGTGATCAACTCGCGAGTGGTGCGCGGCAGGGAAATGCCGGCGACATCACGGTAGACGTAGCCGATCAGGCCGCTGCAATCAAAACCCGAATCCGGCGTGTTACCGCCCCAACGATACGGCGTACCCACCAGACCCAGCGCGCGGAACAGCACATCTTCCGCCTCGGGCGAAAAGGGTTGCGGATTGCCGAAGACAATCGGCGCCCGGATCACCGCAGGAGCAGGTGGCGGTGCATGGCTGGCGCAGGCGCTGAGCAGCGCTGCGAAAAACATGAGTGCGAGGCGTGCCGACATAGTCATAAACAGAACATCCTGATCTGGCGGCGGCTTTTTTTGCCGAAAAGGCTGAAAAGAAAACCGCCTGCGCAGGACGCAGGCGGTTTGCCATCAATAATAGATCAGGATTCTAGCGACTATGGGCCAAACTTCAAGTAAGACTTTAAGTTCACCTTACAAGTTGTCCGCCTACTCCCTTGCAGAGAGGCGTTTTGTCGCCACCCAGGTGGCGACAGACTGAATATTTACTTGCGCGCGGTGACCATGGTCGGGGCCATCGCGAGGGCGCGCTTGGCTTCGATAAAGGTTTTGCTCCAGTAGCTGTCGCCCAGGCTATCGACCCGGACACCACCGCTTTTGCGGCTGCTGGAGTGGATGAACTGGTTGTCACCCACATAGATCCCGGCGTGACTGACACGACCGCGACGACCATTGGTGGCGAAGAACAGCAGGTCACCCGGCTTCAGCGCGCTGCGAGCTACCAGCGGTGCGTCGACGTTGATCATTTCGCGAGTGGAACGCGGCAAGTTCATGCCGGCCTGTTCACGAAACAGATAGCCGATGAAACCGCTGCAATCGAAGCCAGCTTCGGAGGTGCCACCGAAACGGTAACGGGTACCGATCAGAGACATGCCACGTTCGAGGATGCTGTCGGCCAGAACCGGAAGCTGGTATGACTTGCCATCGGCGAAGTTTGCCAGTTCTTTATCGGTGGCCACGCCGTCTTGGTAAAGCTCTTCCTGGAAAAGAACGGAAGAAGACTGGGCGGTCATTGAATTCTTGAACTGTTGTTGTTGCTCTTGCTGGGACACTGGAGAGTGAGCAGCGCAACCGAACAACAGGGTGACGAGTGCGAGAGGCACGAGGGGTGCGAAGCGCTTTAGCATGGGCACGACCGTGGCTGATTAGTTGTGAAGAAGCCGCGACTATGCCCGCTATCATCCTCATTTGCAAATTCAATCGAACTTTATGTGACTTCTCGGTTTCGCGTAAACATCTAAGCGCTTAAGCCCCATTTAGACACCTGCGCAGCCTACAGCCTGTAGGAAAGCGGATTTTCTGGCGCCTGAAATATGCCGAAACCCGTGCCAGGCTTGGGTTTTACCAGCCTAAAGTTTCTTTCAGGAACGGAATGGTCAGCTTGCGCTGAGCTTGAAGAGAGGCCTGGTCGAGGCGTTCAAGCAGCTCGAAAAGTGCACTCATGCTGCGGGTGCCGCGAGTCAAAATAAAATGCCCGACCTCATCGGTCAGGTGCAGGCCGCGACGGGATGCACGCAGTTGCAAGGCACGTAATTTGTCTTCGTCCGAGAGCGGACGCATCTGGAAAATAAGAGCCAGGGTCAGGCGCGATTTCAGGTCCGCCAGCTTGACCGGCAATTCGCGTGGCGAGGTCGAGGCCGCAATCAGCAGACGTCGACCGCTGTCGCGCAGACGATTGAACAGATGGAACAGCGCCTCTTCCCAATCCGCACGGCCGGCGACCGCCTGCAAATCATCCAGGCAGACCAGTTCGTATTGTTCAAGGTTATCGAGGATCGAGATGCCGCGATCCAGCAGCTCGGCCAACGGCAGATACACCGCCGGCTCCCCCAGTTGTTCGAAGCGCAGGCAAGCCGCCTGCAACAGATGCGTGCGCCCAACCCCGTCCTTGCCCCAGAGATAAATCAGGCTTTCGGTCCAGCCGGCGTCGGCTTCGCATAGCCGCTCGACATAGCCGAGTGCAGCGGCATTGGCGCCTGGGTAGTAATTGATAAAGGTAGCGTCGTCACGCAGACGCACACCTAGGGGCAGCTGAATCGGTTTCATGCTGACTGAACAGTTCCAAAGGAACCGTTAGTGGCCTCTGTGTAAAGTTTGCGAAGTTTATACCCGTGAGGCGGGTCGCACAATGCGACAGACCATAAGCAAAATCAAAGGTTTGCGTTAGCGCCCGGGTTTTATGACAGTTTCTTTGGCGGGGAATGTGACAGCGGCGCAAGGGAAGCAGGCCAGCCCGGCATCAAACCGGGCCGCCCGCGACAGGTCATCAACGCACCTTATAGCTCAGGTTCGTCGACTCCACTGTACATATCGGAATCCTTATACAAATCATGCACATGGCGCACCAGCACCATGATGACCGCCGCCACCGGCAATGCCAGCAGCACACCGGTAAAACCGAACAGCTCGCCACCCGCCAGAATGGCGAAGATTACCGCTACCGGGTGCAGACCGATCCGGTCACCCACCAACAGCGGCGTCAACACCATCCCTTCCAGCGCCTGACCGACCATGAATACCGCGACGATACCCAGCATGGGGTAAAGGTCACCACCGAACTGGAACAGTCCGGCAATCAATGCCGCGCCGATCCCGATGACAAAGCCCATGTACGGCACGATCGCCGCCAGGCCTGCGATCATTCCGATCAGCAACCCCAGCTCCAGCCCTAGCAGCATCAGCCCGGTAGCGTAAATCACACCCAACGCCAGCATCACCAGCAATTGCCCGCGAACAAACGCCCCAAGCACCTCGTGGCACTCGCCCGCGAGAATGACGACACGCTCTTCGCGATCACGGGGCAGCAGGCTGCGGATCTTGGCCATCATCACATCCCAATCGCGCAGCAAGTAGAAACTCACCACCGGGATCAATACCAGATTGGCCAGCCAGCCGATCAATGCCAGTCCCGACGCTGTCGCCTGACTCAGCACCACCCCGACAATGTCGGTAGTCTGGCCCATGTGTTCACTGATCGCAGCCTTGAGCTTGTCGAACTTCCAGAAGTTATCCGACAGCCCGAATTTCGATTGCGCCCACGGCAGTGCGGTGTGCTGCAACCAATCGAGCATTTGCGGCGCCAATTCATACAAGCGAAACAACTGCTTGGCGAGCATCGGCACCAACACCAGCAGCAGCGTCGTGAAGATCAGGGTGAACAGCGCGAACACCGCCACCACGCCCCAGGTGCGTGACAGACCCGCCTTCTCCAGCCGGTCAACGAGCGGATCGAACAGATAGGCCAGCAGCAACGCAACCAGAAATGGCGTGAGGATCGGATGCAACAACCAGACAAACGCGCAGAGCAGAACCACTCCACCCAACCAGAACCAACGCCGCGTATCGGCCATGTGCCACTCCCTATGCATCTATATAAAGAAAGAAAACCTTACCAACGGAATCGCAACTGCGGCACCGGTGCCGGGGTTGGCGCGACCGCAGGCGCCGAACCCTCGGCCAGCGGCTGCACAGGCGTCGCCGGTGCTGGCGCCTGACCCGCAGGAACCTCTTGCAACTTCGCCAGGGACAGCTGCGAACGCAACTGCTCAACGCTGCCTTTGACCCGATAAAGAATGCGCTCACCGTCAACACTTTGCAGATGCGCACCAAAGGGCTCCAGCAAGCGCCCGAGCGCGGCGTATCGCTCCAGGTTCATGCCCTGAACTTCCAGCAACTGTTCCCCTGAAGCTCCCGGCTTGACGACAAACCGCGGCGCCAGCCGCTCACTGACGGCCAGCATCACCGCATCGGCCACAGTGGCCTGATCCGCGCCCTGCACGCTGCCCGCCTCTTTTTTGTCGCCCAGCCACAAATTCCACTTTGCCTGCCACTGACCACCCTCTTCACGGGCATGCACCGCGAGCAAGGCATCAGCGTTGTAACGATCCGATGCAGCACGCAGGGGCGTCGCGTCCGTGCCTTCAAGATGCGGTGCCGTGGCGACCAGTTGCTCGCTCAAGTCCGCCAACGGCAATCGCAGCGGCAGACCACGGTGTTGAGCCGCGCGACGCAGCGGCGCCGCGCTGGCCTGGCCATCGCCCACCAGGCTGGAACCCTCGGCGGAGTCGTTCAGCCACCAACTCAGGATCGAGGGCCGATTCGCCCCCCATAACGACAACCCGGCCCGGCGCAGCGCCTGCTCGGTGGTGGCCGGGTCGAAATCGACCTTCAGCACTTGCGGCGGGCCGGCGTCAAAACCGTACTGACTGATGATCTGCTGCGGGTCCTTGCGCAGTGCTGCCAGCCCCGGGCTTTGCACCGACTTAGGATCGCCCGTCAGGCGCAGCACCAGTGTGTCCAGCGCGCGCTGCGTCGCCTGGTCACGCTCCTCGGCCGACTGACTGCCGACAGGCTCGCGCACCTGATAAAGGCCTTTGACGGTTTCGGCATGACTCGCCAGGCTGACCAGTGATAAACAGCCTGCAAACACATATCTGGAAATAAAACGCATGGAAGATTCCTGACGACAAGAGCGGCTGGAACAGACCGCATGAAGACGATCGAGCAAGGCTGTGACCACGGCCCTGCGCAAAACATTCACCCCGATCTGACGAAGTTTTCGCACTGTCATAACGATAGACGGTTAATCGCGCTACCTTATACAGCCATCAAGGAGGCGACCAACACGGGCCATAACGGTTTTTTTCAACCGATATGCCCCTGCCGTCGGCCTGAGGATGGCCGCTGCCCCTCAAGCCTGATAAAATCGCGCGCCTTCGCAGACCGGCAACAGCCGGGCACCCTGAAATTCGCGGACGGCACTCGCCTTCGTTAGTTTCAGCGGTCCCACTGGACTCGGTCGTTACCCCTGAATCCCCCCTAAAGGCCTGGATCATGAGCAAGCAACCCTCCCTGAGCTACAAGGACGCCGGTGTAGACATCGACGCCGGTGAAGCATTGGTCGAACGCATCAAGAGCGTCGCCAAGCGCACTGCGCGCCCGGAAGTCATGGGCGGCCTGGGCGGTTTCGGCGCCCTCTGCGAAATCCCGGCCGGCTACAAGCAGCCCGTGCTGGTTTCCGGCACCGACGGCGTTGGCACCAAGCTGCGCCTGGCACTGAACCTGAACAAGCACGACAGCATCGGCATCGATCTGGTGGCCATGTGCGTTAACGACCTGGTGGTCTGCGGCGCCGAGCCGTTGTTCTTCCTCGACTACTACGCCACCGGCAAACTCAACGTCGAAACCGCGACCCAGGTCGTGACCGGCATCGGTGCAGGCTGCGAATTGTCCGGCTGCTCGCTGGTTGGCGGCGAAACCGCTGAAATGCCAGGCATGTACGAAGGCGAAGACTACGACCTGGCCGGCTTCTGCGTCGGCGTCGTGGAAAAATCCGAAATCATCGACGGTTCCAAAGTCGCTGCCGGCGATGCCCTGCTGGCCCTGCCATCCTCCGGCCCGCACTCCAACGGTTACTCGCTGATCCGCAAGATCATCGAAGTGTCCGGCGCTGACATCGAAAACATCCAGCTCGACGGCAAACCGCTGACCGACCTGCTGATGGCCCCGACCCGCATCTACGTGAAGCCACTGCTCAAGCTGATCAAGGACACCGGCGCGGTCAAGGCCATGGCCCACATCACCGGTGGTGGCCTGCTGGACAACATCCCGCGCGTGCTGCCAAAAGGCGCCCAAGCGGTGGTTGACGTTGCGAGCTGGACCCGTCCTGCCGTATTCGACTGGCTGCAAGAGAAAGGCAACGTCGACGAAAACGAAATGCACCGCGTGCTGAACTGCGGCGTGGGCATGGTCATCTGCGTCGCTCAAGAGCACGTTGAAACCGCGCTGAACGTGTTGCGTGAAGCCGGCGAGCAGCCTTGGGTCATCGGTCAGATCGCCACCGCTGCCGAAGGCGCAGCCCAGGTTGAACTGAAGAACCTCAAGGCTCATTGATGTCCCAGACCTGTGATGTGGTGGTGCTGTTGTCCGGCACCGGCAGTAACTTGCAGGCCTTGATCGACAGCACGCGGACCGGCGACAGCCCGGTCCGCATCGCTGCGGTGATTTCCAACCGCGCCGACGCCTACGGCCTGCAACGCGCCAGGGACGCGGGTATCGAAACCCGCTTCCTGGATCACAAGGCTTACGAAGGCCGCGAGGTCTTCGATGCCGCGCTGATCGAACTGATCGACGCTTTCAATCCCAAACTCGTGGTACTGGCCGGTTTCATGCGCATTCTCAGCGCTGACTTCGTGCGTCACTACGCGGGTCGCCTGCTCAATATCCATCCCTCGCTGCTGCCCAAATACAAAGGGTTACACACTCATCAGCGCGCGCTGGAGGCCGGCGACACCGAGCACGGCTGCTCCGTGCACTTCGTCACCGAGGAACTCGATGGCGGACCACTGGTCGTACAGGCAGTAATACCGGTAGAGTTGCATGACTCGCCGCAGAGTCTGGCGCAGCGGGTCCATGCTCAAGAACACCTGATCTACCCAATGGCCGTACGCTGGTTTGCCGAAGGGCGTTTAGCGCTCAGCGAGCAAGGTGCTTTACTGGATGGAAAGTTACTCGCGGCCAGCGGCCACTTGATTCGAACCTAGGAGATTTTATGCGTCGCGCCCTGCTCTTCGCTTGCGCTCTGCTCGCCCTGCCGTTTGCGCAGGCTGCAGAACTTCAACCCTTCTCCGCCAGTTACACTGCAGACTGGAAACAGCTGCCCATGAGCGGCACCGCTGAACGCAGCCTGACCAAGCAAGCCAACGGCGCCTGGAAGCTCAGCTTCAAGGCGTCGATGATGATCGCCAGCCTTACCGAAGAAAGCACCCTGACTCTGGACAAGGACACCTTGCTGCCACAGTCCTACCACTTCGAACGCGGCGGCCTGGGCAAAGCCAAGAAAGCCGACCTGGACTTCGACTGGACCAACAAGATGGTAACCGGCACCGATCGCGGTGACCCGGTCAAGGTCCCGCTTAATCGCGGCATGGTCGACAAATCCACTTATCAGCTGGCCCTGCAACACGACGTGGCCGCTGGCAAGAAAAGCATGAGCTATCAGGTTGTCGATGGTGGCGAAGTCGATACCTATGACTTCCGCGTACTGGGTTCGGAAAAAGTCGACACCAAGGCTGGCCAGATCGATGCGGTCAAGGTCGAGCGCGTGCGTGACCCGACGCAAAGCAAGCGCATCACCGTGCTGTGGTTCGCCAAGGACTGGGATTACCTGCTGGTCCGCCTGCAACAGGTTGAAACCGACGGCAAGGAGTACAACATCATGCTCCTGGACGGTACGGTCAACGGCAAGACTGTCAAAGGCAGCTGATCCGGTTTGACACAAGAATCCGGAATCCACCAAGGATTCCGGATTTTTTTATGCCTGCTGTTTTTCAGATCTTCGCCAACGCCTGGGCCAGATCGGCGCGCAAGTCTTCGACATCCTCGACCCCCACGGACAAACGCACCAGCGCATCGCCGATGCCAAGCTGCGCGCGGGTCGCAATGGGAATGGTGGCGTGAGTCATGATCGCCGGGTGCTCAATCAGGCTTTCCACCCCGCCCAGGCTCTCGGCCAAAGCGAATATCTGCACGTTTTCAAGGAAGCGTCGGGCCCCAGCCAGGTCGCTGTTCAGATCAAGGGAAATCATCCCGCCGAATCCGCGCATTTGCTGCCGAGCCAGTTCGTGCTGCGGGTGCGACGGTAAACCTGGATAGTAGACGCGCGCCACCTGCGGCTGACGCTCCAGCCATTGCGCCAGCTCCAACGCGTTGCTGCAATGGCGTTCCATACGCAGCGCCAGGGTTTTCACGCCACGCAGGGTGAGGAACGCATCAAACGGCCCGGCGATCGCGCCGACCGAGTTCTGCAGAAAACCCAGGCGCTCGGCCAGCTCCGGGTTCTGCCCGACCACCGCGATGCCGCCGATCACGTCGGAGTGACCATTCAAATACTTGGTGGTCGAGTGCAGCACGATGTCGAATCCCAGCTCCAGCGGACGCTGAATCCAGGGGCTGGCAAAGGTGTTGTCAGCAACACAGATGATGCCCCGCTGGCGGCAGATACGCGCGACAGCGGCGAGGTCCGTCAGGCTCAGCAACGGATTGCTGGGTGTCTCGACCCAGACCATTTTCGTCTCGGGCTGCAGTGCCGCTTCGAATCCCGCCAGGTCAGTCAGATCGACGAAGCTGAACCGATGCCCGGCACTGCGTTTGCGCACCTTGTCGAACAGTCGAAAAGTGCCGCCATACAAATCATTGCCGGAAACGATGTGCGAGCCCGCGTCGAGCAACTCCAGCACCGTGGAAATCGCCGCCAGCCCGGAGGCGAACGCGAAAGCCTGGGTGCCGCTTTCAAGGTCCGCCACGCAACGCTCCAGCGCGAAGCGCGTCGGGTTATGCGAGCGCCCGTAATCGAAGCCCTTGTGCACGCCGGGACTTTGCTGCAAATAAGTGGAGTTAGCGTAAATCGGCGGCATTAACGCACCGGTGGTAGGGTCCGGGGTCTGTCCGGCATGGATCACACGGGTGCCGAAGGCACGGGGCGCAGCGGTTTCATCGTGTTGACTCATTTAAGGGATCTCCGTAAGTGATTGAGCATGTCGACTCGGGTAATCAAACCGTGGAACCCCGCAGCATCGGCGATGATCGCCACCAAACCGCGATCGAGCTCCGCTTGCAGTTCGGCCAGACTGGCGGCGGCAGGCAGAGTTTGCAATTTGTCGGTCATGGCGCTGGCCACGGGCATGCGCAAGTGCGAAGCGTCTTCGTGTACGCCCAGCAGAATATCGGACTCATCGATCACGCCGACCAGGCGCTTTCCGTCCGCCAACACTGGCAGTTGTGACACATCCGCCAGGCGCATGCGCTGAAAAGCCGTCAGCAGCGTGTCATCCGGGCCGACGCTGATCACCCGGCCATCCTCGAAGCGCCGCGCAATCAGGTCGCGCAAGTCGCCATAGCGCTTGTACTGCAACAGGCCTTGATCGTTCATCCACTGATCGTTGTAAACCTTCGACAGATAGCGGGTGCCGGTGTCGCAGACGAAGCTGACCACGCGCTTGGGCTCGGTTTGCTCTCGGCAGTAACGCAGCGCTGCCGCCAGTAATGTGCCGGTCGACGAGCCACCCAGAATGCCTTCGGCGCGCAGCAATTGACGGGCGTGATCGAAGCTTTCCTCATCGCTGATCGAGTAGGCGTGGCGCACGCTGGACAGGTCGGCAATCGACGGAATGAAGTCTTCGCCGATGCCCTCCACCGCCCACGAGCCCGCCTTGCCGAGGACGCCGCTGCGACTGTATTCAGCCATCACCGAACCGACCGGATCGGCCAGCACCATCTCAAGGTTGGGTTGCACACGCTGAAAGAAACGGGTCAAGCCGGTCAACGTGCCAGCCGAACCGACACCGACGACAATGGCGTCGAGGTCATGCTGGGTCTGCGCCCAGATTTCCGGCGCGGTGCTGCACTCGTGGGCCAGCGGATTGGCCGGGTTGTTGAACTGATCGGCGAAGAACGCATCGGGAATTTCCTGCGCCAGTCGCGCCGCCACGTCCTGGTAATAATCGGGATGGCCCTTGCCGACATCCGAGCGAGTGATGTGCACCTCGGCGCCCATCGCCTTGAGGTGCAAGACCTTCTCGGTGGACATCTTGTCCGGTACCACCAGCACCACGCGATAACCCTTGGCGCGTCCGACCAGGGCCAAGCCGAGGCCGGTGTTGCCGGCAGTGGCCTCGACGATGGTTCCGCCAGGGCGCAGGCGGCCATCGCGCTCGGCGGCGTCGATCATCGCCAGGCCAATACGGTCCTTGATCGAGCCGCCGGGGTTCTGTGATTCGAGCTTGAGGAACAGGGTGCAGGGACCGGTATCGAAGCGGCTGACGCGCACCAGCGGCGTGTTGCCGATCAGTTCGAGCACGGCAGGGCGGGAGTCGTTTGGCATGTCGTAACCTCACTGCGAAAATCCGCATTGGATGGACAGCAACGGGCGATGAAACTTGTGCCAATCGCCGGTAATGCCTCGCATGGAACATAGGCACGGATTGCCTCCTCCGCAACCTTCTGCGGCTGGCCGGTCACATCGCCGGCTCATGGCCGCGTGTAAGAAAGTGGAACGCGCAAGTGCTGCAATGCTCTATACCTTCAAGGTCTTTTTTGATCGAATGTCCTTTCCTGATGCCTGCGAGGTTTCCCATGACCGTTACCGTCAATACCGTTTCCGCCGATGGTTTGCGCCACAGTGTCCAGATCGATGACCACGAACTGTTTGCCGATGCGCCAATCTCGGCGGGCGGCGAAGGCTCGGCACCCGAGCCACACGATTATTTCGATGCGGCACTGGGTGCCTGCAAAGCCCTGACGCTGAAGATGTATGCGAAGAAAAAAGACATTCCCCTGACCGGCGTGACGGTCGAGGTCAAGCGTGACAACAGCGAAGAGCAGAAAGGCAAATACGCCCTGCACGTCAAACTGACCCTCAAGGGCGTGCTCACCGATGCTCAGCGCGAAGAGCTGCACCGCGTGGCGGATCGTTGCCCGGTGCATAAACTGATGACCAGCACTGAAGTCAGCATCGAAACCCATCTGTCCGAAGGTGCCTTCAGCCAATAGCGGCAACGGCTGCGCAAGCGGGTTATGCTCCCTGCGTCACCCGCTCAGCCTGGAATGCACCATGAACACGCCACTCGTGATCCGCCCCCGCGCCGAAGATGTCGAAGGCCAGCCGATTCTGCGCCCATTGCCGTCAGCCAAGTGCCGCAGCGTCGGGCCTTTCGTGTTTTTTGATCACATGCTCGAAACCCGTTACGCGCCGGGTAAAGGCATGAACATCCGCCAGCATCCGCATATCGGCCTGTCCACCCTCACCTATTTGTTCGAAGGAAAAATCCAGCACAAGGACAGTCTCGGTTCCGACCAAGTGGTGGAAGCGGGTGATGTCAGCTGGATGACGGCGGGCAGCGCGATAGCTCATGTCGAACGCACGCCTGAAGCCTTGAAGGCCAGCGGCTTCACGATGCACGGTTTGCAGATCTGGCTCGCCTCCCCCAAGGAACATGAACAGGGGCCGGGGCACTACAGCCATCATCCCGCGGCAACACTGCCAGTCAGCGATAACCTTGGGGTGAAGATCCGGATGATTGCCGGGTCAGGCTTCTGCCTGGAATCGCCGGTCCCGGTGCTTTCTCCTACGCTGTATGCGGAATTGAACCTGCAAACGGCGACCACTTTGCTGATTCCCACCGAGCATGAAGAACGGGCGCTGTATGTGTTAAGTGGCGACGTGCAGCTGGAGGGCGAGTTGCTGGAGCCGCACTCGCTGGTGGTCTTGCCGGCCGGGGAGGAAATGACGTTGTTTGCCGAGAGCGACAGTCATGCCGTGCTGTTCGGTGGGGCGCCACTGGATGGGCCACGGCGGATCAACTGGAATTTTGTGGCAAGCGATCCGGCAGCGATCGATGAAGCGCGCCGACGCTGGGCAGCCGGGGACTGGCCGACGGTGCCGGGGGAAACCGAGCGGATCGAATTGCCTCAGGATCTTCGGCGTTAGTTACACCGCCATCGCGGGCAAGCCCGCTCCCACATGGGAATGCATTCCAATGTGGGAGCGAGCTTGCTCGCGATGAGGCCAGCCCTGACACCGACGATGTCAGGGCTTAACAGCAATCAGGCTTTAAACACCTCATCCAGCAAGTTGTGCATCGAGGTAAACGCCCGAGCGGCTGTCTTCGCGTCATACATCATCTTGCCCGGCACATTCGCATGCGGATCAGTAAACGAATGCACCGCGCCACCGTAGCTCAGCAATTGCCAATCCACCTCCGCCGCATTCATTTCCGCTTCGAACGCCGGCAGTTGTTCTTTTGGCACCAATGGATCGGACGCCCCATGCAACACAAGCACCGAGCCCTTGATGTTTTTCGCATCGTTGACGTTCGGCGTATCCAGGGTGCCATGGAACGAAACGGCAGCTTTTACCGGCGCGCCCGTGCGGGCCAGTTCCAGCGCACAGCAACCGCCGAAGCAGAAACCGAACGTCGCCAGTTTAGAGGTATCGACCGCCGCCTCGCCCTGCCCTTGCAACTGCTCGAACGCCGCCTGCATGCGCGTGCGCAGCAACGCGCGGTCGTTCTTCAGCGGCATCATTGCCGCGCCCGCCTCGTCGCCGTTCTGCGGACGCACCGCTTGACCGTAAAGGTCCGCGATCAACACCACATAACCCTTGGAGGCCACGGATTTGGCAATGGCCTCGGCACCGGCGCTGACGCCCATCCAGTTCGGCGCCATCAACAGACCCGGGCGCGGGCCCTTATGGTCAGCATCGAAGGCCAGACGGCTTTCATACGACTGGCCATCAATCTGATAGGTGACGGAACGAACAGTGATTTGGCTCATGACAAACTCCCAGTTAAAGACCCCAGAATGAAAAAAACCCGCCGAAGCGGGTTTTTGTACAACGCCGTTAAACCGACAGTTCAACCAGCAGCTTGTTGAGGCGGCGCACATACGCGGCCGGGTCTTTCAAGCTGTCGCCGGCTGCCAACGCGGCCTGATCGAAGAGGATGTGCGACAGGTCGCCGAAGCGCTCGTCGCTCTGCTCGTTGTCGAGCTTCTCGATCAGCGGGTGGCCCGGGTTGAATTCGAAGATCGGCTTCGAATCCGGAACCTTCTGGCCGCTGGCTTCGAGGATCTGACGCATCTGCATGCCCAGGTCCTGCTCGCCGATGGCCAGAATCGCCGGGGAGTCGGTCAGACGATGGGAAACCCGTACTTCAGCGACAGAATCGCCCAGTGCGGTTTTCAGACGTTCAACCAGACCTTCTTTGGACTTGGCGACTTCTTCCGCGGCTTTCTTGTCCTCTTCCGAGTCCAGGTTGCCCAGGTCCAGGTCACCACGCGCCACGTCGACAAAGCTCTTGCCGTCGAAATCGCTGAGGTAGCTCATCAGCCACTCGTCGATACGGTCGGTCAGCAGCAGCACTTCGATGCCTTTCTTGCGGAAGACTTCCAGGTGCGGGCTGTTTTTGACTTGCGCGTAGGTTTCGCCAGTCAGGTAGTAGATCTTGTCCTGACCTTCCTTGGCGCGAGCCAGGTAATCGGCCAGACCCACAACCTGTTCGCCTTCATCACCGCTGGTCGATGCGAAACGCAGCAGGCCGGCGATTTTCTCTTTATTGGCGAAGTCTTCTGCCGGGCCTTCTTTCATGACCTGACCAAAGTTTTTCCAGAAGCCTTTGTATTGCTCAGGCTCGTTCTTCGCCAGTTTTTCCAGCATGTCCAGAACGCGCTTGGTCAGCGCCGACTTCATGGAATCGATGATCGGGTCTTTCTGCAGGATTTCCCGCGACACGTTCAGCGACAAGTCGTTGGAATCGACCACACCTTTGATGAAGCGCAGGTACAGCGGCAGGAACGACTCCGCCTGGTCCATGACGAACACGCGCTGCACGTACAGCTTCAGGCCTTTAGGCGCTTCACGCTGGTACAGATCGAACGGAGCACGGGTCGGCACGTACAGCAGCGAGCTGTATTCGAGCTTGCCTTCGACCTTGTTGTGGCTCCAGCTCAGCGGATTTTCGAAATCGTGAGCGATGTGTTTGTAGAACTCCTGGTATTCCTCGTCCTTGATTTCAGTGCGAGGACGGGTCCACAGGGCGCTGGCGCGGTTGACGGTTTCCCATTCAACGGCTGGCTTCTCTTCGCCTTCGACGGCAGCCACTTCTTTAGGCAACTCGATCGGCAAAGCGATGTGGTCGGAGTATTTCTTGATGATGTTACGCAGACGCCAGCCATCGGCAAATTCGTCTTCACCGGACTTCAGGTGCAGGACGATGCGAGTACCGCGCTCGGCTTTTTCAACGGTGGCAACTTCAAAATCGCCTTCGCCCTTGGAAGACCAGTGCACGCCTTCGCTGGCGTCAGCACCGGCACGACGGCTGAACACGTCTACTTTGTCGGCGACGATGAAAGCCGAGTAGAAACCCACACCAAACTGACCGATCAAGTGCGAATCTTTCTTCTGATCGCCCGACAGGTGTTTCATGAAGTCGGCTGTGCCGGATTTGGCGATGGTGCCCAGATGGGTGATCGCATCTTCGCGGCTCATGCCGATGCCGTTGTCTTCGAGGGTGACGGTTTTCGCGTCCTTGTCGAAGCTCACACGGATTTTCAGTTCGGCGCCGCCTTCCAGCAATTCAGGCTTGGACAGGGCTTCGAAACGTAATTTGTCGACAGCGTCAGAGGCGTTCGAGATCAATTCGCGAAGGAAAATTTCCTTGTTGGAATACAGCGAATGGATCATGAGGTGCAGCAGTTGCTTCACCTCGGTCTGGAAGCCCAGGGTTTCCTTTTGAGTTTCCACACTCATGGTCATCAAACTCCAATCAGATGGCAGTGGCCACGACCATCAGGGTCGGCGGCGGGTTGTCATCAGAGTTTGGGGCTGAGTTCAGGATTTCAAGGGCTCTTCAATTTTGAAATGGGCGCGGGCCGTGGCAATCGGTTCGGCCTGGGTGGTTTGCCAGGCGGTAATCGCGACGTTGGCAACGCGCCGGCCCTGGCGGCACACCTGGCAGCGGGCCCACGTATCGCGAAACTGCCCTGCGCGCAGATAGTCGAGGGAGAAGTCGATGATCTTCGGCACACCGGGCGAACCGGTGAAAATCAACAGGTGCAGTGCGGCACTAAGCTCCATGAACCCGGCAATCACCCCGCCATGTATTGCAGGCAGTAAAGGGTTACCAATGTTGTCCTTGTTGGCAGGCAGGCGAAACAGCAGTTCATCGCCGACACGCGAACACTCAACGCCGATCAACTTGGCGTAGGGAAGCAGGTGCAGCAGCGAGGCGTAGTCACCTCGCTCATGGGCCTGCTGAAGCTGTTCCTTGAAGGTGTCAGTCATTTCGCCTCTCCGGCGATCACGCCGCCAAATCCCTTGGTGCCTTTGACGGCCTTGCCCATGCGCATGAAGGTGCCGACGACATGCGCGATGGGCTGCTCGGGGTCGTCCTGATAAGCGAAGCCTCGAGCGAAGATCACGTCGGTGGTGACCCGGTAGCATTGGGCAAAACCGTAGACATCCTTATGTGGCTCGGCGGCATGCATGTAGTCGATGCGCAAATCGAGAGTCGGACAGACTTCAAATTCGGGCAGCACGCAGAGGGTCGACATGCCGCACGCGGTGTCCATCAACGTCGTCAACGCCCCGCCATGGATAACGCCGGTTTTTGGGTTACCGACGATCTGTGGACTGTAAGGCAGGACAACCGTCAGTCCTTCGCTGCTGGCGCTGTGAACGCGCAGCCCGAGTACCTGACAATGCCGCAGCGCCGACAGGAACCGGGTCGCACGCTCAAAAACGGGGTTTTCAGTCATTCGATAAAAACTCTTGTTAGTTTTTGGACATTGCACTTGGCGTGTTCGGTAAAAGTTCCCGTGGGAATTATCTTATATATCTGAACGAATTGAGGAACTTAACGCTGAGGGCTGCGCTCGAAAGGCCAGTAGATACTTTCCATAAGGAGAAACACCCCATGCGTAAGACTTTAGCTATTGCCTTGATGTTGACCGCTTCCCTCGGTCTCGCTGCCTGCGATAAAAAATCCGAGGACAAAGCTCAAGATGCAGCCAAACACTCTGAGCAAGCTCAGCAAGACATGAACAAAGCGCAGGATAAAGTGAACGACGCTGCGAAAGAAAACGCCGAAGCTGCCAAAGCTCAGGCTGAATCGAACGCAGCCGCTGCGAAAGAAGCACCTAAAAACTAAACCGGTTTTTAGCGTGATAAAGAAAACCCGCCAAGTGCGGGTTTTCTTTTGCCTGCCTTTTATCCTGTTAGAGCAAAATAGTTCTAAAAGTCGGACTAATCATTAGCAGCAACGAACACACAAATCCGACAATCCATACCAGACTCCGCTGCCAGGCCAGATCAGCCCAATAACACAGTAAATAAATAACTCGGCTAATCACAAAGATGATTGCCAGCATATCGATCAGCCATCCCGCCGTCTGCGTGGTATGCGCCATCAGCACCCCGACCGCAAACAGAATGAACGCCTCGAAGCAGTTCTGGTGCGCCGCCACCGCACGGGCGCCGAAGCCTGTGAGTTGCGCCTGTTGCTGTCGCGGCAGGTGATTGTTGTAACCGCCCTGCTCTTTCATGGCCTTGGCCACCGGCATACGCGCCACGTAAATCAGCAAGGCGCTGATAAACACACACCAGAACGGAATACTCATCAAGCAACCTCTTTGTTCAACTCGGGCACTGGCGCCTCTGTAGGGGTATAGACCATCACGTCGAGAACGTCGGAATGAAACTCCCGGCGATACAGCACCAGCACCACCCCGGCACTCATCAACATAAACAGCCATGGGCTGACAAACCAGGCCAGCATGGTCATACCGAAGTAATAGGAACGCAGGCCGAAGTTGAACTGGTTCGCGGCCATGGAAATGACCCGGGCCGCTCGGGAAGCGAAGGCTTTACGCTCTTGCTCGGACACATGCCGCTCACCGATCATCGGTGCCGAGCCAACCAGGATTGCCGCAAAGTTGTACTGACGCATGCACCAGCTGAACGTGAAGAACGCATAGACAAACACCAGCGCCAGGCAGAGCAACTTGATCTCAGACATGCCTTGCGACGCCTGCTGCACCATCGGGATATCCGCCAGTAACGATACAGCCCTTTCCGAGGCTCCCAGCACGGTGAGAATCCCAGCCAGGATAATCAGCGTACTGGAGGCGAAGAAGGAGGCGTTGCGTTCCAGATTGCCAATCACGCTGGCGTCGGCGATGCGGTTATCGCGCAGCAGCATGCGGCGCATCCAGTCTTCCCGATACAAGTGCAGCACACTGGCCAGACACGCGGTGTCGCGGCCCTTCCACGAGGCATAACGGGTGTAGCCGCCCCAGCAGATGACAAACCAGAGTGCAGCGATCAGGTGGATGATGTTGGCGTGGATGAACGACATGCAGGTCCTTGTGATGTGTTGAAGGCGTACTGAAATCCTGTGGGAGCGAGCTTGCTCGCGATTGCGGACTATCAGTCAAAATCGATCTGAATGTCAGGCCCTCATCGCGAACAAGCTTGCTCCCACAAAGGAATTTGCAGTGCTTCGACGTTAGCTCAGAAAAAAAGACACCGCATCGCGCACATAAAAAATGCCCCATATCGATTGATACGGGGCATTTCCGTTTCTGCTTCAAGCCCGCTTATGGCGGCCCCTGGAGCGGCTTAAGCCAGCGCTTCTTCGCGTTTGCCCAGCAGACGATCGCAAACCACGGCGACCACCAATGTCATCACCGACGGCACCAGCCATGCCAGGCCCTGCGCGCTCAGCGGCAGGTGGGACAGCTGCGACGGCATCCAGTCTGCCAAACCTGCGCCCTTGAGCGCGTCGATCATGCCGAAAATGAACGAAACCAACATCACCGGACCCACGATGCGTCCCTGCTCATGCCAGAAGTCCTTGCAGAAGCTCAGCGCTACCAGGGCGATGCACGGCGGGTAAATCGCGGTCAGTACCGGGATCGAGAACGCAATCAGCTTGGTGAGGCCCAGGTTGGACACCAGCAAGGAGAACGCGGCCAGGATGATCACCAGGGTCTTGTAGGACAGTGGCAGCACACGGCTGAAGTACTCGGCACAGGCGCAAGTCAGACCGACTGCCGTGACCAGGCAGGCCAGGGAGATCAGCACGGCAAGGAAACCGCTGCCCAACGAACCGAAGGTGTGTTGAACATAGGCGTGCAAGACCGCCGCGCCGTTGGTGGCGCCTGCCGCGACTTCATGGCTGCCCGAACCGAGGCGGAACAGACTGACGTAAACCAGCGCCAGGCCGACGCCGGCAATCAGCCCGGCGATGATTGCGTAACGGGTGATCAGCGCAGGCGATTCAACCCCACGCGAGCGGATCGCGTTGACGATGACGATGCCGAACACCAGCGCGCCCAGGGTATCCATGGTCAGGTAACCATTGATAAAGCCTTGGGAGAATGGCGCCGCAACATATTCCGGCGTTGCCACACCGATATCACCGGCAGGCAAGGCGAACGCGGCAATGCCGAGGGCCGCCAGGGCGATGATCTTCAGCGGGGCGAGGAAACGTCCGACGGTGTCCAGCAAACGGCCCGGGTAGAGCGAGATGAAGAACACCAGCAGGAAATACACCGAGCTGTAGAGGAACAACGCCAACGGGCTTTCACCGGTCAGTGGTGCCAGGCCGACTTCGAACGATACCGTCGCGGTGCGTGGCGTGGCGAACAGTGGCCCCACGGCCAGGTAGCACGCGGCCGCCAGCAAGCCACCGGCAACTTTGCCGATCGGGCTGCTCAGGGCATCCATCGCACCACCGACCTTGGCCAGCGCAACAACCGTGATCACCGGCAAACCGACGGCGGTGATCAAAAAGCCCAGCGCTGCCATCCAGACGTGAGGCCCGGACTGCAAACCGACGATAGGCGGGAAGATGATATTGCCAGCCCCGACAAACAGGGCAAACGTCATAAAACCAAGTGCCAGGATGTCCTGGCCTTTCAACACTTTCATTAAGGAAATACCACACTACTGAATCGGAATTTAGAGAGGGATTTCCCTATGGGTGAGGGAAATGCTGTCGGTCCGTATAGGGCTGACCCGTTTAGCGCGACGCTTCCTTGTGGGAGGCAAACGCAAAATGGCGGCTAGCCTAACGAATTTGCCCGGCAAACGCACTGTTAGGGTGCGATCATTCCGATACGCGACATTTCCGTGTCGCGTTTTTGCATGTAAATGGTTGTCGCCTGTAAGTACGCCATCGCGAGCAAGCTCGCTCCCACAGGATTTGTGAACGCTGGAAATCCAATGTGGGAGCGAGCTTGCTCGCGATGGGGCTGTCACTGACGACACAGATCTTCAGAAACAACAAAGGCCACCCGAAGGTGGCCTTTGTCTGGTGAAGCGTGAGTTAAGCGCGAGGCTTACTTCATCGCCCAGCCGGTCAGCTCGGACAAAGCCTTGCCGATGTCTGCCAGCGAACGCACGGTTTTCACGCCTGCGTCTTCCAGGGCAGCAAACTTCTCGTCTGCAGTGCCTTTGCCGCCAGAGATGATTGCGCCAGCATGGCCCATGCGCTTGCCTGCAGGGGCAGTCACACCAGCAATGTAGGAAACAACCGGCTTGGTCACGTGTGCCTTGATGTAGGCAGCCGCTTCTTCTTCAGCCGAACCGCCGATCTCACCGATCATCACGATCGCTTCGGTCTTCGGGTCTTCCTGGAACAGCTTCAGGATGTCGATGAAGTTCGAACCAGGAATCGGGTCACCGCCGATGCCGACGCAAGTCGACTGACCGAAACCGGCGTCAGTGGTTTGCTTCACAGCTTCGTAGGTCAGGGTGCCGGAACGGGAAACGATACCGACCTTGCCTGGCAAGTGAATGTGACCTGGCATGATGCCGATCTTGCATTCGCCTGGAGTGATCACGCCTGGGCAGTTAGGACCGATCAGGACTACGCCCAGCTCGTCGCACTTGACCTTGGCATCCAGCATGTCCAGGGTAGGAATGCCTTCAGTGATGCAAACGATCAGCTTGATGCCGCCGAACGCTGCTTCCAGGATGGAGTCCTTGCAGAAAGGAGCTGGAACGTAGATCACGCTGGCGGTGGCGCCAGTGGCAGCTACAGCGTCTTTCACGGTGTTGAACACTGGCAGACCCAGGTGCTCGGTGCCGCCTTTGCCCGGAGTTACGCCGCCAACCATCTTGGTGCCGTATTCGAGCGCTTGCTGGGTGTGGAAACTACCTTGCGAACCGGTAATACCCTGGCAGATAACTTTGGTGTCTTTATTGATCAGGACGCTCATTATTTGCCCTCCGCAGCTTTAACGACTTGTTGAGCAGCGTCGGTCAGGCTGGTAGCAGCGATGATGTTCAAACCGCTTTCTGCCAGTACTTTAGCGCCCAGCTCAGCGTTGTTGCCTTCAAGGCGAACAACAACCGGGATTTTCACGCCGACTTCTTTCACTGCACCGATGATGCCTTCGGCAATCATGTCGCAACGAACGATGCCGCCGAAGATGTTGACCAATACTGCTGCGACGTTAGTGTCGGACAGGATGATCTTGAACGCTTCGGTAACGCGTTCTTTGGTAGCACCGCCGCCCACGTCGAGGAAGTTGGCTGGTTTGCCGCCATGCAGGTTGACGATGTCCATGGTACCCATGGCCAGGCCAGCACCGTTGACCATGCAACCGATGTTGCCTTCCAGTGCTACGTAGTTCAGTTCGAACTTGGCAGCGTGCGCTTCGCGCGGATCGTCTTGCGACGGATCGTGGAAAGTCTTCAGCTTAGGCTGACGGTACATGGCGTTGGCGTCGATGTTGATCTTGGCGTCGAGGCAATGCAGATCGCCGTCAGCCTTGATCACCAGCGGGTTCACTTCCAGCAGGGCCAGGTCGTGATCCTTGAACAGTTTGGCCAGACCTACGAAGATCTTGGCGAACTGAGCAACTTGCTTGCCTTCCAGACCCAGCTGGAATGCCAGCTCGCGACCCTGGAATGGCTGAGCGCCAACCAGTGGATCGATAGTGGCTTTCAGAATTTTTTCTGGAGTGTCGTGAGCGATTTTCTCGATGTCCACGCCACCTTCGGTGGAAGCCATGAACACGATGCGACGGCTCGAACGGTCAACGACAGCGCCCAGGTACAGCTCTTTAGCGATATCAGTGCACGATTCAACCAGGATCTTGGTGACTGGCTGACCATTGGCATCAGTCTGGTAAGTCACCAGACGCTTGCCCAACCACTGTTGAGCGAATGCCTTGGCGTCTTCTTTGCTGCGAACCAGCTTTACGCCGCCCGCTTTACCGCGACCACCAGCGTGGACCTGGGCTTTGACAACCCACTCGGTGCCGCCGATTTTGTCGCAAGCTTCTGCTGCTGCTTCCGGGGTGTCTACTGCGTAGCCGGTGGAAACTGGCAGGCCGTATTCAGCGAACAGCTGCTTACCCTGATACTCGTGAAGATTCATGCTTATTACCGTCTTCGTTAGGTACTGCGCATTCGGTGCTGCACTTGTTCAAGTGCCGCACCACCTGTGACTGCTGCTTGCGTAGCTGAGCTACGCAAGACTGCGTCCAGCGGACATTCCGCGGTGAGTCTTGCATGCAAGGCTCACGACGGGCCATACCGCCGTGGTTTCTTATTGTCTTAACGCTTCTTGCGGTTGGCGATGTGGATGGCGCCGCCATTCACAGCCAGGGCTGCTTCGTGCAGTGCTTCGGACAGGGTCGGATGGGAGAAAACCATCATGCCCAGGTCTTCAGCGCTGGTGCCGAATTCCATACCGATCGCGCCCTGCTGAACCAGTTCTGCAGCGCTCGGGCCAATCACGTGGACGCCCAATACGCGGTCAGTCTTGGCATCGGCAATGACTTTCACGAAACCGCCGGTATCGTTGGCTGCCATGGCACGGCCACTGGCTGCGAACGGGAAGGTGCCGACGTTAACTTCAACGCCTTCAGCTTTCAAGACCTGCTCGGTTTTGCCAACCCACGCGATTTCCGGGTGAGTATAAATAACAGACGGGATCAGGTCATAGTTGATTTGGGCTTTGTGGCCCTTGATGCGCTCAACCACCATGATGCCTTCCTCGGACGCCTTGTGCGCCAGCATCATGCCGCGAACCACGTCGCCGATCGCGTAAACGCCCGGCACGCTGGTCGCGCACTGGTCGTCAACGAATACGAAACCACGCTCGTCGATGTTCACACCGCTGTCAGCTGCCAGCAGTTCGGTGGTCACTGGACGGCGACCAACGGCAACGATCAGCTTGTCGAAAGTGATGGTCTGCTCGCCATTGGCATCGGTGTAGTTCACGACGACTTCATTGCCGTTGACTTTGGAACCGGTGACGCGAGCGCCCAGCTTGATGTCCAGACCTTGTTTGGTCAGGGTTTTGAAAGCTTCTTTGGAAACGGCTTCGTCAGCGGCTGGCAGGAACTTCTCCAGTGCTTCCAGAACAACCACTTCAGCACCCAGACGCGACCATACCGAACCCAGTTCCAGACCGATCACGCCAGCGCCGATAACGCCCAGACGCTTGGGTACGGATTGGAATTCCAGCGCGCCAGTCGAATCGACGATCACGTTCTGGTCAACCGGAGCCGGTGGAATGTCGATCGGACGCGAGCCCGAAGCCAGAATCACGTTCTCGGCTTCGATGATTTCGACGGTGCCGTCCGGCTTGGTCAGTTCAACTTTCTTGCCGGCCAGCAGTTTGCCGTGGCCTTGCAGGGAAGTGACGCCGTTAGCCTTGAACAGGGTCGCAACGCCGGAGGTCAGGCCTTTGACGATGTTGGCTTTACGGCCAACCATCGCTGCCACGTCCATGGTCACGCCAGCGTGATTGATACCGTGGATCGCGAAGCCTTCTTTGGCTTCCTTGTATTTCCAGGAGCTGTCCAGCAGCGCCTTGGATGGAATGCAGCCGACGTTCAGGCAAGTACCGCCGAGGGCAAGTTTGCCTTCCTTGTCGGTGTATTTCTCGATGCAGGCAGTGGAGAGGCCCAGTTGCGCTGCTTTGATGGCAGCCACGTAGCCGCCAGGGCCCGCGCCAATCACTACCACGTCGAATTTCTGAGTCATGTGTCATTCCTTCTCGAATCAAACCGGACAGTCCCTTATGGGGACTGTCGTGGGACGAAGCTGGTCATTACAGACGGGCCATCCATCACTGGACGGCCCGTGCAACGAAATCAGATATCCAGCAGCAAACGAGCCGGGTCTTCCAGCAGGTTCTTGATGGTAACCAGGAAGGTCACAGCTTCTTTGCCATCGATCAGACGGTGATCGTAGGACAACGCCAGGTACATCATCGGACGGATAACGACCTGACCGTTGATCGCCATAGGACGCTGCAGAATGTTGTGCATGCCCAGGATAGCCGCTTGCGGCGGGTTGACGATCGGAGTCGACATCATCGAACCGAAGGTACCACCGTTGGTGATGGTGAACGTGCCGCCGGTCATTTCGTCCATCGACAGTTTGCCGTCACGCGCCTTCTTGCCGAAGGTGGCGATGCCGCCTTCGATTTCAGCCAGGCTCATCAGTTCGGCGTTACGCAGAACCGGTACAACCAGGCCACGGTCGCTGGAAACGGCAACACCGACGTCGGCGTAGCCGTGGTAAACGATGTCCGCACCGTCGATCGACGCGTTGACTGCCGGGAAGCGTTTCAGCGCTTCGGTGGCGGCCTTGACGAAGAACGACATGAAGCCCAGGCGTACGCCGTTGTGGGACTTCTCGAACAGGTCCTTGTACTTCGAACGCAGGGCCATGACTTCGGTCATGTCGACTTCGTTGAACGTGGTCAGCATGGCCATGTTCGACTGAGCTTCAACCAGACGCTCGGCAACCTTGGCGCGCAGACGGGTCATTGGAACGCGTTTTTCAACACGCTCGCCGGCCGCGAACACTGGAGCCGAAGCAGCCGGTGCAGGAGCCTTGGCAGGCGCTGCAGCCGGAGCGGCTTTCTTGGCAGCAACAGCCGCTACCACGTCTTCCTTGGTCACACGACCGCCTTTGCCAGTGCCGGCAACGGAAGCGATGTTGATGCCGTTTTCTTCAGCCAGCTTGCGAGCAGCCGGTGCAGCAACAGGATCGTCTTCGCCTTCAGCAGCAGGAGCAGCAGCTTGTGCAGCGGCCGGAGCCGCGGCAGGTGCTGGAGCGGCAGCAGCGCCGCCGGCTTCGATGGAGCCCAGGACTTCGTCGGACAGAACGGTGTCGCCTTCGTTCTTGACGATAGCGCCCAGTACGCCGTCGGCGGTGGCCAGCACTTCCAGGACAACCTTGTCGGTTTCGATGTCGACGATCAGGTCATCACGCTTGACGGCGTCGCCCGGCTTTTTGTGCCAGGTGGCAACGGTGCCATCGGCAACCGATTCCGGGAAGGTGGGGGCTTTGATTTCGATAGCCATTATCTGTGGGTCCTTAAATTCGGTTTCAGGTGCGCGAAGGCGTTAAACAGTAAAGGCGTCTTGCAGCAGTTTTTCCTGCTGCTCAGCGTGCATCGATGCATAACCACAAGCAGGTGCAGCAGAAGCATCACGGCCCGCGTACTCGAGTACGAGAGATTTGTTGTGATTGCCAACGATGCGGCGCATGTGGTGCTGGCTGCAGTACCAGGCACCCTGGTTCATCGGCTCTTCCTGACACCAAACGATATGTTTGAGGTTGGTGTACGGAGCCAGGACTTCGTTCAAGTCGTCCTCAGGGAACGGGTACAGCTGCTCGATACGCACGATGGCGATGTCATCACGACCTTCGGCACGGCGTTTTTCCAGCAGGTCGTAGTAGACCTTGCCGCTACACAGAACAACGCGCTCGACCTTTTTCGGGTCCAGTGCATCGATTTCCGGGATAACGGTCTGGAACGAACCTTCTGCCAGATCTTCCAGGGTCGATACGGCCAGCTTGTGACGCAGCAGCGACTTCGGAGTCAGAACGATCAACGGCTTGCGCAGCGGACGAATGACCTGACGACGCAGCAGGTGGTAGATCTGGGCCGGTGTAGTCGGTACGGCAACCTGAATGTTGTGCTCGGCGCACAGTTGCAGGTAACGCTCCAGACGAGCCGACGAGTGCTCCGGACCCTGACCTTCATAACCGTGCGGCAGCAGCATGGTCAGACCGCAGAGACGGCCCCACTTGTGCTCGCCACTGGTGATGAACTGGTCGATAACCACCTGGGCACCGTTGGCGAAGTCGCCGAACTGGGCTTCCCAGATCACCAGCGCCTCAGGCGTGGTGGTCGAGTAACCGTATTCGAACGCCAGAACCGCTTCTTCGGACAGGAACGAATCGTACAGGTCGAAACGTGGCTGGCCTTTGTACAGGTTCTGCAACGGAATGTAGGTACCCGCGTCTTTCTGGTTGTGCAAGACAGCGTGACGGTGCGAGAACGTACCGCGACCGATGTCCTGACCCGTCATGCGAATCGGGTGACCTTCGAACGCCAGGGTTGCGTACGCCATGGTTTCGGCGTAACCCCAGTTGATCGGCAGGCCGCCGACTTGCATCTTCTGACGGTCTTCGTAGATTTTCGAGACCTGGCGCTGAACCACGAAGCCTTCTGGAATTTCCAGCAGCTTGGCGGACAGTTCCTGCAAGGTTTTCAGATCGAAACGCGTGTCGTGACGCGCGGTCCAGGCGTGGCCCAGATACGGACGCCAGTCCACGAACAACTCTTTGTTCGGCTCTTTGACCAGGCTTTTTACAACATGCAGACCATTGTCCAGCGCATTGCGGTATTCATCGACTTTCGCCTGAACACGCTCTACGTCCAGCACACCGGACTGGGTCAGACGATCGGCATACAGTTCACGGGTGGTGCGCTGTTTGGTGATCTGCTGATACATCAGAGGCTGGGTGCCGCTTGGCTCGTCGGCCTCGTTGTGGCCGCGACGGCGGTAGCAGACCAGGTCGATTACCACGTCACGCTTGAATTGCATGCGGTAGTCAATGGCCAGCTGAGTGACGAACAATACAGCTTCCGGATCATCACCATTCACATGGAGGATCGGCGCCTGGATCATTTTCGCCACGTCGGTCGCGTACTCGGTGGAGCGCGAGTCCAGCGGGTTGCTGATGGTGAAACCGACCTGGTTGTTGATCACGATGTGCACGGTGCCGCCGGTCTTGAAACCGCGGGTCTGCGACATCTGGAAGGTTTCCATTACCACGCCTTGACCAGCGAAAGCCGCGTCACCGTGGATGGAGATCGGCAGAACCTTCTCACCGGTTGGGTCGTTACGACGATCCTGACGGGCGCGAACCGAACCCTCGACCACTGGAGATACGATTTCCAGGTGGGACGGGTTGAACGCCATGGCCAGGTGAACTTCACCGCCGGTGGTCATCACGTTGGAAGAGAAGCCCTGGTGATATTTAACGTCACCGGAACCCAGCTCGACCTTCTTCTTGCCTTCGAACTCGTCGAACAGCTCGCGCGGGTTCTTGCCGAAGGTATTGACCAGCACGTTCAGACGGCCACGGTGGGCCATGCCGATGACGATTTCCTTGGTACCGTAGGAACCGGAACGCTGGATCAGCTCGTCGAGCATCGGAATCAGGCTTTCGCCGCCTTCCAGACCGAAACGCTTGGTGCCCGGGTATTTGGTACCCAGGTATTTTTCCAGGCCTTCACCGGCAGTAACACGCTCGAGCAGATGGCTCTTGATGTCTGCGGAGTACGTCGGACGGCCACGCACGCTTTCCAGACGCTGCTGGAACCACTGGCGCTGCTCCGAATCGGTGATGTGCGTAAATTCAGCGCCGATGGTGCGGCAATATGTCTGCTGCAACGCTTCGTGAATTTCGCGTAGGCTCGCCTCCTCTTTGCCGATGAACAGGTCGCCGGCACGGAAGGTCGTATCAAGATCGGCATTGGTCAAGCCGTAATGATTGATCGACAGGTCTGCAGGTGCAGGACGCTGCCACAGCCCCAGCGGATCAAGCTGGGCTGCCTGGTGGCCACGCATACGGTAGGCCTGGATCAGTCGCAGCACTTCAACTTGCTTCTTCTCGTGCTCACTGCTCACGCTGCCGGCGGAAACCGGTTGGGCGCGGCGCTGGTTCTTTGCCAGCAAGACGAAATGATCGCGAATTGTGGAGTGCGATACATCGGTGGCAGGGTTGCCGTCAGCAGGCAACTTCTGGAAGTAGGTGCGCCACTCTTCTGGCACAGCGTTAGGGTCGTGCAGGTAGAGCTCGTAGAGCTCTTCCACATAGGCAGCGTTACTACCGGATAGGTAGGCGCTGTTCCACATGCGCTGCATCACGCTTTCTTGCATGCTTGGTCACCCTCGGTTAGGGGAACACCACCGGCGTCGACACCGAGCAAACTTGCAGAAGTCCAAATGCAGCGACCAAAACAAGCCACTTAGGATCACGCTGATAGTCCGGGTACCAGCCCGGATGCCCCTGCTTGTCTCATTTCTTCAAAATAAGAGCCGCAGCTTTATGGGCTGCTGCTCAGGTTAAAACTACGGCGCCGGTTGAAGCCTGCGCCGTAGCATCTACGGGTACAGCGGTCCTGCATTTACAGCTGAATCACACACCGCTTTGCAGCAGCATGTTACGTACGTGTCCGATGGCCTTAGTCGGGTTCAGGCCTTTCGGGCAGACGTTGACGCAGTTCATGATCCCGCGGCAGCGGAATACGCTGAACGGGTCATCCAGCGAAGCCAGACGCTCGGCAGTCTTGGTATCACGGCTGTCTGCCAGGAAGCGGTACGCTTGCAGCAGTGCAGCTGGACCCAGGAACTTGTCGGGGTTCCACCAGAAGGACGGGCAAGAGGTCGAGCAGCAAGCGCACAGGATGCACTCGTACAGACCGTCGAGCTTTTCACGCTCTTCCGGAGTCTGCAGACGCTCGATGGCCGGAGCCGGCGTGTCGTTCTGCAAGTAAGGCTTCACCTTTTCGTATTGCTTGTAGAAGATGCTCATATCGACGACCAGGTCACGGATTACCGGCAAACCTGGCAGCGGACGAACGATCAGCTTGTTACCTTTTACAACAGAAGACAGCGGCGTGACGCACGCCAGACCGTTTTTGCCGTTGATGTTCATGCCGTCGGAACCGCAAACGCCTTCACGGCAAGAGCGACGATAGGAGAAACCCTCGTCCTGCTCTTTGATCAGGGCCAGCACGTCCAGCACCATCAGGTCTTTACCACCGGTGTCGACCTGGAATTCCTGCATGAACGGCGCAGCGTCCTGATCAGGGTTGTAGCGATAAACACTGACTTGCAACATGGCGGCCACCCTTAATAAGTCCGAATCTTAGGTTCAAAAGTCGGAACAGTCTTCGGCGAGAAGTTCACGGCCCGCTTGGTTACGCGCTTGTCACCCGGGAAGTACAGGGTGTGGCACAGCCAGTTTTCATCGTCGCGATCTTCGTAGTCTTCACGGGCGTGAGCGCCGCGGGACTCTTTGCGGATTTCAGCAGCGATGGCGGTGGCTTCGGCCACTTCCAGCAGGTTCTGCAGTTCCAGGGCTTCGATTCGAGCCGTGTTGAACGCTTGGCTCTTGTCGTTGATCTTGACGTTGGCGATACGGCCACGCAGATCAGCGAGCTGGGCAATACCCTTCTGCATGTATTCGCCGGTACGGAATACACCGAAGTAGTTCTGCATGCAGCTTTGCAGCTCTTTACGCAGGGTAGCGACGTCTTCACCTTCGGTACGCGAGTTCAGGCCATCGAGACGTGCCAGGGCAGCGTCGATGTCGGACTGGCGAGGGCGAGCGTAGTCGACGCCTTCTTTCAGGGTCTGTTCCAGGAACAGGCCGGCGGCACGACCGAAGACCACCAGGTCGAGCAGCGAGTTGCCGCCCAGGCGGTTGGCACCGTGAACCGATACGCATGCCACTTCACCTACAGCGAACAGGCCAGGAATGATCTGGTCTTTGCCGTCGGCGTCTTGGGTGATTGCCTGGCCATGAATGTTGGTGGCAACGCCGCCCATCATATAGTGGCAGGTTGGAACGACCGGAATCGGCGCCACGGCTGGATCGACGTGAGCGAAGGTCTTGGACAGTTCCATGATGCCTGGCAGACGGCTGTGCAGAACTTCTTCACCGAGGTGATCGAGCTTCAGCATTACGTGGTCGCCATCCGGACCGCAACCGTTGCCGGCGATGATTTCTTTAACCATCGAGCGAGCAACCACGTCACGACCAGCCAGGTCTTTGGCGTTCGGAGCATAACGCTCCATGAAACGCTCGCCGTGCTTGTTGATCAGGTAGCCGCCTTCACCGCGGCAACCTTCAGTCACCAGTACACCGGCGCCGGCGATGCCGGTCGGGTGGAACTGCCACATTTCGATGTCTTGTACCGGCACGCCAGCACGCAGAGCCATGCCGACGCCGTCACCGGTGTTGATCAGGGCGTTGGTGGTGGACGAGTAGATACGACCTGCACCGCCGGTCGCCAATACGGTGGCGTTAGCGCGAACGTAGGAAGTTTCGCCGGTTTCGATGCAGATGACGATCATGCCGACAAAGGCACCGTCTTCGTTCTTCACCAGGTCGACGCCATAGTATTCGTTGAGGAATACGGTGCCGGCCTTGAGGTTGGCCTGGTACAGGGTGTGCAGCAAAGCGTGACCGGTACGGTCGGCAGCAGCGCACGTACGGGCAGCCTGGCCACCTTTACCGAAGTCTTTCGACTGACCGCCGAACGGACGCTGATAGATGCGGCCCTGTTCGGTACGGGAGAACGGCAAGCCCATGTGCTCGAGTTCGAAAACTGCTTCCGGACCTACGGAACACATGTATTCGATAGCGTCCTGGTCACCGATATAGTCGGAACCCTTGACGGTATCGTACATGTGCCAGCGCCAGTCATCGTTCGGATCAGCGGACGCGATGGCGCAGGTGATGCCACCCTGGGCGGATACAGTGTGCGAACGAGTCGGGAAAACCTTGGTAACTACGGCAGTCTTGTGACCACCTTGTGCCAATTGCAGCGCAGCGCGCATGCCAGCACCGCCGCCGCCAATGATGATGGCGTCGAACGAAAGCGTATTAACTGTAGTAGACATGAATCAGATACCCCAAAGAATCTGCACACCCCAGACGAAGTAGGCGAACATCGCGACGCCGCATACTGCCTGGAAGAGGAAACGTATCGCAGTCGCGGACTTGCCGAACGCCATTGGCGTCAGGTAGTCGGTCGCGATGGTCCACATGCCGACCCAGGCGTGAGCGCCGAGGGCAACGAGGGCCAGGAGACTGAAAATACGCATCCAGTTGCTTGCGAACAGTTCATGCCATTGGGCGTAGCCGATGCCGGGATGGGCAACGACGTATCCGATCAGGAAAATGAAGTAAGCCGCGAGAACGACCGCAGACACACGTTGTGCCATCCAGTCATAGAGGCCCGAACGGGACAGGTTCGTGACGTTAGTTACCATATCCAAACTCCTGCCAGAACGATTACCACCACGGAAACGGCGATAACGATTTTCGAGCCCAGTTTGCCGCCTTCAAGCGACTCGCCGATGCCCATGTCCATGATCAAGTGGCGCACACCGGCAACCAGGTGATACAGCAAGGCGGACAGGATGCCCCAAATCACTAGCTTGGCTAGCGGACTGGTCAGACACGCTTTCACCTGACCGAAGCCTTCTTCTGAGCTCAGCGATTTGTCCAATGCATAAAGCATGATGGCCAGGCTGACAAAGAGGATGACACCGGAGATTCGGTGAAGAATGGACGTGTAAGCAGTGACTGGGAGTTTGATGGTCCTTAGGTCTAGGTTTACAGGTCGTTGGCTATTCACGGCTTTTTTTCACACTGAAGAGCCCCTAACAATCAGGGCAAAGTTGTTGGGGAGTGCACTGGTCAGGTACCCACCACCCAGGGAGTGCGACCCCCAATAAAGCAGGCCCAAAAGCCCCTGGCGGTCGGAGGCCGAGTATAGACAGTTAGGCTACTAATGACAACGCGTTCACCTTCCCCTAATAGCGCATTGCACAAGTTGGATAAAAGGCGTAAATGGCAGTCAATTTCGAGGAAAAAGTCCGGTTAAAGCCTTCTGGAGCAAGACTTTAGGCAAATTGACATTCGAATTTATCTCACTATAGTGGTGCGGGCCCTGCGTGGGGGGTCTGTCTGATGATTTCAAGCATAAATAGGAGGCCACATGGCTGACAAAAAAGCGCAGTTGATCATCGAGGGCGCAGCCCCCGTCGAGCTGCCCATTTTAACCGGCACCGTTGGTCCCGATGTTATCGATGTTCGGGGCCTGACGGCCACGGGCCGTTTCACCTTTGACCCTGGTTTCATGTCGACAGCTTCCTGCGAGTCGAAGATCACCTATATCGACGGCGACAACGGCATTCTGCTGCACCGCGGCTATCCGATCGAACAGCTGGCTGAAAAGTCGGACTACCTGGAAACCTGCTATCTGCTGCTCAACGGCGAATTGCCGACTGCAGAACAGAAGGCCCAGTTCGTCAGCACCGTGAAGAACCACACCATGGTTCACGAGCAGTTGAAGACTTTCTTCAACGGTTTCCGTCGCGACGCCCACCCAATGGCCGTCATGTGCGGTGTAGTCGGCGCTCTCTCGGCCTTCTACCACGACTCCCTCGACATCAATAACCCGCAGCATCGCGAAATCTCCGCGATCCGCCTGGTCGCCAAGATGCCGACCCTGGCAGCGATGGTTTACAAGTACTCCATGGGTCAACCCATGATGTACCCGCGCAACGACCTGACGTACGCGGAAAACTTCCTGCACATGATGTTCAACACTCCGTGCGAGATCAAACCGATCAGCCCTGTGCTCGCCAAGGCCATGGACCGGATTTTCATCCTCCATGCCGACCACGAGCAGAACGCATCGACCTCTACCGTACGTCTGGCCGGCTCGTCGGGTGCCAACCCGTTCGCCTGTATCGCCGCCGGTATCGCTGCACTGTGGGGCCCTGCCCACGGCGGCGCGAACGAAGCTGTTCTGACCATGCTTGACGAAATTGGCGATGTGTCGAACATCGACAAGTACATCGCCAAGGCCAAGGACAAGAACGATCCGTTCAAACTGATGGGCTTCGGTCACCGGGTTTACAAAAACCGCGACCCACGCGCCACAGTTATGAAGCAGACTTGCGACGAAGTGCTGAAGGAATTGGGGATCAACAACGATCCGCAACTCGAACTGGCCATGCGCCTGGAAGAGATCGCCCTGACCGACCCGTACTTCATCGAGCGCTCGCTGTACCCGAACGTCGACTTCTACTCGGGGATTATCCTCAAGGCGATCGGCATTCCAACCAGCATGTTCACCGTGATCTTCGCTCTGGCGCGGACCGTTGGCTGGATCTCCCACTGGAAAGAAATGCTCTCCAGCCCGTACAAGATTGGCCGTCCGCGCCAGCTGTACACCGGTTACGAGTCGCGTGACATTACCAAGCTGGAAGACCGCAAATAAGACCTGTCTTGCGATAACGTCTTGAGTTGTACGCTGTACCGGGAACGGCCTCTATTTATATAGAGGCCGTTTTTGTTTGGGCGGTGGTGGTGTGGTGTGGGATTGGGGGCATATCCGTTGCTGCGGTAACGGCTGCTTATGGTTTCGCTTTTACAGCGACTCACTTTTCCAGACGCCGAAAAGTAAGCAAAAGGCTTCGCCCCGGCGTACGGCGCCTCGCTAGGGCTCCGCGTACCCTTGCTACGGTGTCCATCAGGGGGCATCGCCTCCGGTCTGCTTCGCGACGACCTCCTCTCGATGTGTGCGGCTGCGCCGCACGGCGCTACGCGCCTAACCCCCTGATGGACACCTACGCTCGGCCTGCCGAAGGGGCGAAAGGTCAAGATCAAGATCAACGTCAAAAGCCAAAGCCAAAGCCAAAGCCAAAGCCAAAGCCAAAGCCAAAGCCAAAGCCAAAGCCAAAGCCAAAGCCAAAGCCAAAGCCAAAGCCAAAGCCAAAGCCAAAGCCAAAGCCAAAAGGATCGCAGTCGTCGAGAAGCTTGCGTACATCCGAAAAGAACACGTCGACTACAAAGTCTCCTTCGCAGGCAAGCCAGCTCCCACAGGGTCGGTGTACATCTGGAGACTGGTCGGCTGTCAGGCCGCCATCGCTGGCAGGCCAGCTCCCACAGGGTTTGGTGTACATCTGCAAGAGACTGGTCGGCTGTCGGGCCGTCATCGCTAGCAGGCCAGCTCCCACAGGGTTTGGTGTACATCTGCAAGAGATTGGTCGGCTGGCCGGCCGCCATCGCCAGCAGGCCAGCTCCCACAGTAAATCATGGTGTACCACCCGCTCTTCACCACTCAATAGGCCGAGCGGTAGCTCGCCTGCTTTTGATTTTGATCTACCCGCCCCTTCGGGAGGCTGAGTGGAGGCGTTCATCTGGGGGGTAGGCGCGTAGCGCCGTGCGGCGAAGCCGCACACATCGAGAGGAGGTCGTCGCGAAGCAGACCGGAGGCGATGCCCCCAGTTGAATGCCGGAACGAAGGAACACCGAGCCTAAGCGAGGGGCCGGACGCCGGGGCGAGCCTTTTTTTTGCTTACTTTTTTTGAGGCGTTTGTCAAAAAAAGTGAGTCGCCGTCAGGGCGAAACCCTAAGCCGCCGTTACCGCAGCAACGGATATACACACAACCAACCCAAAACATGGTCGGCCCAAAGGCCGCCACGCCCCCCCACCCACAAACAATCCGATAACCGCCCACAAAAAAAATGCCCCGATCTCACGACCAGGGCATTTTCATTTAACGCAATGACACAGATAAACCCGAAGCCTTAGTGCGAAACCGCCCCACTCGCCCCCAACCCAGTCTGCGAACGAACAAACTGCGGGAAGAACAGCGCGCGTTCATTAACACCCGCCGTAGACTTATCAGTAATCGAGAAGAACCAGATCCCCGCAAACGCAATAGCCATAGAGAACAGCGCAGGGTACTCATACGGGAAGATAGCCTTCTCGTGATGCAGAATCTGCACCCAAATGGTTGGCCCAAGCACCATCAAACCAACAGCACTCACCAGACCCAACCAGCCACCGATCATCGCACCGCGAGTCGTCAGCTTCTTCCAGTACATGGAAAGCAACAGCACCGGGAAGTTACAGCTCGCCGCGATGGAGAACGCCAGGCCCACCATGAACGCAATGTTCTGACTTTCGAACAGAATGCCCAGGCCAATCGCCAACACGCCCAGACAAATGGTGGTGATTTTCGAAACGCGAATCTCATCCTTGTCGTTAGCCTTGCCCTTCTTGATCACGCTGGCATAAAGGTCGTGAGACACCGCCGTAGCACCGGCCAGGGTCAAACCGGCCACAACAGCCAAGATGGTCGCGAACGCCACCGCCGAGATGAAGCCCAGGAAAATACTGCCACCCACCGCGTTGGCCAAGTGCACCGCCGCCATGTTGTTGCCGCCCAACAGCGCGCCGGCCGCATCTTTAAAGGCAGGGTTAGTGCTGACCAGCAAGATCGCGCCGAAGCCGATGATGAACGTCAGGATGTAGAAGTAGCCGATGAAGCCAGTGGCATACAGCACGCTCTTGCGAGCTTCCTTCGCGTCACTCACGGTGAAGAAGCGCATCAGGATGTGCGGCAGGCCCGCGGTACCGAACATCAGGGCCAGGCCAAGGGAGAACGCCGAGACCGGATCTTTCACCAGACCGCCCGGGCTCATGATCGCCTCACCTTTAGGGTGAACCTTGATCGCCTCGGAAAACAGCATGCTGAAGTCGAAGTTGACATGCTTCATGACCATCAGCGCCATAAACGAAGCACCGGACAGCAGCAACACCGCCTTGATGATCTGCACCCAAGTGGTCGCCAGCATGCCGCCGAACAACACGTACATGCACATCAGAATACCGACCAGGATCACGGCAACGTAGTAGTCCAGACCGAACAGCAGCTGGATCAGCTTGCCGGCACCGACCATTTGCGCGATCAGGTAGAACGCCACCACCACCAGCGAACCGCAAGCAGACAGCGTGCGGATCTGGGTTTGCCCCAGGCGATAGGACGCCACGTCGGCAAAGGTGTATTTACCCAGGTTACGCAGGCGCTCGGCGATCAGGAACAGAATAATCGGCCAGCCCACCAGGAACCCGATCGAGTAGATCAGGCCGTCGTAGCCAGAGGTGAACACCAGGGCGGAAATACCCAGGAAAGACGCCGCCGACATATAGTCACCGGCGATGGCCAGACCGTTCTGCAAGCCGGTGATCTTGCCGCCTGCCGCATAGTAGTCGGCCGCCGAGTTATTACGCTTGGAAGCCCAGTAAGTGATGCAGAGAGTCAAGCCGACAAACGCCACGAACATCAGAATCGCGGAAACGTTGAGCGGTTGTTTATGCACTTCGCCAGTCAGGGCTTCAGACGCCCAGGCCCCAGGTGCAAAGGCTGCGATGCTCAATAGAGCCATTAAACGCCGGATCATTGCTGAGCCTCCTTGAGAATCGCATTGTTCAGGTCGTCGAATTCGCCATTGGCGCGTCGTACGTAAATTGCAGTCAGGATAAAGGCCGAGAGAATCAGCCCGACACCAATCGGTATCCCCCAGGTAATCGAAGATTCAGGGCTGATCTTCGCGCCCAGGATATGCGGCCCGTAAGCAATCAGAAGAATGAATCCGGAGTAAAGCCCAAGCATGATCGCTGAAAGTATCCAGGCGAACCTTTCTCGTTTGCTAACCAGCTCCTTGAAGCGCGGGCTATTTTGAATCGAGAGGTAAATGCTGTCGTTCATTGTTTTTATCCTCGCAGCACAGATTAAAGTTGGAACGTTATCCACTCTATGCGGCTGCGGAAGAGGTTCCAGACGACCTTAGTATTAGAACGACATGACGGTCTGGCCATTTTCCAGCAAATATTAATTAGCCTGCTTTGCACCCCTGCTGCGAAAAAATGAAAAAGGCCCCTTGGCGTTACCGCCGAGGGGCCCTGGAAGCTGCTGACCAGAAGCGTCAGCTCAAATCATTTGGTCCAGTCTGCAACGCGCTCAGGGTGTTTGGCCACCCAATCCTTTGCCGCGGCTTCAGGCTTGGCACCATCTTGAATCGCCAGCATGACTTCGCCGATTTCGTCTTTCGATGCCCACTGGAAGTTCTTCATGAACTTGGCGACTTCCGGAGCTTTGGTTGCCAGTTCTTTGCTGCCGATGTTGTTCACGGTTTCAGCCGCGCCGTAAACGCCTTTCGGGTCGTCCAGGAAGCGCAGTTTCCACTTGGCGAACATCCAGTGCGGCACCCAACCGGTCACAGCAATGGATTCGTTTTTCTTCTCTGCACGGGTCAGCTCGGCAATCATGCCGGCACCGGAACTGGCCTTGAGTTGATACCCGGTCAGATCGTAATCCTTGATTGCCTGCTCGGTCTTGATCATCACGCCCGAACCGGCGTCGATGCCGACGATGCGTTTTTTGAAGCTGTCGTCGGTTTTAAGGTCTTCAATAGTTTTGGCTTTGACGTACTCCGGCACGATCAGGCCGATTCTCGCGTCCTTGAAGTTCGGACCGTAATCGACAACCTGGTCCTTGTTCTTGGTCCAGTACTCACCATGGGTCACAGGCAGCCACGCAGACATCATGGCATCGAGTTTGCCAGTAGCCACGCCCTGCCACATGATCCCGGTGGCAACTGCTTGCAATTTCACGTCATAACCGAGTTTCTGCCTGATCACTTCAGCGGCCACGTTGGTCGTGGCAACACTGTCCGACCAGCCGTCGACATAACCGATAGTCACTTCTTTGGCTTCGGCGCTGGCTATAGTAGAACTGATCGCCAGGACCAAAGCGGCACCTGCGCCCAAGAGTCGTCGCATCTTCATCGTTACTTCCCCGAAAGTGCTGCGCTCGACGGATGCCGAGTCGCGTCAACGTATTGTTATGGTGCACAGCGCCCCCATCACGCCCACCGCAAACTCGCCCGAACATCAGTGGAGTACTGACGCCTCGATAATCAACCTGACGACAACGACGACCTGCTCTGTCAGCGACCTCAAGCCATCGAGAAACGACATCAGATCGCCATTAATTTAGAGCACAGAAAGCGTTCCAGCCAATCCGCCCGAACTTTGCATGTCAAAATCATGCAGGCCACCAAGCGCAGGGCAAATACAGGTAACATGCGCGGCTTTGTTCCCAGACGGCCTGACCATGCCCGCGACATCCCGCTTTCCTTTTATTGCCTACCTATTTGCGTGTCTGCTGGGGCTGTTTGCTCTCGGCGGCTTCTGGTACGGCCTCGGCAAACCGGTCATTTTGCCGGACGTGGCCAGCGCGACGCACAAGCTGCAATGCGCCTCCTACACCCCGTTCGACAAGGACCAGTCGCCCTTCGATCAGCCGTTCAAATTGCGCCCCGAGCGCATGGATGCCGACCTCGCGCTGCTGGCCAAAAGCTTCGAATGCATCCGCACCTATTCCATGACCGGCCTTGAAGCCCTGCCCGCCCTGGCGCGCAAGCATGGACTGAAGTTGATGATCGGTGCCTGGGTCAACAGCAACCCGGTGGATACCGAAAAAGAAGTCGACCTGCTGATCGCCTCGGCCAATGCCAACGCAGACGTGGTGACCGCGGTCATCGTCGGCAATGAAACCTTGCTGCGCAAGGAAGTCACCGGCGCGCAACTGGCCAAGCTGATCACCAAGGTCAAGAGTCAGGTCAAGCAGCCGGTCACTTATGCCGACGTCTGGGAATTCTGGCTCAAGCACCCGGAAGTCGCGCCGGCGGTGGATTTCCTGACTATCCATTTGCTGCCTTACTGGGAAGATGATCCTTCGAACATCGACGCTGCGCTGCAGCATGTGGCTGAAGTGCGCCAGGTGTTCGGTAACAAATTCGCGCCCAAGGACGTGATGATTGGCGAAACCGGCTGGCCGAGCGAAGGCCGTCAACGCGAAACCGCCCTGCCAAGCCGGGTCAATGAAGCCAAGTTCATTCGCAACTTTGTGATCATGGCCGAGCAGCAAGGCTGGCATTACAACCTCATCGAAGCTTTTGACCAGCCATGGAAACGCGCAAGCGAAGGTGCGGTCGGCGGCTATTGGGGTCTGTTCGATGCCGATCGCCAGGACAAGGGCGTGCTGGCCGGTCCTGTGTCGAACGTGCCGTACTGGTCGCAGTGGCTGGCAGTCGGCGGCTTGATCTTTCTCGCCACGCTGATGCTGGGCGGGCGTGTACGCAGCACTCGCGCCGCGCTGGTGTTGCCGCTGTTCGGTGCACTGGCTGCCTGTTCGATTGGAGCCTGGGGTGATCTGGCCCGTGTCACCACGCGCTTTGCCAGTGAATGGCTATGGGTGGCGTTGCTGACCGGCTTGAACCTGCTGGTGCTGGCCCATGCCGCACTGACTCTGAGTGCCCGCACCGGCTGGCGTGAACGGGCGTTCAATGCGTTGGAGCGTCGCGCTGGATGGCTGGTCGCTGCCGCAGGGTTTGCGGCGGCGGTGATGATGCTGGAGTTGGTGTTCGATCCACGTTATCGCAGCTTCCCCAGTGTTGCCTTCATCCTTCCGGCCCTGGTTTACCTGTGCCGACCGGTGAGCGTGCCGCGCCGTGAAATCGCGCTGCTGACTTTCATCGTCGGTGCCGGCATCGCGCCGCAACTGTTCCGTGAAGGCTTGCAGAACCAGCAGGCCTGGGGTTGGGCGCTGGTGAGTGTGTTGATGGTGGCGGCGTTGTGGCGCTGCTTGCGGGTTCGCAAAGGCTGATCTGCAGTGAACCGACAAACGCCTTAGTACAAACCTGCTCTCCGCTCATTATTGGACGGAGAGCAGGAACCTAGCGATAAGATTGCTACAAGGATTCGAGACCACCCCGAAAGCGGATGACCACCCTTAATGCCTGCTCGCTTGTGAACGTCGCGGAACAACTACCTTGCTGTACGTTTTGCGGGGATGGTAATTCTTCCAAGCTGGGTGGTTGAAAAACTCAGCTTGTGACAGTTCTCGACCCGCCACAAAAAACTTCACATTATTTTTAACTTCAGGCGTATCTTTGCGCCTGTACACATACCTGATTTCTGAAGCAGTAACACTGGTACCAGCACCCGGCTTTTTCGAGACAATGTCGTCCAGAGTCTCAATCAAGTTATCAATAGCGAACAGGACCTTCTTGTCGCGTTCAAAAATTTGAAACTCCAATCCCGCCTTACTCGAACGGCGCCACATCGGAACGTTTACCTCGAAAAAGTTACCTACCCCTTTCTCATCCTTTTGAAAATACCTGTTAGTCATGGCGAACTCCTTGTAAGCAACGCCACGTTCAGCGTCCACTAGCTCCGCCTTTATTTGCTCATCAGAATTGTACACACCTGCCGTTACAGTCGGACCAAACGCCGCATCGGTCAAATCATTTTGCTTCAATACATTCCGTTTTTTTTCCCATAACAACCTGGGGATACCTTCCTTCCAAAGTGGCAACCTAGAAAATTCTTTGACCCCTGCTTTTTCCAACGCTTTCAGCGCAAGATCCCGAGGTTCACGTAATCCAAACAAAATGTCCCCCTCTTCAAAGGCAGAAACCAACGTGCCGTAATCATCCTTGCCTCCAGCATTAACATTCGTATTATTAAGCCCGGCCTTATCAAAGAAGGTGACAGGACTATTACCCGCCATACAATATAAATTCAAGCCATCTACTACACCCGCAGGGTCTGGACTCAGCCATCGATTCCACCAAGGCACATAATACCTAAAACCGTAATAACACAATCCGGTCGCATCTAACTCCTTACCTGAATAGCGGCTCGTCTTATCATTCGCCTTAACAATATCGCTTCCTGCCCACCACGCCGTGCAGCCGTAAGAATAAAAGACCTCTTCACTTATAACCTCCCCACCATCATCCATTTCCAAGCAGCATGAACCGATTTGATCGGTCAACGTATAGCGGTAACTGATCGTATTTACTTTTTGCCGCCGGTCCATCCGGTGCTGCACACGAACATTGCATAACTCTGAATGCACATTGATAACATGCAGTTCTTCTTCATTATCGGTGCGGATTTCCAGCCCTCGCAAATAGCGGACCTCATGGCTACGGACCAAACGACCGACCAAATTTGTGCGAATTTTTCTTTGCCTTTGTCCGACATAGTCATAAACATAGTTCTCGGCATCGTTCCGCATGCCTGGGCGTACTACTTGCTCGACTCGCTGCAGAAGATTTCGCTCATCCCAAAACAAGTCCTGCCCGGGCAACAGCAACCGCTTATTACCGTTCGGGTCATACCCCGCAGCAATTTCAGCTTCCGTAGGCAATTCACCGTTGCTCTTTTGCACGAGGGCACGATTACTGTATTTCGACACTTTCATGCGCTGGGTACGGCTACCAAGCGCGGCGCAATGAATCTGCGTAATGAGATTTCCACTACAATCGTAGCCAAAGGTCTCAGTATAATTTTCCAGCTGACCTGGGTCCGCCGGTGATTGAAACTCTGGCAAATACGGCCCTACTCTTCCACCGACTACTTGCCAGCCAGTGGCATAAATCAACTGATAAAGAGTGTCGTAATGAAAAGTCCTTACCGGCTCTATCCTCTGGTTGCGAAAATAACGAACAGGCAAAGCCTTATCCTCAATTGACAAAATATTGCCAACAGGGTCATAGCAGTAAATCAAATGCTGCAAAAGTGGTTTTCCAGGAAACTGCGCCTTTAACTCCTCCAGTCTTCCATCGACAGAAGAGTGCATAGCAGAACAGACAAGCCCATTAGCGAATGTTTGCCGCTCAACTTTATTGAAAGCATTGTAACGAATGTCAACCAACAGATCTTTTTCTTGCCCATCTACGCCTATTTGTACTTTTATCCCGGCAACCTGTGCGTCAACCGTATATTCAAATGTTTGAGTATTATGTTCAGCGTCGGTTTGGCAGAGCAATTGAGATACTGCATTATGACGATAACAAGTAGTGGCACCATCGCCCTTTTCATGTAGAAGATCACGATCAGCCTCTCTATGAGGCCAATCCGGCGCTCCCATTTTATCAAGAAACTTCCGGGTACATTCAAGCAGTTCCCCCTTCAGGGAGAACGCCCTAAACATCATGGTCCCAGCGCTGTCATCGTGACGAATTAATTGCCCGCACTGATTTCGCTCGACAAACGCAGAGTCATTCCCCGCATAGGAAAAATACGCATTGACCCTTTCGCTCTCGCCGAAGATTCGCACTGACTCCTTGACTGGACGAATGAGGTCATCGTATTCAACATGAGTGTGCGTGAACTTACTGTCCCAACTATCGCAGTTCTGGCCGGCAGGACCTGGCAAATGCAAGCGATCACCGGCGTCAACACTAGCGGTGAGCAACTCCTTACCTGAGAGACTGAATACTGTTTTGATGTTTGCCGAAATAGTGGGTTCTGTTTCGAGAAGTTTAAACAGACGAGGATCAAACAGGTCTGTTTTGCGCCCAGAACTGTCATACACTTGATAAGTGACACGCTTATCAAGTGGAGCCAGTGCAGTCTCTCGGTGATAGTCCACGGTGCGTACCGTGAGCTCCCGCGGGTCAAACACCGACAATCTGGGAGTGCGGGTGTGCATGTTAGTTTCTCCTGACAGGATCAACGCTATACAACAGCGGCCCGGCCATTTAGATCCGAGCTCTGGAGAACGTCAACTGTCAGAAATAACAGGTAATGCAAGAAACCTAACGAACGGTAGTTTTTCTCACCAACCGCAGTGCAGCAATCACCACCGCAAACACCGCCAACGTCGTGTTGTATAGCGCCAATGCCGGAAACCCTAACACCAGCGCCAATACCGCCAACCACCACCCTGCCCGGCCCGGTACTACAAAACCGATGATCGCTGCGCCCAATGCGGCAAAGCCCAACGCCTTGAAATGAATCATCAGCCCCAAGCTCGAACGAACCTGGCATTCCCAGCGGCTAGCCTCGTCCACACACAAGCCGACCCACTGCGCATCCTCCATGAAGCCATATCGCGCGCCATAGCTGGCGGCCAGCCATAAAGGCAGTAAAACGAGCAGCAGAATCACAGGCAGACGGCGGGACATGAAGCACTCCAATAAACGAAAACGGCAGCCAGCTTAATCCCCCCACAGCGGTAAGCAACCGCGCAGAGCAGATAATTGGTCACGCAATCTCTGCAAAGTGTATCGTCTAGCTACTATTACCCCCAAATTAGGCCTGATTGGTGCCGAGGCATGGCACTTTGGCGCAATCGCGGTGGTCATAGCCTGCGAACTTCATTCGGCACCTTTCCCTAAGGGATCTAGTCATGCTCCGTTCCTTGCGCTTCGCCGCCCTTTTTGGCGGCCTGATATTAAGTGCGTCCGCATTGGCGGTCGACATCGACGCTGCCAGTTATGGCTATCCCCTGACCAACCCGTTCGAGGCGACTATCGCCACGACGCCACCGGACCTGCGTCCGGAGTTACCGCTGGACGACGACATCGATCAGAAGACACGCAGCGTGACATTGCGCCCGGAGCGGGAATTTCAACTGCCAGACAACTTCTGGCCGGTCAAAAAACTGACCTATCGCATCGCCACCCAGGAAAAAGCCGCACCGCTGATCTTCCTGATCGCCGGTACGGGGGCGCGCTATGACAGCAGCATTAACGAATACCTGAAAAAGCTCTACTACAAGGCCGGCTACCACGTGGTGCAACTGTCGTCGCCCACCAGCTTCGACTTCATGAGCGCCGCCTCACGCTTTGCCACACCCGGTATCACCAAGGAAGACGCCGAAGACATGTACCGGGTGATGCAGGCCGTGCGGGCACAAAACCCGAACGTTCCCGTCACCGACTACTACCTGAGCGGCTACAGCCTGGGCGCACTGGATGCGGCATTCGTCGCGCACCTGGACGAAACCCGCCGCAGCTTCAACTTCAAAAAAGTCTTGCTGCTCAACCCGCCGGTCAACCTCTACACCTCGATCACCAACCTGGACAAGCTGGTCCAGACCGAGGTCAAGGGCATCAACAACAGCACCACCTTCTATGAACTGGTGCTGAACAAATTGACCCGCTACTTCCAGCAGAAGGGCTATATCGACCTCAACGATGCCTTGCTCTACGACTTCCAGCAGTCCAAGCAGCACCTGACCAACGAACAGATGGCCATGCTGATCGGCACCTCGTTCCGCTTCTCGGCGGCCGACATTGCCTTCACCTCGGACCTGATCAACCGTCGCGGCCTGATCACCCCGCCTAAATACCCGATCACCGAAGGCACCAGCCTCACGCCGTTCCTCAAGCGTGCTCTGCAATGCGACTTCGATTGCTACATCACCGAGCAAGTCATCCCGATGTGGCGCGCTCGCACAGACGGCGGCAGCCTGCTGCAACTGATCGACCAGGTCAGCCTGTACGCCCTCAAGGATTACCTGCACGACAGCCCGAAAATCGCCGTCATGCACAACGCTGACGATGTGATTCTCGGCCCTGGCGATCTTGGCTTCCTGCGCAAGACCTTCGGTGATCGCCTGACCCTTTATCCATTGGGCGGCCATTGCGGCAACCTTAACTACCGCGTCAACAGCGACGCCATGCTGGAGTTTTTCCGTGGCTAAATATCTCCTGCTTATCGCAGCGTTACTCTGTGCAGGCGTCGCCAATGCCGACAACAGCAAAGCCAACGCTCCTGTCGTGGTCGGCTCTGACGGTTTCAAAGAGCCGTTGAGCAAACTCAAATTCAACCCGGGGCTGGATCAGCGCGAGTTCGAACGCTCGACACTCAACGCGCTGGCCGTCTATGACCCGCTGGAAGAGTGGAACCGTCGGGTTTATCACTTCAACTACCGTTTCGACCAATGGGTGTTCCTGCCTGTGGTCGACGGTTATCGCTACATCACACCGAGTTTCCTGCGCACCGGCGTCAGCAACTTCTTCAATAACCTGGGCGACGTGCCGAACCTGGTGAACAGCTTGCTGCAGTTCAAAGGCAAGCGTTCGCTGGATACCACCGCGCGCCTGCTGCTCAACACCACCGTTGGCATCGCCGGCCTCTGGGACCCGGCCACCGCCATGGGCCTGCCACGCCAGAGCGAAGACTTCGGCCAGACCCTGGGCTTTTACGGTGTACCGGGTGGCGCGTACTTCGTGTTGCCGATCCTTGGGCCTTCCAACATCCGCGACACGGGTGGCCTGGCTGTGGACTTCACTGCGGAGTCGGCGATCAACTTCCTGAACGTCGCGCAAGTCAGCGAAAACCATCCGGAAATCTGGGTCCTGCGCAGTATCGACAAGCGCTATCAGACCGGCTTCCGTTATGGCCAACTGAACTCACCGTTCGAGTACGAGAAAGTGCGTTACGTCTACACCGAGTCGCGCAAGTTGCAGATCGCCGAGTAAATCCATCGGCAACAAAAAAGGCCATTCGATGCAGATCGAATGGCCTGATCGTTCCCACGCTCTGCGTGGGAATGCAGCCCGTGACGCTCTGCGTCACATCCATAAGCGGACGCAGAGCGTCCAATTGAGGCATTCCCACGCAGAGCGTGGGAACGATCAGGCCGCTGGATCTCAGCCTTTGACTGAGCGCCAGATCTTGCTGACCCCCATCACCCCCGCCAACACCACCGCACCGGCCACAATCCCCGCCACCGCATTCAGCAACGTCGGCACGATAAGCCCGGCACCGCCCGCCCCGGCGCTCACGCTCTCAATCCAGTGATGAACCACCGGCACGCCATGGGTCAGAATCCCGCCGCCGACCAGGAACATCGCCGCCGTACCAATCACCGACAGGCTTTTCATCATGTACGGCGCTGCACGCAGAATCGCGCCGCCGATGCTTTTGGCCATCTGTGCGGGTTTCTGGGTCAGCCACAGACCCAGGTCGTCGAGCTTGACGATGCCCGCTACCAGCCCGTAAACGCCGATGGTCATGACGATGGCGATGCCCGACAGGACAATGACCTGCTGGGTCAACGACGCATCCGCCACAGTGCCCAGGGTGATCGCAATGATTTCCGCCGAGAGAATGAAATCCGTGCGTACAGCGCCTTTGATCTTGTCCTGCTCGAACGCCACCAGATCGACCGCTGGATCGGCTACCGCCTCAACCAGCTCGGCATGTTCAGCCTGGTCTTCGTCTTTGCTGTGCAGAAACTTGTGGGCGAGTTTCTCGAAGCCTTCGAAACAAAGGTACGCGCCACCGACCATCAACAGCGGTGTGACCAGCCAGGGAATGAAGGCACTAATGGCCAGCGCCGACGGCACCAGGATCAATTTATTGCGAAATGAGCCTTTGGCGACCGCCCAAACCACCGGGATTTCCCGTTCAGCGCGTACGCCGCTGACCTGCTGGGCATTGAGCGCCAGATCATCGCCGAGTACACCAGCGGTTTTCTTGGCGGCCATTTTGGTCATCAACGCCACATCGTCTAGAACCGCGGCAATGTCGTCGATCAGCACCAGCAAACTGCTTCCTGCCATGAATCAGGCTTCCTTCTTGAATGAATGCCGCGCAGCATAACGCGGCCAAGCGCCACACGGGGCATTCTTGAGCGCCGCGCGAGGCCGGTGCTACCATGCGCAACCGCCAGAACAGGCAAGGAACCCCCTGGTTTATGAGCACTATCCGCGAGCGCAACAAAGAACTGATCCTGCGTGCCGCCAGTGAAGAATTTGCCGACAAGGGCTTTGCTGCGACCAAAACCAGTGACATCGCAGCCAAGGCCGGATTGCCCAAGCCCAACGTCTATTACTACTTCAAATCCAAGGAAAACCTCTACCGCGAGGTCCTGGAAAGCATCATCGAGCCGATTCTGCAGGCCTCAACGCCGTTCAACGCCGATGGGGTGCCGAGTGAGGTGCTGAGCGGCTACATCCGCTCGAAGATCCGCATCTCCCGCGACCTGCCCTTCGCCTCGAAGGTGTTCGCCAGCGAAATCATGCACGGCGCCCCGCACCTGAGCGCCGACCTGGTCGAGCAACTCAACGGCCAGGCCAAGCACAATATTGCCTGCATCCAGACCTGGATCGACCGCGGCCAAATCGCCCCCATCGACCCCAACCACCTGATGTTCAGCATCTGGGCAGCCACCCAGACTTATGCCGACTTCGACTGGCAAATTTCTGCGGTGACCGGCAAGGACAAACTGGATGAGGCCGATTATGAAGCGGCGGCGCAGACGATTATTCGATTGGTGTTGAAGGGGTGTGAGCTGGACTGAAAGACCCCATTGACCCCATCGCGGGCAAGCGCGCTCCCACAGAAATTGCAGGTGCTCACGAAGTTGGGGTTAAACCCAAATCCACTGTGGGAGCGAGCTTGCTCGCGATGGCGGCAATACGGTATCCGATCAAACCCAGATAGCATCCCACAGCGGATAATCGCCGTACCGTGCAACTAAGCCAGCCCGCAATGGGTTGGTCACAACATATCGCCCAAGCTGAACCAAATCCGCCTCTCTCCTCAATGCTCGATCGTGATAGCCCTGCTGCCAAAGACTGCCCCTGCGACCGGTGGACATGTTGACTGCCCGCGTACTCAGTGACTTGGTCTTTTGCATCAGCTCACTCAAAGATCCCTGCTGCAATTCGATCAACCAGTGAAAGTGGTCGGGCATCACGACCCAAGCCAATGAATTTGCCCAACCCTGAGTTTGAGCATGACGAAATTGGTCCACGACCAATCGTCCCAAAAAGAAATCCTTGAAGACAGGCACTCGGTCCAATGTATTAGTGGTCAGCAGATAAATGCGATTTGCTTCGGCATAACGACCAAGGCGCAGGCGATGTGAAGCAGGAAAATCTGGCATTCCTTTGCCTCTCATGATTCAAGTCATGTGAAGGCTAGACCTATGGATGCTTGAGGGTGGGGCAGATTTTTAGCTGGATGTGTCCAGAAGATAGCTATCGCGAGCAAGCTCGCTCCCACAGGGGTTAGGGGTGCTCACAACATTTGTGTTCACCGAAAATCCAATGTGTGAGCGAGCTTGCTCGCGATCGCGATAGATCAATCGACAAAAATACTAGGCAGTAACCCCCGCATCCGCCCTCAACCCCACCGCCTCGATCGCACTGATCGCACACTGCTCATCAACATCCGACAGATCCCCGCTGATCCCCACCGCTCCCAGCACATTGCCGTCCTGATCCCGAATCAACACGCCACCCGGTGCCGGCACGACGCTGCCTTGCCCCAGGCTATTCAACGCGGCGAAGAAGGCCGGGCGTTGCTGGGCGTCCAGTGCCAGCAGGCGGGAGCCTTTGCCCAGGGCAATGGCGCCCCAGGCTTTGCCGATGGCGACCTGCGGGCGTAGCAGGCTGGCGCCGTCTTCGCGTTGCAGGGTGATCAGGTGCCCGCCGGCGTCCAGCACCGCGATGGTTAACGGGGCTGCGGAGATTGCACGCGCAGCGGAGATGGCCTGAGTGGTCAGGTTGACTGCGACTTTCAAGGTTAAAGCGCTCATGGTGCCGTCCTCATTTTGTTTTTTGGAAAGCCGTTGGGCTGCGCCGTTGTGCCGCAGTCCGATGCAACAAATAGAACACAATGAATTATTTTTTTGTATACAATAATTATCGAAAAGCGCCACATGCGACGAAAAGCCACAGTAGAACGGCCTTCCGACGAATGAAACAGTCGCTTGAGAAAATGGATTGACCTGCGCCGTCCGCCGTGAATACACTCTGCGCAAAGCCACTTGTATACAATTACAAAACGTAAGAGGCACAAAACCATGAGCAAAATGAGAGCAATCGAAGCCGCCGTTCTGGTGATGCGCCGCGAAGGGGTTGATACCGCTTTTGGCATCCCGGGCGCCGCAATCAACCCGCTGTACTCCGCCTTGCAGAAGGTCGGTGGCATCGATCACGTCCTCGCTCGCCACGTTGAAGGCGCCTCGCACATGGCCGAGGGCTACACCCGCACCAAGGCCGGCAACATCGGCGTGTGCATCGGGACTTCGGGACCTGCCGGTACCGACATGGTCACCGGGCTCTACAGCGCCTCGGCCGACTCGATCCCGATCTTGTGCATCACCGGTCAGGCACCGCGAGCGCGCATGCATAAGGAAGACTTCCAGGCCGTCGATATCACCACCATCGTCAAGCCAGTGACCAAGTGGGCGACCACTGTCATGGAGCCGGGCCAGGTGCCCTACGCATTCCAGAAAGCCTTCTACGAAATGCGCTCCGGCCGTCCAGGCCCGGTGCTGATCGACCTGCCGTTCGACGTGCAGATGGCTGAAATCGAATTCGACATCGACGCCTACGAACCACTGCCGCTGGCCAAGCCAACCGCCAACCGCGTGCAAATCGAGAAGGCCCTGGCCATGCTCGATCAGGCCGAGCGCCCATTGCTGGTCGCCGGTGGCGGCATCATCAATGCCGACGCCAGCGAATTGCTGGTGGAGTTCGCCGAGCTGACCGGCATCCCGGTGATCCCGACCCTGATGGGCTGGGGCACGATCCCGGACGATCACCCGTTGATGGTCGGCATGGTCGGTCTGCAGACGTCGCATCGCTACGGCAACGCCACCCTGCTCAAGTCCGACGTGGTGTTGGGCGTCGGTAACCGTTGGGCCAACCGTCATACCGGCTCGATCGACGTGTACACCGAAGGCCGCAAGTTCATCCACGTTGACATCGAACCGACGCAAATCGGCCGCGTGTTCAACCCGGACCTGGGCATCGTCTCCGACGCTGCTGCTGCGCTGACCGTGTTCATCGAAGTCGCTCGCGAGTGGCAAGCAGCAGGCAAGCTGAAAAACCGCAGCGCCTGGCTGCAAGATTGCCAACAGCGCAAAGCCAGCCTGCAACGCAAGACTCACTTCGACAACGTGCCGGTCAAGCCGCAACGGGTGTACGAAGAGATGAACCAGGTGTTCGGCAAAGACACGTGCTACGTCAGCACCATCGGTCTGTCGCAGATTGCCGGCGCGCAGTTCCTGCACGTCTACAAGCCGCGTCACTGGATCAACTGCGGTCAGGCCGGTCCATTGGGCTGGACCATTCCGGCCGCATTGGGCGTGGTCAAGGCCGACCCGAGCCGCAAGGTCGTGGCACTGTCGGGCGACTATGATTTCCAGTTCATGATCGAAGAATTGGCGGTGGGCGCGCAGTTCAAGCTGCCGTATATCCACGTTGTGGTAAACAACTCGTACCTGGGGCTGATTCGTCAGGCTCAGCGCGGTTTCGACATGGACTATTGCGTGCAGCTGTCCTTCGATAACCTGAACGCTCCGGAACTCAACGGTTACGGTGTCGACCACGTTGCGGTCGCCGAAGGCCTCGGCTGCAAGGCACTGCGCGTGTTCGAACCGGGTCAGATCCAGCCAGCCCTGCGCAAGGCTCAGGAACTGATCGAAGAGTTCAAGGTGCCGGTGATCGTCGAGATTATTCTGGAGCGCGTGACCAACATTTCGATGGGCACCGAGATCAACGCCGTCAACGAATTCGAAGACCTGGCGCTGGTCGGCAACGATGCGCCAACCGCGATTTCGTTGCTTGATTAACTGCTGATGATGATCGTTCCCACGCTCTGCGTGGGAATGCAGCCCGGGACGCTCCGCGTCCCAAGAGCGGACGCAGAGCGTCCGAAGAGGCATTCCCACGCAGAGCGTGGGAACGAGAACTTAAAACGGGAGACCACCATGCCGCGTTTCGCAGCCAACCTGTCCATGCTCTTCACCGAACAGGACTTCCTCGCCCGTTTCGAAGCGGCCGCCAAGGCCGGCTTCAGTGGTGTCGAGTACCTGTTCCCTTACGACTTCAGCTCCGCCGAAATCAAGGCCAAGCTCGATGCCAACGGTCTGACCCAGGTGCTGTTCAACCTGCCGGCCGGTGACTGGGCCAAGGGTGAGCGCGGTATCGCGTGCCTGCCGGACCGTGTTGAAGAGTTCCGCGCCGGTGTCGACCTGGCCATCGCCTACGCACAAGTGCTGGGCAACACTCAGGTCAACTGCCTGGCCGGTATTCGTCCACAAGGCGTCGACGATGCCACCGTGGAGAAAACCTTCGTCGCCAACCTCAAGTACGCCGCCGACAAGCTGCAAGCGGCCGGCATCAAACTGGTGATGGAAGCGATCAACACCCGCGACATCCCGGGTTTCTACCTGAACAACACGGCGCAAGCCCTGTCGATTCGCGAACAGGTCGGCAGCGCCAATCTGTTCCTGCAATACGACATCTATCACATGCAAATCATGGAGGGCGACCTGGCTCGCACCATGGCCGCGCATCTGGGCGAGATCAACCACATCCAGTTGGCCGACAACCCAGGACGCAACGAACCGGGCACCGGTGAAATCAACTACCGCTTCCTGTTCGAACACCTGGACCGCATCGGTTATCAGGGGTGGATCGGCTGTGAATACAAGCCACTGACCACCACTGACGCGGGCCTGGGCTGGCTGAAAACCCATAACGCGATCTGATCTGACACAGATCCCCTGTAGGCGTGAGCCTGCTCGCGATGAAATCACCTTGGTACACCTGATGTACCGCAGCGCCTGAATCGCGAGCAGGCTCACTCCTACAAAAAGCTATGCACCCATTTGCTTGAGCAACACAAAAACAAGAGGAATTTTTCATGGCTAAAATCGGATTTATCGGCACCGGCATCATGGGCCACCCAATGGCGTTGAACCTGCAGAAAGCCGGTCACAGCCTGTTCCTGTCGGCGCACCACGACGCCGCGCCTGCCGACCTGGTTGCCGCTGGCGCCGTCGCCCTGGCGAACCCGAAAGAAGTGGCCCAGGAAGCTGAAATCATCATCATCATGGTGCCGGACACCCCACAGGTAGACGACGTGCTGTTCCGTGAAGATGGCGTTGCCGCCGGTGTCGGCAAAGGCAAAATCGTCATCGACATGAGCTCGATCTCGCCGACCGCCACCAAGGCATTCGCGGCAAAGATCAACGAAAAAGGCGCGCAATACCTCGATGCGCCAGTGTCTGGCGGTGAAGTCGGCGCCAAGGCGGCGACCTTGAGCATCATGGTCGGCGGCGATGCCGATGCCTTCGAACGCGCCCTGCCGCTGTTCCAGGCGATGGGCAAGAACATCACCCTGGTCGGCGGCAACGGTGACGGTCAAACCGCGAAAGTGGCGAACCAGATCATCGTCGCGCTGAACATCCAGGCCGTGGCCGAAGCGCTGCTGTTCGCTTCGAAAAACGGTGCTGATCCAGCCAAGGTGCGTGAAGCGCTGATGGGCGGTTTCGCATCGTCGAAGATCCTCGAAGTGCACGGTGAGCGCATGATCAAAGGCACCTTCGACCCGGGTTTCCGTATCAGCCTGCACCAGAAGGACCTGAACCTGGCCCTGCAAGGCGCCAAGGAGCTGAACATCAACCTGCCGAACACCGCCAACACCCAGCAAGTGTTCAGCACCTGTGCGGCCATCGGTGGCAGCAACTGGGACCACTCGGCACTGATCAAGGGCCTGGAACACATGGCGAATTTCTCGATTCGCGATAAGAAGTAAGCCCTGCACAAAACCGCATCAAACCTGTGGGAGCGAGCTTGCTCGCGATGAGGGCCTGACATTCAACATCAATGTTGACTGATCCACCGCTATCGCGAGCAAGCTCGCTCCCACAGGGTTCGAGTCGTTCTCCAATAACAAGAATTCCGGGAGCCCGCCATGTCGGTCGATCCGCAACAACTGCTGCGCGAGCTGTTTGCCACAGCCATCGACGCGGCCCATCCGCAACACGTCCTCGAAGCCCATTTACCCAAGGATCGCAGCGCTCGGGTGATCGTCATCGGTGCCGGCAAAGCCGCCGCCGCGATGGCCCAGGTGGTCGAGCGCTGCTGGCAGGGTGAAGTCTCAGGTCTGGTGGTGACGCGTTACGGTCACGGCGCCCCGTGCGAAAAAATCGAAGTCGTCGAAGCCGCTCACCCGGTGCCGGACGCTGCCGGCCAAGCCGTCGCCAAGCGTGTGTTGGAACTGGTCAGCAACCTGAACGAAGAAGACCGCGTGATCTTCCTGCTCTCGGGTGGCGGATCGGCGTTGCTCGCCCTTCCGGCCAAAGGCATCACCCTGGCCGACAAGCAATCGATCAACAAAGCCCTGCTCAAATCCGGCGCCACCATCGGCGAGATGAATTGCGTGCGCAAGCACCTCTCGGCGATCAAGGGCGGCCGTCTCGGCAAAGCCTGCTGGCCGGCCACTGTTTATACCTACGCGATTTCCGATGTACCGGGCGACCTCGCTACCGTCATCGCCTCCGGCCCCACCGTGGCCGACCCCAGCACGTCGGCCGAAGCCCTGGCGATCCTCACACGCTACGGCATCGATGTCCCGGCCTCAGTGCGCACCTGGCTGCAAAGCCTGGAATCGGAAACCGTCAAACCTGGCGATCCGAGCCTGGCCCGCAGTCATTTCCAATTGATCGCCCGTCCGCAGCAATCCCTGGAAGCGGCAGCGGTGAAATGCCGTCAGGCCGGTTTCAGCCCGTTGATCCTCGGGGATCTGGAAGGTGAATCCCGGGAAGTGGCGAAGGTTCACGCCGGCATCGCCCGGCAAATCGTCCTGCATGGCCAGCCGCTGGCGGCGCCGTGCGTGATTCTGTCCGGTGGCGAAACCACCGTCACCGTGCGCGGCAATGGCCGTGGCGGACGCAACGCCGAATTTCTCCTGAGCCTGACCGATAGCCTCAAAGGCCTGCCCGGCGTCTACGCATTGGCCGGCGACACCGATGGCATCGACGGCTCCGAAGACAACGCCGGCGCAATCATGACCCCGGACAGCTACGCCCGCGCCGCCGTGCTCGGTTTGAGCGCCAGCGACGAGTTGGACAACAACAATGGCTACGGCTATTTCGAGGCGCTGGACGCACTGATCGTCACCGAGCCGACCCGCACCAACGTCAATGACTTCCGTGCCATCCTGATCCTCGAGAGCCCTAAACATGACGCCTGATAAAAAGGTCAAAATCCTCGCCACCCTCGGCCCGGCCACCGACGGAATCGACGACATCCGCGAATTGGTGCAGGCCGGGGTCAACATTTTTCGCCTGAACTTCAGCCACGGCGATCACGCCGACCACGCCCAGCGCTATCAATGGATTCGTGAAGTCGAGCGCCAGTTGAATTACCCGCTGGGCATTCTGATGGACCTGCAAGGCCCGAAACTGCGGGTCGGCAAGTTCGCCGAGGGCAAGGTGCAATTGCATCGCGGACAGGCCCTGCGCCTGGACCTCGACCCGACGCCGGGCGATCAGCGCCGCGTTAACTTGCCTCACCCGGAGATCATCGCCGCGCTGGAACCGGGCATGGACCTGCTGCTCGACGACGGCAAGTTGCGCCTTCGTGTCGTCACCAAGTACGCCGACGCCATCGACACCACCGTGCTCAACGGCGGCGAATTGTCCGACCGCAAAGGGGTGAACGTGCCACAAGCGGTGCTGGACCTGAGCCCGCTGACCGCCAAGGACCGTCGCGACTTGAGCTTCGGCCTGGAGCTGGGCGTGGACTGGGTCGCGCTGTCGTTTGTGCAGCGCCCGGAAGACATCCGCGAAGCCCGCGAGCTGATTGGCGACAAGGCGTTCTTGATGGCCAAGATCGAGAAGCCATCGGCCGTGACGCAGTTGCGCGAGATCGCCGAATTGAGCGACGCGATCATGGTCGCTCGCGGCGACCTTGGCGTGGAAGTGCCGGCCGAAAGCGTGCCGCAGATTCAGAAAAACATCATCGCCCTGTGCCGTCAGCTCGGTAAACCGGTGGTGGTGGCGACGCAAATGCTGGAGTCGATGCGCTTCTCCCCTGCCCCGACCCGCGCCGAGGTCACTGACGTGGCCAACGCCGTGGCCGAAGGTGCCGACGCGGTGATGCTGTCGGCGGAAACCGCATCCGGCGAATACCCGTTGGAAGCCGTGCAGATGATGAGCAAGATCATCCGTCAGGTGGAAAACGGTCCGGATTACCAGGCGCAACTGGATGTCAGCCGGCCTAAGGCTGAAGCGACCGTTTCCGATGCGATCAGCTGCGCTATTCGGCGTATCAGCAACGTGCTGCCGGTGGCGGTGCTGGTCAATTACAGCGAGTCGGGCACCTCGAGTCTGCGCGCGGCGCGGGAACGGCCGACGGTGCCGATCCTCAACCTGACACCGAACCTGCAGACGGCGCGCCGTTTGACGGTGGCGTGGGGAGTGCACTCGGTGGTCAATGATCGGCTGCGGCAGGTGGACGAAGTGTGCTCGACAGCGCTGGAGATTGCCCAGGCACAGGGCATGGCGCAGCGCGGGGATACTTTATTGATCACGGCGGGTGTGCCGTTTGGGCAGCCGGGGTCGACTAACTCTTTGCGTATCGAGACGTTGATCTAGAGCGCCTATACCGGCCTCATCGCCAGCAGGCTGGCTCCCACATTGGTTTTGTGTCGATCACGGAATCAAGACTGAACGGAGATTCACTGTGGGAGCCAGCCTGCTGGCGATGCAGCCATCTCGGTTTCACTGACTTTCAGAACTGCCATGCCTGCCAACCACTTCAACACCCACTGCCCCGATTGGGCGACTGCCCTGCTCAACGGCTTCAGCCAGATCTTCCTCCAGCGCCATCCGCTGTGCGGTCTGCTGTGCCTGTTGGCGATTCTTTTTACCGCGCCGGCCTTGCTCGGTGGTGCGCTGCTCGGTGGCGTCGCCGGGCTGCTCACCGCCCAGCGTCGTGGCTATGCCAAGGCCGACCGCCAAGCCGGGCTCTTCAGCTACAACGGCGTTTTGCTGGGCCTGCTGCTGAGCCTGTATTTCCCCTGGTCCGCGATGTTGCCGCTGGTGATCATTGCCTGCGGCGGTCTGAGCGCGATGATTACTCAACAGTGGCTCAAACGCGCGCGGCTCAGCCAATACCTGCCTGCCTACACCGCACCTTTCGTGGGGATCAGTTGGTTGCTGCTGTGTTTCGCCACCCCCTCGACAACGGCGCATTTGATCGAAATCAACACGCTAAACATGCTCGCCGCCCCATTCAAAGGCCTGGGCCAGGTGATGTTCCTGGGTCATCCACTCGCCGGTGCGATGATTGCCGCCGGCTTGCTGATCGCTGATCGCCGCGCATTCTGCTGGGCGTTGTTGGCATCTGTCGCGGGCATGGGCTGGAGTCTGCTGAACCACGACTTCTACAGCGCATTACTGGGCCTCGGCAGCTATAACGCCGTTCTCGCCGCCCTGGCCTTCAACTCGCAGCGCCAGCCGTCGTGGCTGCCGGTGGTCGGCATTGCCTTGGCGCTGCTGCTGACGCCGATGTTTGCCGCTGTCGGTATGCCCACGCTGACCGCGCCCTTCATCCTCGCCTGCTGGTTGCTGCGTGCTGCCACTCAAAAGCTCGACAAAGCCACGGTCGCCCGTGAGCCTTGCGCTACCGGGGAGAATCAACCTAGGCTTCGCTGATCATTGGTTCAGGCGGTATCCATGGACAGCAGCAAAGACTGGCGTAAAGACCTTTACGTCATGGTTTTCCAAAGCGACACCACGGCAGGACGGCGCTTCGACGGCATCCTGCTGTTGATCATCCTCGCCAGCATCATCATCGTGATGCTCGACAGCATCGACGCGATCCACCAGAACTACGCCGATGTGCTGGCGTACATCGAGTGGGGCTTCACAATCATCTTCGCCATCGAATACGGTCTGCGGCTTTATTGCTCACCCAAACCGTTGCGCTATGCGTTCAGCTTTTACGGGCTGGTGGATTTGCTGGCGATCGTGCCCGGCATCCTCGCGCTGTATTACGCCGATGCGCAGTACCTGCTGATTATCCGGATCATCCGGATGCTGCGGATTTTCCGCGTGCTCAAGCTCAGCCCGTACCTCAAGCAAGCCAACTATTTGATGTCGGCGCTGCGCGGCAGCAAGCAGAAGATCGTGGTGTTCCTCGTCAGCGTCTGCACCCTGGTAACGGTGTTCGGCACATTGATGTACGTGATCGAAGGCCCGGAACACGGCTTCACCAGCATTCCCAAAGGCATCTATTGGGCAATCGTCACGCTGACCACCGTGGGCTTTGGCGACATCGTGCCCAAGACGCCGTTGGGCCAGGTGATTTCATCGCTGGTGATGATCACGGGTTACTCGATCATCGCGGTGCCGACCGGGATTTTCACTGCCGAACTGGCCAACGCCATGCGCGGCGAACAGCTGCAACACGACTGCCCGGTGTGCAAGAAAAACAGCCATGAACATGGCGCCGCATTCTGCTCGCGCTGTGGCAATGCGCTGTTCAAAAAACTGGAATAAGCAAAGTGCTTTTTAATCTTTAAAGGACTATGCGAGCCCAGTTATAGTCGCTGGCAAATTGCCTCAAATTTAAATTAGAACAAGGAATGCGCAGTGAAAAAACTCTTTGGCGCCTCACTTCTGGCCGCTGGCCTGGCACTGACCAGCGTGGCTCAGGCCGCACCGACCCTGCTCAACGTTTCCTACGACGTGATGCGCGATTTCTACAAGGACTACAACACTGCGTTCCAGAAACACTGGCAAGCCGAGCATAACGAAAACATCACCCTGCAAATGTCCTTCGGCGGTTCCAGCAAACAGGCGCGCTCGGTGATCGACGGCCTGCCGGCTGACGTCATCACCATGAACATGGCCACTGACATCAATGCTTTGGCGGACAACGGCAAACTGGTTCCGGACAATTGGGTCACCCGCCTGCCGAACAACAGCGCACCGTTTACTTCGGCCACTGTGTTCATCGTCCGCAAAGGCAACCCGAAAGCCCTCAAAGACTGGCCAGACCTGCTCAAGGACGGTGTGCAAGTGATCGTGCCGAACCCGAAGACTTCGGGTAACGGCCGCTACACCTATCTCTCGGCCTGGGGTTACGTGCTGAAGAATGGCGGCGACGAAAACAAGGCCAAAGACTTCGTCGGCAAACTGTTCAAGCAAGCACCGGTGCTCGATACCGGCGGCCGCGCAGCGACCACAACCTTCATGACCAACCAGATCGGCGACGTGCTGGTGACCTTCGAAAACGAAGCGGAAATGATTGCCCGTGAGTTTGGCCGTGACCAGTTTGAAGTGATCTACCCAAGCGTCTCCGCCGAAGCTGAGCCGCCGGTGTCCGTGGTCGACAAAACCGTCGACAAAAAAGGCACCCGCGCGGCTGCCGAGGAATACCTGAAGTACCTGTGGTCGCCGGAAGGCCAGGAGATTGCAGCGGCAAACTACCTGCGTCCGCGTGATCCGGCCGTGCTGGCCAAGTACACCGACCGCTTCCCGAAAGTGGATTTCCTCTCGGTTGAGAAGACCTTCGGCGACTGGCGCACCGTGCAGAAGACCCACTTCAATGATGGCGGGATCTTTGATCAGATCTACAGCGGCCAGTAATTCCTGAGCCCGCCGCTGACTGATCGTTCCCACGCTCTGCGTGGGAATGCAGCCCGGGACGCTCCGCGTCCCAACAGCGGACGCAGAGCGTCCAATGAGGCATTCCCACGCAGAGCATGGGAACGATCAGCGGTGAGTTCAATCCCCCGGTGCGCAGTTACATCGGCGGCGTAACACCCTCCTTGCCCGCCGAAATCGATTGCGCGGTCAGCGTCCCGTCCGCACTTTGGATAACGAACGTGACGATCTTCACCCCAACCTTCAACAAGCTGCGATCGCCTGGCACCAGGTTCACGATCGGCACATCCTCCGGCACCAGAATCTTCTGCTGCCCGCCCTTGTAGTTGACGGTCAGGATCCGACCATTGCTGACCACCAGATCCCCAACGCTGCCATTGGTCATGCTGCTGCCCTTGACCAGATCAAACGGCCGATGACCATCGCCACTGCCGGCCAGCTCCGGTGGGAAGACGTGGACTTCCAGCGCCTTGAGCGTGCCGTCCTCCTGGGGTATCGCCGCCGTACCAATGTAGCTGCCGGGCTTGATGTCTTCGATATTGGCCAGGGTGACGGCGCGGACCTTGGTGTCCGGGGTCAGGTTGATGACCACGTTTTCACCACTGTTGACGTGGACTTTCAAGACATCCGGGCTCACCCCGGTGATCTCGCCCCGCACACCGATGCGCATGCCCGGTGCGTCGGCAGCCTGGGCCACGCCCGCCGTGAACAAGCCGATCAAGGTAAGAGCTGAAACGCCGCGAACAAGGTGACGAAACATCGCATTCATGGAAGTGCCTTCCGGTTATGAAACGTGAGAGAGAACATAAGCACGCTATCGAACAGGATGTAAGTGAATGTATCATCAGACCTCGATGTTTTGACGCAAGGCTCATCGATGGACACTACAGGCGTCCATCACTCATTCCGCAAAGGAATGATTGCTATCACTTCAAACCCTCTTCTGCCCAATTCGATACCTCTTTAGCCTGCGCGCATCCCCTTCTGTTCAGCGAGACCCGTTATGAACCCAGCAACCCAGATGCCCCACGGCACCGCGACAATGACCAAAGGCATGGTGATGTTGTTCGCCTTCTGCTGCGGCGCCATTGTCGCCAACATCTACTACGCGCAGCCGATCATCGGCCTGATCGCGCCGGACATCGGCCTGACCAGCACGATGGCCAGCCTGATTGTTTCGTTGACCCAGATCGGTTACGCGCTGGGCTTGTTCTTCCTCGTGCCGCTGGGCGATCTGCTGGAAAACCGCCGCCTGATGATCATCACTACCGTGGTGGCGATTGCCAGTCTGTTAGGCGCTGCGTTTACCGATCAGCCGAACGTGTTTTTGCTGATCTCGCTGTTGGTGGGTTTCAGTTCGGTGTCGGTGCAGATCCTGATTCCGTTGGCTGCGCACCTGGCGCCCGAAGAGTCGCGCGGCCGTGTGGTCGGCGGGATCATGGGCGGATTGCTGCTGGGCATTTTGTTGGCGCGGCCAGTGTCCAGCGTCGTGGCTGACCACTTCGGCTGGCGTGCGATGTTCGTGATTGCGGCGGTGTTGATGGCCGCGATCAGCGTCGTGCTGGCGCTGACCATTCCCAAGCGCCAGCCTGATCACAGTGCGTCCTATGGTCAGTTGCTCGGCTCTTTGTGGACGTTGTTGCGCCAACAACCGGTGTTGCGTCAACGCGCGTTCTACCAGGGCTGCATGTTCGCCACGTTCAGCCTGTTCTGGACCGCTGTGCCGCTGGAGCTGGCGCGCAACCATGGACTGTCGCAAACCCAGATCGCGATCTTCGCCCTGGTCGGTGCCATAGGCGCCATCGCCGCGCCCATCGCCGGTCGACTGGCCGACGCTGGCCACACGCGCATCGCATCATTGCTGGCCCTGCTGTTCGCCAGCCTGAGTTTTCTGCCGGCCTTCATCCATCCGGTCTACAGCGTCATCGGCCTCGCGGTCACCGGTGTGGTGCTCGACTTCTGCGTGCAAATGAACATGGTCCTCGGCCAACGCGCGGTCTACGCCCTCGACGCCAAAAGCCGCAGCCGCTTGAATGCGCTGTACATGACCAGCATCTTCATCGGCGGCGCGTTTGGCTCCTCGGTAGCCAGCGCGGTGTATGAGCATGGCGGCTGGTTATGGATCGTGATCGTGGGCAGCGCGTTTCCGTTGTTGGCGTTGTTGCGGTTCTTGAGTGTTTCGCAGAAAGCATCGTTGGTGACGGCTTAAAGCGACAAAAGCTTCGCGGGCGATCCGACTTGCCCGCGATTGCAATGCATCCGACAGACACTCAGTGTCGAACCAATTTCTCCATCGCCGCATCTGCCAGAAAGGAGGAGCGGCTTTTGACATTGTGCTCACGTACATACCGGTCAATGCGCTGGATCACATAACCGGGAAGCGTGACGTTTACCTTCTCGGTTTTGCCCATGTACGGCGCGATGTCCAGTTCCAGCATGCCCCAGCCCATGTTGGCAAAATCAGGATTCCCACGGTGAACAGCCGCAGACGTGGGCATAGGTATCGACTCTCCGTCCGCCGCAATCTCCTGAAGCATGATGTGAGCAATTTCGATTGCCGCGTTATAGGCGTCTTCAAACGAATCCCCGGCCGTTACGGCGCCTGGAATATCGGGGATCTGAATACCGATGGCGGTGTTCTCGTCGCCCCACTCGATACAGATTGGATATTGCATTATGGATCTCCTGCATAACTGGCTCCCGGGCAGTACAGTCCGGCTCGCCTCCTGATGCTTTTGACCGTCCCGATCGGCAAATCCTTTTTCGGATGAGGGACGGGTATCGTGTACGGGTTGTATCGGTGTTTGAAGATGTGATGGCTGCCGGTAATCCGATCCAGTATCCAACCGGCTTCCTCCAACTCCTTTATCAATAGCCTGCTCTGCACCACTAGCCACCTTGCTCAGGCTCAGGCTCAACCAAAAGTAACCCTAGAGTTATCTTTACTCAAGCATAAAAACCCGGCTTGGGACGCGCGGTTGTTTTACAGCGTGTTTTTGCGGGACCCGGCATCCCCCCGAAATGAATCCTTTTGCGCGGTGTGATTCATTACGCCGAGGTCAACCCGGATTACACTCAACGCCCAAAGCCTGAGGCGATGCTGGATGCGACTCGGGGCTGACCCTTCAAACGCGGCCCGACCCGGCGGCATGATCTTTCAAGGAGCGTGAAATGACTCGACGTACCTTCCTCATTACCGGCGCCAGCAAAGGCATTGGTCGGGCAGTGGCTGAGCATCTGGACCGCGCCGGGCATCGGGTGGTTGGCATTGCCCGAACGCCTGACCTGAGCTTTCCCGGCATTTTGTTTCCGCTGGACCTGGGCGACAGAACGCTGACCCAGGAAGTATTGGCGGATTTGGCCAGGACTTACGAGTTCGACGGACTGGTGAACAACGTCGGGCTGGTGCGCCCGCAAGTGCTGGGTGAAATCGACCTCGACACCTTCGATGACGTGATGCGGGTCAACCTGCATTCGGCGCTGCAGGCCACTCAGGCACTGCTGCCGAACATGCGCGCAAAGGGTTGGGGTCGGGTGGTGAACATCTCCAGTTTGACGGTGCTTGGCATCACCCAGCGTACTGCGTATGCGGCGGCGAAAGCAGCGTTGATCAGCTTCACCCGGTCCTGGGCGCTGGAACTGGCACAAACCGGTGTGACGGTGAACGCGGTGGCGCCGGGGCCAACAGAAACAGAACTGTTTCGGGCGAACAACCCACCGGGCAGCGAAGGTGAAGCGCGGTATCTGGCGGGTGTGCCGATGGGGCGTTTGGGGCAGCCGCAGGAGATCGCCGCAGCGATTGCGTTCTTGTTGTCGGAGCAGAGCGGGTTTATCACCGGACAAACGTTGTTTGTCGACGGCGGATCTTCGATAGGCAAAGCGGCGTTCTGACGGACTGCTCCTGTCAGGGGGCGTTGTTAAAAACGACCTGGCGTTTCGATTATTTCGTTTATTGCGATTTTCGATTAATTCGAATAGCCTGAGTGCTTCGATTATTCAGAATATTGGAAACCGCCATGTCACCTGTCATTCACCCGCCGATCACCTTGCCTGTGGAGCGCGAAGTCCAGGCAGCCGTCGAGGGGCAGCGTGCCTTGGCCGCCTATCTCGCCACTCAATTCGACACCCAACGCATCCAGATTTTCGACGAGCAGAACGAAGCCCACAATGTAGAACTCCCGACCTCGGCACTGCGGCTGCTTGTCGACATTTTGGCTGAGCTCGCTGCGGGCAACGCGGTCAAAGTGGTCCCGATTCACGCTGAACTGACCACCCAGGAAGCGGCTGACTTGCTCAACGTCTCACGCCCACACCTGATCAAACTGCTCGAATCCGGCGACTTGTCCTACCACAAAACCGGCAAGCACCGACGTGTGCGCTTTGCCGATTTGATGGACTATAAAAACCGGCGCGACACTGCCAGCGAGCAAGCAATGATGCTTCTTGCCGAGCAGGCACAAGCGTTAAGGACAGGATACGAGTGAGGCAATCTTCTTTTACCGCTGTATATGACGCCTGTGTGCTGTACCCAGCGCCGTTGAGAGATTTTCTGATGTGGCTAGCCCTCTCCGGTCGTTTCAGAGCGAAATGGTCTTTGGAGATACACAATGAGTGGAAACGTAATCTGCTCAAGAACCGTCCGGACCTGACGGCAAAACAACTTGATCGCACATCCGAACTGATGGATCAGGCTTTACCCGATGCTTGTGTAACCGGTTACGAAAACCTGATCGAAGGATTATCGCTGCCCGATATCGATGATCGACATGTGCTGGCGGCTGCCATTCGTTGTCACGCCAGCGTCATCGTTACGTTCAATCAGAAAGACTTTCCTTGTGCTGTGCTGGGCTCTTTCGATATCGAAGGTCAGCATCCTGACGAGTTCGTCGGCAACCTGTTTAGCCTTGATCCGGCAGCAGTGGTCGCGGCTGCGCAGCGCCAACGACAGCAGCTGAAGATGCCGCCGATGGATGTCCAAACCTATCTTGATCTTCTGCTACGCCAGGGCCTGATCAAGTCGGTCAACGCGTTGATTCCTTATCAGTCCATGCTCTGAAGCTTTCTCGGACCCCAAACAACAAAACGGCGATCCTGAGATCGCCGTTTTCATTTATTGCCCGAACTGCCTGCCCAATCCACCTGGTACGCCATGGATGTCTGTTTCTTCCCATGGCCCGTCGGGGCTGACCGAGCGGCTCCAGCCGTTGTTCCAGCGGTAGTAGGTGCGCTGGCGGTAGAAGGTGTTGGGTTGATCGTCGAGCACGTACACACCCATCTTGGGATCCCAGTGGCTGTTGCCGCCCGGAGGTGGCGCGAAGCTGGCGGAGGTGCGTGGCAGCGGTTTGGCCGATTTGCTCGGAGTAGTCGATTTGCCTGGCACCGTTGATGGCGCCGGTTTCGTGCCGGGCTGCGAGGGCGGGATCGGCGGCAGCCGCGTCGGCTCGGGCCGTTGGACCGCACAGGCGCTCAGCCCCAGGACCAGACTGAGCAGAGTGATACGAGCGATGGCGGTCATGGCGGTGCTTCCTGTTAATTGTCCCGGACTGCTATTTATCCGGGCTGTCGATGGTCAGTTTTTGCGACGCAGTGGTGCTGCTGGCCAGGGGCTGGCTACGACCGATCCATTCGCCGGCAGTCGGTTGGCCGGCGCGGGAAATGCGCGCAACCAGTTGGACTTCAGGGAAGTTCGACAGTTTCAACTGCGGCATCATTGCGTCGGCATCGCCCAGTTCGACGGTTGCCGGCAAGTCGGCCACGGTCAGGCGTTTGGCGGCCAGTGGCGCCGGTGGCCCTGAAGTGGCACGGGCGAAAATGAACACGCTGTCGCCGGGCTGGACCTTGGCCTTCAGCTCTGGCGCCAGATCGACGGTGACTTTCAGCAGTGCAGCCGCCTTGGCCGCTGGCGCCTGGGCGACTTTGCCGCCGCCAGCTTCGAGCTTCTCGGTGGCCCGGGCGATGCCGCCTTGCAGCGCGGCGCGGGAATTGTCCTCCGGCGGCAGTTGCGCCAACAGACGATTCCAGTAGTCGATGGCGTCCTGATAACGCTGGCCTTCAAACGCCGCAATGCCGAGCAGGCCAAGGCTGGTGACTTCTTTCGGATCGGCTTTGAGCGCTTCGTCGGTCAATGCCTGAATCTTGTCCGACCATTTTTTGCCATCGGCGAAGTACTGGGCTTGCGCCCATTGGCCGAGCAGTTCCGGCTGGCGACCGGCCAAGTTCACCGTGCGCTCGAAGATCTTGGCGGCATCGCCCGGACGGTCCTGAGCCATGTAGGTACGGCCGAGGAAGTACAGGCCTTCGGCCGACTCCGGTTGAGCCGCGACCGCGCGTTCCAGACGCCGCGTCATCTCTTCCATCGACTGCGGCGCCTGGGAGAATTCGCGGGTCAGTTCGACTTTGTCGCTGGCACCGAAATGCAGGTACAGGCCAAGGCCCAGGACCGGCACCAGAATCGCCGCCAGCAAAGGCAATGGCTTGCCCAGACGCGACACCCGTGGTGCCTCGACGCCTTCTGTGTCAGCGAGTAACTCACGGGCGGCTTCAGCGCGCCCGGTGTCCATCTGCGCAGCGTCCAGAACGCCCTCTTCCTGCTGAGTCTGTAACTCAGCCACGCGCTCTTGATACAGCGCAACGTTCAGGGCAGTACGATCCTCTTCAAGCTGGGCGCGGCGGCCACGCAGAACGGGGATCAACAGAAAACTCAGGGCAACCAGAAGTAGCAGACCTGCAGCGAGCCAGAAATCAATCATTCTTGGTTTTTATCCAACAGGTGGTCGAGGCGCTCACGCTCCTCGGCAGAGAGCTCATCCTTGGTGTCAGCGCGTTGCGCGCGACGACGGCGGACAATCACGGCGATGATCACGAAACCGCCCAGCAGCAGGCCGGCCGGGCCGAACCAGAGCAAGGCTGTCTTGGCGTTGAGAGCGGGTTTGTAGCGGACGAAATCACCGTAGCGATCGACCATGAAGTCGATGATCTGCTGATTGTCCTTGCCCTCGCCCAACATGCGAAAAATCTCTTTACGCAGGTCGGCGGCAATCGGTGCGTTGGAATCGGCGATGTCCTGATTCTGGCACTTGGGGCAACGCAGTTCTTTGGTCAGTTCGCGAAAACGCTCGCGATCCGCTTCTTTGGCGAACTCGTAGGTGTCGATGGCCGCGTGGGCAACGCCAGCCATGCTCAAGCCCAATACGGCCGCGGCGATCCAGCGCTTCATGGCTTGGCCTCGTCGACCAGTGCCTGATACTTGGCCGCCAGTTTTTCGCGCCAGACCTGCTCGTCGATCACCCCGACAAACTTGTCGCGGATGATGCCTTTGGCGTCGATGAAGAAGGTTTCCGGAGCGCCATACACGCCGAGGTTCAGGCCGAGCGAGCCGGCGTCGTCACGAATGTCCAGCTGATACGGGTTGTGGAATTCGGTCAGCCACTTCAAGGCATCGGCGTTGACGTCCTTGTAGTTGATCCCATAAATCACTACGCCCTTCTCGGCCAGTTTGTTCAGCACCGGGTGCTCGACCCGGCAGGAAATGCACCAGGTGCCCCAGACGTTGACCAATGCCGGTTTGCCCAGAATATCGGCCTTGGTCAGGGTCTTCTCGCCCTGCACCGCTGGCAGGGAGAACTCCGGGAACGGCTTGCCAATCATTGCCGAGGGTAACTCGGCCGGGTCCAGATAGAGCCCGCGATAAAGGAAAACAGCCACCACCAGAAAAATCGCCAGTGGCAACAGCATCAACCAACGTCTCATGCAGTGGCTCCCGTCATGCCGAGTGCTTCACGCACGCGGCTTTTCACCTTGACCCGATAACGCCGATCCAGCGCCGCCAGCAACCCGCCGAAGCCTGTGAGCAGGCCGCCGAACCAGATCCAGCGCACGAACGGTTTGACATGAACGCGCACCGCCCAGGCGCCATCGCCCAGTGGTTCGCCCAGTGCAACGTAGAGGTCACGGGTGAAACCAGCGTCGATCCCGGCTTCCGTCATCATCGAGTTCTGCACGGTGTAGAGGCGTTTTTCCGGGTGCAGCACGCTGACTTCCTTGCCGCCCTTGATTACCCGGATGGTGCCTTTGTCGGAGGTAAAGTTGGGGCCTTCGAAGTGCTTGGCGCCTTCGAACACAAAGTGATAACCGGCCAGGTCCATGGACTCGCCCGGCGCCAGACGCAAGTCGCGCTCGGCACTGTTCTGGCTCGAGAGCACGACACCGAGGGCGCAGACGGCGATGCCCAAGTGCGCGATTTGCATGCCCCAATAACTGCGTGTCAGGGTCGGCAGGCCTTTGATCAGGCCTTTGTGGCGCGTCTTGTCGAGGATGTCGCGCACACCGGCCAGCAATACCCAGGCCGCGAGCATGAACGTCGCAATCACCGCCCAGTTGAAATCGCCATACGCGACACCGGCCACCACCGCCAACGCGGCGCTGCCGAGCAACACCGGGGTCAGCATGCTCATCAGCCATTTGACCGGGGTGTCTTTCCAGCGCACCAGCATGCCGACAGCCATCACCACCATCAGCAACGCCATCAACGGCACGAACAGCGCGTTGAAGTACGGCGGACCGACCGACAGCTTGGCGCCGGTCATTGCATCGAGAATCAGCGGGTACAAGGTGCCGAGCAGGATCATCGACGCCGCCACCACCAACACCAGGTTGTTGCCCAGCAGCAGGGTTTCCCGGGACCAGAGATTGAAGCCCACATGGCTCTTCACCACTGGAGCGCGCAGGGCGAACAGTGTCAAAGAACCACCGACCACAAACAGCAGGAAGATCAGGATGAACACGCCGCGCTCAGGATCGGAGGCAAACGCGTGAACCGAGGTCAGCACGCCCGAACGCACCAGGAACGTACCGAGCAAGCTCAGCGAAAAGGCGGCAATGGCCAGCAACACCGTCCAGCTCTTGAACACGCCACGCTTTTCCGTGACCGCCAGGGAGTGAATCAGCGCGGTGCCCACCAGCCAAGGCATGAAGGAAGCGTTTTCCACCGGGTCCCAGAACCACCAGCCGCCCCAGCCGAGTTCATAGTAGGCCCACCAAGAGCCGAGGGTGATGCCGATGCCGAGGAACGCCCAGGCGACGCTGGTCCACGGACGGGACCAGCGCGCCCACGCCGCATCCAGGCGACCACCGAGCAACGCGGCGATAGCAAATGCGAACGCTACGGAAAAACCGACGTAGCCCATGTAGAGCATTGGCGGGTGAACGATCAGGCCGATGTCTTGCAGCAAGGGGTTGAGGTCGCGACCGTCCGCCGGAATCTGCGGCAGGATCCGTGCGAACGGGTTGGAAGTGAGGATCAGGAACAGCAGGAAACCGGTGCTGATCATGCCCATCACCGCCAGCACCCGGGCCAGCATCACTTGCGGCAACTGCCGGGAGAACACCGACACCGCGAAGGTCCAGCCGCCGAGAATCAAGGCCCAGAGCAGCAACGAACCTTCGTGAGCGCCCCAAACGGCGCTGAACTTGTAATACCAAGGCAAGGCGCTGTTGGAGTTGCTGGCGACATAGGCGACGGAGAAATCGTCAGTCATGAAGGCGTAGGTCAGGCAACCGAAGGCGAAGACCAGGAAGGTGAATTGCCCCCAGGCAGCAGGCTGCGCCAGGCTCATCCACAAACGGTCACCGCGCCAGGCGCCGAGCAACGGCACGACGGCTTGAACCAGCGCGAAACACAGCGCCAGGATCATGGCCAACTGGCCAAGTTCAGGGATAAAGATCGCGGAAGTCATCAATTAACCCTCTTTCGCAGGTGTCGGCGCCGACTGACCGCTGTCTTTCAACGCTTTGGTCACTTCGGGCGGCATGTACTTCTCGTCGTGCTTGGCCAGCACCTCATCAGCGACCACCACGCCGTCAGCGTTGAGCTTGCCGAGGGCAACGATGCCCTGCCCTTCGCGGAACAGGTCCGGCAGGATGCCGCGATAGGTGATGGTCACGGATTTGTTGAAGTCGGTAACGATGAATTTGACGTCCAGCGAGTCGCCGGAACGTTGCAGCGAGCCCTTCTCGACCATGCCGCCAGCGCGGATGCGCGTATCTTGCGGGGCTTCGCCATTGGCGATCTGGGTCGGGGTGTAAAACAGATTGATGTTCTGTTGCAGCGCGCTCAGGGCCAGGCCAACGGCCGCACCGACACCGACCAGGATCGCGAAAATGATGATAAGACGCTTTTTGCGCAGCGGATTCACTTGCCGTTCTCCCGGCGCAGACGACGCGCCTCTTGTTGCAGATACCGCTTGCGGGCCAGGATCGGCGCCGCCACGTTGAGGACCAGCACCGCCAGGCAGATGCCGTAGGCTGACCAGACATACAGGGCATGATGGCCCATGGCGAGGAAGTCGCCGAATGAAGCAAAACTCATCGAACGGCCTCCAGACTGTTCTGCACTTCAGCTTTTACCCAGCTCGCCCGGGCTTCGCGCTTGAGCACTTCAAGGCGCATGCGCAGCAGCAATACCGCGCCGAAGAAACAGTAGAAACCCAGCACCGTCAGCAGCAATGGCAGCCACATCTCGGCGGGCATGGCCGGTTTTTCGGTGAGGGTGAAGGTCGCGCCCTGGTGCAGGGTGTTCCACCACTCCACCGAGTACTTGATGATCGGGATGTTGATCACGCCGACAATCGCCAGTACCGCGCACGCCTTGGCGGCGCTGTCACGATTGCTGATGGCGTTGCCCAGCGCAATAAGACCGAAGTACAGAAACAGCAGAATAAGCATGGACGTTAGTCGCGCATCCCAGACCCACCACGAACCCCAGGTCGGTTTGCCCCAGATCGCGCCGGTGACCAGCGCAACGGCGGTCATCCAGGCACCGATGGGCGCCGCGCATTGCAGGGCGACGTCGGCCAGTTTCATCTTCCACACCAGCCCGACCACACCGCACACGGCCAGCATCACATAGCAGGACTGGGCCAGCATCGCCGCCGGAACGTGAATATAGATGATGCGGAAGCTGTTGCCTTGCTGGTAATCCGGCGGCGCGAAGGCCAGGCCCCAGACGATGCCGACGCCAATCAGCAGCAACGCGGCGATGCTCAGCCACGGCAGCAGTTTGCCACTGATGCCGTAAAACCATTTGGGCGAGCCGAGCTTATGAAACCAGGTCCAGTTCATTACTGTTTCCATCACGGTGGCTGCTCGTTATTACAAGCAGCCCAGGGTCTTTACTGATCAAATTTTGACCAGACCTCATTATTCGCCGACGCTGATCTTCAGGCCAGCAGCTATTGCAAAAGGTGTCAGGGTTATCGCCAGGGCGGTCAGGCTACCAAGCCACAAGAGATAACCGGTCGCCGGCATGCCCTGCAAGGCTGCCTGCAAGGCGCCACTGCCGAGAATCAATACCGGGATGTACAACGGCAGAATCAGCAGGGCCAGCAATAGACCGCCGCGCTTCAATCCTACCGTCAGGGCTGCGCCCACCGCACCGAGCAGGCTCAGCACCGGTGTACCGAGCAATAAGGAAAGCAGCAACACCGGCAGACAAGCGGTTGGCAAACCGAGCATCAACGCCAGCAGTGGAGCGAGCAAAACCAGTGCCAGGCCAGAGAAGGCCCAGTGTGCCAGTACCTTGGCCAAAACCAGAAGAGGCAAGGGGTGCGACGAAAGGACCCACTGTTCCAGGGAACCGTCCTCGAAATCACTGCGAAAAAGCCCGTCCAGCGAGAGCAAGACCGATAAAAGGGCCGCCACCCAGACCAGCCCTGGAGACAAGGTTTGCAACAATTGAGACTCAGGTCCGACAGCCAGCGGGAACAGCGACACCACGATCGCAAAGAATACCAGCGGATTGGCCAGCTCCGCCGGACGGCGGAACAGCAGACGGGCCTCACGGGCGACCAACAGGCCGAAAACACTCATACGGCCCATTTCCCCAAATCAATGTCGCGATAGGTGGCCGGCATCCGGCTCAGCGTATGGTGAGTGGTCAGCACCACCATGCCGCCGCGCTCACAGTGGCCGGCCAGGTGTTCTTCGAGTTGCGCCACGCCTTGTTTGTCGAGCGCGGTAAACGGTTCATCGAGGATCCACAGAGGCGGGCTGTCCAGGTACAGACGCGCCAGCGCCACACGGCGTTGCTGCCCGGCGGACAGCGTGTGACAGGGCACATCCTCGAAGCCGCGCAGGCCGACAGCACCCAGCGCCTGCCAGATCGCGTCGTGAGTCGCGGGTTGATGCAAGGCGCAGAGCCAGCTCAGGTTCTCTTCCGGCGTCAGCAAATCCTTGATCCCGGCGGCATGGCCGATCCACAGCAGGTTGCGCGCCAGCTCGAGCCGCTGATCGTTCAGCGGCTGGCCATTGAGCAGCACTTGACCGGCGGTCGGCTGCATCAAGCCGGACAGCAAGCGCAGGAGGCTGGTTTTGCCACTGCCGTTGGGACCGCTGATTTGTACCATTTCGCCACTGGCCAGTCTCAAATCGAGATTTTCGAAGAGCAGCCGAAGGTCTCGCTCACAAGCGAGGGCAACGGTTTGCAGGACTGGACTGGTCAAGAGATCACGGGCCTTTTGCGGTTCAAGTCGGCGGCACTGCGGCCGCTAAAGAGATGCAGCATAGATGCATTGGCGGCCTGTTCTAGAGAGCTGTGTCAAACAATTGCAATGTTTTCGCCACTCCCCGAAAGACGGGCGGCATTATACATGCCATGCCCTACTCTAAAGAGTGCATTTTCCTCAGGTTGTGACCGCGTATGACAGGCGAAATGAACATCCTCCCGCTACCGCAGACCACGCCCGCGACATCGCGGCCCTTGGTGACGAGTGGCGACCTGCTCAAGCTGATGACGCCGATGGAGGGTCTGATCAGCGCCGGCCAAACGGCCCAGGCCGAAGTGCTGTCGCTCAAGCAGGCGGATCAGAGCTTTCAACTGTTGCTCAAAGTCACCCTGGATAGCGGCCGTCAGACCACGGTTCAGGCCACCAGCACCCAACCGCTGCCCCAAGGCACCAGCCTGGCAATTACCCAACCGTCGGCTAGCAACCTGGCGATCACCGTACAACAGGCCATCGCGTCCAGCGTGGCCACCCTCACCCGCATCGATACGGCGCAACTCCCGGTCGGCACCTTGCTGCAAGGCAAAGTGCTGACCTCGCAAGTGCTGCCGCAGGTGCCGGGCCAGCCCACGGTGTTTCGCTCGATGGTGAGCTTGCTCAACACCGCGTTGAGTGGCAGCACGCTGAGCATCGACAGCCCGACGCCCTTGCGCATCGGCACCCTGTTGAGCGCCTTGGTGCAGGACACGCAAACATTGAAATTCGTGCCGTTGAGTAACCGTCAAGAGCAACTGGCGATCACCCAGCAACTGGTCAGCCAGCAGAGCCGCCAAGGGTCATTGGATGGATTGATCAACGCGCTGCAAAACCTGTCGCCGTCGGACCAGACGTCCAGCGACCTGCGCAGTGCCGTGGAAAAACTGCTGGCCGGTTTGCCGGACGTTCAACAACTCAGTACGCCCAAAGGCCTCGCTCAAGCGCTGGCCAATAGCGGCCTGTTCCTTGAAGCGAAATTGCTCACCGGGCAGAACCCGACGCTGGCGCCGGACATGAAAGGCGATCTGCTCAAGCTGATCGCGCAACTGACGCCAGGGCTGCCGGCCAATACCACTCTCAACGCGATCATCGCCGCCAATACGTTGGTCCAGAGCATGCCAAGCTTCGTGCGCAGCGCCCTCGGCATGCTCGGCCAGGTCAGCGCCAAACCGCAACCGACCAGTTTCCCGCTCCCCGAACGCCTGCTGCAGAGCCAGGACGGTGAAAACGATCTGGAGCATTTGTTGCGCCTGGCAGCGGCGGCGGTTTCGCGCCTGCAAAGTCATCAACTGTCGAGCCTGGAACAGACCGGCGTGACGGACGATGGTCGACTGCTCAGCACCTGGCAGCTGGAAATCCCGATGCGCAACCTGCAGGACATCGTGCCGTTGCAGGTCAAGTTCCAGCGCGAAGAAGCGCCCGAAAAAGAACCACCGCACGAACGCCGCGACGAACGCGAGCCGAAACAGCAACTGTGGCGCGTAGACCTGGCGTTTGACATGGAGCCCCTGGGCCCATTGCAGATTCAGGCGCAGTTAATCAAGGGCAGCCTGTCCAGCCAGCTTTGGGCTGAACGGCCGTACACCGCGAGCCTGATCGAAAGCAATCTGGCCGCGCTGCGCCAGCGCCTGCTGGATTGCGGACTGAACGTTGGCGATCTCGACTGCCACCTCGGCGCACCGCCACAAGGCACCCAAACCCGCCTCGAACAACGCTGGGTCGACGAAACCGCATGAGAAATAATGACACCCCACGCCAGGCCATCGCCCTCAAATACGACGGCACCCACGCCCCGACCCTCACGGCCAAAGGCGATGAAGAACTGGCCGAAGCCATTCTGCAGATTGCCCGCGATTACGAGGTGCCAATCTATGAAAACGCCGAGCTGGTGAAGCTGCTGGCGCGGATGGAATTGGGGGAGAGTATTCCGGAGGAGTTGTATCGCACGATTGCCGAGATCATTGCGTTTGCCTGGAATCTGAAGGGCAAGTTTCCGGCGGGTCATGATCCAAATGCGCCGAGGGTGGAGAAAGACGTTACCGAGCGCGGGGATGATTACTGAGACTTCTAGGACGCCATCGCGGGCAAGCCCGCTCCTACAGGGTTTGGCGGCGTTTACGCAATTTGCGTTTTACCCCATCACCTGTGAGAGCGAGCCTTCTCGCGATCAGTTTTGTCAGTTTTTATGTAGCTTACGCATCAACTCCGCCTCAGCCTGGGTCAAGCCGCAAGACTGAGTCAGTTCGTCAACGGTAGCGCCCATCCCCACCAGCCGCGCCGCTTGGGCAAACGACAGGCTCGAGGGGTCACGCTGCTCCAGCTGGGCCAGTTTGTCCGGCAGAGGGCTGACCACGGCGCGCAGTTCGTGCAGGGCTTCACCCATGCGCACGCTGCCACTTTGATAGTCGTCGACGCGCTTGCCCAGGTCCTTGATGCGCTGATCGCGCAGTGCGTCACCCTGGGCCTGTTGCGCGGCTAGCAGCCGTTGAGCGCGAATGTACGCCAGAAACATTGCCAGCGTGCCTGCCCAGAATAGGAACAGGACAATGACCGCTACCTCAAGAATCAATCAGATGTTCTCCAGATCCGACCATTCTTCTTCGCTCATCATCTTGTCCAGCTCGACCAGGATCAGCAGTTCGTTGTTCTTGTTGCACACGCCTTGAATGAACTTGGCGGATTCTTCGTTACCGACGTTTGGCGCGGTTTCGATTTCCGACTGACGCAGGTAGACCACTTCGGCCACGCTGTCGACCATGATCCCGACCACTTGCTTGTCGGCTTCGATGATGACGATACGGGTGTTGTCGCTGATTTCGGCATTCATCAGGCCGAAGCGCTGACGGGTGTCGATCACAGTGACCACGTTACCGCGCAGGTTGATGATGCCCAGCACGTAGCTCGGAGCACCCGGGACCGGGGCGATTTCGGTGTAACGCAGGACTTCCTGAACGCGCATCACGTTGATGCCGTAGGTTTCGTTGTCCAGTTTGAAGGTTACCCATTGCAGGATCGGATCTTCAGAACCTTTTGCATTCGTCGCTTGATTACTCATACCCTGACCCCTCGAAAAACCGCTTCTGGCGGCGTGTGTTCTGTGTGGCGGCATTCAACAATGCCGTCGCATACTTGTTATGTCGGCTGTTTTGTCGGTTTATGTAGTGGCTTGCTGCCGCTCATGTGCTTTGCCCCGCCACTGGCGATCAACTCGGCCAGCTCGGAAACGTCCAGCAGCGCACACATGTGCTCAATCACCGTGCCGGCGAGCCACGGCCGCTGACCTCGATGACTTCTCCATTTGATTTCGTTCGGGTCCAGGCGCAACGAACGGCTGACCTGGTGCACCGCCAGCCCCCATTCGTAACCCTGAACCGAAATGACGTATTGCAGGCCTTGGCGGAAATCGTCGCGGTAGCGGTCGGGCATGACCCAGCGCGCGGTGTCCAGGACTTTCAGGTTGCCGGCCTGGCTCGGCAGGATTCCGAGAAACCATTCCGGTTGGCCGAACAGCGGCGTCAGCTCGTGGCCTGCCAGGGAATAAATGGACCCCAGGCATACCAGCGGCACCGCCAGGGTCAATCCGGCGACATCGAACAGCAGGCATTCGAACGGTTCGGCGGCCCATGACGGACGACCGTCGGTTTCCACCGGTGGCGGCGTGTTGCTCGGCGGCAGGTGGACTTCGACGACCGGCGGCACCAGGGTTTGCAGCAGCGGCGCGAGCGTGGAGACCGGTGCCAGAATCGGTGCCGGCGCTTCGATCACCGCGACCGGCGCTGGCTCAACGACGGGGGTAACCGGGGCCGCGACGACAGCCGGTTGGTGCGCATCGCGGGCCTGCTCTTCGAGCACCGCCGCCTGGAATTCATCCAGCGCCGCTTCAACCTCGACCGTTTCAACGACCTCGATGACTTGAGCAACCGCCTCGACTTCCAGCGGCAATTCTTCGGTCGCCTCCATCAGCAAGCTGTCCAGGTAAGACTGGAGCGCAAGTTGCGGGCGCGACGTGATTTTCACCGGCCGATTCATCTCACGCCACCTGCGGGACAAGTTGTGCGGCCAGCAAATGCTTGAGCAATGCGCGATACGCGAGAACGCCACGGCTCTTGCCATCAAATTGCGAAGGCGTCAGCCCCGCCCGGCTGGCGTCACGCAGACGGGTATCGACCGGGATGTAGCCCTGCCAGATTTCTTCCGGGTATTTGTCGCGCAGCACCCGAAGCGTCCCGAGGGAAGCCTGGGTGCGGCGGTCGAACAGGGTCGGAATGATGGTGAACGGCAACGCCACTTTGCGTGAGCGGTTGATCATCGCCAGGGTGTTGACCATGCGTTTCAGGCCTTTGACGGCCAGGTGCTCGGTCTGCACCGGGATCACCAATTGCTGGCTCGCCGCCAAGGCATTGACCATCAGCACGCCGAGCAAAGGTGGGCTGTCGATGACGGCGTAATCGAAGTCCTGCCACAACTGCGCAAGGCTCTTGGCGATCACCAGGCCCAAACCGCTCTGGCCCGGCGACTGACGTTCAAGCGTGGCCAGCGCAGTGCTCGATGGCAACAGCGAAATATGTTCATGACTGGTCGGCAGCAGCAATTGACCGGGCAAGCCTTGCGGCACGCTGCCCTTGTGCAGGAACAGGTCGTAGCTGCTGTGTTCGAGGCTATCGGGGTCGTAGCCGAAGTAGCTGGTCATGGAGCCGTGCGGATCGAGATCGACCACGACCACGCGCTTGCCCGCCTCCGCCAGTAAACCGGCTAAAGCGATAGAGGAAGTGGTTTTACCAACACCACCCTTTTGATTGGCAACGGCCCAGACTCTCATTCGGATTGTTCCTCCCGATCGACAAGGTCGATCGAGAAATAGCTCAACGTGTTAATACAGGTGACGGAGAATTGACGGCGCTCTCTCGTCCCGGCGACTTGACCGGGGTCGGTGCAGTTTGTGTGCCAGCACGCTTCAACGCGGCGTCCGGTTTTGCATTAGCGGTTCCGGTGCCCGTGAGGCTGCGGCGTACATCGAGATTTCGCGACACGACCAGCACAACGCGACGGTTGCGTGCCCGGCCCTCGGCGGTGGCGTTATTGGCCACTGGCTGGAACTCGCCGTAGCCCACCGACGCCAGGCGACCCGGGTTGACGCCCTGCATCGCCAGCATGCGCACGATGCTCGCCGAACGAGCCGAGGACAGCTCCCAGTTGGTCGGGTATTGCGCGGTACGAATCGGCTGATCGTCGGTAAAGCCTTCGACGTGAATCGGGTTGTCGAACGGCTTCAGAATATGCGCAACCTTGTCGATGATGTTGAACGCCATGTCGCTGGGCATGGCGTCGCCGCTGCCGAACAACAGGCTGGAGTTGAGTTCGATCTCGACCCACAACTCGTTGCCGCGCACGGTCATCTGGTTGGACTTGATCAAGTCGCCGAACGCCGCGCTGATGTCATCGGCGATGCTTTTCAGCGGATCGCTGGCTCCGGCAATACCTGCGTCAACCTGCTCGGCGTCTTTGACCAGCGGTTTGGCCGGGGTCACCGTCAGCGGTCGCTCTTCACCGATCGGAATCGGCTTGAGGGCGTGATCGCTGTCGGTAAAGACTCCGATCAGCGCCTCGGAAATGACCTTGTACTTGCCTTCGTTGATCGACGAAATCGAGTACATCACCACGAAGAACGCGAACAGCAACGTGATGAAGTCGGCGTAGGAAACCAACCAGCGCTCGTGGTTTACATGCTCTTCAGGTTGGCGACGACGAGCCATGATCCATATCCCCCATCAATCCATGAAGCCCTGAAGCTTCAACTCAATAGAGCGAGGGTTTTCACCTTCGGCGATCGACAGGATCCCTTCCAGCAACATTTCGCGATAACGCGACTGGCGCAACGCGACAGACTTGAGCTTGGCGGCAATCGGCAGCAACACCAGGTTGGCACTGGCCACGCCGTAGATGGTCGCAACGAAGGCCACGGCAATGCCGCTGCCCAGTTGCGAAGGATCGCCCAGGTTGCCCATGACATGAATCAGGCCCATCACCGCACCGATGATGCCGATGGTCGGCGCGTAGCCGCCCATGCTTTCAAAGACTTTGGCGGCCTCGATGTCGCGGCTTTCCTGGGTGTAGAAATCCACTTCCAGAATGCTGCGAATCGCTTCCGGTTCGGCGCCATCCACCAGCAGTTGCAGTCCTTTGCGCGAGTAGCTGTCGGGTTCGGCATCGGCCACACCTTCCAGACCGAGCAAACCTTCCTTGCGAGCCGTCAGGCTCCAGTTCACTACGCGATCAACGCCACCGGCCAGATCGACGCGGGGGGGAAACAGAATCCAGCCAAGGATTTGCAAGGCGCGCTTGAAGGCGCTCATCGGCGATTGCAACAAGGCTGCGCCAATGGTCCCGCCGATGACGATCAGCGCGGCCGGGCCGTTGGCCAGCGCCCCAAGGTGACCACCTTCCAGGTAGTTGCCACCAACGATGGCGACGAACGCCATGATGATCCCGATAAGGCTTAAAACATCCATCAGATGCACGCCTCGGCCAGGTGCCTGCCAATGTCGTCCAGGCTGTAAATCGCGTCAGCGAGGTCAGCTTTGACGATGGCCATCGGCATGCCGTAGATCACGCAGCTCGCTTCATCCTGGGCCCAGATTGCACTGCCACCCTGTTTGAGCAGACGCGCCCCTTCACGACCGTCGGCGCCCATGCCGGTCAGAACGACCGCCAGAACTTTGTCGCCGTAGGATTTGGCTGCCGAACCGAAGGTGATGTCCACGCACGGTTTGTAATTGAGGCGCTCGTCGCCCGGCAGGATTTTCACCGCGCCACGGCCGTCGATCATCATTTGTTTACCACCCGGTGCCAGCAGCGCCAGGCCCGGACGCAGGATGTCGCCATCCTCGGCTTCCTTGACGCTGATGCGGCACAGCTTGTCCAGACGCTCGGCGAACGCCTTGGTGAAGGCGGCCGGCATGTGCTGGATCAGCACGATCGGAGCCGGGAAATTGGCCGGCAGCTGGGTCAACACCCGTTGCAAGGCAACCGGACCGCCCGTGGACGTGCCGATGGCCACCAGTTTGTAGGCTTTGCGTTTCGGCGCTGGAGAGGACGGGCCCGTCGATGTCGGGGCCGATGTCGGGGCGTAGCTACGCGCCGGAACCGGTGCCGCTGCCGGACGCGCAGGCACGCTGCTGCCGTAGCTACTGACGCTCGAAGGCGCAGGGGCTGGCGCGGCGACCGGGGCCGGCGCGCTGTAGGTGTTGGCACGACGATTACTGCGCGAGATGCTGAGAATCTTCTCGCACAGCAGTTGCTTGACCTTCTCCGGGTTACGGGAGATGTCTTCGAAATTCTTCGGCAGGAAATCCACTGCACCGGCGTCCAGCGCATCGAGGGTAACGCGAGCGCCTTCGTGGGTCAGCGAGGAGAACATCAACACCGGGGTCGGGCAGCGCTGCATGATGTGCCGCACCGCTGTGATGCCATCCATCATCGGCATCTCGTAGTCCATGGTGATCACGTCTGGCTTGAGGGCCAGCGCTTGATCGATCGCCTCTTTTCCGTTGGTCGCCGTACCGACGACCTGGATATTCGGATCCGCTGAAAGAATTTCCGAGACGCGGCGGCGGAAAAACCCCGAATCGTCCACCACCAGGACTTTGACTGCCATAAACACTCCGTTAGACGGAGCGAGGCTTGGTCGCCCCGCTCCACCAGAATCAAATACGCCGCGTGGCGTAACGCTTGAGCATGCTCGGAACATCGAGAATCAGCGCGATGCGACCGTCACCGGTAATGGTGGCGCCCGACATGCCCGGGGTTCCCTGGAGCATTTTGCCCAATGGCTTGATGACCACTTCTTCCTGGCCCACCAGTTGATCGACGACGAAGCCGATCCGCTGAGTGCCCACCGAAAGGATCACCACATGGCCTTCGCGCTGCTCTTCGTGAGCGGCGGAGCTGACCAGCCAGCGCTTGAGGTAGAACAACGGCAGCGCCTTGTCCCGCACGATCACCACTTCCTGGCCGTCCACCACGTTGGTGGTCGAGAGGTCGAGGTGGAAGATCTCGTTGACGTTCACCAGCGGGAACGCAAACGCCTGGTTGCCGAGCATGACCATCAGCGTCGGCATGATCGCCAGGGTCAACGGGACCTTGATGACGATCTTCGAGCCCTGGCCCTTGGTCGAGTAGATGTTGATCGAACCGTTGAGCTGGGAAATCTTGGTTTTCACCACGTCCATGCCCACGCCACGGCCCGACACGTCGGAGATCTCGGTCTTGGTCGAGAACCCGGGTGCAAAAATCAGGTTGTAGCACTCGGTATCGCTCAGGCGATCGGCCGCGTCCTTGTCCATCACACCGCGTTTTACCGCGATGGAACGCAGGACGTTCGGGTCCATGCCTTTGCCGTCATCGGAGATCGACAGCAGGATGTGGTCGCCTTCCTGTTCGGCCGCGAGGATCACTTTACCGCCGCGGGACTTGCCCGAGGCTTCGCGCTCTTCCGGCGACTCGATGCCGTGGTCGACCGCGTTGCGCACCAAGTGGACCAGCGGGTCGGCCAGGGCCTCGACGAGGTTCTTGTCGAGGTCGGTTTCTTCGCCGACCAGCTCCAGGATGATCTCTTTCTTGAGCTGGCGAGCCAGGTCGCGAACCAGACGCGGGAAGCGCCCGAAGACCTTCTTGATCGGTTGCATCCGGGTCTTCATCACCGCGGTCTGCAGGTCGGCCGTGACCACGTCGAGGTTCGACACGGCCTTGGACATGGCTTCGTCGCCGCTGTTGAGGCCCAGACGGACCAAGCGGTTACGCACCAATACCAGTTCGCCCACCATGTTCATGATTTCGTCGAGACGCGCGGTATCGACCCGCACGGTGGTCTCGGCTTCACTCGCCGGTTTTTCCGGTGGCGGCGCGGACGGCGCGGCGCGAGCCGGTGCCGGTGCAGCAGCGGCAGCCGGTTTCGGCGCTTCAACTTTAGGTTCTGGTTTCGCTGCGGCAGCAGGCGCCTTGGCGGCAGGAGCGGTCACCACGGTGCCGGTGCCCACTTCGGTGAACTTGCCTTTGCCATGCAATTCGTCGAGCAGTGATTCGAATTCGTGATCGGAGATCAGATCACCGCCAGCCGCTTTAGCGGTCGGCGCAGCCGGGGCTGGAACCGAGGCAATGGCCGACTCCAGCGCATCAACGGCAAAGTTACCCTTGCCGTGCAACTGGTCGAGCAATGCCTCGAATTCGTCGTCGGTGATGTCGGAGCTGTCGCCTGCCGCCTTCGGGGCAGCCGGTGCCGCAGGAGCAGGCGCTGCCACCGCATCGACAGCAAACTGGCCTTTGCCGTGCAGTTGATCGAGTAACGACTCGAACTCGGCATCGGTGATTTCGTCACTGGCCGCCGCTTGTGCCGATTGCACCGGCGCAGCCGCCGGCGCCTCAGCCTGAGCCTTGACGGCGTTCAGCGAGTCCAGCAGTTGTTCGAATTCGTTATCGGTGATGTCGCCCGACTCTTCAGCGACCGGAGCCTGGACCACTTCGGCCACCGGTGCAGCTTCGTCGGCCATCTGCGGCTCGGCCAGACGGGCCAGTGCCGCAAGCAATTCTGGCGTCGCAGCCGTAATCGGGCTGCGTTCGCGGACTTCGGTGAACATGCTGTTCACCGCATCCAGCGCTTCGAGAACAACGTCCATCAGTTCCGAGTCGACGCGCCGCTCACCCTTGCGCAGGATGTCGAACACGTTCTCGGCGATGTGACAGCACTCCACCAGCTCGTTGAGCTGGAGGAAGCCGGCGCCCCCTTTTACAGTGTGAAAACCGCGAAAAATTGCATTGAGCAGGTCCGCATCATCAGGTCGACTTTCAAGCTCGACCAGCTGTTCGGACAGTTGCTCTAGAATCTCGCCGGCCTCAACCAGGAAATCCTGAAGGATCTCTTCATCGGCGCCGAAGCTCATTAAGGGGGGTGCTCCTAAAGGTCTAAAAACCTAAAAAACCTAGAATGCTGAAACTCTAAAATCCTAGGCTGGATAACAAATCGTCCACATCGTCCTGACCGGACACAACGTCTTCTCTTTTATCGGCATGAATCTGCGGACCTTCACCCTGAGAGAGATGTTTTTGTGGATCTTTTTCAGCCAGCATCGCTTCACGGTCATGCTCGATGCCCGCAAAGCGGTCTACCTGGCTGGCCATGAGCACGAGCTTGAGCAGATTGCTTTCAACTTCGGTGACCAATTGGGTCACACGCTTGATCACCTGACCGGTGAGGTCCTGGTAATCCTGAGCCAGCAGGATGTCGTTGAGGTTGCTCGACACCGTGCGATTGTCTTCGCTGCTGCGTGTCAGGAAACCGTCGACCCGACGAGCCAGTTCGCGGAACTCTTCAGCCCCGACTTCACGGCGCATGAACCGCCCCCAATCCGCGCTCAACGCCTGGGCTTCCTGGCTCAGGCCGTTGACCAGCGGTGTGGCGTTCTCCACCAGATCCATGGTGCGGTTGGCGGCGGCCTCGGTCAGCTTGACCACGTACCCCAGACGCTCGGCGGCATCGGTGATCTGGGACACTTCCTCGGCTTGCGGCATGTTCGGGTCAATCTGGAAATTGACGATCGCGCTATGCAGCTCGCGAGTGAGCTTGCCCACCTCCTGATACAGGCCGCGGTCACGGGTCTGATTGAGCTCATGGATCAGTTGCACTGCGTCGCCGAACTTGCCCTTTTCAAGGCTGTTGACCAATTCGACCGCGTGTTTTTTCAGGGTCGATTCAAAATCGCCCTGTGAAGATTCGTTATTGTCCATAGCTCCCCCGGTGACGCAGTGTCTCAACCGATGCGTTCGAAAATCTTTTCGATTTTTTCTTTCAACGCCTGGGCCGTGAAGGGTTTGACCACATAGCCGTTAACACCGGCCTGGGCCGCTTCGATGATCTGCTCGCGCTTGGCTTCAGCGGTGACCATCAGCACTGGCAGGTGCTTGAGCTTTTCATCGGCGCGCACGTGGCGCAGCAGATCGATGCCGGTCATGCCAGGCATGTTCCAGTCCGTTACCAGAAAGTCGATGCTGCCGCTGTTGAGAACCGGAATGGCGGTAGTGCCATCGTCAGCCTCGACCGTGTTGGTGAACCCAAGGTCACGCAACAGGTTTTTTATGATCCGCCGCATCGTTGAGAAGTCATCAACGATGAGGATTTTCATGTTCTTGTCCAATTCGACCTCCAAGCAGTCTTAAACGCGCCCAGCACCTGGACACGCCATTTCAATCAATCCGGCAATGCACTCGATGACTGTCTGGAGCACAACAGATCGCGACCGGTGCAGCTAATCCCGCACCGGTCCCGCTCGCAGTGTCCCCACACTGCCTTCAGCGCGCTCGCCACTCCCCCAAACGCCCCCGCAAGCGGGCCGCGCACTGGCTGTGTAACTGGCTGACCCGGGATTCGCTGACCCCAAGGACCTCACCGATTTCCTTGAGGTTCAGCTCTTCGTCGTAGTACAGCGCCAACACCAGTCGCTCACGCTCCGGCAAATTGGCAATCGCGTCCGCCAGCGCCGCCTGGAAGCGTTCATCTTCCAGATCGCGTGACGGTTCCAGATGTGCACTCGCGCCATCCTCGTGCAGCCCTTCGTGTTCGCCGTCCTGCAACAGATCGTCGAAACTGAATAACCGGCTGCCCAGGGTGTCGTTCAAAATCCCGTAATAATCGTCGAGACTCAATTGGAGTTCGGCCGCAACTTCGTGATCTTTAGCGTCACGACCGGTTTTAGCTTCAATAGAGCGAATTGCGTCGCTGACCATGCGGGTATTGCGGTGGACCGAACGTGGCGCCCAGTCCCCCTTGCGAACTTCATCGAGCATCGCGCCGCGGATTCGAATGCCCGCGTATGTCTCGAAACTCGCGCCCTTGCTGGCGTCATATTTGGTCGACACTTCAAGCAGGCCGATCATTCCGGCCTGGATCAGATCTTCAACCTGAACACTGGCTGGCAGACGTGCCAGCAGGTGGTAAGCAATGCGTTTGACCAGTGGCGCGTAACGCTCGATCAGCTCGTACTGCGCGTCACGTGCCGACTTCTTGTAGAGGTTGTAGCCACTGGCTGTCATAGGACGGGTCCTGCGGTCTGTTGCACGAGACGCTCAACGAAAAACTCCAGGTGCCCACGCGGGTTGGCAGGCAACGGCCAGGTATCGACCTTCTGCGCAATCGCCTTGAACGCCAGGGCGCATTTGGAGCGCGGGAAGGCTTCATAGACGGCGCGCTGCTTCTGCACGGCCTTGCGTACGCTTTCGTCGTAAGGCACGGCGCCGACGTATTGTAGGGCGACGTCAAGGAAGCGATCCGTGACCTTGGTCAACTTGGCGAACAGGTTGCGACCTTCCTGCGGGCTCTGCGCCATGTTGGCCAGCACGCGGAAGCGGTTCATGCCGTAATCGCGGTTCAGCAACTTGATCAGTGCGTAGGCGTCCGTGATCGAGGTCGGCTCGTCGCACACCACCAGCAAGACTTCTTGCGCGGCGCGAACAAAACTGACTACCGAGTCACCAATACCTGCAGCTGTATCGATCACCAGGACATCGAGGTTGTCGCCGATGTCGCTGAAGGCCTGGATCAGGCCGGCGTGTTGAGCCGGGCTCAGATGAACCATGCTTTGGGTGCCGGACGCGGCCGGGACGATGCGGATGCCGCCGGGGCCCTGCAACAGAACGTCGCGCAGCTCACAGCGGCCTTCGATCACGTCGGCCAGGGTACGTTTGGGTGTCAGTCCCAGCAGGACGTCAACGTTCGCCAACCCCAGGTCGGCGTCCAACAGCATGACGCGACGGCCGAGCTCAGCCAGGGCCAGTGACAAATTCACTGACACGTTAGTCTTGCCGACGCCACCCTTGCCGCCGGTCACCGCGATCACCTGTACGGGATGCATGCTGCCCATGTTATTTCTTTACCTTGTCTTGCATAGACGGAGGCCACATTACTGGCTGCGCGTTCTCAAACGGAACAATGCATGGCAGACCATCGATGTAGGTATGAAAACTGTTCATTACTACCTCAGCCAACCTGCTTGGTCGGACTGTGGTAAATATCAGCGAACATGTCAGCCATGGCTTCTTCGCTGGGTTCTTCCTGCATTTGCACGCTAACGGCGCGACTGACCAACTGATGACGACGCGGCAGATGCAAATCATCCGGAATCCGCGGGCCATCCGTCAGGTAGGCCACCGGCAATTCATGACTGATTGCCAGGCTTAACACCTCTCCCAGACTTGCCGTTTCATCCAGTTTAGTCAGGATGCAGCCAGCGAGCCCGCAGCGTTTGTAACTGTGATAAGCGGCGGTTAGAACCTGTTTTTGGCTGGTGGTTGCCAACACCAGGTAATTTTTTGATTTGATGCCTCGTCCGGCCAGGCTTTCGAGCTGCATGCGCAGTGCCGGATCGCTGGCCTGCAGGCCAGCGGTATCGATCAGCACCACGCGTTTGCGCAGCAAGGGTTCCAGTGCCTGGACCAGCGACTGGCCCGGATCAACGTGGGTCACCGACACATTGAGGATCCGGCCCAGCGTCTTGAGTTGTTCCTGAGCACCGATACGGTAGCTGTCCATGCTCACCAGCGCGATGTTTTGCGCGCCGTACTTGAGCACATAACGCGCCGCGAGCTTGGCCAGGGTGGTGGTCTTGCCCATGCCGGCGGGGCCGACCATGGCAATCACGCCGCCCTCTTCCAGTGGCTCGACTTCCGGTGTGGCGATCATCCGCGCCAGGTGCGCCAGCAGCATGCGCCAGGCCTGACGAGGTTCTTCAATATCGGTAATCATTGCCAGCAGATCGCGCGACAACGGACCGGACAAGCCGATGCGTTGCAGTCGACGCCAGAGGTTGGCCTGGGCCGGGCGGCTGCCTTGCAGCTGATTCCAGGCCAGGGAGCCGAGTTGTACTTCCATCAGTTCGCGCAGGCTGTTGAGCTCGAAACGCATCGAGTCGAACGCCCGAGGATCGACGCCGCCTGCCGCTGGCGCAGGGGCCGGCGCTGCACGACGGGGTTGGGTGTAAGTTGGCTCGATCAGCGGTTCGGCGGCGGTCAACGGCAGACCGGCGAACAACTGCCGATTGGTGGTTTTGTCGCCGTCGGTCTCGCCTTCGCCACGCAGGCTCAATTCGGCCTGGGCGGTGACGATCCGCGACTGGGTCTTGCGCAGCTCATCCTCGAGTTCCATGTTCGGAACACGAGGGGCCAGCGCCGACAATTTGTAATCGAGGGCAGCCGTCAGTTCGACACCGCCGGCGATCCGGCGATTGCCGATAATGGCGGCATCAGCGCCCAGCTCATCACGAACCAGTTTCATGGCCTGACGCATATCGGCGGCGAAAAAACGCTTAACTTGCATAAACCACTACCTCAGCCGTTGGGCCCTACTGTCGCAACGATGGTCACTTGCTTGTTGTCAGGAATTTCCTGGTAAGCCAACACATGCAAACCCGGGACTGCCAGTCGGCCGAATCGCGACAACATTGCGCGAACCGGACCGGCCACCAGCAGAATCACCGGCTGACCTTGCATCTCCTGACGCTGCGCCGCTTCGATCAACGAGCGTTGCAGCTTCTCAGCCATGCTTGGCTCCAACAGAACGCCCTCTTCCGAGCCTTGTCCTGCCTTCTGAAGACTATTGAGCAATATCTGTTCCAACCTTGGCTCCAGAGTGATAACTGGCAGCTCGGAGTCAGTCCCCACAATGCTTTGGACGATTGCACGGGATACGCCGACGCGCACCGCAGCGACCAGCGCGGCGGTATCTTGACTCTTGGCGGCATTGTTGGCGATGGCCTCGGCGATGCTGCGAATGTCGCGCACCGGCACCTGTTCAGCCAACAACGCCTGCAACACCTTGAGCAGTTGCGACAGCGACACCACACCCGGCACCAGCTCTTCAGCCAGCTTGGGTGAGCTTTTGGCCAGCAATTGCATGAGTTGCTGGACTTCTTCGTGACCGATCAGTTCGCTCGAGTGCTTGTAAAGAATCTGGTTCAAGTGGGTCGCCACGACCGTGCTGGCATCGACCACGGTGTAACCCAGCGATTGAGCCTGGGCGCGCTGACTGATTTCGATCCAGACCGCCTCCAGACCAAAAGCCGGATCTTTGGCGGTTATGCCATTGAGCGTGCCGTAGACCTGCCCCGGGTTGATCGCCAGTTCGCGATCCGGGTAAATCTCCGCTTCCGCCAGGATCACCCCCATCAACGTAAGGCGATAGGCACTCGGCGCGAGGTCGAGGTTGTCACGGATGTGCACAGTCGGCATCAGGAAGCCCAGGTCCTGGGAGAGCTTCTTGCGCACGCCCTTGATCCGCGCCAGCAACTGACCACCCTGATTGCGATCAACCAGCGGGATCAGGCGATAGCCGACTTCCAGCCCGATCATGTCGATCGGCGTCACGTCGTCCCAGCCAAGCTCCTTGGTTTCCATGGCGCGGGCCGGCGATGGCAGCAGCTCCTGCTGGCGCTTGACCTCTTGCAAGGCCTGAACCTTGACCACGTTCTGTTTTTTCCAGAACAGGTACGCACCGCCGGCCGCCAGGGCTGCCATGCTGAGAAAGGAGAAGTGCGGCATGCCGGGCACCAGCCCCATCACCGCCATCAAACCTGCGGCGACGGCCAACGCTTTCGGCGAGGCGAACATCTGGCGACCGATCTGCTTGCCCATGTCTTCCGAACCGGAAGCACGGGTCACCATGATCGCGGCCGCTGTGGACAACAGCAGTGATGGCAATTGCGCCACCAAACCGTCACCAATGGTCAACAGCGCGTAAACCTTGCCGGCGTCGCCGAAGCTCATGCCGTGCTGGAAGATCCCGACCGCCATGCCGCCAATCAGGTTGATGAACAGAATCAGCAGACCGGCGATGGCGTCACCGCGCACAAATTTGCTGGCACCGTCCATGGAACCGTAGAACTCGGCTTCCTGGGCGACTTCCATGCGGCGCAGCTTGGCCTGGTTCTGATCGATCAGGCCGGCGTTGAGGTCGGCGTCGATGGCCATCTGTTTGCCGGGCATCGCATCGAGGGTGAAGCGCGCGCTCACCTCGGAAATCCGCCCGGCACCCTTGGTCACCACGACGAAGTTGATGATCATCAAGATCGCGAAGACCACGATACCGACCACGTAGTTACCGCCGATCACCACCTCACCGAAGGCCTGGATCACCTTACCTGCGGCGGCATGCCCTTCCTGACCATGGAGCATTACCACCCGCGTGGAGGCCACGTTCAGCGCCAGGCGCATCAACGTCGCCACGAGCAGGATGGTCGGGAAGACGGCGAAATCCAGCGGCCGCAAGGCGTACACGCAAACCAGCAGTACGACGATCGACAGCGCAATGTTGAACGTGAAGAACACGTCCAGCAGAAACGGCGGCACCGGCAACATCATCATCGCCAGCATGACCAGCAGCAACAACGGCACACCCAGGTTGCCCCGACTTAACTCGGCAACGTTTGTGCGGGCAGTGTTGAGTAACTGAGAGCGATCCACCGGTTTTCCCCGTTTCTTTAAAGCAAACTTTTGACGCCCAGAGCAGGCGCAGGGCGGCTATTGCAAGAAGCCTTCCAACTTTTGCAGACGTTTGAAATAGAGGGTTTACCTGGGGACATTGTGCTGCCTGGGCTGACCTCATCGCGGACAAGCCCGCTCCCACAGGCAACCGAGTTCTTCCTGAGGAAATGCGAACAAATGCGGGAGCGGGCTTGCCCGCGATGGGGCCGGCACTGCCAGTGAGTTTTTCAGGAATCGCGACGCAGATCCGGTGGAATCGGCAAGTCGTCCTTGAGCGGGTCCGGGCGCTTGCCCTTGCCCGCGCGGTGCTGGCGAATCTGGTAGACGTAGGCCAGTACCTGGGCAACCGCCAGGTACAGCCCACCGGGAATTTCCTGCTCCAGCTCTGTGGAGTAATAGATCGAGCGCGCCAGGGCCGGCGATTCGAGCAGAAGCACGTTGTTGGCCACGGCGATTTCACGAATCTTCAACGCCAGGAAGTCGCTGCCCTTGGCCAGTAGCATCGGCGCGCCACCCTTCTCCGGATCGTATTTGAGGGCGACGGCGTAGTGGGTCGGGTTGGTGATGACCACGTCGGCCTCCGGGATCGCCGCCATCATCCGGCGCTGGGACATTTCGCGCTGCAGTTGACGAATCCGCTGCTTGACCTCCGGTCGCCCTTCCTGATCCTTATGCTCGTCGCGCACTTCCTGCTTGGTCATCAGCAGTTTCTTGTGGCTTTCCCACAGCTGCACCGGCACATCGACGGCAGCGATGATGATCAGCCCGCAGGCCATCCACAACGTACTCCAGCCCACCACTTGCAGGCTGTGAATGATCGCCATTTCCAACGGCTCATGGGCGATGCGCTGTAAGTCAGCGATGTCCGACGACAACACTGCGAGCGCCACAAACAGGACGATGATGAATTTGGCAAACGCCTTGATCAGCTCCACCAGCGCCTTGGTGGAAAACATCCGCTTGAGGCCACTGAGCGGGTTCATCCGGCTGAACTTCGGCGCCATGGAGCTGAACGCAAACAGCCAGCCGCCCAAGGAAATCGGGCCGATGATCGCCGCCAGCACCAACGAGATCATGATGGGCTGAATCGCCCACAAGCCGATTTGCCCCGAGCGCAGCAAGTAATTGGCCATGGATTTCTGGTCCATGATCACTTCCCGAGGCAGCGAGAAGTTGATGCGCATCAGCTCCATCATGTCTTGTGCCAGGGCACCGCCGAAAATCAGCAGCGCACTGGCGCCAACAAGCATGATCGCCAGGGTGTTGAGTTCCTTGGATCGCGCCACCTCGCCTTTGTCGCGGGAGTCTTTCTTGCGCTTGTCCGTGGGGTCTTCTGTTTTGTCTTGACCGCTTTCGCTCTCAGCCATGACTCAGCGCGCCTGTGCCAGTTCGCGCAACAACTGCAAGGCCTCGATGGCCATGGGTTGGTACTGATTGAGGATGTCACCCAGGCTGACCCAGAGAATGAACATCCCGAGTACCAGGGTCAGCGGAAAACCGATGGAGAAAATGTTCAGCTGCGGCGCCGCCCGGGTCATCACGCCAAACGCGATATTGACCACCAGCAACGCGGTGATTGCCGGCAGCACCAGCACTAACGCGGCACCCAGCACCCAACCGAGCTTACCGGCCATTTCCCAGTAATGATTGACCATGAACCCACTGCCGACCGGCAGCGTGGTAAAGCTTTCGGTGAGCACTTCGAAGACCACCAGGTGACCATTCATCCCCAGGAACATCAGCGTCACCAGCATGGTGAAGAACTGCCCGATCACCGCCACCGACACACCGTTGGTAGGGTCGACCATGGACGCGAAGCCCATGCCCATCTGAATCGCGACAATCTGCCCGGCCACCACAAAGGCCTGGAAGAACAACTGAAGGGAGAAACCCAGCACTGCACCGATAAGGATCTGTTCGCCAATCAGCAGCAGGCCGCTGAGGTCCAGCGGATTGACCGGCGGCATCGGCGGTAGTGCCGGGGTGATCACGACCGTAATCGCCAGGGCCAGATAGGCCCGCACCCGCCGGGGGACCAGGGTTGTGCCAAAAATCGGCATGACCATCAGCATCGTGCCGACGCGAAACAGCGGCAACATGAACGTCGCCACCCAGGTGCTGATCTGGGTATCGGTCAGTTGCAGCAGCGACGACATGAATTAGCCGATGACCATGGGAATACTGCCGTACAAGCGCTGGATGTATTCCATGAAGGTCTGCACTAGCCAAGGGCCGGCGACGATCAGCGTCACCAGCATCACCAGCAGACGCGGCAAGAAGCTCAGGGTCTGTTCGTTGATCTGGGTCGCCGCCTGGAACATCGCCACCAACAGGCCGACCAGCAGACTCGGAATCACCAGCACCGCGACCATCATGGTGGTCAGCCACAGGGCGTCGCGAAAGATGTCTACGGCGACTTCTGGCGTCATGGCGAAACACCTCCGAAACTGCTGGCCAACGTACCGATTATCAACGCCCAGCCATCCACCAGCACAAACAGCATGATCTTGAATGGCAGGGAAATGATCAGCGGCGAAAGCATCATCATGCCCATCGCCATCAGCACACTGGCCACGACCAGGTCGATGATCAGGAACGGAATGAAGATCATGAAGCCAATCTGGAACGCGGTTTTAAGCTCTGACGTGACGAACGCCGGGACCAGAATGGTCAGCGGCGCCTGATCCGGCGAAGCGATGTCGGTGCGCTTGGACAGGCGCATGAACAGCTCGAGATCGCTGCTGCGCGTCTGGGCCAGCATGAAATCCTTGATCGGCACCTGGGCCTTGGCCACGGCATCCTGGGCGGTGAGTTTTTCCGCCAGGTACGGCTGCAAGGCGTCCTGATTCACCCGGTCGAATACCGGCGCCATGATGAACAGCGTCAGGAACAGCGCCATGCCGGTGAGGATCTGGTTCGACGGCGTCTGCTGCAAGCCCAGGGCCTGACGCAGGATCGAGAAGACGATGATGATCCGGGTGAAACTGGTCATCAGCATGACGAACGCCGGGATAAAACTCAGCGCGGTCATGATCAGCAGGATTTGCAGACTGACCGAGTATTCCTGGGCGCCGTTGGCATTGGTGCCCAAGGTGATCGCCGGGATCGACAACGGATCGGCGGCGAACGCCAGCGGCGCGGCCAGCACCAGGGCCAGCGTCAAGACGATGCGTAACGCACCCATTACTTCTTATCCTTCTGATCCTTGCCGAGCATCCTTAACAGATGCTGGGCAAACTCCGGAGTCGCTTTCTCGGTACCGCCAGGCACTTGCACCGGCTCCTTGAGCACGTGCAGCGCGGTGATGGTGCCAGGGCTCAAGCCAAGCAGGATCTGCTCGTTGCCGACCTGTACCAGCATCAAACGGTCACGCGGGCCCAGCGCGCGCGAGCCGATCAGCTCGATCACCTGCCCTTTGCCCGCCGGCCCGGCCTGCTGGACCCGGCGCAACAGCCAGGCGAGGAAGAAAATCAACCCCAGTACCAGCAGCAAACCGAACACCAACTGCGTCAATTGCCCGGCCACACCACTGTTGACCACCGGCGCAGCAGCGACCGTCGCAGCGCTCACCACCGGCTCGGCAGCCAGAACACTGAACGGCAACGCCAGCAGCAATCCCGGCAAAGCACCCAGAACCTTTTTCACTTAGCGCAGCTTCTTGATGCGTTCGCTTGGGCTGATCACGTCGGTCAGGCGAATGCCGAACTTCTCGTTGACCACAACCACTTCGCCGTGAGCGATAAGGGTGCCGTTGACCAGTACGTCCAGCGGCTCACCGGCCAGGCGATCCAGCTCGATCACCGAGCCCTGGTTGAGTTGCAGCAGGTTACGGATGTTGATGTCGGTGCTGCCCACTTCCATGGAAATCGACACCGGGATGTCGAGGATCACGTCCAGGTTCGGACCGTCCAGGGTGACCGGCTCGTGATTCTTCGGCACGCTGCCGAACTCTTCCATCTGCAGACGGTTGGAGCCCGACGAACCGCTATCGGCCGCCAGCAGCGCATCGATATCGGCCTGCCCGGCGTCTCCGGTTTCTTCCAGGGCCGCGGCCCATTCATCAGCCAGTGCCTGGTCGTCCTGGGCGTTCATATCGTCGTTCATCATGTGTCCTCGGCGGGCAACTGCTCAATCAAGAGCAGCGAATTAAAGGGGGGATTGGAGCGCCGGTCAGCGGCGCTCGATCGGCTCGATCACCTGCAACGCGAGGTTGCCTTTGTGCGAGCCCATCTTGACCTTGAAGGCCGGCACGCCGTTGGCGCGCATGATCATTTCTTCCGGCATGTCGACCGGGATCACGTCCCCCGGCTGCATGTGCAGAATGTCGCGCAAACGCAACTGGCGACGGGCAACCGTGGCACCGATCGGCACGTCGACATCCAGCACGTCCTGGCGCAAGGCGTTGATCCAGCGCTCGTCCTGGTCGTCCAGGTCCGACTGGAAGCCGGCATCGAGCATCTCGCGCACCGGCTCGATCATCGAGTACGGCATGGTTACGTGCAGGTCGCCGCCACCACCATCGAGTTCGATGTGGAACGTCGACACGACGACGGCCTCGCTCGGGCCGACGATGTTGGCCATGGCCGGGTTCACTTCGGAGTTGATGTACTCGAAGTTCACTTCCATGATCGCCTGCCAGGCTTCCTTCAAATCGACGAAGGCCTGCTCCAGCACCATGCGCACCACGCGCAGTTCGGTGGGGGTGAATTCACGTCCTTCGATCTTGGCGTGACGACCGTCGCCACCAAAAAAGTTGTCCACCAGCTTGAACACCAGCTTGGCGTCGAGGATGAACAGAGCGGTGCCGCGCAACGGCTTGATCTTGACCAGGTTGAGGCTGGTCGGGACGTACAGCGAGTGCACGTACTCGCCAAACTTCATCACCTGCACACCACCGACGGCAACGTCTGCCGAGCGGCGCAGCATGTTGAACATGCTGATGCGGGTGTAGCGGGCGAAACGCTCGTTGATCATTTCCAGGGTCGGCATGCGTCCGCGGACGATACGATCCTGGCTCGTCAAGTCGTAGCTTTTGACGCTGCCGGGTTCAGCAACGTTATCGGTCTGTACCAGACCATCGTCGACACCATGCAACAGCGCATCGATCTCATCCTGGGACAGCAGGTCTTGCACGGCCATGTCGTGTTCCTACTGCAGTACGAAATTAGTGAAAAGCAGCTGTTCGATCACCACTTTGCCGAGTTCTTTCTGCGCCACTTCCTGGACGCTGGCCGTGGCCTTCTGACGCAACATCTCCTGGCCGACCGGCGTCGCCAGCGTGGCGAAATCCTGGCCGGAGAACAGCATCACCAGGTTGTTGCGGATCACCGGCATGTGCACTTTGAGCGCTTCGAGGTCGGCCTGATTGCGACCTTGCAGGGTGATGCTCACCTGCATGTAGCGCTGGCGACCGTTCACGTTGTAATTGGCCACGAAGGCCGGGGCCATCGGTTCGAAGATCGCTGGCTGCTTGCCGACCACGGCCGGTTGCGCCTCAGCAGGTTTGCTCTGGGCGCTGTGCATGAAAAACCAGGTCGCCCCCACAGACACGCCAATCGCCAGCAGCAGAGCCACCACGATCAAAATGATCAGCTTGATCTTGCCTTTGGTTGCGGGGTCTTTTACTGCTGCGTCGCTCTTCGCCATGCCAATAATCCGTCACTATTCGGGTTTTCACAGTCGCACGGCAAGGCAAGAGCAAGTGTTATGCCAGAAGTGTCTGACGAGGGCTGGGCGGGGATTGATGGACACCATAAAACAAATGTGGGAGCGAGCCTGCTCGCGATAGCGGTGTGACATTCAACATGCTCGTTGACTGCTACACCGCTATCGCGAGCAAGCTCGCTCCCACAAGAGCGGGTATTGCGTTTGATCAGGCGTAGTAGTCGACGGCGCTGGAGCCGATGACACTGGTGGCCGTGGCGGCGGCCACTTCGGCGACGCTCGGAGTGATCTCGTCATCCATTGCGTCGAGGCGACCACCACTGGCATTGGTACGGCCACCCTGCCCTTGCTGCGCCTGTTCCTGGCCCTGCCCCTGACCTTGCCAGCCACGCGACTGGTCGGACACGTTGACGTCAACCTGACCCATGCCCTGTTGCGCGAACATGTCGCGCAGGCGATGCATTTGCCCGTCCAGCGCCTCGCGCACGCTTGGATGGGCGCTCATGAAGGTGATCTGGGTCTGCTGATCGGGAATCATGTTCACCCGAATGTCTAGACGCCCCAGTTCAGCGGGTTGCAACTGAATGTCCGCTGCCTTCAGGTTGGCGCTGGAGAGGTACATGACCCGGTTGACCACCTCTTCGGTCCAGCCGCTCTGGTGCATGGCGATTGGCTGGTTCACCGGCAAGGCATTGGCGGTTTTGGGGGTGGCCGCCTGGGTCAATGCCGCCAGACGGTTGGCAAAGTCATCGACACGGGTGTCGCTGGTGGCGCTCTTCAGGTCCTTGAGACCGTCATCGATCAGACCGCTGAAGGCTTTCTCGCCACCCTGGCTGGTGCTGTCCTTGTCGGCTTGCACATTGAGCATGTTGGCCATGCCAGCGGTAAAACTCTGCGCCGAGGTCAGTTCGCCGTCGGCCTGAGTCTGTGCGGGCGTCGCTTTAGGCTGAGCCTGGCTGCTGGCTGAGACGTGACCACTCTGCTCCATGGCCATGCGTACGGCTGGCAGCGCATCGAGCGGGTCAGCTGCAGGATCGAAATCGCTATCGGCAGCGGTAGCGGCGGCCGCCGGCGCTGGCGTAGGTGCGGCAATGACAGAGGCCACTGACGCTTCAACCTGCGGCTGACCACTCTGGGCAACCGGCGGGGCCGATGGCGCGACCGGAACGGTTACCAGCGGCAGCACCCCCGTCATCAAGGCAGGGTCCACCGGCGTCGTATCGGCCACAGGTGTTGCAGTGACGTCAGTCTTGTCATCGCTGGTGGTCGTGTCGTTAGCCTGCGCCGGTTTATCGGCAGGCAAGGAATTGCCGCTATCGGCAACCGCCGGCTCCGGGGCGGCAGGCTTATCGTTGCTGACATCCTTTTTGCCCGACCCCTTTGGGCCGCTGTCAGTAACAGGTTTGGCAGGTTTATCCGCTACCACAGAAGGCTTGTTCTGGGCTTGGTGAGCGTAAACATCAGCGAAGCTGGACGCCTTTCCCGCTGGTTCAGAGGCCGGTGCCGGGGTATTGGCGCTGGCGGCTTGAGTCTTGGCCGTGGCAACAGCCTGAAGAAGCGAATGTGGGGTAACGGGCATTAAACAGTCTCCGCTGCACTGAGATCGTAGGTACAGTTGAGAGAGTTGATTGCAAAGGTCGAGCCAGGTCTGACCGACCGATGTCAAAAGTGCCGAGTGGTCGCTTTAGTCAGCGAGAGAGCGTTGGCGCTCCGCCTCATACAGCGGCCGGATAACGGCGAACTCGTCGTCGATTTCCCCGACCAGTTTTTCAATGCCAGCGAGTTTTTTTTGCTCGGCGCGCTGCTCAAGTTCATTGCACAGCTCAGCGAGGCGTGTAGCGCCCATGTTGCTGCTACTGCCCTTGAAACTATGGGCGGTCTCCTTTATCTGGACGGTATCTTTAGCCTTTCGCAACACGCGCAAACGTTCTTCGGAATCGGCGATGAAGGTATCCAACAACATCGGATACTCATCTTCCATAATTTCCCGCAACGAGCTCAGCGCCTCGCGGTTCAGGTGTGTGTCAGCCACTTGCTCACTCCTTGATCAAGAATGGGTGAATTATGCCAGAGCCTCCCAGAAAAACTCCACGCGTGCACTACGACCATTGTCGGTCCAGCTCGCGTTGCGGCTCAACTGACGGATCAGACTGACGCCGCGCCCCGACAGACGACCGCCATCGACGGGACGCTCCATCACCCGGGCCACGTCAAAACCTTCGCCGCTGTCTTCTACCCGGATAATCAGATGACCGCCTTCGCCGTGTGGCGCGACCTGCAGATGCACCCGCACGCAACCGTCTCGCAGCTCATCCAGCCGCTCATTGCGCTGCTGGTAATAGCGGGCGAAACCCGCCGCATCGCGTTTGAGGCTGGAATCCAGGCCGAGCACGCCATGCTCCAGGGCATTGGAATAAAGCTCTGCCAGTACACTGTAGAGCGCACCACTCTGAGCCCGCAGGCCATGCACCTCAAGCAGTAATTGCAACAGGTACGGCAACGGGTTGTACCGTTTGAGGGTATCGGCACGAAACTCGAAACTTACCGACCAGTCCAGCGGGCATGACTGACCACTGTCGGAGTACACCAACGCTGGCGGGCTCAGTTGCGCCGCTTCCAGCAGACTGATCTCCACCATGCTCACGTCATCGCGCGCTTCGCCACGGAAATCCCGCAACGCCTGCTCGATCTCCTCGAACAGCGCATCAGGCTCTCGATTGGCCGCAAACACCCGCTGCAAGCGTTCCACGCCAAACAACTGTTCGTTGGCATCGCAGGTGTCGATGACCCCGTCGGACAACAGGAATACACGATCGCCAACGGCCATCGGAAACACTTCGGTGCTGTCATTGAAGGTTTGCGGGCTAAGCACCCCCAGCGGTAAATGTCGCGCCAGCAGCGGCGTGCGCTCACCACTGGCGATGCGGTGCAGATAACCGTCCGGCATCCCGCCGTTCCAGACCTCCACCGAACGTCGCTGAAAGCTCAGGCACAGCAGCGTCGCGCAACAGAACATATCCACCGGCAGGATGCGTTTGAGCTTGGCGTTCATCTCGCGCAGGGTTTCTGCCAGGCCGTAGCCCTTGGCCGTCATGCCGTAGAAGACTTCAGCCAGAGGCATGGCGCCAACAGCGGCGGGCAGACCATGACCGGTGAAATCGCCCAGCAGCACGTGCATGTCGCCGGCCGGAGTGAACGCCGCGAGCAGCAGATCGCCGTTGAACAGCGCATAAGGCGATTGCAGGTAGCGGATGTTCGGTGCGTTCAGACAGCCCGAATGCGCCACCTTGTCAAACACGGCTTTGGCTACCCGCTGCTCATTGAGCAAGTAGTCGTTGTGCTTGGAGATCAGGTCGCGCTGCTGCAGCACCGTGGCCTGCAACCGTCGCAAGCGGTCCATTGCCTTGATTTTGGCGGCGAGGATCACCTGGTTATAGGGTTTTGCCAGAAAATCGTCGCCGCCGGCCTCCAGACAACGGGCCAAGGCTTCGCTTTCAGTCAGCGAGGTCAGGAAGATGATTGGCACCAGGGTTTCCCCGGCCAGATCCTTGATCTGCCGCGCCGCTTCGAATCCATCCATGACCGGCATCATGGCGTCCATCAGCACCAGGTGCGGCCGTTGCAGGCGAAAAACCTCGACGGCCTCGGCACCGTTGGCGGCTGTCAGGACTTGATGCCCCTGGCGACGGACGATGCTCGACAGCAGCATGCGATCGGCCGCGCTGTCTTCAGCGATGAGAATTGTCAGCGGCTCGAGTGACGGCTGTGGGGCAGTCATGCAACGTCGAAAATTTGTTCGAAGTTGGAGATCGCGAGAATCTTGCGCACATCGGCGTTGGCATTGGTCAACTTGATTTCGGCATTCTCACCACCGGCGTGATCACGCAACAGCAAGAGCATCCCGAGCGCCGAACTGTCGAGGTACGTGGCATCCTTCAAATTCACTTCGAAGGATTCCGGTTTTGGCTCAAGGTTTTCGTAGGACTCACGAAATTCCGAATGTCTGGCGAAATCGAAGCGCCCCTTGATCGAAATCGTCAGCTTGGTCCCGTCCTTGGAGGTTTCTGTAGTAACTGACATCTAACGGCTTCCTTGTCATGGGTGAGCGTACGTGTACAAGGTTTAGCACTTGCTTGGTACGGCGGCAAGAACAACTCTTAATACGGATCATGCCGCGGCAACCGCTGAGACAATTCATCCAGCAACTTCTGCTCGCGCTTGTCTTCGAGCTTGCGCGCTTCGGCCATGTAACGTTGTACAAGTTTTCGCAACCCTTCAACCCGTGCAAACGCCTGCTGCCAGGACTCGCGCGCCTTGTTGAGGTTGTTCTGGTGCCAGTTCAGGCTCTGGCGCTGTTGATCGATGGCCGTGCCCAATTGTGCAAGAAAGCCTTGATAGCCGAGCAACCATTGGCCGGAAACGCCACTGCTGCCGCGTACGATCCATTGCTCCTGATAATCGAGGCGAAAGCTTTCGAGGTCGGCGAGTTTGCTCTCCGCCAGACGCACCTGGCCCTGAAAGTGCCCAAGGCGCATGACCGCGGTTTTTTCGGCCTTTTCAGCCATTTCCACCACGGGTGCCAGGCGTGCCGCACGGCTCTGGGCCATGGCCGGTTAACCGCCCGCTGCCGGGGCGAAGATGGTAGCGAGATGGTTCTCGCTGGCCGCCATGCCGATGTTGTCGTTCAAACCCTGACGCAGATAGGTGGTCATGGCCGGTTGCAGCGAAATCGCGATGTCGGTTTCTCGGTCACCGCCCGGCACGTAGGCACCGACGCTGATCAGGTCGCGACTTTGCTGATAGCGCGACCAGTACTGCTTGAACATCTGCGCGCGCGTCATGTGCTCGGGACTGACCACTGACGGCATAACCCGGCTGATGGACGCTTCGATATCGATGGCCGGGTAGTGACCTTCTTCAGCCAGACGCCGGGACAGCACGATGTGCCCGTCGAGCACGCCTCGCGCCGAGTCGGCAATCGGGTCCTGCTGGTCATCGCCTTCGGACAATACGGTGTAGAACGCGGTGATCGAACCACCGCCCTTCTCGGCATTGCCGGCCCGCTCTACCAGCTTCGGCAGCTTGGCGAATACCGAAGGCGGATAGCCTTTGGTAGCCGGAGGCTCGCCGATGGCCAGGGCGATTTCCCGCTGGGCCTGGGCGAAACGGGTCAGGGAATCCATGAGCAACAGGACATTCTTGCCCTTGTCGCGAAAATACTCGGCGATGCGCGTGCAGTACATTGCGGCGCGCAGACGCATCAACGGTGCATCGTCCGCCGGCGACGCGACGACCACCGAACGCTTGAGCCCTTCTTCACCGAGGATGTGCTCGATGAACTCTTTAACTTCACGACCCCGCTCACCGATCAGCCCGACGACAATAATGTCGGCCTCGGTGAAGCGCGTCATCATGCCCAGCAGCACGGATTTACCGACACCGGTACCGGCGAACAGGCCGAGACGCTGACCACGACCGACCGTCAACAATCCGTTGATGGTGCGAATCCCCACGTCCAGCGGCTCGCTGATCGGTTCACGCTTGAGCGGGTTGATGGTCGGGCCATCCATCGGCACCCAGTCTTCGGCTTTCATGCCACCCTTGCCGTCCAGCGCACGACCGGCACCGTCGAGCACCCGCCCGAGCATGCTCATGCCCATCGGCAAGCGACCGGTATCGGCCAACGGCACGACGCGGGCACCCGGCGCAATGCCGGCGACGCTGCCGACCGGCATCAGGAAAACCTTGCTGCCGGAAAAGCCCATGACTTCAGCTTCGACCTGCACCGGCTGATAACTGTCGTCGTTGATGACCATGCAGCGACTGCCCATGGCGGCGCGCAAGCCCTCGGCTTCGAGGGTCAGGCCGACCATGCGCAGCAAGCGACCTTCAAGGATCGGCGTCCCGGCGAGCTCGGTAACCTCGGCGTAGCTGCCCAGGCGCTTGGCGAAGCTGGTGCGATCAAGGCGCATCGGGATCGTCCGCGCGCCCTTCTACCGGCGCCACTGCCGGTTTGTCGTCGATGGGCAATTCCAGGCTCAGATCCGGCTCCGCCGGGTGCAAGGCCTGGTCATGCAACTGATCGAACAGTTTGACCATGACTTGCGCCACGCGGGTTTCGACGGTGGCGTCGATGCGACTGTGTTCAGTTTCGACCCGGCAACCGCCGGGCAACAGGGACACGTCCTCGACGATGCGCCAGGTTTCTTCATGGCGCTCGCGCAGGGCTTTGACCTGTTCGAAATCTTGCGGGTTGATGTACAAGCGCACATTGGTCGCGCCCAACGGCAAAAGCTTGAGGGCCTCGCGCATGACGTGTTCGATCTGCGTCGAGTCGATGGCCAGTTCGCGCTGAATCACCTGCTTGGTGATGTGCTGCACGAGGTCGATCAGCGACTTTTCGATCTGGGTGTCCTGCTCGGCGATGGGCTCGAACAGGTTGACCATCATCTGCTCCAGGCCTGCGACTTTGGGCGCCAGGATCGCTTCCGCTTCCTGACGAACCTTGAGCGTGGCGCTGTGAAAACCTTCTCTCTCGCCCACCGCGAAGCCTTCGTTGTAGGCCTCCTGGCGAATGCTTTCGAGCTCTTCCAGGGTCAGTGGCTGGACTTCGTCCAGCGGCACCTCTTCCATTTCCGGCGGCTCGGGCTCGGGTTCCGGCTCGGGCTCTGGCACAAAAGGGTCGAAACTGGGCAACGCCCAGACGTCAAAACCGGCGACGGCCTTGCCACGGATCAGGTCGGTCTGGGACTCATCATGTTTGGACGACATAGTGACCTTAGATCATCTCTTCGCCGCCCTTCCCGCCGAGAACGATTTCTCCGGCTTCGGCCATACGGCGGGCAATGGTGAGGATTTCTTTCTGTGCGGTTTCCACGTCGCTGACGCGCACCGGGCCCTTGGCCTCGAGGTCGTCGCGCAACAGTTCGGCCGCACGCTTGGACATGTTCTTGAAGATCTTCTCCTTGACGCCTTCGTCCGAACCCTTGAGGGCCAGCACCAGCACGTCGGAAGACACTTCGCGCAGCAATGCCTGGATCCCGCGGTCGTCGACATCGGACAGGTTGTTGAACACGAACATGAGGTCTTCGATCTGACCGGACAGGTCTTCGTCGACTTCGCGAATCGAGTCCATCAACTGGCCTTCGATCGAGCTGTCGAGGAAGTTCATGATATCGGCCGCGCGCTTGATGCCACCCAGGGTGGTGCGCGAGGCATTCGAGTTACCGGAGAACTGCTTCTCAAGAATCTGGTTGAGTTCTTTCAGTGCGGCTGGCTGCACCGTGTTCAACGAGGACACTCGCAGAATGATGTCCAGGCGCACCTTGTGGTCGAAGTTGCCCAGCACTTCACCGGCCTGGTCCGGATCGAGGTACGCCACGACGATCGCCTGGATCTGTGGGTGCTCGTAACGGATCACGTCGGCGACGGCGCGCGGTTCCATCCACTTCAGGCTGTCTAGGCCACTGGTGTTGCCGCCCAGCAGGATGCGATCGATCAGGCCGTTGGCCTTGTCTTCGCCCAGTGCCTGGGTGAGCATCTTGCGCACGTAGTCATCGGAACCGACGCCCAGGCTGGTCTGGTCGCCGACGATGTCGACGAACTCGCTCATGACCTGCTCGACCTGTTCGCGGTGCACGTTGCCCATCTGGGCCATCGCCACGCCCACACGCTGGACCTCCTTGGGCCCCATGTGGCGCAGCACTTGCGCAGCATCGGTGGAACCGAGGGACAGCAGCAGAATCGCGGCTTTGTCGACCTTGGTCAGTTTGGCGGCAACGGCTCGGTTATCACTCATCTGCGTTAATCCACTCTTTCACGACCTGGGCCACACGGCCCGGATCTTCTGCCACCAAACTCTTGATTGCGTTCAACTGCGCGTCATAGCCTTCGCTCGGGCTCGGCAGCAGGATGCTGGTCGGGCCACCGAGGCTGACGCGGTCGTTGGACAGTTCGCCGTCCAGGCCGCCCATGCCACCGAGTTCCACGTCGCTGCCCAGACCTGCAAGTTGCTTGCCTTTGCCGCCACCGGTGATGTTGTTGAGCACCGGGCGCAGCACTCCGAACACCAGCACCAGGATGAACAAGACACCCAGCACTTGCTTGACGATGTCCCAGAACCACGGCTGGGAGTAGAACGGAATATCGGCAATCACTTCACCGCGCTCGGCGGAGAACGGCATGTTGATCACGCTCACGCTGTCACCACGGCTGGCGTCGAAACCGACGGCGTCCTGGACCAGGCGAGTGAAGCGCGCCAATTCGTCGGCGCTCCACGGTGCACGGGTGGTTTCGCCGTTGGCTGCGTTGACCTTGACCTGATCGTCCACCACCACCGACACCGACAAGCGATTCAAACGCCCCTGCTGCTGCTTGGTGTGGCTGATGGAACGGTCAAGCTCGAAGTTCTTGGTGGACTGTTGACGCTTGTCCGCCGGGTACGGTGCAAGCATCGGCTGACCGGTAGCCGGGTCCATGATTTGCTGGCCGTTGGCATCGATCAATGGCTGGCCTGGCTGAACCATGCCGGCCGCTGCGGTGCTGCCACCGGTGGTTTGCGGCGCAGAGGCCGGCGATGGCGGCTGGTTGCTCAAGGCACCCGGCACACCTTGCGGGCCATTGCTGGCGGTGCGTTGTTCGTTGACCGACTGCTCGCTGCGCAACGCCGGTTGATCCGGGTTGAATTGCTCTGACGTCGACTCGATGGCGCTGAAGTCCACGTCGGCCGAGACTTCGGCTTTATAGCGATCGTTGCCCAGCACCGGTTGCAGGATGTTGTGCACGCGCTGGGTCAGCATGCTTTCCATGCGACGGCTGTAATCGAATTGCTTGCCGGCCATGGTCAGTTCAGAATTTTCCGCCTGATCGGACAGCAGGTTGCCCTTCTGGTCGACCACGGTGATCTGCGATTTGCTCAGCTCGGGAACACTGGTTGCCACCAGGTTGATGATCGCCAGTACCTGGCCCGGCTCCAGCGAGCGGCCGGAATACAGTTCAACCAGGATCGACGCGCTTGGCTTGCGCTCGTCACGCACGAACACCGAGCTTTTCGGAATCGCCAGGTGCACGCGGGCACCCTTGACGTTGTTCAGGCTGGAAATGGTGCGCGCCAGTTCGCCTTCCAGGCCGCGACGATAACGGGTCGCTTCCATGAACTGGCTGGTCCCCAGGCCCTGGTCCTTGTCGAGGATTTCAAAGCCGATGTTACCGTCGCTGGGAGTGACACCAGCAGCCGCGAGCTTGAGCCGCGCACGGGACACGTCATCGGCCTTGACCAGCAAGGCACCGGAGTTGGGTTCAACGGTGTAGGGAATGTCGGCAGCGGCCAGGGTTTCCATGACCTGTTTGGCATCCATGCCGGCAAGACTGCCGTACAGAGGCCGGTAATCCGGCTGCTGGGACCACAACACCACGGCAAAGCCAATCGCCACGCTCGCAGCCAGGCCGACCAACAGGCCCACCTGACGCAACATGGTCATCTCGGAGAGGTTTTCCAGGAAGGACAATCCGAACAGCGGCGGTTTGCCGTCTACCGGAGTGGCCTTGGCCGGAACGTTATCGGCGATTGCTTCTGCCATGACTCAATACGTCCTTAAACCGGCATCTGCATGATGTCTTGATAGGCCTGAACCAACTTGTTGCGCACTTGGGTCAACGCCTGGAAAGACACGCTCGCCTTCTGCGAGGAAATCATCACGTCCGTCAGGTCGACGCCGCTCTTGCCGATCTCGAAGTCGCTGGCCAACTGATTGGATGCTTGCTGCGTGTCATTCACTTTATTGACAGCCTGACCGAGCATGTCGGAAAAGCTGCTGCCACCCAGTTCTGGAACGGCGGCAGTCGATTTCGGCGCAGACATGGCATCCATTTGCATGGAACGCATGTCCAGCATCAACCGATTGAATTCAATACCTTGGCTCATGGCTTCTCTCTTTGACGAGCTTACGTCGTTGGCGACCCGCAATTTTTTGACACTCACTCGGCGGGTAGTGAGGTGTTAGCAACAAGGGTGCCAGCTCCGTCGCCGTTCTGAACAAAAGCCCTTCCCGAGCGTTGTCCCTGACGAATCAGGTGGCGAACAAGTAGGCTTCGACGTCCATTCCGGCGTCGCGCATCTGCGCCAACTTGTAGCGCAAGGTGCGCGGGCTGATTCCCAGCCGCTCGGCCGCTTCCTTGCGACGACCACGCTCAGCACGCAAGGTGTCGATGATCATCTGAAATTCACGACGTCGCAGGTCATCGCCCAGCGCTCCGCCCGACTCGGCTTCAACCTCGACTGCGCGCACGGGTACCGCCGCCAACACCGGCAACGGCGCGCAGGCCACCGGCCCGGACAGGCAAAAATCCTGCGGCTGGATCAAACCGCCCTGCTGCAGAATCAGCGCGCGCTGGATAGCGTTATCCAGCTCACGCACATTGCCCGGCCACCGATAAGCAATCAGGCACGCTCGCGCTTCGGGCGAGAGTGTTGCCGCCGCATGCTTCATTTTATTGACGTGTTTGGCCAGCAGGCGCTCGGCCAACGGCAGGATGTCGGCGGTACGCTCGCGCAACGGACGCCAGGCCAGCGGGAACACCGACAGCCGATAATAAAGGTCTTCACGAAAACGTCCCGCCGCCACTTCACCGGCCAGGTCGCGATTGGTGGTGGCCACGACCCGAATATCCAGGGTGATCGGTTTGCGCGCGCCGACACGCTCGACTTCGCGCTCTTGCAAGACGCGCAGCAACTTGGCCTGCAGGCCGAGGGGCATCTCAGAAATTTCGTCGAGCAGGATGGTGCCGCCATCGGCCTGTTCGAATTTGCCAGCCTGCGCCGCTATGGCGCCGGTGAACGAACCTTTTTCATGACCGAACAACGTGGCTTCGAGCATGTTGTCCGGGATCGCGGCGCAATTGATCGCAATGAATGGCTGAGTGGCGCGATGGGAATGCTGGTGGATATAGCGCGCCAGCACCTCTTTGCCGGTACCGGACTCGCCAGAGATCAACACGGTGGAGTCACTGCGCGCGACCCGCGCCGCCAATTCCAGCAGTTGCGCACTGGCAGGCTCGAACGCAATCGGCCCTTCGCTTTCGCCCGCACCGAGATTACCCAGCGCGTGTCGCGCCACCAGATCGAGCAAGGCCTTGGGCTCGAACGGCTTGACCAGATAATCCGCCGCACCTTGACGCATCGCATCGACCGCACGCTCGACAGCGCCGTGAGCGGTCATCAGCAACACCGGCAACTGTGGCTGTCGCGCTCGCAGCAAGCCGAGCAATTGATGCCCGTCCATGCCCGGCATATTGACGTCGCTGATGACCAGGTTGAACGCCTCGACAGCCACCGTCGCCAGCGCCTCTTCGGCCGAACCGACCGCCGTGTAATCGTGCCCCGCGAGCAGCAGCGTATCGGCCAGCGCTTCGCGTAGCGCGCGGTCGTCCTCGACCAGTAAAACCTTGATTGCCATGTCCTTCACTCGGCTCCCTGAACGCTGGTTTGTTCACCCGAAAAAAGCGGCAGGATGACCTGCGCACACGTGCCGCGACCTGGCCTCGAACGCAATTGCAATTCTCCTTGATGAGCGCGGGCCACCGCTTTGACCACGGTCAACCCCAGGCCTGTGCCGGTGGTCTTGGTGGTAAAAAACGGCTCGCCCAGACGCGCCAGGACACTTGCCTCGATACCACTGCCGCTGTCACTGACGCACACGCGCAGGGTGTTTTCACGGGTATAGAGATGAACCTTCAGACGCACATTGCCGGCACTGGCCTGAATCGCGTTCTCGATCAGGTTGAGGATCGCCCCGATCAGGGTGTCGCGATTGCATAGCAATTCGCCAGCATGACTGTCGCACTGCCAACGGATCGGTAACTCCTGAACATGGGTCAGCGCCGCCGATTGCAGCGACTGCATCAACACCCTGGGCGTGACGCGATCTGTCAGCGGCAACTCGCCGCGAGCGAACACCAGCATGTCGCGCACCTGATGTTCGAGCTCGTGCAAACGCTCTTTCAAGCGTCCGGCAAATCGCTGCTGCGTGGCCACCGGCAGTTCCTGCTCGGTCAAGTGACTGGCATAGAGCAAAGCGGCCGACAACGGCGTACGAATCTGATGAGCCAAGGAAGCGACCATCCGGCCGAGAGACGACAGGCGCTCATGGCGAGCCAGCTGGCCTTGCAGTTGACGGGTTTCAGTCAGGTCGTTGAGCAACACCAACTGACCCGGCTCGGCATCCAGCGAGCGGGTGGCAATCGATAGACGCCGACCGTCCTTGAGAGAGATTTCGTGACCGTCGTCTTCGCGAGGTGCAAAGCAGCGGGCAATGACATGGCGCCAGAGTTCGCCTTCGAGGGGCAGACCCAGCAGTTCGCATGCCGCCGGGTTGGCTTCGCGCACGATGCCTTGGGCGTCGATGACGATAACACCGCCGGGCAACAGATCGAGGAGGTTTTGCAGGCGGTTGGCCAGGCGTTCTTTTTCCGCCAGCTCCTGCATGCGCTGGGCACTGACCACCGCCAGCTCACCCTTGAGCTCGGTGACCCGGGCTTCGAGCATACTGTAGGAATCGGTCAACTGGCTCGACATCTGGCTGAACAGCGCAAACGCCTGCTCAAGGCCAAGCCGGCTTGCCTGCTCTACGGACGACGGTTGCCCCGAAGTGTCAGGGACAGGAGACATCTGGGCGGCTTGGGGCATCGTGCTCTCTCGCTTGGCTGACCGTCAGTTAAACGGAACGTTGCGAGGGATGTAGCAATACCCGTGCCTAAAAAAAAACGCCCATAAATGAACGACTTGAAAAACAGGCGTCAATCATCCGCCTGTTCATCTCCATCGCGACGGCTCATGCCGTACTTGCGCATCTTCTCCACCAGCGTGGTGCGGCGAATGCGCAGGCGTTCAGCGGCACGGGCGACGATACCGTTGGCATCATCCAGCGCCTGCTGAATCAGACCCTGCTCCAGACCACCGAGGTAGTCTTTCAGGTCCAGACCTTCAGGTGGCAGCATGGCGTTAGCGGTGAAGTCCGGAGTGTGACCATTGATGGCCACCCGCTCTTCAAGATCGCTGCGCAGGCTGTCGACCATCTGTTCGTCTTCGTCATCGACGTAACGGAATTTCTTCGGCAACTCGACCACGCCGATCACCCCGTACGGATGCATGATCGCCATGCGTTCCACCAGGTTGGCCAGTTCGCGAACGTTGCCCGGCCAGCCGTGGCGACACAGCGACATGATCGCCGCCGAGTTGAAACGGATCGAACCGCGTTTCTCGTGCTCCATGCGCGAGATCAATTCGTTCATCAGCAGCGGAATGTCTTCGACACGTTCGCGCAGGGGTGCCATCTCGATCGGGAACACGTTCAGGCGATAGTACAAGTCTTCGCGGAAGGTGCCGATCTCGATCATGCTTTCGAGATTCTTGTGGGTCGCCGCGATGATGCGCACGTCGACGCTCTGAGTCTTGTTACTGCCCACGCGTTCGAAGGTGCGCTCCTGCAACACGCGCAGCAACTTGACCTGCATCGGCAGCGGCATGTCGCCGATTTCGTCGAGGAACAGGGTGCCACCATTGGCCAGTTCGAAACGCCCGGCGCGGCTGGTGATTGCGCCGGTGAAGGCACCCTTCTCGTGACCGAACAGTTCGCTTTCCAGCAACTCGGCCGGAATCGCCCCGCAGTTGACCGGCACGAACGGCGCATCGCGACGCTTGGAGTGATAGTGCAGGTTACGCGCAACCACTTCCTTGCCGGTCCCGGACTCGCCAAGGATCAGCACGCTGGCGTCGGTATCGGCCACTTGCTGCATCATCTGACGGACGTGTTGAATCGCCCGGCTGGTGCCGACAAGGCTACGGAAAAGATTGGGTTCGCGATGACGACCGCGCTCGCGGGCCTGGTCATACATCTCGCGATAGACCTGGGCACGGTGCAGTGAGTCGAGCAATTTGCTGTAGCTGGGTGGCATTTCGAGGGTCGAAAGCACTCGGCGACGCTGGTCTTCCGGCAATTCAACGGAAGAATTATCGCCCATCAGCAAAACCGGAAGGAACTCATCCCAGGTTGCGAGTGTCTTTAACAGGCCCGGAAGTGCGCCAGGAGCATTGACCGTCCCGATAAGGACACAGATCACTTCACGACTTGATGACAAAGAGCCGACCGCCTGCTGCCAGTCATGGCTCCCGCAGGGTAAATTTTCTTCACCGAGAAAATTTAAAATCACCGCCAGGTCGCGGCGACGGACGCTATCGTCATCAATCAGCAGAATTTTGGTTTCACGCCACATGCAATAGCAACTTCCCTAGTCAACTCAATGCCCGAAATGAGGGGGCAAGCTAGACGCTTGCAGACACGTTATGCCTGTAGACGCCTGAAATCTGGAACCAGCCACTAGTTAAGTCAAAAAACCGTGCACAGTCAAATTTATGGCGCACTATGTTTGGATTAACTGCGGATTAACCAAACAGATGGTAAACCTTTGCTGCGTTCTGTGCTTGGTGGATCTGGGACATCTCGTCGACAATCGCCTGCCTCTCCCCCATCGCCACCTCGAGAAGTTCCTTGTAGACCCCCAGCAACTCCTCCAGGTTGGCACGCAACGCCACCTCGTCCAGCGAGTCTTCATTCAAGACGTCTTCCATGCAGGAACGGCAATCAAGGTCCAATTGACCGATAGCTTCCCAGTTGCGCTCGGCCAATGCTCCGACCAACGCTTCACGGGTGTGTTCGATTCGCTGCAATACAAGACTCATGATGATCTCCTTAAAACTGCGGACCTGGCGCGGCGATGGCGTCCCAGCCTTCTTTGACCGTGCGCAGCAAACCTGCGACTTCGTCGAGAATAAGCGGGTCGCTCTTGATGTTCGCCTCGGCGAGGCGCTTCATCATGTAAGCGTAGAGACGGTCGAGCTCGCCGACAGTTTCCGCAGCCTTTTCAAGATCCAGGCCTTCACGCAAGCCACCAATGATCCCGATGGCCTTGCTGATAGACACACCCTTGCCGGGAATGTCATTGCGCTCCATCGCGCCCTTGGCCTGAGCGATGCGATCCAGACCACCTTCCATCAGCATTTGCACCAAGCGATGCGGACTGGCTTCTGACGTCTGGGCCTGAGCCCCGACCTTCTGATATTGCCGAAGGGCTAACCTCGGATTCATGTTCTACCTCACTGCCACTCAATGACTCGTATGATCAGTGTATCGTCTTCGAGACTGAAAACTTTAGACCAGAAGACAAAAACCCGGCACACGCCGAAAAGCGTAGCCGGGTTTTTGTCGTCAGCCCATATCTACCTGCTGGACTGCTGAGCGTTCAACGTCTGGAAGAAGCCGGTGATGTTGCTGGCAGTGGCCTTCATCTGACCGACCAACAGATCCATCGCGTTGTACTTGGCCGTCAGGGATGCGGTGAGGTTGGTCACGCGTATATCCAGCGCCGTCTGCTGGCTGCTCAGATCCTTCTGGACCTTGCCCAGGTTGCTGCTTCGTTGATCCAGAATCCCGCCAGTCTGGGAGTAAGGCGTGATCGCTGCCGACATACGCGTCAACAGGCCATTTTTTGTGTCAGTACCCGTGAACAGGTTCTGTACCGAACTGCTCATCCCGGGGGTTGCCATAGCCTTGGCGTACTTGGTTGGGTCGATGGTCAGCGTACCGGTCTTCTGATCGGTCTGAATACCCAACTGCGACAGTACCGACAATTGACCGCCCGCTCCAGGCGCTACCAGCTCATTGCGCACAGCAGTGATCAAGTTCCGCGGCAACGAGTCACCGGTCATTGCCGCGCCGATGGTCGGCTTGCCTGAGTCGTCCAGACTTGGCTTGGTCAGAGCGGTCAGGGTGTTGATGACGTTGTTATAGGCATCGACGAACGACTGCAGCGAGGTCTTCAGGCCATCGGTGTTAGTGCCGACGGTGACCGTAACCGGCGCGGCACTTTTCGCCAGCAAGGTCATGTTGATGCCACCCACCGCCTGGCTGATCGTGTTGCTTTTACTGGTGACGGTAAGGCCATCGATTGTGACCGACGCATCCGAAGCCAAGCCACCAATGTTGCCAGAAGCGCCGGCAGCAGGAGTGGTCCCCAGGCTATTGGTTCCGTCGATTTCCAGCCCGGCAATACCGCTGACCGTAAGATCGGAGCCCGCGCCTGTCACCGTCGAACCAATGACCAATCGCGAACCATTGCCGTCGGTCACGATGTTGGCGCTGATGCCTTTGCCTTGAAGCGTGGTGTTGATCGCGTCACGGGTCGACTGCAACGTCGCGCCGCTCGCGATGGTCACCGGGTAATCAATACCATTTTGACTGATTTTCAACGTACCAGTCGGAATGGCACTGCTGGCACCGCCGGCAAACGCCGCGCTTGCCACTTTGGAGCCGGTCGCCAGGTTGTTCACTACAACGCTATAGCTACCATTTACCGCGGTGTTATCAGACGTGACGGTCAACGTGGTCGGCGTACCCGACGTCGCGGTAAAACCGGAAAACGCAGGCGCGTCTTTCTTACCGAGGTTGGTCATGGCCGTCTGGAACGCTGCGAGAGCCGATTTCAACGAGCCGGTAGCAGAAATCTTGGCCGTGTTGATGGACGTCTGTTTGGTGATCAGCGTCTGCTTGGCCGATTTGTCGGAGTTGACCAGCGCGGTCACGATCGCACCGATGTCGAGACCGGAGCCTAGGCCCGAACCCGGTAGAATTGGACTTGCCATGTGCATCTCCTTGTCTATGTGCTGCCGGTCTATTGACCACTAGCCGCGGTCAATGATCGTACAAACACGTTTCATGCCAGTGTCAGGCTTTGGCATCGAACAATACGTTTCTGGCGTTGTGCAGGCTTTCAGCCAGTTTCATGGCTTCGGCGGATGGAATCTGTCGGATGACTTCACCGGATTCGCTGGCAATCACCTTCACGATGACCTTGCCCGTCGACTCATCGATGGAAAACTCCAGGTTGCGCTTGACCGACTGAACGAACTTTTCGATCTCCTGAACGGCCATTTTCAACTTATCCGAGTTGTCCGAATCTGAGCTTTTACCCGTTGCAGCAACAGGCTGGGTGCTTTCAGCGCTAGGCTTTTCGGCCGGCTTATCAGTAGTGCTGACCGCCGACTTCACGGCTGGGTAAGACAAGTTCAGCTTAACGCTCATGTCCATGACCATCACCTCTTAAACGGAAAAAGCGAGAGAGCACGCAAGCGCACCCCCCCGCTAAAACTCAATCCGATATTACTGAAGCAGTTTCAGTACAGCGGATGGCAGCTGGTTAGCCTGGGCCAGAACAGCGGTGGAAGCTTGTTGCAGAGTTTGCTGTTTGGTCAGGTTAGCGGTTTCTGCGGCGAAGTCGGTATCTTGTACGCGACCTTGTGCAGCAGTAACGTTTTCAGTGATGTTTTGCAGGTTGGAGATGGTGCTGGTCAGACGGTTTTGCGAAGCACCCAGGTTTGCACGGGTTGCACCGATGGCAGCGATTGCAGCGTCGATCGCGGTGATCGCGTTGTCGATGTTCGAAGCGGCAGCAGCGCTGGTAGCACCGGTCAGAACAACAGTACCGCTACCTACGGACAGGCTGACGGCGTCGAACTTGGAGCTCAGAACCAGGTCGATGTGGTTTGCAGAACCGGTGTTGGAACCCACTTGCAGGGTCATGGTGCCAGCCGAACCGTCCAGCAGTTGCTTGCCGTTCAGGTTGGTCGAAGCCGCGATACGAGTCAATTCGTCAGACATCTGACCGAATTCAGCGTTGGTTGCGGTCTGGTCAGCAGTACCGTTGGTGCCGTTACGTGCTTGTACAGCCAGTTCACGCATACGTTGCAGAATGTTGGTCGATTCTTGCAGAGCGCCTTCAGCGGTCTGAGCCATCGAGATACCGTCGTTGGCGTTTTTTACCGCAACGTTCTGGCCGCGAATCTGGCTGGACATACGGTTGGAGATCTGCAGGCCAGCAGCATCGTCTTTAGCGCTGTTGATTTTCAGGCCGGAAGAAAGACGAGACATCGAAGTCGACAGAGCGTCGGCGGCACGGTTCAGGTTTTTCTGAACGTTCAACGACGTGGTGTTGGTGTTTACTGTTAAAGCCATGACGAATTCCTCGTTGGTTGGGTACTGCGGCTTCCGGCCCTGGCAACCGCCGGGTATGGCCTAGAGAACCTTCGTAATAGTTATCGTCGGGATTGCAGGTTGCTTGAGGGCTTTTTAAAAAAAAATTGCCATCACACTGCCATCGCCTAAAAAACAAGGGCTTAGCCGCCCCTCACCAACCGAAAAATGACGCCATAAAACTGTCCGACACCCAAACATCCCAACCAGAGCTGTCCGCCCCGTTTTTAAACCTGAACGCTGTCCAGCAAATCCACCAATTCGTACTCCATGAAATCAGCAAGCCCGAGCCAATCCTGACGCTCCTGACAGGCCAGCATTTGCGTGAGCACCTGCGTCCACTTCAGTTGCACATCCTGGGGCGCCGCAAGCAAAAGCCGCTGAGCCTCGTCGAACAGATCAACCATGGTCAACGCCGCTTCGACATCCCGGCCCAGGCGAAATAACCCTGCACATTGACGGCATTCGTTGATGCATTGCGAAAGCGCGCTCACTGCACGAACTCCGGATTGAACTGTGTGCCGGCAATCATCGCGCCCGCCCGACTGCTGTTAAGGAAACGTACCTTGGGGTGCCCGGCGATGTATCGCTCCAGCTCGCACAGGTAGCTGCGGAAATTCAGCTGCGTGCGGACCCTTTCGCCATACCCGTCGCGCACCCAGTGCCGGGCCAGATTCACCCCGGGCCCCAAATCCCCGTCGCGCCAGCCGGCATGCGTCTTGTTCATCGGAAAGGCAAAGTCGGCACCAAACAACGTAATACACCCGGCGCCCATTTTGACGGCCAGGTCCACGGCCGGATGAATCACGCTGCCGCCTACATACAGTTCCGCCCTGGCGTGCTGGCGACGCAAGGTGGCGTAGATCGGACTGGCAGAGTAACCGCCATAGCGCTTGCCCTTCCACGCTTTCAACACTTCAGGATCGCTCATCGGCAGGTACACCAGCGGAATGCCGTCGGAGTCCTCGAAGGGCAAGTGCCGAAAGCTGATGCGCTGGTCAATGCTCACGACCAGATCAGGCTTGATCCCGTGCTCTCGCAACGGTCGGTAGGCGGTATCGACGCAAATGAAAAAAGGCCGTTGCGCCTGCTCACGTATCGCCGCCAGTTGCTCGAAATGGCTTTCAAGGCTTGGCCCGGTGGCGATCACATAGACTTCCTGGCCGGCGCACGTATTGAACAACTGAGCAACGTCGTCGTCGGCGAGTAGCACGTCGAGACTGTCCTGCAAGCGCTGGAGAATAATCGGGGATTGCGGATCGAATTCGCGATTATTGAAACTCAGGTGGACTTCGCTGACCAGGCGATCGCGAATCTTTGCATTGAAGTCATCCGCCAGCACCATCTCCGAAGGCAGTGCAAAAAATGGCGTGTAGATATCCGCTTGATCACCGGCATACAGCAGCTCTATCCGAGGATCGTCGAGCCATTGGCGCTGATCAAGCAACTGCAGCACCAAGGCAAACAGGGCACCGTTGAGGATATGCACGTACAGCCGCTCAAGCTCGTTGCGCTCCAGCAGGACCGTCGGCAAATCGCCCAGCCCCGTGCCGTAGACATGCAACTGTGGCTTGCCGGTCGGCAGGCTGGCCGCCTGCACCCGGGCTTCGTGGACGCGATCATGACGACTGGTGAGTTGAATGCCATCGATGCTCAGCGTCGACCCCAACCCTTCGGACAATTCAGCCTGGATCGCCGTACTGTCTTCCAGCATCAGCCTGGCGTAAAGCATCGGCCAGCGCCGTTCTATCACCCGAGCATTGTCGTCAAAGCTTTCGCTCATGCTGCCTCACTGTTTTCGCAGGCAAAAAAATAGCGTTCAAAATGTACACCTTGAACGCTATTTTTTGTATTGGTGGGTGGTGGATCAAGGACGATAGATAATCGCCGAGCCCCACGACAGCCCTACACCAAAACCACTCAGTGCAACCCGCTTCCAGTCGGAATCCAGGACGTGCTTCTCAAGTAGCAAAGGAATGCTCGACGACACCGTGTTGCCAGTCTCGACCATGTCCTTGATGAATTTCTCAGGATCGCCTTCAAAGCGTCGCGCCACCGCATCGACAATCGCCGCACTGCCTTGATGGATGCAGAAAGCATCGATATCGGCAGCCGTCAGTTGCGAGTCGGCCAGCAACTCGTGCAAGTGCGCCGGGACTTTGAGCAACGCAAAGTTGAACACCTGGCGACCGTTCATGAAAAACACGCCATCGGTCACCTTCAGGTGCGGCGCGCCGGAACCGTCGGTGCCGAACTTGGCTTTGCCCAACTGCCATGGAGCGTTTTCACCCATCCAGGTCGCGGTGGCAGCGTCGCCAAAGAGCATGGTGGTATTGCGGTCTTCCGGATCGACGATCTTGGAGTACGGATCGGCAGTGATCAGCAGGCCATTTTTCAAGCCGGCGGCTTCCATGAAGCCCTTGATCGCGTAGATGCCATAGACGTAGCCGGAACAACCCAGGGAAATATCGAACGCGGCAACAGTGGTAGGCAGACCGAGCTTGTCCTGAACGATGGCAGCGGTGTGCGGCAGGCCTTCTTCGTCGCCGTTCTGGGTGACGACGATCAGCACGTCGATGGCGTCGCGTTTCAGATCAGGATTGTTGGCAAACAGCGCATTGGCTGCTTCGACACACAGGTCGGAGGTTTCCTGCCCGGCGTCTTTGCGCGGCAGGAAGGCCGAACCGATTTTGCCCAGGATGAATTCTTCATCCTTTTCGAATTTTGCACCTTGTGCGTAATTGTCCACGCCGGCTACAGGAACGTAGCTCGCAATGCTTTTTATGCCAATCATTACGGCTTCCCAATAATAAACAGCCCAATACCACCGCTCGTAATGATTCGAGGGGCGCCGACAAACAGAGAAAAACGTCGCCCTGCAGAGGCGACAGCGGGAAGAATAAAAGGCTATCACCGGGCTGAAAACAGGCCGGGCGCCACCTTCCCGATTTATACAATACAGTGAAGATGCGCGTTATGACTCGCAGGTCACTCTATTTTGCCGAATCAGGCCGATAAGACGTTATTCGACCAACGACCAGTCCAGCGGCGTTCCGCGCTTGATGGCATGGCGGGCACGGCGACCCAGAAGGGTTTCAGCGTGTTTGGGAGGCAAGCCCAGCCCCGGGCGGATGGCACGCAGGTTCGCGGTCGTGAAGGGCTCTCCGGCAGCCATGTCCTGGGTGACATACAGCGAGCGCCGGTACACCAGGGACTTGCGCTCCGCGTCGGTCACGCCGTAATGCACCTGGCCCATGGCCTGCCAGGCCCGCTCGGTCTCGATCACCAGGCTTTCGAGCTCAGCAGGCTCCAGCGAGAAACTGGCGTCCACGCCACCGGCAGCACGATCCAGGGTGAAATGCTTCTCTACCACCGTTGCGCCCAGCGCCACCGCCGCCACGGACACGCCCACCCCCATGGAGTGATCGGACAGCCCAACCTCGCAGCCAAACAATTCGCGCAGGTGTGGAATCGTGCGCACATTGCTGTTGGCGGGCGTCGCCGGGTACGTGCTGGTGCACTTGAGCAGCACCAGGTCCTTACACCCGGCCTCACGGGCGGCGCGCACGGTTTCATCCAGCTCGGCGATGCTGGCCATGCCGGTGGAGATGATCAACGGTTTGCCGGTGGCGGCGACCCGTCGAATCAATGGCAAGTCGGTATTTTCGAAACTGGCGATCTTGTAGGCCGGCACGTCGAGGCTTTCGAGGAAGTCCACTGCGCTGTCATCGAACGGTGTGGAGAACGCCAGCATGCCCAGTTCCCTGGCGCGGGCGAAAATCGGTGCGTGCCACTCCCACGGCGTGTGGGCCTTCTCGTAAAGGGCATACAACGAAGAACCGGCCCAAAGGCTGTTAGGGTCCTTGATGAAGAACTCGCCCTCGGACAAATCCAGGGTCATGGTCTCGGCGGTGTAGGTTTGCAGCTTCAAGGCGTGGGCACCGGCCTTGGCCGCGGCTTCGACGATTTGCAGCGCCACGTCCAGCGACTGGTTATGGTTGCCACTCATCTCGGCAATGATGAACGGCGGCGCATCGGCACCGATCACGCGCTCGCCAATCTTGAAGCTAGTCATTGCCTTGATCCTTTAAAACGCGGGTGAACGCGCAAGCTTGCTGAGAGAAACCGGCGTCGCGAAATACCTGCAACGACGGCTGGTTCGCCGGCAACACATGCGCAGTGATGGCGGTCAGTTGGGGCCAATGAGCGGTCACGAACGCCTCGCCCCGGGCCAGCAGCGCCCTGCCCCACCCCAGGCCGATGCGATCTTCGAACAGGTAAATCGAGACTTCGGCTTCAAACCCGCGCAGGTCATAACGCAACACACCCACCGGTCCGTCGTCGGCCTCGGCGATCAACAGCAAGCGCTGCGGATTGCTCAAACTGGCGGTCAGCCAATTCTGATGCGCCGACCATTCAATCACGCCCATCTCCAGCGACCAGCGGCGTACCGCCTCGGCATTGCGCCCTTCAAACAACAACTGCGCATCGTGGGCGGTCGCCCGGCGGACCTGCAACACCGCGCCAGCCAACGCTGCCGCTACGCGCTGCGCGCCACGGCCATCGACCAACTGCCGGGAACGTTCAGCCATGCTCTGACGCAAACCCCGATTGCCCACGACAAAACCGACGGCCTGGCGCAGTTGTTCGACACTGACCTGCTCACGCGCCCCAAGAAACACATGAGCGCCAGAACTCGCCATGACCTCGCCGTTGGCCTGCTGATTATTCGACACCGCAATACAAATCGTCGGCAACCCCAAGGCCGCCCGTTCCCAACTGGTGCCGCCACCGGCGCCGACAAACAGATCGGCTTCAGTCATGAGCTGGTAGAAGTCGCTGACAAAACTGCGCAAGCGCCAGTTCGGACGGTCCGCCGCCAGTGCCTGCATTTCGTCCCAGGCCGGGTTGTCGGCACCGGCGACGAAGTCGACGTCCAAGTCATTGAATTCCGCCAGCGCCCGCATCGCGTGATGGGTTTGTCGCGCCGCATCAAAGCCGCCGAAATTAACCAGCAGACGCTTGGCCCGGGGTTTGATGGCAATCGCCGGGCAGCAGAACTCATCACGCAGCATCGCGAAGCGTGGACCGAGCAAGGCCCGGCAATCGGGGGCAAGCAGTCCGGCATAAGCCTCAGGCGTACCCGACAGATTCTGGTTCAGCAACAAATCGACGCTATAGATGCGCGTCGCCAGATCATCCACCGCCGCGATCCGTGGCGCCCAGCGCCGGGCAGCGGTCTGCCAGAGATGGTCGAGACCGTAGTGGTCGACGATGATCCAGTCGAAGCCCGCAGCGTGTTCCAGCGCTTGCGCGAGTGCAGCGATGTCCGCCTGCCACGGCAACATGGCCTCGATCGGCTGTTGCGGGTCTTCGTCGGGATAGCGATCCGGCAACGCGAAAGTTTCAAAACCTTCGGCGGCGAGGCTGGTGAGCCGATGACCCGGCAACTGGCGACAGGCAAACGCCACGTGTGCACCCTGCCGGCGCAGCACCCTGGCCAGCGTCAGGCAGCGGGCAATGTGACCGCTGCCGATGGTCGGCGAGGCGTCGGCTCGGATCAGAACTCTCATTGCAAATCCCCTCCTGCCTTCAGCGCCGCGTAAAGGTATTCGGCGCGCTTCCAGTCTTCGGGGGTATCGATGTCCTGCACCAGATAGCGCGGCAGGATCACCGGCAGGCTTTGCGGTGAATACAACACCTCGCCCTGGCGCCAGGCACTGCTGCGGCCCCAGTAAAACTGCCCGGCGTCCTGATAGGCCGGCGGCAGGTCCTGAGAGCGGGTTTGACTGAATTGCGGGTACAACGCGGTCAACGCGCCCTGACTGTCAACGGTCAGGGCGCGCTGCACCGGAAAGCCGAAATCGCAGACCGAGAAGGCGAAGGATTTATCCGGATGCTGCTCCAGCAGGTTTAAGCCCTGCTGTAAAAATCGGGTTTGCAGCAGCGGCGCCGTGGCATAGATACAACAGGCGAAATCAAAATCCTGCCCCTGCCGATGCAGTTCCTCCAGCGCATGTGCAATCACTGCCGCCGTACCGGTGAAATCATCCGCCAATGCCGCTGGCCGCATAAACGGCACTTGCGCACCACGGGCTCGAGCCAGCTCGGCGATTTCTTCATCGTCGGTACTGACCACCACCTGGGCGAACAACCCGCAATCAAGGGCAGTTTGAATCGAACGGGCAATCATCGGCACGCCGTCGAACGGCTTGAGGTTCTTGCGCGGTATGCGTTTGCTGCCACCGCGAGCCGGGATGATTGCAACGTTGTTCAAGGGCGTTTTTCCAACAGGAACCAAGTGATGTCGTCCACCGGGAATTGCGGATCGCGGTGGTAACCGAAACCGTAGTCCAGCAGTTGCAGATCATCGTAACGATCAAGCATTTCACCGGCAAAATCACGTTTGAACAACTTGCCGCTGTTACCGCGATAGGACACTTCGACCGGTGCCGGGTTGTAGTACTCGGCGATCAGGATGTAACGCTGGCTCAGTTCATACAACTGCGCATAGGCCGCCGGCAGCAACTCCGGCGCCAGATGGATCAGCACGCCTTTGCTCAGGGTCAGGTCAAAGCTGCGTTCGCGGGGGAAATCAAACAGCGAACCGTGCCAGATCTGTGCGATATCCAGCGCCTGGGCCTGGGCACAAGCGCTGGCATTGATCTCCACACCGAACAGTTCGCACCGGGGCAACAGGTGATGCAGCGCCTGCAAATTGTTGCCGGCGTTGGTGCCCAGTTCCACCAGGCTTTCAATTCGCCCGGCGCGGGTCAGCGCCTTGGCAAACAGTGCCAGGTTCGCCGCCACCAATGGCTGCCCGACGTTGCGATCAACGTATTGGTTACCGAAGTCGCCCTGCCAGAATTTTTCCTGCTCGCTCAGTTCACGCATCGTTTTCTCTCATTTGAAGCACAGCGCCTGGGGGACCGCGCCTGACCTACTGGCCGTAATTATTCAGTCAGCCGCCGCAGTTGTTCGACCACGTAGTCCTGCTGCTCGTCGCTGAGCAACGGAAACAGCGGCAGGCTGATGGCTTCTTGGTAGTAACGCTCAGCTTGCGGAAAATCACCTTCAGCAAACCCCAGGTCACGGTAATAAGGCTGCAAATGCACCGGAATGTAATGCAGATTCACACCGACCCCGGCAGCCCGCAACCCTTCGAACACCTGTCGATGACCAAGGCTGATGCGATCAAGCTGCAAGCGCACCACATACAGATGCCACGCCGACTCGGCTTCAGGCTGAGGACTGGGCAAGGTCAGCGGCAAGTACGTAAGCAAACGGTCATACCGTGCCGCCAGCTCACGACGGCGTTCGATGAAGTCATCCAGTTTGTTCAACTGAGACAACCCGAGGGCAGCCTGCAGGTCGGTGATCCGATAATTGAAGCCCAGCTCAATCTGCTGGTAATACCAGGGACCATGGCTGGACTCGGTCATTTGCGCCGGATCGCGGGTCATGCCGTGGCTGCGCAAGCGTTGCAGGCGCTCGGCCAAGTCCCGACGATTGGTCAGAACCATGCCACCTTCGCCGCTGGTGATGATTTTCACCGGATGAAAGCTGAACACCGTCATCGCCGCAAAATCGCCACAGCCCACCGGGCGCCCGGCATAGGAGGCGCCGACCGCGTGGGAGGCATCCTCAATCACCGTGAAACCATAACGCTCGGCCAGTCCGGCGATCATCCGCATGTCGCAGCTCTGCCCGGAGAACGCCACCGCCACCAGCACTTTAGGCAGCGTGCCGGCGTCCTCCGCCGCTTCCAGCTTGGCTTTGAGGGCGTAGGCGTCAAGGTTCCAGGTCAGCGGATCGATGTCGACGAAGTCCACCTCGGCGCCACAGTAACGACCGCAATTGGCCGAGGCCAGAAAGGTATTGGGCGTTGTCCATAAGCGATCACCCGGCCCGAGCCCGGCCGCCAGGCAAGCAATGTGCAATGCCGCCGTTGCGTTACACACCGCCACGGCGAAATCGGCTTGGCAACGTTCAGCCAAGGCCTGTTCGAAGCGCTCGATCGTCGGTCCCTGGGTCAGCCAGTCGGACTGCAAGACGGCGACGACCGCGTCGACATCGGCCTGATCGAGACTCTGCCGGCCGTAGGGAATCATGCCGACAAGTCCGCGTGCAGATCGGCGATCTGCCCGACCGACAGGAACCGCGGGTTGGTGTCGGAGCGGTACTCGAAGTCTTCACTCACTGGCTTGCCCTGCTCGCCCAGCTTGTCCACGGCAAAATCCACGTCAACGCTGGTGAAGCGGATCGACGGCTGAATCGTGTAGTGATCGGCGAATTCCAGGGTCATCCGTGCATCGTCCAGCGGCACCATCAACTCATGGAGCTTCTCCCCCGGACGAATCCCGACATGCTTGTGCGGCAAGTGCTCGGCCATGCCCAGCGCCAGATCAACAATGCGGATCGACGGGATCTTCGGCACGAACACTTCACCACCGTGCATCCGCGCAAAGCTGTCGAGCACAAATTGCACGCCGTGATCGAGGGTGATCCAGAAGCGCGTCATGCGCTCGTCCGTGATCGGCAGTTCGGTGGCGCCTTCGTTGATCAGCTTGCTGAAAAACGGCACCACCGAGCCCCGCGAACCGGCGACGTTGCCGTAGCGCACCACGGCAAAACGGGTTTGCTGCTCGCCGGCAATGTTGTTGGCGGCCACGAACAGTTTGTCCGACAGCAGCTTGGTCGCGCCATACAGGTTGATCGGGCTGGCCGCCTTGTCGGTGGACAGCGCGACGACAAGTTTGACGCCATTGTCGATGGCGGCGGCGATGATGTTTTCCGCGCCGTTGACGTTGGTCCGAATGCATTCGGTCGGGTTGTACTCGGCGGCCGGCACTTGCTTCAAGGCCGCCGCATGCACCACGTAATCGATGCCACGCATGGCCTGGCGCAAACGCTCGGCATCGCGCACATCGCCCAGGAAATAGCGCATGCACGGGGCGTTGAACGTCTGCTGCATCTCGTACTGCTTGAGCTCATCACGAGAAAACACCACCACGCGCTTGGGCTGGTATTGCTCCAGCAAGCGACGGATGAAATTGCGCCCGAACGAGCCGGTGCCGCCGGAGATGAAAATCGATTTGCCGTTGAACATGCCTTGAGTCCTTGTGCCTGTCAGCCAGGTTTATGCGAGCAACTGTGCCCAGTTGATCGGAGCGCTTTCACCCAGGGCAAAACCCTTGCCGGTCAACGCCAGATTGGCGTTGTAGGCCTGGTCCTGTGCAAAGGCCGAGGCCCATTTTTCCCGCAGGGCGTCGAGCACCTCGGGAGCCTGCGACACCACGCCCGGATGAATCACCTGAACCCGCGGCGTCCACACGGTGAGATAACCCGCCTGCCCGGCCTTGAGGCACAGATCGACGTCGCTCAACCCTTCGGCGAATGTCTGGTCATCCAGGCCACCCAAGGCCTCGAACAATTCTTTGCGCACCATCAGGCAAGCCTGCGACACCGCCGAATAGTTCTGATCCAGTGCCAAGCGCTGCAGGTAGCTGTTGCTGGCGTCATAACGGTCGCCGATAAACGCTGAACCGACTCCGTCACGCATCCCCAGAATCAGACCGGCTTGCGTGACCTTGCCTTCACGATCGACAAGCGTGGCACCGACAATCCCCACTTCCGGACGCTGGGCATGGTTGAGCAGCGACTCGATCCAGTTCGGATTGACCACTTCACCGTCTGCATCCAGCAGCACCAGGTATTCACCCTGCGCTTGCTGACTCGCGGCGTTGTACAACGCCACGTTGCTCAGCGTCTGGTCTGCATACAGGACGCGCACCTTGGCGTTCTGTAGCGTGCCCAGCCAATCGTTGACCTCGGCCGACTGAGTCGGATTCGCCGCAATCAGCACTTCGTAGCGCGTGTAGCGGGTACGCAGCAACACGCCTTGCACGCACTGTTGCAGCAGGGCCAGGTCATCCCCTGCAGGAACGATGATCGAGACCAGTGGACGCTCGGTGTGACGGTAGTCGACCTGATAAGTGCCAGGGGTCGCCGAGGTGATTTTGGCCTTGTAGCCACGGTTGCCCAGATGACGCAGCAGCGCGAGGCGTTCGTCGGCGTTCTCTTCCAGTACCGGCGCCTGCGCGATCAGCAATGGCTCGTCGAGGTGCGCCAGACCGCTCAGGCCGCCCGCCTCGATGATACGCAGCAGCAAATCGAATTCCAGGGCCTTTCTGAAATCGGGCTGGTAACCACCCGCCTCGATCAACACGTCGCGGCGGATCAACCAGTGCCGCGCCATCAAGGCGGGCAGGCTTTGCAGCAGGTCCAGGTTGAAGCCCGGCCGGAACACATCCACCAGTGCGCCGTTGTCGGTACGCTGGATTTCATCGGTCGCTACCGCGCGGATGTCACTGGCGGACAACAGCTCCAGGCTGGCACGCAACAGACCACCCGGGGTGAACTCATCCCCGGCCTCGGCCAGCAGCAGCCAGTCACATGGCGACTGACGGGCGCTCTGATTCAGCTTTTCGACAACGTTGCCTGGCGTCACACGGACAAAGTGCAGGGTGTTCTGTGCCGTGGTCGCCGCGAGCGCTTCGCCGGTGGTGAAGACCACAACTTTGAAGGCCTTGCAGTGGCCTTCAAGCAAGCTGTCGAGGGTGACCTGCAATTTCTCGACATCGTTATCCAGGTCCAGCAAAAGGATGCCGAAGTGTGGCCCCCCACCATTCTCTGCCAAGTGTCGGGCAATTGCCTCAGCCTGTTCGGCATCGGGCGACCGGGTCTCCAGCCACTTGAGCAGGCGACCCGAACGCATGTTTTCAAACGTCGAGTGATGATCCACGACCGACAACGCATCAAGGCGTGCGACCCAGTCGCGCATCGATTCAGCTTCTTCGTCCTCGCCCAGCAGCTCCAGTTGCGCCACCAGGCGCTTGACCACCGTACGGTTGAACGCATTGGCGTCGTAGGCCTGCCACAAACGGTCGACCACGCTTTCCGACGTATCGTTGTTACGCGGGCTCAGCAAGTGTTCCTGGCGAGTCCACACGCCCTCAAGCTGTTCGAGCTGAAGGCGACCGGCCGGCATCGCATGAAGCATGAATTCGAACTGGGTCAACTTGTCGAAGAACGCCTGATTGTAGAACGGCATTTCGACGTACTGTTTTGGCCCGAAAAGACGATCGGGAGCCTTGAGGGTGTTGTTCCAGATGGACTGGAAAACCAACTCCGCGGTCAGGGCACGTCCGGTTTGCAGGCTGTCGATCATGGCGTCGAAACTTTCCATGACGAAGGCTTTGGCCTGTACCGGATCGAGCCCCTTGATCCCGGTGGGCAACGAGGCCAGGAATTCAGCAAAGGCGTCACGCTCGGCCACCGATTTGGCGTCGGTATACGTCAGCGAGTGATACACCTCGGTGTTGTGCTCGGAGTTGCCATAGTTGATCTCACGCACCACATAAGGGGTTGGCAGGATCCGCGCCTTGGCGCACGCCAGCATGTAGTAGACGTGACCGATCTCCTGCCATTGGAAACTGGTGCCCGGCGGCAACAGCGAATACCAGGATTTCATCAGCGAAGTACGGGTCACCGCGTAAAACGGCGGCAGGTATTGGTGCATGTACTCGACGACCCGATCCTGAGGTCGCTCGGAGGAATAGTCCTCGCACACCTTCTTGTCGCGCCGGTAGTAGCTCACGCTATTGGCGAAGGTCAGGTACATCAGGCAATAGCCGTGGCACATGCCGTAGTCGCGGTTCGCTTGCAGGAAGTCCACCGACTCGGCCAGCGCATCGTGCACGATGAAGTCATCGTCGGCCGCCAACACCATGTACGGAGTGGTCACTTGCTCCACGCCATAGGCGATTTTGGCCTGGAAGCCACTGTAGGCGTATTGCGGCACATGCCGGTATTCGACGTCAGGCAGTTCGCCCTTGAAAGGTTCAGTGGCGGAGTCGAGCACCAGTACTTTGCAAGGCAAGTCACCGTAATACTTCATTGCCCGGCGCAAAAAAGCCGGACGGTTGTGGGAAATCAACACCACCGTCAGCAACTCATTCAACGGCAACATGTGCTCAGAAACGGACTTGCCTTGCATAACTTCTCCCACTGCCGGCGAAACGCCTGACTAACACTTTAATGATGTGCCGAAATTAACGAACGCGACGCAGGTAGCCGTCCGGTGCAACGGTGAGCAGCAGCTTGTTTTGCATCTGCTGGTCAATCTCGAAATCCTTGTTCTCTTCAAGGTATTTCCACACCGCGGTTTTCGGGTTGTCGCCCGGGCCCCATGGACGGTCCGGGAAGAAATCGGCCGGCATGTCTTCGACAACGGTGTCCATCACCACGCAGTAGCTGTCCACCGACACCAGTGGCGCGTACAGGCGCAACTCTTCCAGCACGTGGTCGTGGGTATGGTTGGAGTCGAGCACCAGAATGACTTTCTTGCCTTCGGCCGCAGCACGAACCTGGGCAGCGATCGCCGGGTCGATGCTCGAACCTTCGATCATTTTGATGCGCTTGCTCATCGCGTGGCTTTCGATGGCTTCGCGGTTGTGCGGGCGAATATCGAGGTCGATGCCCAGCACTTCACCGTGGCCTTGCAACTCCAGCAAGGACGCGTAGTAGATGATCGAACCGCCGTGGGCGATGCCGCATTCGATCACCAGGTCTGGCTTGACCTGCCAGATGATCTCTTGCATCGCCATCATGTCTTGCGGCAGCTGGATGATCGGACGGCCCATCCACGAGAAGTGGTAGCTGTACTTGTGTTTGGCCGATTCGTTGAAGAAATCCCGGGCCAGACCGGTCAGTTTCTGGTCGTCGCCCTGACGCGCGATTTCTGCCTGGCACTCGGCTTCGAAGGCTTTATTGATGGTGTTGTCGGTCATTTTTCTAATCTCAATAGTCACTGGAACGAAGCGCTGTCGACGGCGTGATAGACATAACGTCCACCGGTCATCCGCTTGATTTCTTCGAGGTAGTTGGAGTTCATCACAAACAGGTTGGCGCCTTCGGGCAACGCATCCATGGCCTCTTGCGGCGAGGACACCCGCACGCCGCTCAAGGGCAGATACCGCCCCTGTTTGGCCGGGTTGATGTCCACCACGCGATCCACCGCCACACCGGCCCGTTGCAGGAACAGCGAATAAATCACGCCTTTGGACGAGGCACCCCAGATCGCCGAACCTTGCTCGGGGGCGTCCTGGATAATCTGCACCGCGCGCTCAAGGCTGCTGGTGAAACCCTGTGGCAATTCAAGGCGCGGTACCGGTTGCTCCGGGGTCAGGCGCAAGGTCGACAGGTCTGCCACGATGTACAGGTATTGGCCACCGAACAGGTGACCGGCCTCGTGCACCGTGCCGAACATCCGGCGCAGGTCATCGAGACGGAAATAATTGACGTGCTCGTAGAACAGGTCGAACCAGGCGCGATGCTCCAGGATCCAGTCGAAGCACGGCACTTCGATGTAGATCTGCCCGCCCTGATTGGCCTCGGCCATCTCGGCGAGAAAACTCACTGGGTCCTGGATATGTTCCAGCACATGACGCAGCACGATGGCGTCCGCCGCCAGACCGAGGCCACGGGTGAACGGCGCCTTGATCACGTCGGCGTTGCTGCCTTCGTAAGCCGGGTCGATGCCGGTGATGGCGTAGCCCAGGCCCTTCAACAGTTCGAGAAAGTAGCCTTTGCCGCAGCCGACTTCGATCAGTTCCTGGTCCTTGAAATGGCGGGCAATGATCCCTTCCACATCGCTCAAGTGCTTCTGGAACTGCCCCGAATGCGCTTGCTCATTCTGGTAGTCGGCGTCATAGCTGAGCTTGTCGGCATCGAAGGCCTGATTGAAGATCAACCCGCTCAGTTCGTCCTGCACCAGGACCATGTCGGCGCTGGCAGAGGCCCGGGCCGAATCCGCGTCGACGAAGGTGCGGTTTTGCAGCACCGGCAGGTCAGCGACCCGATACAACTCATGCTTCATGATTGCCTCCCAGCAGCTGTTGCAAACGGTCCGCCACGCCCCAGAAGGCCATCGGTTCGTGGGTCGGGTAAGGGTAATGACCGAGGTTCAAACGGATCGATGCGCCAAGTGCGCGCAATCGCTGCTCGACCAGCGCCCGCACAGACACCGGCTGGCCGCTGGAACAATTGATCAGCCCATTGAATTCCCGCTGTTGCAGGATTGCCGCCAGGTAATCGGCGGCGATGTCGATGGCCAGGTAATCGCGCAACTGCTCGCCGGCCGACATGTTGAACGTGTCGTCACCGGCATCGATTGCCCGGTCCAGTGCTGCCAGCAGACTGTTGGGGTTCTGGCCCTCGCCGTGCAGGTAGAACAGCCGCGCCCATTGCAGGGTGAACGGCTGGACCCGCTGCAAATTTTCCAGAAACAGCCGCAGGGTGTTTTTGGCCAACCCATAAGGATTGCTCGGCTGCGGTGTGGCCTGCTCGCTGAGCGGCCCGCTTTGCATGCCGTATTCGAAACAGGTTCCGGTCACCAATACTTGCGACACGCCCGCCTCGACCGCGCCCTTTATGAACCGGTAATCGGCCATCAGGTTGTGCTCGAAATGGAACAGCGCCTGATAGTTCGGCAACCCCGGCCACGCCAGATGCGCCAAGGCATCGATGTTCGCGGTCAGCGCGGTGATGTCCAGATCGTCGGCGTGAATGTCCGCCGCCATGAACTCCACGGCGTTGATCCATGGCATCGTCGCGGCCGTTTCGGCGTTACGCGCCACCGCCCGGACTTCGCAGCCACGGGCGAGCAAGGCGGCGACCAAATGGCGGCCGACGAAGCCGGTGGCCCCGGTTACAAGCACTTTCACAGGACGGTCAACTCAGGCACGGCGATCACGAAGCGAGCGTCCCACTGACGTACCTGCGCCAGTTGCTGACTGACTTCGTGCAGCAAGTTCCAGGGCAGGACCAGCACGTAGTCCGGTTTCTCGATATCGATCTGTGCCGGCGACACGATTGGAATGCGACTGCCCGGCAAGTACTTGCCCTGCTTGTGCGGATTGGCGTCGGCCACCCACGCCAGCAGGTCGGGCTTGACCCCGGCGTAGTTGAGCAAGGTGTTGCCTTTGGCTGCAGCGCCGTAACCGACCACCCGCTTGCCGTCGGCCTTGGCCTGCAACAGGAAACGCAGCAGTTCGTGCTTGATGCGTTCGGCGGCTGGCGCGAGGGTCGCGTAATACTCGGGGGTTTTCACGCCGGCTTCGAGTTCAGCGTGCAGTTGTTGAGCAACCGTCGGCTGCACCTCGCGGCGAATACCGTCGATGCGCTGGACGAACACGCGCAGCGAGCCGCCGTGAGTCGACAGCTGACTGACGTCGAACACTTCCAGGCCATTGCGCTCGCATAAGGTCTGCACGGCGGTCAGCGACAGGTAGGAATAGTGCTCGTGATACAGCGTGTCGAATTGCTGCCCGGCCATCAGCGTCAGCAGCTGCGGAAATTCGAACGTGGCCACGCCGGTCGGTTTGAGCAAGGTTGCAAAACCGCCGAGGAAATCGTTGATGTCCGGCACGTGGGCCAACACGTTGTTGGCGGCCATCAGGTCTGCCGACCAGCCTTCGCTGACCAACTGCGCAGCGCTGTCACGGCCAAAGAACAGTTCACGAATCTGCAGGCCTTTTTCCCGGGCCGCTTGCGCGGTGCTGCGGGTAGGCTCGACGCCCAGGCAAGGGATGCCGCGCCCGGCGACGTACTGCAACAGGTAACCGTCATTGGCGGCGATTTCCACCACACGGCTGTCGGCGGTCAGGCCGAAGCGTTCGGTCATCTCGGCGACGTAGCGCTCGGCATGGGCCAGCCAGGTGCTGGAGAACGAACTGAAATACGCATACTCGGCATCGAACAGACTGTCGGCGCTGGTGTAATCCTCGGTCTGCACCAGCCAGCACTGCTGACATACCGCAACCTTCAACGGCACCCATTGTTCGGCTTGCTCCAGCTGATCGGCACGCACATAGGCGTTGGACGGCGGCGAGGTGCCGAGGTCAATCAGCGGCAAGGCCAGGGAAGTCCCGCAACCACGGCAGTTCATACTCGCACTCCAGCGAAATGGTCATCGAGCAAGGGATGGCTGGAATCCCGCGCCGACAGATTATTGACAGGCAACGGCCAGGCAATCGCCAGCCGTGGATCGTTCACGCTCAAACCACCCTCGTGCACCGGCGTGTAGTCCGCGCTGTGCAGGTAGAGCAATTCGGCATCGTCGGTCAGGGTCTGGAAACCGTGGGCGAACCCGGCCGGAATCAGCAGGCTGCGACCGTCGCCGGCGCGCAGGTGTTCGGCGTGCCAATGCAGGAAGGTCTCGGAGCCGGGCCGCAAGTCCACCGCCACGTCCCAGACTTCACCGCGCAGGCAGGTGATCAACTTGGCTTCCGGCGCACTGGCATTCTGGTAATGCAGACCGCGCACACTGCCGCGCTCGCGGGTGCAGGAGTGGTTGATCTGGCGGATATGAAACGGCTCGCCGAACGCACTCAGGCTGCCTTCGCAGAACAGCCGCGCGAAGTGCCCGCGCTCATCTTCAAAGCGTTTGTGCTGCACGCTGAACAGTCCGGCCAGGGGCAACGGCTGCAACAGAAATTCGCTCACAGCGCGCCTCGGTACAGGTTCAACTGGCCCAACGTCATGGCGCGCATGTCGTCGCCGTTCTGCCACGCCAGGTGCCAGTCGAGTGTGTGGGTCAGGCACTCTTGCAACGACCAGCGCGGCTGCCACGCCAACAGTTGACGGGCGCGGCTGCTGTCCAGGCGCAGCAGGCCGGCTTCGTGCAAATCACTCGGTTCGATGCGCAAACCACGGGCTTGCGGCCAGCGGCTGGCGAGCAATTCGACGACTTCGCCGACGCTGCACATGTCCGCTTCGCTCGGGCCGAAGTTCCACGCGCCAGCAAACGCCGGACCTTGTTCATAGAGGCCGGCGGCCAGTTGGAGGTAACCGGCCAGCGGTTCCAGCGCGTGCTGCCACGGGCGCACGGCTTGCGGGTAACGCAGGGTCACCGGTTCGTCGGCCGTCCAGGCCTTGAGCACGTCGGGAATCAACCGCTCGGGTGCAAAATCTCCCCCGCCCAGCACATTACCGGCGCGCGCCGTGGCCAGCGCCAGACCGTGCTCGTCATGCTTCTCGGCCGGGAAGAACGAGGCGGCGTAAGACTGCGCCAACAATTCGCAGCAGGCTTTGCTGCTGCTGTAAGGATCGTGTCCACCGAGGGCTTCGTCTTCGCGGTACGGCCACAGCCATTCCTGATTGGCGTAGACCTTGTCGGTGGTCACCAGCACGCAGGCACGCACGCAGCCGACCTGACGAATCGCTTCAAGCAGATTCAGGGTGCCCATGACGTTGCTGGAATAAGTGCCCAGCGGGTCGCGATAACCTTCACGCACCAACGGCTGGGCCGCCAGGTGCAAGACAATCTCTGGCTCGGTGTCGGCAATGATTTCAAGCAGCGCACCCAAGTCACGCAGGTCGCCGCGCTGATCGTTGATGCCTTCGTGCACCCGTGCCAGTTCGAACAGGCTCGGTTCGGTGGACGGATCAAGGGCGAACCCGATGACCTTGGCTCCCAGGCTTTGTAGCCACAGCGTCAACCAACTGCCCTTGAAACCGGTGTGCCCGGTGACCAGAACCCGCTTGCCGCGCCAGAATTGCGGACTCAGTCCCATTGCTTCCATGGGGCCTCCCCGCTCTGCCACAACGCCTCAAGGTGATTCTTGTCACGCAGGGTGTCCATCGGATGCCAGAAACCGTCGTGCTGGAATGCCTGCAGCTGTTCTTCACTGGCCAATGCCGCCAGGGGCTCTGCTTCCCAGGAAGTCTGGTCGTCGCCGATGTACGGCAACACCTTGGGCGACAGTACGAAAAAGCCGCCGTTGATCCAGCCGCCGTCGCCCCGTGGTTTTTCGATGAAGCCTTTGACACTGTCACCGTCGCGCTCCAGGGCACCGTAGCGGCCTGGCGGTTGCACGGCGGTCACGGTCGCGAGTTTGCCGTGGGCCAGGTGGAAGTCCACCAATGCACCGATATTGAGGTCCGAGACACCGTCTCCGTAGGTAAAGCAGAAGGCCTTTTCGCCCTCCAGATAACGCGAGGCGCGACGCAGGCGGCCACCGGTCATGGTGTCTTCGCCAGTGTCGATCAACGTGACGCGCCACGGTTCGCTGTAGTTCTGGTGAACGTCCATGCGGTTGTTGCACATGTCGAAGGTGACGTCGGAGGTGTGCAGGAAGTAGTTGGCGAAGAAGTCCTTGATCGCGTAGCCCTTGTAGCCAAGGCAGATCACAAAATCGTGGATTCCGTGCGCGGAGTACTGCTTCATGATGTGCCAGAGAATTGGCTTGCCGCCGATCTCGATCATCGGCTTGGGCTTGAGGTGCGACTCTTCGCTGATTCGCGTGCCCAGGCCACCCGCCAAAATAACTGCCTTCATCCTCTACCCTCTCTTGTTCGTCACAGGGCTCAGCCAAGCTGTATCAAGCTTTTGCAGGCCTTCTGGATAAAACGCTCAACGCCGCCGTGTGGACTGCCCGCAACGCTGCAAGTGCTCGTTTTATGGCGATATAAAGGGGGACTTGCAGGAAACGCGCCAGCTCCTGGCGTCCGGCGGGTGGTGGTGGTGCTAGGCAAATGCAGGGGGTACATATCCGTTTTTGGGGTAACGGCGGCTATTGGTTCCGCCCTGACGGCGGGTCACTTGGAGAAGCGCCAAGTAACCAAGCGCTTTTGCCCCTGACGTTCGGTGCCTCGCTAATGCTCGGCATGCCCTCGCTCCGGTCCTGCTCCGTGGGCCCGCCGCCATCGGCCATCCATGGCCGGGGGCGGCTACCGCGGCATCCTTGCCGCGGTGCCCACTGCGCAGAACCTGCGCTCGGCCTCACGAGGGGGCGTGCACCGCCAAAGCAAAACGAGGCGGCCTACCGGCCGGCCTGTTTGCTCAACGCTTGCGCGTGGTGATCGTTCCCATGCTCCGCGTGGGAATGCCGCCGGGGACGCTCTGCGTCCCGCTGTCGACACCAGGCTTGAGTCTTGCGCGATGGTGACGCGGAGCGTCACGGGATGCATTCCCACGCGGAGCGTGGGAACGATCAATCGGCGCACAGCTTTTGCTCGTCACCACTCATCAGGTCGAGCGTTAGCTCGCCTTCCGCTTTTGATTTTGATCTTGATCTGCCCCGTCGGGAGGCCGAACGCAGGTTCTGCGTAGTGGGCAACCCGGCATGGATGCCGGGTTAGCCGCCCCCGGCCATGGATGGCCGATGGCGGCGGGCCCACGGAGCAGGACCGGAGTGAGGGAATGCCGAGCCACAGCGAGGCACCGGACGTCAGGGGCGCTAGCGCTTGGTTACTTGGCGCTTCTCCAAGTGACCCGCCGTCAGGGCGGAACCAATAGCCGCCGTTACCACAGAAACGGATATGCACCCAACTGGCAGGGAACGGGCAGGGACCGGCTGATGATCAATCCGCCAACCAGCCATTTTCCCAGTAGCGCAGATTGTCACCGCGCAACACGTAGTCGCGCAGAACCACCTCGCGCAACTCATCGCCCATGCGGTAGCTGGCGTCCGGGTCGGCCAGGTGCATGCGGATCGCTTGCAGCCACTCATCGGTGGAGTTGGTTTTGATCCGGGTACATGGCAGGTACCCGCGATAAGCCTCGGTATCAGTGCAGATCACCGGGTAACCGCAAGCCCCGTACTCCAGCAGACGCAGGTTGCTCTTGCAGTCGTTGAAGATGTGGAATTCCAGCGGTGCCAGCGCCAGGTCCAGGTTCAGGCTGGCCAGCTTCGCCGGGTAGACGTCCAGCCCGATCACACCATGGAACTCATGCATATACGGACGCAAATCATCCGGGCACATGCCGAAGAACACCCAGTCGACTTCGTTGGCCAGTTCGCGAACCACGTCGGCGATCACCGCCAGGTCGCCGTGGTGACTGGTGCCGCCGCCCCAGCCGACCCGAGGTTTTTTTGAAGTACGGCGCTGGCTGCGCATGTCGCTCCACAAGTGTTTGGCCAGCATGTTTGGCACGACACGAATGTCGTCATGCATGTCCGACAATGCGTTACCCAGCGCGTCGGTGGAGACCACCACGCGGTCGCACATGCCGATCGCGCGCCGTACCAGTTTCTCCATCTCATCCTTGCCCGGCATGTTGCGGATATGCGCATTGCGATGGGGGACGTTGATGACATAGTCATCCAGCTCGTAAATCCGTCGGGCGCTGGAGTAGGTTATCAGGCCCGGAATCTCGTTGATCGGGCCTTCGGAGTAACGACCTTGCAGGATGATCACGTCAGGTGACTGACGCTCGACCTCAATGATCGACGGCAAGTTGTAGTGAATACGTCCGTGAGCCCTGCCCGCCGCTTCCAGTTCGATCAAAGGCTGCGTCACGCGGTAGTGACCGATGGCCGAGGCATTGACTGGCAGTGCAAGAATTGTCGGCAACTGAGATTTCGAGAACGGGCTCCAGCCGGCACGCAGGCCCGGCTCAAGACTGAAGCTCGAACCGCCCAACCCGTGCAACGACAAATTGACGTTATAGGCCGGATCGCGAGCCACGATAGGCAGCCAGCGCTTGTAAAACACTTGCTGTTCCTGAGTGCGCGAGGCCTGATCGGCCTCCGACAACGTTACCGCCGGCTGAGCGCCCAAGGCCAGTTTGGCAAAGGGTGTCCAGACCACCAGATAACCGTCCTTACCTACACGCAGGCACAGGTCCACTTCGTTGAGGCTCTGGCCCAGGTTCTGCTCGTCCAGGCCACCAATCGCGTCAAATACGGCTTTGCGGATCATCAGGCAATCAGCGCCGACGGCGCTCAAGTCATGGGCTACCTGCAGGCGATACATATAGCCCGCGGCGTTCAACGACTCGCCGTAAAACGGTACGCCGGCCGGCCCTTGCAAACCAAGAATCAGGCCCGCGTGCAGAACTCGTCCATCCGGGTTGAACACCTTCGCCCCCACCACGCCGACTTCCGATCGTTGTGCGTGATTGAGCAATTCATCCAGCCAGTCGCTCTGGGTGATCACGGTGTACGGGTTAAGCATCAGCACGTAGTCGCCAGCAGCCTGCTTCACGGCGAAGTTGCGCACCGCCGCGCCATTGCCTTGCTGTGGATACGTCAACACGCGAATCCGCTCGCTGCCCAACTGCGCCATACCCGCCAGCCACGCGAGGGCCTCGGCGCTTTCGCTACCGTTGTCGACAAGCAGCAACTCATAGTCGGTGTAGGCGGTTTTTTCCAGCAGGCTCTCGACACAGCGCTGCATGGCGATGGTCTGATCCTTGCCAACGATGACGATCGACACTAACGGACGATCCTCATGGTGATAGTCGACTCGGTTAAGCAGCGTCGAACCCGCATCGCGAATCACATGCGCGATGCCCATGCGGTCCAGGTGCGCTTGCAGCAACAGCGGATTGTTATTGACCACTTCGGGCTGGGACAGCCACTTGGCAAGATCGAACGGCGACTCCAGCAGAATTTCGGCAACGTGTCCGATCACTTGCGGGCCGTCATTTTCGACCAGACGCCAGAGCACATCATGAGGGGCCAATTCGCCAAAGACGGAATCAAAACCGCCCAACGCCAGAAACGCTTCACGGTCAAACGCCAGCGCACGCCCCACATAAGGGTAGCTGCGCATCAAGTCCAGGTTAAAGTCTGGCTTGAACGCCGGCTCGGCCGACTCGCCCTGCCGCAGGCCACCTTCATCGCTGTACAGACACTTCAGCGTGCGCGAGAGGGCAATCCGCTCAGCCATTACCAGCAAGGCCGGCGCCACCAGGCGATCGCCGGCACGCAGCAGGTAGAACCAGTCAGCCCCGTCCAGTTGCGGCAACAGTTCATTGATCTGCTGCTGCCAGTCATCTTGCAGCGGCAAACGGAAAATCCGCTCATCCAGCTCGGCTTCCATGCACGACGAGGACAACACCAGTGTCAGTTCAGGTGGATAGTCTTGCGCGGCAAGGGATTGCAACGTGTGGTCCACCGCTGAGCGACTGCCCTGCTCATCAATAATGATCGGGACGATTTTTGGCGTGCGCGGCCAGCTCACCAATGTTTCGGGCAACAATGTGCGCTGACCGTCGGTGAGGCAGCGGCACGCCAGCCACTGGGCGTACAGCTCGGAGAAACTGACACTGGCAATGCCGACATGCCAGTCCTGAGTGGTCTGCTTGGTGCCCAGGGTTCGGCTCAGCGGTAACTCTTCCCAAACCCGGGGTAACTCGTCGGCCTTGGTCAGCGGCAAGTAGCGAACCCAACCCGGCGCTGGCGCAGATTCGCCGCTGCGGGCCTTGAGCATCTGCAACAGCCATTGCCGCTCGGCCTCGACCGAATCCCTCATCGATTGTTGACTGCTCAAACGCTCCGGGTACAGGCGCTCGACACTCAACACATGATTGGACACCACCAGATTACCGCGCCGCAGCAGGCACATGTACAAGGCGAAATCCAGGGTCGCGACAAAACAATGACCGGGTTGAGTCAAGGCCGGCAACAGCTCCAGTACATCGGCACGACGGAACATGGCATTGCTGAAACCGCCGAGGATATTGACCGGGAAACTCTCGAAGATCGCCAGCAGGTCTTCACCCTTGAATAGCCCGCACACAGGGGAAAGCGGTGTGTTTTCAAGCCGCGAAGGCAAAGGCAAATCATCGGCATCCCAGAACAACCGCTGGGCCAGTACCAGATTCACATCTTCACGATCGATGAGCACTTGTGCCTGACGCTCGATGCACGTGGCGAACAATTGGTCATCATCGCAAAGAAACTTGATGAACTCGCCTTGCGCTTCTTCCAGGCAGACTTGCAGGTTTCCCACCAATCCGAGCGTGCGGGGATTGCGCACATAGTGCACGACGACATCCGTCTGCCCGCTCAACGAATTGACCATCTCTTCGATTTCAGTGCCACGGCTATCGTCGCAAACAATGACCTCGAGATTGCCATAGTCTTGGCTCACGGCACTGTGCAACGCCCGACCAAAAAAGCGCGGATTGAAGGCGGGAATGACGAGGCTGACAAGAGGGAGTGAATTCACGGCGGACTCGCAGGCGGCGAGAGCTCGCCCAGAAAAGCGAGCCCTTGGAACCGCGGAAAAAGACAGTAGATATGGGAGGGTCAGCGGTCACCGGACGCTTGCGCGCCCGGCGGCCGTCAGATCTTGTTGAACAGCCCCAGCGAAGTGATCTTGCTGAACGCCAGTTGCGCGGCTTGCAGCATGGTCTGCTGCAGGGTCAGGCGCGTCATGACTTCGGCAGGGTCGGAGTCACGAATCGACGACTGGGTCGCCGTATTCGCCAGGCTCAGGCTCTGGTTAGTCGTGGTCTGATCGTCCAGTGACTGACCGCGCGCACCGATCGACGTAATGGCCGAGCCCAACTGGTTACTGGCGCTATCCAGATTCGCGAGGCCCGATTCCATGGCCGCCTGGAATTGCTGCTTGGCGTTCGTGTTGCCATCGACTGGCAAGCTCATCGCGCTGATCATCTTGCCCAATGTGTCGAGCACGTTCTGGGTCTGGTGATTGTTGGACTGGACCGCGAACTGATCGTTGGCGGCGGGTGCACCACCGCCCAGGGTGAATGTCACGCCCGCAGCAGTGGCGGTGGACGGAGGACCGGCCACCACGGCGCCCGAAGACACGGGGCGACTGTCGACGGTCACCGGCGCAGCGTAGAGGTCGAAGGCTGTCGGACTGGTGAACTTGAGGACCGCCCCACCCGTCGGGAACGCAGCATTGTAGGCCGCCGGGTTAGTGATGGCGGAACCGGTGATGACGGCTGTGGACGCGTTGCCGGCGCTGCGCGTGGCGTTGAACGAGTCCTGCGAGGCCGACAGCTGGAAGGTGTGACCGGCAATCACTGTGTCCGGTACATCGCCCGGCTTGAGGTTGATGTTCAGGTTCAGGTCGACGCCACGAAAGTTGACCACCTGGTTGGCGCCGTTGCTGTTGCTGAACGCGCCGTTCTGGCTGGCCTCGGTCGTTACGTCGTTGCCCAGTCCATCGGTGATCTTCAGCTGGGTGCTGCTCAAGAAGGTGACCGTGTATGGCTGGCCGCTGGCGAACTTGGCGTCGTAGGTTGCGCTGTTGCTGACCTGACCATTGGACAGGACCACGCGACCATCATCCACCGCCGGAGCGGTCATGGTGGCCTGGGTGCGGCTGGTATTGATGGTCTGCTGGAACGCGTCCCAGCCAGTGGTGTTGGATGCCACCGTCAACCCATCGCCGATGCCCAGGTTGATGCTGGTCTGGTCACCGTTGTAGGTGTAGGTGCCGTCGGAATTCTGTGAGTAAGGCGGGGTGTCGGTTTTCGAACCGGAGAACAGGAAGTTGCCGGAGGCATCCTTGGAGTTCATCAGGCCCAGCACTTGTTGCTGGATCTGGCCCAGTTCCGAGGCATACGCTTTACGGTCGTCGTCGGTGGCGATGCCGTTGTTGGCACTGAGGGCGATTTCCTTGGCGCGCTGCAAGGCGGTGCCAATGGAATCCAGGGTGGTTTCCTGCAGGCTCAATGAACTCTTGGTCGAACTGATGTTGGCGTTGTACTGATCCAGCATTGCGCTCTGCTGACCGAGCTGCAGCAAACGACCGGCACCGACCGGATCATCAGCGGCGGTGTTGACGCGCGTCAGGCTGCTGGCTTCATTGCTGGTCGCGATCGCCTTGTTGAAGTTGCGCTGATAGTTGGCAGCGGTTGTCTCGTAATACTGGGCGGTAGAAATGCGCATGAATTACGACTCCTTAAAGGCTGTTGATCAGCGTGCTGAAAATTTCCTGCGCAGCCTTGATGATCTGCGAAGACGCGGTGTAGTACTGCTGGTATTTGACGAGGTTGCCGGTTTCCTCATCCAGGTCGACCCCGGACAGGGAGTCACGGGCGCCCTTGGCCTGGGTCAGGATCGCCGAGGTGGCGGCGCTGTCAGACTTGCCTTGCGCGGCTTTGGTGCCGACGTTGGTCACCAGCGTGTTGTAGGCGTCGGTCAGGCTGATGCCCTTGCTCGCCGAACCGGTGTCCACGGTCTGTTTGGTTTGCAAACCGACCAGCGCTTGAGCGTTGCGGTTGTCCGAGGATGCCGCACCGGTCAGGGAGATCGAGAAGCTTTCGCCGTTGGTGGGCGAACCACCCACCGTGGTTTGCACGGTGAACGTTTTCTGCACCGGCGGAGCGCCACCCATGATCGGGTTGCCGCTGGCATCGATCATGGGCACTGTCAGGTTCAAGGTGTTGTTCTGACCCGGAACAATGGTGCCGCTACCCAACGGGTTGCCTTGTGCATCACTCAGGCTGTAAGTCTGGCTGCCACCGCTCGGGGAACCGAACGTCAACTTGACCGGCGTCGAGTACTTGAGCCCGGTCTGCATGTCGGCCTGGGCCGTCGGGCTGTAGATATCCAGCGTGCTGGTCAGCGTCGGCTGGGTGTAAGTGCCCGTGGCTTTGGAGCTGGCCACACCGCTCAGTGGCGCTGCCGCCGCGATCTTTTTCGGGTCGGTCAGGACTGTCTGGATGCTGGTTGCGGCGCCGCGAGTCGGGGTCACCTTGAAGGTATCGCCAGCGCTCAAGGCACCGCCGTTCAGTGACAGGCTGAAACCATCGATCACCGGAGGCGGCGTGGTCAAGGTGCTGAAGGCGCCCATGGCGGTGCCGTCAGAACGCTTGACGGTGTAGTCGGTAGGGGTGCTGAACGTCACCTGATAATCGCTGGTGGTCAGCTTGCCGGTGTCCTTGATGGTGACATCGAGGTTGCCCGAGCCGGCGCTATTGCCCGCCTGGCCGATACTGCGCTGACTGATCAGTGCGGCGCTGTTGATGTTGTTGAAAATCGCCGCGCCGAATTCACCGTTCTTGTCGATGCCCTGCGCCTGCTGACTGTTGATCTGGTCAGCCATCACCAGGGCCACACGCCCCAGCTCGTTGAGCGACGGGTCGAGCACTTCCTTGCGGTAAGTGAGCAGGCCGCCGATTTCGCCACCGCTGACCACCGACGTGATGTCGATGGTGCTGGAGCCGCGATCCATTTGCAGCGCCATGCGCGACGGATCGTCTTTGCTCGGCACGGTGCCCAGGGTGTTGGTGGTGTTGCCGATCACCAACGGCTGGCCGCTGCCGACGTAAATGTCGTAGCTGGTGCCACGCTCGACCACTTGGGCGCCGACCAGTTCGGACAGCTGACGTACCGCTTCGTTACGGTTGTCGAGCAAGTCGTTCGGCTGACCGCCGCTGGTGGAGACCTCACCGATTTTCTGGTTCAGCGACGCAATCGACGTGGCCAGCTTGTTCACCTTGGTCGCCATGTCGGACAGGCTGCCATTGAGGGTGGTGTTCTGGTCATTCAATTGCTTGGCGACGGTGTTGAAGCGATTGCTCAACGCCTGGGCACCGGTCAGCACCGACTGGCGCGACGTATCGTCGGTCGCCGATGACGAAACACCCTGCAGGGAGGTGAAGAACTTCTGCAGAACGCCGGTCAATCCGGTGTTGGTATCGGACAGCGTGGCGTCCAGTGGAGTGGCCTGAGCCTGGTACGCCGAGGCTTCGCTGTTGAGCGAGGTGGCGGTGCGCAACTGAGCATCGAGGTAGGAGTTGTAGACCCGGCGAACGTCCGCCAGGGTCGTCCCGGTGCCGATGAACACATTACCGAACTGCTGCGAAGCCTTGGTGCTCTGCACGGTTTGCTGACGCGAATAACCGGCGGTGTCGACGTTGGCAATGTTGTTGCCTGTCACAGACAAAGAGGATTGGCTAGCCGCCAGACCCGACATCCCGATATTGAGCAAACTCATGGTTCAGACCTTATGCCTTGTGCCTATAAAGGCGTGGTGGTAGCGCCCGCCGCAGCGTAGTTTTGGTAACTCGTCATCTGCTTGGCTATCTGCGAAATCTTGCTGGCGTAGGCCGGGTCGGTTGCATACCCGGCTTTCTGCAACTCGCGTACAAACTGTTCTGGGTTATCGGCAGACTTCACCACATCTTGATAGCGATTATTGGTCTGCAGCAAAGTCACCAGGTCATGGAAGCTGTCTTTGTACGAATCATAGGAACGGAACTCGGCCGTCTCCTTGACCATCTCGCCATTACGGAATTCGCTGGTGATCGCTCGCGCCGAATCACCCTTCCAGCTGCTGCCTGCCTTGATGCCGAACAGGTTGTGGCTGCTGCTGCCATCCTGGGCGCGCATGACCGATTTGCCCCAGCCGGTTTCCAGTGCGGCCTGAGCCACCAGGTAACGTGGATCGACGCCAATGCGGTCGGCGGCTTCCTTGGCCAGTGGCAACATCGTGTTGACGAATTCGTCGGCGGAGCTGAAGGCTTTTTTCGCGGGTGCCAAAGGAATCTGCGCCATGGCCCGACCATAAATCTGCATTTGCCCCTTTGACGATGTGTCCGTCTGCGAGGCCAGCCAATCGCCATTGAACAGCGGGCCGGCACCGGTCTTGCCGCTCTGCGGCAACTGGATCCTGGTCTGTGCGGTCGCGGCAGTGGCCGCGGTGTTGGAGACCGACGGCACCAGCCCGGCGAGCAAACGGTCCGCCAGTTTCGGCGGCAGCGCCAGGCGGCGCTGATTGAGCATCGCCACATCATTCGTGTGATCGGCGGTGTGCGCCGGCACCCTGCCCGAGCGCGACGTCCACAATGGACGCTGGCCATTGAGGCGCGACAACGGACCATTGGTGCCCGTCGTGCCTGCGTCTATCGGGGTTTGTACGGCTGCTTTCGCCGCCGCCTGTTTCGCCGCAGAGGCAGCCTCAGCCTCACCTGGCGCCAGCGGTTTGTTCTTCGACATCTGGCGCATCAGCACATCCGCCAGACCAATACCACCGCCTTCGCGGGACATGGAAATCGCCAATTGCTGGTCGTACATTTCCTGGTATTGCTTGGCGGCCGGCGTGTTGAGCGGGTTGTCCTTGCCCAGCGCTTCGGTGGCCGAACGCATGGACTTGAGCATTTCACCGAGAAACAGCGATTCGAACTCCTGCGCGACCTTGCGCATGTTGCCGTCGCTGTTCTTGTCGCCGACCTTGAGCTGGTTCAGGCGATTGAGGTCCGAATAGGACCCCGAATCGCTGGTACTGAGTGTGCCGGCCTTGCGCATGTCCATGGTCGCCGTCCTCAGATCACGATCAGGTCGGCTTGCAGCGCGCCGGCCTGTTTCAGTGCTTCGAGGATGGCCATCAAGTCACCCGGCGCCGCGCCGACCTGGTTCACCGCACGCACGATTTCGTCGAGGGTGGTGCCCGGGCCGAACTTGAACATCGGCTTGGCTTCCTGCTGGGCGTTGACCCGCGAGCGCGGCACGACGGCTGTCTGCCCGTTGGACAAAGGGCCGGGCTGGCTGACGATCGGGTCTTCGGTAATGGTCACGGTCAGGCTGCCGTGAGTGACGGCGGCCGGGGACACTTTCACGTTCTGGCCAATGACGATGGTGCCGGTACGGGAGTTGATGATGACTTTCGCCACCGCCTGGCCCGGATCGACTTCGAGGTTTTCAAGGATCGACAGATAGTCGACCCGCTGACTCGGGTCCAAAGGTGCCGTGACGCGAATCGAGCCGCCGTCGATGGCCTGGGCAACGCCAGGGCCGAGCATATCGTTGATCTTGTCGACCACGCGCTTGGCGGTGGTGAAGTCCGAACGGTTGAGGTTCAGGGTCAGGCTGTTGCCCTGGTTGAAACCGCTCGGCACTGAACGCTCGACCGACGCACCACCCGGGATACGACCCGCCGACGGAACGTTGACGGTGATCTTCGAACCGTCACGACCTTCAGCATCGAAACCGCCGACCACCAGGTTGCCCTGGGCGATGGCGTAGACGTTGCCATCGATACCCTTGAGCGGCGTCAGCAGCAAGGTGCCGCCGCGCAGGCTTTTGGAGTTACCGATGGAAGAAACGGTGATGTCGACCTGCTGACCCGGCTTGGCAAACGCCGGCAATTCGGCACTGATCGACACCGCGGCGACGTTCTTGAGCTGCACGTTGCCCGAACCTGGCGGCACCTTGATGCCGAACTGCGAGAGCATGTTGTTGAAGGTCTGCAGGGTGAACGGGGTCTGGGTCGTCTGGTCGCCGGTGCCGTTAAGCCCGACCACCAGGCCGTAACCGATCAATTGGTTGGTCCGCACGCCGGAAATGCTGGCGATATCCTTCAGGCGCTCAGCTTGAGCGTTGAAGGCTGCGGACAGCAACAGGGCGGCCACCATGAGACTTTTGAAGTTCAACGTAGCCACCTAGAAAGGGAACAGCGGGCTGAGGAAGAAACGGTCGAACCAGCCTGGCTGACTCGCATCGGCAAACGAACCGGTGCCCGAGTAGGTGATGCGTGCATCGGCAATGCGCGTCGACGAAACCGTGTTATCAGTGGCGATGTCATCGGCACGAACCAGGCCGGCAATCCGTACCAGCTCATCACCGGTATTGAGGGTCATCCACTTCTCGCCGCGCACCGCAATGATCCCGTTGGGCAACACGTCGGCGACGGTCACGGTGATCGAACCGGTGAGGCTGTTGCCCTGCCCGGCCTTGCTATCGCCCTTGGTTGCGCGGTCGCCGCTGTAGCTGGCATCCAGAGTCAGATCGCCGCTGCCGACCGGGTTATTCACGTTGGGCGTACTGCCAAACAGTGAGGACAGGCCAATGCTGGTCTTGCTGGTCTTGCCGACCTGGGAGTTGGCGTTCTTGCTGGCCTGGGTCTTCTCGTTCAGGGTGATGGTGATGATGTCACCGACCCGGAATGCCTTGCGGTCGCTGTACAGGTTCTGTTCGAAACCGGCCTGATAGATCGAGCCGTTGTTGGCGGCAGCCGGCAACGGCGTGCGCGGCAACACCGGGGCGTAATAAGGGTCATTGGGCTTGGGCGTCGGCGCGACGCAGCCTGCAAGCGAGACCACCCCACTCAGTGCCAGAACAGATACAAAGCGATTCATGACCCTACCTCACGGTGCTGCAGGCGGCTTCATGCCGCCTCATAGACTTGATTACAGATTCTGCGTTACGAACGAGAGCATCTGGTCGGCGGTGGAGATCACCTTGGAGTTCATCTCGTAAGCGCGCTGAGTGGTGATCATGTTGACCATCTCTTCAACGGTGCTGACGTTGGACCCTTCCAGGGTGTTCTGCAGCGTGGTACCGAAACCGTTCAGGCCCGGGGTGCCGACTTGTGGCGCGCCGCTGGCCGCGGTTTCCTGGAACAGGTTGTTACCGACCGCTTGCAGACCGGCCGGGTTAATGAAGTCGGCGGTTTGCAGGTTGCCGATCACCTGAGAGGCCGCGCTGCCGGGAACGGTGATGGACACCGTGCCGTCCGTACCGACCGTAAAGCTCTGGGCGTTGTTCGGAACGACGATCGCCGGTTCCAGGGCGAAACCGCTGGCATTCACGACCTGACCGTTGGAATCGAGGTGGAACGTGCCGTCACGGGTGTAGGACGTGGTGCCATCCGGCTGCAGGATCTGGAAGAAGCCGCGACCATTGACCGCCAGGTCGAGTGGCTGCTCAGTGGTCTGCAGGCTGCCGGCGGTGAAGTTTTTCTGGGTGCCGACAATGCGCACACCGGTACCCACTTGCAGACCGGTCGGCAGTGCGCTGTCCTGGGTCGACTGGGCGCCAGGCTGGCGTTTGATCTGGTACAGCAAATCCTGGAACTCGGCGCGGTCACGTTTGAAACCCGTGGTCGATACGTTCGCCAGGTTGTTGGAAATGGTGGTCAGGTTGGTGTCCTGGGCGGACAGACCTGTTTTGGCAACCCATAGAGCCGGAAGCATTTCGATTCTCCTCGTGCGCCTGTTTTACGGCGCGACGTTCTGGTAATTAGCTGATCTGCAAGACCCGAGCCATGGCCTGGTCATCGTCTTTGGCGGTGTTCATCATCTTGATGTGCAGCTCGAATTGCTTCGACAAGGCCAGCACCGAGGTCATTTCTTCCACGGCATTGACGTTGCTCGACTGAAGGAACCCGGACACCAGCTTGACGCTCGCATCGGCTTGCGCCGGCTTGCCGTCCTTGGTGTGGATTGAACCATCCAGGCCTTTGGTCATGTTCTTCGGGTCAGGGTTGACCAGTTTGATACGGTCGACTTGAGCGATCACCCGTGGGCCTTCACCCATCGAACGAATACTGATGGTGCCGTCCTCGCCCACTTCGATTTTCTGCTCGGGCGGCACGGCGATCGGCCCGCCATTGCCCATCACCGGCATACCGTTGCCGGCCCGCAGCACGCCCAAGGCGTCAACGTCCAGGCTACCGGTGCGCACGTAACTTTCGCTGCCGTCAGGGCTTTGCACGGCAATCCAGCCATCGCCGGTCACTGCAACATCCAGATCACGGCCGGTTTCTACCATCGAACCTGACGAGAAGTCGGTGGCCGGACGCTCGGTCATGGCAAAGGCACGCGCCGGAAAGCTGTCACCAAACACCGGCATCGAACGAGCCTGTTCCAGGTCTTTCTGAAAACCGTTGGTGGAGATGTTTGCCAGGTTGTTGGCATGAGCCTTCTGCGCCAGTGCATTCTGGCTGGCGCCGGTCATTGCCACATAAAGGTACTTGTCCACACTCTTTCCTCTGCATGCCGGACGTTTGCCGCCCACCGCTGTACTGTTGAGCGACAAGCAATTTGCAGACCAACTTTTTTCTGGCGGTGCCGGACCCGGCAAACAAAGGACTTTAGGGGTTTCAGAGGGGAATGGAGGATTGTGTCAAAGTCGAAAAACCGGCGGTGTTATGCCGCTTCGCGGCAATCTTAAATGCCGTTGTCCATATGATCGTTCCCACGCTCTGCGTGGGAATGCAGCCCGGGACGCTCCGCGTCCCATCAAGAGCCGAACGCGGAGCGTCCGTTGAGGCATTCCCACGCAGAGCGTGGGAACGATCAGTCAGGAGCCGGGCTCTTTGCCGACTTCGTACTCACGCAATTTATTGGCAATGGTGGTGTGCGAAACCCCCAACCGCTTGCCCAGTTGCCGGCTGCTCGGATGCTCGGAATACAGGCGCTCCAGCACGGCTTTCTCAAAGCGCCCGACAATCTCGTCCAACCCGCCCTCAAGCGAAAAATCGCCGAGCGGCTGACGCACACCGTAGTCCGGCAGCCGAATATGTTCGGCCTTGACCGTCCCGCCCTCACACAACGAAACCGCCTGGAACAACACGTTTTCCAATTGCCGGACATTGCCCGGCCAGTGGTAATGACTAAGCCGCTCCATCGCCGCTGGCGCGAGCTTCGGCAGCGGACAACCAATCTGCCGGCTGGCCTGATCGAGGAAGTGTTCCACCAGCGGTGTCAGTCCATCGAGGCATTCACGCAGCGGAGGGATGTGCAACGAGAGCACGTTCAAACGGTGATACAAATCCTGGCGAAACTCACCGCGCGCGCACAACTCGGACAGGTCCACCTGCGTTGCGCAGATCACCCGCACATCCAGATAAACCTCTTCGTCGCTGCCCACACGACGGAAGCAACCGTCCTGCAGGAAACGCAGCAATTTCACCTGCAAGCGCGGGCTCATTTCCCCGACACCATCCAGAAACAGCGTGCCGCCCGCCGTCAGTTCCAGCAACCCAAGCTTGCCTTCGGCCCGTGCGCCTTCGAAAGCGCCGGGGCCGTAACCGAACAATTCAGTCTCGGCCATCGATTCCGGCAGACCAGCGCAATTGAGCGCCATCAAGGGTGACTGCCCTCGCGGACTGGCAAGGTGACAGGCCCGCGCCAACAACTCTTTGCCCGTGCCGGTTTCGCCTTCGATCAAGAGCGGCGCATCCAGTGGCGCCATGCGTCGTGCCTCGCGCACCACCGCCGCCATCACCCTGGAGCTTTGGAAGATGCTGTCGAACCCGCGCAACTCCTGCTTGCGCACGTTATAAATGCGCTCGCCGACGCGGTCGGCGCGGTGCAACGTCAGCACCGCACCCGCCATCGCCTCGCTGTCGTCATGCTCCGATTGCAGTGGCGCGATATCGGCCAGAAACACATCGCCCTTGACCTTCACCCGTAAGCCATTGATCCGCGATTTGTTGGCGCGCACCAGTTCCGGCAAGTCGAAATCCTCGGCGTAACGCGACAGCGGAATTCCCGGCACCTCATCCACCCGTACCCCGAGTAGCTGCGCCGCCGCACGGTTGGCCGCGACAATCGAGCCGCCCATGTCGATCGACAACACCGGAAACTCCAAGGCACCAAGCAAGGCATTGAGCTCCATATGCCGACGCTCGCTGGGCATCAGTCCTACGCGCTTGACGCCGAATACGCCGGCAATCGATTCAAATTTCGGACGCAGGGCCTGGAACTGAATGTTGATCAGGTTCGGGCAGTGCAGGTAGATCGCGTTGCCATGCTCACCGCCGACCTCGCCGCGAGCGACGTTGATTCCGTACTCGACCAGCAAGTTGAGAATGTCGCGCAGAATGCCGATGCGGTTCTGGCAGTGGACTTTGATACGCATATAAAAGGCCCGAAAAAGCGGTGAATGAGGTTTTGTGCTGGACGCATAACCTGTGGGAGCGAGCTTGCTCGCGATGAGGGTGAGTCAGGCGACAATAATTTGCATGACCCACCGCTATCGCGAGCAAGCTCGCTCCCACAGGGGGGTTGGCAGCGCTCTCGGCCCTAATTATTTGCCGAGCCACTCAGATAGCTGTCAAGATTATGTGACACCTGTGAGCCAATTCAACCCCGCAAATCGCAATACCTGCGCCATAGCGGACAAACCGTAACGAATTATTTACGGAAATTGACGAATTTTCCTACTCTCGACGTCCGGCACCTGCTGCAACGCGTTACACCTTGGGGTATTTCTAGGTCCATAGCAGGACATAACAAGAACGAAATCCCCTAGCAGGAGAGCAGCATGAAGCAGACGCAATACGTGGCTCGCGAGCCCGATGCGCAAGGTTTTATCGACTACCCCGCCGAAGAACATGCGGTGTGGAACACGCTGATCACTCGTCAACTGAAAGTGATCGAGGGTCGTGCGTGCCAGGAATACCTGGACGGTATCGAAAAACTCGGTCTGCCCCACGACCGCATTCCGCAACTTGGCGAGATCAACAAAGTCCTCGGCGAAACCACCGGGTGGCAAGTTGCCCGTGTGCCGGCGCTGATCCCCTTCCAGACCTTCTTCGAATTACTGGCCAACAAGCAGTTTCCGGTGGCGACGTTTATCCGCACCCGTGAAGAGCTGGACTACCTGCAAGAGCCGGACATTTTCCACGAGATCTTTGGCCACTGTCCGCTGCTGACCAACCCCTGGTTCGCCGAATTTACCCACACCTACGGCAAACTCGGCCTACAGGCTTCCAAGGAAGAACGCGTGTATCTGGCGCGCCTGTATTGGATGACCATCGAGTTCGGCCTGGTTGATACCGAGCAAGGCTTGCGCATCTACGGCGGCGGCATTCTTTCTTCGCCGAAAGAAACCGTTTACTGCCTGTCGGACGAGCCTGAACATCAAGCCTTCGATCCGCTGGAATGCATGCGTACGCCGTATCGCATCGACATTCTGCAACCGCTGTACTTTGTCTTGCCGAACCTCAAGCGCCTGTTCGATCTGGCCCATGAAGACATCATGGGCATGGTCAAGCAAGGCATGCAGTTGGGCTTGCACACCCCCAAATTTCCACCCAAAGCTGCTTGATCCGCAGCTTTTAGAATCAAGTGAGTCTGTCAGGACCCGACGCTTTGGTTTAGCGTGGGGGTACTGACGGCCGAATTCCAATAATCAGATTTCAGGAATCTCATCATGTCCACTTTGAACCAAGCCCACTGCGAAGCCTGCCGCGCCGATGCCCCTCAGGTCAGCGACGAAGAATTGCCGGTGCTGATCAAGCAGATCCCCGACTGGAACATCGAAGTTCGCGACGGCGTCATGCAGCTGGAAAAAATCTTCCTGTTCAAGAACTTCAAACATGCGCTGGCGTTCACCAACGCGGTCGGCGAAATCTCCGAGGCCGAAGGTCACCACCCTGGCCTGCTGACCGAGTGGGGCAAAGTCACCGTGACCTGGTGGAGCCACTCCATCAAAGGTCTGCACCGCAACGATTTCATCATGGCCGCGCGCACTGACGAAGTGGCCAAAGACGCCGAGGGCCGCAAATAATGCATTTTGACGCCATAGGTCGAGTGCCCGGCGACCCGATTCTCGGCCTGATGGAGGCCTATGCGCAGGACCCTAATCCGCGCAAATTCGACCTTGGCGTGGGTGTCTATAAAGACGCCCAGGGCCTGACCCCGATTCCCCAGTCCGTGAAGCTCGCCGAGCAGCGCCTGGTGGATCGCCAGACCACCAAGACCTACATCGGCGGCCACGGTGAGCCCGCCTTCGGCAAAGCGATCATTGAACTGGTGCTCGGCACCGATTCGCCGCTGATCGCCGAACAACGCGTTGGCGCCACCCAGACACCGGGGGGCACCGGCGCGCTGCGTCTGAGTGCGGACTTCATTGCCCAATGCCTGCCCGGCCGTGGCGTGTGGCTGAGCAACCCGACCTGGCCGATCCACGAAACCATTTTCGCGGCAGCCGGGGTCAAGGTCAGTCATTACCCGTACGTCGGCAGCGATAACCGCCTCGATGTCGACGCCATGCTGGCCGTTCTCAACGAAGCGCCGAAGGGCGATGTGGTGCTGCTGCACGCCTGCTGCCACAACCCGACCGGTTTCGACCTGTCCCATGACGACTGGCGCCGTGTGCTGGACGTGGTGCGCAGCCGCGACCTGGTGCCGCTGATCGACTTCGCTTACCAAGGCTTCGGCGATGGCCTGGAACAGGATGCCTGGTCGACCCGTCTGTTCGCCGACGCGTTGCCGGAAGTGCTGATCACCAGTTCCTGCTCGAAGAACTTCGGCTTGTACCGCGACCGCACCGGTGCGCTGATTGTCTGTGCGAAAACTGCTGAGAAATTGGTGGATATCCGCAGCCAGTTGGCCAACATCGCCCGCAACCTGTGGTCGACGCCACCGGATCACGGCGCCGCTGTGGTCGCGACCATCCTTGGCGATCCGGAGCTGAAAAGCCTCTGGGCCGACGAAGTGGAAACCATGCGCTTGCGCATCGCCCAATTGCGCAGCGGTCTGCTGGAAGCGCTTGAACCGCACGGCTTGCGTGAGCGCTTTGCGCACATGGGCGTGCAGCGCGGGATGTTTTCCTACACTGGCTTGTCGCCGGCGCAGGTCAAACAGCTGCGTGATCACCACAGCGTTTATATGGTTGGCACCGGCCGGGCCAACGTCGCCGGAATCGATGCAACCCGCCTGGATCTGCTGGCCGAGGCAATCGCCGAAGTCTGCAAGTAACCCAAGCCATTGCACTTACCCTGTGGGAGCGAGCCTGCTCGCGATAGCGGTGAGTCAGTCGACAGATGTATCGACTGACTCACCGCTATCGCGAGCAGGCTCACTCCCACATTTGTTTTGTGTTGGCGCTTCCAACAAGCCAATCGCTGAAATCGCTCCCGACTACGTAAGACCTTTCTCAAAAAAATCCAAATCCAATAAACACGATCAGCCACGGCTGTTTATCGACACGTCGTGATACGTCCCAAGGGCTACAAAACCTTGCGCCGTTGCCTACGGCTACGCCAGAATCCGCTGGCTTGTGCGCCTGGTGCTTGCTGGGTAATTTGATTGCGTCACTGATTCCAGTGATCGAGCTTAGCGGCTCGGCTAGTCGTCTACGGTTGCACATGTCGAATCCAGTCAGGCACTCGCCTGCACTTGATGGTGGCTGTGCGCATGGCACCTTCGGGTGCACCGGGTTTTAGGTGACTACCGGTCCGCTAACTTGCGCACAGCTGCCACCCCTTGCTTAGCGGCGAGAGGGTCGCAGCCTCATCAGAGGTTAGTCACCCATGTTCAAGGTAACGCCAAACCCGCCAGTCATCGAACCGGCCTCCATCACCGATCCAGCATCTCCCTACGAATGCCCTGATTCGAAAAAATTCAACGAAGCCGCCGAGCGCGCCCTCGACTATTATCTGGGTCCACCAACCGCCCGAATCATGGCGGCCCCCTATTGCCCCAATCGCCTCTACATGACCAATCCGAAGTCCAGCAACGAATCCCTGCTGGTCGACGCCAGCGAGACCCTCGGCTCAGCCAACGTCATGCTCAACGACTTCGCCGCCCTGCTCGAAGGCACCCATCGCAAAACGCTGTTAGGGATCGCCCAGATCGTCATGTTGGGAGAGTTGGCGGTTAATCAGGTGCTGGATAACCTGGTACCGACTGAGTAATACCGGCTGGATCACGCCATTTTCCTAGTCTGCAAATAACGAAATGGGAGAGAGAGCCCGCTCGCGAATGCGCAGTGTCAGTCGACATCATCATTGACTGACACACCGCTATCGCGAGCAAGCTCGCTCCCACATTGTTTTTGCGTCACTGCTGTAGACCTGTCTAGACAACTCCATCCGTCGAAACAAATGGATATATAAGTCTATTTGTCATTTCTCCTGCTGTATCCTGCCCAAGCTTTGTAAAAGCGCGGATCTACCAGATCTATCAACAGACTTTGCGAGGAGCGCGAAACATGCACGAGATCCCTAATCTCCCCTTCCCAAGCCTGCACGAAACTGAGCAGACAACCACGCAACAAGCCGGTGCCCAACAGCCCGAGCCGAAAGAAGCCACTGAACGCCGCCAGGCTGACAGCGAAGACTGAAACACCCGCAATGCCAGACCGTGTGGAAAGCGCTAACATGCGCTTTCCACACCGCCTGAACCGCGAGTTCGACACCATGAGCGATGATTTCACTGAAACCCAAGCCAGCGTCCTGATCGGCACCGCCGAGAAAATGATCGAGATCTGGAATCGCCTTTCCCCCGAGAAACAAGCCGCGCTGCTCGCCCGTTTCGGCAGCGAAGAAAACGCCTTGGCCGCCCTGGTCACGACACAACTGGTCGCCCCCGCCAAACCCTGACTTATGCCACCCGGCAAATAGTTTTACTTTTTCCACGCCCCTCGGCCGCCCGCGCCGGTATCATAAGCAGCCTATCTATCCTGCTTTCCCGTGGACCTTTACCCATGTCTGAAAACCAGCGCCCCCTGGCGGTCACGCTGCAAGTCGTTTCCATCGTCCTGTTCACCTTCATCGGCTACCTCAATATCGGCATTCCCCTGGCCGTATTGCCCGGCTACGTCCACAGCGACCTGGGCTTTGGCGCCGTGATCGCAGGGCTGGTGATCAGCGTGCAATACCTGGCCACCCTGCTGAGCCGGCCTTACGCCGGGAAAATCATCGACAACAAAGGCAGCAAGCTGGCGGTAATGTACGGCCTCGCCGGCTGCGGCTTGAGCGGTGTGTTCATGCTGATCTCGGCTTGGACTCAGAGTTTGCCGATGCTGAGCCTGATCAGCCTGTTGATCGGCCGACTGGTGCTCGGCAGCGCTGAAAGCCTGGTGGGTTCCGGTTCGATTGGCTGGGGGATTGGCCGGGTCGGTGCGGCGAACACCGCCAAGGTGATTTCCTGGAACGGTATCGCCAGCTACGGCGCACTCGCGGTCGGCGCGCCGCTGGGGGTGTTGTTGGTCAGTCAGTTGGGCTTGTGGAGCATGGGGGTGAGCATTGTGCTGCTGGCCATTCTCGGTCTGGTGCTGGCCTGGCCGAAAACCGCCGCGCCGATTGTGGTCGGCGAACGGCTGCCGTTCATGCACGTGCTCGGCCGCGTACTGCCACACGGTTGCGGCCTGGCACTGGGGTCGATTGGTTTCGGCACCATCGCCACTTTCATCACCTTGTATTACGCCACGCAACACTGGAACAACGCCGTGCTGTGCTTGAGCCTGTTCGGCGCCAGTTTCATTGGCGCGCGGCTGCTGTTCGGCAACCTGATCAACCGCCTCGGCGGCTTTCGCGTGGCAATTGCCTGTCTGTCGGTGGAAACCCTGGGCTTGCTGCTGTTGTGGCTCGCACCGGATGCGCATTGGGCGCTGGCCGGCGCGGCATTGAGCGGTTTCGGCTTCTCGCTGGTGTTTCCGGCGCTGGGAGTTGAAGCGGTCAACCTGGTGCCCGCCTCCAGCCGTGGCGCAGCGGTCGGTGCCTATTCGTTGTTCATCGATTTGTCGCTGGGGATCACCGGACCGCTGGCCGGTGCGATTGCCGCAGGCTTTGGTTTTGCCTCGATCTTCCTGTTCGCCGCGTTCGCTGCGTTGAGCGGATTGGCGCTCAGCGTGTACTTGTACCGGCAGGCGCCAAAGTATCGGGAAGAACGCGACGCCCGCTAGAAATCCACCTTGCCGCGCCCGGCCTTGATGCTGCCGCGCTTGGTCTTGGATTCGAGCCGACGCTTCTTCGAACCGAGGGTCGGCTTGGTCGGACGACGTTTCTTTTCGACCTTGGTCGCGCTGAGAATCAACTCGACCAGCCGCTCCAGCGCATCCGCGCGATTGGCCTCCTGCGTGCGGTATTGCTGGGCCTTGATGATCAACACCCCGTCACTGGTGATGCGACTGTCACGCAGCGCCAGCAACCGCTCCTTGTAGAACTCGGGCAAGGAAGATGCCGCAATGTCGAAGCGCAAGTGCATGGCGCTGGAGACCTTATTGACGTTCTGCCCACCGGCGCCCTGGGCGCGAATGGCCGTCAACTCGATCTCGGCATCCGGCAGATGCACATTGTTGGAAATCACCAGCATGGAAAAGCGTCCGTATTCAGAAAGCGCAGGATACCGCGAATGGACTGAACGAATGCGATCCCTGTGGGAGTGAGCCTGCTCGCGATAGCGGTGTGTCATGCAACAAAGATGTTGACTGACACACCGCTATCGCGAGCAGGCTCACTCCTAAAGGGGGCGTGTGTGAAGCCCGAAAACAACAAACCCGGCACATGGCCGGGTTTGTTGTTTCTATGTGCCGCGCTTACTTCGCGTTTGCCGCGTGCAGCGCATGTTGCGCACTGCGCTTGTTCTTGATGCCGTAGCAAACCCACATGAACGCCACCCACACCGGGATCGCGTACACCGAGATCTGAATCCCAGGGATCAGCAGCATCACGCCGAGAATGAACACCACGAACGCCAGGCAGATGTAGTTCCCGTACGGGTACCACAGGGCCTTGAACAGCGGCGTCTGCTTCGTCTTGTTCATGTGCTGGCGGAACTTGAAGTGCGAGAAGCTGATCATCGCCCAGTTGATCACCAGGGTCGCAACCACCAGCGACATCAACAGTTCAAGCGCGTTTTGCGGAATCAGGTAGTTGAGCAACACCGCAATCAGCGTTACCGCCGCCGACGCGAGGATCGAACGCACCGGCACACCGCGCTTGTCGATTTTCGACAAGACTTTGGGCGCATCGCCCTGCTCGGCCATGCCCAGCAGCATGCGGCTGTTGCAGTAGGTGCCGCTGTTGTAGACCGATAACGCCGCGGTCAGCACCACGAAGTTGAGGATGTGCGCGGCGGTGTTGCTGCCGAGCATCGAGAACACCTGAACGAACGGGCTGCCGCTGTAGGAATCGCCAGACGCGTTCAAGGTAGCCAGCAGGCTGTCCCAAGGGGTCAGCGACAGCAGAATGACCAGCGCACCGATGTAGAAAATCAGGATCCGGTAGATCACCTGGTTGATGGCTTTGGGGATCACGGTTTTCGGTTTGTCGGCTTCGGCGGCGGTGAAACCGAGCATTTCCAAGCCACCGAAGGAGAACATGATGATCGCCATCGCCATCACCAGACCGCTGACGCCGTTCGGGAAGAAGCCGCCGTGGGACCACAGGTTACTCACCGAGGCTTGCGGGCCGCCATGGCCGCTGACCAGCAAGTAGCTGCCCAACGCAATCATGCCGACAATCGCCACGACCTTGATGATCGCAAACCAGAACTCGGCCTCGCCAAAGACTTTGACGTTGGCCAGGTTGATCAGGTTGATCAAGACGAAGAAGCCGGCTGCGGAGACCCAGGTCGGGATGTCCGGCGCCCAGTAGTGGATGTATTTGCCGACCGCAGTCAGCTCCGACATGCCCACCAGAATGTACAGGATCCAGCAGTTCCAGCCCGACAGGAAGCCGGCGAAACCACCCCAGTATTTGTGCGCAAAGTGGCTGAAGGAACCGGCCACGGGCTCTTCGACGATCATTTCGCCGAGCTGGCGCATGATCATGAACGCGATGAAGCCGCAGATGGCATAGCCGAGGATCATCGACGGGCCGGCGGATTTGAGTACGCCAGCCGAGCCGAGGAACAACCCCGTACCGATCGCGCCACCAAGGGCGATCAGTTGAATATGGCGATTTTTCAGGCCGCGTTTCAGCTCGCCTGAATGCGAGTTTTGTCCACTCATGAAAAGGGTCTCACGCAAGGTTTGATGATGTTCAGTCGACGTTGCTGCTCAGTTGCACTTTCAAGCAGCGCCGATCAAACCCCAGCGCAAGCACCAGGAGTTCAGCGTATTTACTAAGGTCATGCGTCACCTGTTTGTTTTTATCTGTGACGAAATCGAACCCGACACGCTCGTGACGCGACGGAGTGAACAAGGCGGATAGCCTCGAAATTTGCGCATTTGCGCAGGAGGTCACAGGTAAAACGCGGCGCATTGTACACCTGTAACCCCCTGCTGCCAGACACCACTGGATCAGCGTGTCATTTGCCGGGATTGCCTGTGTCCGCCCCGAGGTTCTCGGGCGGCTGCATACATAAGGTCTGACCTTTGCGGGTCATCGACGGGAGCAACGATAAAATCGCCCCACGGGGAGAGATGAAAATGCGTCACGGCGTTCATTGCGCCTCCTTCTTGTTATGCACCTGCACGACAGGCATGGGGCGCATCTCACCCTTCCAGCGCGCCTGAAACAAGCCAGCCAGAGCCCTGCCTTCGGGTTCAACGGTGTCAGGGCGGCAGGTTTTCCTTACAAGCTTGCCGTGCGCGTCAATCCAAGGGGTTTGAAGGGCATTTTCGTCAGCTTTTCTTTACAACCCGTAACGTAAAAATTCCAGACCAGATCTCTACGCAGGACGACTGCAAATTGACGGTAGGACGCTTCCTACGGAAAAGGTCGAGTTAGTTTTTTGTTTTTTATTAATAAATCCGTCGTTTAAAAACAGAATAAAAAGTTCAAATAAATCTTATTTAATTATTTTTTTGCAATTTAAAAAACCCTGAACTAGGTTTTCAGCGACTTGCCGAGACGCATCAACCGGCAAGTTGGCGCGTTATTCAATGACTGAAAAATGCGCCGTTGCACTTACCGAAAAGTCATCTAGGAGATTCACAATGCAAGCACTTGAAAAAGACTTGGACACTGAACTGCAACTGGACGATTGGTTTGAAGCACCGACCCATGAAGCCGCCGTTGAAATGATGCAAGCCGATGCGGTTGTTCCGTTCGGCACGGCGATGTGGCCTTTGTAAGCCATTCTGGCGGGCATAATCCGGCCGGTTGTGCCCGCCACTTTTCTCGGTTTGTCAGGGAGGACTACATGGATAAGCAACGCGCCATTTCGCATTTCCTTTACTACCTCGAACATCACCCTGCCGTCGCCGGCCTTCATCCGGCGAAGGTCTTGCTGGGCCATACGGCTGATTACGAGGCGCTGACCGGCGCCATCGCCGAACAGGCCACTGGCAGCCAGCCCTTCCGTTTCAGCACCCTGCGACTGGACCTCGAACCGACAGAAAGGCTCACCCAGGCGATTGTCGACAGCGACCTGTACATTTTCTTCTATGACTCTTCCACCCTGCCCAATCCACGGCCAGAAGGCCCGGAGTTTGTCCGCGCGCTGCAAGGCGTAATGGCCGAGAACTGGAAGAAGTCGCTGCTGTTCAAGGATTACGGCGATTACTTCTACGACACCTTCAGTGTCACGCCGCAACGTATTGCCGGGTTGAACAGCCATTTGATCCAGCGCATGTCGCAGGCGACCACCCTAAGTTTCAAAGATGATCGTGGCTCGTGGTTTGAAACACCGCTGAGCAGCATCAAGAAGTGGACCGACATCAACGGCGTCGGCAACTTTGACCTGGCCCCCGGTGAAATCGCAACGCACAGCGAAGCCATTAATGGCCGGGTAAAGTTTATGGGGACGTTCCTCAGCACCATTCCCTTTGCCCGCAAATACGGCGTATTGGATTCGCCGCTGGAGTTGTGGATCGAGAACTCGACCATCAGCAAGATCGCCACGGACGTGCCGGGGCTGGAACATGACTTCAACAAATACCTGCAAGCCAACCCATCGAATCGGCGGATCGAGGAGCTGGGGATTGGTACCAACGAAGGCGTGAAGGCGCTCTACGCGCGCAACGCCGGGTTTGAGGAGCGACATTGCGGGTTGCATCTGGGGTTGGGTGGCGGGGCCAAGGGCAGTCATCATCTGGACCTGATTTTTTCCAGCGGCGTGTTGGCGCTGGATGATGAGCCAGTGTTTGATGGACGATTTGTGTTTTAGCCACAAAGCAGGTGGTGCTACTACGGGCCTCATCGCGAGCAAGCTCGCTCCCACAGGTGACCGCGTTGTCTCATGGAAATGCGATCCACTGTGGGAGCGAGCTTGCTCGCGATGAGGCCCGAACAGTCACCACCTTACTTAAAGACAGACAAAAAAAACGCCAACCCGAAGGTTGGCGTTTTTTATGTGACGTTTACCGATTACTCAGGCTTGCGGCGACCAAAGCCCGGGCGCTGGCCCGAACCGGCTGGCGCACCGCGACGCTTGCCCGATGGCGCGTCCTTGTCGACCAGAACGATGCCTGGGCGTTTCTTCGGCGCTGGCTTGGCCGGGCGCTTGGTGTCCGAAGGACGCTCTGCCACAGGCGTACCGCGACCTGCTGGAGCACCGCGATCACTGCGACCACCGCTTGGCGCACCGCGGCCTTCGCCACGTTCAGTGCGACCATTGGCCGGACGCGGCGTGCGTGGACCGCGCTCGCCATCGGCACGCGGTGCCACTGGCTTGCGGGCCGGACGCTCGCCTTCAATCTTCGGCTCACGTGGAGAACGTGGACCGGCAGCCGGGGCGCCAGCCGCTGGGCGCAACGTACGCACGCGTTCGGTCTTGCCGACCGGACGGGACGATTTGCGCTGCATACGCTCAAGCTTGTCTTTGCTCTTGGCGTTCATCTGCGGCATGGCCACTGGGGTCAGGCCCACTTCAGCACTCAGAATGTCGACTTCGTACTGGCTCATTTCGCGCCAGCGACCCATCGGCAGGTCGGAGTTGAGGAACACCGGACCGAAACGCACGCGCTTCAGACGGCTGACCACCAAGCCCTGGGATTCCCACAGGCGACGAACTTCGCGGTTGCGACCTTCCATCACCACGCAGTGATACCAGTGGTTGAAACCTTCGCCGCCCGGAGCCTGCTTGATGTCGGTGAACTTGGCCGGGCCGTCTTCGAGGACGACGCCTGCTTTCAGACGCTCGATCATCTCGTCATCGACTTCGCCACGCACACGCACCGCGTATTCACGGTCCATTTCGTAGGACGGGTGCATCAGGCGGTTAGCCAGCTCACCGTCGGTGGTGAACATCAGCAGACCGGTGGTGTTGATGTCCAGGCGACCGATATTGATCCAGCGACCTTCTTTCGGTTTCGGCATTTTGTCGAACACGGTCGGACGGCCTTCCGGGTCGTCACGGGTGCAGATTTCACCGTCGGGCTTGTTGTACATGATCACGCGGCGTACCGACTCGGCGGCTTCTTCGCGCTTGATCACCTTGCCATCAATGGTGATGGCGTCGTGCAGGTCAACGCGCAGGCCAAGCGTGGCGTCTTTGCCGTTGACCTTGATGCGGCCATGACTGATCCAGGCTTCTACGTCACGGCGCGAGCCGACGCCGATACGGGCGAGGACTTTCTGCAGCTTTTCGCCTGCGGGGCCGATTTCCTGGTCGTCTTTCTGGTCGTTGATACTCATCTGGGCACCTCCCGGTGTGGTCTGTTCAGGCCTTGCCTGAAGCGATGTAAAACTGAGTCCTGGGCGAAGGGATCGCTCGGGGGTCGCGAATCATACGCTCATGGGAGCGTTCGCGCATCAGAGACTAGCTGAGGAATGGAGAGTTACTTGTTTTTCCGCCGACCGGTGGCGCCGAGTTTGATCAGTCGCAGGGAGGCTTCGGCGAGGACTGTGTGTTTGTCGGTCTTGTCGAGTTTCTTCCAGGCCCTGATCTCACGCTTGCTGCGGCCACAGCCGAGGCAGATGTCGTCGGTGAATTTGCAGAGGCTGATGCAAGGGTCTTTGGTTGAACTCATCAAATATTCCAGTCAACACTAAACCCTGTAGGAGCGGGCTTGCCCGCGATGGGCGAGTGTCAGTCGACATCATTGTTGCCTGACCCACCGCAATCGCGGGCAAGCCCGCTCCCACAGGGATGGCATCTTTCTTGGGGTAGGCGTCAGTCGTCGAATTCGCGGCGTTCGGCTTCGATTGCTTCGGCCAAGGCGCGGGCTTCGGCTTCTTCGTCGCTCAGTTCGGGCTCGGGCTCGGGTTTGTGTTGCTCAAGTGCAGCGACGGCCGCCAGGAGTTTCTCTCGCGCTTGGGCGACACCGAGAACGTCGTCTTCCAGCTCTTCTTCCTGATCTTCTTCGATTGTGGCTTCAGGCTCAGGATGAAGTTCAACTTCAATTTCCGGCTCCGGCTGCTCCAGAACTTCTTCAGTCTCAGTCAACGCGCCATCACGCAAAATGTCGTCGAAGTCGGTCTTGAGCCCCTCCTCCATGGTGTCCAGTTCCAGCAACAGCGTATGGAAACTGGTCTCCTCCTTGGGCTCTTCCGGCTCTGCACTGGCGTCGGCCAGTTCCTGCAAGCTGGCCGGGACTGGCGCGTCGTCGAAGTCGAGCACCGGATCAGGTTCCAGCTCACGCAAGTCAGCCAGTGGCGGCAAATCGTCGAGGTTTTTCAGGTTGAAGTGATCGAGAAAAGCCTTGGTGGTGGCGAACATCGCCGGTTTGCCGGGCACGTCACGGTAACCGACGATGCGAATCCACTCGCGTTCCAGCAGGGTCTTGACGATGTGACTGTTGACCGCCACGCCCCGCACGTCTTCGATCTCGCCCCGGGTGATCGGCTGGCGATAGGCGATCAGGGCGATGGTTTCGAGCATGGCGCGCGAATAACGCTGCGGGCGTTCTTCCCACAGTCGTCCGACCCACGGCGAAAACTTTTCGCGAATCTGCAGGCGATAGCCGGAGGCCACTTCCTTCAGCTCGAAGGCGCGACCGTCGCAGGACTTGGCCAGAATCGTCAGGGCTTTCTTGAAGACCGGCGGCTCCGGTCGCTCGCCCTCTTCGAAGAGTTCGAAGAGGCGTTCCAGCGATTGCGGTTTTCCCGAGGCCAACAGAAAGGCTTCAAGCAGTGGCGCCAGCTCGCGGGGTTCAGTCAGGTTCATGATTCAACTCGTTATTCGGCTCGGGCTCGCACGTGGATCGCCGCGAACGGCTCATTCTGCACCAGCTCGACCAAAGATTCCTTGACCAGTTCGAGGATCGCCATAAAGGTCACCACGACCCCCAGGCGTCCTTCTTCAGCGGTGAACAGCTCGACAAAAGGCACAAAACCGCCGCCCTTGAGCCGGTCCAGCACGTCGCTCATGCGCTCGCGGGTGGACAGCGCCTCGCGGCTGACCTGGTGACTTTCGAACATGTCGCCACGGCGCAGGACTTCGGCCATGGACAACAACAGCTCTGACAGGCGCACGTCCGGCAACAGCTTGCGCGCCCGGGCTTCGGGGGCATCGAGCTTGGGCACGACCACGTCACGCCCGACCCGACTCAGGCCGTCGATGCCTTCGGCAGCGGCCTTGAAGCGTTCGTACTCCTGCAAGCGCCGGATCAGCTCCGCGCGCGGGTCGTCTTCTTCGTCTTCGATGGTTTCGGCACGCGGCAGCAACATCCGCGACTTGATCTCGGCCAGCATCGCGGCCATCACCAGGTACTCGGCGGCCAGCTCCAGGCGCACCGATTGCATCAACTCGACATACCCCATGTATTGACGGGTGATTTCCGCTACCGGGATGTCGAGGATGTTGATGTTCTGTTTGCGGATCAGGTACAGCAGCAGGTCGAGGGGACCTTCGAAGGCTTCGAGAAAAACCTCGAGTGCGTCCGGCGGGATGTACAGGTCCAGCGGCATTTCCATGACCGCCTGGCCATAGACCATGGCGAAGGGTAGCTCTTGCTGCGCGCCAGCCTGACTGTCAACGGGTTCTACTGCGGACATCTACGCCTCGGCCATGAACGGCGCCGGGTCGCCGCAACCCACGCGGATCACTTCCGGCTCGCCGTCAGCGAGGTTGATCACGGTGGACGCCTTGATCCCGCCGAAACCGCCATCGATGATCAGATCGACCTGATGCTCGAGCACCTGGCGCATTTCGTAAGGATCGGTCATCGGATCGGTTTCGCCGGGCAGGATCAGGGTCACGCTCATCAGCGGCTCACCGAGTTCTTCAAGCAGCGCCAAGGCTATCGGATGGCTTGGCACCCGCAGGCCGATGGTGCGTTTTTTCGGATGCAGCAACAGCCGCGGGACTTCGCGGGTGGCGTTCAGAATGAAGGTGTACGGTCCCGGCAGGTGCGCCTTGAGCAAGCGAAACAGGCCGGTGTCGATCTTGGCGAACAGCCCCAACTGCGACAGGTCGCTGCAAATCAGCGCGAAGTTGTGCTTGTCGTCCAGCCCGCGCAACCGGCGCACGCGCTCCACGGCGTTCTTGTCGCCGATCTGGCAACCGATTGCGTAGGACGAGTCTGTGGGATAAATCACCACCCCGCCTTTGCGGATGATCTCGACAGCCTGCTTGATCAGGCGCGCTTGCGGGTTTTCCGGATGAATCTGGAAAAATTGACTCACATTCTCTACCTGTTCAGACGACGGCAATAATTGGGTCATGTTTGAATCGACACCACAGTGGTGGCAGATCCTCCGGGAGCGGGCGATATTCACCGATCTCGGACCAGCCTCCAGGGCCATGAAAATCACTGCCGGCGCTGACCAGCAGACCGAATTCACGGGCGAGAATCGCCAGGCTGCCCACTTGTTCGGCGGGCTGATGGCCATTGACCACTTCGATAGCGTGGCCCCCAGCTTGAATATAGTCAGAAATCAGCCGACGACGCTTGCTGCGAGTGAAATCGTAGTGCCACGGATGCGCCAGGCTGACCCAGGCTTGTGCGGCTCTCAGGGTTTCGACCGTGTCTTCCAGGGTCGGCCAGTGTTGCTTGACGTCGCCCAGCTTGCCGGCGCCCAGCCATTTGCGGAACGCTTCGGCGCGATCCTTGACGAAACCTTCACGCACCATCCAGTCGGCGAAGTGCGGACGGGCCGGCGCATTGCCGCTGTCACCCAGCTCTTGTTGCATGGCCCGGGCACCGTCCAGCGCTCCCGGCATGCCTTTCAGCGCCAGTTTGCGGCTTATTTCTTCGGACCTTAGCCAGCGGCCATCGTGCAATTTGGCGATGGCCTCGACCAACGGGGCGGCATTGACATCAAACCCGTAGCCCAGCACATGAATGGTCGCGCCGCCCCAAGTGCAGGATAATTCGACGCCATTGACCAGTTGCATTCCCAGTTCGGACGCAGCGGTGCGGGCCTCATCGAGGCCTTCCAGGGTGTCGTGATCGGTCAAGGCCAGGACTCGCACGCCTTTCTCGTACGCACGCGCAACCAGAACTGCCGGCGCGAGTGCGCCATCGGAAGCGGTGCTATGGCAGTGCAAATCGACATTCACGGGGATGTGTTACCTCAAATCAGCTGGCGCTATCGCGCGCCCATATGTTTGTTATTATGCCGCCACATCCTGCTTCTGGCTGCCACTGTGAAACAATTCATCGATTTCATCCCGCTTCTGCTGTTTTTCATCGTCTTCAAGATCGATCCACGGGTCGTCGACGTCGCCGGCCATGAAGTGACTGTAGGCGGTATTTACAGCGCCACCGCGATGCTGATCATCAGTTCCCTGGTGGTTTACGGCGCGCTGTTCATCAAACAGCGCAAGCTGGAGAAGAGCCAGTGGCTGACCCTCATCGCCTGCCTGGTGTTCGGTAGCCTGACATTAGCGTTCCACAGCGAGACCTTCCTTAAATGGAAAGCGCCGGTGGTCAACTGGCTGTTCGCCCTGGCCTTCATTGGCAGCCACTTCATCGGCGACCAACTGCTGATCAAGCGCATCATGGGCCACGCACTGACGCTGCCGGACCCGATCTGGACGCGTCTGAACATCGCCTGGATCGGGTTTTTCCTGTTTTGCGGTGCCGCCAACCTGTTCGTCGCGTTCACGTTCCAGAGCTACTGGGTCGACTTCAAGGTCTTCGGCAGCCTGGGCATGACGTTGCTGTTCCTGGTCGGCCAGGGCATTTACCTGTCCCGCCACCTCCATGACGCCGATACCACAACGCCAAAAACCGAGGACTGACATGCTTTACGCAATCATTGCCACAGACGTTGCCGACTCCCTCCAAGCCCGCCTGGCCGCACGGCCTGCACACCTTGAGCGCTTGCAACTGCTCAAGGGCGAAGGGCGTATCGTGTTGGCCGGTCCGCACCCGGCGGTCGACAGCAATGATCCGGGCGCTGCGGGTTTCACCGGCAGCCTGATCGTCGCCGAGTTCGATTCCCTGAGCGCGGCACAAGCCTGGGCCGATGCCGATCCTTACGTCGCCGCAGGCGTCTACGCCAACGTTTCGGTCAAGCCGTTCAAGCAAGTCCTGCCATAAAGTCCTGTCTCGCGGTGAACCTTGTCGGTTCATCGCGCTCTCAACGCTCATTATTCTCGTCTGACGGCCGACAACCTGCCCAATACTCGTATTGGAATCAGGAGTGGCGATGCGCAAAGGTCCGTTGTGTCTGATGTTGGTGACGTTGTCGATTGTGGCCCCTGTCCATGGTGAGGAACGCGCCGAGGGCGCCGGTTCGACGCCGTTGTCATTGAGCGCCGGCAGCCAGATCGCCGAGTTGCAACAACGCTTGAAAGCTAGCGAACAGCAACGAGAAGAACTGAGCAAACAACTGCAAAGTACCGATACTGAGCGTGAAAGCGCTCAACTGGCCCGGTTGCGCCAAGAGAATCAGCGCCTCAAGCTGCAACTCAAGGAAACCCAGGCCAGCAATCCGCTTCCACGCCTGCTGACCGATCAACAGCAGTGGTTCGTCATTGGCGCCGCAGTTGCGCTTTTGGCACTGCTCTGCGGTATCTTCGCCAGCGGTGCCACAAGAAAACGTAGGCAATGGCTAAATTGAGTGAGTCATGAGCGAGCTGTTATTAATTGATGATGACCAGGAGCTGTGTGAGCTCCTGAGCAGTTGGCTGAGCCAGGAAGGCTTTCAGGTCCGTGCCTGTCACGACGGCCATAGTGCCCGCCGTGCGCTGGCCGAAACGTCTCCGGCAGCCGTGGTGCTGGACGTGATGCTGCCCGATGGCAGTGGCCTGGAGCTGCTCAAGCAATTGCGCAGCGATCATCCCGACTTGCCGGTGCTGATGCTCTCGGCCCGTGGCGAACCACTGGATCGCATCCTCGGCCTGGAACTGGGCGCCGACGATTACCTGGCCAAGCCGTGCGACCCGCGGGAACTGACAGCCCGTCTGCGCGCGGTATTGCGCCGCAGTCATCCGGCGGCCGTGTCGAGCCAGCTCGAACTGGGCGACCTGTGTTTCAGCCCGGTGCGCGGTGTGGTCAGCATCGACGAACAGGAATTCACCCTCACCGTTTCCGAAAGCCGCCTGCTCGAAGCCCTGCTCAAGCAACCTGGCGAGCCGCTGGACAAGCAGGAACTGGCGCAAATCGCCCTCGGCCGCAAACTGACCCTGTACGACCGCAGCCTGGACATGCACGTCAGCAACCTGCGTAAAAAGATCGGCCCACACCCCGACGGCCGTCCGCGCATCGTTGCCCTGCGTAGTCGCGGTTATTACTACAGCCTGTAAGATTTGTCAGGTCAGCACAAAATCGTCTTTACCCAAGCTTTACGCTCCGCTGACCGCCGCTTACCTTGATCCTCGTAATCTGTACTCATCCGGAACGTACCGGGAACGAGACAAGGAGATACACCATGCGCAAGACTCTTATCGCTCTGATGTTCGCTGCCGCCCTGCCGACCATTGCCATGGCTGCGCCTGAAGGTACCGGCCCGATGGGTGGCCCGATGGACGGTTCGCACCACGGCGGTCAGATGCACGGCATGCACGGCAAAGGCCCATACAGCCAGCTCGACCTGAGCCGTGAACAGCGCGACCAGATCCGCAAGATCATGGGCGAGCAGATGCACGAGCGTAAGCAACTGGTCGACAAATACCTGGAAAAACTCTCGCCAGCCGACCAGAAAGCCATGAAAGACGAAATGGCCGCCAACCACAAGAAAGCCGAAGCAGATGTACGTGCCCTGCTGAAACCGGATCAACAGAAGAAATTCGACGAGATCCAGAAAAAACAGGCTGAACGTCGCGCCGAATGGGCTGAGTTCAAGGCCTGGAAAGCGCAGCAACAGCAGCAACAGCCAAAAGCGCAATAATGCGCTAACCCCGGACCCGACGACTAAACCCGTCGGGTCTGTTTCTAATCAGTTCATTGTGGGAGTGAGCCTGCTCGCGATAGCGGTGCACCAGTCAATAAATGCTTGTCTGGCACACCGCTATCGCGAGCAGGCTCACTCCCACACTGATTTGTGATTGTTCGAGGATTTCCTGTGCGCTCATTGTTCTGGCGTATTCTGGCCAGCTTCTGGCTGGCCATCGCTCTGGTTGCAGGGCTGTCCATTTTGCTGGGGCACATGCTTAACCAGGATGCGTGGATACTCAGTCGCCATCCGGGCTTGAACAACTTGGCTGAACAGTGGACGCAAACCTATGAATCCCAGGGCGAGGAAGCGGCCCAGGACATTCTGGAACAGCGCAAACGCCAATATCACATCGACGTTCAAGTGCTCAACGAGAGCGGCGACCCAGTGGTGCGCGGCACGTTCCCCCGTCGTGCGGCCGCCTTCGAAGCACGGCAGAACAATGACGATAGGCGCCTGCCGTGGCGGCGTCTGACCGCGGAATACACCAGCGACAAAACCGGCGAAACCTACCTGCTGATCTACCGCATTCCACACCCGGAACTGGACGCCTGGCACCGCGAAAGCCTGCTCTGGCCGTTGAGCGCATTGGGTATTGCCCTGGTGGTGCTGACCCTTTTCAGCCTCTTCGTCACATTGTCCATCACGCGACCGCTGAGTCGCTTGCGCGGCGCGGTGCATGATCTGGGGCAAACCACCTATCAGCAGAACAGCCTGGTGAAACTGGCCAATCGCCGCGATGAATTCGGCGTGCTGGCCAACGATTTCAACCGCATGGGTGCACGCCTGCAAAGTCTGATCGGCAGCCAGCGGCAATTGCTGCGCGACGTGTCCCACGAATTGCGCTCCCCTCTCGCCCGACTGCGTATTGCGCTGGCGCTGGCCGAACGGGCAACGCCCGAGGAACGGGAAAAGCTTGCGCCGCGCCTGACGCGCGAGTGTGATCGGCTGGAAGCGTTGATCAGTGAAATCCTGGTGTTGGCGCGAGTCGATGCCGACAACGCGAGCGCCGAAGACGTTGATCTCAATGCGCTGCTCAACACCCTGCAAAAGGATGCTCAGCTGGGTTCGCCGGAGCAGAACGTACACCTCGAGGCCGAACCGCAGCTGAACCTCAAGGGTTGGCCGACGATGATCGAACGCGCCGTGGATAACCTGCTGCGCAATGCTCAGCGATTCAACCCGGTGGGGCAGGCGATTGAAATGCAGGCGGTGCGTCAGGGCGAACGGATCGTGGTCAGCGTGCGTGACCATGGGCCGGGAGTCGATGCCGGCCACTTGAGTCAGTTGGGCGAACCGTTCTACCGGGCACCCGGGCAAACAGCGCCCGGACATGGCCTGGGATTGGCGATTGCGCGCCGAGCGGCAGAACGACATGGCGGGGCCCTGGTGCTGGCCAACCACCCGGATGGCGGGTTTATCGCCAGCCTGGAATTACCGTTGGTGCCCGGAGTCACCTCTTAACTGATCGAGATAGAGAACGCGCTGATGATCGTTCCCACGCTCCGCGTGGGAATGCCTCAAGGGACGCTCCGCGTTCCAATGGGACGCAGAGCGTCCCGGGCTGCATTCCCACGCAAAGCGCGGGAACGATCTTTACTGACCAGGCCAGGCGCTGACGAATTCGGCCAGATCAACCTTCTCCGCCACGCGCGGCTCTTTCTGCGGCGTGCCGAGGTAGAGAAACGCGATGACCTGTTCACCCTCCGCCAATCCCAACCCTTTGGCCACATGCGCCGAATAGGCCAGATCACCTGTGCGCCAGACCGCGCCAATGCCTTGCGCATACGCGGCCAGCAAAATTCCGTGAGCCGCACATCCCGCTGCCAGTAATTGCTCGGACTTTGGATACTTGATGTGATCCTGCAACCGCGCGATCACCACGACCACCAACGGCGCGCGCAGTGGACCGTTACGCGCCTTGTCCAGCGCTGCTTCAGACACGTCGCTGTCCTGCAGCGTCGCCGCCTCAGCCAGCAACTCGCCCATCTGCTCACGCGCCGCGCCTTCGACTGTCAGGAAGCGCCAAGGCTGCAAGTGGCCGTGGTCGGGTGCGCGCATCGCGGCGGCGAACAGCGCTTCGCGTTGTTCAGCGGTGGGTGCCGGGTCGATCAGTCGTGGAACGGAAACACGGTTGAGCAAAGCGTCGAGAGCCTGCATCGGCCACCTCCTGTAAAAAATGTTTGGCTATTCTAGCGGTAACCACCTCAGGAGTGCCGGTTTACATAGCAGGCCCCACGGGTAGAATGGCGCCCTTCCCATTATCAGCCCGAGCGGACTTCATGGCGTTGCCGACCTTACGGACTATTGGTTTCATCATCGGCATCTTCCTGATCACGCTGGCCATCGCCATGGTTGTGCCCATGGCCACACTGGTGATTTTCGAACGCACCAGCGACCTGCCTTCGTTCCTTTGGGCGAGCATGATCACCTTTGTCGCCGGCCTCGCGCTGGTCATCCCCGGTCGCCCCGAACACGTGCACCTGCGCCCGCGCGACATGTACTTGCTGACCGTCAGCAGCTGGCTGGTGGTGTGCATTTTCGCCGCGCTGCCGTTCCTGCTGACCCAGCACATCAGCTACACCGACTCGTTTTTTGAAAGCATGTCCGGCATCACCGCCACGGGTTCCACGGTATTGACCGGCCTGGACACCATGTCCCCTGGCATCCTGATCTGGCGCTCGCTGCTGCACTGGATCGGCGGCATCGGCTTCATCGGCATGGCGGTTGCGATTCTGCCGTTGCTGCGAATCGGCGGCATGCGCCTGTTTCAGACAGAGTCGTCGGACCGATCCGAAAAAATCATGCCCCGTTCGCACATGGTGGCGCGCCTGATCGTGGCGGCCTACGTCGGCATTACCATCCTAGGCAGCCTGGCGTTCTGGTGGGCCGGGATGAGCCTGTTCGATGCGATCAACCACGCCATGTCAGCCATTTCCACCGGCGGATTCTCCACGTCCGATCAGTCACTGGCGAAGTGGACACAACCGGCGGTGCACTGGGTGGCGATTGTCATCATGATCCTCGGCAGCCTGCCGTTCACCCTGTACGTGGCGACCTTGCGCGGTAACCGTCGAGCACTGATCAAGGACCAGCAAGTTCAGGGTTTGCTCGGCATGTTGCTGGTGACCTGGCTGGTGCTCGGCACCTGGTATTGGTGGACCACCAAACTGCACTGGCTCGATGCCCTGCGCCATGTGGCACTGAACGTGACGTCGGTGGTGACGACCACCGGTTTTGCACTGGGGGATTACAGCCTCTGGGGCAATTTCTCGCTGATGCTGTTTTTCTATCTGGGTTTTGTCGGCGGTTGCTCGGGCTCGACGGCCGGCGGGATCAAGATTTTCCGCTTTCAGGTCGCCTATATCCTGCTCAAGGCCAACCTTAATCAGCTGATTCACCCGCGCGCGGTGATCAAGCAGAAGTACAACGGTCACCGTCTCGACGAAGAAATCGTGCGTTCGATCCTGACGTTTTCGTTCTTCTTCGCCATCACCATTTGCGTGATCGCATTGCTGCTGTCGCTGCTCGGCGTGGACTGGATGACCGCCCTGACCGGCGCGGCCAGTACCGTCTCCGGCGTCGGTCCGGGCCTGGGCGAAACCATCGGCCCGGCGGGCAACTTCGCCACCCTGCCGGACGCCGCCAAGTGGATTCTCTCGTTCGGCATGCTGCTGGGACGACTGGAGATCATTACGGTGTTTGTTCTGTGCATTCCTGCGTTCTGGCGCCACTGACAGTCGCGGGCGCTTCCATCAGCCGTGCCCGGTACTCGCCGGGCGTGGCGTCGAACCAGCGGCGGAAGGCGCGGAAGAAATTACTCGGATCGGCAAACCCCAGCAGGTAGGCGATTTCCAGCAGGGTCATGGTTGGCTGCGCCAGGTATTGCTCGGCCAGTTCGCGCCGCGTGTCGTCCAGCAATGTCTGAAAACTCGTGCCTTCTTCCTGCAAGCGTCGCTGCAGGGTCCGTTGCGACAAGTGCAGCGTCTGCGCCACGGTATCGCGCTTGGGTTCGCCCTGGGGCAGCAAACGGCACAGCACCTGCCGCGCCTTATGGGTCACCCGACTCTCGGAAAACCGCGCCAGATACTCACCGGCAAACCGGTCATGCAGCAGCGCCATCGCCTCGTTGGCGGTCGGTAGCGGCGCCTCCATGTCGGCGCGCTCGAAGATCAACGCGTCATAAGGTGCGTTGAACACCAACGGTGCATGGAACGCTAGTTTGTAGGGTTCAAGATTGCTCGGCTGATCGCCCTGCACCAGCACTTTGCGCGGTTGCAGCGTGCGTCCGGTCAACCAGCCGCACAGCGCCAGCGCACAGGCCAGCGAAGCTTCGGCACTTTGTCGGGTTGGCGGCAGGTGGTCGCCATGCACCGTCAGAATCAGCGCATACCCTTCATCCAGCAGCCGGAAGCTCAGGTCAGCACTTTCGGCAATGATCCGCTGATAGCGCACCAGCCGTTGAAAGCCTTCGGCCAGGGTTTGGCTGGACATCAGCGCGTAACCGGCGACATGAAAGGAGGCCGGGCGCACCACTTTGCCCATGTTCAGGCCGATAGCGGGGTTACCGGACAGCTCGACCGCACGCTGCCACAGTCGTGTCATGGAGTCTTGCGGGAAGCGCGCATCGGGGTCATCCAGTGCCGCGTAGTCGAGCCCCAGTTGCTTGAACAGAACCCGGCAATCCAGGCCGTCCATCTCCAGTGCTTTGACAATCCCCATCGCCCAGCTTGCAGAAGTCGTTCGTTCGCTCATGGCGTTTACTTACTACGTGGTGAGCCGTCTAACGCGGCAAGTTTTCAAAGGATACTAAAGTGGCGCCTATTGTCACTGGCTGACGCCATTGATCACTCTAGACTCAAATAAGCTACCCGCAGAACAACTTGCAATCAGAACAACAACCACAGAGATCGCAGTCGTGGAAAACATCAGACGTTTCAACAGTTTCGCTGAGTTTTACCCGTACTACCTCAGCGAACACAGCAACAGCACCTGTCGACGATTGCATTTTGTCGGTACCAGCCTGGTCATCTTCATTCTGGCGTTGGCCATCGGCAAAGGCGCATGGCTGATGTTGCTCGCCTTGCCGCTGGCCGGTTACAGCTTTGCCTGGGTCGGCCATTTCTTCTTCGAGAAGAACCGCCCGGCGACTTTCCAGCACCCGTTGTACAGCCTGCTCGGCGACTTCGTCATGTACCGCGACATGGTGCTGGGTCGCGTGCCGTTCTAGGTCCCCCTAGCCACAAAAGCGTCCTGCACGGCCAGTGCAAAATTGGATCCAAGTCCTACACTCAAAATGTCCCTTTCGCTTAGAACAAGAGGATAGCTGATGAATGCCAGTGCTCGTTTCACCCACATGCAGGATGGCACGCAGGAAGACTGGGCGATTATTGCCGCGGACTTCAGTGCCTATGCGAGGCAGCTGCCGACCCGGATTGTGGCGCACCTGAAATTACTGGAAGGTGATTTTGGCGGCTTCCCGGTGGATCGCCTGACCCATTCCCTGCAAACCGCCAGCCGTGCCTGGCGCGATGGCCGTGATGAAGAATATGTGGTCTGCGCACTGCTTCACGACATCGGCGACACGCTGGGCTCCTACAACCATCCGGACATTGCCGCGGCGATCCTCAAGCCGTTCGTCAGCGCCGAGAACCTGTGGATGGTGGAGAAGCATGGGATTTTCCAGGGCTATTATTTCTTCCACCACTTGGGGATGGACCGGCACCTGCGCGAGCAATTCAGCGAACATCCGCAGTATCAGGCGACCATCGAGTTCTGCGCCAAGTACGATGCGGCGGCGTTTGATCCGGCGTATGACACCCTGCCGTTGAGTTTTTTCGAGCCGATGATGGAGCGCTTGTTTGCGCAGCCCAAGCATTCGATCTACAAGGCGGCGATGGAAGAACACGCGCCGGCCTGATGGATCCAGCGGGACCGCTGCGCGGTCCATCGCGAGCAGGCTCACTCCCACAGTGGATTTCCAGTGGACACACTATTTGTGACCACCTCAGTTCAAATGTGGGAGTGAGCCTGCTCGAGATGGGGCCAGCCCGGTCACCGCAAATTTCAAGCCGGTTCGGCAACCTTCAGCGCCTTCAATTCAGCCTCCCGCGCCTGCGCATCCGCCAACCGATACAACTCAATCGACCCGTCCCAGTGCTCGATCAACGCCGTGCACGACTCCACCCAATCCCCGCAATTGAGGTAATCCACCCCGCCGACCTTGCGGATCTCGGCATGGTGAATGTGCCCGCACACCACGCCGTGCAATTCGCGCTTCACGCATTCGTGGGCAATGGCCTCTTCAAAATCGCTGATGAAGCTGACCGCCGTTTTCACCTTGTGCTTGAGGTACGCCGACAGTGACCAGTAGCCATAGCCATAACGGGCGCGCCAGTGATTCAGCCAACGATTGAGGGTCAGGGTGAATTCGTAGGCCGAATCGCCAAGGAAGGCCAGCCAGCGGTGATAGCGGGTGATGACGTCAAACTGATCGCCGTGGATCACCAGCAGATGGCGGCCATCGGCGGTCACGTGCACCGCCTCGTCCACCAACTGGATATTGCCCAGCATCAGCTTCGAATAACGACGCAGGAATTCGTCGTGGTTACCGGTGACGTAGATCACCTCGGTGCCCCGCTTGCTCATGGTCAGCAGCCTGCGGATCACATTGGTGTGCGCCTGCGGCCAGTACATGCCGCTGCGCAGTTTCCAGCCGTCGATGATGTCGCCGACCAGGTAAATCTTGTCCGCGTGATAGCCCTTGAGAAACTGCGACAGGTGTTCAGCCTGGCAATCCCGGGTGCCCAGGTGCACATCGGAAATCCACAAGGTCCGCACACGTTGCTTACGGCTGGGTTTGGCGAGCTCGGCGCTGGTCATGGGTAACCCTCAGGACAGGTTTTGGCAAGCTTGCGCCGGTCGGGTTAATGGCCCATGACAGTGGCGAGTCAGTCCTGTGACAGCGCCCTGGCGGTGTAGACTGGCCGCATCTTGCCCGGGAGACCTGCGATGAGACCGATCCTCACGCTACGCCAGTACACCGAAGACCTGATCGTCCACAGCCACGACCACGCGCAACTGGTGTTCGGGCTCTCGGGCGCGCTGGATTTTGAAGTCGGCGGGCGTGGCAGTCAGGTGGTGCAACAAAGTTTCGTGGTGGTGCCGTCCGGCTTCCATCACGCCTGCGGCAGCAGCAATGGCAGCCGCTGCCTGGTGCTGGATGTGCCGAGCGATCAATGGATTTCAAAGTCCCTGGGCGATCACGCCGAGGCCAGCCGACGTCTGCTCGACAACGCCGGTCGCCTGCCGCTGGACGCCGGGCAAAGCCAGTTGGTGAGTTGGCTTGCGGCCAGTCAGGTCAGTGATCCGTTGATTGCCCAGCAAGGCGCGGTGCTGTTGCTGGCCAGCCTCAACAACGCCAGGCCCGACGTCGTGGGCGGTCGACGCTTGCCATATGCCGCCCTGAACGCGCACATCGATCAGTACGCGGCTTATCCGCTGCAGGTCGCCGATCTGGCGCGCATCGCCGGGTTGTCGAGCGCTCGGTTGCATGCACGGTTTGTCGCGGAATGCGGGCAGACGCCGATGGACTACATTCGCAGTCGACGCCTGCATATAGCGGTGGGATTGCTGCGGGACTCGCCGCTGCCTGTCGGCGAGATCGCCAGTCGGGTCGGTTACAGTTCCCAGAGCGCATTCGCTGCGGCGGTGTTGCGCGAGTTCGGTGCGACGCCGGGCGAACTGCGCCGCGAGTCTGGCAACAAAGGACGATAGTCTGGCGACAGACATGGCCAGCATTGCGCGATTAAATAATGAGCAGCTGCCGATGTCTGTCGGCTTGGCTCACTACCGTTATCAAGGATTGCAATGACTCCGCGTACCGCCCTCGGCGCCCTGCATATCGGCGCACTGATGTTTGGCCTGACCGGTGTGTTCGGCAAACTCGCTGCCGCCTCCCCCTCGGTCATCGTTTTTGGTCGGGCCGCGTTTGCCGTACTGGCATTGGCATTCTTCGCACGGTTCGCCAGCAACACACGCTGGCAGAAACTCGAAGCGCAGGACTGGCGCCGCCTGCTGCTCAGCGGCTTGCTGCTGGCGGGGCATTGGGTGAGTTTTTTCATTGCGGTGAAAGTCGCGGGCGTGGCGATTGCGACCCTGGGGTTCGCCAGCTTCCCGGCGTTTACCGTGATTCTCGAAGGGCTGATTTTCCGTGAGCGGATTCGCGCCAACGAAATCCTCTTGGTCGTGCTGGTGAGTGTCGGGCTGGTGCTGGTCACGCCTGACTTCGATCTGGCGAGCGGTGCCACCGTGGGCCTGCTCTGGGCCGTCGGGTCAGGTTTGCTGTTCGCCCTGCTGTCGCTGACCAACCGCGCCAGCTCCGGGCGAATCCCGGCGGTGCAGGCCGCGCTGTGTCAGAACGTAGTGGTTGCTTTGTGCCTGCTGCCAATGGCAGCGCCGCAATTGAGCGAGGTGCGCGCTATCGACTGGCTGTGGATCGGTCTGCTCGGCGTGTTCTGCACCGGGGTTGCCCACAGTTTGTTCGTCGCTAGCCTGGCGGTCATCAAGGCGCGCACCGCCGCCGTGGTGTTCGCCCTGGAGCCGGTCTACGGGATCACCATGGCGTGGCTGTTGTTCGATGAAAACCCGACGCTGCGCATGCTCATCGGCGGTGCATTGATCATCGTCGCGATTGTGGTTTCCAGCAGGCTGTCGGGCGGTTCCAGTAAAAAAACCGTGGCGGCCGAAGCCGCCTCTCACTGAGTCCGGTCGTTATGGCCGAGGTCGCGGTCGGGATCGATCTGATCGCGGACTCGCTGCTTGAGCACTTTGGCTTCCGGGAAACCTCCGTCGGCCTTGCGCTCCCAGAGCTGCACTTCGTCACAGAAAATGTGGAAGACACCGCCAGTGCCGGGCACCAGCGAGACTTTGCCCAGGTCATCGCCGAAAGTGCTGAGCAGTTCTTGCGCCAGCCAGGCAGCGCGCAACAGCCATTGGCATTGCGTGCAGTAGGTGATGACGATTTCCGGTTTTTGCGTGGTCATGATGGGCCGAATTCCTGAACCTGAGTGCGCCGCCAGTTTAGTTGCTCAGCGGATTCCGGCCAACAGACTCCGGGCGGTCTGCTTGAGCGGCTCATCACCTTCCTTGAGCAACTCATTGAGCAGCTCGATGGCGCTGTCCAGATCACCGTCGTCGATGCAGTTCTGGGCTTGTTCCAGCTTGCCGGCGCTGGTCGGCCTGGCCGGCTCAAGGTTGAGGGGTTCGAGTTCCAGCGATTGTCCGCTGTCGCTGAACGAGTCGAGAAAATCGTCATCCAGTGACTGTGAGTCAGGTTCGGGCACCCATTCGAGTACGGATTCGGGTTCTTCCAGGGTCGTCTCGTCGGGCATCTCAAACACATCGGGCAATACGTGCAGGTTTGAAGCGAACGCGGGCTCTGCTGCTTTGGCCGGTGCATTGCTGGATTTAGCCGTTTCGAAGGGGCTGACCAGATCCCAATTCGCATCCATCGACAGATCATCCAGGTTCAACTGGAATTCGTCGGCGGGCGCGCTTTCGGGCTTCATCGCAACGATGTTTGTCGCCACCGCAGGCACCGGCACCGGCACCGCGCTCAGTTTCGGATGACGTTCGCGAATATCCTGAAGCGTTTGCGGGTCGAACCCGGCGTCACGCAAGCTGTTTTCCTGCGCCTCATAGGCGCGAACATCACCTTGCTTACCGAGGACTTCCAGCAGTTGCACCGCCAGGTCCGTGCGCTGTGGTTGCTTGGCCAAGGCGTCTCGCAACAAACCGGCTGCTTCGGAATATCGCCCATAGGCCAGGTAGATGCCAACGCCTTCCAGCACATCACCCGCCGCCGTTTCTTCACGATGTTCGGGGGGCGATGCGGGCATTGGAGCGCTTTCCACCGCAGCAGCGGCTCGATCGAGCACCGGCTCGTGGCGCGATGGTAAAACGGCTGGATCCGGCGCCAATACTTGACCATGTTGTTGTCGGCGGCGAACAAACAGCCCCAGCAGCACCAATGCTATCAATCCCAGCAAGCCGATGATCAGCGGCCACTGGCTGTCGGCCTCTTCGACAACGACCGGGGCAGCAGGCACTACCGCGACTGGCGTTACAGGCGTTACAGGCGGTGCCTGCTTGATCTCGGCCAGTTGGGTTTGCAGTTCGGATACCTGTTTTTTCTGGCCAGCCGCCTGCTCGTCCTGAGCCTTGAGCTTCGCGCTCAACTCATCGACGGTCTTTTGCAGTTGCTGGTTTTGCAAAATGCTGGCGGCCAGTTGTTCGGCAACGGGATCGCTCACAGGGGCCGCGACAGGTGGATCGACCTTGGGCACCGTCGCTGACTTCTTCGCCACCGGTGCTGACGCAGTGGCCGGTTTTACGCTCGGGAAGGGAGAGTTTGGCTGGTCGGCGACGGGGACATCGTCGGCCGGCACAATCCCGGGTGAACCCGGTGGATCGATCAGTACCGTGTACTCGCGCAGCAAACGCCCGTTGGGCTGGTTGAGCTGCACCAGGAAATTCAGGAAGGGTTCGTTGACCGGTTTGCTGGAGGTCACCCGGATCAGGCTGCGGTTGCCCCGCAGCACTGGTGTGAACTTCAGGTCGTTGAGGAAGAACACCCGATCGACGCCGGCGCGGCCGAACTCATCCGCCGTCGCCAGGCTGACGGAGAGCTCGCCCTCCTCCAGACTGCCGACATCCACCAAGGCAATGTCGGCACGCAACGGCTGATTCAACGCGGAATGAAGGGTGATGTCACCCAGTCCCAGCGCAGGGGCCAATGCCGAGTAAGTGACAGCACCACCGACCAGAACCAGCCTGGCGCAACACCGCAAAACAACGTGCCAACTCTCGAGCATGTGCATCCCTTAGATAACCAGAACCAACCTGTACGTGTTCGCACATCCGGTACGAACACGATATTGCCTAGTAGTTCTTTATAGTCCGCTCAACGGGGTATCTCAAAAAGCTGATACGCGGTTATGCCTCAAGATTTTTCCAGGTTCGCCAGAATGTGCCCGTGAACGCGCATGCAGATCTTCAATTCCGCCTCATCCACGCCTTCGAACAGTTCGCGGCGCAGCTGATTGGCAATGGTTTCAATTTGTTCGATCAGGGGACGGGCTGGGGGACACAGGACGATCTTCTTCGCCCGACGGTCTTCCAGCACCGATTGGCGCTGGACCAGTCCCTGGCTTTCCAGGCTATCAAGCAATCGGGCCAGGGTCGGCCCTTCGACGCCGACGCTTTGCGCCAGTTCACGTTGGGTCGGCGCTTCGTCGAAACGGGCCAAGTGCAGCAGCACCAGCCAGCGCGCCTGGGACAATCCGAGGCCTGCCAGACGGCGGTCCAGTTCGGCACGCCAGCCACGCGACATCTGGGCCAGTTGCATGCCAAAACGGTGTTGATCGGTTAACGGCATAAAACACTCATGATCAGACTGAAATAGAGAAAAACTAATTATTAGTCAGCTAAGCATGACCATTGGCTTGAGGCAAGGACTGGTCTGTAGTGAATCGTTACATCACCCTGACAGATCACTTAAACCTCAAACTCAGATTGCAGCGCCGCCCGCACGCAATACAAAACCCCTTCCGGCACTCTCCCCGCAAACAACGCGGCGATCTCCGAGACCGGTGGCAACTCGCCCTCGCCGTCGAGGAATGCGTCCTGGACTTCGCCCATCAATTCTTCCGGCAGGTCCAGCGCTTGTTCCAGCGATAGCTGCTGCTTGCCAATGGCCTCGGCGAGCATGGTGTAGACATTCTTTTCCGAGCATTGCAGCTGACCGGCAATTTGCAGCGGCGTCATGCCGGCCCGGGCCAGGGTAATCAGCTCGTGGCGTACGTCGGCCACCACTTTCGGCGCCTCGACCTGCCCGCCCAACACTTCGAGAAAGGCTTCGCCGTAACGCTCCAGCTTGCGTGCGCCGACGCCGCTGACCGTGGCCATTTCCGCCAGCGAGGTCGGCTGGCTGCGGAGCATTTCCAGCAAGGTCGAGTCGGGGAAAATGACGTAGGGCGGTACACCATGTTCTTCGGCGAGCTTGCGACGCAGGGCGCGCAAGGCTTCCCACTGTTCGCGCTCTTCGCCGCGCACCAGTTGGCTGGCTTGGCTCTTGCTGCTTTTGGCAGTGGTTTGCGGTTTGAGGTCGCGGCGCAATTCCAGGGTCACTTCGCCCTTGAGCAGCGGTCGGCAGGTGTCGCTCAGACGCAGGCCGCCGTAGCCTTCTAGGTCGATGTCGGCCAGGCCACGGGCCACCAGTTGGCGGAACAGGGAGCGCCATTCGCTCTCGCCCATCGCTTTGCCGACACCATAAACCGACAGATGCTGATGGCCGAAGCTGCGGACTTTTTCGTTGTCCTTGCCCAGCAATACATCCACCAGATGCCCGACGCCATAACGCTGGCCGGTGCGGTAGATCGCCGAGAGTGCCTGACGGGCCGGCTCGGTGGCATCCCAGGTCTGCACGCCATCGACGCAGTTATCGCAATGGCCGCACGGCTCGGGCATGTCTTCGTCGAAGTAGGCCAGCAGGGTCTGGCGACGGCAGCGGGTTTCTTCGCACAGCGAGAGCATGGCGTCGAGCTTGTGCTGCTCCAGACGCTTGTGGCGCTCGTCGCCTTCGGAGTTTTGCAGCATCTGCTTGAGCATCACCACGTCTTGCAGGCCGTAGGCCATCCAGGCATCCGCCGGGAGGCCATCACGGCCGCCGCGACCGGTTTCCTGATAGTACGCCTCAAGGGATTTCGGCAAGTCGAGGTGAGCGACAAAGCGCACGTTGGGTTTGTCGATGCCCATGCCGAACGCCACGGTAGCGACCATGATCAGGCCTTCCTCGTTGAGGAAGCGTTTCTGGTTATGGGCGCGGGTCTCGTTGGGCAAACCGGCGTGATACGGCAGCGCCGGGAAGCCTTGCTCGCTGAGAAACACTGCCACTTCGTCGACTTTCTTGCGCGACAGGCAATAGACGATGCCGGCATCGCTGCGACGCTCGGCGAGGAACGCCAGCAACTGCTTGCGCGGCTGCTCCTTGGGCACGATGCGGTAGAAAATGTTGGGGCGGTCAAAGCTCGACAGAAAGCGCTCGGCATTGTTCAGATGCAGCCGGTCGACGATTTCTTCACGGGTGCGTTTGTCTGCAGTGGCCGTCAGGGCAATACGCGGGACATTGGGGAACAACTCCGCCAACTGCCCCAGTTGCAGGTATTCGCGACGGAAATCGTGGCCCCATTGGGACACGCAGTGCGCTTCGTCGATGGCGAACAGGGAGATTTCAAGACTTTGCAGGAAGGCCAGCATCCGTGGCTGGACCAATCGTTCGGGCGCCAGATACAGCATCTTCACTTCGCCGCGCTTGATGCGCGCAGCGAGGTCGCGCTGCTGCTCGGCACTGAGCGTTGAGTTCAATGCGGCGGCGGCGACACCCAGTTCTTCGAGGGTGGCGACCTGATCGTCCATCAGTGCGATCAGCGGCGACACCACCACGGCCAGGCCATCACGCAGCAGCGCGGGCACTTGGAAACACAAGGATTTGCCGCCACCGGTAGGCATCAGCACCAACGCGTCGCCGCCACTGGCCACGCGCTCAATGATTGCACCCTGACGGCCACGGAAACTGTCGTAGCCGAAGATGTCCTTGAGGACGCGTTGAGCCTGCTCGAGCATAAAAACTCCAAAAATCACCGAAACATCCCTGCAAGGCTGGTTCAGAACCACGAAGGCTGCACCGACAAATCGTAAGTGCGCGTTGCATGACGCTTCACATTTCAGCCGCGACGCCAGCAGGGCATCACAAAACGCACGAGTATACCCGAGGCCTCCTCTTCAAAGGGTGCCGCTGAGAAGACACACAAGGTCAAAACCGTGCGAGACCCTGTGGGAGCGAGCTTGCTCGCGATGAGGGGGTGTCAGGCAACAAAGATGCTGAATGTATAACCGCCATCGCGAGCAAGCTCGCTCCCACAGGGATTGTGGTGTTCCGGGGCGCAAATATGCCGCGCGGCTGGCCTGTGTGCTCAAGAAGGCCTAGAATTCCCGCATCTGTTAATTCCCAAGGTAGCCCTTTAATGTCCTTCGCTGAGCAACTAACCCGTTTGCAAGTCTTCCTCGACGCCGACGAACTGCATGACGAGGCGCTGGACTACGTGGCCGCCCACGGCTACCTCACCGCGCTGTCGATCTGCTCCGAAGTGGTTCCGGATCGTGAATGGATCGACGCTCTTTTCGCCGAAGAGCCGCATTACGCCGACGACACCGAGCGTGAAGCCATCGAATCCACCCTGCTCGCGCTAAAGGCACACATCGCTCGCCAGCTGGCCTCAGATGAAGAATTCGAGTTGCCGTGCGAGCTGGACCTGGGCGAAGAGCCGGACGATTCCGACCTGCGCGGCTGGTGCATCGGTTTCATGGAAGGCGTCTTCCTGCGCGAAGCGGCCTGGTTCGAAACCGCCGAAGACGAAGTCAGCGAAATGCTGCTGCCGATCATGGTCGGTTCGGGTCTGTTCGACGAACAGCCTGAGTTCGAAGACATCGCCAAAGACCCCAACCTGATGGACGACATGATCGTACAGATCCCGGAAGCCCTGACCGCGCTGTACCTGCTGTGCCAGGCGCCAGACGAAAAACCGGCGATCCTCAAGCCACGTCACCACTAAGGTTTTGCCTATGGACAACCCCATAGGCAACCGCTCCCTGATGTTGCGTTACGTGCTGCTGGCCATCGGCTGGCTGAGCGTAGCGCTGGGGGTGATCGGGATTTTCCTGCCGGTGTTGCCCACCACCCCGTTCCTGCTGCTGGCGGCCGCCTGCTTCGCCCGCAGTTCGCCACGTTTTTATCAGTGGCTGGTCGAGCATCCGCAGCTGGGCCCGTGGATTCGCGACTACCTCGACGGCAACGGTATCCCGCTCAAGGGTAAGGTCTACGCCATCGGGCTGATGTGGGCGAGCATCCTGTTTTCCTGCTATCTGGTGCCACTGCCGTGGGCCCGTGGATTCATGCTGACCAGCGCAGTGCTGGTGACGATCTACCTCCTCAAACAGAAAACCCTGCGCAAATCCTGAAAAATGATCGCTCCCACGCAGAGCGTGGAAACGATCAGCGCGCGAACCGACCCGACGATCAACCCTCCCTTTTAAAGAACTGCGCCTAGACTTCAGTCATCTGCACCCGAGCAGCCAGACATGTCCCGTCGCCGGCGTAGTCCAGGATGGCCAGCGCTCCGACTTCGGCTCGGCGGATGGCTGCTGCTGGCGAGTTTTCTGCTGGCGGGACTGGGTAGCGTCGGGGCCAACTGGGAGTTTTCACAGATTTTGCAGATCGCCGAACAGCGCTACGGTCCGCTCGGCGCTGCCCAAGGAAGAATCGAGGCCTGGAGTCAAATGCTCAAAAGCGAAACCAACCAGCCCGAGCGCGAGCAACTGGACGCGGTCAATCGTTTTTTCAATCAACAACTGAGTTTCCAGGACGACACCCGCATCTGGCGTCAGACCGATTACTGGGCAACGCCAGAAGAATCACTGATCAAGGGTGCAGGTGACTGCGAAGACTACGCCCTGGCAAAGTATTTCAGCCTGCGCCAACTCGGGATTCCCAGCGAAAAGCTGCGCATCACCTACGTCAAAGCCCTGACCCAGAACCAGGCGCACATGGTGCTGACCTTCTACAGCAACCCCGCGGCCGAACCGCTGGTACTGGACAACCTGATCGGCGACATCCGCCCCGCTTCCCAACGCAAAGACCTGTTGCCGGTGTACGCCTTCAATGCAGAAGGCCTGTATTTACCGGGGGCCAATGGCGGCAAGCGCAGCAGCGACTCGAAAAAGCTGTCGCGCTGGCAAGACGTGTTGAAAAAGATGCAGGCTGAAGGGTTCGCCGTGGGCGAAGGCTAGCGGCCATCGCAAGGAGCGTTGTATGTCACTGCGCAAACAGTTGTTCATCGCCATTTGCCTGTTCTTGCTGGTGGCGTTCAGCGGCAGTTTTTTTGTCAGCCTGGAAAGCTCGCGCGAACAAATGCTCGGCCAGTTGCGCTCCCACGCCCAGGACGCTGCCACCGCACTGGGCTTGTCGCTGACGGAGCAGATCGATGATCCGGCAATGATCGAATTGATGGTCAGTTCGATCTTCGACAGTGGCTATTTTCGCAGCATTCGTGTGGTCAACATCGTCGATGGAGAGGTGCTGGTCGAGCGCAACGCAGCCACGCATATCGACGGCGTGCCCGGCTGGTTCGTGAGCCTGGTCAATCTGCGCCCGGAAGGTGGCGATGCGCTGGTCACGCGAGGCTGGGAACAGGTGGCGCGCGTCGAAGTGTTGAGCAATCCACAGTTTGCCTTGGCCAAACTCTGGGACAGCACGCTCGGCAGCCTGATCTGGTTGCTGATCTGCGGACTGCTCAGCGCCGTGTTCGGTGGTTGGCTGCTACGCCGGCAATTGCGCCCGCTCGACAAAATGGTCAAACAAGCCCAAGCCATCAGCAAGCGCGAGTTCCTGAGCCTGCCAAAACTGCCACGCACACCCGAATTGAAACGCGTGGTGCTGGCGATGAACCAGATGGTCGAAAAGCTCAAGGCGCTGTTCGCCGAAGAGGCCGCCCGCAGTGAAAAGCTGCGCGCCGAGTCCTATCAGGACGGCCTCACGGGACTGGCCAACCGGCGCTTGCTGGATGAGCAACTGGACGATCATTTACTGGTCGGCGAACAAAGCAGCGACGGCCATCTTCTGATGTTGCGGATCAACGATCTGATTGGTCTCAACCAACGCCTGGGCGGTCAGCGCACGGATGCGCTGATCAGGACCGTCGGCGAACTGCTCAAGCGTCTGACTCAGGTTCCGGCACGGCGCACCTGGCTGGCAGCGCGCAATCGGGGTGGCGAGTTCAGCTTGCTGACTCCCGGCCTGGACAGCACGGACGCCGCGCGCCTGGCCTCGGAAATCAGCGCCACCCTGGAAAACCTGCGCCTGACGGGCGCCAGCGACTGCATGCCCGTGGCGCACCTGGGCGTGGTCGCCTATCACCCCGGCGAACGGGCCAGCGACGTGTTCCTGCGCCTAGACCAGGCGCTGACTCAGGCCCAGCAGCATCCCGAACGCCCATGGATACACCTGGCTCACGCCGATACCGTGCCAAATCACGCTCAACACGACTGGCGCACCTGGATCGACGACGCCCTGACCGAAGGCAAGATGCAGTTGTATTTCCAACCCGTTGTGCAATGCGCCGACACCAGCCAGGTGCTGCACCACAAAGTCCTTGCACGTTTGCTTGACCCACAGGGCGAGGCAATTCCCGCCGGGCATTTCCTGCCGTGGATCGAGCGTCTTGGCTGGTCGGCGCGCTTCGATCTGGCAATGCTCGAAGCCACCCTCGAATACCTCGTCGTCAATCGTTGGCCGCTGGCATTAAGCCTGTCGGGCAACACCCTGCGTGATCAAACGCAGCTCAAACACATTATCGACATGCTCGAATCACTGCCTGAACTGGCGCCCCTGCTGATCCTGGAAATCGACGAACGCCAACTGCCGCCGCCGGAAGAATTACAGCGCCTGAGCCATAGTTTGCTCAACACCGGGTATCGCATCGGATTGCAGCATTTCGGTGGCAGCTTCAGCCAGATCGGCAATCTGACGCAATTGGGCCTGGCGTACTTGAAAATCGATGGGGCGTACATCCGTCACATTGACGAGCAGCCTGACAAGCGGCTGTTCATCGACGCGATCTACCGGGCAACCAACAGCATCGATTTGCCGTTGATTGCGGAAATGGTCGAGACCAAAGGGGAACTGGAGGTGATTCGGGAGCTGGGATTGTTCGGGGTGATGGGGCGGTTGATCGGGCCACCGGAGCCGATGTGAGGGGCATGACCGCTTGTCTTAAAGCAGCGAGGACCTGTCAGATCTGACAGTAGGCAAACATGAGCGGCAACGCTCTAATCCTTCCATATCGGTGCCGCCCAATCGGGAAGCCGGGCGCCTCTCTGGAAGGTACGCATTCATGAACAGCCCCATGACAAACGCTGATTCCGCCGCCAATGGACAAGTCGTCGTCTTCCCGCCCGAACGCGGCATCGGCGTGCTGGCGGTCGCTCCGCCCTACCCGCCTGGCTACAAACCGCAGAGCGACGGTGCGTTGGGAATCAACATCAACATGGTGCACGGTGATCGTGACGGATTGCTGGTCTTCATTCTGGCCTACTTGAACATGGCCATCGGTGACTACATCAAGGTGTACATCGAAACAAAAAACGCTCCCGTCGCTGAGTTCTCGGTGACCGAAGCTCACTTCGATGCCGAAGGCAACGCGAAAAACATTCCTTTCTATATTTCCGCCAAAAACATGGAAGCCAGGTTTGCGCCGTTGCTGCCCAAGAACCAGCTCTTCTGGTTCGAAGTTGAGCGCGTGAGCGGGAACGGCACCGAGGGATCGCCACCCGTACCGTTGCTTTACAAGTACCCGGCGCCGGGCGAAGCGGACACGGACGGGGGCAAGCCGTTCAACCAGGGCCTGAAATTGCCCGTCTCCTCGGAAAGCATCATCGATCAGACCGTGATCGACGAAGGCATGTTCGTGACTGTGCTGGCGTACTTTAACCAATCCATCGGTGATGTGGTGGTGCTTGCCTTTGGACCTCTGCTCCTGGAAAGCACCGTCACCACGTTGGGTGACCTTAATTTTGAACTGACACCGCAAATGCTCGCCAGCCTGGCGCCCACCAACAGTCTGGTGGTGCGCTGGGAAGTGTTTGATGTAGTGGAAAACACCAGCGGCTGGTCGGATGCGCTCATTCTCACGGCCAAACCTGGCACGGTGTTGCTGACCGCGCCGATTTTTGAACAGGCTGATCTGGACAATGTGGTGAATCACGATGGGCTTATGGACGGCCCCCTGAATGTCCTGATCACCGGGGTATTTGCAGCGAAAGATCTGATCGAGCTAGTGCTGGAAGGGCTCACCAAAGGCGGCGACCCGGTTATCCAGACTTTCAGTCGCACCCTCACTGCCGCCAGCAGGAGCATGAACTTTGCGGTTGAGAATGAATGGGTGCGCAACCTGATTGGAGGTTCGGCGCGGGCGTCCTACCAACTGATCAGAGCCGGCAAGACCCAGTTCTCGAAACCCGCCGACGCCACGTTCAGCGGCTCGTCCCTGCCCTTGGGCTTGCCGATTGTCGATCCGCTGGTGAACAACAAGCTACCGGTCGACACCGCCACGGCCACGGTGCAGGTCGCCAAATACTGGCCATTGAAAATAGGCGCGATTGTCAAACTCAACTGGCAAACCACGGATCAGGACGGGATTAAAACCCTGTTCATTTTTCAATTGATCGTCACCGACCCGACACAGCAGGTCATCTTTCATGTACCCGCCAAATACATCGCCCCCTACGCCAACACCCCGTTGACCGTGCAATGCACGGTGACTAACCCGGGTGAGGTGGAAGTGTTTTCCAATTTGCTGCAATTGATGTTTGGCGAGGAAGTGATCGGAACGCCCCTGCCGCCTCGCGTGGATGAGGCCGAGGTCGACGGCAAGAATCTTGTTCCGTTCAAGGCCCGAAATACACTGACCATTGTGGTGCCGACCAACCCCGCTTTCAAACCGGATGCCCGGCTGACCGTGTCCTGGATCGCAGCAGCCGGAACGCCCTCCGGTGGTTCCCATACCTCGCCGGCCACCTTGGTCAGTGCCGGTCTATCTATTCGCATTCCGAACTCGGTAGTGGCGTTCTGCTTGGGCACCGTCGTGAGAGTGTTCTACACCATTATTCAAGGCGGCAAAACGTACGTCTCAGGCGATTTGAATCTGTCGGTGCTACTCATCCCTCAGGAAAGCAGCGACCTGCCAACACCAGCAGTCGCCGGCGTAACGACTAAGGAACTGGATGTTTCCAAACTGGTGGGCAATGAAAAATTCAGCGTGGCGCAGTGGTTCTTGCAAGCGTATGGACAGGGTGTCTGGCTGCGCTACGACGGCTTCCTGCCAAACGGCAACGCCACCGAATACGTGCTATGGACCGGCCAAGCGCATAAATATCCTCCTTCAGAGTTAATCACGCAGGCACCCATCCCGTGGTTGAAGACCCTGGCGGATCAAAGCGTCATGACGGTTAGATTTGGGGTGAACTTCAACGGCGTGGCCAACAAGGCGAAGATGGTCAATTTTCCGCGCCGGACGTACATCGTCAAGGCACTGGTGGCCACCAAACCAAGCATCCCCGAAATAAGGGATTCCAAAGGTTTGGTCCTCCATAACGGAACGACTTACGACACCAAGGTCACGGTGACCGTCACTGCCGATCCGAACCAGAGTATCCAGCTCTACGATGGAGCCAAGGCCATTGGGGCGCCTATTCCACTTGATAGCAAAGGGAATGGGACTACGACGTTATCGGCTCTGGAGCAGAAGGTTTTTTCCCTCACTGCCAGAGCCGTTTATGGAAATCAGCTGGAATCCTCCGTGCGCATCTTTACACGCAAAGCCCACTTGGCAGTGACCTTGACGTCGGTCAAGCATTCGCGAGGAGAGCTGGGCGAGGGAGGCAGTACCGCGAGTGTCTCTGTCACACTGGAAGGACAGGTGACGCCTTTGTATCGCGTACAGATCTATCACAACAACAGTGCCAAAAATATCGTGCAGAGCAACGCAAGCGGCTTCTGGACTACCCCCCTGCCCATCGGCGCTGGCCTCAACACGGTATACGCCAAAGCAGTAGCGACCGGGTTGAATTCCAACTCACGGAGTTTCACCAGAGTAGTGCCAATCACGTCTGAAAATTTCGATCAATACTCAACGAGACACGTATCGCCAGGTCTCAACATCCCACTGAACAGCATGACTATTTACTATTTAGGGGGCACCGGCTTTATCGGGATAGCTCCACTGGCTGACTTGTTCACTGGTCCCTATCCTCAGATACCGGGTAGAAGTTATGGGCAGACTCTGGAGATGCATTGGAAAGGCCTTGGCACGTCACAACATATGCGTATTCGATTCAATTGGGGCTATTCCAGCGTCAGTTTTTTTGTCCGGTTCGCACAAACCCCTAATCTATGGATCAGATTTTTAGACATAAACAACAGCATAATCCATCAATATACGCTCCCACCTAATTTCGATGCGCAATCTGTTAGTTACTCGCATCCCAGTATTGATATTTGGGGTATAGAAGTCCAAACGTCGCAGATGGATTTAATTTCTTTTGATTGTTTCCAGATGACTTACAGATAATTTAAAGGCTGAAATACTACTCCTATAAAACGGCCTTTCTAGGCCGTTTTTTGGGCAACGCTCAACGGACCAAAAAGGACGTATCTATTTTCCGTCCGATCCTGATGGCGAAGTCTGATTAAACAGCGATGTTTAACAGACATCCCCAAACACACTCTCACCCTACACATCCTTGCGTCGTTGCCTACGACTGCGCCAGAATCCGCCGGCTTGTGCGCCTTGTGCCGGGTCTCTATTGTTTCCCGGTCGCTGACTAATCAGCGATCGGGTTTAGCGACCCGAACCTATGTAGGCGCAACAGCACTCCAATCTCTCTTGCGGATTATTCATATCTGCAATTGATGTCATGGCGGCTGTGCGCGGGAGACCTTCGGGTCTGCCGGGCGCCTACACCCGGTTCGCTAACCTGCGTGCAGCCGCCACCTTTACTTGTTTAGCGACAGGTCTTGGTGGCTCCATTTCTTGTAGGAGTTTCACCATGCCCAAGATCACCCCCAACCCACCTGAAACCGACGACGTTTCCCCCTACGAATCCACCGATCCCAAAAAGCTCAACGAAGCCGCCGACCGCGCCCTCGATTACTACCTCAAACCGGTCATCTCCCAAGACCTGCCCCGCAAACCCAGCACTATCTACTTCATCGCCCCCGACGCAAACGACGAAACACTGCTGGTCAATGCGTGTGAATCCCTGGCGTCCGCGAGTGTGATGCTGAGCGATTTCGCCGGGTTGATGGAGGGCACGCATCGCAACACCTTGCTGGGGATTCAGCAGGTGGTGATGCTGGGTGAACTGGCGGTGAATCGGGTGCTGGATAATTTTGATCCGCAGTAATTGCGGCCATTGAAGAGTTGATTGATCGTTCCCACGCTCTGCGTGGGAATGCAGCAAGGGACGCTCTGCGTCCCAAAAGCGGACGCGGAGCGTCCGGGGAGGCATTCCCACGCAGAGCGTGGGAGCGATCGAACGGACAACAAAAAACCCGCCATTCCCTGAACAGGAATGGCGGGTTTTGTCGTTTCAGGTCAGACGGTATCTACCTTCAGAATTCAGCTAAGGGGACGTATCCATTTATCACTGGAGTGAGAATTAAACGGTGATGTTTAAAAGACATCTCCAGATACTCTCTCAGGCTACACATCCTTGCGCCGTTACCTACGACTGCGCCAGAATCCGCCGGCTTGTGCGCTTTGTGCCTGGTCTCTATCGTTTCCCTGCCACTGCCTATCAGTGGTCGGGTTTAGTCGCCCTGCGGTAATTGAAGCTGCACGAGTGTCCGTCAGGCAGGTGGTTTTTACCTGCTCTTGATGGTGGCTGTGCGCAGGGCATCTTCGGGTGCGCCGGCTTCTTCAATTCCCCGGTCGACTAACCTGCGCACAGCCGCCACCCCTTCGTTTAGTCGCGAGGTGGTGTCAGCATTACTGACGGAATTGAAGACCATGCCCAAGATCACCCCCAACCCACCCGAAACCGACGACGTTTCCCCCTACGAATCCACCGATCCCAAAAAGCTCAACGAAGCCGCCGACCGCGCCCTCGATTACTACCTCAAACCGGTCATCTCACAAGACCTGCCCCGCAAACCCAGCACTATTTACTTCATCGCCCCCCACGCAAACGACGAAACACTGCTGGTCAATGCGTGTGAATCCCTGGCGTCCGCGAGTGTGATGCTGAGCGATTTTGCCGGGTTGATGGAGGGCACGCATCGCAACACCTTGCTGGGGATTCAGCAGGTGGTGATGCTGGGTGAACTGGCGGTGAATCGGGTGCTGGATAACTTTGATCCGCAGGGTTAGCCCCTCAGGCTGACCGTTTCTTTCCTAAGCTGATTGATCGTTCCCACGCTCTGCGTGGGAATGCAGCAAGGGACGCTCTGCGTCCCAAAAGCGGACGCGGAGCGTCCGGGGAGGCATTCCCACGCAGAGCGTGGGAACGATCGAAGACAACAAAAAACCCGCCATTCCTAACCCAGGAATGGCGGGTTTTGTCGTTCAGACTTCAGGTCACACGGTATCCACCTTCAGCGAATGGTCGTTCAACATGCCATTGATGATGGTCGCGGTGTCATGTCCTCCTGCAATCACGCCGCCCGCCCCCGGCGTGACGCCGTAGTGGCTGGCCAGGTTCACGCCGGCCAGGTCGATGGTCTGGTTCGGGGCCGCGCCGGCCATGGCGCTGACGTCGATGCTGGTGACGACAGAAGCGCCGCTGCCGACAACTTTGAAGTGCAGATAGTCATCCAGCGACGCCGCCGTGCCGTTTTCGCCTTGCAGCAGTTGCGACAAGTCGAGTTTGTCGGTGCCCGGGGTGAAGTCGGTGACGACGTCGTGGCCACTGTTGCCTTTGAGCCATTGGAAGGTGTCGGCCCCTGGCCCGCCGGTGAGGGTGTTGTTGCCGAGACCGCCAATCAGGATGTCGTCGCCGCCACCACCATTGAGGATGTCGTCACCCAAACCGCCGTTGATGACGTTGTTATGGCTATCGCCCGTGAGGGAGTCGTTGAAGTTTGAGCCGACGAGGTTTTCGATCCCGGTCAGGGTATCGGTGCCAGCGCCTCCGGTGTTTTGCGCGGTCGTCAGACTCAGGTCGACCGTGACGCCCGCCGTAGCATGTGCGTAGCTCACGGTGTCGATGCCGGGGCCGCCGTCGAGCAGGTCGTTACCCGGGCCGCTGAACAGCAAGTCATTGCCGGCGCCGCCGTGCAGCTCGTTGTTGCCGGAACCGGCGGTCAGCACATCGTTGCCGTCGCCGGCATTGATCACGTTGTTGCCGGTGCCTGCCACCAACACGTCGTCGCCCGCAGTGCCAGTGAGGGTGTGGCCGTCCTGATAGCTGATGGTCACGCCGGCACTGTCGCTGCCGCCGTGGTTGTCGTTGGCGGTGTAGGTGCCGTGGGCATCCGGGGTGATGTCATGGGCGCCGGCGTAGTTGACGGTCATGGTCAGCTGGTAGTTTTCCGACCCCGACCCGCTGTTGCCCGGGCCATTGGGGATGTTGGTGATGTGGATCTGGTAGGTGCCGTCCGCCGCAGCCGTGATGGTCTGGCCGTCGGCGATGGGGGTCCATGCGCCGCCGTTGAGCGAGTACTCCATCGTGACGTGCCCGGCCGCCAGGTTGTGGTCCAGGTTGAGCGTTTCGCCCTGTTTGAGACTGACGGTGATGCGGTCCTCATCGTTGGTGCTGTTGTTGCTGACCGAACCGAGTGCCCCGCTGACCACCAAGACCGCGGTCATAGCGGCGGTGTTGGCGACGAAGGCGCTGCGGGCGATGGTCACCGCCTGGGCGTTGCTGCCGGTGAAGTTGAAGCTCTGATTGGTGCCGATGAAGTCTGCGCCCTTGGCCACCCAACCGGTGTTGAAAGTGGTCGGCGATGCGGTCATGGGATCCTTGTCCGCATCGGTGTCGTTGGCCAGCAGCAATTCGCCTGGCACCACGATATTGCCCGACAGCACGTTGGTGATGATGTGGTCATCGACCGCCACCGGCGCCGTATTCGGAATGACTTTGACCGTCAGCGTCGAGCTGGCCAGGTCGCCATCGTTGTCGCTGAGCGTGAAGCCGATGTTTTCGGTGATCACCACCGATGTGGTTTTTTGCGAGGTGTAGTTGTACTCGCCGGTGTCGAGGTTCACCACCAGGGTGCCGCCATTGTTGGTGGCGATGCTGAGGGTGTTGTTCACGGTGTTGAACGTGCCGTGGTTGGCGCCGCCGCTGAAGTTCAGCGCGCCCTGGTTGCTGTTGCCTTTAGGGTCGTAGGTGTATGTCGTGCCGTCGACCACAAGGGTTTTGATGAAGCCGCCATCGGCACCGAATGTTCCGCCCTCCAGCAAGGTGCCCGTCACAGGCGCGCCCATCACCGTGCCCGAGAGCACCGAGTTGAGTTGGTTGAGGTCAGTCACCACCACCGCGTTGGTGTTGGTGTGGGAGCTGCCGTCATAGGCCAGCGGATCGAGGTAGGTGTTGCTCACGCCACTGCCCAGGCCGATCGCATAGTTCTTGATGCCGTTGGCGTCGAGGAAGGCTTTGAGCGCGGCCTCATCCGCGCTGCCGATGTCGCCTTCGTTGGGTTTGCCGTCGGAGAAGAAGTAGCCGACGTTCTGCGCGCCGGTCAGTTTGCCCGCGGTGTCGAACGCGGTTTGCATCGTCGCGACCGCTGCATCGTAGTTGGTGCCACCGCCGGCAGTCAGGCCGGAAATAATCGACTTGGCCGTCGCCACATCGACCCAGATCGAAGTTTTGTCGGTGGCATTGCTGCTGAACGTGACGATCTGCACTTTCACATCGCCCAGGTCGTCATATTTGTCGAGCAAGGCACTGATCGCCTGCTTGGCCAGTTCGAGGCGCGAAAACCCCGGCACACCCGAGGGGTCGACCATGCTGCCGGAGACGTCGATCACCAGCAGCAGGTTGGAATCGATCTCCACCGCCGCGACCGAACGTTCGGCGCCAACCGCCTTGGGCACGTCATCGACGATGTTGACCACGATGGTGCTGGTGGTGCTGTTGCCCAGCGCATCGGTGGCCTTGTAGGTGAAGCTTTCGGTCAGCGTATTGGCGCCGTCGTTGGCATGCGGCGTGGTGGTCGCCGGCGAGGTCAGAGTGTAGGTGTAGGTGCCATTGGGGTTGAGCAGGATTTGTCCGTACGTCCCGGTGGCGCTGCTGACCAGGGTGTACGTGATAGCCCCAGTCGCACCGGTGACGGAGCCGACCAACGTGCCCGTGGCGGTTTCGCCGGTATGGCCGGGATCGCTGCCAGTGACGGTGCCGGCAGCCAGATCCTGCCCGTCCTTGCTCAGGTCCAAGGCTTTTTCGTAGACGGTCACGTCATTGTCGCTGACCGCTTTGATGCAGCTGTTGTAGACGTCGATAGTGATGGTGGTGGTGCTTTCATCGCCATCGGCATCGCGCACGGTGTAGGTGAAGGTGTCGGTGGCACCTGCCCCGCTCACGGCGTCCGGATTGCTGTGATAGACCGCGTTGCCGTGGGCATCCAGGGTCAAGTAGCCGTAGGTGCCGTTGATGTTCGAACCGAGGCCGCCGATGGCCGAGGTCGACGTGTCGCCGCCTGCGCGCACGCCGACCACCGCACCACTGACTGCAGGGCCGTCGGCACCGCCGATGTCGTTGTCCAGCACATTGCCGCTGACCGTACCGCCTTCGACCACGCTTGCCGTATCCGCTTTGGCGGTTGGCAAATCATCGATGATGTTGACGTTGATCTGCCCCGACGCAGTGCTGCCGTCGGTGTCCGTGGCGACCACGTTGATGTTCTCGGTGAGGCTGTTGGCACCGTTGCCGGTTGGATGGGTTTCGTTATCCACCAGGGTGTAGCTGTAGCTGAGCACGCCGGTGGCCGGATTGAAGCCGGTGATGGTCAGCGTACTGCCGAGCGGCGTGACAATTGATTGCGGGAAGCCTGCCGCGACGCCACCGACCACCACATGAATGCCGCCGACATCGAGGGTTTGCAGACCATCGAGGGCCGTTACGGTGAAGGTGCCGCTCTGGGTCAGGGCCGGCGCATTGGGGCTGGTGCCATCGCTGAGGTTTTTCTCGTAGACGGTCAGTTCACCGCCGCTGACGTTCAGGCCGTTGAGGGTGACCGGGTCGTCGTTGTTGTGGACGTTCAGCACCAGGTTGGCGGTGCTGGTATCGCCGTCGGCATCGGTGAGGGTGTAGGTAAAGGTTTCCGTGCCATTGCCGCCGCCGTGCAGATTTTTGAAGTCTGCATCGTTGGTGTTCAGCGTGTAGGTGTAGGTGCCGTTGGCATTGAGCACCAGGGTGCCATAGGTGCCGGTGAATGTGCCCGGGGTGATAGGCCCGGCGTTCGGCCCGGTGGCGACGTGGTCCGCGCCTTGAACATCGTTGGTCAGCACGTTGCCATTGAGGGTCAGAACGTTTTCCGATGCGGTGCCGGCGTTGCTGTCGTGGAAGGCTTTGGGCACGTCATCGACGATCTTGACCACGATGGTGCTGGTGGTGGTGTTGCCCAGCGAATCGGTGGCCTGGTAGGTGAAGCTTTCGGTCAGCGTATTGGCGCCGTCGTTGACATGCGGCGTGGTGGTCGCCGGCGAAGTCAGGGTGTAGGTGTAGGTGCCGTTGGGGTTGAGCAGGATTTGTCCGTACGTCCCGGTGGCACTGCCAACCAGGGTGTAAGTGATCGCGCCAGTGGCGCCGGTGACGGAGCCGACCAGGGTGCCCGTGGCGGTTTCGCCGGTGCTGGTGGGGTCGCTGCCGGTGACCGTCCCGGCGGCCAGGTCCTGGCCATCCTTGCTCAGGTCCAGGGCTTTTTCGTAAACGGTCACGTCGCTGTCGCTGACCGCCTTGATGCAGCTGTTCGACACGTCGATGGTGATGGTGGTGGTGCTTTCATCGCCGTCGGCATCGCGCACGGTATAGGTGAATACATCGGTCGCGCCCGGGCCGTTCACCGCGTTGGGATTGCTGTGGTACGTCGCGTTGCCGTGGGCATCCAGGGTCAGGTAGCCGTAAGTGCCATTGATGTTCGAACCGAGGCCGCCGATGGCGGAGGTCGAGGTGTCCGAGCCAGCTCGTACGCCGACCACCGCACCACTGAGGGCCGGACCGTCAGCGCCGCCGATGTCGTTGTCCAGCACGTTGCCCGAGACCGTTGCGCCCTCGGCCACCGAGGTGTGGTCCGGGTTGGCGGTAGGCAAGTCGTCGACGATGTTGACGTTGATCTGCCCCGACGCGGTGCTGCCGTCGGTATCCGTCGCCACCACGTTGAAGTTTTCGGTAAT